>CAVOSF010000001.1:0-160127 GCA_963698815.1 uncultured Verrucomicrobiae bacterium
CTCCGCAAGCTCGCTCGAGAGCAGTAGAGTAGGGAGAGGCGTCCCTCTCCCCCTCGTCAAACCGTACGTGCAGGTTTCCCGCATACGGCTTTCCTTAAAGTTTTGCATTTACTTGTGAGTCTTACTAGACCCATTCCTTTGAAGACCTGATACCATGTTTGTCCTTCACTCTTTCTAAAGCCTCTTTGACTCCTCTTATGGAGATGTCGGCGGAGTTGTTCCGCCACAAAGTGGTCCATCTTGGCGAACGTGTCAGAGGGATTTCCCAAGGAAAAATATTCTGCCCACCCGTTTAGAAATCTGTTTACCCGTTGAACGGTTTTGTCCATCGGTATAAAGTTATTTCTAGTAGTGAGCATTTCCCTGATTGTGTCCTTTGCTTTGGCAAAGGCCTTCTTCTTGGGTTCTATTTTGAGGTATCGTCCGTTGTTGTACTTACTTTTGACGTATCTCAATGTGAACCCCAGGAAGTCTAAGGAGCTCCCCTGTTGTTTCACGTCCACCACTTTGGTTTTCTCTTTGTTGATGGTTAACCCCATCCATCCTTCCAATTTATTCCTGACAAACTCTTCTGTTTGAAGTGATCTGTATCGCATGAGTATGACGAAGTCATCTGCGTATCGGATCAGCCTGGCATTGATCTGCTCTCTTGGTCCGCCTTTCTGATGAAAGACTTTATCGAACCAATGCAGGTACAGGTTCGCAAGTAGTGGTGATATCACCCCTCCTTGTGGTGTACCCTGTGTGGGATAAGTGATCGTTGGATCTCCTTTATCTTTTGAGATTTCCACGATCGGTGCTTTGAGCCACAACCTGATCAGTCTTAGTACTGAGCTGTCTGTGACTCGCATCCGCACACATGCCATGAGTTTGTCATGTGGTATTGAGTCAAAGTACCCTTGCATATCCGCGTCGTATACTGTCGTTCTCCCTTGCTTGATTTCTTCCATGATTTCTCGGATGCCGTCATGTGCGGAGATCCCGGGTCTAAACCCATAGGAACATTCCAAGAAATCAGTTTCAAAGATCGGCTCAAGGATTAGCATTATCGCCATCTGAACGACACGATCTTTGATAGTTGGTATCCCCAGCGGACGTTTCTTTCCATCTGCTTTGGGGATGTATACTCTACGTATTGGTTTGGGTTTGTAGGTTTTATTCTGAAGCTCTTCTTGGATTTCGGTTAACAGTTTCCTTGGGCCTCCCTCTTGTCTTTCAATATCTTCAAATGAGACATTGTCAACTCCCGGAGATCCTTGGTTCTTACGTACCAATATCCACGCCGCTTCCAAAACATCGGGTCTATTGACCTGATTGTAGAGCGAGTAGAACCGGAATTTTGGTTCTTCTTTGGCTTTTCGTGCCAGCTTCTGCCTCAGGAGGATCACTTTGGGATGTATTCCCTTGCTGAGATCGCTTTCTTGCAATCTCTTTAGGGTTGTATCTTCTTCCGTAGTAGGTGTCATACCAATCGGGTTCTCCTCTATCTTACAGATTCTCACTTTAAGCAGGACCCCTTGGCTCCACAGACATTACTCTGCTTCTTCGCTACTATGGGTCCATCCGACTTCCCTTGCGGCCTCTGTCTGGTTATGTATTCCCATCCATCGTTGAGTTTAACTCGCCTCAAGGGATCTCACAGGTTTCGTCGTTAATCTTTATGCACGCGCCATCTACCTTTACCCCGACAAGGACACTGGGTGCTTCTGCCTATGTCTTCCCCAGTGTTGGCAGGTTTCGTTATCTCTGAAAACTTGACCCCTTGCAGATATTCTGGTAACGAGGCTTAAAATAGTTTATTTGCATTATGGCTCATGCATTCGCTGTCAACGCTTCGGCTACTGGGTTGCCCCAGTATCCGCATGACTCGCTTCATGTCGTATAGGCACTTACATGGTGACCTCCTTACATGTCACTAAATTAACGCGACTTATCCTGTCGCACCAGAGATCACAGAGGGAAACAAATTCTTCTCTCTGTGACCTCTGTGCTCTCGAGCGAGCTTGCGGAGCGGGTGGTCAAATTTCTTTTGTTCTACTACTTAAGTTCGTCTTTTGGGAACCCGCATTAAGGAAGCGGCAGCTGTGATTCCAAGAATCGCAATAATCACCATTAAGGACGCAAGCAATGAAATCGAAATATAATTTTTCAGAAGGATTCTAGCCCCAACAAAAACCAAAACGCCAGCAAGTCCCCACTTATAATAATAAAACTTGCTCAATGATCCCTCTAAAACAAAATAATGGGACCGCAATCCTAAAATCGCAAAAATGTTTGAAGTGTATACGATGAAGGGATCTGTAGTCATCGCAAAGATCGCTGGGATCGAATCAATCGCAAAAACAATATCGGCAGTTTCAATTAAAAGAAGGGTGATAAAAAGAGGCGTTGCTTTCCATCCGCTCCGTTTCTTAACAAAAAAATGCCCATCTTTTGCAGTTTCATCGACGGGTAAAATCTTCTTAAAAAACCGATAGCCCAAACCTTTGGTGGGATCGCGCTCTACACTGCTCTTTTGCATACAGAAATTAATTCCGGTAAAAATTAAAAAAGCCCCCATCGCATAGTAGAGCCATTGAAAGCGCTCGATCAAAACAAATCCGGTTAAAATCAAACTGATACGAAAAATGATCGCCCCGATGATTCCCCAATAAAGCACTTTATGCTGATCCGCTTCAGAAATGCGAAAATGCATGAATAGGAACAAAAAAAGAAAAAGGTTATCAATACTGAGCGATTTTTCGATGAGATATCCGGTAAAAAATTGCAAAGCGCTTTGAGGGCCCGAAACATAATAGATAAATCCATTGAACAGCAGCGCCAAAACAATCCAGAAAGCGCTATGAAGACAGGCCTGCCTAAAACGGATCCCCTTAGTCCTTCCCCGGAAAATCCCCAAATCGGCAATCAACAGGATTGCGATTAAAATATGAAACCCGATCCAAAACCCTGCCGTATTCAAAATGACCTTCAATTACTGTTTAAATTTTTTATACTGACTTCAACTATTTTTTACTCCTTTTTCTAGAAATCCAGAGATGGGATAATCATCACTACAATGAACTGGGGTCTTTGACCTTCCACAAAATCAACGATGAAACGATACAACGATATAAACGGTGAACCCCGGCCTTAAGGCCGGGGATTATTATGGCGATTTGGGAGGGGCTTCGCACCCCTCCCAAATGTCAGTTTTTGAAATGAAATGCGGCTTTTCTCTCTTCAATCGTTCATATCGTTGTATCGTTTCATCGTTGATTTGACCATGAGTATGCAACGTATATGATTGTCTTAGGAATTGAAAGCTCTTGCGATGAGACCGCTTGCGCCATCGTGCAGGATGGCAGAGAAGTCCTCGCCAATGTCATTAGCTCCCAGACTGATTTGCACCAGTCTTACGGTGGGGTTTATCCAGAACTTGCCTGCCGAAAACACATCGATGTCCTTATCCCTGTCATTCAAGAGGCCCTGCGCCAGGCAGATCTTTCCCCATCTGAGATCAATCTGATCGCTGCTGCGAAAGGACCAGGGTTGATCGGCGCCTTGCTAATCGGATTGAATGGAGCCAAAGCGTTATCGTATGCCTGGAATATCCCTTTCATCGGAATCAATCACGTCGAAGCGCACCTCTACGCGGCAATGATGCCGCTGGATCAGCCCCCTCTTCCCGCTTTAGGGGTCGTCATCTCGGGCGGGCATACGTTTTTGGTCCGCATCGAAGAGATCGGGAAGTATCAACTCATCGGAACGACGCAGGATGATGCCATCGGCGAAGCTTTTGATAAAGTCGGGTCGATGCTCGGCTTGCCCTATCCCGGGGGGCCTCAGATCGAATCTTTGGCTAAAAAAGGGAATCCCTCCCGCTTTTCTTTTCGCCAAGGCAAGGTCAAAAATCAGCCTTGGGATTTTTCCTTTTCCGGGCTTAAGACCAACGTCCTCTATACGATCAAGGGGCCCAATTGCAATAGGTACTCCCCTTTAATTATCTCCGAGGAAGAAAAGGCCGATGTCGCCGCCGCTTTCCAAGAAACAGCATTGCGGGATGTTGTCGGCAAAGCGATCGAAGCGGCTCGGTGCTACAACTGCTCGGCAATCTTCTGCGGAGGCGGAGTCACCAATAATCAACGGCTAAAAGAGCTTTTTACCGAACTCGGCTGCTCCCATCCTGTCTATTACCCCGCTAAAGCGCTGACTTTAGATAATGCCGCAATGATCGCGGGGCTTGGATTTCATTGTTATCAGAAAGAGATGAAGGGAGATTCTTTGGACCTCGCACCGATGACGAGGATACCCCTCGGGTAAACTATTCTTGAGCAGCCCTTTTTTCTTGTCCCTCTGTTTCTTGGGGAGTTGCCATGTTATCGGGCTTTTCGGCATCTGCTTCAATATTGGATAGATTCAGAGACTTTTTCTGGTCCTCTCGGTAGATCACCCGCGGACGGTTGGGATTCCGGCGATGTTTAGTCCGGGGGCTGTCGCTTTGCTGGGCAGAGTTTCTTTTGATCCGTTCCCGTTTGACAATCGAAGATTCGCGCTTCTTATCGGGGACCTTTTCCGCCTTCTGCTCCGGGAGTTTGAAAGGATGGCCCTCTTCCTTCAGTGGTTCCGGCTGCAAAGACCCCACATCCTCATCGTAAATGGGATAAGCAGAAAGCACCACAATCGGCACAAATATTAATACAATCCAGGGCTTTATCATTTTAGACTCCACTAGATTCATTATTTCGAGTCTCTTAGTTTCATCTAATTATATTTATGATAATTTGTAAACTAAATAATATTCAATAAATGCATTTACGAAAAAAAACAGAATTAAATGGTATTGCTAGGAATTTTAACTCGTTATGGTATCCATAGCATCAACTAATCTGAGTACCTCATCAAAAGCATGGCGTTCTCCCCATTGAGAGTCTGGGACTTTAGGCCTGCCGGCTAACTCATAAATCTTGCCATAGACAGCATCTTTCTGGTTCTTGGAAAGTCGCGTGAATTTTGTATCCACAGCTAAGGAAACAGCTTTACAAAACTTCTCCATGTCTTCAAAAATATGATGTTCCCCCCACTGAGGATCCTTTTTAGATTCCTCGAGAAAATCGTTCGTTCTATACTGCTTTTGATATACATTGTAAAGGCACTCAAAAATTAGATTTTTATCTTGTATTTTGAGCCGTTTGAAAGCTTCTTTGGTCGCCCCATCGTCATTTGTCATGATCAATTTGCATAATTTGGAGAACTCCGAGAGACAAATATACTCTCTAAAAACATTCATTTTTTGAAGGATGCATTCAAGGTTTTCAAGAAAGATGGAGTCAGAATTATATAAATCGCTGTTATCAGACATAATGAAACTAAAAGTATGCGGCATGAAAAACCGTTGCAAAATGAAATTTGATCCTGTTCCCAACTCAGAACAAAACATTTGAAAATTCTTCAGTTGGAGATTTCCAAAAGATTGAGGAAGAATGCGCAATGCATTCATGCCAATATCAATTTCCTTTAGATTTTTAAGATTGCCAATGGCATCAGGAAGGAATTTAATCTCATTTCCGTGCAAGTCTAATTTTTTTAAATTTCTCAAATTACAAATGGATTCAGGAAGATCTAGACTTTTTTCTAACTCCCTAATAGACAATGTTTCCAGATTTGTTAAATTACCAATTGATTCTGGCACTTCCAGGACATGGGCATAGCCAAGTCTTAATGCCCTCAGGTTAGTTAAATCACCTATTGTTTTAGGCAACTTTGCAATGTCATTCGTGGCAAGGCTTAGTCCTCTCAGGTTGGTTAAATGACCGATTGTTTCCGGCAATTTCTTAATTTTAGTGTTGCTAAGATCTAATTCTGTCAATCTGGTAAGACTACAAACTGATTCAAGAAGAGGATTACTGATTTTATTATCCCATAATAGCAACATTTCCAGCATTGCCAAACTAGCAATTGAATCCGGTAATTTCTCGATATTGCAGAATGAAAAATCTAATATCTGCAGGTTTGTCAGATTACCAATTGATTCCGGAATCTCCTTGATCTTATTCAAGGCAAGCCTCAAGCATTTCAAATTTGTCAAATTCCCAATCGAATTTGGAATTATTGTAATTTCGTTTCCAGACAGATCAAGTTGTTTTAATTGAGAAAAATCCCCAATCCAGTCAGGAATCCACCTGACTTTATTGTTATAAAGCGAAAGACCTCTTATGTGTTTAAATTTAGCAAGATATGAAGGGATCACATCAGCAGATGTTAAATTTAAAACTTCTACTTGATTTAATATTCCTGAATTATTGTGATCTTCAAATGCAAGATTAATTTGCTCTATATTTTGTGGTTGCTGATCTTGTGATCCATCAACTTGGCGCATCACCTCAATCAATAATCTCCTATTAGCTTGGTCAATCTTCGGCTGGACATCTCCATGAATTTTCACGTACGAAACGGGATCTGTAGGAATACGGCCATCGTTGAGACCTCTAAACTGGTAGTGCTCAGCAAGTTTTTTGAAAAGAATGTCGACATTTTTTTCGAGGATGCGATCATCCAATTTAGGATCTGGGGTAACACGGGATGATCTAAGCCTATGGATCACTTGATTTTCGATTTTCGTCATGACCTTAAGGACTTGGGAATTTGGCAAAGCTATTTTGATGTAATCCCAACGATTTTTAAGGGTTTGTTTTACTGCGTTGGGGATCTTTTCTCTATTTTCCGGATTAATGCTCTCAATAGCAATAGATCCAGCAGATTCAGACAATGTAGGGCATGGTTTAGAGGCCGCATACGCATCCGCTGCAAGAATTGATAAAGATGGAATGGGAGTTAGTGCCAAAAAAAACCTCTTTTTATAATTAAATATTGCATTTTTGAAAAAAAATCATGCAACTCATCCGTTTTTTATTTCAAGAGTAAAATAAATGATTATATTGAGAGAAGAGCTTTTAAGATTTGATAAAATATTTATAATATCCTAAGCCCTTTGGAATCGGATCTCCTTTTTCTTGTCTGTAAATGGGATAACCTTTAAATTGCTTATATTCAAAAAAAATGAGGATAACATGGCAAGCGCACGAGAAAAAATCAAATTGAAGAGCACGGAAAGCACACAGTGCTATTGGACGACCAAGAATAAGCGCACTGTGACCGGCCGTCTGGAACTAAAAAAATACGATAAAAAACTCAAAAAGCACGTGATTTTCAAAGAAGCCAAGTAAAAGGTTCATGTTTGAGCTTTCGGTCGCTTTAAAGTACCTCATCCCTCGCAAAAGGCAGTTATCAGTATCTCTGATCGCGCTCCTCTCTGTAGTGGTGATCTCGCTTGTGGTCTGGCTTGTATTGGTCTTTCTATCGATCACAGAAGGCATTGAACGCGGTTGGCTGACTAAACTCACGACCTTGAATGCTCCCCTACGGATCACGCCAACGCATCACTACTATTCTTCCTATTATTATCAGGCTGATGGGATCAGCGGCCACTCTGACTTTTCCTTCAAAAATATTGGGGAAAAGGCGCAAGCCGAAATTTCCGATCCTTACAATCCTCTTGAAGATGGAGAGCTGCCAGCTCGATTTCCTCAAGCAGATCGTTTAGAAGATGGGACGTTGAACGATCCTGTGAAGGGTTTATTCAAAGCCTTGTCAGGAATGAAACAAACGCATCGGGACCTTGTCTTTCAAGATTTTGAGCTGAGCGGGGCGCTGATGCGCCTGCAGCTTTTGCGGCCAGGAAATACAATTCCCGGAAACGAAGCCCAAGGTTACTTGACTCAAGTCTCCTATTTGGCATCGCTTCCCGATCAATGCCCAGGACTTCCCTCCTTATTGCTCCCGCCAAGGGCGAAGGACATCAATCACTTATTTTACCTCGCCTCTCATGCCACAGAAGGGTCGCGCCAGGATTCCCCCGCACTCACTCTCAAGGCCCCTAAAGAGGCCGCGAAGCAACGGATCCACGAGCTTCTTGGGCAGATCAAAATCGAGCAGCTCAAACCTCGAACCTCCTATTGGCAGCTCCCGGCGTCCTTTTTGCCGCCGCAGCAAGTCTTCGAAGGGATTGCGCATGAAAGAAATGGAGCCATCAGCCGCATCGATCTTCCCGTCAAGAAGACCGATGGGAAAAGGGTGAAGATTTGGAAAGAGGGATCTTATTTCGTTTTAGAAAATGAAAAAGGAAAACAAAAACTGCCGTTGAACACCCCTTTACTTGTCGAGGGACCTATTCTTTTTCATGTGGATGATGTTCTGGAAAAAGACTCTCTATTGTTCAATGTGCGCACAACCCTACAAAATATTGCCATTAAAGGCACCGTCGGTATCGAGGGAATGGAAATCTCTCAGGCTTCTCTCCCTTCCGGGCTCGGCCTCCCCATCAATGAAGAAAAAGAAACAGGAGTGCTTTTAGCGAAAAGCTTTTTAGATAATGGAGTGATGATCGGGGACCGGGGCTATCTTTCTTATTCCAGCTCGACCTCGAGCGCGATTCAAGAACATCGTTTGCCTATCTTTGTCTCGGGATTTTATGATCCGGGGATCCTCTCTGTAGGGAACAAATGCATTCTCGTACCCTCTTTCGTCACGCGCACCATCAATGCCTCGAGCAGTTCGTTCAACCTCGACAAAACGCAGTCCAATGGGATTTTAGTTTGGTTCGATGATTTGGAAAAAGCAGGTGTGTTCAAAGAGGAAATCATCGCAGCATTGCAAAGCCAATCTCTTGACAAATACTGGAAGGTGACCACCTTTCGGGAATATGAATTCGCTAAAGACCTTCTGCAGCAATTTCAAAGCGATAAATATCTCTTTTCCATGGTCGGCGTGATCATTCTCATCGTTGCCTGCTGCAATATCATTTCTTTGCTCGTTCTACTCGTCAACGACAAAAAACGAGAGATCGGCATTCTTCAAGCCATGGGCGCTTCCCATTTGAGCATTGCCGCCATTTTTGGCTCTTGTGGAATGGTGATGGGCGTCTTAAGCAGCGTCATCGGCACATTGGCAGCATTATTCACGCTTCACCACATCGATCTCGTCGTCAAGGTTCTCAGCGTCATTCAAGGGCATGATGCCTTTCAAGCAGCGTTTTTTGGAAAGTCCCTTCCCGATGCTTTAAGCTCTCATGCTTTAACTTTTATTTTAGTGACGACTCCCCTTCTTTCCCTTCTTGCAGGACTTGTTCCGGCGATCAAAGCCTGCCGCCTGCGTCCATCTGCGATTTTGAGGTCTGAATAATGATTCTCAAAGCTAAGAAAATACTTAAGCGTTTTCTCACTCCAACGTCTGTCGAAGTGCTCAAGGGAATTGATCTTGAGGTCCATCAAGGCGAAACCCTTGCGATTACCGGCAAATCCGGAGAAGGAAAAAGCACTCTTTTACATATCTTGGGAACCTTGGAAAAACCGACGAGCGGCTCTCTTGAAATCTGCGGACGCAGTAGTGCGGAATCCTCTTTGGCGGAGCTTCGAAACAAACATATCGGCTTCATCTTTCAGAGTTTCAACTTGCTCGACGACTACACTCTGCTCGACAACGTATTGATGCCCGCTCGAATTGCGCGTAAAAGTGTGCAGCAAGGGTCTTCCGCTTATCAACGCGCGATCGAATTGCTGGAGATCGTCGGATTAAAAAACCGGGCAAGCTTCCTCGCCAAACTCCTGTCGGGAGGAGAGAAACAGCGCGCTGCCATCGCAAGGGCGCTTTGCAATGATCCCGATCTTATTTTAGCAGATGAACCCTCCGGCAATCTCGACCATTCCCATTCTCAAGAAGTGCACTCTCTTCTCATCGGCCTTGCCAAAGATTTTAACAAGAGTCTAATCGTCGTGACGCACGATCGAGAACTTTCATCGCTCTGCAGTAAAACTCTCTTGCTAAAAGATGGTAATTTATCAGGTTAAGCCAGTATCATCACAAAAAATAAGGGCTTTTTTATGAAAATCCTCATGGTTGGAACGGGCTATGTCGGCCTGGTGACTGCGGCTTGTTTTTCAGAGATGGGACATCATGTCATCTGTCTGGATATCGATGAACAAAAAATCGCCAACTTAAAAAAGGGAATCCTTCCCATTTTTGAACCTGGCTTAAAGGAACTTGTGGAACGCAATACAGATGCAGGCAGACTCTGTTTTACGACAGATTATGGCGAAGGAGTGGAGCAATCGGATGTTTGCTTCCTTGCACTGCCGACTCCTTCGCATCCCGATGGTTCTTGCGACCTTTCCTATGTTTTTTCAGCGATATCGCAGATCGCACGTTGCATGAAATCCTATAAGATCATCGTCAATAAATCGACGGTCCCCGTGGGGACCTGCGACCAGATCAAACAGCAGATCTCTTCGATTTTAGAAGAACGGGATCAAGAGATCGATTTTGATTTCGTCTCCAATCCGGAATTTTTAAAGGAAGGGTGCGCGATCAACGATTGCATGAAGCCGGATCGAATCATCTTAGGGCTAGAGAACGCGGATTCGGCAAAAGTCATGCGCGAGATCTATTCCTCCTTCACGATCAACCACGACCGCATCTTTTTAATGGACCCCCGTTCGGCCGAGATGACAAAATACGCCGCGAATGCGATGCTTGCCACGCGCATCTCATTTATGAATGAACTGTCGCACCTCTGTGAAAAAACAGGGGCTGATATCAAGCATGTTCGGATCGGGATCGGGTCCGATCAGCGCATCGGCTATCAATTTCTCTATGCCGGGGCGGGTTATGGCGGATCCTGTTTCCCCAAAGATGTCCGCGCACTTTGTTCGATGGCCAAAGAGCACGATCTCTCGCTCTCCATCCTCGAAGCCGTCAATTCCGTCAATGAGCGGCAAAAAAAAATGCTCGCCAAAAAAATCGGCACCTATTTTTCCTCTCAAGGCGGTGTAGAAGGAAAAACGATCGCGATCTGGGGCCTTTCATTCAAGCCCGATACAGACGATATCCGCGAAGCCCCATCTATGATGTTGATTCAAGAGCTTCTCGACCAGGGAGCCTTTATCCGCGCCTATGATCCCGTAGCCGCCTCCAATGCGCGAAAACTCTTAGGCAAACACCCTCGCTTGCGATTCTGCAAAGATGAATATGATGCCGCACAGGACGCGGATGCGATTGCGCTGATCACGGAATGGAAGCAGTTTCGCTTTGTCGATTTTCCCAAAATTATTCCCCACCTCAAACAAAAAGTCCTCTTTGATGGAAGAAATCAATATCGAGGGCACGAAATGAAAGCGCTGGGTTTTGAATATTTCGGCGTCGGCGTCGCTTCTACAAATGCCAAGCAAGAACAAAAATATGTTTCAGCATAATGCCCGCACCAAAATCGAAGAGCGATTGCAGCAGCTGATTTCTTCCTCCGGCAGCCCTCTTTATTCGCCCCTTTTTTCAGCGGCGCGCTACTCTCTTCTTTCCCCAGCCAAACGGCTGCGCCCGCTGCTCGTCCTCGCCGTTTGCGAGAGTTATGGCGTGGACCAAGAACACGCATTGACTCCCGCATGCGCCCTCGAGATGATCCACACTTATTCATTGATCCACGACGATCTCCCTTGCATGGACGACGATGACCTGCGCAGAGGCAAGCCTTCCTTGCACAAAGCCTATCCTGAATGGCACGCTCTTTTGACCGGAGATTTTTTGCTGACCTATCCCTTCGAACTTCTCAGCACCGCACCTCGTTTGACCTCGGAACAAAAAATTGCCTTAGTCCACTCTTTAGCAAAAAACGCCGGCGCGCATGGCATGATTGGAGGGCAAATGATCGACCTTCTTTCAGAAGGGAAAAGCATCGATTGGAAAATTTTAGAACAGATGCATCTCGGGAAGACCGCCGGACTGATCATCGCAGCGCTAGAATTTGGCGGGATCATCTCTTCTGTTCCTTTAGAAGATCTGAATGCGCTTCAAAAAGCCGGCTCTGCCATCGGGGTTGCCTTCCAACTCGTCGACGATATTTTTGATCACTCAGAATCTTCAGATTCTGAAAAATCGAAGGCAACGGCAGTTTCTTTATTGGGCATTGACGCCGCTCTTGCGAAAGCGACAGAACTTTTACAAAACGCAAAAGAAAATGTCAGCCAACTCTCTCATCCCGCCCCCCTCCTAAAAGAACTATTTGATCAAATGATCCATCGTAGTAAATAGAAGAATAGAAGATATTCTTTTTGACAAAAAAGAGCTGTGACTAAAAAATGTTAAATACAATTGTATGTATTTGAAAAAAAATATGACCTTAAATGATTCTTCTCTATCACCCGTATGGCATTTAGAAATTGATGAAAAAGTGATTGTTCACAATTGGCTGAAACGGGGTTTTGATATTCTTTTTAGTTCGATTGTTTTGATCCTAGGACTTCCCTTTTTTGCGCTGATCGCTTTGCTTGTGAAACTGAGTTCGCCGGGCCCTATTTTTTATTGCAGTTTGCGCATCGGAAGAAAAGGCACTCTCTTCAAATTTTGGAAATTCCGCTCGATGCATCGCGATGCAGATCAAAGATTAGACGTCATGCTAAACAGCAATCCATCCTTGCGCCGAGAGTGGCAAAAATACTTCAAATTGAAAAATGATCCGCGATTGACTCGCATCGGAAAATTTTTACGTAAAACTTCCCTAGATGAGTTTCCTCAATTCTGGAATGTATTGATCGGCGATTTAAGCATTGTCGGTCCGCGCCCTTATCTTCCTCGCGAAGCGGGCGTCATCCATAAAATTTTGGGAAATGAGATAGAAAAGATTTTTTCTGTACGTCCTGGCCTGACAGGAATTTGGCAGACTGCAGGGCGCAGCCGCCTCACTTTTGAAGAGAGGGTCCGACTCGAAGTCAGCTATGCGGAACAACGTTCGTTTTTATTCGACTTGCGGCTGATCGCCAAAACGATCCCCATCCTATTTTTCCCCAAGGGAGCATATTAACCTGAGTTTTGGGTTCATTTCATAGCATCTTGCCGCAACTTTCGGGCGCTTTTTGAAAATTTTGGCGCGTCCATAGGTGCCTCCAGCTATTGAACGCGCCAAAATTTGCAAAAATCACCTCGAAATCTACGGCAATCTACTATAAACTGAACCCAAAACTCAGGTTATTAACCTTCATGCGGCAAGCCCCTTTGGTCCTTCCTTTTTTCCTCGCTTTGTTTTTTGCCCTCTGCGGCAATGTTTTTTTGCCTTGGGTGCATCTGTTTGCCTTTTCTCCTTTTTTGGCCCTGCTCTATTACAAGACGAGCTTTGCCAAATCCCTTTGGATCGCCTCGCTTTGCGGGATCGTGATTGATTTGTTGAGCTCCGAATTTCGCTTTGGTGTTCATTCTCTTAATTATTGTTTGATCACGCTCTTGCTGTATCAGCAAAAAAAGCATTTCGTTGAGGAAAGATCTTTAGCTCTCTCTCTTTTCACTCTTCTGATCAGCGCGGCATCCACACTCGTGCAATTCTTCCTCATTTCCATATTCGACCGTGCGCTCCCCTTTTCAGGAAAATTACTCATCACCGATCTTGTGATCATGCCCCTTGCAGATGCAACTTATGCGTTCATTTGGTTTACTTGCCCGATGAAATTGTATGTTCACATCAAGAAGGTGGGCTGGAAGGCGTTTTACTCTAAACTTCTTGGAACCTTTCGTTTTCTGCCTAAGAAAGAGCAGTGACCTTAGAGAGGTTCTCCGAATTAAAATAATTTGCTTTTTGCGCCTTTTTTCGCGGCTTTTAAAATCATCCCTTGTCCTAGTTAATTTAATTATGTACTGCGGGATGATTTTAAAAGCGGCGAAAAAATCCATCAAAAATCAAACTATTTTAATTCGGAGAACCTCTCTTACCACTCTTTGTCCGTTTTTCCATGCTCTTTAGCATGATCGTTCCATTTTAAGAAATGCTCGACATTTGAAGTATTCCTTCTTAATATCATTTTTGCATATCATCAGTCCTCTTAACGAAACCTGAATTTTCAGCTGAGGACACGGCGATGCGATTGATACTTTATACCGAAAATGACTCAAAAGTTGGTTTTTGGCTGCGTTGGCTATGCAGCACATTTTTTGTCTTCACTCGCGCCTTGTGCTTGCACAATGGTCGCTCGTTCCAGACAAAAAATTTGCGCAGCCGCCTTGCCAAATTCCCAACTTTTGAATCATTTTCGGTATACTTTCTGGTTAGCTTATTCTGTTTTCATCAAGTGAGTGCTGTTCAAGCTCCGATTAGTGGAATCTATCTCGGATCCAGGGAAGGGGATCCTGCTAGCATCATAGAAAACGTCAGCACAATCCATGGTGACTATACTGAGGTAGAGGTAGATCTGACGGTTGCCTCACCTGATTCTCTTGTCCTTTCAAGATTCTATAGCAGCCGGGACACCTTGCCAATTGCGTCTTTTGGCGGATGGAGGTTCAATCCCCATTGCTTCCTGACCGTGGAGAAAGATCCCAAGGGGAAGATGTATTCCTCCACCGAAGGGAAGTTCGAGCGCGCCTTTGTTTACGTGGGCAATCCCGATGGGAGTATCTTGACTTACGTCGGGTGGAAGAATGTCACAAATCCATCAAAACGTGTTCTTTTCAAAATCGACGCAGAAGAGGAAAGCATTGGAATTGCCAATACAGCCAGAGGAGAGATCGGAGCCTGGACCAATCTTAAAAATAATGAGCTTTACTACAATCCTGAAAATGACAGTTTCGAATTATTGCTTGGCACTGAAGGCAAACGTTCATACACCAAAAACCCCACAGGTGATTTTTACCGCATCACCCATGAAATTCTTCCGAGCGGAAATAAGGTGTTATATGAATTCGATGATAACAAGCTTGCCTTTATCAAAGAAACGAATGCCGCTGAAGAAAAAACACTGGCATGGATCAAGATCCAATATGGAGATACCATCCACCTTGAAACAAGCGATGGTAAAACTGTCGACTATCAGTTCGAGAAAGACCCATCGGGCTTTCAGCTTTTGAAAACAGTGGTCCGTTCCGACAAACCAGATGTTCATTATCAATATAAAGTGGCTGATGATCATGCTTTTCTCATCAAAAAGACTATGCCTGAGGGGCGCTTTGTCTCTGTGGATTACTATCCGGATAAAGCCAACCAGCATAAAGTCAGATCTGTCACCACACCCACCGATTCTGGCAGGACTTTGACGACACAATTTAACTATGATCAGGATAGCACTGAAATCAACGGCCCGGGTGATCGCAAAGCAGTTTATCGTTTCGATGAGGATCTTCAATTAATTGCTATTGAACAATACCTCGATGGCTCCCTCTATCGAATTCATCAAAAGTCATGGGGAAGAGAAAGCGATGCTGGTAACCTGTGTTCCACTTCTGTCAGCGATGAAAAAGGAAATGTTTTTTATCACAAGTGCTACATCTACGATAGCGCGAATAAAGGGAACATCGTCGAAGAACGGGAGTATGGAGATATCGCAGGCATCGGGGCTGTTCCTCTTATGGTTGATGAAAATGGATTGGTCTCCAATCAGGACGGCCATATCAAATATTTTTCCTATTTTTCTGGAACATCCACGCAATGGGTTTTTCAAAAGGATGCAAAGGGGACCGGAATAAAATGCTGGTATAAAAAAGGCACAAATCTTCTCCTTAAGAAATTTGTCCTGACAAGAGGATCTTTAGATTCGGAAGATGAAAATGAAAACTCTGGCATTAAGCAGCGTTTTTTTTACACTTACAATGACGATGCTGCCCTAATCAGGGTCATTTCCGATGATGGAGGGGGAGTCCATCACAAAGATTTCTTTGGTGTCCAAGAACGGATGTTGACCTCTATCTTCCCGAAACAGGAGATGCCGAACGTCGGTGCGCCCGAAACCATTGAGCAAAAATACTGTTCTTCAGATGGCAAATTGGAGTTTCTGATCAAAAGAACAGTCAACCATTTTGACGATCGGGGAAATATTGATGCACAAGATGTTTATGATGCGGATGGTAAGCATCGTTACACGATCAAAAAGAAATATTTGCACGGGCTGCTTGTTTTTGAAACGGATCCTATAGGCAATGAGACTCATTACTCTTATGATGCGAACCATAATCTCAAGTTAGAAACTCATTCAAATACAGGCATCTCTGTTGAATACGACTATGATCCAGGAAACCGGCTGATCCAAACTGTTAAAAGAGACAGGATGGGTAACCAGCTCGAAACGCGAATTACCTATGATAAAGCGGGGTACAAATGCAAAGAAAGAGATGGATTTGGCAATGAAATCATCTATGAGAATGACTCCCTTGGCAGACTAGCCAGCATCACATACCCCGATACAAGCGATGGACTGCACACTTTTATAAAGCCGACCTATATCTACACTTATGATCTTTTCAACAATCCTGTTTCCGTCACAGATCCAAAAGGCCGTGTTCTCACTAGGGCCAATAATGTGAAGGGCCAGCCTGCTAAAATTAACTACCTCGACGGAACCGGGGAATCATTTCAATATGATAGCGGAGGCAATCTACATCATCATCGTTCTAGAAATGGCATACTCGAGATCTTCGAATATGATTATGTTGGCCATCCAAGCAAAATTAAATATTTCTCCAAAGATAGCAGTTCAAACCATTCGTTTAAAAGCATCTCCTGCGAATACAGTGCTTTTCATAAAACATCGGAATACGATGCGGAGGATACGAAGACTACCTATACCTATGATGGGTCCGGGCGGCTTATCCGGTTGAAAAAAGAAAACCAAAAGGTCGAATTTTCTTATGATTTCCTGGGAAGAATGCAAAGCATTAAAAGATGGAAATCCTCCAAAGATTTCACCCTGGAGGTCAAAGAGCATGATCTTTTAGATAGAATCATCGAAGAAAGAACACAAGATTCCTCAGGAAATATTCTCACCAGAAAAAAATTTATTTATAACGATGCAGGAGAGCTCGCCAAAATCATTGGCTATCCACAAAACAAGGAGAGCATTCTACTGGAGTATGATTATGACGGATTCGGACGTCTCTTTAAAGTTAAAGATGCTGCCGGAAACATAACTCAAGTGATTTACGAAGATGGCTATGTCAATGATTGGGGACAGAGAGGATCTCGGCGCATTATCATTGATCCGTCTGGGAATCGTACCGAAGAGATGTTCGATAATGATCATCATCTCATTCAAGTCATGAAGAAGGATAAATCGGGCAACCTACTTAGCTGCGTAGATACACCCCATGACATCGACGGAAATAAATTGCTTGAAAAGGCGACGGTTGTTTCAGTAGATGGGTCATCTGGAAATTATGAAATTGAGTACTCCTATAAGGGAGACCAGCTTGAGTCTGTGACAACCGGGAAGGGCGCTCCTGAAGAAAGAGTGACCCGTTTCAAGTACAACTCTTATGGCGAACTCGCAAACAGACTCAGCCCTGGCGCTCAAAGTCCCATTACCTATAAATATGACAATTACGGCGATCTGGAGTCAGTTTCCTATACAGACGGTAAAAAGGAGGTCGAATTCAGGCTCTCTTATGATCGCAATAAGAATCTGACCAGCATAAAAAACCGGGATACGGTTTCAGTGGGCTATGATTATGACAAAAATGACTTGCCAACTACTGAAACTGTCAAAGATGAGTTCGGTTCTTATCAAGTCACTCGCATCTACGATGGGGAAGGAAAGGTGCAAATCCTTAAATTTCCAGATGGGTCCTATGTTGAATACGCATACGAGGGTCCTTTTGTAAAAAAAGCTGTTCGTTTCAGCAAAGATAAAAAAGAACTCTATTCTTCTGCAGTTGCTGCAAGGGATCAGATGGGCAATATTTTAGAAGAGATCCTGCCAGGACATCTCGGCGCCAGAACGCAAGTATGGGATGAAACTGGAAGAAGGGTCCTTATCGCAACGGATTTCTTCCAGGATAAGGTCTTGGAGTATGATCCCTCGGATAATATCACAAAGCGCGAAACCTCTCTCGATGGGGAGCGCCTCACAGCCGAATATGACTACAACGCTCTTTTGCAGCTGACCTCGGAAAAAGGCAAAATCGAGCATCATTACACATATGATTCGATTGATAACCGCCTAAAAAAAGATGGGTCCATCTACAAAGTCAATTCCTTGAATGAAATCAGTGAGGCTGATGGGCGGACTTATACTTTTCATCCGAATGGAACCATTGCCACCAAAACGGGCAACGGCAACACCTGGACCTATCAAAGCAATCCGATGAATCAGATCGTTTCCATTAAAGATTCCGATCAGAATACTGTCGCATTTACGTATGGCCTTACAGGCAAAAGGTTCACTAAACGTATTGATTTCAAAAACAGGAAGTCGAGGATTCTCCGCTTTTTCTACATAGACGACACCGAGATTGGGTGCATGGATGAAAACGGGGCGATTGTTGAACTGAAGATTCCTGGCAATCCGAACAATCCAGAAGAACCTGCCATTGCCATCGAGTTGAAAAAAGAAACCTATGTCCCCATCTATGACCTGCAAGGAAACATAGTTTGTATGCTCGATTCTATGAGGCGCAAAATTGTTGAAAGCTATCACTACTCTGTATACGGAGAAGAACAAATTACCAATGGGAAAGGCAAACCGGTCTCCGATTCTTCTATCGGCAATCCGTGGCGGTATCGCGCTAAACGGACAGACAAAGAGGTAGGGCTTATCTTTTTCGGATATCGCTATTATGATCCAGGAACTGGCAGGTGGATAAGTCCCGATCCGGCAGGAACTATCGATGGCCCCAATCTCTATGCTTTTGTCCGCAATAACCCTATAAAATATGTCGATTATTTTGGATTCAACTCAGTGGCTGAAAACTGTGGGTGCGTGTTGCATGGGCATCCAGGCTGGCATAATGCGCCCCCTGATTGTGTATGCATATGCGGCAGGAATGGGGTCGGTGAAATCGTCGGCGGCGGTTACCGAAGTACAAGAGGAAGCGACATCAAAAGCGCATTGGGAGGGATAAGCCATGGCGTTGTGGATTTTGTGGCTGGGTCTCTCCATGACCTTCAGACTGCTGCAGTCTACGTGGGCTCTGCAGAATTGGAGATGGCCCTTCATGAAAGAATCCAAATGATTGAAGCAGTGGAGCAATCCCAAATGCAGCAGAAGACCGCAGTGGGAAGCCATGTCATGGGAATGCTGGGGGTTGATGCATCTGATGCTGTTTACCACTCTTTTCGATCTAAGACAACGCTGGGGCTAGAGATTGGTTCTTTGGTTGTTGGAGGGTATGGGGCTGTTAAGGGGGTGATTGGCTTTACTAAGTTGGCTAGAATGCCTACTCAAATTGCCAAAACAGCAAAAGCTATTTCTCGTATCCCATCTAATCCCTTGGAAGGAGCAAAATATACGAGAAAAGTTCTTCTGCAAATGGAAAACAATTTAAAAACAGGCAAACCTGATTTTCATGGATTCCCTCGAATAGTAGATAACTATGCAGGCCTAGGAAAAACTGAATTAATCAAAGGGAAGGATGGACTTACCAGAGTAAAAATTTCCTTGGAAGGTAGTTATAAAGGTCAAGATGGATGTTTTGAATGGATTTTAGAATCTGATAGGTCTATAAATCATAGAATATTTATTCCTATTTTTTAAGGGGGAAATTGTAAATGTTAAAACAGAAAATTAAAGAAAAAATCACTCAAAAGTCCATTTCTTTAGAAGGATATGGCATTAACGATTTAGCTTGGAGCAAGCAAGATGCCAAAGAACTTATTAATGAAATTATGAGAGATAAAATTGGTATCCTTGGCGGTGATGTGTATAAATTGACACCCAAATGCTTAGAACCACTTTCCGATAATTGGTCGTGCGAGCCTAAGGAGACGGAGTCAGAAGAAGAATTTTATTCCAGAAGCAAATCTGAATCCTTGAAATACATTGAAAATTATCCCGTAGAGCCAGATGACAAAATCTTGTTTTCAATTACTTTTACAGAAAAGCTTGGTTAGCCAAACGATCTGACTGTCATTTTAAATAATGAAGGTAGAGTGATAACAATTTCTTATGGAGAACTCAACCAATGACCCTTCAAGAAAATAGCATTGAAAAAGATATTAGAATTTTAGAATTAGTGATTTTAAAAATCAAAAAATATTTCGACAAGTCTTTATATATTAGTGATTTAATATACGATTTAGAAAGCTATCTGAATCAACTTACGGTGGTCGACAAGCAATGGAAAAAGCATTTCAGAACGACATGGTTAGACATTGAAGTTGCCTATTCTTTAGCTTTAGATCAAGGCTTGGATAAGCCAATGAATGACGAAGATACGATAATAGTGACTTCATTAAATCTTTTGAGGAAAATTGCCCAGGATAAAATGGAAAATTTAAAAACTGAATTATAAAGATCGATCTATGACTTATTCAAAGAAAGAGTTTGCTCGGGACTTAAAAAGTCAACTCGATCTAGGATATGAACCAAAACGAATTGGAAGTTGGGCTCATAGAATGTATCTACAACATTGCGGTAGAGTTGATAAGGAATTAGAGGAGATAATGGTTGACTTGTTTGTCTTAGAAGAAGGCCCTGAATTTGAATACCCTGAATCTAAGATAAGAGAATTGGTGAAGAAGCTAGAAAGGTGAAATCATTTATCATTTTAATTTTAAGTAGGTCGGCACATGAAATTTCTTACTCAAAAAAGTGAAACAACTCCAAACTTTTCTCTTGTCTACAGAGAAGAAGACTATTCATTTGATATTGAGCCACACGATGGAAGTGGATTTACATCCATCATGATTAATGATTTGCTACTAGAAATTGATGATGAAGGGAAAATTATTTATGTATGGGGATTATGCCCGCTTATCGAGTACGAAGAAACGAATGGGATTCCCAAAAACTACGAATCCAATAGTCTTGTTGCCTTATTAGACAAGCCTCCCATCCCAGGCATTTCTTATAGAATAAATGAGAAAGAAAGATGGCTGATTTATATTAACAAGAAAAAAGGATGGGTATGTATTGGGAATCCAAAAGTTCTTGGAGAACAAAGCATTGAATTTGTTCCGAATTGCGTTGCTGTTCTAGACAAACAAGAAATTGTTTCTATTTGGCTAAAACCCAAAAATTTAGCAAATTTGGCATAGAGGACCTGTTGAAGTTTGAGCGTAATTTGTGGTACTCGCTGTAGAAGGAAAACGACCCAACAAAGATAAAGCAATTGAAGAACTAAAGGCTATGAAGTCTTTTCTTTTGAAACACCTATGAAATTCCTAATCAACGAACCTCAAAAGGATCAAAATTTTTCCCTTGTCTATAGAGAGGAAGATTATTCATTTGATGTAGAACCTCTTGATGGAAGTGGCGATACTTCAATTATGATCAATGAATTACAATTAGAAATAGATCACGATGGAAAAATAATCTATGTATGGGGATATTGTCCCCTCATTAAATGTCAAGAAACTGACGAATATCCCAAAAAATATCAATCTCAAAGCCTTGTTGCTATATTAGACAAACCTCCCATCCTAGGCATTTCTTATAGATTAAATGAGAAAGAGAGATGGCCGATTTATATTAATAAGAAAAAAGGGTGGGTCTGTATTGGGGATCCAAAACTTCTTGGAGAACAAAGCATTGAGTTTGTTCCGAACTGCGTTGCTGTTCTAGATAAACAGGAAATTGTTGCAATTTGGCTAAAGCCCAAAAATTTACCCAAGTTGGCATAGAGGTTTTTACAACTAGCTATCTGATACAAGAAAGCAAATGTATTCATAAAGATGCAAAATAAAGATGAATCCTATCGTTGTCGTGTCTGCGGCTTAGAACAAGACTTTAAACCTTGGGGAGAAGATGGGAAAACACCAGCTTTTGAACTTTGTGGTTGTTGTGGGGTTGATTTTGGATACCAAGATTGTACTCCTGATTATGTTAAGAAATTTCGCAAAGAATGGTTAAAAAAAGGGGGCAAATGGTCTAATGAAGATGAAAAGCCCGCTAATTGGTCTTTAGAAGAACAATTAAAACAGATCCTTAAAGAATATTAATAAGGCGCATTTTCTTCTATCGGAAATCCGTGGCGGTACCGCGCTAAACGGACAGACAAAGAGGTAGGACTTATCTTTTTTCGGCTATCGCTATTATGATCCGGGAACTGGCAGGTGGATAAGTCCCGATCCGGCAGGAACCATTGATGGCCAATTTGGTTGTTCCAAAGAATGCATGGCAAAAAGTTGAAGAATGAACGAATGAACATCAACACCGCTTATGGGAAAGCATGATTGGATTAATTGACAGTTATCTCAATGATGAAAACCAAGATTTCTATGGAATTGTTGGTAAACTTGAGGGTGCGCTTTTGAATCACGATGTGTATAGAGTGTGAAAAAAGAAAAAAATATGTCCATATCACCTGTTAAATTAGCAGTTTTTGAACCTAGGGCTTGAAGGGCGGTGCCATTTTCGTTAAAGTATGAAAAAAGCAAAACAATGATGCCTATCCCTCCTTCTTCTGAACTGACATTCGTAGCAATCCAAGCCGCCTTGAGCTCTGGAACTTTACTGCGCCAAGGATTCGACACAAAATTTGAGATCAGTTCGAAAGAAGGAAGATTAAATCTTGTCACCGAATACGACAAACTTTCCGAGAAAAATATCATCAGCTGCATCATGGACCATTTTCCCCATCATGCTATTCTCGCTGAAGAGAGCGGAGATACCCGCAAAGGGAAAAGTCCGGTCACCTGGATTATCGATCCTTTGGACGGCACGGTCAATTTTGCGAGGAACATCCCCGTCTTCAGCGTCAGTATTGCCGCAGCGGTCGAAAAGAAAGTCGTCTGTGGAATCGTCTACCAACCAATCACGCAAGAACTATTCATCGCAGAAAAAGGAAAAGGGGCGTATCTCAATGGAAAAAAACTCTCGGTCTCTTCGACCGATCACGTCGACAACGCTGTGATGGCAACCGGTTTTCCCTATGATGTCGATAAGAACCCCTTGTCGTGTATTGACCGGTTCGCCCTGATCCAGGCAAAAGGGATCCCGATCCGCCGCCTAGGTTCCGCTGCCATCGACCTTTCCTATCTTGCAGCAGGAAGATTTGACGCGTTTTGGGAGGTCGGCCTCCATCCTTGGGATATGGCTGCGGGCAAACTGCTCATCGAAGAGGCGGGAGGAAAAGTGACCCATTGGAACGGATCGCCTCATCAGATATTCGGTTACGATACGCTTCTTGCCAGCAATGGGGCTCTGCATCCAATAATGATCGAATATTTGAAGTGAGGGTAGCTTCATGCTTATCGACGGAACAGCGATCGCGAAAAAAATCCAAGACCAAGTAGCGCATGCAATCACTCATTTGCATCACAGAAAGCCAGGCCTGGCTTTTTTGCTCGTCGGAGACAATCCCGCTTCCCAGACCTATATCCGCATGAAGAAAAGACGCTGTGAAGAGGTGGGCATCCTCTCTTTTGATTGCATCCTGCCCAGTACGGTCTCAGAGGAACAGCTTTTGAATGAGATAGAGAAATTTAATGAAAATCCCGATGTCGACGGCATCCTTGTGCAACTGCCTCTCCCTCCGCATATTAACACAATGACGATCATGAGCGCTGTCGATCCGGAAAAAGATGTCGACGGGTTCCATCCGATCAATGTGGGGAAAATGCTGCTCGGCGAAAACAGCGGTTTTCTTCCCTGTACTCCCCATGGTATCCAAGTCCTGCTCACCCAGGCGCAGATCCCTCTGCTCGGCAAGCATGTAGTCATCGTTGGCAGAAGCAATATCGTCGGAAAGCCTCTTGCTGCGATTTTAATGCAAAAAGCCCCCCACGCCAATGCCACAGTCACCCTCGCCCACAGCCTCACCGAAAATCTCCCAGAAATTTGCCGCTCGGCCGATATTCTGGTCGCCGCGATGGGCAAACCCCATTTCATTAAGGCCGATATGGTCCGAAAAGGGGCTGTCGTGGTCGATGTCGGCATCAATCGACTTTCAGAGGGCACAATCGTCGGAGACGTGGATTTTACCTCAGTCGAGCCCCTCTGTTCTCATATTACCCCCGTCCCGGGAGGGGTAGGACCCATGACCATTGCGATTCTGCTCTCCAATACCCTCTTAAGCTACCAGCGGCGGATGGCTTAATTCTCGGCCCTAAAGTCTTAGGACTTTGTAAGGCAATGACTATAACCCATTAATCTTAAACTGCTTAGAATAAATTAAAAAACAATCTATTTAAATTTAAATTATTGCGATTTAATTAATAATTAATGTATAATAATTTATTTACAGATCATTAATGGTATAATTATGGCTCAAATAACAGTATGCGGCAAAGCGACATATCCCCCTGCACCAACCTTCAATTACAATACCCGATGTAACGAGCTTATAAAAAAGATCAATGGATTCACAGAAAAAATTGGCATTCCCGATGTCCAAATTACATTAAGCAATAGGTTCTCAATTGATGGAGCCAGTTGTTACAGACAGCAAAATTGTATTGAGTTGTCCCCCTTTTTTTTGCTTAACTATGAGGATATTCCTGAGTGGTTGCGTGACATATCTTCGCAGGATACTAATCTTATAAATGAGGATCAATTAAATGAAGTTATTAACTATATTAATAATTCCATTTTCAATAAATTCAATCTTATAATGGAATTGACAGACGCCACTGAATTCATTTTATTTCTCAAAAATAGAAAATCATTTGAAAAAGGGAAGGACTTTGCAATTGCACACGAGCTTTCCCATATGAAGCATTATAAATTGCTAGACCGCTTTCAAATGTTTGAAAGCAAAAAATTTTGGATAGGGGTCTTCCGTTTCTTTATGCTTGCATTTTCTCTTTTCAGTGGAGGTGATGCAGCAAATTCTATATCGAGACGCCTCTTGGGTGAGCAAACATTTTCTAAGCAAGACATGAAAAGAATTGTGGCTTATATAAATAGCAAGGAACCTGGAGCTGGTTTTAAAAAACATAGACTTGTTGAAAAGTTAGCGGATACGGATGCTGTGAATATTATTTTGGAAAAAGACACTGAAGGCCCCGTTTACCTTTTCAATACACTCCTCACTTCAAATAAGGCCTGGCTCAAACATCAACCAAGCACATGGGAAAATGTTTTTGATAAAAATGGAGATTTGCTTGATTCTCACAAACATCCTCCTTTTAAAAAGCGAATTCAATATATAGAAGCTTTAGGGAATATACATACAAATAATAATTTAAAAATGGAGATTACATGAGCGCAGTAAATTATCTCAATCCAACCCAAATTGAAGAATTAAATCAAAAGTGGCAAACAATCGTCGCCCCGCACGTCTGGAAAACATATAGGGACGAACCACCTGAGGCTTCCGAGTCTGTAAAAAAAGCATATAAGCTTGGAGAACTCGTCGCAAAAGTCAGAAAACTTCAATCCCAAGGATTTAAAGTTTGTCTATTTATTGGGAGAGTCCCTCTAGAAAAACTCCCTTCGCATTACAAGGAAGCCAAAGCGAATGAGGTTTGGGTTTCTGGAGATATCTGCCTTGATTCTCCTGAAAAGGCCGAGAATTTAGAGGCTTCTGAACTTCAACAACGCATCCATTGTTGGTTTGACTATAACAAACAGGAAGGTTTGGATCTCATTAAAGGCCTCTTCGATAAAGTCGTTATCGATGGATCAACAACAAAGTGTTTGTGTAATGATTTTGCAAAGAGATTTGGCCTTCTGTTGCATACCCCTGAAAGCGAATTGATTTTCTTAAATCCTTGCTCATTAGCTCAAATGCTCTTGCCACCCGAAGAGCCTTTGAAAGAGGAGTTTGATTTTGATATTGGCCATTACCAATTGCGTACAATGTTTGACCCTACATACATGGCATTAAATGAAAAATTAACAAATAATTATTTTACAGAATATACAAATGCCAATACTCCTGAACAAATACAATCAGATAAAAAAGTCTATTCTGAGGAATTCTATGATCTTCCCGAGAATGTAAACTTTGAAAATAATTTTAAAACTTGGATTGCCAAGAGAGCCAAAAAAGATGGCGAATTTTGGATGTGTGACGAAGCAGCCGTTCGACTTAAATCCTATTTAGGAAATATTTATCATCATGTTGAAGAGCATAAAAACGCAAATTATCCTTATACGACCAATCATACCGTAAATAAAAATGAGGATCATTATTTTGTCGTGCGCCATCTAAAATCTTAAATTCTTTCGTAACTATTCAGCACTCCCCTCTTTAAGAAGAAGATCGGGCACGCACGCGAGCACGAAAGAGGAAATATCTCAAAGAGATTTCACATAAAGCCGACAGCAGTAAAGTTTTTATTCCTCGTATTTGGCCATTCCGTTCCAGAGGTCGTGAGTTACTCATAGGCATAGTGTCCATGTTAACGAAAATGGCTCAAGGTGCTTCTTTCGTGCCCGTGTCCGTGCCCGCGTGCGTGCCCGATCTTCTTCTTAAAGAGGGGAGTGCTGAATAGTTACATTCTTTCAGGGATATCTTTTTAATGAGAAAAGAGGTACCCTTACCTTCATGAAACGTACAATTTTTTTCGATCTCGGCAATGTCCTGGTTTTCTTCAGCCATCAAAAGATGTGCGAACAAGTGGCCTCCTATTGCGGCATCGATCTGGATCGGATCAAAACAATCCTGCATGAATATATCGACCCTTACGAAAGGGGGCAGATTAACGATCGCATGGTCTACGACCAGCTTTGCCAGCTATCAAAGAAAAAACTCGATTTTCCCACTCTGAGGAATGCAATTGGGGATATTTTCACCCCTAATGATCCTGTCATCTCCATTGCCCATGAAGTAAAGAAAAAAGGCCACCGCTTGTTTCTTTTGTCAAATACCTGCGATGCCCACTTCTCTTTTGCCGCCTCTCAATTTCCTTTCTTAAAAATATTTGATGGCTATGTCCTTTCCTATGAGGTCGGAGCCCGAAAGCCTGAGAAAAAAATTTACGAAAAAGCCTTAGAAATTGCAGGATGTGGGAAGGAGGAATGTTTTTACACAGACGATATCCTCCCCTACGTCGAAGCGGCAAGGTCGCTTAGTATCGATGCTGAACAATACACAACCCCGCATGATCTTATCCATCATCTCAGTAGTAGAAAAATCATATAATGTCCAAAAAGAAATCCCCTCGATCTCGAACTAAATGGAAAAAGCCAAAAAAAGCAATTCCACAGCCCCAACCGGTCTCTCAAGCCATTTTACGATTCAAACCCAAGGTCGCTCAAGAGGTCCTCACTGGAATCCTCCGCATGCATGCAAAGGGATTTGGATTCGTCATCCCCGATAATCCAAGCGATTATCCCCAAGATATCTTCATCCCGAAGCATCTGACAGATAGCGCTGTCGACGGCGATCATGTCGAAGTGGCATTGAATTTGGACTCTGTTTCCGATAAAGGCCCTGAAGGCCGCATCATTTCCGTCTTAAAACGCGCAAGGCAGCATCTCGCGGGCACAATCCGGCAGGTGAATGCGAGTGGAGACATCATGGCCTATGCTCCCCTCCTTGGGATCTCTAAGCCGGTCATCGTCCATACGTCTGCGGGCCAATCTCTGAAAATCGGGGACCGGGTCATTCTCAATGTGCGAGAATGGGGTACGGAAAAAGAGCCTACGACCTGCGATCTTTCTTATGTCATTGGAAATATCGCCGACCCTTCCCATGACATCACTGCGGCCGTTGAAGAATTCGATCTGCGGTCGGCATTTCCCAAACATGCTGTCGACCAAGCAAAGGCCTATGGCAAAAAGGTCTCCGCCAAAGAATTAAAAAAACGGGTCAATTTATCCAAGGAAGAGTGCTTTACCATCGATCCCGACACCGCAAAGGATTTTGACGATGCTTTGACTTTGAAAAAAGATCGCAAAGGCAACTACCGCTTAGGCGTTCATATCGCCGATGTTGCTCATTACGTTCCCGAGGGCAGCCCATTGGACAAAGAGGCTTACTTGCGGTCCAATTCCACCTATTTTCCAGGCACATGCATCCCGATGCTGCCCGAAGAGCTTTCCAATGAGCTTTGCAGTTTAAAGCCTGACGAGATTCGGCTCACCGTCTCTGTGCTCATGGACTTCGATAAGCAGGGAACGCTTTTAAAACAAGAGATCGTCCGATCGTACATCAAGAGCAAGAAACGATTCACTTATTTCGAAGCCAAAGATATCCTCGACGGGAAAAAGAAAAGCCCGCATGCCAAAACATTGAACCAGATGGTCGAACTTTGCCATCTGCTTAAGAAGAAAAGATACGAACGGGGAAGCATCGATTTTGCATTGCCTGAAATCGTCATTGTCTCGGATGAACGCGGACAGCCGCAAACAGTGAAAAAGATTGAATACGACATCACACATCAGCTTGTCGAAGAGTTCATGCTCAAAGCCAATGAAGCGGTCGCGGTGGAACTTAACCGGCGCGGCAAACGGCTGATCTACCGCGTCCACGAAGTCCCACAGCCGGAAAACTTTGAAGACTTTCTGAAATTTGCCCGCACGTTAGGGTTTAAAGTCGTAGCAAAAGCCACCGCTCAAGATCTGCAGGCTCTTTTTGAAGAAGCTAAAAAGGGTCCCTTTATCCAACAACTCTCTATCGCCTTTATCCGCAGCATGAGATTGGCCCAGTATTCCCCTAACAACGTGGGGCATTACGGACTCGCTTTAGAACATTATTGCCATTTCACAAGCCCGATCCGGCGCTATAGCGATCTCATCATCGAACGGCTTTTATTCAATGAAGAGCCAGAAGACATCAATTTAGACAAAATCGCACAGCATTGTTCCGAGCAAGAAAGAGTGAGTTTTCGTGCAGAGAGCAGTGTGAAAACACTCAAAAAATTGCGTTTACTGCACAAATATTTTAGCGAAGATCCTCATCGCGAATACAAGGCCATCGTCACAAAGGTCAAACCATTCGGCCTCTTCTTTGAACTTCAAGACTTAATGCTCGAAGGATTTCTCCACATTTCCGAATTGGAAAACGATTATTTCATTTTCGACGATAAGCGCACCCTCCTCTTTGGAAGAAGCTCCGGAAAAGTCCATAAGCTCGGCGAACAGATCAAAGTCCGTTTGGGGCGCATCGATCTCATCCAGCTCGAAAGCAACTGGATTCTCATTTCTGACCTTCCCGCAAGGACAAAAACGTCCTTTTTTAGATCGAAAAGAAGAAGATGAGTTCTCCCTTTTGCCCTTGAAATTCATCCTCGAACCAGTTAAAACAGAATAAAACCCTAAGCTCCCATGAAAAAGTATTTTATCACCGGTTTGGTCATTCTCCTGCCTTTGGTCGTCACCATTGCAGTGGTCATTTTTTTAGTTAATTTCCTCACCCAGCCGTTTATCGGGATGGTTTCGGCACTCTTAACGAAACTGCACATCATCAACGAAGGCTTCTTATTCTTAACTCCAGATCAGCTGGTGCGCTACGGGGCAAAATTAATCATTCTGATCTTGCTATTTTTGTTCACCGTCGGATTGGGCATGGTCACGCGTTGGTTCTTGATCAATGCGCTCTTTCGCCTTGGGGATAAAGTTCTCCATCGCATTCCCATCGTGAATACTGTTTACAAGACAACCCAAGACATCATCAGGACGCTCTTTGTCTCGGACAAAAAATCATTTCAGCAAGTCGTCATGGTCCCTTTTCCACGGCCGGATGTGTTTGTATTGGGGCTCATCTCCCGCGATTCGCCTGCGATGTGTTCCAAAGCAGCCGGAGAAGAACTTGTCTCAGTTTTAGTCCCGACAACGCCCAACCCCACCACTGGCTTTTTACTAATGTACAAACGGGAGGAACTCATCATCATCGACATGAAACCTGAGGAGGCCATCAAATATATCGTTTCCTGCGGCGTCATTGTTCCAGAACCTCCCCTTCCTAAAGTTTCAAAATGAAAAAATATTTCTTCACCGGCTTCATCGCTCTTTTGCCTATTGCGCTCACTTTTGTTATTGCTTCTTGGCTGTTCAATTTATTTACTGCGCCTTTAGCGGGCATCACAGAAGCGGTCATCATCGCCTCTGAAAAAAACTTAGGGTTGAGCTTGGCCAATCACGAAACTCTCGTGCTGTTTATTAGCCGAGTCGTCGCCCTCATCCTGCTTCTAGTTTTGATCTTTCTTCTTGGGATTTGCGGACAAAAATTTTTGATCAATGTCTTTTCAAAGATCCCCGAACGTCTTTTTGGACATATCCCTATTGTTGGAACAGTCTTTCGTTTGAGCAAAGACATCACCAAAGCAGTGTTTTCAGATAGCAAGAAAACGTTTAAAGAAACCGTCCTTCTCCCCTTTCCTCATCACGATGCTCTAGCGATAGGTTTTGTGACCGGGGACACCCCGCCTGCTTTTAATCAAAAAGATATACCCCATACCGATTTGGCTGTGTTCGTCCCAACAGCCCCTCACCCGATGTCGGGCTTCGTTCTTCTCACCCCTAAAAAAATCGCTGTGCCCGTGGATGTATCTGTCGAGGATGCTTTCAAATTCTTAATTTCATGCGGCGTCATCCATCCTGGCGAATCCCTTCCTAAAGAAACTCAAAAAAAATCTTAATCATTGTTCTTTTATCATTAAGCCACTATAATCTGCGACTAAATTGAAAATTTTGAGGAGTTCACCCATGGTTCGCATCAGTAAGCAAGAAGAGAGACGCGCTAGGTCCCATCGACGCCCAGCCCCGCCTGCCAAGAAAACAGGCCCGAAGAAAGATGCTCTGCCGCAAGGATTTAAGCCTCACGCAAACGCCATCGAAAGCGACCTCGCCCAAACCTCATTTATTCCTAAAATTAAATAAGGACATCCGATCATGACTAGACATCGCAGCTATGGAAGATCCAGCAAATCCGCCAAGAAGCGCAACGTCCTAAAACGTTTTGAGCGCGTAGACGTTCTTCGCCGCCTTGGAAAATGGAAAGATGGCGAAAATACCAAGGTGACAGGCTTGCCAAAAACTCCTGTAGCCGCTCCATAATAGATTTGTCAAAAATCACTATCTATAATTCTCAACGAGATCTTCCTATCTCCATCCCTCAAGTGAGAAAGGCGGTCTCGTTTTTACTTAAAGAATTAAAAATTTCAACCGATGATGTCATCTTCCATTTTGTCTCTGAGAAAAAAATCAGTTCATTGCATAAACAATTCTTCAACGATCCTTCCCCTACAGATTGCATCACCTTTCCGATGGACCCCCCTGAAGAGAAGAACATAGGGTTCCATCTTCTCGGGGAAGCCTTCATCTGCCCAAAAACTGCAATGAAATATGCTGATCCCCAAAGGGAAATTTTTCGTTATATCATCCATTGTATTCTGCATCTCATCGGCTATGAGGATGTGCAAGTCGATGAGAGAAGGCGTATGAAGAGGAAAGAGCACCTTTTATTAAAAAAAATGGATGATACCAGATTGTTAAAAAACCTTTGAGACAAACCTGTCGGTCATTAAAATAAGAAGATATGCTAACGATCCCCTTTTTCCTCGCGATTTTTTTTCTCATCGGCTCGAGCACTTTAACGGCAGTATCCACGGCGTTGCAGCGCAAGGTAGGCTGCAGGCAGAAGAAGCCCTCAAACAAGAAAACTCTCCCTTTTTTTTCCGCCACTTTTTGAACTCTTTCTTTGGGAAACAAAAATGGGAAGGCCTCCTCTTTGCCTTAAGTTTTACCAAGCATCTTTTGAGAATCGCTTATGTCCTGACTGCTTTTTTATTTTTGATCGAACAGGAAATTTTTCACAAAGCTCTGCTGATATCCTCTTCTGAGTTTACTTTTAATGGGTTATTGGTTCCTTTAATGGCCCTTCTTATCATCGTCTTTTCCCTTGTCGTCGATTTTCTGTTTAGTTTATACGGCCAGCTTAAGCCTGTAACGGCTTTTCGCTTTCTCTCCCCGCTTTGTTCCTGTTTTTTGGTGCTTTGTATTCCGTTGACAGCCCCGTTTTTCCAGATCATGAAGCATTTTTTGCCTGACGGTAAAAAAGAAAAAGAGGTTCCTCCCACATTTAAAATCCGGGACAAAGTCTACGAATTACTGCAAGAAACCGAACTCGGGGCATATCTTGATCCCACCGAGCAAAAATTCATCTTGTCCGTCGTCTCCTTTAAAGAGAGGATAGCTCGAGAGGTCATGGTCCCAAGGATCAATATCTTCAGCCTAGCGGAAGATACCCCGATTCGTGAAGCATCTGCCAGATTTATGACAGAAGGTTACAGCCGCATCCCCGTTTACAAGGACAGCGTCGACAACATCATCGGGGTTCTTCTTTATAAAGACGTTTTAAAAATGTATATCGAACACTCCGATTCCCCGACCCAACTGAATACCCCTATAGCCAAACTCGTCAAACCCGTCCTATATACCCCAGAGACCAAGAAAATCTCTCATCTGCTTCAAGAATTCCGCAGCAAACAGATCCACCTTGCCATCGTCGTCGATGAATGGGGAGGCACAGAAGGGATTGTCACTATTGAAGACATCTTAGAAGAGCTTGTCGGGGAAATCGCCGATGAATATGACATCGGAGTGCAAAGCCAGTTCACCGTCCTGGCAGGCGGAGGCTGGATTGTCGATGCCAAAATGTCGATCATCGATATCCAGGAAGAGCTGGGGATCAAAATTCCTCATAGTCCCGAATACGATACTATTGGAGGATACGTCTTTCATCGAGCAGGGGCCATTCCTTCAAAAGGGTGGAGGATCCATCACGACGAGTTCGATCTAGAGGTGTTGAGTTCCAGCGAAAGAGCTGTCGAAAAAATTAAAATTATACCGCTCTCTTGAAAAAGAAATGATTTCCAGGGCATAATATACCACTACTTAATTGGGAGAAATAAATGCGTCGTTCCATCTGTTATTGCGAACCGAATCTTGCTCTTGCCGGAGAACTTTCCACATGGAAATTTTCTTACACGACCGCAACTTCTCTCCCGAAAGGTACACGGCTGAAATTCGACCTTCTTTCTCGAGGGCCGCGAAATCGATTGGGAAGTCCCCAGCGTCAATCTCAAAGAGAAAAAGAACGTCATTTGGGCGGAAACATCCGAATGGCAAAATTCTGACTGCGAAAGAAATCGATAAAGACGAAGTTGTTCCCTCTTTTGAGTTTGTTCTTCCTACCGAGATCAAAGCCGGCGATACTATTTCCATCTTCATGGGGACCACGGAAAAAAACAAAGAAGAGCATCGCAAAAAAGGCAATCGCGCGCAAACCTCCATCCAGCGCCGACGCCCTTTTTATCTCTACATCGATCCCAAAGGCAAAGGAGATTACCGCGACCCTGAAATCTTCACGATTGATGTGCGCGGCAATGTCTTAAAAAATATCCGCATCATCGCTCCGTCGCTCGTCGGTAAAAATAAACGGTTTGATGTCATCATCCGTTTCGAAGATATTTTCGGCAATTTGACGAATAATGCTCCTGAAGGAACGCTCGTCGAGGTCTCTTATGAGCATTTGCGGGAAAATCTGAACTGGAAACTTTTCGTCCCGGAAACAGGGTTCATCAACGTCCCCAATCTTTATTTCAACGAACCAGGGATTTATAAGATCCAACTGCGCAATTTAAAGACAAATGAGGCTTACTTTTCTGCTCCGATCAAATGTTTTACTGAAGCGGATAAAAGCATTTATTGGGGTCTGCTCCATGGAGAATCGGAAAGAGTCGATTCTGGAGAAAATATCGAAGCCTGCCTCCGCCACTTCCGCGATGAAAGAAACAACCAATTTTACGCCGTCTCTTCCTTTGAAAGCGCCGAAGAGACGCCCAATGATATTTGGAAAGCGATCTGTGCTCAAGTCGCTGAATTCAACGAAGATTACCGTTTTATCACATTCTTAGGGCTGCAATGGTTTAACGAAGCTCCCGAAGAGGGCTTGCGCCAATTGATCTATTCCAAAGACAATAAGCCGATCCTGCGCAAAAAAGACATGAAGACGAACACTTTAAAAAAGATCTACAAAAGCCACACCCCCAAAGATCTGATTTCCATCCCCTCTTTCACGATGGGAAAAGGGTTTGAGACCACTTTTATCGATTGGGATCCCGATTACGAACGCGTCGTTGAAATTTACAATGCTTGGGGCTCTTCCGAATGCACGGCGAAAGAAGGAAATTTGCGGCCGATCGCAGCTGATGGGAAAAAAGGGATCGGCGAAGCAGAAAAAGGCTCGATCCGCAAAGCGCTGAATAACAACTGCCGTTTTGGCTTTGTCGCCGGCGGTCTGGACGACCGGGGAATTTATAACGATTTTTACGAAAGCGACCAAATCCAGTACTCCCCTGGAATGACAGCGATCATCGCCATCGAACAGACCCGGGAAGCGCTATTTCAGGCGCTTAGTCAACCGTTCCTGCTACGCGACGACAGGAGAAAGGATCGTCCTCGGCTTTTCCATCGCTGGCGCCTCTATGGGAAGCGAATTGAACACCAAAGCCAAACCCGGCTTGAGTTTCAACCGGCATATCACAGGATTTGTGGCAGGCACCACGCCGATCAAAGAGATTCTGTTCATCCGCAATGGCAAGCCCTTCCACACCGTCCATCCCAAACAAGCCCATTATGAATTTGCCATCGATGATACGGAACCTCTCTCAAAAATCGTTCTGCCCGCCCAAGGAGAAAAGCCGCCTTTCGTCTACTACTATATCCGTGTCGTCCAAGAGGATGGCCATATCGCTTGGGGCTCTCCCATCTGGATCGACCAGACAGAAACCCTAGTTAGCAGCGGCATTGCGAAAAAACCCAAAAAGCCCGGAAAAGTATAGACTCTCATCGTTGAGGTGAACCCCGGCCTTAAGGCCGGGGATTATTATGGCGATTTGGGAGGGGCTTCGCACCCCTCCCAAATGTCAATTTTTGAAATACCCGGCCCTTAAGGGCCGGGTTTCCGCCGGAGGACGGATAAAAGTAAACTCTTTGGAGTACGACCTTTAAATAAGATCAATAATCAAGAGTCTGTCTAGGGATTTTTGTGATAACAAACAACCTGAAGAATCGGGTAGTCCGAATAACTGCGAGACCGGATTCATCAATGTTGATGCCGTCCCTTGGCGATAAATTGACGAATTTGTGGGATTGAGTTTGGTTTTTGAATCCATTTGACAATGTCTGTAGGGAGATAGATTCTTATTTTAGTTTCTTTTTTCGTTCCCTTAGGCCTTCCAGATCCAATACGTTTTCCGCCATGTCCTTTGGTTTTTTTCTCAATAAATGGAGCGAGATTGTCATTTAATCTATGCCTGATGAACTCCTTGAGATAAAGAGGATATCCACGGATAACTTCTTCCTTGGATTCGCCTGCATATTCCACTGGATAGTTAGGATGCCCAAAAACCCAGGCATTTACACTCCTATCAAACCAAGGTTCGATTTCACCTACTTCATCTAGAGCTTTCTTTAAATGTTCTTTTATTTCTTTTTTGGAGGCCATTTTAACCCTCGTTCTTTAAATATTTTTCCAGTTTTTTGCACACAATGAGCTATGATCTCCCCGCCTTTTGTGTTCTTACCATGAGTTATTTTGATCGAGCAAACATAGTTACTATTTTCATCTAGGAGGCTATAGTCTGTGCCGGACTTTACAAGAGACCATCCAACGATCTTAATAAGCCTTCTAAATTCTCGCTCATCCATTGGCTTATAGACCATAGTTTCCTCTTTTCCAACAAGTGTATTTTATTTGGGATAAAAAATCAAGATTAAAAAAAAATTACACATCTTTTAGAGGGGATCTCTTTAAAAGACCGTTCGCACCAGAATCATTTTGGCACCGAGGAGTGAGGCCTCCTCGACTGTGAGTTCGAATTGATCGATGCGGACCGATTCCCCTTTGGAAGGAGCATGGCCAAGAGCGAGGGTCATGAGCTCTTCGAGGGTCTCGGCATCTTGATAGGCCAAATGGACATTGAACTGTTTGTTGAATTCATCAAGGCGGGTATCTCTGGGGAATGTGCGGTCGACGATGACGTGATAGGCGCGCGGGACCATCTCTTCAAAAGACATCCATTCATCGGACCGGCCGAAGATCTCATCGATGATCTCATCTAAAGTCAAAATCCCGGTGGCTAGACCTTTTTCGTTGAGAACAATGGCCAAGCTTTGGTTATTGCGCCGGAATTGTTTGAGAATATGCAGAATCGAGCTGTTTTCTGTGATGAACCAAGGCTGGCGGGCATGTTCTTTGATCCGTTTGTTCGAAGAGACTCGCAGCAGATCGCGCGGATAGGCGATCGCGACGATATTTTGGGGATTGCGATGGTAGATCGGCAAGAAGGTGACGTGTTTGTCCTTCACGACCTCGCGCATCTCGGCGACGGTACAAAATGAAGGGACGAGCACGGCATGCGTGAGAGGCTGCATCAGGTCTTTGGCGGTTTTATTTTTTAAAGTGAAGATGTTCGCGACGACGGTATTGAATCTCTTTTTTTGTGGGTTCTGTTGTGATCGTCTCTTCTCTTTCTTCGATGATATTCTGAAGCTCTTCGCGCGAGAGATAGATGCCTGCGGGGACAGATTTGCCGATCAAGCGATTGATGGCGCGACAAAGCAAATCCAGCAACCAGATGACGGGGCGCAAAAGGATTGAAAAGAAAAATAGGATGGGGATTCCAAGCATGGCGACATGTTCGGCATAACGCCTGCCGGCGAACATCGGGGCGATTTCAGCAAAAATCAACACAATGATGATCTGCGACAGAGGCGCCCAATCAGGACTAAATCCCAAAGAATCATAAAAACGGCGTGCGCACTCGGAGCCGACGACAAGCGCGGTATTGACGCCGATCAGCGTCGTTCCGAACAGAAGTGCAGGATGATGCAACAGATAGCTTAGCCAAAGCGCGCGTTTATTTTCCTTGCTGACATAATATTGCAGGCGGACTTTATTGAAGGAGACGCAGGCCATCTCCACCATGGCAAAAAAGCCTTGGATAGCAGGCAAACGATGATGAGGAATAAGAAGAACTTCCAGGAGTGGCTCAATCATTCTCCCTTTTTAAGCTCTGCGGATGTAAATCCGTCCTAACTCGTTTGGAGTCCGCGGCGAGGACATGGAACAAAAATCCATTCGTACGTATATTTGGCTCCCGTCTTAGGGATATCCCCCATCTGCTCCGTCAGCCATCCTCCAATTGTGACCATATTGTTTTCGCTGTGCAAGGTGACGCCGAAAATCTTTTCGAATTCAGCAAGCTCCATTTTGCCGCTGGCGATCAGGATATCTTCTCCCGACATGCGTATAGCGGCTTTTTTCATCGCTGGCGTCGGCGATTTCGCCGACGACAGTCTCGACAAGATCTTCCACGGAGATCAAGCCGGAGATCGATCCGTATTCATCGACGACAAGCGCAATCGATTCTTCCTTGTCGTACATTTGGCGTAAAAGGGCTTCCGCAGAGATCCCTTCGGGAACAAAGAAAGGTTTTGTCAATAAAGGGAGCAAATCGGCTGTGGTCTGCAGTTTTTCGCGATGGACGAAAAAGACTTGGCTCGTGATGATGCCGATGACGTTGTCCAAGCTCTCGCTGCAAACGGGAATCCGCGAGCACTCTTGATCGACGAACAAATGGATCAATTTGGAAAGAGGCTCGTCGAGATCGTAAAACAAGAACCTCTTCTCGCGGGCGCATCAACTCTTTGACCTGGGAATCTTGCAGCAGTCAAAAAGCCGCGCACCAGCTCAGCTTCATCTTCATTTAAGATCCCAAAGCGCCGCGAGGTCTTTAACGCATGCTGAAGCTCATCAAAAGAAATCTCCTCTTCTGATTTCAAGAAAAAAAAGAAGATGCGTGAGATAACGCTCGTGATTTGGCTTAAGAATTTTCGGATCGGGAAAAATAGCGTTTGGGCGGCATTTAAAACAGGGGCGACACGATAAGAGATAGCCACGTTATTGGCCAGTCCGATCGATTTGGGGATCACTTCTCCAAAAACAACAGTCAATACCAATGGGATACCGACATTGAAGATCCATGTTGAAAAATCTCCGAAAATGCTGGAGGTGACGTTCTGGATCAAAATATTGACGATGATATTGAACATGATGATCGTGACGAAAAGATCTCTAGGAGAAGAGAGCAGTTTTGCCACGAGCTGTTTGCGTTTATCGGGATCTGTTTTAAAGGCTTTGACTTTCATCGAAGAAAGAGAAAATAGAGCAACCTCTGAAGAAGAGAAGAAAGCCGGAGCAGAAAAGAAAAACCAGTAGAAGTAAGATTTCTATAGCCATCGTTACTATCGTCAGTAGAAGTAAACTTTTAACTGTCCTTCTGGGACCAAACCTAACCCTTTCATCAGCGTGAGCTGGATCCAAGCAGGATCGCTTTGGCTATTGATTTGCAGAAGAAGATCTTCTTTTTCCTCCAAAGCCAATGCCTTTTCTTCGTTCAAGGCTTCCAGATGCCGATCTAGTGAGGCAAGGACCACATTTTTCTTGCAGACCGAATTATAGTAGACCATGCCGCAAACAGAAATGAAGACGACGACCCACCAGTTTTTGGCAATAGTCCCCTGTTTCTCTTTTTGCGAGTTAAGTTGCATAAACCGTATACATACCCTTATTTTTTACTTAAGGGTTTTTCCCTTTTTTGTAAACGGATGGAAAGTCAAAACCTGAACGTTTTACGCTACAGGGAGAGTAATCTTGCGTCTGCTTCATGTATTTGCCCTTTCGGTCGGCATAGGAGGTTTCGCAGGCTTCCGCGCCTCTGTAAAACAGGACTTGGGCAAGCCCTTCTTGGCATAAATTTTTGCAGGCAAGAGGAGTCGTATTGGAGATCTCCAAGGTGACATACCCTTCCCATTCCGGCTCAAAGGGCGTCACATTGACGATGATGCCGCAACGGGCATAGGTCGATTTGCCAATGCAGACCGTCAGCACATCGCGCGGGATGCGGAAATATTCGACGCTGCGGGCAAGGGCAAAGGAATTTGGAGGAATAATGCACTCGTCTGCTTCGAAGGTCACAAAGGCATTTTCGTTGAAATTTTTTGGATCGACAAGAGAATTGTATAAGTTGGTAAACACTTTAAATTCACTCGCAACTCGCAGATCGTATCCATAGCTGGAAAGACCGTAGCTAATGACTTTTTTTCCATTGACATAGCGCACTTGTCCATCGACAAAAGGCTCGATCATTCCATGATTTTGAGCCATCTCGCGTATCCATCGGTCGGATTGCAAACTCATAGAGCGGGTTCCTTGCTAAAATTTGCTTTGAATCATATCGAAAGCATATAGATATAGCGCGTGAAATCCATTTCTTGCTAGAGTTTTTTAATATGAACGAAGAGCCATTCATTCAATCTTCCTGGACAAAGCCGGACGAACCTTTCGAGGTGCCGCTACGCCCTCAATCGCTTGCGGATTTCATCGGCCAAGACAATATCCGCGAACGGTTGGAAGTCTTTATGCAGGCTGCCAAACAGCGCGGGGAAGCCCTAGGCCATTGCCTATTTCATGGCCCGCCCGGACTCGGCAAGACAACATTGGCCAATATCATCGCCAAAACGATGGGCACCAACCTTGTCGTGACTTCAGGTCCCGTGATTGAAAAACCAGGCGATCTGGCCGGCATTCTGACCAATTTAAAAGAGGGCGACGTGCTTTTTATCGATGAGATCCATCGGATGAACCGCTCTGTCGAAGAGTATCTCTATCCGGCAATGGAAGACTTTTCTTTAGACTTGTTGATCGATTCCGGGCCTTCCGCCCGCAGTGTCCAAGTCACACTCAATCCCTTCACTCTCGTCGGAGCAACGACGCGTGCCGGCCTTCTCAGCGGCCCCATGCGCTCCCGTTTTGCCCTAAGTTTACGCCTCGATTACTACTCACCGGACTTTTTGGAAAAAATCCTCATGCGCTCCGGCCAGCATCCTCGACGTGTCGATTGTTCCGGATGGAGCGCTTGCCATTGCGGAGCGCTCCCGAGGGACTCCGCGCATCGCCAATCATCTTCTGCGCTGGGCGCGCGACTTTGTTCAGATCAAGAAACATCCCAAGATCGATCGTCCAGACGGCGCATCTTGCCCTCGACATGCTCGAAATCGACCATCGCGGCCTAGATGAGATGGACAAGAAAATCTTAAAAGTCATCATCGAACATTATGATGGAGGTCCCGTAGGGATCAATACTTTAGCTGTCGCTTTATCGGAAGAGGCGCATACACTGGAAGAGGTCTATGAGCCTTATTTAATCATGCAGGGATTTTTAAAGCGCACTCCCCGCGGCCGCGAAGCGACCGCATTATCTTATGAACATTTAGGGTGCATACCCCCATTAAAATTTAAAACATCTTCTTACGTGGAGAAAAACCATGAACTCTTTTAATCTCATTCTCGCTGCGGCCCTTGCAGCTTGTCCTTTAGCTCCCATTGCTTTGCACTCAGTCGGCATGGAACTGCCCACCGACATTTCGCAAAAAATAAAGCCGGCAACGATCAAAGTCTTGGTCGGCAAGCAAAAGGAGAAGATCTTTCTCGAAGCAAAGGGGCACTACTTCATTTACAACCCGTTTAACGATGTTCTTTTGTCAGAAGGGTCTTCGAACAAAAAAAATTGGATAACCACTCAATTCAACGGAATGAAATGGGGTGAGCTCTTCCCGGGGTCTTTCGGGATCAGGATCGTCCCTGCTGATGCCCAAAGCACGATTTTAGTCGATGGTATTGAATACCGCGGCTGCGTGGAAATCTATGATCTGAAAGGGAAATTGTACGCCGTCAACGAAGTCGATATCGAACGCTACCTCAAATCGATCCTAACCACTCAATTTTCTTCAGATTTAGATGAAGAAGTCATGGATGCCTTGGCTATCACTGCTCGGACAAATGCCTATTATCTAGCCTCCCGCAAAACCCCTTCATACTGGCAAATCGACGCCCAAGACGTCGGCTATCAAGGCTATGCCGTTACTTTGCAAAATCTTCACATCGATCGCGCCATCAACAATACACGCCACATGGTCATGCTTTATAAAGGGGCGCCCTTTCCTGCGGCATGGACCAAAGACAGCGCCGGCAAAACAGCAAGCTATGCGACCATCTTCCGCAAAGACGTCCGCGCACCGCATGGAGTAGAATCCCCCTTTGCTGCCCATGATCGTGCAAACCATGGCTGGTCCTTTTCTATTTCCAAAAAAGAGCTAGCGACAGCCCTTGGCGCTGTCAAAGTGAGCGAATTCGATCTTTACCAAGATGAAAAATCTCAAAAAGTCTACGGTGTCCGTTTGAAAGATGGCGAGGATGTGCATCAATTCGATTTTACAAAATTGCAAAACGCGCTCGGTGCCGCTCGTCTTAAAAGCAGCGACTTTAGCGTGGAGGCCGATGGGGAAAAAATCGTCTTCAAAGGATTTGGAGAGGGAAGCGGCGTCGGACTTTGTTTATATAGCGCCAGTGCTATGGCAGACAAAGGAGACAAAGCCCCCAAAATCCTCGCTTCCTTTTTCCCTGAGACCAGCTTGGAAAAAGTCCCCTCTGCAGTCCATCTCACAAACTCATCGTCTCGATGACCATTGCAGGCGCTCTCTATTCTGAAGAGATCCCTGAAGAGTCCGCGACGCGAAGGATGCTCGCCCGTTTTCCTATTTGGCAAGGCAAACGGGCCGAGCTTGGAGCAGCAGCTTCAATTCCCACCCCTATCTTAAACCTGATTGTCCTGATCGACGGCTGCATTTGCAATCCTGAAGAGATCAAAGAAGAGGTCCACAAGCACGACCCTGCACTTCCCTTTTCCTCAACGGAAGAATTGATCGCTTCGCTGTACACATTGCATCAAGAAAGAGCGTTTACCTATCTCAATGGCGATTTCGCGTTGGCGCTTTACGATGAGCAAAAACAAGAGCTTTTATTGGTCCGAGACCGCATCGGCGAAAAAGGGCTCTACTGGACATTAAAAAATAATCTCTTTCTCTTCGCGAATTCTCTAAAATCCATTCTCTCTTCGCGCCTCATTGCGCAAACTCCAGACCTGGAAGCACTCTCCTTTTATATTTCTTTCGGCTTCATCCCTCAGGAAAAAAGCCCGATCCAAGGGGTGTTCAAACTCCAGCCCGGCCATTACTTAAAAGTGACCAAAGAGAAAAATCTTCTGATCCGTCCCTATTGGACATATAATTTGTTGTTAAATCAGAAACGCGAGGAAATGACTGAAAGTGCAATTTCTCACGCGGCCGCCAAAGCTTGGAATGGCCGGATATCTTCTACTCCCTCCTTCTGCTATACGCAGTGTGAAGAGGAGAAAACCGGTTTGCAAAGAGAAGCCGGCATCCCGCTTAAGTTCCCTTCTGAAACAAACCCATTTTCCGTACAGACGCTGCTCTCCGACCTCGATGAAATGGTTTGGGCTTTAGATGAACCTGTGGCAGACCTTGCCCTCCCCCATTTGTGGCAAACTTGCAAGAACCTCAAAGCAGAGGGGCAGACGGAATTGTTCTTTCCGACAGGATCGCTCTCCCACTTAATTCAGGAGATCCATTCCCCGCGCACTTTATTCTTTAAACCCCTTTCTTCTATCGAACGTTTGATCAAAAAACGGATGCTGATCCCTCTTTTTTATCACCTGCGCCCCAAATCTGCCTATGAAATGCTGCGCTCCATCCATACACATCCATGGCACATCGCTTTTTTGAATCAAACAGCTCTGTTCGACAAAAGGGAGTTCACCGACTTGCATTCCAGTCTTTTAAAACCCGTCAATAACGAGATTTTTCTCCATCGGTTTCCCGCCCTGGAACGCTTAGGACCAACGCCCAGTTCCCTGCTCTATCTTTTTTACAAAATCAAACTGCCGCCCTCTATTCTCTTGCCCCAAGAGCGGTTTTGTTCCCATTTCGGCATCACAAAAAAAGCTCCTTATCTCGATATGCAGATAGTCAAACTCCTCGCCTCAATCCCCGATCGGGGCAGCGACTTTTGCTATGCCAAATTACTCACGCCGATCAATACGCGGGTGTGCCGCCTCCCTTCTTGGACAAAAGAGATTTCCGCTCAAATTTTAATGGAAAAACTCTCTAAAAGCGTTCTTGTTGAATCCGGACTTTTGTCGAACCATTGGTTTACGGAACAAATGAAAAATTTTAACCGGCATCCCCATCTCTTTTTCCAAGAGCTTTGGGGCCTTTTGATCTTGGAAACCTGGTTCCGCCTCTACATAGAAAATAACATCAATTAAAATATTTGAATAACTCCTCCTTTGGAAAGGAGGAGATTCTTCTGGCTAGGGGCGGGCGCTCTTTGGCGCCCGAGAAAACAGATAGCTCGGCTAACCCCGCCCCTGAAGGGGCGGGATTGCGCTTCGAGCATGCCGTTCATTCCCATTGCTGCGAATCGTAAAATTTGATATACTGCCCCTCTTTGCCGGGGACCTCATAGAACGGCACGATCCGAACCAGGTCAGGACTGGAAAGTAGCAGCCTTAAGGATGCAGTGCCGTGCTGTAAGCCATCTCCGGCTTTTTTATTTCAATTGCAAATTAATACCAATATTGGTATAACTAGGAAAAAAGGAATATGCGCGATCAACCTTGCGAACGCCCGGTATTATGGGCCGGATCTTCAAAACGCGACCTTATGACTATGCCAGACGATGTGCAGGATGATTTTGGATTTGGACTAGGTCAAGCTCAGCAAGGAAAGCACCCAGACATAGGCAAGCCTATGAAAGGATTTGGCGGAGCTAGTGTTATAGAGCTTGTGTACGATCGCAAGGGAGACGCATTTAGGGCTGTTTATACGGTGAAATTTGAGGACGTATTGATTGTACTTCACGTTTTCCAGAAGAAGAGTAAGCAGAAAGGGGAAACGCCAAAACGAGATATGGATTTAATTCATTCAAGACTGGGGATGGCGGAAGAAATGTATAAAGAATGGAAACTTAAGAGGCGCAAAAATGGCTAAGAAAAAAAAGAAGTTGGACTACGAGGTCACAGAGGGAAATATTTTTGAGGCTCTTGAACGGCCGAACGCCGATGAACTCCTAGCCAGGGCTAAGCTCTTGGATAAAGTGAGCTCTCTTATTAAAAATAGTGGTCTCTCGCAGAGCGAAGTAGCTAAAAAGCTGGGGATTAAACAACCCAAAGTTTCCATGCTCGTCACTGGACGACTCTCTCAATTTAGTTCGGATACCTTGATGCACTATTTATCCATCCTCGGATGCGAGGTTGAGATTCGGGTTACAAATCCACGTACAAGTGCAGGCATTTTCAGGAGAAGAGGAAGCGTTGCCGTTGTCTAATCGAAGACGTGCTGTAAGCCATCTCCGGCTTTTTATTGGGGAATTTTTTCAACATCAAATTGCACCATTTTGACAACATGAGACTATCTCACTATTCAAACGTTTGATTTTTGGTAACTATTTAATGCTGGTTGCTGCTGCGATCCCTTGATCACCTCGATCACAGTATTAACCCCTTTGCTAGGTACAATCCAATCAAGATGATTATGATAAGCAAAAATACATTGATAATTTGTGAATTCCAACATTTTTGAATAGGTGTTTTGCCTGGAAACTGCATTATCAGATTCTACATCCACGCAAAGAATAATATCTGGCTTTTGCTGCTTAGAATTTTTAATCTCTTCTAAATATTCAGATTCTCTAACGTAATCGTTAACTACAGCATTAGGGAACAATCGTTTGAAAATCATTGAGTAAATCATCTCTTGTTACCGCAGCAAACTGGTTTCTAAGATTAGTTGACCGTTTAATTAAATCATCTACCGACAATTGCATTGGCTGAGCCATATAACAACCTTATTATTTTATTAAATAGATTTTAACATTATTTAAACATTAAAATAAATAATAAAGATTTATTGAATAAAGCAGTATTTAAGTATCTGAGATTGATAATAGAAAGATAGTTGACCGGCAGCGATAAGCCTGCCGGTCTGTGGTTGGTCGTCGCCGAGGACCATAAATCGATCCGATGTCCTTTATGAATTAGTGTCCTTTCTTTTGTGTCTTTGTGAAATTACGTTTGTATCTGGTTTTGAATCTATCGAACCTTTTCGATCTAGCTTATCGTTATTCTTCACTGCAGTCTCGTTGCTAGGCGCAGTTGTATTTGCCGAGGTAGTGGTAGTTGCATTCGATGCCGTCTCTTGTTTGGGCGCTGAGCTTTCAGATTTTCCCTTACTTAAAGTTTGTTGTGTTCCCGCATCAGACTTCTCAGCAGTCTCGCCACCGGTTGCATTTGCTGTCTCCTGTTTGGGCGCTGAGTTTTCAGATTTATTTGCCACTTGGGCACTTGTCTCTGAATTAACGGTTGTATTGGATGTACCACTCGTTGTGCTTATCGTTGTTGTGCTCGTTGTGGCCGTAGCGCTTGAAGAACTCAGAGATCCTTGATTTGCCCCTACATTACCCACTGATAAATTACTCAGGATAGCGGGTTTTTCATTGTCAACAGCCATCTTTTGCAATTCAACGCGCAATTTCTCAATAGCCTCTTCGGAATACTGGCCTTGGGGTTTGGGGAGGGCCACTTCTGACACGAATGGAGATAAATTATTCCATGAACGCGTCAGTACGTTAATCGGTTGACCTTTATTGTCAACAATCTGGCAAAAACGCTGCAAAGACCAGTTCACATTATTGGTCTCAGTACCGATAATCGCGACCATTCTTCCCTTCATCTCAATCGTCTTGTTATGAACTGTATTTAATTTTACTACATGCCCCAGACAGATTTCTTTGCTCCTTTTTATTTGCGCAAAAAGATCAGGCTGTTCTTTTTCTATACGTTGTTCTTCTTGATATGAACGCTTTTCGTCAGGTTTCAGAAAAGCAATCACCTTTTGAACGTCGGAGGCAAAAGTGTCGATTTTATCGATTGCCAGTTTGAACACCCACCAATAAATCTGGAGGTCTTTTTCCTTACTAGCATTTAGATCCCTTTCCACAATGATGGGGATTTCGCTATGTTGAAGCTTACCGCCTTGCTTCCTTACCGCGAGCTCAAAATGCTTCAAACTCGTATAGTCTTTTTCCCATTGAGGAGACAACTTATCAAACGTTTCTAGGGTTTGATTGAAAACTGTTTCCCTCATTTGGTGAAACGGAAGCAATGTCTGATCTGTAATCTGGATATTCGCTGTTGTTGCTGTAAGTGGTGCTGACATAATACTCTCCTGAATTTTGGGGTGCAAAGTTTAGAATTTTTGATTCCAAACTTTTTTTCAGCTTCCCAACATAGCTGTTTTGGGAGATTAAATTCAAAAAGAAAATTGATTACTGAGAAACGACTAGGTTTGCCCAACATCTACAGTGAATTGCCGAACCCATTGCGATTATTTCGAATAAAGACAATAATGGAGTCAAATATTGGAGGAAAAGTTATGGCTGGCGCCCCTAAAAAAGTTGGTCCCATTCTGCCAAAGACTCGAGATATCGCTCTAGCAGAAGTCGCCCTTTTGCACATGAGCAAGTTCATGTCCCAAGACGGTGGGAAAGAGATCCAATTTACATTAAGAAGAGCACCCGGAAAGAAAGAAATTGAATTTTGCCTGACAAAAGCAGTCGTCGAACTCATCTTCAGAACTCTTGTTCACATTGCTAAGGGGGATGCAGTTACCATTGTTCCTTTCCATGCAGAATTAACAACGCAGGAAGCAGCAAATTTCCTCAATGTTTCGCGTCCGTTCCTTATTCAAATACTCGAAAAAGGAATGATTCCTTTTCGCAAAGTGGGCAGGCATAGAAGAATTTTATTTGAAGATCTGATTAAATATAAAACCCGGTCAAAAGAAAAAAGCAGAAAAATAAGGGAAAGATTGACCGAAGAAGGGCAAGAACTGGACATGGGTTACTAAGTGTTCTCAGGTTTTATCGTTCTATTCGATGCGTGTGTTCTCTATCCCGCACCTGTACGTGATCTCATCATTGAACTGGCTATTGCTGAACTCTACCGAGCAAAATGGACAAATCAAATTCACGATGAATGGATCAGTAGTTTATTGAGCAATCGTCCCGATTTATCCCGGCATAAACTTGAAAAAACCCGACAACTCATCAACATTATCTAATGGTTAGAAAGTGAAAATAAGACCGGCGAACATTCCGTGGATGAGCGCTTTGCCGTCGTCGTAGACCCTGTCGCCGGCATGTTTGGACGCTCGTTTGCTGATCTGTTCGGGCGCTAAGGCAAGGCCTGAAAAAAACATGCATTGATAACCGGCATGGAAATTGAGGTGGGGGTTGAAGTGGATTGCAAATTCAGCAGCGACATCGGTAAAGATCCCGATTTCCCGTTTCTGTTTGTGAAAATCATGCAATTCCACGGTATTGTCTAAATCTCCAAGAAAAGTCTCTTGCTCGCAGTGGTTGACCATTCCCCCGACTTTGGCAAAAATGTCCCAGCTGAGCCAGTGCGTGGGATTCCATTGAAGGTCTAGGCCGAGCTGAACGCCAAAGATCCGATTTTCTGTCTCCACATTGTAACTGCTGCGATCAGGAGGATTGAACATTTTCAGTTCAAATTCCTCATCCCAATGAAAGTATCTCAGCCCAGCAATGCCGGAAAAGGAAAAGTAGTCGATGCGCCTAGGGGTAAAATAACACCAATAATTGAACTCGAGGTCCCAAAAGTGGCTCTCATATTCTGCGCCTGCCACACTCGCATCGTGAAAATCTTTGTCAAAATTAGCATCGCTGAAAGGAAAACTAAGATCTGCATCTCCTCTTTCTTTTTTATCTCCATGCCAAGGCTGGAGGTAGAGAAAATTCCATTCAAATCCATTCACAGCATCGGCCATGTAGGTCAACCCCACGCGATACCCCGGCGCAAAGTCAAAGTCATTGACGAGGTCGCTTGTGTCAATCGCAGTAAAATTGGGGCAGATGTCTGTACACTTTTGCTTCTTGTCTGGATCTTTGACGAGGGTTTTGTTGTGAACATCGGCCCGGCGCATAAACACAAAGTCGCCCAGCAGTTCCCAATGAGCGTTAAAACGGTAGTTGTCGGCGAAGAGCGGCCAGGACCCGCAAAGGGAAGCCAAATGGATCCATATCCATGCATTTCGTGGAATTTTTCCCATCACAGAATCGATCCTCCAAGAGCGCACTCGAGACGTCAAAGAATATATAAGAGAACAGCTTAGAAAAGCGACGAAAATTAGTATATAGAAACTTTGCAAGGGACCGTTCAGGCGTTCATTTCATTCTTCTGTCAATTTTAGCAAGGTGATTTCTAGAAAATCACCTGTTCGGTATTTTTCGCAAATTTCTTTTCGTTGCCTGGTATATTTTTGTTCCAACTCTTTTGTCTCTTTACTATGAGGAAGACACATGAACATAGGCAAATAAATAGGATCTTCTATATCGAAATTGGGTTTTCTCAAGGGGAAAGGAACAGATTTTGATTGAGCGATTTTAAATCCATCATGAAATGAAGGATCTCTCAGCATTTTGTATCTTAGCTTATTCAGTTCAAAATAATGCCAGGCATTTTCTCTGCCGTAGCCCAGTAAAATTCCTAGAAGTGCGGTATGTTTTTTTAATCTATTGTCGAAGAAAAGCGTCTTTCTCTTGCGAATGTCTTCTAACAATTCATGGGGATCGAAATTTTCCCCCAACACCTTTTTAAAGTCGTCAGAATATTTTTTCATGGTCGAAAGAAAATTGTCTTTATGAATAAGAACGACATTGGAGCATCCCAATGGAGCGGGCGTATGCTTAGAATCAGGATACTCTTGTTGAATAAAAACAAACTTTTTCAGAGGAAAAAACGACTCATATTTTTTCCAAACTCTCCATCCCCTTTGAAGAGCAAACAGGTCTAGACCATAATCAATACTGGTGAAGGCGTGCATGTAATGTTTCCAGATGCATTCTTCCTTAACGAGATCCTCGAAAGACATGGGCTTGTCTCCAAAAAGAGTATAGACAAAAGTAGACCGAAACATTAATCGATGAAAAAAAAACTCGAGATCCCCTTTTTCCTCTTCTGAAATCAGTGCAAGCTTTGCTCTGACGTCATGGAGTTTTTTTATTTTTTCTCTGGCTTTATTTTCCCAAAGGGATAGAATAGCCATCGTTGTTAAGATGATAACAACGCAAAAGAAAAACCGTTTTTTTTTCCAAATTTTAAAACAGGAGATCCCTCTATGAAAACTCACAGTTTTTCGTCCTTAATTCTTGGCATCATGTCTATTTTCTGCACTTGCGATGCTCATGAAAACTTTAGCCACTGCTTCTCCGAAAAGGAGCACAATTGCTTTATAGCACAAACAGAAGACAAAATCTACATCAATCCCGAAGCAATAATCATCTACGAGAATAAGATTTATCTAAACATAACGAACAACCCAGTTCCTGTTTCCAGCCTTTTTTCAGATGACAAAGGAATCTACATTTCAAAGAAAAAAGGAAAAGACGAAGAAGAAAAGAAAACGTGGACCTGTCCAACATGTAGTTGGGAAAATCCTTATACCAGCCCAATCTGTCAAAATACTGCTTATCATCGGCTTTATGAACCTGAATATCGTTAGTTGAGAAAACTAACAGCGCATCGGGACTAGATGCGCTGTTAGAGTCCTACCTTCAGGTAGTTGCCCTTCTTCAACTTTTTGCTTCACAACAATAAAATTTTTGATTTATAGAACAAAAATTTAAATCCACGCGCTAATTAACAATAATTACCAATAATAACTACAACTTAATTATATAATTGAAATTATCATAAATTAATAGTAAAATAAACAGCAAACAACTGTTAAATATCAACAATTTTCTATTATGACAAATAGCCCTACTCCAATTTTAAATACAGGTTCGCCAACACCGCCGCCGCTACCCCCACCACCAAATCGCTGGTTCATGGGCAGAGCTTGGGACGCCACAAAATCGGCAGTCGGAAGCAAGATTTCTAACGCTGTTAAAGCTGTCGGGGATGGATTGGGAAGCGGAGCTGTGGACGGAGCCAAACGTGAATTTGAACAGGTGTTCAACCCTAGTTCGTTCATCACTGAGGTGGAAAAGGCATTTTTGAGACAACCTTCTCAAGAAGTCCTCAATCTCAAAACACTCATTGAAAAAGCTCTCGAGTCTCCCGATAAGTTGACAATCGAAGATATTCAAGCCATTTATTCGCATCTAAAAATGCTGCTTCAAGAAGAGGGCAAACTCCTCAAAGTTCTCAAGCCAAACTTGAGCCCCGAACAGACCCAATTATTTAACGACATTTTCCTGTTATTCGAGGAGATCGCAACAGATGAGGAGATAAGGGACCCCGACACTTTGGCATTGTACCACAAGGATATTGTGAATGCTTACAGACAAGATCTCCAAAAATTTGACACCCTTTTTGGCGCTATATTAAAGGAAAATCAAGGGCTGTTAATCAAACTGATGTCTTCTTTTCAGCAGCGTTTGCTTGCGATCGTCAACGACGAATCAGAAAAGGGTTTGCATAAATCCTTAGAAAGCGGCGTGAATAAAGTCCTAGATAAAGCCTTAGAGTTATTAAACAGCAAATTGGAGGCGAAGGGTGGACTCTACGATCGTTTCGACATTTGGCTGAACGATGAGGAAAAAGGGACCTTGAGCCGCGCCATGGCCTTTATACACAAAAAATTCATGGGTGATGGCGGCTTTATGGATCAAGTCGATGATCGGCTGACCAAAGAAGCTCATCCCATCTTGTCTAACGTGCGTAGAAAATTCGGTGAACTACGCAGAGCTTTGGCCGGCAAGCACCGAAAAAGCATTCAAAACACCAGCAAAGAGTTAGAACAGCAGCTCGAACAGCTTTTCACTCATCAGGCCCTTGTCTTTGCAAAAAAACCTCTTACTGAGCGGGACGGCACTCTGCTTGTCCAATTGAAAGCACAGCTTCCCGGATTTTATAGTGAAACTCCACCCGATCAGAACAGCATGATCGTCGCCGCAGAAAGAGGATTTACCGTGATCAACCGTTATTACGAGAGTCTCGAAGGGACCGCAGCAAGAGCTGGGACGATCGTCCAAGATAAGATTAATGAGACTGCGACTGATTTGAAAAATATGGTCAGCGATGCTTTAGGTTTTGATTCTGAGAAAGGAGGAGAGGCTTCTTCTTTTCTCGATATGGGTGGATCAGTGCTCAAAAAGATCATGGAAAAAGGAGTTGAGGCGGGCTCCAAACAAGCACTGGCTTCGCTCTCTAAAATCCTTGCCTTAGGAATCGAGGTCGTTTGGGGCAAAATGGATAATTCACCCGCTTTTACACAATCAAAATCAGCGTTGGTTACTCTGAAAGCGGCTCTAGAGAAAACAACTCCTGAAACTTGGAAAGCGCTAGAGGCAGCGATAGAGGCCGCTTCTGAAGCTTTGAGACCGGTCAAAATCCATATCCATGGCATTCCCATCCCAATCCCTACGTTCGGTTCGGGAAAAACAGGAAAAGTTGGAAATGCTGAAGAGGTCTATTTCGATAACTTGAACATTCTACGTGATGCGATCAATGAAGCACCCGCGGAACACGATAATCAGAACTGGGAGAAGTTGGCCGAAGATGAAAAAAATAAACTTGTCGGCAATCTGACGAAATTCTTAACGATGAAACATATCTATGAAGACGTTTGCGGATTGAAGTCCTCCGATGAGCTTTTCTATACGAGGCTTCTCACGGATTCCAGGAAAAAAGGGATTGAGGCGCCAGACGATGAATTGAAGAACCTCTTTTTCGAGAAGTTGAAAGACGACAATGTGAGTGTTTTCATGAGGATTTGGGCGCATCTCCAATACTTCTTTTTTGGCCAAATCGTTAAAAGCAATGTCCAAAAAGCAAGCGATATCTACTTTAAAGAAGTTTTCAATTACATCAAACAGCACACCGGCGAGCATTTTAGCTCTTTACGCAACGAGACGACGAGCAATTTCACTCGGTACCTGTCGATTTTAGGAGGAGCATATAAAACGATTGCAAACAATCCCCAATCGACTGGACGTATCGAAGATATGATCAAGACGGAATTGGAAAAGAAGGAAGCTAATTTGGGACTCAGCAGCGAAGAGCTTTATTTAAAATTTTCAGAGATCGTGATTAATAAAACTTTGGGAACGGGTATTAGTGGCTGGCTGGGGAAAAAATTCATCAAAAATCCCGAAGAGATCGTGCGGGCGATCGTTGACAAATCTACTGACTCTATCCGAGATGCTCAAGGATATACGCATGCCTTGAATAGCGTGATCCTCGAACAATTAGAAGAGATCTGGAAATTGCTGAGGACAGAGATTTCTCAGCAAAACGACCCCGCATCCAAAAAACAGAGTAACCCAGACTCAAAACTATCAGAATTGAAGAAAAGCGAATTAAGCGCACTGGTGAAAAATCTATTCGAGATCCTGAGTAAATCTAAATGCCAAACTACAGATGAATTGGATAAGCTGCTCAAAGGAGAGCTTTGGAGTGATAAAGCAAACAAAGCGATCGATGACTTTTTCATTCAGGATGTCATTGAAAAAGTCACCAACCTGCTTGCCGTGTGCGTCCAATCTCTAGCGGAAGAAAAACAACTGCAAAAACTGACTTATAAATTTGCCAGCCTTGTCAATCGAACGTTCGAGATGGGCCAAGAAGTCACTGTAAAACAGATGCAAGACGAAGAGCACAGAATTGCAGAACTAAGCAATCAAATCTTGCGGTTTGCCATCAACAATGCAGTCGAAGACAAATTCGATCTTAGCGGAATAAAGCAACAAAAGGAAACTAACCGTCTCGTCGATGAGCTGCATGACCGCTTCAAGAAATTTTACACCTTCTCCAACCCTCATCCTGACGCCAAAAATAAAGACCGCATTCCTGGAATAAAAGAGGATTTAGCTGCGCTTGCAAATATGAATAATCAAGAGTTTAATTCCGATGAAGGGATCATTAAGATCAATAAGATCATTGAAAATACGAATGCCTTTGAACAGCAATGCTACCATTCGAGCTTCCAGAGCAAAGGCTCGGACATCAACTCTGGCAACAAAAATGAAATCGCTAAGCGCTATTTAGGCATTGCCCAGCAAACAAAACCTCTTGTGAAGGCTGTCGCTCAAATAAAACAGCATGCCAACAGTCTGCAAAATAAGATGACTGTTGTCCCTTATTTGAATGAGATCATCAAATGCGCTCAAGAGATTCAAAATCCCCTCTTTTCTTCAGGAGGGCCATCAAATGAAGAGCTCGCATTGTGCGAAACTCAGATGGCAAACCTGAGTACTCGGTTAGATGCTGTCAAACAATTTCGAACTCATGGAGCTCTCGTCGATAAAATGACAGCTGAATACCGCATCATGCAGACAATCCTGATCGATGTACGCAAAGCAGCGCAAGCAAATCGTTTCTCGCAATCCTTCTCTTCTCTCGAGCAAATCGCCAATAACAAGAAGGCTTCACTTGGCCCCATTGCAAAAAATCCAGCTCTTAAAGCTAAACTGGATCAGTTGAGACAAGAGGTCACCAGCTCTTTAGATGAGGCCTGGCTCCCGCAACTCTTAGAGAGGCTGCAGACAATTGAAAATGCTACCTTCGCCGAGCAAGTCGATACCGCAACCCATGAATTTTTAGACCTTTGCCGCAACGCGGCGTCTTTGGCAACAGCGTCTATCGAGGCCATGCGCGGAAAATATGCTAAGGTCCTCCAACGCCTCGTTGACGCCGTCAATGCGACCCATCTTCTCGATCCCGACCACGATGAAAGAGCCCGAAATGGAATTCGAAAATCTATTGAGGACGCTCAAGGGGAGCTCGAAAAACTGAAAAAATGGGAAGAGGAGAACATCCTGCAAGTTCCTTATCTCAATTTCGAACCCGAACTTCCCTTCTTAGAAATGAAGCAATTGCAAGATTGGGCATCGGGCTTCGTGTATGACCGAGTGAGGGAGAAATTGAAAGGATTCATGCGCTTCTTGAGCCGGGAAGAGACTTATCGCTATGGCCTGCTCCACCATCTTTTCTTACTTCCCTATATTCAAAAGGTCGAAGGAAAAAAATTGAAAACTCCTAATCTTTAAGCTTTTCCTCTTTTCGGAAAGAGTCTTCGAGTTTCGCAACAGAGCGGCGCAGGGCACTTTCAGCATCGATCCCGCTTGATTCTGCCATCGCTATGCAATCTAGAAGCTGGCTGCCAATCTCATCTTCCGACACTTTCTTTTTGTGTTTAGAAACAAGGGTGGAACTAGAGCGTTGAATGCGCTTAACGATTTTTTGCGCTTTGACTAAAGCGGGCAAAGTGGGAGGAATTCCATCGAGCAGACTGTCGGGTTTTGCTTTTTTCTTCTCTTCGGCTTTGATCTTCTCCCAATTTTTCACCACTTCATCTGCATTTGCCACTTTGATTTCGCCAAAGACATGAGGGTGGCGGCGGATGAGTTTTTCTTTGATCGTTTTAAGGATCTCTTCCATAGAGAACCGTCCGCTTTTTTCTCCCAGCTTTCCATAAAAGATAACTGTGTAGAGCAAGTCTCCCAGCTCTTCGATCATTCTATGGTCATCATCGGCATCGACTGCCTCGATCACTTCGTGAGCTTCTTCCAATACGTAAGGCTGAAGACTTAAAAAAGTCTGTGTCTGGTCCCAAGGACATCCATTGGGTCCCAGTAACTTTTCCGCAACATGCAGGAGTGAATCGAATTGTTCCATATTCTCTTGATTTTACGCATTGACGACAATATGCAAAACAGGAAAACTTTTTTGACAACCAAACCAAGGTCCAAATGACAACACAAACACCTACAGCAACAACACCTAATTATGGACAATATTTCCGCGCTCCAGCACCTACAACTGGGCAACCGCCACAGCAACCGCAACAAACACCTGGTTTTCTTTCGAGATTAGGCAGCGGAATTCAGCATTATGTCTACGCTCCTGCGCGACATGCTACAGAACAAGCTGTACAAGGCGCGTCCAATCAATTCTCCACGCTATTTACCGAACACCAAGATGAAATCACACATCGCGTCCGCGATGTCTTTACCACTGCACTATTGCGCCGCTGTCCGGAAAAATATCCCCGTTTGATAGGACTCATTCGCGCATTTTTGAATAATCCTTCTCAAGCGGATTTAGATGAGATCAAGCAGCTGCTTAATGGATTAACCTCTGGGGAATTACGCACGCTGGACCCGAACATCCTCGATCAAGGCGTCAATGCGCTGACGACTCTTAAGGTTCTGCTTGATACTGAAGTCACAACAAATTTACCACCCTCGAGCGGCGCTTCTCCGGTTTTAACCGTTAGCAATACCGCCAAAGACAGGCTTCAAATCGCAGAATTCATACTTCTCGGGATCCTAAAGAATAACGAAGGGGTTGTGATCCAGACGATCAATGACCTTACCCATCACATCAATGATCCTCAGGGACCTCTGTATGCCCTGAGGCATCAATTGAATGGCCGCGCCCATCCTCCCTTAAGGCAATGCAAAGAGGCTTTGGAAACTTACCGCAATGCTTTGGGTCGCAATGGTGCTGCAGATGAACTGCACATTTTAATGCCTAATCTCCGTGAGAAGCTCCAACGTTTGCTCGCCGATCGCGCATTTGTCCCCCAAATGCAGACACATCAATGGACGCAATTAGAGCAATTCGAACAACAGCTTCAAGGAGTCCTGGCCAACCCAACAGCCCTTCCCGCCCATGGACAATTACAGACACAAACGGATCCACCCCTGCAAATCCTCACTGCCGTCTTCGCTGCACAGCGGGGAATCATTGAAGAAACGACCGATATCTTCATGGAAGGCATAGGGCGCGGCATGGCGACTTTGCCAAGCATGATCTACCAGGGTTTCAATGCTGCGCAACAACCAACCCCTGCAGCACCACAACCTCCAGTCCCAAGTCCAACGCCAACTCAAAGCGCAACAGCTGGCCCGTTAAACCTAAACAGTATCCTCACCCAAGGCAGGCGGCTTCTCGACTCCATTCTTTCCTCGGCGGGAACTGCTCTTGCTCAGCAAGGGGCGCGTTCTTTATCGACAATGGTCCATTATGTCTTTGAAAAAATCCGAGACCATATCCAAACAACGCCAGAGCAGCAACATTTGCTGGAAACGATCAATCCGATGATCCAGAGGCTGCATGGCGCGGCCGAGCGCAGCTCTTTTCAGGAACTGACAGGCGTTTTGCAAGAAGCGTTTCGATTCATGCAAGAACAGCAGGTTTATTTGCAGAGCTGGCGGCTCCCTTTAAATCCCGTTAGGTCGCATGTTTCCTCCATTCCCGATTTTCTTCAAAATATCAATGCCCATAATAATGCCCTTCAGCAGGCATCTCTTAGAGCCCCTCAAAACATCACCGATGAAGATATTGAGCAAAAGACTGAGCTGATAAAAATAAGAGCTTCTTCATCTGCAGGCAAATTTTTCTTGGAACTGATTGGAGGGGTGGAAAAATGCAATATCTATAAAGCTTCCGATATCAATGACAAAGATCCTGGCGCGATGTTTCGTGAGCGCATCTTTGAAAAGATCGATCAGAGCCCGTCTGGCGGTTTTTTTAAACCAATCGCAAACTGGCTGTCAAAAAGAGCGTACGATTGTATCGTTTTTGTTTCTTCATTCTTTGTGAATTCCTTCTTTGACAATATCTTCAATAATCTTAAAAACGGGATTCAAAATGATTCTACGCCCCAAGAATCGAGGGAAAATCTCTTTGTAAGACTCGCACGCAATTGGCTTGCTGTCACTAGCGGGGCATACAATCAAGTAGCCTCTGCACCCCCTTCTAAAGCCAAAGATTTCAGGCTCATGATGGAAGAAGCGATCAAGTCCCCTGACCTCAATGGAGGATTAAGCCAAAGCGAACTTTTTGCCGCTGTGGCAAAGACAGCGATCGATGCTTTTGGCCCTCGCATCAAATGGAATGAGACCGTCGACCGCTATTTCCAAGCACAAATTCCAGAGGATTCCCCGCTTCAATTTTTAAACCCGCTAGCGAGTGCACTTAATCGATTTTGCAGCTTCTGTTTAAAAGCGCTGTTCTTTATTCCTCAATCGATTGGGAATTTTTTCTTACAGGGAGGGACAAAAATCGCCCTCAACAATTTGTCCTTAATCCAAAACTATTCCGAGCAAGCGATGGAATCTCATCGTGGTAATACACCGACCTATTATGCCACGCAGCGCCTGATCTATCGACAATTGCAAAAAGTCCTCGAAGTTCTTCAGCAAAATTTAAATGATGATGGAACGCCATCCAATGAGCTGCGCAATCGGGAGACGAACGCCAAAAGAGTGGAAATCACCAACCTTGCGGAATATCTCATCGAAGTTCTCAATAAAGGCAAATACAATACTCAAGATCGATTGAATAATTATCTGCAACACCACGCCCCTTTACGGGATCAGGTTGAAAAGGAACTTGAGGACACAGTGATTCCTGGGGTCATGGAAAATATCGTGAATACCCTTTGCATTTCATTAAAAGGAATGACGCAGGAGAGCGAAATGCGTAAAATGCTTTATGATGGCCTATGCATCGCAAGTGATGTTTTTGAGGACCAAACGCCCGTTTCGGAAGAAGAATTTAAAACGATCGAAAGCGGGATCCGAGAGTTGACTGATCAGATCCTGGAGACCGTCATTTTCCACGCTGTCGATGAAAAATTTGATTTTACTAACGATAAGCAGAAAAAAGGGATCGCCCATTTTATTCAGACACTGAAAGAGCAAAGCCGAACATTTACAACCCATATCAACAGAATTTCTCAAGAATTAACTCAAGAAATGCCCGGTTCGACCCTTGTCTCTAAAATTTCCTCGATGATTGAACATTCCACTCGCTATAATCGCGACCGCGTCGATGCGCAAGGAAAAATAGAAGGCAGCCAGGTCTTTCATACGGAAACGAAATACCATCTCAACGAGATCTCAAGAAGCCTGCTAACCCACTGCAATCCGCTTTCTCAGAGTTTGAATATCATGAAAACAAATGCCGATGAGATCGAGTTCCATGAGAAATTGCTGCAACTGCTTTTGCTGAGCGTAGGCGATCGGCAGAGCGTCGCACAAGTCCTGCAAAATCAACGGCTCTGTGCAGAGGATGTGACCAGTTGCAAAACGCCGCTCTCTGCCCTAAAACAGCATCTAGCGAAGTTGAGAATGCACCAATGCCCTACGCCCCTTGCCGAAGAGATGCAGCGATTATACGATCAATTTTCCGCAAGTCTGCAAAAAACGGAAGATCTGCAAAAATCTGAAAACATTCTCTCCTCAGCCCTTCCTCTTCTGACTCAATTGAAAGAAGAAAAATTGGGCGTCCTCAGGAGCGGCCAGATCGATATCCTAAAACAAATCGAAAGGCAATTATGCAATAAATTAAATCTGCTTCCTATTGCAGAGCAGAAAGATGCTTTGATGGGGCAAGTTCTTGCTTTGATGGTCGCTCAAGATAACAATGCTATTGAAGAAGCAGCCCGCAATTTTATCACCCTGCAAATGCAATTCAACACGAGCAATCTTGCAGAAGAAAATGGCAAGCTCGGGACCCTTCGGCAAACAAGCGAAGCGTTGCATGCCCGGCTAAATACTGCGATTCGGGATTTCTCCCGTCAGATCGATGGTAAGAAAGCAGTGGTCCGCCATCACTCTGCTGAACTTGCCAATCGTGCCCGTGAGCTCGATGCCCTGGCGCAGAACCAGCATGAAATGCCGATCTGGAACCTCTTCATCTTTGATATGCAATGGGTCACGGAAAACGTGAAAAATCTAGCCTTTGACCGTGCGCAATCGAAGATTAGACAGCTCTTCGACTCGCTCTATCAGAAGCACAATTATTACGGATTTGCCAATCAAGTCTTTCTGCTTCCATTTCTCGAAAAATTTGGAAAACAATACTTAAAAAATAAATCTTAAAGGTTTGCCATGGAAAAACAATTCACAGCGACAGTCTACATCATCGAGGAAAACAAAGTCCTTTTGCTCCAACATCCTAAACTCAAGAAATGGCTTCCTCCAGGAGGCCATCTTGAAGCCAATGAACTCCCCCCGGAATGCGCCAAACGGGAAGCCCTTGAAGAAACGGGCTTGGTCGTGGAGCTGATCAAAGACGAACACCTCTGGGTCGAGCGGTGGAATGCCTCCAGTTTTGAGCGCCCTTGGACCTGCCTTTTAGAAAATATTCCCCCGCATGGGACTCAGCCTGCCCACCAACACGTCGATTTTATTTATCTTGGCAAGCCGGTCGGCGGCGCGGATCTCTGAAGAGCATCAGGCCCAAAATTCAATACGATGGTTTTCCATGCAGGAAATACTAGACCTTGAGCCCGACCAGGATATTTTTGTCGAAACTCTGCAAACGCTTCAGACGATTTTCGAAAATAACAGATTCGCCCACTGTTGAAAGGCAGCGAAGAGTTCATCCGCCTTTAATGCGCGGATACAGGCGCCGGTAGCACACGTGCGCAAGATTGGACATCGGGAAACAAATGTTCTCCCGTATGGGCAAACGCCTTGAACGGCCTGGTGCCTTTCTTCGATGGGTTTGTAGAAAGAGGCCATGGAAGGTCCGAAAACGCTGAACGATGGCGTCTGCGTTGTTCCGCAGAGATGCAGAGCTGCGGAGTCGACGGCAATCACTCCGTCCATCTCCCACATCAATGCCTGCCAAAGCGGCAGGCTTAAATTTCCCACGCTTTTGCCTTTTTCCCCAAAAATCGCCGCAAGTTCTTCGGCAATTTGTCTTTCCTCTTCATCTGCAAAAATAAACAGAAATGAAAACCCATATTCGTATGCAATCTTCCGCAAAAATGCAGTCAACGCAACAGGATCCAGACGTTTATTGGGCCATTTCGACCCAAAGCAAACCATGAGTTGAGGGCTCTCATTGCAGAGCGATTGGAGCCGTTCTCGTTCAGACAGGGTGATTTGAAGGTGGATACCCTCAGTTTTAAACTCTTGCGTATCGTTGAAATATTCTTGAACAAGTTGGAGATATTTCAACCGAACGTTGAGGTGGGCGGGAACGCTATAACGTTTGTTCGTGACCAACAGATTGGCCTTCTCACGCACTGAGTCCCATCCGAAGCCTAGTTTAGTCTTCGCCCTCGCAGATGCAGTAATAAAAGCGGATTTAGTATTGCCTTGCAAGTCGATGGCCAAATCATAGTCGGTACTTCGTAAATCCTTCTTCATCGCGCTCATTTCTTTCCAAGTCTGCCCGGAAAACGGAGCTCGCCTCCAGCGTTTGAATCCAATTTCAATGACATGGTCGATATAGGGATGCGCCTTTAACAGGGGGGCTATGCCCTGCTCGACGGCCCAATCGATGCGGGCATGCGGAAATTTTTGCCTTAAGTATTCCAGGACAGGGAAACTCTGAATCACATCTCCGATGGCAGAAGTTTTAATAATAAGAATGGAATGCGAGTCAAAAGTTGTACCCATAATAAAAAATAATAGCCAAAACGATGAAAAACTGCTAAGTTTCAAATTAAAACTTTATAATCAGGAGAACCCCTCTATGGCAAAGTCGATGAGTTCGCACCGCCAACCGAAAGAGATGTACCTTTTGGCTCTGACTGAGATGTGTCAAAGGTTCGCCTTTTGGGGGATCGCCAACTTATTGGTGTTGTATCTAGTCCAATACCATAAATTTACTGACAAAGCAGCCGACCACCTTTTCGGGATATTCACAGGGGCGGCATTCGTTCTCCCCGTCCTTGGAGGTTATATCGCCGACAGATTGAACTACCGCGTACCTGTGTTTTTCGGAATGATCCTGTCCTCTCTCGGCTGTTTTTTAATGGCGACAGGCAGTGCGACGATGATTTACCCCTCTTTGATTTGCGTAGCCGTCGGGGGCGCGGTCTTTACCCCTAGTATCTACGCCCTTCTCGGAAGTCTTTACCATCATAATCATAGCCTACGCGATTCTGGGTTCACGATTTATTATGCTTCCGTCAACCTAGGTATTTTTATTGCGATGATCGTGCTGGGCCTGATCGGAACGCATCATTGGAATACTGTCTTCATCGTGGCCGGCATTGTCCAGTTGTTTGGATTTTGGCCTTTTAGATCCGCAATGAGGACTGTGGACGGCGGCAAAGTCGCGGCTATGCAGCATTTCAAAAGTAAGGATGTGAAAAAAGCTAAGTTACATCCTCATGAAAAACGGCGGATTTGGGTGATTTGCACTCTTTCTTTCTTTTCGATTTTGTTCTGGATGGCATTCAACCAAGGCGGATCTTCGATGACCCTCTTCGCGTTGAAATTCACCGATCGCCATCTCATGGGATTTGAAATGCCCGCTTCTTGGCTGCTCTCTTCCGAAAGTCTTTATCTGGTCATCCTAGCTCTGCCTTTGGCGAAACTCTACTCTTATCTCGCCTCTAAAAAAATGGACCCCACCCCGCCCATGAAATCGGCGTTGAGCCTGTTTTCAATAGGGATCTGTTTTTTAGTCATGACCATTGGCGCTTCTAAGATTGCGACTGGCGCTATGAGCGCAGCGATCAGCCCTTCTTATCTTTTCATTGCCTATGCTTTTATGGCACTCGGGGAAATGTTTACCTGTCCAATTGGACTTTCCTTGCTCACTCATCTCTCTCCACGCCGTTTTACTGCCATGCTTGTCGGAGTTTGGTACTTGTGCATCGGGGTCGCTTTCTATCTTGGGGGCTTGCTCGCGCCGCTGATGTCTCAAATGAAAAACATGAACACATTCTTCGGAATGTTCGTGTTGATCACTTTCGTCTTCGGCTTTGCGTTGTTATTCCTTGTCAAAAAACTCAATCGAATGCGCCATCTAGAGACACTTTAGTAATACTGCGCCCGGTCTAAAAGTGTGAATTTATAAGGCCATTACAACAACCCATCTTTGAACGATCGCTTCTCAAAGGTATTAATCTAATACCTTCTCGTCGCGACCGCCGTGCTTCGTTCAAATCTGTGCTGTTCTAAGACCTTCTAAATTCACACTTTTAGACCGGGCGCAGTATAGGGCAAGTTTGAAGTCGACAGGAATCGGAGCAATGATCTTCAGCTCCTTTCCTGTCGAGGGATGCACGAAAACGACGCTATAAGCGTGCAGAAGGTTGCGCTGAGGCTTGAGAGGACAGCGGAATTTCTTGCCGTATTGGATGTCGCCAAGGATTGGATGTCCCATTTGGCTCAAGTGGACACGGAGCTGATGCGTCCGCCCAGTCAACGGTTCACAAGAGATTAAAGAAGCCGTTTTCCCTCGGCTGATCACCTTCCAAAAAGTGATCGCGCGCACCCCTTTCTTCGCTTCGACGCTGCCATACACAGTCTGTCCCTGGAACGCATGTTTTTTTCCGAGAAAATTATCAATTTTTCCTGAATCTTTGTCGACAAGGCCGTCCACTAAGGCAAGATAAAGCTTGCGCACGCCCCGTTCTTTAAAAAGCGCAATCATTTTCTGCTTCGCCGCTCTCGTTTTGGCCAGAATCAGCACGCCGGAAGTTTCTTTGTCCAACCGGTGGGCAAGCTCCCCTAAAGCTTTGATCGTATGATGTTCGGAGATCAGCCCTGCGGGTTTATTGATGATGAGAAGATCTTTGTCCTCGTAGAGGATGGGAATTTTCACCTCTTTTTGCAACGCGAACGCGCTTTTGCTCAAGACGACGATATCGTTTGCTTTTAATGGATAGGAAGAAAAAGTTTCGATGCGGCCATTGACTGTGCACAATTTGCCATCAATGGCGCGTTTAATCGCTTTGACAGATGGCGCTTCTGGATACTTTTCCCGTAAAAATTGAAGCAGGTGCATCCCCGCTTCTTTCTTAGAGACGCGCCATTTATCCTCCATCGCCATGCTCTAAGAAATCGACAAGTAAGCGGATACCGACACCCGTTGCAGCGGTGGGATGGTAGGCTTTAAGTTCAGAAAGAAAGGCTGTTCCTGCAATATCCAAATGGGCCCAAGGGATCGATTTTTTGACAAACGCCTGAATGAAAATGGCGCCCGTCCCCGAGCTGGCCTTGCGCGGCCCTGAGTTTTTAATGTCGGCGATCGATGATTTCAGATACTCTTTATATTCCGGATAAAGAGGCATGCGCCACAAACGCTCGTGCGTGCGCTCGCCGGCTTTTTCCAACCGTTTGGCCAAGGCGTCATTGTTCGAAAAGAGGCCTGTTGCTTCTTCGCCCAAAGCGATGACGATTCCGCCGGTCAAAGTGGCGAAATCGATCATATGGCTAGGCTGGTAGTTCTCTTGAAGATAAGAAATGGCATCGGCAAGCACAAGGCGCCCTTCGGCATCGGTATTGCTGATCTCCACCGTTTTTCCTGAATGGCCTCGATAGACATCTCCCGGCTTATAGCTGTCAGGTCCAATGGCATTTTCAGTGGCCGCGATGACGCTGATCAAGTTGACTTTTAGTTTGAGTTGGGCTGCCGCTTTAATGATTCCTAATGCAACCGCTGCGCCTGCCATATCGCATTTCATCGTCTCTATGCTGCTTCCCGAAACTTTGAGATTGAGACCGCCCGTATCAAAGGTGATCCCTTTGCCGACGATCGCGGTTTTTTCTTTGGAATGGGGGTTCCCAGTATATTCAAGGATGATCAGCGCAGGTTCGCGCACGGAAGAGCGTCCTACGGCGAGGAGCAATCCCATTTTCTCCTTTTCCAGGGCTTTTTTATCGAGAATCGTGGTCTTGACTTGGCTAAATTGTTTCTCAAAATCTTTAGCGATTTTCTTAAAGAGGTCGACATGGACATCATCTGCATTGCCATTGACCAGGTCTCGGACGAAATTGACGACCTCGATTACCGTTTCCGTTTTCTTTAAAAGATGAGTGTCCGATTTATTCAATCCGCAGAAACAAACCCTTTCCAAATAAGAATGGTTCTCTTCTTTGCCAGACTCCCCTTTTAATTGATCAAAAGAGTAGCTTGCTAGCAGCATACCTTCCATCACAGCTTGGCACAAGATCTCCCATCCGATTAAATCGGTTTCAGGGAAAAGAACATTGGCGCTTTTCATTTTTTTTGCGCGCATCGCTTTTACAGCGGCTGCATACGCACGCCGCAGAGTATCGGGAAGGCAGCTTTTTTTATCTCCAAGACCGACTAAAAGTATCCGTTTCTCCTTTCCTTGAGGTCGGTACAATAATAGGCACTCCCCTTCTTTCCCATGAAAATCCCCGGAGTCGATCGGGTACTTGACGATGGAGGCAAACTCTTTGGCGGAGCAAGCAATTACAGGCTTTTTTTTGTCATGCCAGACCGGGACGACGATGATGTCGGCGCTCGCGCGCTGTTGCTGATTGGTGACCGAACTGATTTTCATGATGATGTTGTTCCTAAGGATTAATACAGTGAAAAAAATAGTTGTGAAACCTAAAAAGGAATCTCATCCTCAGCAAATGATGCGTCAGGTTTTGCTTGGCCCTGAGTCGCTTCTTGCGCAGCCCCGGCACCAGCAAGGGCGGGTTCCTGTTGGGTGGATTGCGACCCTGCTTCTGATTGATTATCAGGCCGTCCGAAGGGACTGAACATGATATTCATAGCTGTGATGCTCATAGAAACTTGGGGGCGGCCTTCGCGGTCCGTGAAGATTTCCGGTTTGTTCAACTCGCCGACAACGATAATGGGGCTTCCCTTTTTGAAATAAGGAATAATCTTATCAAATTGCTCCCCCCAAATCGTCACCTTCCACCAAATCGTTTCGTCTTTGCCGCTGCGCCGCGCCCGTGCTGCCACCCGAAGAGTTGTCACTTTTTGACCAGAAGAAGTAAAACGCACTTCTGGATCTGCGCCTAAATGCCCTGCAATCGTAATTTGATTCATTGTCATGCCTCCATGATTTTCTTGCGATTATTCTCCTCTCGTGCAAAATTCTCAAGAACTTTTGATACAAGGGTAAGGATATGCAAAAAGAAATTCGTCCCATCAGCACAGAAAATGCCCCTAAAGCCATCGGCCCCTACTCCCAAGCCATTGCCGCAGGCCCTTTTCTTTTTATTTCCGGCCAGGTCCCTGTCGATCCGAAGACAGGGACAATCACTGCCGCCACCATTGAAGATCAGACTAATCAGGTCTTAGACAATATTGAAGCGATATTGGCTGCCGAAGGGCTGTCCCTGGAGCATGTCGTAAAAACAGAGGTCTTTCTTAAAGATATGCAAGATTTTTCTAAAATGAATGCGGTCTACGCTGAAAGGTTCGCGCATGCGATAAAACCGGCAAGGGCCACTGTGCAAGTCGCCAAACTCCCTTTGGACGCGCGTATTGAAATTGCGTGCATTGCCTATCGTTAAAGATACTGTTCGTGAATGGAAAAAATTGAAATTTTATATTCTGAGGAATTGAGATAAACCCGCTCATTTTTATACTGCCGATCAAGGCGATTCTATTCGATCACGACGATACTCTCGTTTCTACGATAGAGGCCAAATGGGCTCAGCACAAATTCATTGCAAAAAATTTTTACGACAAAGATCTCCAGGATGACGAAATTCGACTTCATTGGGGGAAGCCTTTTAGCGTCCTGATCAAGATCCTCTATGAAACGGATAATGTTGACATGGCGAAGTCATATAACCTTAGCACGAGAAACGATTTTCCTAAGGCTCTTTTTGAGGATACAATTGAGACGCTTACCACCCTTCGAAATGCAAAGATAAAAATCGGCTTGGTCACTGCAACAACTTTGTCAAGCCTGGAAAACGATTTTACAACGCTTAACATTTCAAAGGAGCTGTTTGATTATATTCAGACGGAAGAAGACACAATTTACCACAAGCCGGACAGCCGGGTTTTTGAGCCGGCGCTCAAATGGCTCGCACAAGAAAATATACATCCGAATGAAGTCATTTATGTAGGCGATTCTCTGGGCGATATGAAAGCAGCTCTTGGTGCCGGACTTCAATTCCTCGGTGTGCACACAGGCCTCATTTCTTTAGAGGAATTCAGGGAAAACCAGGTGAATGGGGTTCAAAGATTAAAAGAAATAACTGAATTGCTGATCCCCTGAGAGTGGGTCGTTGAAAACTATTGGCAGAAAAAATCAAAAAGCACAAACTTATTTTTCTTCGTGAACCCAGGCCTTAAGGCCTGGGATTATTATGGCGATTTAGGAGGGGCTTCGAACCCCTCCCAAATGTCGTTTTTTGAAATACCCGGCCCTTAAGGGCCGGGTTTCCGCCGGAGGACGGATGAACAACGGGGTGCAAGATGAAGACGATGATTTTTAGGTTTCTTTCAGTTTTTCTGTTTTTAATGAGTTCAACATATGCCCTTGAAAGCAATAGTGACTCTTATGAAAAAGTCTACATTTCTACTCAACAATTAGCCGTTAATTCTGAGGGTATTTTTGTTTATCTCGAAGACACATGGTTTCAGGCAGATGCGCTTTTTTCAGATGCTGATGGAGTTTACATTACAGCCAAAAAGCTGAAACCAAAAGTTTGCGCAGATGGGTACATTCCCTGCCGCAATTGCGATAGGTGTGTTCCCGAAATCTATGATATCTGTCCTAATTGTCTTAAACCCACTCGATCATGATTACCAAAATTAGGCGGAGGTTGTTGTTCTTTTTCTGCTGCGCGTTCGCGGGGTTTTTGGTTTTCCATTTTTATCATCAAGATCGTTGCCTTTTTAATAAAATTCACCAGATTCCCATCGAAGATAGATGGGCTATTGAATCATTCTTTAAAATTTTATTGTTTCAGGAAGATGCGGCTTATGTCCTTTTCGGGGATAAACCCGTAACGTACACAGGCTATCTAGACTTTTCGAACAAAGAAATCTTCTCGTTTTTTAGAAGGAGAAGCAACCTTGTCAATAAACAGCTTCGGCAAGGATGGGAAATTTGGGAAAAATATGCTCACTTATTTCCGTCTCGTCGATATATCTTGAAAGGAAAAAGAAGCGATTGGAGAAGGGTAGAAATTGTATTGATCGACAAAAAAAAATTTAAAAAGAAATTTGAAGAAAACAGAAGTGACTTCCAAGAGGTTCTTGGAAATGAAATAACGGCATCTTATTTACTGAAAAGTTATGAGAATGATAGCCTACCTCTCTTCGATCATTTAAAAGAACATCATGCATTGCTGGGAATATTGCTCGGTTATGGAAAAAGAAATGCCTGGCTTTTTTACTTCCGCGTTCGAGACAATGAAAATTCTCCCGAGGAATGGGAATACTACAGAAAGATTCTCACGGGTTCGTTTCCAGAAAAGAATCACGGAAAACCTTATAAGTCTTTTTATTTGCCCATGTTCGTTGTCGATCCGAACAGTCAAGAAACTAAAGAACTACGTGAAAAATTTATCCATGAGCGCGCTGAAATCCAAGCAATTTACGCTCATGGCAATTTTCTCGAAATTACCCTTAAACGACTTTGTTCATAGACTCAAAATTTCTTCAATAATTTACACACACAAATAAAGTTGGAATCCAATTGATTTTAAAAACAATAAAAAAATTGTTAGACAAAAAAATTGGGCTTAAGTTAGACAGAAAAATACAACGTTAAAAAATTTGAAATTATGTCAACAAGGGCACCAAATCCATCATCAGATAATTTCTGGTCTAATTCATCAAGGTTTGTGGCCGCTTCAATTTCCATTAATAACAAGAAAAACGAAATAGAAGATTCCTTATCAGAATTGCTTTCATCTATCGATGAATCCCCCGAATTTTATGATCCCTTTTCAGACCTCAATCTGTTCCTCTCGCAAAAGATCAAACAAGAGATGCAGCACTGCGGCTCTTCCAAGAAATGGTCCTTAAAAATTCAGGATGAATTGATTCTCAAAATCGCCCCCGAATTCCAGGAAAAGTTTCCCAAGTATCGGCTTGGGGTCTCGGCACTAAAAAAGACCTGGGACAAAATCGCTTATTATTCCGAACAAATCCAGCATCAAAAAGAAGCTCTAACACAAGATGGCAAACTCAACATCCATTTCTTTATCAAAGAAAATTTAAAGAACTATACGGCATTAAAAAATCCGATCCACCTCCATCCTTCCCATTTTGCGCATCAATTAGCGATGAAAACGAGCGAATGCATTGCCGCCATCGACGGAGTGAGGCCAGAGCTCGAGCATTTGACCAGAATGATCTGGTCGGTGCAAAGGCACCTGCTCGCGGGCGGAATCGAGCAAAATAAAAGCCCGTACGATGAATACGATAAGACCGATTCTCTCATCGTGAAAACAATCTTAGAAATTACGGCCAAAGATCCGCAAATCGGTTTTCACGAGCTCGAGGGCCAAGCAAAAGAGGCGCTGCTTTCACTCCACGAACTTCCCAGTTTTGCCTCGCTGGATCATTTGCAGGGCAATATTTCCGCCCTGCTCGCGGAAAAATTGTATGCCAATTCCCGATTTCATTCTCTATTCCTAGCCGAGCAAAAAAATGCAGTTCTGCATTTCATCAGAAGACACACCTCACTTTATAAAGACACTCTGTTACAGCCCCAGCTCTCCGAGCTCGTACGGCGCATCTTAGCGCTCTATACTTTAGCGAGCAATTTGCCCAAAAACATCTCGGAGGAGGCTTTTAAAGAGGCCGTGCTTTCGATCTACCCCCAGACCGCTATTCATCGTCCCGATCTTCCCCAGGCTCTCTATGCATTTATCTCGGCAGAGCTCGTCTTGATGAAAAGTGAAGAATATTGTCCTGCACCTACTTATGTCGTCGAAACGATCTGGTCCGCTTACAAAGAAGCAACATTGCTCCCCTCATTACAAGGCAGTGATCTCTTAGAGATCGCGATTTGGAAATCACTTAGCGAAACCGAAGGCTTGCTGGAGAAACTCCCCTATCGAATCGGGCAAAGGATCGAAGAAGAAATCGCCAATATCTTGATCGAGAATCCAAATCGTCCATTCTCTGCCCTCGTCCAAGATACGATGCAATTTTTCAAACGGATCAAAGACCTCATTCAAAACAAGCAAATCGAAAAGAGAATCCACAATTGGGCAATCCAGGGGGATCTGCTATGCCGATGGATCCGGCTCGATCCTGAGAGTATTTTATTGCGCATGATCTGTCAAAAATGGAAAGATCTGCCTTCAGTATTGCCCCACCATACATTCGTCAGTGAAATCTGCCAGGCTTATCTCAAGAGCTATCCCGAATTGGCTCCTTACGCAAGCCAACTGGCGCTCCGCGTTTGGATCCTTTACAAATACGCCTGGTACAATTTGTTCGGGCAGGAAGACGAATCTTCGCTAGACCGTTTTCTTAAATGGCATTCCTGCGCCCTGCTTTTTTCCGCAGCGATGCTGGATCACAGCCATCTCGTCCATCAACTCGAGGAAATCGTCTGCAAAACCATCCCTCTGATTCCTTTCAATACCAAGCAAGCCGACGCAATTTTGGCTTAATAATATTGAAATAATAGTCAACTGCTTGTAATGATATTCTGGCTTAAGAGTGTGTTAATGGATTTTGTTATTTTGATTTTTGATGATTTTTTCTTTAGAATCTGATTCGGCGCCGCAGTACATAGATAAATAACTAGGACAAGGCGCCGAATCAGATTCTAAAGAAAAAGGCGCAAAAAGCAATTAACAAAAATCCATTAACACACTCTAAAACCCAATGGAGTAAAATATGAGCGTTCGCCTTGAGTCAAGAAAAAGACTTGCTTCAGAAGCACTTGATGTTTCTGTTCAACAAAATAAAAGAGTGAAAATAGAACAATCGGGTATTCACGATGGAAATCCCGTTGATGTTCCATCAACCCTACAACCCTCTTCGGCGATGTCGATCGACCCTCAACAAAATCAAAGGGAAATAACCCAACTAATAACGTCTACAGATACCCAAAAACTGGAAAGCTTATTTTATGGAAATTTCCCTCAAAATGCACCGCAAACGACCCTTCAACCTCAACCAATAACCGATATTTTCTCAGATGACGAAGAAATTATCGGCCTTCAACTCCTCGACCATGGTGCGGCCGAGCGGAGGACCGATCTTCAATCCCCCGACGATGAATCAGAATTTGGGCTCGACCAAACCATCGATTCTCAGGAAATTCAACAACGTCCTAATACACCTGAAACAATAGAAGCGCCAAGGCCCCACTCTCAAGTCTTTCGCAACATTCCCCTGACCATTCGTGAAAACCCGTCGCAACCCGTCGCTCAAATATTTCCTCCGATTCAGACTCAAATTAACGATGATGAAGCCCCATTAGCCTTATTCTCTCAAAGCATGGACTATGACAGCCCATTTTCCTTAGATAGTCCTGAAGTCATTACAAAGTGGATGGGGCATGTAGGTCTTGGTAGACAAAACAATGAATTGTCCCCTGGGCATTCTTTCGTTCTTGGATGCAGTACTCTAGAACGAAAAGAATATGCGAAAGCCAGAGAATATTTTACTAAGGCCCTCGAATCAGATCCGGAGAATAACGCTCTATTGGGCCTGGCGAGCTGCGATTTTTATGAAGGAAAATATTCTGAGGCGATAGACCGTTTAAAACCTGTGCTCAATACCAGTTGCGCCTATGCTGCCGCTCAATTCAAAATGGGGTGTTGTTACGCCAAGCAGAACAATCTTCCCGAGGCAATCAAGCATTTTGAACGGGTTCCTCGGAATTATTCATTCTCTTCTCGCGCGCAGTACAATATTGGCTGCTTGTATTATAATCAAAAAGAAAAAGATTATCCAAACGCGATCAATCACTTTAAAAATGTCTCGCAAAACACCTCCAAATTTAATGCGTCTCAATACTATTTAGGCTTGTGCTATATTGCACAAAACCAACTGGATAGAGCTCATTATCATCTCGGTCAAATCCAAAAGAAATCACGCTATTTCTCTGCAGCGAAAACATTATTATTAATATTGGACAGCATAAAAACTTGATCTTTTAGAGCTTGAGAATCAACAACTTAATTAAACTAATTGAAATAATATCAATTTATTGATAAAATTAACTCCACTTTAATAATAACGGAGAAAAAAATGAGCTTTCACCCAACAACTGGTTCTTCAACTAGGAAAAGACAGGGCCCTGATGATCCTGAGGCTTTGGAACAAAGAAGTAAAAGATCCAGGACAGACTCAGCAGAGTTTAATGGAAATTCAGTGACTTTCATTCCCCTTACAGCCCAAAATTTAAACTCAGTACCCTTCAACCTTCCGACCTCTTCGGCAATGGCTATAGATGATGAACCAAACCAAAATGCCTGGGAAACAAGGGAAGTGACTCAAGCCAACGCCGCCGCAAATGCCCAAAACATGGGAGTTCAACCCTTTGGCAACATTCCAACGGTGTTCCAACAAAATGCACCGCAGCCACCCCTTCAGCCGCAACCGTTGATGGCACTGTTTCAGCCTCAAAATCCCCCGCAAATCCACGTTGATGCACCTCAATTGGATTTTACTTCATTCCGAGGCGTGGATTTTAATTACACTTCCTACGACATAGTTAAAATTCGTCAAACGTTTGAGCAGATGGGTATTGGTTTAGACAAGATTGAAGTTTACGGTGTGGACCCTGTAACCCCATTCATGATGGGATGCGGTTATTTTGAACAAAAAAACTATCCCAAAGCAAGAGCGTGTTTTATGCAAGGGATCGGCAATTATAACCTTAAGGAACCAGAGTTAACCCTATCCCATTATTTGGGCCTTTCGAGTTGCTTTTTTCATGAAGGAGATTATCCTATGGCAATCAAACATGCTAATCTGGCGAAGCAATTTGTATCTTATAACCCTGCATCGGATGGTTTCTATCTTTTCATAGTTGGGTGTTGTTATGCAAAACTGAATAACCCCTCAAGTGCAATCACCCATTTTATTCAAGTGGAACAGAATTCTGAAGCCTTCATTCCTGCCCAGTACAATGTAGGCTGCTTATTATTTAACCAAAATAATCCTAAGGCGCTCGATCATTTTAGAGTTGTTAAATCGCACTACCCACATTTATACTGGGTTACTTGAGCTTGGCGCTGTTGCATAGAGGGAAATAAACCGGCTTTGTTGCACAATTCATTTCCTTCAATGTTAATAGTTTACCACAGAGATGGGAAACCACAGAGAAAAAGCTTCTCCTAGAAGAATTTTTTCTCTGTGGTTTCCCATCTCTGTGGTAAACTCCTTATTTGCAATGTGTTAAATTATGCAACAAAGCTAAATAAACCACCGAAAAGCAGGGGAGGAAAAAATGAGCGGTTATTCTGCAATTAATCCAATGAGCAGGGAACAACGTTCCCTCGAATCTCCTGAGGCTTTTGAGCAAAGAAGTACAAGATACGGATCAGACACAGCAAAGTTCAATAGGAATGCAGCGACTGTCATAAGAAGTTTAGATTCGGTATCCATAAACCTGCCGTCGCATTCGTTATTGGACATCAATGCATCAGATCAAACAGGCTGGGAAACCAGAGAAGTTTCGCAAATCACCACCCCAACAGATGCCCAAACTATGGGATTTCAACCATTTGGCAATATTCCTACGGTTTTCCAGCGAAACACACCGCAGTCTGCCGCGTTACAGACTTTAATTTTCCCGCAAATAATCCCTGATGGACCTGAATTAGATTTTGCCTTCATTCAAGTCATGGATTATAATAATAAACCCGCCAACTTTGATGTGATTGTTGAATCGTTGGAGGAAAGCGGCCATGATATAGAAAAGCATCGAATTCTGTTGGACCCTTCAAATTTGTGCGATTTGGGGATCGGTTATCTTGGACAAAAAAACTACCTCAAAGCAAGAGCGAGTTTCACTCAAGGGATCGAGTCGAATTCAGCCCACTTGGCCACGCTAGAATTGCGCACATCTCTTCATTTGGGCCTGGCGAGCTGTCTTTATTATGAAGGAAATTATTCCATGGCAATAGAACATGCTAAATTTGCGATGCAATTGACATCTCCAGATCACCTCTCTCGTGGTACCGCTCACTTTAAAATTGGGTGTTGTTATGCAAAACAAAACAACACTGAAATGGCAATCAACCATTTTATTCAAGTGCCTTCGAATCATGATGCCTTCCACACCGCCCAGTACAATGCTGGCTGCCTATATTGGAAGCGAAATAATCACTCTATGGCAATCAATCACTTTCTAGGAGTTAGAATGTACTATTCGTGTTTACGCGATTTGTGGATTGACTTGAACCTATTTCCTTCTGGAAAATAACCACAGCCCCAACGCAATAAAGGGAATGCTTAAGCATTGCCCCATCGTCAGCAATGAGCTTGCTGAAAGGTGCACGCTTTGTTCGACTTTGACAAATTCGATCAGAAATCGAAAGGAAAAGACGAGGACCAAGAACAAGCCTGTCAATTTGCCGCTCTTTTGAAAAGGGCGGCTGCGATGCCAATAGATGAAGAGAATGGCAAAGACGCATAAATAGGCGATCGCCTCATAGAGCTGGGCGGGATGACGAGGTGCAATCGGGCCTCCGTCTGCAGGGTGAAGAAAGATAATGGCCCAAGGCACCGTTGTCGGAACGCCGAGGATTTCTTGATTAAAGAAATTGCCGATCCGGATGAAAACCCCTGCGATTGCGGTCGGGATGACAACAAAATCGACGACTGTCCAAAAGGCGATTTTCCTTTTTTTGGCCAAGATCCATAAAGCGATGAGAATGCCGACAGCTCCGCCATGCGAGGCAAGCCCTCCCTGCCAAACGGCAAAGATACTTAAGGGATCTTTGATGATTTCAGACCAGCTTTGGTAAAACAGAACATCCCCGAGGCGAGCGCCGATCACTGCCCCAATGATGGTGTAAAAAGTGATTTGCTCTGCGAATTTAATTCTTCGTTTCCGGGAAGATTCATACCGGCGCAGCAAGTAGGTCAATAAGAGGTAGCCGATAAAAAAACCGAAGGCAAAAAAGAAGCCATACCACAAAATAGGACGGTCCAATAGTGGAATCCGGAAATTGAACATCTCACGGCTGGGGTCCCAAACAAAATAAGATAAATACATGATTAAAATTAAAATTTATTCGGTTGGAAAGACGAAAGAAGATTGGCTTCAGGATGCCATTTCACTGTATGAAGCACGCCTCAAGTCCTCCGTTGCTTTTACATGGATCTTAGCGAAAACCGACGAGCAATTGAAGCAATTCTTAGAGAAAGAGACAAATTTTATCTGCCTCGATCCATCTGGAAAGCAATATTCCAGCGAAGAATTTTCTGCATTTCTTAGCAAGCCCGGCCATTCCCGACTTTGTTTTATCATCGGCGGGGCCGAAGGCATCCCCGCCTCCATCAAAGCGAAAGCCAAATCCCTTTTGTCATTATCGCGCATGACATTCACCCACCAAATCACACGCCTGATCTTAATCGAACAGATCTACCGTGCCTTTGAAATTGAAAAGGGATCCGCTTACCATAAATAGTTAACTCTGTTTATGCACAGCAAAAGCCAGCCGGAAATAAGCAACAGCTCCATTCATCAAGGCGGAACCGATAGCCACATCAATGGTACCCCGGATGTCCAGCGGCAGCCATTTCATGCCAAGTCCTAGCAAAATCATTCCCGCGATCAAAATCAAATATCCCTTGTTGTACACTTGAGAAATTTTAATTGGAGGTGTGAGCTGCAAAATTCTTCCTACGACGCGCTGCACCGTTTTTACAAGGACAAATCGTCCCTTGATGAAGCCGAGGACGAGTCCTATTAAAATGAGCGCTAGAGCGGCCCGTTCCCTACCGCCGGCCAAAGGCGCAATTTTGGCAATCAGCGAGCTGGTCTCATGGACGTCTATTTGCGCTTTATAAACGATAAAGTTTAATCCAAGAGTAAGCAAACCTACACCGATGATAAACCAGATGATTCCTGAAATCGCAATCCAAGTTGTCTTGCTCAAATGCATGCGTTTCTCCTTTTTTCAGGCATCGTACCACACCTATAATTTTAGTTTGTCGACAAAAAAAACATAAATTTTCTACAATCCTCACATTATTTCAGATTTGTAAAAATAAAATTAGGAGACTCTATGAACATTTCTTTGGCCTTTATGCGTACGCTCTTCGTAGTGCTGAGTATTTTCTTCATGACAACATTCATGCTGTCCAGTCCCACCGGGTCAGCGCAGGTCAATGCTCTGCTTGGAATTTTAATCGGCCTCATCTTCGGGTTCTTATTGATTGGCTTTGATATCGCTTTTAAACGGTTTAATTTACGCTCATTCAATATCGCCATCATCGGCATCTTCATCGGCTATTTGATGGGCCAGGCGCTGGTCCTAATTTTCAATGCTGTTCTTGAAATCAGCAGGATCTCAATCGTCTTGCAGCCGCAAACGCTTGAAATCATCAAAATCGCTCTTTTCCTTTTCGGGACCTATCTCGGAACGATCATGACATTGCGCTCCTCCGATGAGCTCTATGTCAGCATTCCATTCGTTAAATTCTCTCCGACACTCAGAAAAAAAGAAAGACCTGATCATCGATAGCTCTGTGCTAGCCGATGCCCGGATCATCGATGTGGCGGCGACACGGGCGTTTTAGACCATCAGCTCGTCATTCCCCGCTTTGTGATCAAAGAGCTGTACGCCTCAGCGGAAATCGGCGATGAAATTACAAAATCCAAAGCGCGGCGCAGCTTGGAAGTAATCAAAAAACTCGAGGCTGTCCCTGGGCTGGAATTGCGTTTCAATGATACCGACTTCCCCGATGTCAAAGACACCCAAGGAAAACTGGTTCGACTTGCGCGCCTGCTCGACGCCAACTTGCTCACCGCCGATATCAGCCGCATCCAAATGGCCTCGATCGAAGGGATTCGCGTCATCAATATCCATACCCTCTCCAATGCGTTAAAACCGCTCATGCAGGCGGGCGAGTTCATCAAGATCAAGATCCAGCGCTATGGAAAAGAACCGCGGCAGGGCGTCGGCTATCTGGACGATGGCACAATGGTTGTCGTCAATGGCGGCGGCAATTATATTGGGGAAACCATCGATGCTAAAGTGCTTTCGGTCAAACACACCACTTCCGGCCGCATGATCTTCTGTAATGCGATGGATGAAGAGAACCTCTCCGATGAGTATGAAGAAGATGAAGAGTTAGATGACGAACGCTGAACACCGATCCTAGGGATCGGAAATGACATCATCGAGATCGACCGGATCCGCAAAAGCATCGATACTCACGGGCTGCAAGTTGATCTCGCGTCTATTCACGACAAAAGAGCAGGACTATTGTTTGAAATACAAAGATCCTGTCCCCCACTTTGCCGGTCGATTTTCCGCCAAAGAGGCCGTCGTTAAAGCCTTGGGGACAGGTTTTGGCGAACATGCCACTTGGCTTGACATCGAAATCCTCAACGAAGAGAGCGGCAAACCCAGCGTCTTTTTTTCCAACGTGTTGGAAAAAAAACTGAAAGGGACCTCAATGCTGATCTCTATCAGCCATTGCCAGCTCTATGTCACTACTTTTGCTATTTGGGTTAGGGATTGATTCTCTCTTCCCCTCCCCCTCTCTGTGTCTTTGCGTTTAGATTACGTTAAAACAAAGAGAAGGGAAGAGTATAAGCCACTGCGAAGAAGTTCACGTGCTCGGGGAAATTATGCGCAAAGACGCGATAAGCATAAGAGACCGAAATTGCTCCCCAGATCCCAGTGCAGTAGCGATAAACAATACCAACATCAACTGACTGGTGGAGGAATTTTCCCCAGCCATTAAAGTGATGGACGTTGACATGCTGCTTATCTCCGAAGCCGAAATCTCCTAGACCGAATAAAAAGAGCGCATGGGTATCCTGCCAGTTAAACTGCCAGGTGGCCAAAGCTTGCGACCAGGGAGAGCCGTGATTGGCGATCCCAATCGACGCATAGCCATAGGTCCGCATCACCCAATCCCCCTCTTGCGACCATTCCTTGCCTACTGCTGCCGTTAATTCATAATTTGCATAAGAAGCGTAGGGGCAGCTGACATCTCGCAAGCTGTGATGGGGAACTGCTCGCACATTGACCCCAGTCGTAAAGCTGATCGGGTCTCCGGAAATATCGTCGAGCCATTGATAGCGCGCTTGGATAGCGGCGCTTCTCCAATTGAAATTTTGACGCGGAGTCTCGGCCAATTCGATCTCCGCGCGTACATCCATGGTGGAATAAGGGGTAAATCCCACATCGAAAAACAGATCGTAATCATTAGACGGTCGTGTCAACTGTCTTGATGCCCCTTCAACCTTGCGATAGCGGGAATAGATAAAGACAGACTCAAGATCAAATTCGTATTTGTTTCCAAGCCAGGGCTTAGTCTGAAGAGTAAAAGCAGAAAATGGGCAACAAATCAATAGGACCCAAGCGATTTTCTGCATGATTATCCCAAATGCCCTTTTTCTGACAGCCAGCGCTCCGCATCCAATGCGGCCATACATCCAGAACCTGCTGCGGTAACGGCTTGCCGGTAGATATGGTCTTGCACATCGCCTGCCGCAAAGACGCCCTCGATCGAAGTGTAACTGGTGCCCGGTTTTACTTTGATATAGCCATTTGGCTCCAGTTCGACCTGGCCTTGTAAAAAGGCCGTATTGGGAGTGTGCCCAATCGCAAAAAAGACGCCGCCGGCCTCGCGTTTGATCTCTTTGCCTGATTTACATCTTTTAAAGTCACGCTGTTGACAACAGTGTCCCCTTCGACCTTGGCAAGGACATGGTTCCAGATCACTTCGATCTTAGGATGCTTCAAGGCGCGCTCGGCCATGATCTTCGAAGCGCGGAGTTCATCGCGGCGATGGACAAGGTAAACTTTTTTGCCGAATTTCGTCAAAAACACAGCCTCTTCCACAGCGGTATCCCCTCCGCCGAAAACATAGAGGTCTTTATTGCGGAAAATCGGAGCGGCCCCATCGCAGACCGCGCAGGCAGTCACCCCTTTTTGCCAGAATTCTCCATCTCTTGTCCCGGGAACATCAAGCCGGTTGGCGGTAGCCCCTGTTGCGATGATCAAGGCATCGGCTTGAACAATGATGGAGCTTCCATGGATCACAAACGGGCGGACTTTCAGGTCAACTGAAACCACATCTTCGGTCAAGATCGTCGTCCCAAACCGCTCTGCTTGTTTGCGGATCTGCTCCATGAGATCGGCCCTGTGATCCCTTCGGGAAAACCGGGATAATTTTCCACTTCGGTCGTCGTCATCAGCTGGCCTCCCGCAGGCCCAGAAAAAAATCCTTCAAAAACAAGAGGGGAAAGATTGGCGCGCGCCGCATAGATCGCTGCAGTATAGGCAGCCGGGCCCGATCCTATAATGACAAGTTTTCGTCGTTCCATGTGTCAAACTCTGAAAATTGTATAGTTAAACTGATACTACAGGATCGAAGAATGGTTTGCATGACTTAAAAAAAAATTTACATCCAATTTCCCATCTGCATTTTTCCAAGAAAAATTCTATGCAATAAAACTCCGTTGGCCATAAAATTATGCGCAACTATAAATCCATCTTAGGCATTAGATCCCACTAGAAGGGCGGCAAGACAAAAGAGATGCGAAGTATCAAGCTCGAAAAGTTAAAAAAAACGGTAAATGAGGGAACGATCATCCCCGAAGTCAGCCTGACCATACCTGCAGGCAAATTTTTTGCCCTCCTTGGGCCAAGCGGTTGCGGGAAAACAACCCTGCTTCGGCTGATCGCAGGGCTTGAAAAGGCCGATTCGGGGAAGATCTTTCTTGGCGACCAAGAGATCACCGATTGGCCGATCCATAAGCGCCCGATCAATATCGTCTTTCAAAACTATGCTCTTTTTCCCCATCTCGATGTCTTTGACAACGTCGCTTACAGCCTAAAACTCAAAAAACTGCCCAAAGCAGATCATCGAGCAAAAAGTCATTAAAATCCTCGAGGCTTTTCACCTGGAAAACCACATTTACAAATTGACAAGCCAGCTCTCCGGCGGCCAGCAGCAGCGCGTTGCCCTTGCCCGGGCGATCGTCAATGAGCCTGATGTGCTCCTCCTCGATGAGCCTCTTGCAGCCCTCGACTTCAAGCTGCGCGAGAGGATGCTCATCGAACTGATCGAGCTCCAGGACAAATTAAAGACGACTTTCGTCTATGTCACCCACGATCAGTTCGAAGCACTCACTGTCGCAGACCAGATGGCGATCATGAACCACCGCGGCGAAATCGAACAGATCGGCACTCCTAAAGAGATCTATGAATTCCCCCACACCTCCTTCGTCGCCAAGTTTGTCGGAACGACCAATATCTTAAGCGGAAAATTATCGCAACCTCGATGGCGAGCCTGAAATCGAGATTCCCGACCTTGGATCATTTAAAGATCGCCATTCCGCAAAAAAAAGAGTGGATGAAAGAAGGGTGCGATATGATGATCAGCATCCGGCCGGAAAAAATCTTCATCTCGAAAAAAGAAGTGAAAAATTTTTCCAATCACCTCAAAGGCACTGTTCAATCGATCGTCTACCATGGCACGATCGACGCAATACAACATCCTTCTCAAAAATCAAATGCGCCTTCAGGTCTTTGAGCAAAACGAAGAGCATTTCCAGCAGGAAGTGATCGATTACGACAACGAAGTCAACCTCTACTGGCAAAAAGAAAACGTGGTCATACTGGAAAAGTGAACCCCGGCCTTAAGGCCGGGGATTATTATGGCGATTTGGGAGGAGCTTCGCACCCCTCCCAAATGTCAATTTTTGAAATACCCGGCCCTTAAGGGCCGGGTTTCCGCCGGAGGACGGATGAAGCTGAAATTCTTTCGCAAACCCCCCACTTCTGAACTTCCCTTTTCCATCGGCGCCCCTGCAATGATCTGGCAGGTGCTTTTTTTCTATTTGCCCCTGGCCATTCTCGTTGTTACCAGTGTACTGAAATTCAATGAATTTGAAGCGTTCGAAGGGCTTACTTTGGACAAAATCGCCTTTTTCCTGCGGCCGCTCTACTTGAAAGTGATTTTGTCTTCTTTTGTCCTGGCTCTTGGAAATGCGATTCTCTGTTTGTTGATTGCCTATCCCCTCGCCTATTTTCTCGCCTTTACAGGAAAACGGCTGAAAAACTTGTTCCTATTTCTATTGATTGTTCCCTTCTGGACGAACTTCCTGCTCCACGTCTACGCTTGGTTTTTTGTTTTGGAAAAAGAGGGTTTTTTGAACAATCTTCTCCGCACCATGGGGATCATTTCAGAACCGATGAACATCCTCAATACTCCATTTTGCGATCATGATCATGATGGTCTATTACTATCTGCCCTTCATGGTGATGCCGCTTTACTCCTCTTTAGAAAAGATGGATTTCCGCCTCGTCGAAGCTTCCCTAGACCTCGGCGCGACTTGGGGCCAAACACTGCGCCGCGTGATCTTGCCGCTGACGAAAAGGGGCCTGAAAGCGGGTTTTTTTCTCGTCTATATCCCTTCTTTTGGCGAGTTTGCGATCCCGGAACTCATGGGCGGGGACAAATGGATGTTCGTCGGGACTGTTGTCGCCAATTACATCCTCGGAGATGAGACGGGATCGCTCGGAGCTGCATTCACTGTGGTCGCCTGCGCTCTCCTGCTCGTCAGCGCGCTGGGTTCTATTGGATCATCGAACGGCTCATCCCTGGGAGGACCATGTTAAAAATTCCATTTAAGAGCAGAAAGCTCAGCTGCAATGGGCACCTTGGCCGTGGTCGATCTTAACTTATCTTGTTCCTCTATGTCCCTTTAGTCGTCTTGCTAGTCTTTTCTTTTAATACGCAAGGATTCCCCTCTCCATGGAAAGGATTTACCTTAAAGTGGTACCACGAACTTTTTCGCGCCTCCCATCTTTGGGGCTCTTTCCTCAATTCCTTGATCGTCGCGATCAGCTCGACAGCTATCAGCTTGACCATGGGCGTCTTTCTGCTCTTTTATGCCGCTCAAGGCGGAAGGATCGGAAAATTCCTCAATCTCTTTTACGGCAATCTGGTCATCCCTGAGACGGTACTCGCCGTTGGACTGCTTGGATTTTTTACCCTTGTCTCCATTCCGCTCGGGCTCATCACGCTGATCCTGGCCCACACTGTGCTCGGCTTAGGCTTTGTCATTCCGATCATCTATGCCCGCTTTGTCGAACTCGACTACCGGATGACAGAGGCCTCCCTTGTGCTGGGCGCCACACCTGTCCAAACCTTTTTCAAAGTGACTCTTCCTCTCCTGCGGCCCTCTCTCTTCGTCGCCGGGCTGCTAATTTTCATCATCTCTTTTGATGATTTCGTCCTTTCCTATTTTTGCGCCGGCAGCACTTCCCAGACGTTATCCCTTTACATTTTATCGATGCTCCGGTCCGGAATTTCACCGATGGTCAATGCCCTTTCCGCCGTGTTAGTCCTCTTTAGCAGCATTCTCGTCCTTCTCTTCTTCACATTTTCTCAAAAAACTCGCACGCGGATATTTTGATGACGAAAAAATTCTTAGTCCGTTCCAGCATCATCCTTGTTTGGGTCGTATTTATCTTCTGCACGCTTTATTGGCCGAAATGGAAAGTGATGCAGTATGAAAAGCACACGATCAACGTCTTTACTTGGGGAGATATCTTCGAGCCGTCCATCGTTGCGGACTTTGAAAGAGAAACGGGCATAAAGATCAATTTCAGCTACTACTCCTCCAATGAAGAAATGCTCGTCAAACTCAAAGCGACAAAAGGAGAAGGATACGATCTGGTCATCCCTTCGGATTATGCAGTCAATGCCCTGATCCAAGAAGATTTGCTCAAAAAACTCGACAAGTCAAAATTTGTCTATTGGGATGCGATCAATCCCCATCTACTCGGCCATTATTTCGATCCGGACAATCACTATTCGATTCCCTTTGAATGGGAGCTTTTTGGGTTCGGCATCGATAAAGATTACTTCCGCATGCATCCCATCGAGCCTACGTGGGGCATGATCTTTGATCCGAACATTGTCCACTACAAAATTACCATGGAAAACGATCCGATCAGCGCCGTGGAATTTGCTTCCTTCTATCTCTACGGAATGGCATCGCAATTGAATCCCGACCAAGTCCTAGGCATCCGGCAGCTCCTCATTCAGCAAAGGCCTTGGGTCGCGGCCTATGCCTCTTTTCGCGGCGACTATTTCCTCGCCACAAAAAATGTTTCCCTCGTCGTCGCTTCAACCTCCTATATTTTACGCACGCAAAAACTCTTCGATTTCGTTGGGTTTGTCCTTCCCAAAGAAGGCACATTTATCAGCATCGAAAACTTCTGCATCCCCAAGCCCAGCCGAAAAGAAGATCCCGTCTATCGTTTTATCAATTATTTATGCAGCCCCCAATCTGTTGCCGCCCACTTTAAAACTTATTGCCTCTTTCCCTCTACCCTCCACTCCCTCGACAACCTCGGCATCGATGAGCAGACCGCGAAAATCATCCGCTCTACCCCAGAAGATTTTAAAAAATACCACTTTATTCAAAATATTCTCCCCCAAGAAGAGACCCGCGACATTTGGGTCGATGTCAAATCCGCAAAATTCTAAAGAAAGACTTTAGAACTTTAGTCATTGTATTTCAATCACTTATGTTTTTTTTATTATAGTAAAATTTTTAATGACATTAATTAATAATAACTATATAATTAATAGCATATTAATAAGCATGAGATACATTATGACTAATTTAAACAACGTTAATTCAGGTTCAAGCACATTAGACACACTGTTTACAAACTTGCAAAACAGCAATTTTATTCATCAACCTCTCATTTCTGCCGAAGAACAAAATATTATTAATTCTCAAGACTCTTCCTCAAAAGCGGAATTATTATTCGAAAAAATCATCTGCTGGCAAAATGAACTGACGAAGCAAAGGATCGCCCCCGGCTCCCAGGTCATTGACACTCGTGAGAGTTATGCCGCATTCGTGGCAAGCCAGGAAGCCCTCAATAAACTCAAACGAAAATTCAACAAACTCTTTCTCGAAAATGTAACACCTGCCCAAACAGAAGAAATAGCAAAAAAACAACTAGGAAATATCGACGTGCCTGTAACTCCTGGCACGATTGAATATATGCAGTATGTGATCAAAAACTTTGGATACAACGATTCTTGTCTTAAATTGTATGCAAAGTTTTTTGGCACATGCGAACTCCTATGCACAAATGATGTCCCCACAAATGAGCTTATCAATTTGAAAGGATTTTCAAAAAATGAAGAACCCTCTATTTACACAATTCTGGCTCTTTTAGATGTTTTGATCAAGAGGCCGATCTCTGCTAATACTTGGGGATTCCCAGGACAAGAACCCAACGCTGTTTATAGTGAAAAAGCTGATGATGCTGCGGATGATCGACTCAATGAAATACGCGATGAGCATGATATACTCCTCAAACAATCCGGGCCAATGAGCCGTTTTAAACAGATCCGGACTCGTGGTAAATTGGAAAATGGTCTGTTCATTGGCAATTGCGGAGAAGGAGCTAGAAGACTATTCAACTCCTTTATCAGAGACCACAACTACGGTTACGTCGCACTTTGCTGTCTAAGGGGTAAGCCTATACCGGGTACTAATAAGAAAGAAAAAGCGGACCATTCTTTCGTCATCGCTCAGGAGCGGAGAGAACAGCAAAAGAACGTAGTGGAGGGCTGGGACGGGGCTACAATTTTTCTTAAGTCCCAAATCAACAAATATTTACGTGATTTCACTGGACATCAAGACTCCCAAGGACGTGCGATTACAAGGCCATTTGATCCCACCAAACAAGAGATCGAGGTGTTGGCTTACAATCTCTATCCGTCCGAAGCATTTAAAACAGATTCAAGAATAAAGCATAGGCAGCTAGAGGAACTCCTGGAAGGATTTCATCAAATTTCCGACCCTCAAGACAGAATATCCAAGGCATTATATATCATTTCATTCATGGAAAATAAAATGCCGCTCTATGAACATTACGACCCAGTTGTAGAAGAGCTATATGATCAATTGATGTATTTCACAAAAAAAGCGCGCAAAAAGGGAATCAAATGTGATTGTGAAGCGGACATCATTCCGATCAATGAAGCATTAAAAAACTTGGACAAGCCTCGATTAAAACAATATCTGTCTGAGAGAAAGCAGATGGACGACTGTACGATTTTGCATGCATTAAAAGCGAGCTATCTGACAGGAGATATGAACTATTACACTCTTGTTGCCGCAGCCTGCCCCTATGATAATAAAAATTTATTGATAGCATGGCTTGACGCCAACCCTAAAAAAGCAATTCAAGAAATTTATAAAAAACTGTTCCCAAATTAACGCCATTAAACATTAGTTATATATTATGTCATCTTTTAAAAATATTAATTTTAACTCAGCAAGCTTAGATTCTTTATTCTCGTATTTAACAAGCGGCAATTGTATCCATAAACCTCTCATTTCCGCCGAAGAACAAAATATTATCAATTCTCAAGACTCTTCCTCAAAAGCACAATTATTATTTGCAAAAATCATCGACTGGCAAAATGAACTGACGAAGCAAAGGATAGCCCCTGACTCCCAAGTCATTTACACTCGTGATAATTATGTCGCATTCGTGGCAAGCCAGAATGCCCTCAATAAACTCAAACGAAAATTCAACAAATTCTTTCTCGAAAATGTAACACCTGCCCAAACAGAAGAAATAGCAAAAAAACAACTAGGAAAAATCGACATGCCTGTAACTCCTGGCACGATTGAATATATGCAGTATATAATCAAAAACTTTGGATACAACGATGCTTGTCTTAAATTGTTTGCAAAGTTTTTTGGCACATGCGAACTCCTATGCACAAATGATGTCCCCACAAATGAGCTTATCAATTTGCAAGGATTTTCAAAAAATGAAGAACCCTCTATTTACACAATGCTGGCTCTTTTAGATGTTTTGATCAAGAGGCCGATCTGTGGTAATACTTGGGGATTCCCAGGACAAGAACCCAACGCTGTTTATAGTGAAAAAGCAAACGCTGCTGCGGATGCTCGACTCAATGAAATACGCAGTGAGAATTACAAACTCCTCGAACAATCCGGGCCAATGAGCTATTTTAAACAGATGCGGACTTGGGCTAAATTGGAAAATCGTCTGTTCATTGGAAATTGCCGAGAAGGAGCAGTAAGACTATTCAATTACTTGATCAGAGACCACAACTACGGTTTCGTCGCATTATGCCATCTAGCGGGTAAGCCTATACCGTGTACTGATGAGAAAGAAGAAGCAGACCATGTTTTCGTCATCGCTCAAGAGAACGTAGTGGACGGCTGGGATTTGCCTACAATTTTTCATATATCCAAAATCAACCAATATTTACGTGATTTCACAGGATATCAAGACTCCCAAGGACGTGCGATTACAAGGCCATTTGATCCCACCAAACAAGAGATCGAGGTGTTGGCTTACAATCTCTATCCATCCGAAGCATTTAAAGCAGATTCAAGAATAAAGCATAGGCAGCTAGAGGAACTCCTGGAAGGATTTCATCAAATTTCCGACCCTCAACAAAGAATATCCAAGGCATTATATATCATTTCATTCATGGAAAATAAAATGCCGCTCTATGAACATTACGACCCAGTTGTAGAAGAGCTATATGATCAATTGATGTATTTCACAAAAGAAGCGCGCAAAAAGGGAATCAAATGTGATTGTGAAGCGGACATCATTCCGATCAATGAAGCATTAAAAAACTTGGACAAGCCTCGATTAAAACAATATCTGTCTGAGAGAAAGCAGATGGACGACTGTACGATTTTGCATGCATTAAAAGCGAGCTATCTGACAGGAGATATGGACTATTACACTCTTGTTGCCGCAGCCTGCCCCTATGATAATAAAAATTTATTGATAGCATGGCTTGACGCCAACCCTAAAAAAGCAATTCAAGAAATTTATAAAAAACTGTTCCCAAATTAACGCCATTAAACATTAGTTATATATTATGTCATCTTTTAAAAATATTAATTTTAACTCAGCAAGCTTAGATTATTTATTCTCGTATTTAACAAACAGCAATTGTATCCATAAACCTCTCATTTCCGCCGAAGAACAAAATATTATTAATTCTCAAGACTCTTCCTCAAAAGCACAATTATTATTTGTAAAAATCATCGACTGGCAAAATGAACTGACGAAACAAAGGATAGCCCCTGACTCCCAGGTCATTGACACTCGTGAGAGTTATGCCGCATTCGTGGCAAGCCAGAATGCCCTCAATAAACTCAAACGAAAATTCAACAAACTCTTTCTCGAAAATGTAACCCCTCCCCAAACAGAAGAAATAGCGAAACAACAACTAGAAAAAATCGACGAACCTGTAAGCTCTGATAATATTGAATTTATAGAGTATATAATCAAAAACTTTGGATACAACGACAGTTGTCTGCAGACATTTGCAAGGTGGTATGGGGAGGGATGCGAACTCCAAAATGCAAATGAAATCCCTATAGAAAAACTCATCGAATTGAAAGGATTTCCAGAAAATGAAGAACCGACTACTTACACAATGCTTAATCTTTTAGATGTTTTGATCAAGATGCCGATCTCTGGAAATACTTGGGGATTCCCAGGACAAGAACCCACGGTCATCTATAGTCAAAAAGTGGGCAATGCTGCGAATGCTCGACTCAAAGAAACACGCGATGAGAACAAAAAAAAAGTTAAACTTCTTGCACAATCCCAGCCAATGAGCAATTTTAAACGGTTTAAGACTTTCGCCAAATTGCAAATTGGTCAGTACATTGGAAATTGCACAGAAGGGGCTATCGACCTATTCAATGCCTTGACCAGAGACGAGAATTATGTTTTCGTGGCGTTATGCCAACTTAAGGGTAAACCTATACCGGGTACTAATAAGAAAGGAAAAGCGGACCATGCTTTCGTCATCGCTCAGGAACGAAGAGAACACCAAAAGAACGTATTAGACCACTGGAATGGAGCAAGTATTCATCCTGAGTCCAAAAACTATAAATATCTGCGCGATAATACAAAGCAACTAGATTCCCGCGGACGTGCAATCACGCGGAAATTTAATCCAAACAAACAAGAGATCGAAGTGCTTGCTTACAATCTCTATCCGTACGAAGCATTTAAAAAAGACTCAAAAATTAAGCATACGTGGCTATTAGAACTTCTTGAAAGATTTCATAAAAATTCCGACCCTCAAGAAAGAACATCCGAGGCATTGCATATGATCTCCTTCATCGAGAATAAAATGCCGCTCTACGAATATTACGACCCAGCCCTAAGAGAGCTTTATGATCAATTAATGGATTTCACAAAAAAGGCGCGCAAAAAGGGAGTAAATTGCACTTCTGAAGCAGACATCATTCCGATCAATGAAGCCCTTAAAAAATTGGATAAATCCCGACTTAAACAATATCTAGCTGAAAAAAAGCCGACCGACGGCTATACCATTTTGCATGCGTTGAAAGCGAGTTTGCTGTCTGGCGACATGGACTATTACGACCTAGCTTCATCAGCCTGCCACTATGACACCTCAACTCCATTGACAGAATCGTTTGATCCTGATCCAAAAAAAGCAGTCGCGATAATTTACAAAAATCTGTTTCCAACCTACACCGCGCTCCGTTAGGTTTAGTGAATTTGGACTGGCTGTGGCTTTACCCAATCGATCCTCTTCCTCAGCCATAGTTTTCACTATGGCTTCGTCACTCGGACCGCGAGCTTCGATTGTGCTTTGCCTCGCTGAGTCCAAATTCACGAAACCTTCCTGCGCGCGGTATAGAACTCCCCTCTCCTTGTGAGAGAGGGGCAAACCATTAGCTTTTTTTCTTATTGATGTAGTTGACGACGTCACCTACGGTCTTGAGTTTCTCCGCTTCTTCTTCAGAAATTTCAAAACCAAAACGCTCTTCAAAAGTCATGATGAGCTCTGTCAGGTCTAAAGAGTCGGCATTGAGATCTTCTACGAATGATTTATCCAAAGTCACATCATTGGCATCGACACCTAGTTGTTCGACAACGATATCAATGACTTCTTTTTCAATTGACATAGGCATTCCTTTCGGTTGTTAAACTAAAGTTAATTTGCATTGGTCACATGACCATCCCGCCATCGACTGTCAGAACCTGTCCGGTGACATAATCGGAAAGGTTGCTAGCGAGATAAACAGCCGCATTCGCGATATCTTGAGGGCTTCCCACGCGCCCCATCGGGATTTTTTTCAAGACCCCCTCTTTCTGTGCATCGGTCAGAGCATCGGTCATACGGGTATGGATATATCCTGGGGCGATGCAATTGACGCAAATATTGCGCGTTGCAAGCTCAAGGGCTAAGGCTTTTGTAAAACCGATCATTCCCGATTTTGAAGCAGCATAATTGGCTTGTCCTGCATTTCCTGTCAAGCCTACAACAGAAGAGATATTGATGATCTTGCCGCCTTTGGCCTTGATCATAGGGCGGACGAGCGCTTGGCAAGTATTGTAAACAGATTTCAAGTTCACATCGATGACTTGGTCCCAATCTTCTTCTGTCATGCGCATCAATAGGCCGTCGCGGGTGATCCCGGCATTATTGACGAGGATATCGATTTGCCCCCATTTGGCGAGCAGTTGCTGGATCGCACCTTCCACAGAGGTTTTTTCAGAGACATTGACGATGAAGGAGATCAAATTGCTGCTCAGGAGAAATTTTGCTTTGCTCTAATTCTTGGACCACTTGAGCGGCGCGCTCTGCATTGGTCCCGAAAATTGCGACATCAGCCCCTTGCTTTGCAAAGGCGATGGCAATCTCTTTTCCAATCCCTGCGGTTCCACCTGTAATTAACGCTTTTTTAGCTTTCAACAGTTGCATAAGACTCCATCAGTTTTTGGACCTCTTCTAAATCCGCTACTTTTTCAATGCCATAATTAGGCTCAGCGACGCCGATCCGTTTATTCATTCCGCCTAATGTTTTTCCTGGTCCCATTTCCAAATACGCGTCGACTTTTTTGCTCTCCATCATCTTGCGGATTCCTTTTTCCCATCGGACAGGACTAACGACTTGATCGATCAGCATTTGCCGCATCTGGTCTACCGAAGCGACGAAATCTCCAGGGACATTCATGACCATTTCAATGGGCTTTCGTAGAAATGGACACTGGCGATCTTAGCAGCGAGCTTTTCTTGAGCGGGCTGCATCAGACCGCTATGAAAAGCTCCGGAAACATCTAAAGGAAGGACCCGTTTGGCGCCTTTTTGTTTTAAGGCTTCTGCGGCCAGAGCAATGGCTTCCATAGAGCCCGCAATGACAATCTGTCCTGGGCAGTTGAGATTAGCGATCCATACGGGATGCGGAGGGTTTAATTCTCGAATCACTGTTTCGACTGCTTCTTCCGTCATGCCAAGAACAACTTGCATCGTTCCCTTTGTCTCTTCGCATGCTTGATGCATCGCTTCCGCTCGGATGCGGACGAGGTCGAGGCAATCCTGAAAATCAATTTTTCCTGCAGCTGTCAGAGCCGTATATTCTCCCAGGCTCAATCCTGCGCAGACGACAGGCTTTAACTCAGGAAATTGCTCTTGAACAACGCGCAAGATGGCCACACTGCTAATATAAATGGCAATTTGGCTGTTTTTAGTCAGAGTCAATTCCGCGGGCCGGGCCTTCAAAGATGAGTTTAGAAAATGGCCGATTTAAAAAATGGTCCGCTTCTTCAAAGGTGTGCTTGGGCAATGCGGAAATTGATCGTAAAAATCTTTGCCCATTCCGGGATATTGGGCGCCTTGGCCTGGAAAAAGAAATGCATATTTTTTTATTCATAACTCTCCTCTTTTATCTACGGTTAAGATCGAAGCTCCCCACGTCAGCCCTGCGCCAAACGCCACCAGGAGGAGATTTTCCCCTTGCCTTACCGTTTTTTCGCGGATCAGTTCATCGAGAGCGATTCCGATCGAAGAAGCCGAGGTATTGCCATATTTATGGATCGTCAAATAGACGCGCTCCATCGGAACTCCAAACCGTTTGGCAATTCCTTCAATGATCCGAATGTTGGCCTGATGGGGCACAATCCAGCTGATTTCCGATTCGGCAAGACCGACGCGGTCTAAACATTGTTTGGAGGCCATTTCCATGCGGCGCACGGCATGTTTGAACGTCTCTTTTCCTCCCATTTGCAAATAATGAAGCCCATCGCACACCGTCTGTGCGGTAGCGGGTTTCCGGCGAGCCGCCGGCCGGAAGGATCAATAATTCGGCGAGTTCTCCATCAGCCCCTAAGCAAACATCGCGGATGAGAAGGCCATCTGCCGCGGTCGCTGACGACACACGCGGAAGCGCCATCGCCAAACAGGACACATGTATTGCGGTCTTTATAATTGACGATCGAAGAGAGTTTTTCAGAAGCGACGAGTAAGATATTTTTGTACAGGCCGGAATCGATATACGCTTTGGCTTGGGAAAGAGCATAAATATAGCCTGTGCACGCCGCTTGCACATCGACTGCAGCAGCATTGACCGCTTTCAACCGCGCTTGCAAAAGACAAGCTGTGCTCGGGAAAACAAAGTCGGGAGTTAATGTCGCGACGAGAATAAGATCGATCTCTTCCACGGAAATTTTCGCAGTTTCAATGGCTTGCATTGCCGCTGCATATCCCATATCGGAAGTAAACTCATCGCTTCGAGCAATTCTGCGCTCTTTCATCCCCGTCCGGGTGACTATCCACTCATCGGAAGTTTCGACCATTTTTTCAAGATCATGGTTGGATAAAACTGGCTCAGGCAGATAGCAGCCGGTTCCAATAATTCGTGCTTTTCCAGGTTTATTCATGAAACATAAAAATTTAAAATGTAAACTAGCAACAATTTTACCCCAGCCCATACAAAAATGCAAAGCATTATTTCTTTGCGCGAGGTGAAATTCAACTTTAAAATATGAGACTATCTCACTATTCAAACGTTTGATTTTTGGTAACTATTCAGCACTCCCCTCTTTAAGAAGAAGATCGGGCACGCACGCGGGCACGGACACGGGCACGAAAGAAGCACCTTGAGCCATTTTCGTTAACATGGACACTATGCGTATGAGTAACTCACGACCTCTGGAACGGAATGGCCAAATACGAGGAATAAAAACTTTACTGCTGTCGGCTTTATGTGAAATCTCTTTGAGATATTTCCTCTTTCGTGCCCGCGTGCGTGCCCGATCTTCTTCTTAAAGAGGGGAGTGCTGAATAGTTACTAAATATTTTGAATAGTGGGATAGTCTCATAGAGAAGCGCTCCAAGAAAAACATCCTATTTATGAATAATGGCAGCTCAAGTACTCTTAGGAAAGATTCACATTTATTAGAACTTATGGCCAAATACCCGTCCGAGCTTGCCCAGTTGATCGCTTTTCTGAAAAAGCTCCCCAGCGTCGGCACTAAAACAGCCGAACGGTTCGCATTTCAACTTTTAAATTGGCCGGATCACGAACTCCACTCCCTTTCCATTCTCGTTAAGCAATTAAAAGAAAAAGTTACCCAATGTGCAGATTGCCACTGCCTGACTGATGATGGCGGATGCCCTTTTTGCCATCACATGATGCGCGATAAGACGCAGCTCTGCATCATCGCGTCCCCGCGCGATGTTTACTCTCTGGAGGAGACCGGCGCCTACCGCGGCCTTTATCATGTTCTAGGAGGGCTTTTATCCCCGCTGGGCGGGAGGACTCCTGAACATTTAAATCTTGAGCAACTAAAAAATAGAATTGCCCATCTTCAAGTCAAAGAAGTCATTATCGCCCTAGACTCCACTCTAGAAGGCGATACAACGGCCCTCTACCTCAAAGAACTTTTTCACGAATGGGGGCTTCCCGTATCTCGGCTGGCCTTCGGCCTGCCGATCGGCAGCTCCCTCGACTTCGTCGACGGCAGCACCCTCGCCCGCGCTTTGACCGGCCGTCAGAACTTTTAGTTTTACGTTAATTTCTATAGAGCAGTAAAGCAACGCCATTTGCAAATATTCCTTTGGTTTCTTTATAATCGGCAACTCGCCGAAAGGGGTATCTTTGATCATGAGTAGAAAATTCGCTGTCTACCTGTCTCTCATTGCATTCACGTGTGCGCCATTGAGCTCCTTGATGGCAGCCTATCCCTCCATAGAAGCATTCGAAGATCGAAAAGTGGCAAATATCGATATTCAAGCGGAAAACCTGCCTCCCAATGCTTCATTTGATCCAAAAACAGTCATTTCCCGTTTGAAAACAAAGGTCGGCGATCCCTTTTCTCAGATGACTTTTGACAGCGACCTTAAGGCCCTTTCCGACGAATACGACCGCGTGGAGCCCAGCATCCGAGTGCAGAATGGCGAGGTTTATATCACGATTAAGGTCTGGCCGCGGCCGACCATCCGAACGATCAAATGGACCGGCAATACGCATATCAAGACAAGCACTCTGCAAAAAGAACTCGGCATCAAACCCAAAGCCGTCTTCAACCGCCAGGCTTTCAACAAAGCCTTCAACAAAGTCAAAGAATACTACATCAAGAAAGGCTATTTCGAATCCCAGCTGCAATACATGGTCATCCCCGATACGAAGACCAATGAAGTGGATATCGCGATCGAAGTGCGCGAAGGAAGATCAGGAAAAATCGACAATATCGTTTTCAAAGGGTTCACTAAAAAAGAGCGCAGCGAAATTCTCGGGATGATCTACACAAAAAAATACAATCTTTTCACAAGCTGGCTGACCGGTGCAGGGATTTACAATGAAGAGGCCCTGGAGCAAGACAAATTGACCATCATCAACTTGCTTCAAAACCGCGGCTATGCCGATGCGAAGGTCGATATCCTCGTCAAAGAGGCTAAAACCGAGGGAAAAATCGTTCTAGAAATCATCGCGGACCGCGGTCCGCTGTTTCACTTCGGCAAGATCACTTTTAAAGGCAATACTCTTTTTACCGATAAAGCAAATTGACGGACTCTTCTACGCACGGCCAGGAGCTGTTTATTCCCCGGAAAAACTGCGCGAGTCTGCCCAAGCGATCAAAGACCTCTATGGCCGCAAAGGCTATATCGATGCTAACTGTGCAATATGAGACCCGGCTCGTCGGCCAATGAGCCTATTTACAATGTCTACTATACCGATCGACGAAGGCGAACAATATAAGATCGGCATGGTGCGCGTCTTTGGAAACGTCCAAACAGAAGCCCACGTCATCTTGCGCGAATCGCTTCTTGTCCCCGGAGAAACATTTGACAGTGCCAAACTGAAAGCAACCCAGCAGCGCTTAGAAAACATGGGTTATTTCAAGAGCGTCAATGTCTATGCCGTCCGCACGCAGGACGATCAAGCTCTCGGGGAAAATTACCGCGACGTCTACATCGAAGTCGAGGAGACGACAACAGGCAATATCAGCCTTTTCTTTGGCTTCAGCAGCGCGGACGATGTTTTCGGCGGACTTGACCTGTCAGAAAGCAATTTCAATTATAAAGGGATCCCGCGCATCTTTAAAGACGGCCTATCCTCATTGCGCGGCGCCGGAGAATATGCGCATGCCCGGGCAAGCTTGGGCGCTAAGCAGAGCTCCTATACCATCTCTTGGCTGACCCCTTATTTCCGCGATACACTTTGGCGCGTCGGTTTCGATGTTTCTGAAACTCAAAGCACGTTGATCTCGAAAGATTACGACATCAATACGTTGGGTTTCTCTTTATACGCATCGTATCCGTTGAATTACTAGTGGACTTTCGGGACCAAATACCGCTTCCGCAATTCCATGATCCACGTTCCACAAAGGCAGCCTCACACGAAGAACGGGAACAAGCGCACCACGACGGGATCATCTCGGGCATTGGCACTTCGATCACCTTCGACTCCACAGACAGCGCGGTCAAACCCCATAACGGATTCCGCTCTTCTCTCGAAGGAGAATTCGTCGGGATTTGGGGCGATTACAGTTTTCTGCGATTTGCCTACGTCAATAGCTACTATACTCAGCTATGGCGCCATGGGATCATGAAATACCGATGGGATTTGCGGTTCATCGAGCCGATCTTCAAAACGAACAGCCCGACTAAAATCCCACTCAGCGAACGGTTCTTCATCGGCGGGCTTAACTCCGTCCGCGGCTACCGCGATTTCGATTTAGGCCCCCACTTTCAAAGGCGGCGACCCCAAGGGCGGCATTTCCTCAACCGTTCTTTCGATCGAATATTTGCACGAGGTTCTCCCAATCATGGACTTATTTGTCTTCGTCGATGCCGGCAGCATTGCATTAAGACGTTTTTATTTTTCCACTTTTAGATTCACGCACCGGTTTCGGTGCCCGCTTAGAATTGATCAACCGCGTTCCCGTCATTCTCGGAGTAGGCTTCCCAATTAACAAACAAGAAGGAGCCGACGTACGCAAATTCTTCTTCTCGATGGGAGGACAGTTTTAAATGAATCCAATAACAATATAGGAGAAAATACAATGAAACACCGTTTTGTACCTGCATTATTTATCGCGACCCTATTGACAACCGCCGGCTTTAGCGCTGAAGCTGCTCAAAATTTCGGCATTGTCAATTTCGGAACTTGCGTCAGTGATTCCAAACTTGGCAAACAAGAACAGGCCTCATTTGAATCGCTCAAGAAACAGATGACCTCATTCTCGAAGACACGGAAAAGCAGCTCAATGAACTCTCTACAAAATTCAATGATCCCGATTATCTCGATGGGCTTTCTCCCGAAGCGGAAGAGGAGCTCAAAGTGAAATTCCGCACTCTCAATGAAGAGCTCAGCCGCTATCAAAATCAATACTATCAAGTGATGAACCAAGCCAACATGCGCATCATGCAAACCATGGCCGTAGGCATCAACAGCGCTTCGGAAAAAGTTGCCAAAGATAGGAAGCTCAGCATGGTCGTCAACAAAGACGCTTGCTTTTTCTTTACACCTGGCCTCGATGTGACTAACTTCGTCATCACTGAAATGGATAAAGCTTTTGCAGCGCAAGAATCAAAAAAACAGGCTCCTGCTGTTGCCTCTGCTGAAGAAGTTCCTGCGGACCAAAAAACAGAAGCTAAGAAGTAGTTTATGGAATCTAAGAAATTACTCTTGCTGAACTTGCTGAGCTCACTCAATCGACCTTAATCGGACCGCCGGATTATTGGATCGCGGGGATCGATGCGCTCGATACTGCTTGTTCCGAAGATGCTTCTTTCTTAGCCAATCCCAAATACCGGTCTCTTATTAAAGGAGACAAAAGCCGGGGTCATCTGCATCGATCAACAAACACAGCCGGAAGAGGGTAAAAACTTTCTCGTCTCAGACGACCCTTCCCAAGCTTTCCAGACCATCATCAATGCGCTGCTCTTGTCTCCTTGCAACAGTTCTGGATTTACGGGAGTGCATCCCACCGCAGTGGTCCACCCCTGCAGTAAAATTGGGCAAGGACGTCCACATCGGTCCGCATGCCGTCATCGATCATAGCGTTGTCATCGGCGATCATACGCGCATTGCCTCCCATGTGAGCATCGGCCCCGGGGTTGTCATTGGAGCACATTGCCATTTTCATCCCCATGTGACCATCCGCGAGAAATGCACCATCGGCAATCGAGTGATTTTACAGCCCGGTGCCGTCATCGGCTCCTGCGGGTTTGGATACACCACAGATGCCAAAGGGCAGCACACTAAGCTCGACCAGCTCGGCACTGTGATTATTGAAGATGATGTGGAAATCGGTGCAAATACGACCATCGACCGCGCACGCTTTAAATCTACCCGCATCGGCCGCGGCACAAAAATCGATAACCTCGTACAAATCGGCCACAATGTCCACATTGGGCATGACAACATCATCGTTTCCCAAACCGGGATCGCCGGATCGGTCAAAACAGGTAAAAATGATGTTTTCGGCGGCCAGGCCGGCGTCGTCGGCCATCTCGAGATTGCCGACTATGTCATGATCGCTACACGCGGGGGCGTCAGCAAATCGATCGCACAGCCCGGAAAATATGCAGGCGGCCCAGTCATGAACCTCTCAGAGTACAATCGCCAACAGGTCTACTTACGCAAGATCAGCGATTATGTGAAACAGATCGAAAATTTAGAAAAGCGATTAAAGGATTTGGAAGAAAAAATTAAACCGTAGGAGTTTTCCATGACTCAAACACATTCCGTTCCTTCCATGAGATATTTCGGCAGCGAAGCCGGGCATATGGCAAATCAAGCAGCCTCAGGGCTAAGAAATGCCTTCGATAAAATCGCTCATGCGATCAATGTCTTCGGCAACAATGTTCAAGCTGTCAGTTACGGACTTCGCCAAGAAGTTCCCTTCGAACGCTGGTTCTACGACTACGGTTTTCATAAACCGATCGACAATCTCACCGATCAGGTTACAGCGCGCGTTTGGGCTGCGTTAGCTGCTTGCGAAGGAGTGATCCGCACCTCTGCAGAAGCCATATGCTTTATTTTTTCTAAGATTTTTCAGCCTAAAGAGAGCGATTGCCATCTCAAAGTCTTCCAAGCGCAATTGAACGGGTTGACTTTAAGCCTTCTCGCCATCATCTCACCCAATGCCGCCAAAGAAATGGCTGACAATCATGGACACCCGATCATTGGCCATTCCATCTTCACCTGGAAATGGGGAACACTTTACACAGGCAAGCTGGAGGTTCCTCTGTGGCACGTCGAATGCAGACAGTACCCGTGGACTGACCGACACAATACTGTGTAGTTTTTAAAAAAAATTTTTACATTAAATCGATCTCCTGCCATTTATCTGTATAGAAGGCAGAAGATGATCGAATACTATTTCAAAACTGCGAAAGAGGAAAATTTTCTTTCCTTGCCAAGCGCAAAGGAAGGATGCTGGATCCATGTCGACGAAGCTACGGCTGGCGACCTGAATGAAATTTGCCAACTCATCGGCCTAGAAAACACTGATCTGCAAGACAGCCTCGACCGCTATGAAATCCCCCGCATAGAAAAAATCCATAATCATGTCTTGATTTACACCCGCCATCCCGTTGACGAGGCTGTGCTCGGTCTCTATACCACAACCCTGACCATGGTCCTCACCTCCCATTATTTCATCACCATCTCCCCGCAAAAAAGCACTCTGATTCGTGCATTTGTCAGCAAGAAAGGAAAGTTCTCTACCCTTCAGCGCTCGAAACTCATGATCAATCTGTTCCTGCGCATTACTCAAGAATTCACCTCCAGCATCCGCCGCGTGCGCCATAATGTATTGGCTCAAGAAAAAGAAATGATCAATGTCGAAAGCGATGACATCGCTGTCTTGACCCGCAGCGAAGAGATTTTAAACCAGTATCTTTCCGCCCTCGAACCCACTCGAACAGTTTTAGAAGGGATCGCCTCTGGCCGATACACCAACCTCTATGAAAAAGACCAAGAACAGCTAGAAGACTTGTTGAATGCGATCAAACAATCGGAAAACCTCTGTTCCATCGCCGTCAAGACGATACGCAGTTTGCGCGACTCTTATAATATTTTGTTCACCAATAACCTGCATAAGACAATCAAGCTGCTGACCTCGCTGACGATCATCTTCAATATTCCCACCATGATCGCGAGCATCTATGGCATGAATATCGCCCTTCCCCTTTCCCAAAGCACCCATGCTTTTATCTTTATCCTGTCATTGATCACCATCTTATCTGCATTCGCCCTGATCATCTTCCGACGCAAAAAGTGGCTCTAAGCCGTCATAGATTTTAATCCTCTTCTTCGTACTTCTTTTTGATCTCTTGAACAATCCATTATGCCCATAATTTGGATATTGTATTAAATGATTTACGAACTAGTATGGGATTCGGCCTACGAAAACGTCAACCGATTTAAGAGGAAGAACACATGTTTTCTCATGCATGTTCATTTTACGGATAAAATTTGGTGGGTGGAAAGGATTTTATGTTGAAAAATGGATGGGTATTCTTAGTTTTTTTGTGTATTTCTATAAATCTTAGAGCAGACGAATTAGAGAAAAAAAACACTGCTCAAATTATTAGTTTGGGGGGAGATTGCCATACAACAATCGCTTTGAGAGACCTTGGTTTTAGAAAAGAGGCGTTTCCTTTTGATTGGGTTATTTCGACTGACCATTCTGTTTTCATTAAAATACTGAATGAAGATTTTTATAATTTTTTGGATGAAAATTGTTTTGTAATTGTTGACGGAGTACCATCGCGACGGAATATTTATTATGTGTTTGATTTTCCTCACGATTTTGATTTATCCGAGGACAGGAAGAGTGAATGGGCTTCTTTCAAAGAAAAGTATGAACGTCGGATTGAAAGGTTTAGAGCTTTACGCTTGTATCAAGGCAAGGTTTTTTTTATTAGAACTTTGTGGTCTCAGCCAACAGAAGAGGTTCAGGAAAATTACAAGCGCACCATAGAGATTAGAGATGCATTAGATCGATACTTTCCAGAGTTGGATTATACGTTAATCATATGGTCCTATAGCGATTTAAATATTCCTGCTTTAGAACCCATAGAACATGTCATTGAATTAAGAATTCCTAGAGCACATCGGGCCTTCCATGATAAAATGATAGATCTATTAGGTCCTCGAACTCTTTTTTGATGATGAATATCGCACACATCATTATATGTGCCTGACCAACAAATTCTATACTGCGCCGCTTAGGTTTTGCGAATTTTGACTCTGCTACTGCGGTCTCGATTGGAGAAAAGGAAAAGGAGCCTGTTCCTTTTTGTAATGCTTGCCTATTTTTTTATTCGCCAGAACGAACCTTGCGTTTCGACTGTGAGTTGATTTTCCTTTGCAAACATTTGTAGCACTTCTTTAACATAACTATCGTTTGCCATGTTTCCAAAAAGCAAGGAATTGGCATTTAGTGAATTATAAAGAGAAGCTAAGTCCTTCTTTAGACTTTGTCTGAAATTACCATATTCAACAAGACTGCTCCTAAAATTCACAAATAACGAAGTTCTATAATAGGTCAGGTCGAGAAAAAAGGCGCAGCTCTCGTCTGATTGTGCTTTCTTTAAAAACTCATTTTCTTGAGATATTAAATGAATCATTCTTTGATTTTTTAAAACAGACTTGTCCTTTACATATTGACTTAAGCTTCCAAAAGTTTTTTGGTCTAAATAAGGATCGAATAGATAAATTTCCAAATCTAACTGCTTAGCTATCTGAAGAGAACGTAACGAAGTTAAAAAACCTTTATAATACAATTTCGTCTGAAGCGCACCGAGGTTTTTTAAAAGTGCAAAAAAATCCATATCCGCATCATTAAATCGAGTCGATTCCAACTCTGAGTGAGATAAATCAAGTTGGCGAACTTTCTTTTGGTAATTCCTGATAAGTCTGTACCAATAATCAAAATACGCCTCATCGAGGGGGCGATTTTTTAATTCTTCATATTTTTTTTCTAAAAATGCAGGATTCACCTCGCTCCATTCATGGACCATGGCGACAGGTAAGTGATCATAACTGGGATCTAAAAATGTATGTTCAACGATGGGAATGCAATCAAGAACTAGAGCTTCCCATGTTCTAACGGAATCCGTTTCCAGTCCGATTGGAGACAAGACAAATTGACATGAGGCCATCTCTTTATAAAAGATAGGCCGAGTCTGACATCCAAAAGGTTGATCGCTGCGGTTACAAGTTAAAACATAGGGCTCGTTTTCAAATAGTTTAACGAGCTGGTCTCTTTCTCCATATTTTCGTGGATAGTGGCACATATGAAGTAAATGCTTTTTGAGAAATGGTTTATTTAACACGATTTCTTCGAGAAGATAGAAGGTAATGCAAGGGTCATCGAGTATAAATTGTCCTAGATCTTGTCCAGTGGGAATTTGAAATAGCTTTGGGTGGTAGCTAAAAACCATATTTCTGCAAAACCAAGCCGTCAGTTTCGGATCGTATAACAGCTTTTTTAAATTCAAAGCGGGAAGCCATGCGCTCACATCGCATGTGACTAAAATGTATGGGACAGGGATCCGATCATGGATTTTTTCTACAAACCATTCTAGATACCAAATATTGAGGTAAATAGTGTCACCTTCCTCTACTAGCTCGGGATCGAACCATTCTGCCGCATCGTCAATCTTATGATCGCATATATTTCGAAAAGTTAGATAACTGATAAAGGGATAGTGGCCTGAATGTGTTCGCTTGTCGTAATGTCCTTTATATTTTTCAGTAGGAACCTTTATAGGTTCACCATTCAGTTGCCTTCCTAAAAACAAGAAAAAACACAAAAGCAGATGAGAATTTATTTTTATGAAGTATAAGCTCATGGTTTACCTAATCTTTAAGAAATAGAATACTTACAAATATGTTTTTTTCATAAAGCCTTTTTTTTCACTGGACTTTGGCCAAGCGATTACGGGGTGCATTTCGAGCTTTGGAACGGAACACAAAGAGGAGTTGAGGACGCTACTTCAGTGGAATTTTCAGACGTTCGTTCCCTAGGGAGCCGCGGCATGATCAGAATTCATACAACTTGAGTGGGCGCAGTATAGACGCCTATTATCCCAAAGATTTTATCAAAGGCAAATTTTTGCGAAGAAAACTTTTAAAGCAGTAAGAGAGAAGGGTTCTCTAGGTATTTCTGAACTGTTTTTAAGAACTTAGCCCCATCAGCACCATCCAACACGCGGTGATCTGCGGAAAGCGTGAGCTTCATCGTTTTTCCCGGCACGACATGGCCGTCTTTGACGACGGGTTTGTCCTCGATGCCGCCGATGGCCAAAATGGCTGCTTGCGGCGGATTGATGATGGCGACGAATTCTGAGATGCCATACATCCCCAGATTAGAGACTGTGAAAGAGCCCCCCCCCCGTATATTTTTCGCGGCTGAGCTTCCCTTCGCGGGCACGGATTGCGAGTAGTTTCACCTCTTGAGAAATTTGGCCCAAATTCTTGAAATCTGTATGTCTCACAATCGGTGTGATCAAACCGGCTTCAATGCTGACAGCCGCGGCGATATCGATGTTACGTCAGAGCTCTTGTCAAGATTCCAAGAATTTTATAAGCTGTATACCTCCGCTGCAGACATAACTTCTTGAAAGACAGATCAATAAGACAGAATAGCAAAAATATCACGATATTGATATAATTCGAGGTAGAGAATGAATGAGATGCTCGACTTGCGCCCGCTCCTTTGGGTTTCTTCATCGAAGCGAGATTTCATAGAAATGCCTGAAGATGTGGTGAGCGACTTCGGGCACTGGCTCTTTCAGATACAAAAGGGGAAAGTCCCAAAAAATGCGAAGGCATTAAGTGGTTTCGGAGGAGCTCAAATAATGGAATTATGGAAAGACAATGCTAACGGGACATTTCGAGCTGTGTATACCGTCAGATACGCCGAGGTAGTCATCATACTCCACGCTTTTCAGAAGAAAAGCAAAAAAGGAATTGAAACACCTAAGCAAGACAAGGAACTCATCTATTCCAGGATCAAGCTCGCAGAAATCATGTATAGGGAATGGAAAGGAAAAAGAGGCAAAAAATGACTAAAAAAAAAGAAATTGAGTACGAAGTCGATGAAGGCAATATTTTTGCCGCTATTGGAAGAAAAGACGCTGATGAACTCGTTGCAAGATCTGAGCTTTTAGATGAGGTCGGTGATCTCATTGAGAAGAGTGGGCTTACCCAACACCAAGTTGCTAAAAAACTCGGCATTAAACAATCCAAAGTTTCTATGCTGATAAACGGACATCTTTCTGAATTTAGCACTGACAGGTTACTCCATTATCTAGCCATTCTTGGATGTAAAGTAGAAATTAAAGTCAGAAAACCTCGTCGGCAAAATATTTTCTCAAACAGAGGACATATTGCTGTATGCTAATGAAGTGGACAGATCTCTCTTCCTCTATCGTTCTTATCGTTATATCGTTCAAATCGCTGCCCTTCTTTAAAGCAGCAAGAGAGAAGGATTCTCTAGATACTTTTGAACTGTTTTTAAAAATTTAGCCCCATCTGCGCCATCCAACACGCGGTGATCTGCGGAAAGCGTGAGCTTCATCGTTTTTCCCGGCACGACATGGCCGTCTTTGACGACGGGTTTGTCTTCGATGCCGCCGATGGCCAGAATGGCTGCTTGCGGCGGATTGATGATGGCGACGAATTCAGAGATGCCATACATCCCCAGATTAGAGACTGTAAAGGAGCCCCCCGTATATTCTTCGCGGCTGAGTTTCCCTTCGCGGGCGCGCGTCGCGAGCAATTTCACTTCTTGAGAAAGTTGGCCTAAATTTTTAAAATCTGCATGGCGGACAATCGGTGTGATCAGGCCTGCTTCAATGCTGACGGCGACGGAGATATCGATGGTTTTGAAGCGGATCAGGGAATTCGTCACGGAATTGAATCCAGAATTGACATTCGGATGTTCCCTTAGAGCAAGAGCAGACGCGCGCATGATAAAATCATTGAACGAAACTTTTAATCCCGCGGTCGCCAATTCAGCTCTGAGCAAGACCATCTTTTCAGCGTTGATTTCTTGGGTGCAATAAAAATGCGGGATGAAAGTTTTAGACTCTTGCAGTCTCTGAGCGATGATTTTGCGCATCGGAGACAAAGGGATTTCTTCATAGGTGCCTGGAGCAATCGTCGGAGTTTCGCGACGGCCAAACGTCACCAGCAGCTGCGGGTTGAGCCAGATCGAGATCGCGGCTCATGATGCGCCCGTTAGGTCCTGATCCTTTAACGGTCGTTAGATCGATCCCTTTTTCTTTGGCGATTTTTTTGGCCAAGAGGCGAAGCTGGAATGCGGCCTGCAACTTCTCCTTGCGGACCTTGGAATGTATATTTGGTAAGTGGGGGTTCTGGAACAAATGCGGGCTGCTGCATCGCTCCCCCTGCAGGGGCTTTTGGTGCAGGAGCAGAAGCTTCAGCTTTTGCAGCTACCGGTTCAGGTTTTGCAGCCTTAGGAGCTTCCCCTTCCGGCTTGTACCCTTCGATGCTCTCGTCTTTCTTTTCCGTGAAAATCGCAATCGCTTGATTGACAATCGCGGATTCCGCCTTCTTTGATGAGGATTTTGCGCAGCCATCCTTCGTCCAATGCACTATGCTCCACAGTCGCTTTATCGGTGGCCACTTCAAAGAGAACATCGCCTGCTTTAACGAATTCGCCTTCTTTTTTTCGCCATTTTGCAATGGTCCCCTCTTCCATTGTCGGAGAGAGTTTTGGCATCGTCAGGGTAAATGGCATATAATGTACTCTTAAGCTAAAACTTGTTCAATCGCAGCAATGATGCGCTCTTTTGTCGGCATGGTCTCTTTTTCTAGAGCTTTGGAATAGGGCATCGGCGTTTCTCTCTGAGCAACGCGCACAATAGGAGCATCGAGATCGTCAAAGCAGTGTTCCATGATCTGAAAGCCCACTTCTGCGCAAATCCCTGCAAAAATATGTCCTTCTTCGACAAGAACGCAGGCATGTGTTTTTCTGCACCGATTCGGCAATCGTCGCGATATCAAGAGGTTTGATCGTCCTCAGATCGATCAGCTCGACGCTGATTCCCTTCTTTGCAAGCTCTTCCGCAGCCTGTTTGCAGAGATGGCACCATGCGGCTATGGGAGACAAGCGTGACATGCTTTCCTTCGCGCACAATTTTGGCTTTTCCGATCGGGACGAGATATTCCTCAGTCGGAATCTCCATCTTATCGTTGTAGGAGAGTTCATTTTCTAAGAAAAGAACGGGATTGTTATTGCGGATCGCGGATTTGAGAAGTCCTTTCGCATCGTAAGGATTGCTCGGAGCGATGATGATCAGACCGGGAAGATTGCCATAGATCGCTTCGACGCAATGGGAGTGCTGGGAGGAAACCTGCGCGGCAGCTCCATTGGCCCCGGAAAACGATGGGAACTGTAAATCGGTTGCCGGACATGTAATACATTTTGATCGCATTGGAAATGATCTGATCGCAGCCGACAAAGGAAAAATTAAAGCTCATGAATTCGACGACAGGCCGCAAACCCGTCATCGCTGCGCCGACGGCAAGACCTGCAAATCCAAGCTCTGCAATCGGAGTATCGATGACGCGCGTCGGTCCCCATTTATCGAGCATTCCTTTGGTGACTTTGTAGGCGCCGTTATATTCTGCGACTTCTTCTCCCATGATAAAAACAGTGGGATCGCGCTGCATCTCTTCATCTAATGCTTGCCGGATCGCTTCGCGCATTTCCACAGTTTGCATTGGCATCGTTTATCTCTCTTAAAGTTTAAGGGGCAAAGACATCTTCTCCAAGGGTAATGGGATCGGGCCATGGACTTTCTTCGGCAAATTTCAATGCGGCCAGAACAATCTCTTTTTGTTCTTTGTCCATCGCGTGATACTGTTCTTCGGTGATCATGCCTGCATTTTCCAGATTTTTGAACATGATGATCAGCGGATCGCGTTCCATGCATGCATTGCAGTTCTTCTTTGGTGCGATAAAGTGCGGGATCGGAAATCGAATGGCCGCGGAAACGCTCGGTCACCACTTCGATAGAACAGGACGGGATGTCTGCTTTGACTTCTTGAAAACATGTTTAAAGCCGGCATAGCAGTTGAAAAAATCCATCCCATCGAATGTATAGCCTTTCATCCCAAAACTGGGCGCTTTATTTCCGCCATCGGCTCGACGCTGATCGCTCGCTCGACATGTGTTCCCATCCCCCACTGATTATTCTCGATCACATAAATGCAAGGAAGATCCCAAAGCGAAGCTAAATTGAGCGATTCATGAAATGCGCCTTGCGCCACAGCGCCATCGCCAAAAAAACAGACGGCCACATCGCAATTTTTCCGTCCTTTCAATTCAGGCACCGATTTTAAATATTTGATTGTAAAAGCAGCGCCAGTTGCGATCGGAATCTGTCCGCCGACAATGCCAAACCCTCCAAGCAGACGATCGGTAAAAAAGTGCATCGATCCGCCGCGCCCTTTCGCATTGCCGGTCGCCCTGCCAAAAAGTTCCGCCATGAGTTCATTCGGTGTCGCGCCTAGCAAAAGCGCTAGCGCATGGCAGCGATAGGAGGTGATCCACCACTGCTCGACCCCATCGCACAGACAGCAGCTGTCTGCACGGCCTCCTGCCCCATGTAAGAGTGAAAAAAGCCGCCGATCTTTCCTTGCAGATAGGCCGCTTCGGCACGGATCTCAAAATTGCGGATCAGCAGCATTTTTTTGAGCTGTTGCAGCAGAGCCTCTTTGCCGAGCTCTGCAATCACCTTAGAGGCGTCGCTAGGAAAAAAATGGTATTTAACAGGAGTGATTGTTTTTTCATGTTCCAGTGGTTAAAAAGTTAATAACAGGGTAACGAAGAATTTGAATTAAAATCAATGCAGACCTCACATTGGCGCCGAGGGAAGGATTCTGCCCTGATTGGGGACGATATTTGGATTGTTTGTCACTGGGACCGTCCTCAAATCATCGTCAGAATGGACCTGGTAACACCCCGCTGCCCCCACAGCGATCGCCAAGAAAAGGAACAAAAAAGGGATTTTTTTCATTGGGAAAATCTCCAAGATTAAAGAAAGAATAGCTCTCCTTGGGAAAAATGAGAAGTTAAAAATTATTTCAATTGAGAGAGATAATCATTGAAGCTCTGGCAGCCTTCTTTCTTCATCCTTTCGAATTCCTCCAAGTAAAGTGAAGCAATTTCTTTATTCTCTAGGACGATCACATTTTCTCTATTAGAATGGGTGGCTTCAAAAGTAAAGTTGAACGATCCGGTCCACACTTGATTGTTCCCCAAGACGCAAAATTTATCGTGCATCAATGGTTTACGCTTTCTCACTTTTTTCCCATTTTTATTCTCTACCACGGGAAGCTGAGGGTTCCACACAAAAATGGGAAGATTCGCCTCGCCCATTTTTTTGACAGGAGATCGCGATTTGACCGAAAAAGGATCGACAATCACCTCGACTTGCACTCCCCTCTCGTGCGCATCGATCAACGCTTGAACAATGCCACGGTGCATCAGGCAATAGACTGCGGCCTTAATGCTTTTTTTCTCTTTTCCAATGAGCGCAATCAACTCATCAGCGATATGGCCCTCTGGAGAAAAGAGGACTTGATAATTTGCAATCGGTTCTTTGGAATACACAGTGGAAACTGAAACAAAGAGAACCGACAGTAAGATCGCACGCATCATTTTTTTCATGAAAACCTCAATTTGGCCAAAGTGATATCATTCCTGAAGATTCTAATCAAATACTTCTTCGCATAAAGTTCTTGCGTGAGTAAACTATGGCCAAAAGGAAAAACCTATGGCCAAACGACTTCGTCCTATTTATTACGACACAGAAACAACGGGAGTTCGCAACGATAAAGACAGAATTATCGAACTCGCCGCGTTCGATCCGACAGAAAACAGAACCTTTTGCCAATTCATCAATCCGGGTTGTCCCATTCCCGCCGAAGCAACAGCAATCCACAAGATCACCAATGAGATGGTGGCAGACGCACCTTCGTTTAGACAAGTCGCTGAATCATTCCTCGCTTTTTGCCCTGCCGAAACGGTACTGATCGCCCACAACAATGATGCTTTCGATAAGCTCTTTTTAGAACAAGAGTTCAAACGATCGGGTTTAGAAATGCCCCGATTTCATTTTATCGATTCGCTCAAATGGGCCCGCAAATACCGCGCAGATCTTCCCAGGCACACCCTACAATCTTTGCGCGAAGTTTACGGTTTTCCATCAAATCAAGCCCACCGCGCACTCGACGACGTGATCGTCCTCCATCAAGTTTTCTCCGAGATGATCGATGATCTTTCCATTGATAAAGTTCTAGAATTGCTCTCCCGTCCGCAAGTGTTAAGCCGTATGCCCTTTGGCAAACATCAAGGCAAACTGCTCTCCGAAGTGCCCAAAGATTATGTCGCATGGCTCTCTTCCAGCGGAGCGTTCGACAAAGCAGAAAACCAAACCCTTAAAGAAAACTTCGAAAAACTTGGACTTTTAACCTAATATGGCGACCATTGAAGACTTTTTAAAATTAGATATTCGCGTTGGAATCATTACCAAGGCGGAAGAATTTCCCGAAGCGAAAAAACCCGCCTATAAACTCACCATCGATTTCGGCTCCGAAATCGGGATCAAGCGCTCCAGCGCCCAAATCACCCAGCACTACAAAACTTCCGACCTCGTTGGCAAAAAGGTTTTGGCCGTTGTCAACTTCCCTCCTCGCCAAATCGGCCCCTTCGCCTCCGAAGTGTTAACCCTCGGCGTCCCCGACAAGAACGGGCATATCATTTTGATCCAACCGGATAAGGATGATGCCGTTGTAAACGGAAAGCTCTCTTAAAAAGTAAAATCACCATGGAAAGTCTACCTCTTGCAAGGGAGCCACAGTTGGACTGGGTTGAACCTTCTTTCCCGAGGAGGTTTCATGAGCCTCGACTACCGTTTGCATCTGTTTTTCAATCGCATCGGGGTTCAAAAGGAGCAAGTTAACAACTTCTTGGTTCAAATCCCCGATGAACCTGTCGACATGTGCGCGCTGGGCAGCTTGCTCCTTCGGAGGAAGATGCTCTGCCCTTTTTAACATCTCTTTTTCGATTTTAGTAATTTGCGCGTAGGCCTTTTGAAGGGTGTTTGATTGATATCCAACTTCCAATGACTTATCAAAGACCTTTTGGAGGTTCTCGATGGGCTTTTGGATTTGGGCAAGACTCAAGTTTAAGTTCAATCCCTTTTTGGCTTCTTCTTCTAACCTTAGCACATGAAATCGAACCTGCTGGTGGTAACAGTCTTTTTTCTCTTTTTCATAAGAGTCTGCTTTTTTTAACCAGCCCTGTTCGACTTTAGCAATCTGTTCAAACACAGCTTTTGCGGTTTGATGACGAGGAAGCTCTTTTTCGCGCTTTTGTTGATTCTTTGCAAAAGGGGCAAAATCGACATGCATTTGCCGAAGTGATTGAGATAAAGCATTGTTCCCTTCATGCACACTTCGCTTATCGCGCTCATATTCGGCGTTGTGCGTTTGAAGGGCCCCCCAGGAAGCCTCAAACTTTTCAACCCTCTGATTGACGACTGTCGCAATTTGAGCAATGTCCTTTTTGAAACGGAGCATGTCATTCACATCTGCACGCAATTGACCGACAAAGGCGCGGATTTCCAGTCTGCGTTGACCCCGCTGCGCATTTTGAGGAAGTCTGTCTGCTCTGACGAGCCAATCTTCTTCAGCGAGGTTGATCTGCTCTTCCACTGCTAGTAGAGGAGTAATCGCGTTCGAAATTTCTAAATTGGGAAATTCAATTCTACCTGCGTAGGGTGATAGAGATGCTGTCATGAAAAAGATCCTTTGTTTTTTTGCCGAGCAGTTTAAAAGAGAACTGGTGGGATTCTCAAGAAAAATCACACCTCTCAATGCAGAGGAATCTCAAACATATATGCATGGCCATTATCATCAAAGAATGCATCGGTTCCCTTGTAGACTCGATGCAAGGCAGTAGGGTACTGCTGAATCGCCTCTTTAAACTCATTTTTCAGGGCCAAATTGTTTGCGGATCCTCAGGACTCAGCTTGGCCGTGAGATTTGAGTTCAGTGCAGTAGAAATTGGGCTTTTTATCCAATCTTCATAGGCTTTTTTTAGGGTTTGCGGAGCTTTTTGCGTGATGACCTGATGGGCAACATGGGTGATCTGTCTGATGTTCTTTTCCGTGATCCCTAATCGATCCGCTGTCCCCATCGTGAATTCACTGATGAACTCTTCTGCATCATGGAGCAGTTTTTGAGGGTATTGGGCTCGTTCTAAACCCATCAAGAGGATGTCTTTGGTTTCTTGACACATAGGCACCATGTACATCGCATGGATCCGTTCATCTTCTAATTTTGGGCATTTGAGGAGTTCAACACGCGATTTAAGATCTTCTGCAACGTGGTCAACTACGTGGACGGCGGTGGCGGCGATCGCCGTTATCGGATGATGTCCCAAAACGCAATGCACCCCCACTTTGATAGAGGTGCTTATCATGGCGTCTCGTATGGCATCTTCCTTATTCGGATCGTAATGTTCATCAATGTATTCCCGCAGCTCTGCAATAAATTTCCCACCTTTAAAGCGGTGCAATTCGAATGGGGGCAAATGATCCCGCATATCCAGGCCACCCAAGTCTTTAGTCACACCTCGGCGCAAAAAGGAAGTGGGTTCTGGAGAGCGATCGAGAACCTCTTTAACAGTGGGACCTTGTCCTTTTTTTGACGCAAAGGAAGTCAATTGAACGCTGGCTCCACGGATTTGACGCGCAAGGGCGGCATTACGCTCTAAAGCGCCTTCTTTGCCCCGCTCATATTCCCCGTTGTGGGTATAGAGCGTATTTAACGCAAAATTGTACTTTTCGATGTGGTTGCGCATTTCTGAACAGATCTGCTGTGTATCGGAGTTCAAAGCTCTCATCCGAGTGAGCTGCGTGCGCAGATCGTTCACAAATGCGCGCACTTGGCTCTTGTATGTTTCTTGATTGTGAAGGGGCTGATGGTCAGCTCTGGCCAAGAAATCTTGTTCAAATGCGTTAATTTGCTCTTCAGCGGATTGCGAGGATGCAGTAAGCGTGGAGAGGCCCACGGGCTGAGAGTCGATGTAGAACGTAGAGGTGGGTTGGACGTGTTGTGTCATTAGAGTTCTCCATGATTTAAAAGACGAAGTTGACTGAAATAGGGTATTGAGGGTTCATAAAATGGATGCTCGTTCCGGGATAGTAGGAAGATACAGCCCAAGTCACTACCATTGAAAATGCCAATAATCCCCCGCTCTTTAAAAGAGATTCAGAGTATTCCTGTTTTTTCTGTTCGATGGATTGCTCTAGGCGATTCGTTGAGATCCGCAAGTCGAGATCGGCCCTGCGCTGCTCATCAATCCCTTCGCGTACTTGCCGGCGGTCTCTTTCCAAAGCCGCAAGATCTCTCGTCAATCCTTCATGCCTTTGCTGCTGGCGCTCGATTGCAGAAAGAAGCCTTTCTCTTTGGCGCGGCACATCGGCTTCCAGCTCTCTGATGGCAGCAGCAAGAGGAGCAATTGCCGTACGGAACCGTTCGCCGATCGCCGCCAAATTTTCATTTTGGCGCACTTCAATTTGCCGAAGCTGGCCCATCAGCTCTTGCAGGCCCGGCATCTGCTGCTCTTCTTCCTGCATCCGCTGCGCTCGCAGGGCATTGATCATACGCAATTGTTCTTCGATATTTTCGGGGACGACAGGCGCCGCAGGGGGCTGGGGTTTTGCGTCATAGATGCGCTGTGAAAAAAGAACAGAGTTGGGATTTGTTGCTTTGGCGACCAAGAACCGCACGATACGAGTGGGAAGTTCTCCAAAGAGCTGGGGAGGATAGGGCCTTTCTATGTGGATCGGGTCTGCAAGCAGATTTTCAAGCTGCCCCTTGTAAAGACGAATTGCTTCGTTAAGATCGGGTATGGCCTCGCCGCGTTCAGGACGACGCACAAATCGATGAAACTCCTCCAACCACACTGCAATAAGATCCCCAATAGGCCCCACATTGCGCTCTGTTAAATGGGATTGTTGCAATTCGTCGCGGATCTCTGCGAGCTCGGCTTGAATTTTTCGTCGAAGAACAAATGGGTCGCCAGCCAGGTTAAATTGCGGCACATTGGCCGTGGGCAATACGGGGGGAATAGCCATTAATTTCTCCTGGACGAATGGACAGAGATCGATCTGCATATGCGGGCGCCCGCATCGTTCACAAAAAGGTTCAGCGGGTTTTCCCGCATGGCTCTTTCGTGTTTCTGTTTCAGCTGTTCAAATTTTTCTTTCAGAACAGCGTATTGCCTTCTCATGGCGGCTAAGGTTTTTTTTGCTTGCAAAAGATCGCTTTCACTTCCAGCTTTCGTCTCTTTAAGCTCAAGGATAGACTGCGTCAGGCGGTCCAGTTGGGTACGCGCCGGGCCATTGGGATCATTCTGCTGCATCGCTTGGAGCATCGGAGTGAGGACGGCCGTAACACCTTCAATTCTTTGGAGCAATGCCGCCTCAATTTCTGCCTGTTCAGCTGCATACTCCTCCATTTCGCTACGCAGTTCATTTCTCAGTGCCTCTTGCGGAGAGAATCCCTCTTCGCGGGCCATATGATACGCGATGTCGTTCTGAAGATCGACTCGAAACAAATCGGGGTCCACTGGAAACATATTTAAACCTTGTTTAAGACTCTTTCCGCATCCTTCAAAGTGTTCTCCAAAGTAATTCCATGGAGCTGCAATAAGTCGGCAATCCCTTTCATCTCTTTCATATGCTCGCGATATTTGAGGAAGAGGCCCGTCACGCTCTTCGTCAGTTCATCCATCTGCCGGTAAACTTGCTCCGTGGAAAGATTCGTCGCCTCTTGGACCTCGATCATCTCATTCTGAAGGGTATTAAATCCCGTCATCAATTCTTCATTGATGGCGTTGCCTTGTTGATACAATTGATCCCGCAACTGTTGAAAAAACCCTTTCATCTTAGTAATCTGAACGAGATATTTCTTATCGAGCTCCCTTTGCCGATAAGCGGCAATAAACGGATCTACAGGACGCTCACGGGGCAACATCTCCGAGAGATGCTCTTTGATCCGCGTTTGAAATTTCAACCAAGCCAGCTGAGCTTGACTGCTCTGTGCTGCATGGAGCATGAGAGCTTCCACTCTGAAAAACAATGCGCATAGATACATTGCGGATTGAATCTTCTCCAGATCCGTAGGGTTCTTGGCCTTATACTGTTGAAAAAATTGCACTTCCCACTCTGCAAAATTCTTTTGCATGGCTTCCACCATGGGCAGCGGCAGCGTTTGGCAGGCTCCCTTCATTTCCGCAAGCGTCGATTTGAGTTTCTCTTCAAATGTTGGGGGCTGCACTTGCAGTTGAGCAACCACATGGGTTCGAGTGAGTTGAATGGTGTTTGTTGTCATAGAGAAAACTCCTTTTGAAGTGCCTCGACAAGAGGGTGTATTTCGTGGACGCTTGAGATGATCTTGTCACTCAGCTCGATTCCTTTTTTATAGTGTCCTGCCGGACGCGAATGGAGTTTCATCCATTCATCGAGCTCGCCTAGATGTTTGGAATAGTCCTCGATCGTGGCACGATATCGTTTCACCAGACCCTCCATCTTTCGTTTTAAATTTGAACAAGGATAATTAAGGTGATTATGAAATAGACCTAAAAATCTTCTGTCCATGGTTTCAAGTTCATTTTTTTTGCTCATTAAGCTTTCATTTTTCTTTCTCAGTGCAGCGTTGCGCGCATCTCGCGTTTGTATTTCTTCCTGATGACTTTGTGTAAATGCATGAAAAACAGCTCGGACATCGATCAAACTTAATTCGGTGGCATTAAGAGCAGCGATCGGCTGGAGTCCGTTTTCACCCTCCTCGATTAATTCCGCGGGAACCATTTCCACTTTCATTTTTTGGACCTCAGCTCTGACAAAGGCTTTCAACGAGTCTCGAACACTCAGATGCAGCTGTTCCCATGAATCCCGATCAAGTTTTGGATAGAAGCCGCAATAGCTGCTGTAGATCGAAAATGTGCCCTCCGCTGCGCCAGGTATCATAAAACCTTTTCCCGCTTCCGTCCCGAAAGCTCGTACAAGGGCATCATAATCCCAATTCTTGCCATCGGTGGTGACACATTTCATCTCGATATCGCGCACTCGACAAGCCTCTTCGTGTTCAGTCGCGAGCTCTTTATCCAGCTTGCTCAATTTGAGGTAAATGACATCCACTTTTGCACATAAGAGCTCAGCAGCTCCGATCCATTTATTTTCAAGCGCATCCATGCGCTGAGAAATGTGCTGACTTAATTCCCTATTTTCCGAAGTCAGCCGGCGCTCCTCTTCATCTGAAGCATTGGAATTTTGTCCCATTCGGTAAATGTTCTCAAACATCTGCCCCAACATGGCGTTATTGACAGCAAGCTCTCTTGCTTGAGCGGGATCACGAGCTTGACTTTGAACGGGAAAAGCAGCAGGCACGCTCTGCCCTTGCGCTCTGACCAAAGTAGTGTCTGAGCTTAGAACCGGGAGATAAGCTAGGGGACGTTCGGTTGTAACAGTTCGAGTTGTCATAGAGAAAACTCCTTTTTAAGCGATTCGACAAGAGGGTGTATTTCATTGAGATGCGAGCTGATCTTGTCGATCAGCTCGATTCCTTTTTTGTAGGATCCTCCGTGGTGTGAAGTGGATCTCATGCTCTCAGATATCGTTGCAAGACGTATTTTGTAACTCTCAGTCTTCGACTTGCAACGTTCAATCATATTTTCAGAGTTAGTCCTTAAATTAAAATAAAGGGGAAGGCGCTTCTGAATTACAGCAAAAAAACTCTTGTCAATGGATTCAAGTTCTTTTATTTTATTCATTAATTTTGCATTGTTGATTCGCATTATAGCGTTGCGTTCATCTCGCGTTTGTATTTCTTCTTGATGCTTTTGTCTAAATGTCTCGAAAACAGCACGGACCTCGATTGCATCGGCTTCATTGCTGTTTAAGACAGCGATCTGTTGGGATCCGCTAGCGCTTCCTTGGATCAATTCGTCTGAGGCCATTTCTTCTTTCATTTTTTTAACCTCAGCCCTGACATGAGCTTTCAAATTATCTCGAACACAACGGGCAGTCGAATCCCACAGCTGTCCATGGAAGAACACGTGAAGAGAGATGTCATACAGTTCGGTTGTTGCAATAGCTGCGCCGATGATTGAAAAATCCCACCCAAAGTGTTTCTGCATTGATGCCCAATAACCTTCTGGAGCTGTCTGACACTTCAACTCAAGATCTTTGATTCTACGAGCCTCTTCACACTCGGACATCAGCTCTTTATGGAGCTTGTTCAATCTGAGGTGGATGGCATCCACCTTTGCACACACATGTTCAACGTCTCCAATCCACTTATTTTCAAGCGCATCAATGCGTTGGACGAGATGCAGCCTTAATTCCCTATTTTCCGAAGTCAACCGGCGGTCCTCTTCATCAGAACCTTTGGAATCTTGCCCCATTCGAAATGCATGCTCTAGCATCTGCGCCAACATGGCGTTATTGACAACCAGTTCCCTCGCATTAATGGGATTCGAGGGCGTGATGATTGCCATTTGTCTTTGAGCCGCTACCCCGTCAGCCAGATTTTGCCGCTGCGCTGGAGCTAGGGGCAAATCTTGTCCAAGCGGTTGTGTGAAAACTAACTGATCTTGCCGTGGTTGCACTCGGGTTGCCATGTAATTTCTTCCTGATATGAGATTTTGAAAATATGATGTCATTAGAGGCTTTGAGGATAAACCTGCTTTCGAAGCGCGTCGACAAGAGTCAATATTTCATTTAAGCGCGAACTGATCTTATCATTGAGCTCAATGCCTTTCTTATAGAATCCAGCTACTTGTGAACGCTCTCTTAATTGGGGAAGCGATTCAGGAAAACCCTTGGTCATTAAACTGAAATCCTCAGTCAAATTCCAAATATGATACTTTATACTTGTATAAGAATAAAGCTGGTCGCAGAATATGTTTAAAAACCTATTGCTCAGGTTCTCAAGTTCGTTTTTTTTATTCCTTAAACTTGCATTTTTCATCCGTATGACATGATTCCATTCATCTTGCATTTGTACTTCTGCACGGCGCATTTGTACAATCGACTTTTGCACATAAACGTTCAGCAACTCCAAGCCAATCGTTTTCAAGGGCATCAATGAGCTGGATGAGATGCTGCCTTAACTCCCTGTTTTCTAAAGTCAGCCGGTGGTCCTCTTCATCTGAAGCATTAGAATTTTGTCCCATTCGGTAAATGTTCTCAAACATCTGCGCCAACATGGCGTTATTGACTGTCAACTCCCTTGCTTGAGTGGGACCGTGAGCTTGACTTCGAGTGGGAAAAGCAGCCGGCAAGCTTGGCCCTCGAGCTCTGACCAAAATAGTGTCTGGGCTTGGAACCGGGAGTAAAGCTAGGGGACGTTCGGTTGTAACAGTTCGAGTTGTCATAGAGAAAACTCCTTTTGAAGCGTCTCGACAAGGGATAATATTTCATTAAAATGGTCAAATACCTTCTTACCCATGAGAAGTTTCCCAACATAATATCCACAATAGGGATCGCGTGGGGATAGCTTCTCCAATGCTGGAGCAGCATTCTGCGCTGCAGTTTGACAAAGTGAGATAATCCCTTCGCTAATCCCAATCAAAGTAAACAAGGGATGCAAATGGGCATGAAATAGCTTCAAGAACCTTTTGTCTACTTTTTCAAGTTGGCTTATTTTATTCTTAAGCTCTTTGTTTTCTTTTCTAGAGAGACGATTGTGCTCTTCCTGAGCTTCTGTTTCTACTTGTAGCTTTTGTACAAAAGAGTGAAAAGCATCGCCGAAGTCGTTCTCATTCACAGGGGAGGCAGCAATGAGTTGTAAACCACTTGGAACATCGATACAGGATTCCTGATTCAGCATTTCAGCCCTCATTTTTGGGACCTCAGCCTTAACAGCTGCTTTCAGAGAATCTCGAATTGTCTGGTGTAATTCTTCTATTTTTTTCGGGATTCGGGGAGTCAATAACGTCTTACTTTCAAAGTTCTCTTCAAAACGGCATTTCGAAGAACGGTCATCATCTATGTGTGAATAAATCAAATAAATCAATCGAGTTGCAATCGCTTCATCTAAATTAAAGTCTCTCACTTCAGTTTTTTTACGATCGCAAAGACCCAACTTAAATTCATTGCTGTTTCCACTGCATGCCTTGAGACATAGGGAATGCGCCTTTTGGTACTCAGCGCTGAACTCTCGATGGAATTGAGTCAATTTGTGGTAAATGACATCTACCTTTGAGCTCACAGCTTCTGCCTTGCTCAACCATTCACTTTCGAGCAGCTCCGTCCTCTGCGCAATCTGTTGCTTCAAGGATCCATTTTCTCCATCAAGCTGAGCATGAGCATCTTCTGCCGCTTGTTGGAGTTTCCCCAACATGACTAGGTGCTCATATGCTTCAATAGAATTCTGGAGTTGTCTTTGTGGTGCTCCGCCAGACGAATTCTTCGGCTGTATAGAGGTCCGAGCCAACTCTTGTCCAAGCGGCTGTGGAAAAAATAACTGTTCTTGCCGTGATTGTACTCGATGTGCCATGTAAATCCTCCCTAACTTCAAGAAACGATGCAAAGGCCGCCGCCGCGGCGGTGGCTCATATTATTGACTTGGCCTTGCAGACCGTTGACGTGGTTCTGTAACCAGCTGTTACTCGCTTTTAAATCCCGTATCTCGATCTTCTGACGCGCGTTTTCAGTTTTTTCTACCGCGAGTTCTTTCTCACGTTTTTCAAGTCCTTGAATCAGCTCTTGCTCAATCTTTTTACGCTCATCGATAGCGCTTTCAAAGTTAGCAGCCGTTTGCTTGTTGACCTGAGTTAAATGTTCCACTTGCTTATTTACGCTTTCTGCATGTCTGGCGATGTCTTTGTCGCGCTGGGTATTTCTCTCATTGAGCTTCTCTTTTAAAAATTCATTTTGCTTTTTTAGGTCTTCTGTAAACTTCTCCTCTTTCCTTTCCTGAATCTGTCCATTCATCCGCTTATTAAATTCCACTAACACTCTGTTTGCAGTATGGATATCTATGGATTTATCAGCCCCTGCATACGCAAGCGCATTAATCAGATCCCCTTCTTCTTCCATCAGGCCTACCACGACCGGCACGCCGAGTTCGTTAAGTGCGATCGTACTTTCAGGACGAGGGAGAGCAAGGTGGAGAACGGGTGCTTCAAAACCTATTGACTCTTCCAAGTTTTCGATCCAGCCCAAGACCTCTATTCCGAAGAGATGAGGAACTCCGAGGTCAATGCTGGTCACAACACGGGAGGAATGATGAGATAATGCTTTGCAATAAAGGTCTAATTCCCTTTTTTCCCATGCCTTGGACCCCCCAAGCCAGACATCGTTCACATTTTCACAGCGGCATTCCTCATTAAAAATCCTTTTAAGGCCTAAAAAATGAGCATACAAAACATCTTTCGGGAGATCCTCCGATTTGTCAGTAATGACAAAGAGCGCAAAATCGCTTCCTTTCATAAAGAGTCTGTTGGATAAAGGATCTCTTTTGTTTTGATGTTTTAAGACGATAAACATCAGCTTTTTCGCAACGGAGAGAAAAGTCCCCTCCTCTTGTTCTGGGCTCGCCGGGACGATTTCCTGAGTATCGACAGGATTTTCCTGTCTTAGAGGCACAACCATTTGCTGGCTTGTCATTTGTTGTGTGGATGTTGCACGCACTGCCATGTGTGTTTCCCCTCTTTAAATGATCGCCTAGCGTGTTCAGATGAGAAGTTTAACTGGACATGTCTAAATGAATTTAGAACTTATTCATCCGTTAAAATTTTCAAGTCGGAGAGAATAGGCCTATTGTGGGAATATGTCAATGCAATTTGGTTTGACAGCTGATTTTCAGTCAAGAGCGGTATAAAGTGACTTTATGACCGCGATGGTAGAACCTTAAACAATCGTGATATCGAAAGCGCGCAGCAATCCAGCCGCTTCAGGAAGCGAAAATTTTGCTTTGATAATTTTATTTGTCCGTGGATCGATATCATATTGCGTACTGCTGGAAAAATCTGCGCCGCAAAGATCGCAATTGTGGAAGACAGTTCCTGACAAGTCGACGCCGCTGAAATCAACGGTTTTCAATATTGTGTTCGTAAAATGGCAGTCCTTTAACTTGCTTCCGTTGAAAGAACTGTTCTTCATGTTCAGATCGGAGAAGTTGCAATATTGAAGCAGACAGTTCTTAAAGTTCGCTGAGAAAAATGTTTTATCGCATTTGAAAAATTCAGCTCCGGTAATTTTGCAATCCAAAAAGTGAATGTCCTGCAGACGGCAACCGTCCAGCTTGGTAAGACTGAAATTGCAATTCGAGAACGTACACGAGTAGAATTTTGCATTTCTCAGAACAGCTTCAGAGAAGTTACAGCTGCTGAAAGTGCATCCAGTAAAAGAACAGTTTTCCAAGCTTTTCTTGGAAAAGTTCTCCGACTTAATGGTCTGCCCTTCCATATTTTCTTCAATTTCAGGCATTTATCGCTCCAATAGAAGCAACATTAAAAAAAATTTGAGATAGACCATCAACGTAATAATAAGCTGTTGAAAGGGCTTCGTCCAGGGTCCCACCCTCTGTGAACTCTGTGCTCTCGAGCGAGCTTGCGAAGCGGGTGGTAAAATGGATTTCTTTTGGAATCGAGGTTGGAAAGGGCAGTGATTTTAACAAGTTTTTTCTCAATTCTTCAGTTTGCGTCTGTATACTCCATAAGCCTGCCCAACCGATTAAGTTGGGCGCGTTTCTTTGTTTCCTCATCTTTTGTTTCATTTGCCAAACAGATCGGCATGCGTCCCCGTTCTTACAAAATGGATTTCGTTGCCAACTACACGGTAGATTAGGAGCCAATCCGGCTCAATATGACATTCTCTATGATTTGCGTAACTGCCGCTTAACTTGTGATCTCTATACTTTTCATCAAGAAATTCTTCGTTGACCAGTTTTTTAATCAAGTCCATTATACCGAAAATGACTCAAAAGTTGGTTTTTGGCTGCGTTGGCTATGCAGCACATTTTTTGTCTTCACTCGCGCCTTGTGCTTGCACAATGGTCGCTCGCTCCAGACAAAAAATTTGCGCAGCCGCCTTGCCAAATTCCCAACTTTTGAATCATTTTCGGTATAGTTTGGAAATTTTCTTGTTTCGCTTCTCTGCCAGCTTCAAATCTCTTTTGAATTGGGTTGTGCGGACTGGATTCAACATCAAATTCCAAGATCTTCAAAAAACTCATCCAAACTGGCAAACTTCTTTAAACCTTTTCCGGTTTCAGATTGTTTCATAGCCTTAAGAGTGACCTTATTTGGTTTTTGATGCAAAAATGTGTCGACTCCTAAAATGACGATGTCCTTCATGCTTGTTCCCATCATAGTTGCAGCCATTTTTAGGCGTCTATGTTGGGCTGGTGAAAGATCTATAGTAAGCCTTGATGATTTCGCAGACATAACCCCTCGCTAAAGAATTTCATTTAGCTTATCACATACACAGAAACACGGAAATATATAAAATTAAATTCATTGAATTTTGTCTTATCCAAGACTCGGCTAAGGTATAAGATCCGAACTAAGAGTGTTCGTAGACAAATCGATTGGCGCATCGTGCCGGTAGAGAGCTTCCCACATGCGGCGGAAGGGCTCGCAGGTTTTGAGCAGTTCATCGCGGTTGCCTTCTGCGATTTTGACGCCGTGCTCGAGATAGATGATCTTGTCGGCGTGTTCGATGGTGGAGAGGCGGTGGGCGATCAGGATTTGGGTCACTTCGCCATGCAGGCTTGCGATGGCATTTTTGATGTGCAGCTCGCTGATGGAATCGAGAGCGGAGGTCGCCTCATCGAGAATGAGGACGGGCGCTTCTTTGACAAGCGCGCGGGCAATCGCCAGGCGCTGCTGCTGTCCGCCGGAGAGATTTTGCCCGGCTTCTGCGAGCATGGAATCATATTTTTGCGGCAGACGGCTGATGAACTCATCCGCATGGGCGCGCTTGGCGGCGTTTTCGATTCTTTCGCGAGAGAAATTGCGGCCAAAGGCGATGTTGGCAGCGACGGTATCGAAGAAGAGAAAAGGTTTTTGAGAGACAAAAGCGATCTGTTCGCGCAGCGATTTTTGCGTATAGGCGTTGAGCGGCTTGCCATCGATGCGGATCTCCCCTTGCTGGACTTCGAAAAGGCGCGGGATCAATTGGACAATGGTCGATTTGCCGGCGCCTGTCGGGCCGACGATCGCGACGGTCTCCCCTTTGTTCACCGTAAAGCTGACGTCTTTGAGAATCCATTCGCCTTGATAGCGGAACCAGACGTGGTCAAATTCAATTTTGGAGTGCAAACCGGTGAGCTCGATCGCGCCTTTTTGGTCTTCGATGTCGGGTTTTAAATGCAGAACTTCAAACATCCTTTCCGCAGCGACAACACCGCGCTGGATATTGGCATTTTCATCGGCGAATTTCTTCACAGGTTCATAAACGAGCTGCAGGAGGCCGCAAAAGACGATCAGCTGCGAGAGGCTCATGCCCAGGGTGTAGAGGCCGAAGAGGACGACGCAGGCCAAGCAAAGCGTCGTGATCGCGTGGAGGATCGGCCGGGTCAGCAGGCCATATTTTGCCGTTTTTCCTTCCAGAACGGCCATCCGGTCGTTTTGTTCTTTGTATTTTCTTAAAGAAAAGGCTTCCATCGAAAAGATTTTCACCGTCTGGATGCCCGCGAGAAAATCGATCAGGACATTGGCAAACCGCTCTTGGTTCGTTTGAAGCTGGCGGGAGACGCGTTTGACGCGCCGCGCCAAAAAGACGATCGGAAGGACGATCAGAGGCACGCCAAAAAAAATCACGAGCGAAAGCTGCCAGGAGAGATAAAAGCACATCGAAAGGCAGGTGATGATCGTAAAGGGCGTTTGCAGGTAGTTGGTCAGCCAGGAGTTGATCGATGTCGCAATCTGTCCCGCATCGCCGACGACGCGCGAAGAGAGGCTGCCGATATTGTGCTTTTGATAAAAGCTCATCGGAAGCGATTGGATGTGTTCAAAATATTGCTGTCTCAAATCGCGGCTGACGCGGATGGAGAGAAGCTGGGTCGTATAGCGGCTGGCAAACAGCCAGATCGCTTTAAAGACAGCGACGCAGAGCAGGATGATGACTAAGGCTTTGATATTGCTGGCGAATTGAAAATGCTGTCTGAACTCCCGTATCAGCCAATTGAGAGGATTGGTCTCTTTGGACGGCCATATAGGCTGCGGCTTGCTGCTTCGTGATCACGCCCGTCCCTTCTGTATCGATCTCGTGGCCATTTCGCTTCGACCGTCTGCAAGGAGACAGCATCTCTTGGGGCATCGATCGTCTTGTTCTGTGGAAAAGAGGGCAAAAAAATCAGCGCCGTTATTGGACAGAACGCCGAGAGCGAACATCTCCATCTGGCTTGCCACGGTCAAGCACAAGAAGTGTCGCAAAGGTGACGATCAATAAGGGAAAGATGCTTGCGGCTGCGCAGTGCGGCTTTAAGGAGTAATTTCATCGAGCGAGTTCTATTCAATTATTGAGGCTTCTCTTCTACGGCAAATTTACCGATTCGGCGAAATTTTTGGTAGCGCTGTTCGATCAAAGCTTCAGGAGGGACGGTTTTTAAAATATTCCATTGATCGACAATATATTTTTTTACATTGCGATAGACCTGCGCAGGATCATGATGGGCGCCGCCCATCGGCTCTTCGATCATCGCATCGACAATATCGAGTTTCAAGAGATCTTCGGCATGCATCTTAAGGGCTTGGGCAGCAAGCTCTTTTTTGTTGTTGTCCCGCCAAATGATCGACGCGCAGCTTTCAGGAGAGATCACAGAATAATAGGAATGCTCGAGCATCGCGACGACATCGCCGACGCCAATCCCTAAGGCCCCTCCGGAGCAGCCTTCTCCGATGAGAACGACGATGATCGGGGTGGGCAGGCGGGCCATTTCCCAAAGATTTTGCGCGATCGCCCAGCCTTGTCCGCGCTCTTCCGCAGAAAGGCCGGGATGCGCGCCGGGAGTATCGATCAAAGAGAGGACAGGCAGTTTGAATTTGGCGGCAAGGCGCATGCAGCGCATCGCTTTGCGATAGCCTTCAGGATGCAGCATGCCGAAATTGCGCTCGAGCCGGCTTTCCGTATCGCATCCTTTTTCCTGGGCGATGACCATGAATTTGACGCCGCCGATCTTGGCAAGCCCGCAGATGACGGCGCGGTCATCGCGGAAAAGGCGATCGCCGTAGAGTTCAGTAAATTCTTCGCACATATTGCGGATATAATCGATCGATTTAGGGCGTTGGGGATGGCGGCAGATGGCCACCCTTTCCCAGGGAGTGAGTCGAGAATAGACTTTATTTCTTAAGCTGTTCGAGCTTAGCTTCCAGTTTGACGATTTCCTCATCCGACCAAAGAGCATTGTCTTTGTTCTGCTCTTTGAGCTGGGCAATCGTCTTTTCGTATTCTAGAATTTGTTTCTCATGAGCAAGCGTACTCATATTTTTTATTCCTTAAGATTAGCGCGAGGGCGCTGCCACTTCCACTCCCGGAAGTTTGCTTCGTGAAAATCTTTAACAATTTCAATAAATGTCGGCTTCGTCAAGACGATGGCAAAAAGCTCTTCGATATCTTCGGAGTTAAGGCGAATGCACCCATCGCTATCATAGGCGCCGATCGCCTCGCGGTTTTCCACCAATTGCCCGTTATCTGCGGCGGTCCAAGGCGCTCCTTGAAGACCATACCCTTTGGCAGGCGCTGTAGCACGCTCCAATCCTTGGTCCAGCGGGATCCAGCGCGTCCCAAAGACGCGGATCATCTCGACTTTTTGATCCTGATAAAATCCCATGACTCCAGGCTTATAAATCGCAACGCGGATCCCAGAGAATAACGTCCCAGAGGAGTCAAAGTTCCGGAAGGCTTTGTCGGATCGATTCTCCCAAGCCGACGCGGTAGGTCTTCAGCAAAACCCGTTCATTGGTGTCCAAATCGATGTAGTAAAAGCCCATTTTGCATCTCGAGACATCGACAAGCAGGTAGAAATTAATTTTTTTATCTTTGCGGAAAACGTTAAATTTGCTCCCTTCCGACAACTTTTTGAGAAAAATAATCGGGTTTACCATTCAAGCTGCGGGCGATGAAATGGCGCGAAGTATTGTAATGTGAGGCATAATCGGCGATCCAGGCCGGTCTTCCTTTAAGCCAGGGAACACTGCTCGAATAATGGACCGTTTCAACAATCGGTAGTTTGGTAGGGCCGGTAGTAAAAAGTTGAAAAATGCGATCGATATTGGGAAAGTCGTCTTTAGGAGAAACAGCAGGGCGGTTCGCAGCCGCAGCGTCAACAGAAATAGGAACAATTTTGGGGGATGCTGGAATCGAAATGACAGGGGTCTGTGCCGCGGCAATTTCTTTTGCAGGCGCTGTCTTTGCGTTGGGTTTTTTATTCCCCTTTTTCACAATGGCCGTAACGCCAATGATTGAAAAAAGAGCCACTGTACCCATCAAAATCCATTTAGGAACTGACAAACCGCGACCTCTCTCAGTTGAGTCCTGGAAGTTCAAAATTATAAATATCTTTCCCCTTTTTAGGAAGAGGGAATTCAAAAATTTAAGTGTAATTATCTATGCTGTAGAATTAAAAATCAATTAAAAACAAAAGGAGGTGATAAACCTCCTTTTAATTAAAAAACCTGCAAAAATAAAATTTATCTTGGTGCGCCGCCTCCGGACGCACCCTTGCGTTCTTTTTCGATGAGTTTGCGCATTTTTTTACCAGGAGTAAATTTGACAGCGAGGCGTGCAGGAATGATGATAGGGACAGCTGCGTTTTTAGGGTTGCGTCCAATTTTTTGCTTTCTTTCCACAATTTCAAAGACGCCAAAATCCCGGAACTCTAAACGATCCCCTTTAGAGAGATAATCCGTCATCGCATCTAAAAAAGATTGAATCACATTGCGCACATCATTGGGATGAACACCTCTATTTTGGGAAATCACCTGAATTAATTTCTTTTTAGTGATTGTCGCCATATTCTTTTGACTCCTTGTTTTAGGTCTTGCCTACCCACGCGCAAAGATACCCTGTAAGGGCAGCAATGGAACCTTCGTCCTTTTACTTGCACATTGTTGTATCACTTTGATTTTCAGGCAAGTTGTTTTTACAAAAAAATTAACAGGAGCGTCGACATATAAGCTATTTTTTAACTTTGACTAAGCATTTTTTTCTTCTTGCCGGAGCCGAAAAGAAGAAATTCCTCGCCGATCAAAGATTGTTCTGACAAGCGGAAATTAGGATCGTCGACACGCTCGTTATTGAGATAAGCCCCCCCATTTTGGATCAAGCGTACAGCTTCCCCTTTGCTGGAAAGAAGCCCAACCTTCACTGCGAGCTCGACATATTTTTGACCAATGATATCGGCAAGGGAAACTTCCATACTTGGCATGTCTTTGGCGATTTCTCGGAACGATTCGGCATCCAAAGCCGCTTCGGCACCAGGAGCGGCGCCTTCCGTCACTTTTAGGGCTTTCGCAAGCCCCTCTTCGCCATGGATCAAGCGAGTCATTTCTTCGGCGAGCCGTTTTTGGGCCGTATTCGGAATATACCCGCTTTCAGCCATCTTTGCTTCGTAGTCGCGAATTTCTTTGAGGTCCATGAAAGTGAGCATCCGCATCAGTTTGATCACATCGGCATCAGGAACGCGGACGAAATATTGATAGAACTCGTAAGGAGAACAACGGTCCGGAGCAAGCCAAATCGCGCCCGATTCCGTCTTTCCAAATTTTTTCCCATCGCTGCGTGTCAAAAGAGGCCAAGTTAGACCGAAAACCTGTTGTCCTGACAGTTTGCGGATGAGTTCAATCCCCTCGGTGATATTGCCCCATTGGTCGCTGCCGCCGAGCTGCAAAATCACATCGTGATGCGAGAAGAGATGGAAAAAATCATAAGACTGCAAAAGCTGATAGCTGAATTCGGTAAAGCTCATCCCTTCTTCTGAGTGAAGACGGGTTTTCACGCTTTCTTTAGAGAGCATCGCCCCCAAACGGAAATGTTTCCCGACATCCCTTAAAAATTCGATCAAATGATAGCCCGAAAACCAATCATCATTATTGACGACGATTGGGCGCGCTTTGGAATGAAAGAAGTCAAGTACTGTCTCAAAATGGCGGCGAATGCGCGTGACATTATAGGCAATGGCTGAAGCTTCTAACAAAGGCCGCTCGACGCTCTTGCCGGAAGGGTCGCCGATACGCCCGGTCGCGCCCCCGAGAAGGACAACTGGAGTATGCCCATACTTTTGAAACCATCTTAATACGACGATTCCCACCAAGTTCCCAATATGCAAACTATCGGCTGTCGGATCGAACCCGCAATAAAGCCTAATGGGTGATTCTAGGCGTTTGATCAATTCTTCGCTGGTGATGGCATCTAAAAGACCACGCTCTTTTAGACATTCAATAATAGTGGACATACCTAATCCTTACAAAAATCTATGGTGCATATTGTAGATTCTGTTTGGAAATTAGGCAAACATTACTAATTCTTCGAAACTAATTTTTTGAGTTTGGACATCTTTTCCTGTCCGTCATCGAGATGGAAATCCCGTTTAATTTGATCAGCCAGCAGGCCTACCCTCTGGCTTAAACACGCAGCATTTTGGTTTTCATCGAAAAGGGAAATACTTTTGGTTTTTAGGGCAACGCGGCTGGAGGCATGGCGGGCAATCCATCGCTGAATTTCAATGGCTTTTTTCTCAAGAGCTTGCGGCGTAATTTTTTTCTCAAAAGCATCGAATTGCTTCTTTAATTTTTCTCTAGCCTTGCGCGTCTTATGACTTTCCTCTGCAATTTTTTTTCTCTCTTTTTCACTGAATGTGGCCATTGACACTCTCCTACTTAGGGGTAATCGAATCCCATTGGCGCATCATATTTGCGTAAAGAATAAAGTTCAATCTTCAAACTGGAATATAGAGAAGCATCACTTTACCGGCGCCGGTAAACAGATCCTGGTAGCCCGACTTAACGATAGGAACGATGTAACGATACGAACGATAGATTTTAAAAATAACTCCTTCTTCTATCGTTCATATCGTTACATCGTTCACATCGTTAAAAAGGATTGAAAAAATCAATAAACTCGCAGGGAATGCGGAATAGCTTGTGCAGCTGGGCCATTAGGGCAAAAACCCCTACCCTTTCGGTCGAATAATGTCCGAGGGCGAAGAAATTGATTTTACGTTCGTGGGCGATATCCCAAACCGGCTCATCGAAACTACCGGTAATATAGCAATCGACTTTTTCATCTGCGGCTTGATCGATATAGCGATGGGCGCCTCCGGAAATGATCGCAGCGCTCCTGACCTCTTTTTTGCCGCCTAGGGCAACATGGGCAGGATGGCCATAATAGGCTTCGAGCTTTTTCTGAAATGCCTCAACTGAAATCGGGGCCATTTTCCCCTTCACCCCAATCGACAGCTTCCCAATCGAATAAAAAGGATTCAGATCTTCGAGTCCAAGGTCAAAAGCAGCTTTCCAATTGTTGCCGATCTGCGGATGGGCATCTAAAGGAAGATGGTATGCCAACAGAGAAATCCCTCCTTTAAGCAGCAGTTCCAACTTGTTCTTTTTTGTGCCAGTGACCACATACGGGTCTTTATTCCAAAAGATACCGTGATGCACAATCAGTGCGTCGGCTCCTCTTTTCACCGCTTCTTCAATTGTGGCCAAACTCGCCGAGACGGCAAAGGCAATCCGGTTGATTTCCTGCTTTCCTTCGACCTGAACCCCATTGGGGCAATAGTCGGAAAAATCCTCAGGAGAAAGAAGCTGCTGGAGGTATTGAGAAAGATCTTGTAATGTAATCATTGTTATATCAAAGATCAAAATTAGACCAGATTTCATTTTATGTCTACAGATGCGATAAAAAAAGAAGTTGGGTACAAGGCTGCGGAACTCGTTGAAAGCGGAATGCGCATTGGCTTAGGGACGGGCTCGACTGTCTTTTTTTTCCTCGAACGGCTCATTCAAAAGTGCAAAGAAGGGCTTAAAATTCAGGCCGCTGCAAGCTCGGACCAAACACTCCAGCTTGTCCAAGGAAAAATCCCCCTGTTAGACATCGACCAAATCACGTCTTTGGACCTCACGATCGACGGCGCTGATGAAATCGATCCGCAAAAGAGAATGATCAAAGGCGGCGGCGGGGCCCATGTCCGTGAGAAAATCATCGCGACGATGAGCCGCGAAATGGTCGTCATTGTCGACGAGAGCAAGCTCGTCACAGCGCTCGGAAAGAGGAAACTGCCGGTCGAGGTCATCCCCTTCGCAAGAGAGGCGATTTTCCACCATATCAAAAAGGCAGGGTACAAGGGAGAATTCCGCAAAAAAGCAGATGGAACTTTGTTTATTACGGACAACGGCAATCTGCTGATCGACATCCAGTTTGATTCCCTTCGCAAACATCCCGAACAAGATCACGAAACATTGATCCATATTCCAGGTGTTGTCGATACAGGCTTTTTCTTTCATCTTGCAGGAAGAGTGATCATCGGGTATGCAGATGGACAGGTAGTGATAAAGCCATAGGAGCATCGGTGGCCACGGAACTCGTTCCCATCACCTTTAACAAGATCATGCAGTCCCGTTCCTATACAGTGATCATTTTAGGGACGGACCAAAAACGGTTTGCCATTTATACGGACCCGTCTGTCGGGAAACATATTCAGACTTATCTCACCGAAGAGAATAAACCTCGGCCTTATACCCACGATTTGATCAATGCCGTCTTCCGCGGTTTTGAAATCAAACCTCTGCAAATCGTGATCACAGATATTGAAGACACCGTTTATTTTGCCAGAATCTATCTTGAACAACAGATTGGCGAACAAAAAACGATCCTCGAGATCGATGCCCGGCCAAGCGACTGTATTACTCTGGCGCTACTCAACAACATTCCCGTTTTTTGCCGCAAAGAGATCCTCGACAAAGCAGTTGCCGTCGAAGAATAATATACCGAAAATGACTCAAAAGTTGGTTTTTGGCTGCGTTGGCTATGCAGCACATTTTTTGTCTTCACTCGCGCCTTGTGCTTGCACAATGGTCGCTCGCTCCAGACAAAAAATTTGCGCAGCCGCCTTGCCAAATTCCCAACTTTTGAATCATTTTCGGTATATCAATATTCAATGTTGAATTTGTTGCGGGCCAGTTTAAGGATCGACTTTACCGCTTCTTCGGCATCTTCCCCTTCTGCGATGACTTGAATCTTAGCCCCCCGTGAAGCGGCCAGCATTAAAATCCCCAGCAGAGATTTTGCGTTCACAGTATAACTTTGATAAATCAACATCACTTGCGACTTGAATGTTGTCGCACACTTGACGAGTTCGGTCGAGGGGCGTGTATGCAGCCCCTTTTCATTGACCACGGTGAAAAAATCTTTGCATTTCTTGTTCATTGTCTGAAGCACAATAGGCGCCTTATATTTCTAGAATGACATACTTGCCTATTTATTTATTTGCAACATGATTTTTATAAAAAATTAACGAAACTCTACGGGTGAAGCAGTTCTGAGAGCTGCGTCACCAGTTCGTCAAAATGGCGCATTGCCGATTCCACAGGCTGCGGCGTGCGCATATCGACACCAGCGAGTTCGAGCACGTCGATCGGATAGCGGCTGCAACCGGATGATAAAAATGTCAGATAAGCCTCTCTCGCCTTTTCTCCCCCTTTTAATACTTTATCCACAAGCGCATGCGCGGCGCTAATTCCTGTCGCATATTGATAAACGTAAAAGTTATAGTAAAAGTGAGGGATGCGCGACCATTCGATATCCACTTCTTCGTCTACATGAACATCGGGGCCAAAATAATCTTCATTGAGCTTGCGATATTCTGTTTTCAGCAAAGCAGGCGTTAAAGGAACCCCTTGTTCTGCGAAGCTATGGACTTTGAGCTCGAACTCGGCGAACATCGTCTGCCTGAGCAAAGTCGAGCGCATATCGTCGAGCTTTTGATTGATCAAGAATGCTTTTTGCTCCTTGCTTTTGACTTGAGTGAGTAGGTGGCGCAAAAGAAGCTCTTCGTGGAAGGTGGAGGCGACCTCTGCGACAAAAATCGAGTACTGAGAATAATGGTAAGGTTGATTGCGGCGGCTCAGCAAGGAATGCATGCTGTGGCCTGCCTCATGCGTCAAAGTCATGACGTCATTGAAAGTTCCCTGATAGTTCATCAAGATGTAGGGCATGCTGTCATAGCAGCCGCTGGAATAAGCTCCCGAGCGTTTACGCGCATTTTCATAGAGGTCGACCCAGCGGTCTTGCGTTAAGCCTTGGTTCAAAGCGCGCTGATAGTCTTCCCCTAAGATGGCGACCGATTCGATGATCAATTTTGTTGCCTCTTCGTAAGGCATCCCCATCTCCACGTCTTTGACAAGGGGAACATGCAGATCAAAGAGATGCAGTTTGTCCAGGCCCATCGATTCTTTGCGCAAATACATATAGCGATGCAAAGAGGGAAGATGGGCGCGCACTGCTTGAATCAAAGCAGAGTATACTTTGGCATCGATTTGATTGGGGAATAAAGCCGCTTCGACGCAAGACCCATATTTTCGCGCCCGCATTTCCAGGACGTGTCGCTGGATTTGTCCTGATAACAGTTCGCATAATGTATTTTCGTAAGCGGCAAAACTGCTATGCAAAGATTTAAAAGCCTCCTCGCGCAATTTACGGTCTCGGTCGCGCATGTAGAGCAGATATTTGCCGTGCGTGAGCTCGCGGACTTTGCCTTTGCTATCTTCAATCGAAGGAAATTTCAAGTCTGCATTATTAAAAGCTCCAAACGCCTGAGAAGCTGTTTCCAATGCCTTGCCTGCCATCGCTAACAACTCCTCTTCGGGAGCGGGAAGCGTGTGTTTTTTCAACCGTATGATCTTTTCGAGATAAAAGGCATATTCTTTGAGGACAGGAGATTGGATGATCTCATTCAGCTTCTCTTCGGGAAGCTGCAAAAGCTCGGGCTCAATCCATGCGGTCTCTTGGCGGAAAGCGTAAAGCAGAGAGACGATGCGCGAGTGCGCCTTTTTAGCCGTCTCTTCTGCGACATCTTCATCGTGGCGCAAGTGCGCATAGGTATAAAGGTTGGAAAGATGACGGTCGATCTCGCAGCACAGTTCCACCAATTCCTTGAGATTTTCCGGTTTTTGCATCCACGTCTTTCGAAAAGGGATCAGCTCCGGCCAATGCGGAACATTCCGCTCTCTTCCCCAAGTGCCTAAATCTTCTTCCCAGGCCTCCCATGAAGGGTATAGCGCCTCGACGTTCCAATGGTATTTCTTAGCAATGGCTGTACGCTCTTGAGTTTTTTCGATAGGCATCGATGATTGTTGTGCGGCCGTCATTTTTTGTCTCCTTGTAAAAAGTGGCGATTATGGGGCTTTTTAGGAGCCAAGTCAACAAAGGTGTTTATGAAAAATTTTATGAGTCAATTTCAACGGTAGAGTAGGGAGAGGCGTCCCTCTCCCTACTCTACCGTTGAAATTAATTGAGACAAATTAAATTTTCACTTTACGTCTTTTTGTGATTGATCACTAAATTACAATCTGATATTATTTGGCCACTTTTATTTATTTTATTGAGGTAATTATGGCTTCTACAACTCAAACACAAACTAATACTCAAAACTACTGGGTCCCCCTAGTAAAAACCTATACCGGGACTCCAGATCAACCTGACGTTGTCAGCATTTTCTTAAAGTCTGGAGAGAAAAATTCCACCGTAAAAATTGCCGACGAGCAAATCGTCAATGAAATGAGCCATTCCCCTCTGAATTTAATCACTGCATTTCCAAGGATTGAAAAAGCCGCTAAGATCATGTTCAAAGAAATTAAGAAAGGAACCTGCTTCAACCCAGAAAGTGAATTTTGGAACGCGTTTAAAAATGGCGTCCGGGGCATCGTGCAATTAGTGCCGCTTCTGGGCAATGCAATCCTCTGGGCCTACGACGGATTAAGAACAACCTGCAGTATCCACCCCAAAATCAAAACTGCAATCGCCGAACAACAAAATGTTATAGGGGTCGCTTTCGATGGAAAACCTGTTATGACGATGCCTTTAAACCAAGTAAGCTCTAAGTATGAGGATCCTTTCTCCGTGGCCAATTATTGCTGGGCATCACTGCTGCAGCGCCGCGTCGAAGAAGGTTCGCAACTCACCCGACGGGAATTGCTTGCGGACTTTAAAAAAGCGCTTACTCGAGAAACTTCAGAACCCTACGGTTCAAAACCCTACCCACTCGAGAACGGTTAGCACTCAAGCCTGAAATGTGCTAATTCTTGTTGTCGGAAAAACACGCTTTTGGCTACAATTGCAAGGATAAGAATGGAAAAGGACTCTAAAACAATCATTGCGAAGTTTTAGAAGTCTCTCTAGAATCCTTCCTATCCTCTAAAAAAATAAGGAGATGAAAAGATGGCACAGCAAACCACCAAGAAATTGACTCTCAAGCCTCTTGGCAACCGAGTTCTTGTTCAACGCCTCGAGCAAGAAGAAACTTTAAAAGGCGGCATCATTCTCCCCGACACAGCGAAGAAAAAACAAGAAACTGCGAAAGTGATCGCGATCGGGACAGGCGCCACGACATCAGAAGGAAAAGAAATCCCCATCCCCGTCAAAGTCGGCGACACGATCTTGATGGACAAATATTCAGGCCAGGAAGTGACGATCGACGATGAAGAGTACGTCATTTTGCGCGCCGATGACATCATCGCAATTATCAACTAACCCTAAAGGAGTATATTGAACCATGGCAGCAAAGAATATTAAATTTAAAGAAGAAGCGCGCCAAAAGATCCTGAAAGGAGTGCGCACTCTGGCTTCCGCCGTAAAAGTCACATTGGGCCCTAAAGGGCGCAATGTCGTCATCGACAAATCTTACGGCGCCCCCGCAGATCACCAAAGACGGCGTCACTGTCGCTAAAGAGATCGAACTGGAAGACAAGCACGAGAATATGGGCGCTCAGATGGTCAAAGAAGTCGCCAACAAGACTGCCGACAAAGCAGGCGACGGCACGACGACGGCGACTGTTCTTAGCCGAAGCGATCTATAGCGAAGGCTTGCGCAATGTCACTGCAGGCGCAAATCCGATGGAAATCAAGCGCGGCATCGAAAAAGCCGTTAAAGAGATCACCGCCGAGCTCAAAAAACTCAGCAAACCGATCCAAGACCGCAAAGAGATCGCCCAAGTCGCGACAATTTCTGCCAACGGAGATACCGAGATCGGCGAAATCATCGCAAAAGCGATGGAAAAAGTCGGCAAAGACGGCACGATCACTGTCGAAGAAGCAAAAGGCTTTGAAACAACGCTCGACGTCGTCGAAGGGATGAACTTCGACCGCGGCTATGTCTCTGCCTACTTCATGACCAATACGGAAACACAAGAATGCATCCTCGAAGATGTCTTCATTCTTCTCTACGAGAAAAAAATCGCTTCCGTTAAAGAGTTCCTCCCGATCCTCCAAGCCGTTGCTGAAACGGGCAGGCCGCTTCTCATCATCGCCGAAGATGTCGAAGGCGAAGCACTGGCGACGCTCGTCGTCAACCGCCTCCGCGCCGGCTTAAAAGTCTGCGCTGTCAAAGCCCCTGGCTTTGGCGACCGCCGCAAAGCGATCCTGGAAGATATCGCCGTCCTCACTGGCGGAGAACTCATCAGCGAAGAGCTCGGCATTAAGCTTGAAAACGTCACCATCGAAATGCTCGGCCGCGTGAAAAAAGCTGTCATCGGCAAAGAAGATACAACGCTCGTCGAAGGCGCTGGCGATAAAAAAGAGATCGCCGACAGAATCGCTCTCATCCGCCGCCAAATCGAAGAGTCCACTTCCGACTACGACCGCGAAAAACTCCAAGAACGTCTGGCAAAACTTGCTGGCGGCGTTGGAATCATCCGCGTCGGAGCTGCGACAGAAATCGAAATGAAAGAGAAAAAAGATCGCGTCGACGATGCGGTCCATGCGACAAAAGCTGCCGTCGAAGAAGGCATTGTTCCCGGCGGAGGCGTTGCTTTCATCCGCTGCATCCCTGCTCTTGGAAAAACTCGCTGCAACTCTCTCTGGAGATGAAAAAGTCGGTGTCGAGATCATCATCAAGGCGATCAGCTGGCCCATCCGCCAGATCGCTGAAAATGCCGGCAAAGAAGGCTCGATCATCGTTCAAAAAGTCGCTCAAATGAGCACCTATGAAGGATGGGATGCCTTGAATGATCAGTTCGGCAACATGCTTAAAATGGGAATTGTCGACCCCACAAAAGTCGCCCGTCTCTGTATCGAGCTTTCCGCTTCGATTGCTGCGCTTCTGCTCACTACAGAGGCCATCATCACAGAGGAAGTCGAAGAAAAGGCCCCTGCCGCTTCCATGTCCGGAGCTGACTACTAACAGCAGTTCTAAAAAAAAGACGCTCGATTAGAGCGTCTTTTTTTTGACCTCTTGATGTAAATCTTTTTTTTAAATAATTTGTGTATAAAAGAATCGAGGGTATCTATGAAGGTGTTTTTCTCCACAATCGCCGGCCTGCTTGTCGTCATTATTGTAGCAGCAGTGATCGTCGGCTTCATTTTTTGGTCGCGCGTCCCGGATATGCTGGCGAACAACCTCTCTAAAAAAATGGGCGTCTCTGTAGCCATTGACAGCATGGGCTTAAGGTGGGGAAAAATCGATTTGAAGAAGATCGAAATAGGCAACCCTCCCAATTCGATTTTAGCCAAGGCGTTTTCTTGCCGTGAAATCGATGTGAACGCTCCCTTGACACGCTACTTAAGCAAAAATATCGTCATTAATGAAATCGATTTACAAGATGTTTATCTGGGATTTGAGTTCGATTCCGCTTCCGGCACGACAGGCAATTGGACAAGGATCATGAATAATATCCAGTCCTCCATGGCAGCTGGCCAACCGAAAAGGAAAAAAGGGGAACCTGCCCCTGCAAATGAACGTACTGTTCTCATACACCGGATTATCTTGACCAACATCAATGTCGATGTCGTCTATAAAAAAGACGGCGGCAAGGTCAAAAGGCTGCCTACCATTCCCCGCATTGAGCTCACAGAGATCAGCAGCGAAGGCGGAGCTCTCATGGACCAGATTACAAATTCTGTCCTTGGCGAAATGCTCAAGCAGGTCTTCATCAAAGAAAACCTCAAGAACATGCTTCAAGAGCTGATGAATCAACCCGGGAATCCGATTCAACAATATCTCCAACCCTTTAAAGGCTTATTCGGCGAAGCCGAAGAAGAGGCTATAGGCCACTAAACCTTTGGTGTTTTCACAACATCGGGGCCATGGATCAGCCTTTTCAGATAAGGCACGAGGATAAAGCTCACAACGGCGAGCGCGAGCGAAAAGCTCCCATAGATAAAAAACGCTTTATCGTAAATCCCCAGAGCAATTAAGGGCGGAGTCGCTTGAGGGACAGAGGAAATTGTCGCCAAGCCTCCGCCGATGGCAAATGCCGCAGCTTGCGTCAAAAACCAAACCCCCATCATCATACCGACAAGATGCTTGGGGCTTAATGTCGTGATCATCGAAAGGCCGATGGGCGAAAGAAGCAGCTCCCCGATCGTCTGTAAGAGATAACTGCCCACCAACCAATAAGAAGAAGTTTCGCCATTGCTTCCAAAATTGACGCCTCCCCAACCTAAAAAGAAGAACCCAAGGGCCATGAAGAGTACACCAAAGGAAAACTTTGTAGGGATGGAAGGATTATTTTTCTTTTTGTGCAATAAGACCCATAAACGGCTCAAGATCGGGCTGAACAAAATGATGAAGAAGGGATTGAAGAACTGAGTGAACTCGGCATCGATCGTGATCCCCAAAAACTCCTTATTCATATTGCGGTCAGCGTAAAGCATTAGGGATGTAAATGTCTGGTTGTAGATCGCCCAAAAACCTACAGAAATAAGAATGAGGATCAAACAAGCGATCAATTTATTGCGCTGGGCAGGCTTTTCTTTGAGCAGAAAATAGATGACCACTCCCAAGATGGCAAGCGATGCAAGAGCTAAAAGAAGATCGGTTTCTTTGGGAAAGCGGAATAAAAACAGCAGAATGCCGACGCAAACGACGATCCCGATATAAAATAATGTATGGAACTTCAGCGATTCTTTTCTATTATGCAGCGGGCTCATCGCAGGAAGGCCTCCATAGGATCGAAGACGCGATTTTCCCGCAATGAATGTCACAAGTCCAATAGCCATGCCGACAGCAGCAAGCAGAAAACCACTATGCCAGCCATATTTACTGATCAATATCCCCGTAATGAGAGGAGGAATTAACGATCCGATGTTGATCCCCATGTAAAATAGTGTAAAACCTCCCTCCCTCCTTGGATCGCCGGGGCGATAGAGATCTCCGACAATGGCAGAAACATTGGGTTTGAATAAGCCGTTGGCAATGATGATGACGCTTAAGCCCAGAAAGAACCAATGGCTCGAGGAGATGGCCGTCAGCAAGTATCCTAAAGTGAGAAGAACCCCCCCAATAATAATCGCCCTTTGAGAACCCAAATACCTATCCGCAAGAAAGCCTCCGATGACTGGAGTCAAATAAAGCATCGAAGTGAATGTCCCGTAAAGAAGATACGCTTGACTATCGGTCATGAACAGCGCTTTCGTCATGTAGAGGATGATGATCGTCATCAACGTGTAGTAGCCGAAACGCTCCCACAATTCGGTAAAGAACAGAAGATATAGACCGCGCGGCTGCTTTTCATGGCTCATGTTTTACCCCTGAGAGATGGATTCAAAATGTCTATATCTGTTACGCTTTTTTCTGGCAAAATTATTTTTTTATGACCCCAGGCCTTAAGGCCTGGGAGTATGGCGATTTGGGAGGGGCTTCGAACCCCTCCCAAATGTCGTTTTTGAAATACCCGGCCCTTAAGGGCCGGGTTTCCGCCGGAGGACGGATGAAGCTTTCTTTTGCGATTTTTGTTCTCCTTGTACAGATTCCTCTTTTTGCGGGAAGAGATCAGACTTTTCCTATCGAGCTGCGCGGGGTGCCTTTCGCCGACGCACAAGGGATCGTCCTTGGCACCAAAACTATTCTTATTCGAAACGTTGAAGCGCCTTACAACGCAGCCCTTACAAAAGATGAGAAGGGTAATACCCTTTTATTTTTTCGCTACGATATGAAAACGAAAGGTTTCAAGGGCAATTATATTGCATGTGTCGCCTTGGATGAGAAGTTAGACCAAAAAAGCGATGTCATAAAAATAGACACTCGAAGCGATTATTCCAACGACCCTCGCGTCTTCAAAGCGGGACCTCAATTTTATCTCGTTTTCAATGATACAGTTTCCAAAGATCCGAAAGAACGGATCATGAAGATCGCCGAACTCGACATGTCCAATTATCAGTTAAAAAAGATCACCGTTCTTGATCCAAAACTCAAAAAAACGGAAAAAAATTGGGTCCCGTTCAGTGATGGCAAGGGACTTTTTTTCATCTACAAGATCGATCCCTTCGTTGTTTGGACTTTAGAAAGTTCTGAGTTGCAAACACTATCGGAAAACCCCGGCACCCCTTGGGAGTGGGGAAGCCCCCGTGGGGGCACTCCGGCAGAACTGATCGACGGAGAATACCTAACTTTTTTCCACAGCTCTTTTAGAGACCGCCATGGCGGACGATGGTACACGATGGGCGCTCTTACTTTCCAAGCCCATCCCCCATTTAAAATGACCGCCATTTCCCCTTGCCCGATTCTATTCCAGGGCATCTATAGCTCCAAACATTTGAATGGAGCCTCCAGGCGGCTGCGGTGCATCTTCCCCAGCGGTTTTATTTTGAGCGAAGACAAAAGCAAAATTCTCCTCTCATGCGGTGAGAACGATTCCTCCATAAAGATCATCACCTTCGATAAAGAAGCGCTATTAAAAAGTTTAGTTAGACTGGACTAAAAAAGGGTTCATTGTTAAACTACTTTCTCAAAAATTTTTTAATCATGAGCGCAATTTCTAAAATTTTCTACTCTCTTGAAGGCTTTTGGAAACTCTCTCGGCACATTACCGACCAGGGAACTGTCGAAGGCATTGCATGCTTTAGAAAAAAGGCAAATCATCCCAATGTCCTATTGTATAGAGAAGAAGGCGTTTTCACCTCCTTAAACGGGCAACGATTTGATATTTCTCAAGAATTTGAATATCGCCTCACTGAAGAAAGGATCGACGTTTTCTTTTCTCGAGAGCACGATCGATTGCTGCATTCTTTAGAATTTATAGGGCCCAATCAAGCCTCCGGCCGCCATCTATGCGGATACGACAACTATTGCGCCGCATATCAATTTCATTTTCCGGGCAGCTTCGAACTCCACTATGTCGTTAAAGGCCCAAAGAAAGATTATCAAATTCAAACGCTCTTTTCAAAATACAACTCAGGGAAACTCTGATGTCTACTCCAATCAAAACTGTTGCCATTATTGGCGCCGGCCCATCAGGCGAAGTCGCTGCAAAATCAGCTGTTGAATGCGGATTAAAACCTACCATTTTTGAGAAAAGTCCTAACATCGGAGGGCTATGGCAGCCCAAAGTCGGTTCCACATGGGATAGCATGCGGACAAACATTTCGCATTACACATGCATGTTTTCCGACTTTGCATGGAAACCGGGAACCCAAGATTTTCCCAACCAAAAAGAGGTCTATGAATATCTTTGCGATTACATGAAAACTTTTCAGCTTGATCAGTATTTGCATTTGAATACAGAAGTGACAAAAATAACCAAATTAAGTGATCAATGGAAAGTCGAAACGGTTGAAAACAGTCAACAAAAAGAAGAACTCTTTGACTTTGTGATTGTCGCCTCAGGCATATTCTCAAAAGCTGCAATGCCTCCTTTGCCGGGAAGAGAAAAATTTAAAGGTTACATTTTTCATTCCAATGATTATAAAAGACCTGAAGGGTTTGTAGATAAACATGTCACAATCTTAGGAAATGCCTTCAGCGGATGCGAAATTGCTTCAGACGCGGCCTCCACTGCAAAACACGTCAGCCATATCGCCTCCAAATCCTTTTGGATCATTCCTAGATATCTTACCGAAAAGAAATTGCCTGCAGACCTCATCTTTTATAGCCGAGCAGCCGATTTGAAGTCTAAAGATCTCCCTCTAGAGCAAAACAATGCCAGCAAGAACAGTTGGTTCCGCTCCCTATGTGTCGACCAAGAGAAATACCCTGAATTAAAAAACGACACGGATCTGAAAGCTCCCCCCTTCGTCGCTATTTCTGACTCGTATGTCAAGGACGTAGAAGAGAAACGGATCGACGTAAAAAAACTGACCATAGATCATCTTGAGGCGGATAAAATTGTCTTCGAGAATGGCCAATCAGAAAATAGCGATGCTATTATCTGCTGTACAGGCTACCAAGCCGCTCTTCTCTTCTTCCGCGAGGATGTTCTCAAGGAATTAGAGTTTAAACCCGAAGATAAGCTTCAGCCCCTCCTCCTGCATAAAACCGTATTTCCGAAGAATTTGCCCGGCCTTGCCTTCGTCGGAATGTATAGAGGCCCCTACTTCGGAGTAATGGAGCTGCAAGCGAGATGGGCCTGCATGGCCTTTAGCGGCAAGGTCCCGTTGCCTACCGAAGCTGAAATTAACCTCGGCATTGAAGAAGAGAAGAAAATCAGAGACCAGCAGCCAAGACCCCAATTTCCCCATGGCAATTACGTCGGATTTTGCGAAGATTTGGCGCGGCAAATCGGAGCAGCTCCGAACCTAGAGAAAATCAAAGAAGAAGGCCCGGAACTACATAAGAAACTAATGGATGGCCCTTTCACCGTAGCCTCTTATCGGCTCAATGGATTTGGCAGCAACCCAACCCTTGCACGCCAAAACATCGAACAGATCAATCAACGGGTCAACTCAAATTAAAAATTCTCGTCGAACTTAATCGGCCATGTTAGTTACACTTAGGATGTAAATTTCAGGGGGAAACTATGGCAGAGATGCGTGCAGTTCAAGTTTCCCGAGCAAACGGACCTTTTGAACTCGTACAACGCGATGTCCCAGAGCCGGGCTTCGGAGCAGTCAGAGTGAAAGTGCAGGCCTGTGGCGTTTGCCACAGCGACGCTTTTGCCAAAGAAGGCACCTTTCCCGGCATTCAATATCCTCGAGTCCCAGGTCATGAAGTCGCCGGCATCATCGATAGCGTCGGCCCGGGCGTAGAAACATGGAAAAGGGGGCAAAGGGTAGGAATTGGCTGGCATGGCGGCTACTGCTTTTATTGCAATGCCTGCCGCCATGGCGATTTCATCAATTGCAGCAACATGAAAATCTGCGGAATTTCTTACGATGGCGGCTATGCAGATTATCTCGTCGCTCCCGCCACAGCGCTCGCGCTGATTCCCGAAGAGCTTTCCGATATAGAAGCCGCTCCCCTCATGTGCGCAGGGATCACCACATTCAATGCGTTAAGGAACAGCGGCGCACGGCCTGGAGACCTCGTCGCCATTCTTGGCATCGGCGGCTTGGGCCACCTTGCCGTCCAGTTTGCAGTTAAAATGGGCTTCAATACTGTCGCGATCGCTCGCGGGAAAGAGAAAGAAGCGCTCGCAAAAAAGCTAGGCGCCCGCTATTATCTCAATAGCGAATCACAAAACTTCACTGACGATTTGAAAAAAATGGGCGGGGCCAAAGTGATCCTGTCCACAATTACCAATGCCAAAGCCATCCAAGAAGTTCTCCCCAGCCTTTCAGTGAATGGAAAATTCGTCGTTGCGGGCGCAGCCCCTGATCCTGTAGCAGTCTCTACCTTCTTCCTTGTTCGAGGAAAGCGCAGCATTTCCGGCTGGGCTTCGGGGAGCTCGATCGATTCTGAAGAAACGATGTCTTTTTGTGCACAAACAGGAGTAAGATCAATGAATGAAGTATTTCCCCTGGAGCGCGCCGCGGAAGCTTACGACCTGATGATGAGCGGCAAAGCGCGCTTCCGCGCTGTCCTCACCATGGGGCAGAAGTGAACCCCGGCCTTAAGGCCGGGGATTATTATGGCGATTTGGGAGGGGCTTCGCACCCCTCCCAAATGTCAATTTTTGAAATACCCGGCCCTTAAGGGCCGGGTTTCCGCCGGAGGACGGATGAAGTTAGTCTCTAATTATCATAGGCTTAATATAGGCCTAATATTTCCTGTTAGCGTTAAATAGAAATGTCACTCTTTCGAGTTTTTTAGAAATGTCACCTTTTTCTTTAAAAAGTGACATTGTTTGTGATCTTTCACCCCTCATTTTACCAAGAATTTCTCCACATTTCAATTAAATATTTAATCGCTTCCCAGTTTTGAACTTCAGCGCCCTTCGGCGCTGTTCCAATGAAGCGACAGCGGCTCAGGAAAAGCCGCTCTCGCTTCATCGGCTTTAAGCGCGGTGCGAGGCAAATTAAGCAAAATGCAGACATCGCGAGCGAGCCCTACATAGCTCGCGGAGACGATGCGAATGGATCTATTTGTTTAGGACAATAAACACAATTCTCTCCGCAATCTAGAAAAACCTCTCCTAGCACTTTTCCAGGGATGATATTGCCCAGGTTTGTAAGGCTTTTTCTTCCGTTCTAAAGCTGTTGCAATTTCTTTCGAGCTTACCTCCTCTGCCCTTGCTTGCATTTGGTGATAAGGCACAGCGGTAAGAGATTTGCCTCGATGTTCAATGGCCACAGTTCCGTCTTTGGACTCTAATACCGTGACTTCAGCTTTTCGCATGGCGTAGAGCGGCCTTTCACTAATGATTTGATAAATGATGTTTTTGTATTGTAGAGTGAGATTTTTGGATAAGATTCGTGGTTCTTTGAGGCAAAAAATTCTGTCTAGGGAATGCTCTGGTAATAACGGTCTATGCGCGTTGACTTTGTTTTGAGGGGCTTTGGCAAATCGTCTGTTGAAGTCGTCTATAAAGGATGGTAAAAAAGCGTTCGCTTCTTCGAGGGTGCTAATCTTTTGGAGGCGCATTGCTTTTATCAGTCGATCTTGTAGGTCTCGATGGCGTCGTTCAACGCGCCCTTTTGCTTGTGGGGTGTTTGCGCAAATCAGTTGAATATCTAATTCTGCCATGGCTCGGCCAAATTGGGTCATCCCGGTGCCGCTAATCGCTCCTTCTCTATTCACTCGAAAAACTCCATGTTTATCGGAATAGAAAGCAACAGGCCTCCCATACAATTCGATGTATTCCTGAGCAGCTTGAAGATAATCAAAAACATTCTCAGATTTGACAAACTTCAGATGCATGATCTTGCTCGTAGCATCGTCGATGAAGGTAAGGAGCGTGCAATAAGGCCCTCTTCCTTCAAACCATTCATGTTCCGACCCGTCGATTTGGATTAATTCTCCTTCTTGGCCTCTTCTGGGTCTTAACTGGAAAATGCGTTTCTTTCTCTGCTCTTTACAGACCCAAAGCGTCTCTCTAACCATCAGGGTCCGAACCGTGCTTACCGATATGGGCAGTTGGTGCTTCTCGGTTAAGTATTCGTGGGCCAAGGTGGGTCCAAAATCGGGATAGTGGTCCTTGATTAGGCCTATGGTTAAATCTCTAAGGCCCGGGGCCAATTGATGATTACTCCGCTTTCCGACCTTTTTGGATACCAGCCCCAGCGGTCCTTCGGATTTTAACTTCTTAGAAAGGCGTTTTACTTGCCTTTGACTAAGTCCCAGATATTCAGATGCTTGCGATGTTGTTAGCCGTTTTTCATGTACCTTTGTCATTACTTCTAAACGACTTAGTTCCTTATTGCTCATAGAAATGCGTCCTTCCATTCGTCACCTCTTAAGTACCAATTACTTCTGGTTACCAAAGGTGACATTTCTATTTAACGGAAAGGTGACATTTCTAAAAAACGCCTACAAGGCCTAATATTTCCTTGCCAAAATCCGTCTATTTTAATATAATTGAGTTCAACTAGGCAGTTTTTTGCCTAGAAGGAGAATGTTATGAATACAGACCCATTTGATTGCGGATCGAGGCCGTATCAGGCATCGTCGTCCGAATTTTGTTATTTACCCGTTTCTATTTTCGTTTCTTCTTTTCATCATTCTTCTCATGCTCATGGGCATCACGCTCATTAATATTTTTCATTAAAACACATTTTTTATCGCCCTGAATCGATCTTCTTCGCTTAGGCGTTTTACGCTCTTCGCGAATGACTATCCTATTCAGAATTAATAACTTATAACTTAATTTAAGAGGAATTTATGACTATTGAGACAAATAAATATTTAAGTGAGCTATTACCTTATGACCCGTCTAAGAAAATGAATGGAAACTTAAAGACGAGCTTAACGGAATATCGCTTGCTAATTAAGGCCGCAAAACTAGCATTGAATGCTTTCCAATGCGGCGATTTAGAGAAATTTGATGCGCTCCTTCGCGAAAATGCCTGTCAAATCCGGGCCGTGAAAGTAGCCATGTTGTATCCAAAATGTTTGGAATCGATACAGCCCAAACTGGAGAAGGCTGAACAGAAGATAGAAGCATTGTTTGAATCGATGGATTCGCTGATGAAAAAAGGGATCTCGTTGAAAAGCTTGCTTGAGGAGGAAGATTTTGATGTTTCATTAACATCGTCTGAACTCTTTTTAATCGAGTCTTATTTGCTTTGTGTGGCTAAGGATGTGTTACCCGCAAAGCCTTCCGCCCCGTTGCAACGCAATGAAGAGACCAATGAGAAGAAGCTCAACGAGATTGAAAAAACAGTCTCAGGAGGCTTTGTAAAAAACCTTGTGGAAAAAGCGCGTCTGCTTTCTTCCGCGGCATCTGTCGATTTTGTGCGCGAACAGGCGCAATTTTTAGAAGATTCGAAACTCCAAAAAATGTGTTCGGAAGAGTTCACGGTCAAATTTAAGAAAATGCCCTGCGTCCCGATGTTTTGGACCTATAAAACCCTTCTTACGTCAGCCCAAAAAAAGGGCGTTCCCCTTCTCATCACTGCCAAAGTAAAGGAAAACGATTGGGAATCTGTTTTCTTTAAGCCCGGTTCTTCCGGTCAATATGAAGAGTCGGTCCTTTCCTCGGAAGACTTGAGCAAGCCGGCCATCGTCGTCGAGGGGGCCATCTGCGCCGATCCATTGCCTTCTAAAGAACAATGGAAAGCAGCCATTGCCGCTCAAAATATAGGTGTGATCTTAGCGGGAGCCGCCGATCACAGACAATACCCGGATTCTAAAGAAGACCGAATAGTTGAAATTTTGAATGACCAAGAGTTTGAAGAATACAAAAAAATGGCAAAAAGCAAGGGGTATGCTTTAGAAAATCCCAGCCTGTTCTTCATTCAACACGTCTATGCTTCAACGGTTAAGAATATTTTCCAAAGGAAACAATGATGAGTCAAATTCTTGCCAAGAAACAGCCGTGGTGGCAGCTGCTCAGCATCCAGACCGGGGGGACGATTTGTCTCCCCGTGATCATGGTCGGACAAATCGTTTGCCAGAAGTTCGGATGGCTTGCCGCATTGCTCAGCATCGGCGCTGGAAACCTATTTTTATTAGGGATTGGCTACATTCTCGCTTCATTGAGCACATTTCGGCCTCGCACCACCGTCGAACATGCTGCCAGTTATTTTGGAGATCGTGGAAGACCTCTATTTGCTTCCTTGATGATGCTCTCCATGCTGGGCTGGTTTGGGATCCAGCTCAATGTCATGAGCATGAGCTGCCAGCAGCTTTTGCTTATGATGGGAGTGAGTCTTTCCCCTATTTTTCTTAACATCGGCATTGGAGCCCTCATTAGCGCCATCATGTGCTTTGGAATGAAAGCAATGAAAGGATTGTCCTATGTCGCTGCACCGCTATTAGGATTTACTCTTCTCTACGCTCTGCTTTCTTCTCAAGGAAGTGTTCCCTCGGCGGAACCTTTAGGATTTTCATGGCTTGGAGGACTTTCTTTGATCATCGGAGCCAATATCGCAGCCGTGATCGATCTGCCCACTTATTTTAGGCATGCGAAATCGGAGAAAAGTGCAAAAGTGTGTATCCTTCTGCTTTACGGCCTTGTTGTCCCATTGATCGAAATCGTCGGCGTCTATTTGTCCGCGGTAAAAGGAGGCGGCTCTATTTTAGAGGTGCTGCAAGCAGGGCATGGCGCTTTATGGATGATTTGGACCAGTTTCTTCGTGCTTCTTTCAGGATGGGCGACGAACAATGCGAACCTTTATTCCTCGATCGCCTCCTCTTATTCTTTGCCCGGACAAATGCGTCCCATGCTGAGAACGGTGGCTTTGGGCGCGATAGGAACAACCATTGCCTGCTTTAACCCTTTGGGAAACATTGAGAGCATTCTCGATTTACTTGGTGTGACGATTGGAGGAATGGGCGCCGTCATCCTCGCCAATTATTTACTGGAGAAAAAGAAAATCCCCACTCGATTTTCCATGTTGAGTTGGATCTCAGGGGTAGCAATCGGACTCTGTTCTGCATTCTTCCACTGGACAATTACAACCGTACCGGCTTTGGACGCTTTCATCGCCTCATTTTTAATACAAACTCTCATAAGTAGGAAAAACTATGAAACAGCTCTCGATTGATGATTTAGAAGACTTAAAGTTAGGCAGCGCCATTTTAGGTTCAGGCGGCGGCGGGGATCCTTCCTACGCAATTCTGATGGCAAAATATCTCATGGAGAAATACGGCCCATTAAGAACCATCACCGTAAACGAACTCAAAGAAGATGATCTCGTGGTCCCTCTATCGATCATGGGCGCTCCTCTTATCAACATGGAAAGGCTGCTCAGTGGAAATGAACTCGACATTTTACTTAAACGGATTGAAGAGAGGCTGCAGCGCAAACCAACGGTTCTCATGGCAGCCGAGATTGGAGGAGCCAATGCATTCACTCCCTTGCTTGCAGCGGCAAAATCAGGACTGCCCATTCTCGATGCGGACATGATCGGCCGCGCCTTTCCAGAGCTTCAGATGAGCAGCTGCTACTTAAAAAACTCGAAAGCACACCTGCCGTTATGGTGGACTGCTTGGGCAACAGCGTGATCATCGAAACACCCTGCGCAAATACTTTAGAAAAAATAGCACGATCGGCCACTGTCGCCATGGGGTCAAGCAGCGCGGTCGGTTTTTATCTCATGAATGGACGAGAAGCTGCAGATGCGGTCATTCCCGGTACACTGTCCCAAGCGTTAGAACTCGGTAAAGCGTTAAGAATGGGCAACGATCCTCTTCAAGCGCTGATCGATGCCTCGGGGGCTATCCTGCTGGGAAGCGGCACCCTCATCGATATCGACCAAACGATAAAAGAAGGATTTTTGCAAGGATCGGCCACAATCCTAACCAATGCCGAAAAAATAACCCTCTTCTATCAAAATGAATACCTCTTAGCGAAAAAAAATGGGGAAATTCTTGCTTCCACACCCGACATTTTAACGCTGTTGGATGAGAATAGCGGAACCCCCTTGACGAGCGAAGCGCTTCGCTATGGTCTGCAAGTCACACTCATCGCACTCCCCTCTCCTAAAATCTGGCAAACAAAGGACGGCCTCGAACTCGTAGGCCCCAAAGCTTTTGGGTACAAGTTATGAAAAAAAAATATATTATTGGCATGGACATCGGCGGCACAAATACCGATGCCGTCCTGGTAGACGATCAGAACAATATTCTTTGCGCTGTGAAAACCCCAACAACTACCGATATCAGTATCGGTTTTGCAACAGCTTTAAGCAATTTGATGGAGCAGTCCGCAATTCAGCCCGATCAAGTTCAAGGTGTTTTCTTAGGAACAACGCATGCGACCAATGCGATTTTGCAAAAAAAAGATCTCTTTCGCGTAGGCGTCATCCGCATCGCTGGACAAAGGCCGCAAACATTGCCTGTCGCCTACTCATGGCCTCAGGATTTAAAGGAGGCCGTCATCGGCGGCGAGGAAACCGTCAGCGGTGGTTTTGAATGCCACGGCGGTCCCTTGACATCGCCTTGCAAAATAGAGATTCGCGATGCAATCCAGCGCCTTTTAGAAAAACAAGTGGAAAGCATCGCTGTCGTCGGTGTTTTTTCTCCTTTGAATCCAGAACAGGAAAACCTCGTTCAAGAAATTGCCGGAAAAAATTTCCCTGTTTCATTGTCCAATGAAATCGGCGGCATCGGCTTTATCGAGCGAGAAAACTCCACCATCCTCAATGCTTCTTTGAGACGGGTCATGCTGCAAGGATTTAGTTCCTTGCAAACTGTTTGCCAGCGTTTAAAAATGACTTGCCCTTTGATGATCACTCAAAACGACGGCAGCCTCATTGAACTCGAACGCGCCATCGCCTACCCTGTTTTAACGATTTCTGCAGGCCCCACCAATTCTTTTATCGGCGGCGCACGTTTGGCCGGATTAGAAAACGCCCTCGTTGTCGATATTGGAGGAACCTCAACTGACGTGGGAATGGTGCGCAAGGGATTTCCGATCCGAAGTTTGAATAAATCCGATATCGGCGGAGTTTCCCTCAATTTCCCCATGCCCGATGTCCTATCGGTAGCTTTAGGGGGAGGCAGCCTTATCCGCTTCAATTCTTCGCAACCAACGATCGGCCCAACAAGCATCGCCAAATCACTCACAACACAAGCGCTAAGTTTCGGCGGCAACACCTTGACTCTCACCGATGCTGCGCTTGTGATGGAACATATCAAAATCGAGAATACTCAACCTCAGCGGTCCGGCATCAACCGTTCTCAAGGCGCTGCCATCTTTGATCAAGTAGAAAAAAAGCTCAAAGAGTTGATCCAAAAAATGCAGGGAGAATACAAAGATCTTCCCATCGTCTTCGTCGGAGGCGGTTCTGCATTATTATCCTCTGCCTTCTTCACACAGAGACACCAGATCCCCGCCTTCTTTGATGTTGCCAACGCCTATGGGGCAGCCCTTTCGGAGATCTCAGGCACTGTCGATACCATCGCCAGCCTCAATAAACGCGAGGAGGTACTCAGTGGATTGTACGCCCAAGCCAAACAAAAGGCGATCGACCAGGGAGCAAACCCCGAAACGTTGCGCTTGGTCGACCAGCAGATCATCCCCTACAGCTACGTGCCCAATCAGATGGCGCGCATCATCGTAAGGTATTGCGGAACAAGGAAGAGATAAGAATGATGATTTTTTTTTGATTCCTATTTTTTTACCTACCTGGCAAAAGGAAAATTAGATCTAAAAAAGAGGGACCAAATGAAGATTTTGCGCATTTTAGGAATATTGATATTGGTTGCAGGAATTGCCTGCATTTTCTTTTCCAATTACATTACCAACCAAGTAAACGAAGGAAAAATCAAAATTGAAAAAGGGGAACAAACAGTCGGTCAGACCAATAAGCTCTTTTCACTAAGCCCCTATTCCAAACCGATCGGCGACCAATTGAGCTCTTCTGGTCAAAAGAAGATCGAAGCGGGCAAAAAAGATATCGCATACTATGAACAACTTACTCAGACTCTGCGCGTCAGCGGAATTGCCGCGATCATCGTAGGTGCTGGCATGACCATCGGTAGTTTCTTCGGTTCGCGCAAAAAGCGAAGATAATCATCGCGCGAAAAAGCCCTCTAAGGTTGAATGTAGTTCACCAATACAGCTCTTCAGGGAAATACTCTGCAACGAGCTCTTGATAATAGGGCATTAGCGCGTCCAGGTCTAATTTCTCAGGCGATTTTGAATAAAGATCATAGCGGCTAAATAGCCGTAGCAAAGGAAGCATCTCTCGATCATGCGCATTCATCAAATGCATATAGGCCCCTTCGCGATGGGCAGCATAGAAAGAGTGGTAACGGATGATAAACAACGCCTCCGATGGCAAATACGGTTTCATGACATGATAGAGATACTCATCGTGACCCCAAGACATGTAAACATTATCCAACCCGCATTCGGGGGAATAAATACCGCATGGCGTTTGATACTCAGATCGAGCTTTATCAGGATTATTCTCAAAATACTGCGGAAAGATAATCTTGTCCGAAAAGGCGCACCCTACAGGAAAAGTATCTCCGACGACAGCCCATTGCGGTTCGCCATACAAGGAGAGGATCTTTCCCAAATCATGAATAAATCCCGTGAGAATGAGCCATCGCGGACGGCCATCTCGTCGAAGCGCTTCTGCTGTTTGGAATAGGTGGTATCTTTGTGGCAAGTCTAAATCAGGATCACTTTCATCAATGAGGGTGTCAAAGAGATCGACAGCTTCCCATATCCCCATTTTTTTCTTATGCAAGGGAAGATATTCCGCTTTCTTTTGCAGCACAAAGTCTACGGTTTGATAGGAGTGGTTAAGTTGATAAAAGTGCTTCACATGCTCTGGGCTCGTCTCATCGTAAATCCTATAGCTTTGGGAAGGCTGTGTCCCCCCTAACAATGCCGCCGCGCTTAAAATAGACCTCATCAACATCCATTACTCCCTTTGCAGGTCAATTTTTATCCAATGGAGGACACGAAAAAACTCAGTCCTTCTTGACTAAAATGAAGAAGTATTCGAATTTTCGATTACAGTAAAGAGGAAAGTAAAAATATGTCTTTGCCTTTATTAGCCTTAGCGATTTGCGCCTTTGCCATCGGATGCACCGAGTTCGTCGTCATTGGAATCTTGCCGATTTTAGCTCCTGATTTTCGTATTTCCATTGCTCACGCAGGTCATTTAGTCACTTGGTATGCTTGTTCGGTCATCGTGGGAGCGCCCCTTGTACCGGCTTTTTCTGCAAAATTGCCTAGAAAAATTCTCTTAATCCTGTTGATGGCAGTGTTTACAGCTGGTAATTTCATCGCAGCGGTTGCATCCAGTTACGAAATGCTCATCTTGGGTAGAATACTGACAGGTCTTTGCCATGGGGCTTTTTTTGCAGTGAGCACGAACGTCGCTCTTGCTGTCACCCCCAAGGAAAAACAAGGAAGCGCCATCGCCATTATGATCAGCGGTTTGACTGTCGCCCTTGTCGCGGGCGTTCCACTTGGGACGTTCTTGGCGGCTCGTTTTTCTTGGTCAGTGACCTTTTTCACAGTCGCAGGGTTCGGCTTTTTAGGTTTTCTTTCCATTCTGTTTTTATTGCCCCATCATATTCGCTACCATCAGCCAAAGCATTTGTGGCGGCAGTTCTCCGTCCTTCTTCATATTAAAATGTTAGCAGCCTACCTCATGACCATAATCAGTTTCGGAGGGCCGTTCATTGCCTACACCTTCATCGCCGCCATTCTTCAACAGGTCACAGGTTTTGATCCCTATTGGATCGGGGCATTGCTGATCGTCTATGGAGTCGCTGTCGCCATCGGGAATATCTGGGGAGGGAAACAAGCGGATAGCAAGGGACCGGTGACCACCTTAAGGAATTTTGTATCGATCATGGTGGTCATTTTAATCGCTTTTTATTTCACCCAGTCGAATAAAATCATTACTGTTTTTCTTCTTATCGGATGGGGGCTAGCTGGCTTTGCAATTGTCCCCGCTCTTCAATTTTTCGTGATGAAGCTTGCCCAAGACTTGAAATTAGAGGCAGCCGATGTCGCTTCTGGATTCAACATTGCAGCTTTTAACGTAGGAATAGCCGGAGGATCTTTCTTCGGAAGCCTCGTTGTTGCAAATTGGGGACTCCAATCCACTTCCATCGTGGCTGCATGCGCTGTCGCACTTTCATTCTTACTGATCTGGAGCGGAAAAAGGATCTGGTGTAAAAAAATTCGATAGAGCCAATGCAAGCAGCATTCGTGAATTGACAAATTACACAGCTTAATTCTATACCGAAAATGATTCAAAAGTTGGGAATTTGGCAAGGCGGCTGCGCAAATTTTTTGTCTAGAGCGAGCGACCATTGTGCAAGCACAAGGCGCGAGTGAAGACAAAAAATGTGCTGCATAGCCAAAGCCGTGATGCCTATGAAGCTATTGGAATTACGGGTACAAAGTCTTTGATATCAGCCATTGAAAAACCTTTGGGAAGATCCTGTTCAGAGGCTTTGGGCCAGGGTATATTTTTCCCGAAGATCCAAATCTCGCCTCGGACAATAAGATCATCGCCCCTAACCCAAAATTCAGCCTTATAGACTTTTCCTTTCTCGGGATCTATGATTTTACCTTTGTATTTGTCGCTTTTTCCTCCGATACCTTCCTCTTTTTCTACATTATAGATAAAATCCATTCCGCAGTAAGGGGGATTCCCTACGACTCCCGATGCTTTTTCTTTCTGTTCGAGAATCGTGTCCTTGATCTTACCCTCGTCATCATATGTGGCTAGCATTCTCCCATAGTACTTGTCTTGATATTTGTAAATTGCCACTAAAGCTCGAGGCTTGTCTGAGTGCTGATCTCTGCTTTTCCATAAGCCAGTGATGTCTTGTGATTCCGAACTGGCTGAACAGGAAAATAGAATCAATGTAATGCAAAAGAGAATTAATAACAGTGCTTTCATCATAATAAATGAATATACGACTAACAAGCGCATTATCAATAAAAAAGCAAAAAAAACAACCCTCTCAACCATTAAAAAATTGATTCCAAAAAATTATTTAGGTATGAATAGAGAAAAAAATAAAAATGACCATGTCGCAGATCTCCTCTTATCCCCTTGCCTTTTTTCTCTCCTGCTTTTCCACTATTGCAGTATTGAGCTCTGAAATCTGTCAGGATGGCAAAAGGCATTATCGTGCCTCGGTCCGACATATAGAGGGCGGCGGAATAGGCTATGACGAAGGTTACACTACACTGGATGGTTTTTTTGCTCCAGATCCACAGCGATTATCCTTAATGCCCTTTCTTGATGTTCGCGGCCATGTGTTCAATGATGGGAAAATGGCAGCTAATGCGGGTCTTGGATTTAGAGGGATCTTGGGATGCAGAGCTTACGGACTCAACGCCTATTATGACTACCGGAACACAAAAAGGCTCCATTACAATCAGATTGGAGTTGGACTTGAAACATTAGGGACGCTTTGGGATTTCCGCATCAATGGTTATTTGCCAGTAGGGAAGAAGATTACATCCCCTTTCAATGTGAAATTCGATAGATTTTCCGGTCATCATATGCATCTCTCCCAAAAGCGCCAATTCGCGATGAAAGGTGCAGATGCAGAGATTGGCTTTCATTTCGGCAAATCTCGAAATTTTGACTTTTATGCAGCAGCTGGTCCTTATTATTACATTGGGGAAATAGGTCACAACACCTGGGGCGGGAAAACCCGCTTAGCCGGGATGTACAAAGAATACATCAGGATCGAAGTGAGCGACTCGTACGACAGAATGTTTCATAATAATTTCCAAGTTCAGCTTACCTTTACCCTGCCTTTTGGAGGCAGATCGCGGGTGAAAAAAACAGGCGCCTGCAATTCTTGCAGGAAAGCTGATGCGCTTGCCTCTAGGATGCTCCAGCCCGTTGGAAGACAAGAGATCATCGTCGTCGGGAAGAAAGAAAAAACCCAACTCGCGATCGATCCTGCCACAGGGCTCCCCTATTTCTTTGTATTTGTCGATAACACAAGCAGTTCAGACGGCACCTATGAAAGTCCCTACCCTACCTTAGCTCAAGCACAAGACAATTCTTCTGCCGAATGACATCATCTACGTATTCCCTGGCGATGGAACAACTACAGGAATGGATTCAGGGATCTCTTTAAAAGCGAATCAGAAGTTTTGGGGCTCTGGCGTCAGCCACTCGATACAAACTTCTGAAGGGACGATCTCCATCCCCGCGCAAAGCAGCTCCTCTCCCACCATTACGAATACCAATATCAATACAGATGGCAATGCGATCACCCTGGCGACCAATAACGCCATAAGCGGTTTTACCATTACTTCTGCAATGAACGATGCCATCTATGGAACTGATCCTCAAAGCTTGGAGGTCTCTTCTTGCACGATCGAAAACACCACTACTTATGCGATCGAGGCTTCCTTTTCTGGCGATGCCTCCATATCTTTAACGAACAATCAGTTTTTGAACAACGTCAACGGGATCTTTTTGACTCTTAATGGGACATCTACCCTTGTCTGTTCGGATAATACGTTCAAAGGCCAAACTTCTGTCTCTAGCGTTCCGCTGGAGATATCGGCAAATAGCAATGTCTTCTCGCTGCCCACATCGAGAATAACGTCTTTAATGACAATACAACCGGCAGCATCCGGTTTAACCTCAATAATGTCGTCGATGCCAATATCAACTTGCTAAACAATACGATTACAAATAACGGAACGGGATCTCAGGCAAGCTTGGGATCGAGCTTTGTTATCATTCCGAATGGGACCACTGACAATTGCTCAATCGTATTAAATAGCAACACGTTCTCCGGCAACACATCGAATTCTCTTTACCTGCATACCTCGGGTGCATTTACAACTCTTGAAGTCACAGCATCTACAAACACAATGTCCAATAATGGAGGCTCCGCTCTAGTCCTTGCAACCCCAGTCGATACTTTGACATTGCTTGCAACAGACAACACGATCACAGGGATCAATGATAATGGAATCGCTGTAATCAGTTCTATCCCCTGCTACAACTGGCAATATAACAATTAACAACAACACAATTTACAGATATTGGAAATTCATCAAACGGAATTGCTATAAACCAAGACTTCTCAACTCTTAATTTAACAATATTAAACAACGAAATTAATGGATGCGAAGGAACAGGGATTCTCAGTTTTCCCCCTACCGGAATCGACTCTTTGACATTGAATATTTCGGACAATACGATCAGCAATTGCCAAAATATGTCAGGCAATGCCGCCTCAGCTATAAGTTTTGATAACTATCTTAACCTTACCGCTACAGTGGAAAATAACACTTTCTTAGACAATGTAAGCCCAAGTGTTGCCTTTGGCTTCTTTACTTCTGGAAATCCCACCGTTTGTTTGACACTCACTGGTAATAACAGCAATATAGATCCAAGTTATTCTCTTACAAACCCAGGAAGCGGCGCCTTTAATTTAAGCCCCTGCAATGTAGATTCAGTCAATGTTGGGACGATCACCGAATCCGGCACTATCAGTCCCGTTCAATCCTGTTCCAGTCCTACCCCATGTCCTTAAAGGGAATTTATTGATACATCTGTTTGCATTGAACTGTAAGGCATTGTCTGTTACATTCTGAGTCCTATCTTAACACAAACTGGGTGGGAGATTTTGAATGAGTAAAAAACAAGCCGATTTTAGTCACGCTGAAAGTGAAGCCGCAAGAGTCATACAAAAAAATTGCATGACCTCTCCTCCAATCTCTCTAGAAGAAATTGCTGAAGGAGAAGGACTTAATATCGCGATTGCAGAATTTGAAGAAAATGGGATATCAGGGTTTATTGATTTTGAAAAAAAACTAATCCTCGTCAATAAATATGATTCTACCTCCCGACAAAGATTTACTATTGCGCATGAATTAGGGCATTGGATTCTTCATCCAAAAGAATTGCAAAACAATCGCGATCTTGTAGTCCTTTATAGGAGGTCAATAGACGATGAAACAGATCCATTAGAGCAGGAGGCAAATTGCTTTGCTGCAAATCTATTGGTGCCAATCTCTTTTCTTCAAAAAATGTCCGATTCTTCCATGACGAATAAGAGGCTTGCGAACATTTTCAAAGTCTCCGAAGCCGTGATTGCTTTTCGAAGAGGATTGCTTGACAAAGAAAAATAGAAAATATGAAAAAATCGCAAAAGGCATTGGGAGCATTGAGCCCTATAAATCGACCACAAAAGAAGATATCCTCGAATGTCTAGGGCATGAAGATGCAATACAGAAAATTTTAACGGCTTTAGGAAATCGCAAAGATGCTGATCGAATTTTTATCTCCGCAATTTTAAAGAGCTGGAAGTTTTGGGCATGTATGCTCGGCATCACCATTGCAATATCTTGCCTCGTTAGTTATTTGTTCTTCCGTTTCCCTGCTCAGGCAACGCATGCCATTGAAAAAACCATTAATGCTCAAATTCCTGAGTTATTCCCTCTTAAAACTCAATAATTTTTTCCCCATGAATGAATATGCACAACCTCTCGCACATCATCCTCATTATATTTAATAATGTCCTGTTCGAGAAGATGGGTTGACCTTATTTTTTGCGAGGCTTTGATTCCTGTCTTTTTTTCTTAGAAGGTTTTATCGCCACAAGCTCGTAACGATAAGGCGGTTTAATCTCTACAATCTTGCCATCTCGAGCAAAAATAAGCGCGGTGTCTGTACGGACTGCTATTTCAAGAGCTGACTGGAAGCTTTGTTTATGCGCTTTCAGAATCGCTTCGGTAAGATCGTCTTTCATCTACCCCTTTCCTCTGTTTGCCCATGCATAAGGTGACCTTGCCCTTAAAAGACTCGAATGAATTGGGCGCGATCACCCTCCCAGGTTCCTGATCGATTTTCATCTAGAACAGTCACATTTCGCACATTCTTTTGATTGGGTTGTGCTATCATGAAAGTTATTTTAATGAATAACAGCTTTTATTTTTGCGAATTGCGAAAAAATTTAGCTATTCCTTTTTTCGTTACAACCCCTTGAGCCACTCCTAGAATGATTTCTTGATACTCGGCATCAAAAATGGCAAACCCTTTTTTACAATTCGAAGCTAAGAAAATCATCGCTGCCATTGAAGCTGTACGTTTATTACCGTCTACAAATGGGTGATTTTGAATAAGATGAAACAGATACGCGGCAGTTTTATCAAAAATTGTACGATGTAAATCCTTTCCATCGAAACGTGCTTTTGGCATTTCTAAAGCGGATCTCAAAAGTCCTTCGTTTAGAATCCCTTTTCGTCCACCGTATTCATCAATCAAACTATCATGAACTTCAATAACATATTGATAAGTAATGTAATGAATCACAAATCCGCCAAATTCTGCATAAGTTTTTTATGTTGTTTATTTAGCTCTTTGAATTTTTCACGAAACTCATCAAGTTCAATATCTTGGACAGATTGGATAACCAATCCACCACTAGGGTTCACTGAAATTTGAAAAAGAGCATCTTCTGGAACTCCTGCAGCTTCTAAAATAGCTTTATCTACTACTATTGCACGGCTATTGCCATGCTTAATCAGGCGTTTTAGCATAATCACCCCTCCTTATCTCCGTATCCACAATGTTACTACGAAAATCAATTCGAAAACCACAGAATTGTGTAACCAATTGATTTTCAAGATAAAGCGATTATTCTTAGAGTGGGAGGCACGAGAAAGGAAACATACTTCGGATGCAAGATTCGAACTTGCGACCACTGGATTGACAGTCACATGCTTCAACAATCCACAACTGCCAGCAAAAGAGAACAACAAAAGGATTAAAAGTTTAAGTGCTTTCTTTTTTTGCTGAAAATTGCTGATTGTTGCCGGCTTTTGTGAGCAAGTGGGGAAAATTTGTGCCACGAAAAAAGGTCAAAGGATCATTTTTTTCGACGTTGTGGTTTAGATTTTTTTCTGCTTGCAGGCTTGATAGGGACAAGTTCATATCGATAAGGCGGTTTGACTTCTACAATCTTGCCATCACGAGCAAAAACAAGCGCAGTGCCAGTACGGACAGCAGTTTCAAAAGCTCTTTTAAAGCTCCTTGCATGTGCTTTTAGTATCATTTCATTGATTTCATCGTTCATACGCAACCTTCTCTATTCTTTCCCAAATAACTTTATCCAGGATTTCCAGGCCACTATTCATATTTTTTCTAGCAATCGGCTTCTTCAGTGACTCGTCGGAAGAATTATCCATGATGAGAGCACTGTCTGCAAGCGGCAGATAGTGGACCAGCAAATTCTTGAGTCCAGCGTAATAGCGCCTTACAATAGCCTCTTCAGGGACATGATGGCCACCCTGCTTGACCCTCTGAACTACCCGCTTTACTGCCTGCTCAGGACTTGTAAGCCATAAAAAAGTTAGACCAATTTCATACCCTTTTGATTTTGCAGCTTTTAGATGCTTCACATAGTTTGTCCCTGATGCCGTTGTTTCGAAGGCAAAACTCTTATTGGCCTCAAGCAACTCTTTAAGTCTTTTCAGCATCAATTTACTGGCTGTTAAGGCCATACTTTCAGGATGTAATGGTGCAAGCCCCCGCGCGATTTCATCAGCATTAATGAATTCATAAAGCATTGTCTGATCAGTGATTAATTCTAAAGTCATCGTAGTCTTGCCGGCGCCATTAGGACCTGCAATCATGAGAATTTTCTTCGACACGAGATTACACCTTCAGTTTAAACTGAGAGAACATCGATGCATCCCCCATTTGGTCTGATGACTCCTCTTGAAAGAGCAGAGAATTCGATTTAGTCATGTGCTTCATTAATTACACAGTACTCTCTAGTAACATATAAGTTAAATTGGTAGGATCAGCATGGCCATTTTGGAAGATATATATGCATTCCCCTCATTCATTATCCTCTTGAAAATCATACCATCCTTAGGACTCGGACATTTTAATGGGCTGGATTTACCTTGCCCGATCTGCTCATCTTATCCGAAATTCGCGTTAAAAGATCTTACGGATTAGTTGCAGACAATTCTTTGTCTATAATTGAAAAAACTTCTTCTATTTCTCTTCGAATAGATGTGTCTGGGCATGTCAAAGGGCAAAAGCTTGCCCGGCAAGCCATTTTGGTTAAAATGGAATCTAGAGTAGAATTCATCAGTATATCGATTTCATTAGAAGACGGATTGTTCTGTTTGTGAAACTGATCTGCTAATCCCTCATCAAATAGAAGATTTGAATTCCGATGAGCCAAAAGATAATCTCTCTGATCTTTTATCTTGTTTAGTGTCGGATTATTTTTAATTTGCCCAACCAGCTGAATCTCTTCCAAAATTAGCCGATCATTTTGCTTTTTATCCGTTACTTCTGGTTTATTTGCCGCTGATTTCTTTAGGAGCTTTAACATGCTTTCAACTCCTTTAGTGTCATCAACCACAAGCCGACAAATTCCAATATAAAAATCATACACAAACGATCTATACACCGAGTCGAAAAATCGATGATACTTAGCCCATACCGAAAAATGTCTCTGATTGACATTTCTCAGTGCTTTAATCCCTGCCCAACGCTCTCTAAGGAACCAGAGCTGTTGGGCAAATGCATCGATGAGCTTATCGTAACTTTCTCGAGAAAGCGCGACTCTTGACATGAAAAACCCCTAAGGGGAAACTCCGGATGCAAGATTCGAACTTGCGACCAACGGATTAACAGTCCACTGCTCTACCGCTGAGCTAATCCGGAATAGAAGCAAGTGATTCTAGGGCAAAAGTGATTTTTCGAGCAATTGCTTTGTGTATAGAAATTGTGAAGGTAAATTTTAACTTTTGAAATTTCCGCAGGGAAAGGTATGCTCTCTAATATGGAAGAAATTTACGGCTACATTGAGAGCTTCGTCTTTACCGAGAGTGAAAAAGGGTTCCCGGCGGCTCGCTTGAAGGAGCCGAAAAAGAAAGAATTGACGTAACTATTCAGCACTCCCCTCTTTAAGAAAAAGATCGGGCACGCACGCGGGCACGGACACGGGCACGAAAGAGGAAATATCTCAAAGAGATTTCACATAAAGCCGACAGCAGTAAAGTTTTTATTCCTCGTATTTGGCCATTCCGTTCCAGAGGTCGTGAGTTACTCATACGCATAGTGTCCATGTTAACGAAAATGGCTCAAGGTGCTTCTTTCGTGCCCGTGTCCGTGCCCGATCTTCTTCTTAAAGAGGGGAGTGCTGAATAGTCACTAAAATCTTTCATAATTAAAGCACCTACTGACCTGTTGGGAATCCAAAAGCACCTCGAATCGGGGATGATCAAAGGGATCGGCCCCGTCTATGCGGAAAGGATCGTCAAGTGCTTTGGGCTGGACACTCTTGAAATTATCGATAAGTCCCCGGATCGGCTTTTGGAGGTGCCGGGCATTGGGGGCAAGCCCGTAGAGAAGATCAATGCTTGTTGGCAAGAGCAGCAATCGATTCGCTATGAGATGATTTTTTTGCGGGGCCATGGAGTCGACCCTTCTTATGCGCAAAAGATTTTCAAAAGTTATGGAGACAAGGAAGTTCAAATACTAGAATTTAACTCCGACCCCAATGCCTGTTTTAATCCCCCCTATATCCACAGTTTTTTCAAAATGCACAGGTTGATACAAGTAATCGACAAATACATCAATGAATATTTGTTTGCTGATGAAATAATAAAGTCCAGTCTTTAAGACGCCACCAAGAGCTAGTTTTGAAGGGTTTTTATGGCCAAATTGAGATTTATTTTTTAACCAGATTCTTGCAAGACTAGGTCCGACCCCAATATAGACTGTAAATTGCTTCGACAATTGATAAGGAAATTTGATGCCTAGGCTGAAGTTAGCTATGCTAACTCTTGTTGGATCATTAAATCCAACAGATTTACCATGTTTAGAGAACCAATCGAAGTTAGCCCATCCGTCAAGACAATTGTACAGTTTAGTTGAAGCTTCCAGTTGATAACTTGCTCCAACATTTCCATAAATTTCTTTAAATCGCGTTGAACTAGGAAAAAAAGCAGCGGCGCGAATTTCAATACTACTTTGAGCAAAAAGCGGACAAAGAGTTAGACACAAAAGAATAAGAAATATTCTAAATAATACATTATTCATGCACGATCCTTAGATTGATAGGGCTACTCTCAAGGCTATTTGAATTGACAGTGGTAATTTCGAATCCTTTAGCTGAGCAATGCCGAAGATATGTGTTAAAAACCAATGGGGATGTTGCTGAAATTTCCTCAACCAATTCTCCATTTTTATAAATTCGATAAAGCACTACATTTGCTGAAGGACTCGCATCCCATTTTGCCTTAAGAATACATTCAGTCTTATTTAGAAATTTGTTTTTCCTGATGATTCCTATAAAATTAGATGGAGGAAGCGGAATAGGATTAGAGATATAAGTATAGACATCTGCGGGCGAAATAGAAGATGTTCCGTGAGTTGTGATAACTGTAACATCAACCATACCTGCAAATCCAGGTGGAACGGTAGCTGTAATGGACCTTTCTGAGTTAATAACAAAACTTGTCGCAGGTGTAGAGCCGAACAACACAGATGTGGTTCCTGAAAAAAAATCCCCCGTTATGTTCACTGCATTTCCACCAGAAGTAAAGCCAAAATTTAGGACTACGCTTAATACAATTGGAGGTAAGCAGAGTGTAGCAAAGCCCATCCTCTTATTACTGTTAGTATTACCACCCGAAAACCACATTTCCAAGATTTCGGAGCATGTGTTATTGGAAGCAAGCACTACAGAAGGTGCTAAAATATGACTGACTCTCCATGGTACACCATCTGTTATAATAAATATCGGGTTAGACGGGTCTTTCGTCCAATTAATGCCATCCGCGGAAATGGCATGGCCGATCTCCATGGACGGCGCGTTCTTCATGCATGCCAATGTGCTGGGCACGGCGGTCGAATATAATCTGCCTGTCGTCTGGGTGGTCTGGAACAACTACGCCTATGCCTCGATCCGGGGCTTGCAGCGCGGCTATCTCGGTGGCCGCGAACTCGCCACCGACTTCCACGATCCCCTGAGCGGCCAGCGCTACAATCCGGATTTCGCCGCGATGGCGCGCTCCTGCGGCGTCGAAGGCGTCCGCGTGACCGCGCCGGCGATCTCGGCGAAGCCATCCGCAAGGGCATCGCCGCCAACAAGCCCTATCTGATCGACGTCGATATCGCCGCCGACATCAATCCATCAGGCGCCGGCGTCTGGGAACTGCCGGGACTTGGGCGCAGCAAGCCGGGTATCGGAACCCAATTCGAGCCGACTTGATCGTCGCAACCAGCCGAAGCGGAAATCTCATCCGCCAACAAACCAGAGTTGAGGGAATGTCATGATGCTCAAGGGCAAGAAGGTCGTCGTGGTCGGGGGCTCGTCCGGTATCGGTCTTTCGACCGCCGAACTGGCGATGCGGGAAGGCGCTGAGGTCGTCATCGCCTCGCGCAATGCCGAGCGCCTCAACGCGGCTGCAGGCGCCATCGGCGCCACGGGCGATACCGGCCGACGTCACCAGTGACAAAAGCGTTGAAGATCTGTTCCGCGCCTGCGGTCCGGTGGATCACGTCGTGGTCACCGCCGCGCAACTCAAGACCGGTCCCTTCAAGACCGTGGCCATGGAAGACGTACGCGGGACCATGGAAGGCAAGCTGTGGGTGCCGCGCGTCGCGCGCTTCGCCGACATCCGTCCCGGCGGCTCGCTGACGCTGGTGTCCGGAAACAACTGCAGATTTCGGCCCGGCTGATTTTGCTGTTATCAGCGTCGCCAATGGCGCGCTCAGTTTCGCCGACGTGCGCCGGCGCTCGAACTGGCGCCGGTGCGCGTCAATTGCGTGTCGCCCGGCATTGTCGACGCCGATCCGCGCGGCGATGCCGGAAGCAGCGCGCCGCGACATGCTGGTGAAGACGGCGGCGAGCCTGCCCGTCGGCCGCGTCGGCGTCGGCGAGGACATCGCCCGGCAGATATTCGCCTCGACGACCCATCCGCTTTGCGACGGGGTCGATCGTCTATCTCGACGGCGGGGGACTGGTCACCTGAACCACGGGCCCTGGGGCCGCGAACTCAAATGCCGCGAGATCCCGCAAAGCTGGTTATTGTCGGACACGGGGCGGCCGGGCTGGCGGCGGCGCTCGCGGCCGCCGAAGCGGCGCGCAGTTGTGGCGTTGCCGTCGACATCACCGTGCTGGAGAAGGCGCGCGAAGACGAAGCCGGCGGCAATACGCGCTGGTCGCCGAACACGCGCTGATGCGCCTGACCGGATCGATCCGGGGTTTGTCGACGACATGCTCAAGGCATCGGGCGAAAAGGGTGACGTCGGCTATTTCCGGACCTTGGCGGACAACGCGACCGCGACCGTCGGATGGCTGCAACGCCACGGCGTCGAATTCATCACGCCTCTTTATTATCTCAGTGCCGGCCCTGCGCGCATACAGCCGGTCGGCGGCGGTAGTGCGATCGTCGCAAAACTGCTCGCCGCGGCGAAGCGCGGGGGTGAAGGTCCGCGACGAATGCGAGGCGAGCCCGTCGGTGATGACGCAGGGGCATCGCATCGGCGGCATCGAGATCTATGAAGGCGGTGGCGCGGCGGCAAGCGTCTCTACACCGACGCCGTCATTCTCGCCAGCGGC
>CAVOSF010000002.1:0-19346 GCA_963698815.1 uncultured Verrucomicrobiae bacterium
AACGGAAAAACCCGAATCTCAAGCGCAACCCCCGCCCCAAGCAGCTATAACAGATGTAGAGCCGGCAAAGGGAACCAATGCTTCAAGCTCCGGTACGCCTAGTTTGACGGGATATGAGAAAACGCCTGATTCCAACTAAGCCAAAAAATTCGGAAGGGGAAACTCCATCTAAACGGGGTTCTGTAGACAAATCCAGAAACAACACTTAGGGGTGTGCGTTGGGTGCTTTACTTCTTGAAAGGTGAAGACTTCTTCCGATTCGACGTAAGTTTCGGAGCTTCCTTCGGGAATGAGCGCCCATCGATAACGGTGACCGGGCTTTAAAAGTTGGTCATCTCCGCAGAGTGGACGCAGCCCTCTCGTCCGCTCTTGCGCCTTGCTCTAGTTGAAAGAGGAGCGGGATTGTCGATTTGGTTTCGCTGGTGAGATCGATGACGAATAGATGAAGCTTTTGAAAATAAGAGGGGGTTTGGATCGGAAGCGCCCACTGTCGGCGCCTTTTTGTGCCGGGCCGAGAATTTTTGGTCAGCGGTGCGGCATAGCGCCTGGCATCGATGAATGAAGTCGTGTCCCTGAGTCCACAGGTGCGCATCTTGTAGGAATAGTGGGGGCTTTGCACTTCGATCCAGTAGGGAAAGGGGAATGAAGGGGTCGTCTTTTCTGAAATAGAGCTCGATGGAAACAAAGGCTTCAGCCGTATGTCTTCCGGCCAGCGGGTTTTGAACGCATCGAAACTCGGCTTTGCCGTTTTTTTTCCTCCTTCGACAAGCGCGGGGGCCCGTAGGCCGCGCGGTTTTCCTCGCCAGAGGAGGGGGAGGACCGGAAATCCCCGTTTGCGCTCTTTTTCAGGGACCATGTGGAGGTCAAGAGCGAGCAAGCGCGTTAAAAACTGCTCCGATTCATCCAAGTAAAGCGCAACCATTTTTACTGTAAGAAAAACACTCGATCAAAGTTCCATCTCTGCGGTCGATCTCTAGAGAGTCCACGAGGTGTGCCCCGGACTTTTTTGCGACCCAATCTTGCCACTGTATTTTTTTAAGATCGATCTGATGGTCGGGGATCCAAATTTCCTCTAATAGAAGAGTGTCCGCGTTATGGAGCGGATAAAAAAGAGCGGAATAATTGCTCTCCTGCGCCGTGACGATAAAATCACCGGCTTTTGCCTGGGCAAACTTCTGCTGTAAGGTCTCTGCTTGAAAAACCATGGCCAAAAGAGACGAAGATAAGCAGTAGTAATTTTTTTAACATCGTGTTATAAATTATAATCCTGAATTATTAATGTTTTGAACGCGATTTTTCGCAATCGTAGCAGTATTTTGGTCTCAAAGTCTTGGGTCTTCGAACTTGGATCGTCATATGGGAAATGCCATATTTTTTTTCGATCAGGCGATGCGCCTCTTTTAAGGCGGCTTGGGTGTTTCTTGCGACGAGGTGGGCGCTTAGGGCGATTTTTTTGGCCGAGACCGCCCAGATGTGCAGGTCGTGGACTTCTTTGACGGATGCAATCGCGTTTAAATCCTTTTGAATCGCAGCCGGGTCGATGTCGGCCGGAGTCGATTCCATCAAGATGGAAACGGTCTGTTGGATGATTTTTCCCGATCCATAAACAATGCCCAGTGAAAAAAGAATCGTGATGATCGGGTCGATCGGATTCCAGCCGGTGAACCAAAGAATGGCGCCTCCTAGAATGACTCCAATGCTGCCGAGCAGATCGCCGATCACATGCAAATAGGCCGCGCGGACATTGATGGCTATGCCTTGCGAGGAATGTAGCGTGCGCATCATCAGGATATTGGCGATGAGTCCGAAAGCGGCGATGACAAAGACAATTGGACCTTTGACCTCAGGCGGGGCGATGAGCCGCAGTGATGGCTTCGTAGATCAAAACTCCGCATAGCGCCCACAAGGAAAGAGCGCTAGCCAAGAGCGCCCAAAATTCTCCGCGCGGTGGTAGCCATAGCTCATTTTGAGGGTGCCGGGCAGATGCGAATTTTGAGAACGAAAAGCCCAAGCCCTAGTGCGCCCACATCGGTAAATAGATGCAGCGCATCGCTGATCAGCGCCAAGCTATTGGCGACAATCCCTCCGATCACTTCGACAATCATGAAAAACAAAAGCGATGATCAAAGCCGTGTTAAGCGCTTTTTTGTGGGTGGCTGATGGCTTGCGGCCGTATTTTGCGTGGTCCTGAAGCATTATTCTTGAGGGATTTTTTTATTTCTTTTATTAAAATATTAGCGGAAAGTCAAGGAGACCTATGTTGTCGAAAGTTCTTCCTGTTTTCTATTCGTTTCATCCTTGTTATTTGGAGAACGGGTCGAGACATTTTATGGGACATTGACGTCGAGGAGCCCATTCTTATCGAGCTGATCCATAGCTCTGCTATACAGAGGCTAAAAGAGATCAATCAATACGGCGTGCTTATTTCACCACCCACCGGGAAAAATATACCCGTTACGATCATTCTCTTGGCGTATTTGCCATCCTGAGAAAAACCAAGCACCTTAGAAGAACAGATTTCCAGGTCTTCTCCACGATGTCTCCCACACTGTTTTTTCCCACACCGGCGATTGGATATTCGGAAAAGAGTATCAGGAACAAGATTACCAGAGCATGATCTATAAGATTTACTTATCCAATTCAGGGATCGAGGACATTTGAATGAGCATACGGCTACACCATCGATCAGATCTATCCAAAGAACAACAATTTTAAACGGCTCGAACAGCCTCTTCCCAATCTTTGCGCCGACGGATCGATTACAATCTGCAAGGAGCCTATTTCCAGGTTTTTAACAAAGGAAGAAGTGATAGAACTGTTTAACGACCTTCAATTCATCGATGGAAATGGGTAGGGACTCGCGTTGATTTGCTCAAAAAATTGGCCTTATTTCCTATATTCATGACTCGGGATTGCTGGGGCTCTCCGTCCAATTACGCCTTGTCGCGCTGGCTGGCCGATGCGATCATCAAAGGACTTGCCGTAGGCATGCTTTCATGGAAAGAGGTGCATTTCGGAGTCGACGCTGCGGTGTGGAATAAATTATCGACAGCAAAAGATGGTTATATTCAGCAAAGAATGCAATGATGGCGAATTATCATGACTACTTCAGGTGGACGGATCCTCAAGAGGCTGACATCCTTGTCAAATTCCGATGTCGAGGCATCGACCCCTGGGTTGTTCATGATGGGCAAGTTTCACGATTGTCGGTCATCGATTCGGAACTCTCCTGCGAACTTGAATCTCTTCGCAAACAGGCAGCAGAAGGATGGCCGATCAAATTGTGCGGTGAAAACATCCGAAGATTATTTTGGGCCCTAATGATGAATTATTTTGTTATTTTCTTATTTTGTTTCTGTGGAACTGCTGTTGGGTTAAAAGCAGACTGGAAGTCTGAACTTCAGACCATCGAAGCAGAGCTCAAAGACTTAAAAAATGAGCAAACACGCTATATGTCGACTGCACGGCCGCCTCGATGATAAGGGAATGAGCTGGCAATCGCAGGATCAAACCCAGGAAGCAAAGCGCGCTTATCAACGAGCCGATGACTATGCGCGATGCCACAAAAATGCTTCAGCCGAGAATCGATGCCTTGAACGCGAAAAAACAAAAATTTTACAGGAGCATCGCGGAAGAGAATGGCCCTCCCATGATCCCTTGAAATCGATCTATCGCGAATCTCTCTGCTTTGCTCACGGATTTATACGAGCTGACGATGGCCTATGGCTATTGGAAAATGGGGATGGCGGAGCGCGAGGCCGTTTTCCATCTTTTCTTTCGACGCAAGCCTTTCAATGGGGGTTTTGCGATTGCGGCGGGCCTAGAAATCGCTCTGGATTTTATCGAACGGTTTCACTATTCCGAAGCGATCTGGCTTATCTGGAGAAGCTCGACGGGAACGGACGGCAGCCCCTTTTCGAACCAAATTTTTAGATTTCTTGAGCGACTTTTCCTTCCAATGCGACATCGATGCCGTTCCCGAAGGGACCCCTGTTTTCCCTTATGAGCCGCTCGTCGTCGTCAAGGGACCGATCTTACATGCCCAGCTTTTGGAAAGCCCGCTGCTCAACATCATCAATTTCCAATCGCTGATCGCGACAAAAGCCGCGCGCATCTGCTTGGCAGCGCGGCCCGATCCCGTGGTCGAGTTCGGCATGCGCACGCGCTCAAGGGATCGATGGCGCTCTCGCCGCCAGCCGCGCCGCTTACATCGGCGGATGCGAATCGACATCCCATGTTCTCGCGGGAAAAATTTTCGGCATCCCTGTGAAAGGGACGCATGCGCATAGCTGGATCATGGCCTTCGATGAAGAAGAAGACTCCTTTGAGGCATATGCCGAAGTGATGCCCAAAAATTGCATTTTCTTGATCGACACTTATGACACGATCGAAGGCGTGAAAAAAGCGATCGCCGTCGCGAAAAAAATGCGCAAAAAAGGCATCGAGATGATCGGCGTGCGGCTCGATTCGGGAGATCTCGCCCATTTCAGCATCGAGGTCCGCAAATTGCTCGATGAGGGCGGATTTCCCCAGGCGAAGATCATGGCCAGCAATGAACTCGATGAATACATCATCAACGATCTCAAGCACCAGGGAGCGAAAATCACCATTTGGGGCGTGGGCACGAATCTTGTCACGGCAAAGATCAGCCGGCCCTCGACGGCGTTTATAAACTCTCCGCCATCAAAGATGAAAAGGGAAAATGGCAATACAAAGTCAAAATCTCCGAACAGCTCGTCAAAGTCACCAATCCCGGCATATCGCAAGTACGCCGGTATTTACGACGAGCGCGGGCAATATCGCCGACATGATCTACGACACTCAAACCACACTTGCCTGCTCGCGCCGCTATACCATCGATCCTTTTGATCCCGCGCACTCCCAAACATTTTCTCCTGCAGACTGAAATACAAGGACCTTCTCGTGCCCATTTTACGAAAGGGAAAATGCGTCTATCACTCTCCTCCGCTTAAAGAGATCCGCGAGAAAACCCTCGCCGAACTCTCCCAATTTCATCCCGCGACACGGCGGTTTTTGAATCCCAGCCCTATTTTGTCGGCCTGGAAAAATCTCTCTATGATTTAAAACTTAGAATTGATCCACGAACAACAAAGCAAAATAATGAAAGCTCTCGTCATCGTGCGATATGCAAAATGATTTCATGCCCGGAGGCGCGCTCGGCGTTCCCGCAGCCGATGCAATCATTCCCGTCATCAACGCCTTGATTCCCGAAATTTTCTTGATCGTCGCGTCGCAAGATTGGCATCCGCACCGATCATGTCAGCTTTGCTGCGAACCATCCCGGAAAAAAAGTGGGGGATGTGGTGAACACAGGGGACATCGATCAAATCTTATGGCCAGTCCATTGCGTCCGCAATACCCACGGCGCTGAATCGGCCTCATCGCTCGATAAGGACAATTTCGCCAGCTTTCTTTTACAAAGGAACGGACAAGAACATCGACAGCTACAGCGCCTTTTTCGACAATGCCCGTCGCAAATCAACCGGCCTTGGCGATTACCTGAAAAGTCGCGGCGTCACCGATGTCTACCTGGCCGGCGTCGCCACCGATTATTGCGTCCTCTATTCGGCCATGGACGCCGTCGATCTCGGCTTCAACGTCTACGTCATCGCCGACGCCTGCCGCGCCATCAACCTCGACCCCCGCGACGAGGCGCGCCCTTGCCGCGATGGCTGCCAAAGGCGCGAAGATTGTGATGGCTAAGGAGATTTATCTCACTTGTAAGTTAAAGACTGCACCGACATAGCGGATAAGATCAACGCAAAGACGCGGGCATACTTTTACGCATAAGTATTTTTGACAAAAATTAAAATTTGGTATCGTCTCTTCCTCTCTTACAGAGAATGCCAGGGTCACCTCGATCGCTTAAAAAGAAGATATCCGATCCACAAACTGAGGCGTATGGACAAGGGCATCAGAATGATCGAAATAATACCCCACGTTACGATATCGAAAATACCAAACTGCGTTTCCCTTTTCAAGAATGAAGAGATAAATAAGGGAGCGGGAATCAAAAAAAGAATCGCAGAAATGGTCCCTGGAATCACCTTGCGTGCCAAATAAGAAGAAACAATGTGCTGGACGGCGTTGATGAAAAGTGAAATTGCGATGATCGTGGTAGCACACCCAAGCGCTCGGCTAATTGTCCAATAGTTAGCAATGCAAATTCCACTGACAAGAAGTATAAAAATACTTTTCGATGACATCGTTTGGGTTAATTTTTTTAAGAAAAAACACCTTGAACTTTTCAAACGATCGATACTCCTCAACGTTGTGCAAGATAAAGGCCATCGGCAGGAAAAGCCCTAGCATTTTTGTGCACATGTACACTGCTCCCCAATTTGTTTTGCCGGCGTCTTCGTTTATACAACTTCATCAAAATAATTGTCTGTAAATCACAGTTTTCATATTCTTTCTTCCCTCTATCACTTAAGTACATAGTTTTTTATGACTAGTCATATCTTTGACACTTCCCCCGTTCATACTCCCCCTTTGCAGCACCCCCAACCGCAAAGTGATCTCGAACGTGCGAGGGCAATGAGGGCAGCGAGAGCAAGAACAAACGCAATGGCCGCAAATAAAGAACCGCCCGTACAGGATCCTTGGTTTCTTAAGCCGAGTCCTCTTTTGACAGTAATCAACAAACTTTTTGACTCCAAAAACCCCGACCTCACAGATGCAGGAGAGCTGACAGAGGAAGCAAAAAGCAAAATTCGTCAAAGAGCATTTGTGTTTGGAGGCGAAGGTGAATCCGGTCCAAAGCCCCCTCCGCCGCAGGATCTTGAAGATGATGACTGGTTTTGGGAGAAAAGCGACGTTGTCCCGATGCCTCATTTTCCCGCTCCTGCTCACTTGACCCCATGGGACTTAGATACAATTGGAGGCCATGTTGTAGGGGCTCTACAGGTTCAGGATCGAAAGGCTTCCGAAGAACATCTGTCCAAGTTGCAAACTCAATTCGGACGCGTTTTCGCAAACCAAACAGAAATGCTCGGCCACTTGAGAGAGGCCAGGGAGTTTTTCTCTGCCTACAGGAAGCGGGAAATGGAACTCGTCAGACAAGAACAATGGAAAACCATTTTCACAAGCCTTTCTCAAATGGGAAAGAACTTAGGGATCCCCGAGATGTGGACAGTGGGAAAGATTGGCAATATGGGAGTGGAAGCCTCCCGTGCGATTTCCTCGCTGCAATCTGCTGCTTCCCCCCTCGACTGTGTAGCTCCTTGCTTTTCGCTCGCATCGATCGCCATTAGCGCGTTCACACTTTTCAATGATGACGGCAACGATGGAGATCAATTCAATCAGATGCTGGCAGAGTACCTAGGCGCAATTTCTCAGCAAGTCGCTACAGTGCGCACAGAAATGCACGGTAGATTCGATCGGGTCGAAAAACAACTAGAGACCATCCACCGGACGTTGGAGAGAAGCACGGATATCTTAAAACAGTCGATTCATGATGCCGCAGTGCCAACGCTTGCCACTGTGCAACAAACGCGGACGGCAATTGAGGAACTCTCCTATGCATGTAATTTCAAATTCGATGAATTGCTCTTCCGAGAGTTTGAAAAAGCTGTTGTTAAAATTGACAATTATACAAATGACATCATCCCAAGGAGTTCCTTAAAAAGGGAAAAGTACTTCAGCACCTTGGCATCCCTAGAAAATGCCATCTTAAATCACTCTTCTTCTCAAACGTTCAACGGCGCTGTATACAAAGACATAACGCCTCAGGGGATCAATCGCACGCTCTCCGTAAAAGAGGTGCCCCATCTGATTGGGTTTTTGGGACTATATATAAGAAGTGCGTTGGGCGTTAACCACCCATCCATCGATCCTTCTCAAATCTGTAATCCCCATATGTGGTCTGCAGGAATATCCCGTTATCTTGCGTTCAAGAAGGCATTTCCTCAATTCCCCTATGACCAGAACCAGATGAAACTGCGCATGCTGCTGCACTCCGGGCAGGCCATTTTGGACTATTCTGAGTTCTTGTCCAATCAGACAGGGATATTTACAACTCTTCTGGAAAGGTATTCTGCAAGCCTTGTCAAATTGCAGCAATGCATCAACCTCTATGGCAACCAAAAGTTCCAAGACCTATTTAAGCAGATCGGGTTTACCACCGCCCAGATAGAGTTCATGCAGATCGATATAATGTTTAACACAAAGGCCCGCCCTCAGTTTGAATATAGTCAGGACACAGATTTCTTACTCAGTCGAACCGCCGCTTCAGCGATGGTCAAGGGGCCCCTCGGCCTGCTGAACGGTTTATCAAGGCGATGGCGGCAAAAATTCCCGCCGAATATTTGCTCGCTGACCTGCTTAAAATTGGAGAGCTCATCTTCACCTACACAATTTCCACTTCTATTGGACCAGGTAATATGGGCCATGTCTTGCGGAATGCCCAGATCCAGGTCAAATGCCAGTTTCGACTACAAGTTAATGGCCGTGAGGAAACACTATTTGTGCACGCCCTAAATACCAACGGCATTCTCTTATCTCGATATCATACTCTCGACACACTGTGGGCTAACGGGGCTACTTCCGATGCCCCTGCGGAGACAGATGGCTTCGGACCTTTTGATCAACATTTAGCCCAAGAGCTTGGAATTCGGCCTAGCGATTTGTATATCCGAGGCAAGGTGCGGGAACGCTTTTTTGAGCTGAAGAAAGACTTTGTCTTGCAGCTTTTGGATCAATCAAGCGCTGCAGCCGCAGAGTATCAAGGGATTGTGGATGAGATCGATGCTTACAACAAACTGATCGTGGCATTTGCAACACTGACTGGCCACACGCAGAATCTTGAGCCCTTATTTGGGCAATTACAGACAGCGCCAAAAATCCAAAAATGCCTCTCCGATTATGGAAAACAGACCAATTGGCAGACTTTGCCCGTCAGTTGGATCCTTGCGACAAATTCTGATAACCTTCCCAACATTCTACGTACATGCCTGCAATCCCAAAGACAACCTCCAGCCTTTATTCAACAAGTTCAAAAGCAGCATCGGAGCTTAAGTGATTTTGCTGCCTTTCTGGAACAGAAGCAATCTCTGGAGCAGGTCATGGGCAGTTCTTTCACTCTCACCCAATCTAAGCCAGATTCTACTTCAACCGAGACAAAAGACAAGAAAATCGAAAAGCTTGAAAGCCACATCCAAGGGCTTGAAGCGGAAGTGAGAATGATGAGAGAGCAGAACGCGCAGGTGCTTCAACTTCTGCAGCGTTTAACGGGATCCAGTCCGCCCCCGCCGCTGAAAATAGAACCGATTGCAATGCCGCGCCTTGTCCTCGGCGGTCTTCCCAGATTAGAGAACACTTGCTATATGAACGCTGCCATTCAGGCTCTTTTAGCAAGTCCGCAATTCACGGCATCGCTCAGTCTAGCCGAAAACGCTGCGCCTCTTGTCCGCACCCTTCGCATGATTGCCAATACGAAGGAAAATCCCAGCGAATCGGGCAGGTTGTATTCTTCTCTTAATGAATTGCAAACATTGCTGGTCACAGATAGAAGCCAGCCCGATCTTTATAATGCACAGGGAAGGATGCAGGACTCCGCAACCGTATTCGAAGCGATTTTAGAGGTTACCCCTCACCGCCCCATAATGCGCACAACCTATTCTGCAGGACCTGAAGTTCAAACCTCTGTGGTTACAGAAACACTGGGCACTATCGATGTCCCTATTTATTCCGGGCAGACTTTGCAGCAAATCGTCGACTCCGAGTTCTCCCCAAAAGCCCAAAATACTCCTCGGGATCCGTGGACTGCCACCTTAAGGGAGGGAGGCTCAAGGCAGCTCGCCAACTATACGATCACAAGGCAACTCGTTCATTCGGCGCCAAATATTCTAGTCCTTCAGTTTCCGCGCAGAACCTTCCGCAATTCTCAAACATCCTACGATGCACAGAGCATACCATGTCCTTTGGACGTTCCGCTTGATATGACATGTGCGTTTGGTGGGAATAACACCCGGTACCGGTTAGTTTCCTGTGTCAATCACCATCATCCCCAGCAGCATTATACCGCCTATGTCTTTAGGGAAGCCAAATGGTTTCACTGCGATGATATAAACGTCTCAGAAGTAGCGCGGCCTCCCGCTGAAAATGCAAGTTTCCTTGTCTTTGAAAAAGTGTTAGAATAACTGCTTGCCCCGGGTGAAGCGGGATGGGTGTGTAAATATCGCGGATTATGATACAATGCCCGACCTCTAACGGGTTTAATAGGGGAGAAAACTATGAAAACGATTTTTTATTTTCTCGCAATTCTATCGATTTTTGTCAGCGGACACGCTCTTGTTTATAAAGAACCGTCTGCAAAATTTAAACCAAAAATTGAAGTTGCTGCCCTTTTTATCGAGCATGACAATAAAATCTTATTGCTCCACCGACAAGAAAACAAATCTCAGGGCAATCTCTGGGGAATTCCTGGAGGAAAGCTGGATAAAGGAGAAACCCCTCTACAAGCAGTCCTGCGCGAAGTAAAAGAAGAGACGAACTATGATTTTGCGAAAGATTCCATTGAAAATTTAGGCACTGTATACATCGAATATAATGAGAAAGACCACTTTGTGTATCATATGTTCCGAGTTCGGTTAAACGGAGATCCTTCTGCCGTTAAAATTAATTTCCGAGAACACAAAGGATTCACATGGGTTACACCCCTAAGATGCCTTAAAATTAGAATTAATCAAAGACGAAGACGCGTGTTTTAAACTCATCTATGGCCTCTAAAGCATTAATTACTTCTTTAAAAACCGTTGCAGGTTTCCATGACAAATTTCCTGTTTTGGGATGACCCTTATTTAACAAAGTTGACACTACTGTAGTTTCAGCAGATGGAAACGCCATAATTTTAAAGGAGACCATTGCGTATGCTGAAGCCGGTGGCCAAGAAAGTGATCGGGGAATGATCAATAATGTCGCCTTGCTTGAATCCAGGCTGGATTCCGACAAACAGTTCATTACTTATCTGCTACCAGAAGGTCATGGGCTGCAACCCGGCTCTCCAGCCCATATCGAAATCGAGTGGCCCCGAAGATATCGCCTGATGCGGTTACATTTTGCCTGCGAACTTATCTTAATACTCATGAACAGGCATTTCGGCAAAAAAAAGCCAGAAGAGGAGCTTTTGCCTGAAGAAATCGATCATTTAGGTATTGAAAAGGTCGGAGCTCACATGTCGGAAGATAAAGCGAGGGTCGACTTCATACTCTCAGAAAACATCGAAAAATACTTTCCCATGTTGCTTTCAGAATTCAAAAGGATTATCGATTCAGATTTCTCTATTCAGACTGGTTACATGAATGTCGAAAAGAGGCAGCGCTACTGGAGAATTAAGGGGGTGGGCACTGTCCCATGCGGAGGGACCCATGTCAAATCCACTTCTGAAGTGGGTTATGTCAATTTGAAACGCAAGCGCGCCAACAAAGGTGTCGAACGCATCTACATTACCCTTGAAAACCCTTAAGGACTCTAGAGGTGACTCAATTTCTTCTTGCAAATTTTCGGTGGCTGTCAGGCTGTTCTCATTTTATTTTGCTAGGGGATCATTCTCCGCCCGGGTTTTCGCCTTTTTCGAGCGGAGCCTTTTCGCCTCGACCCGCAGACACTTTTGGAAACAAAACGATGGCTCTGTGTTTAGCGATTTCGTTATAAAAAATTTCTAGAGAAAACTCCTCTTCCTCGCGCTTTCGCTGCAGATGCTCCAGGCCCAATTGAAAAACGGCAATTAGTGGGAATTTTCTCTCTGCTTGTAATTGCGCCACTTTTTGAACGGTTGAAGCGGCGCTTATTGTTCTTACAGGCATGTGCTTCTTAATGTGTTCTGCGTCCCTTTCAATAAGTAAATCTTTTAGCTTAGTAAATGTGGATAAGAATTTCTGATATTCATCCGCTGGCAAATTAAAAAAGGCAACGGTAAATTCTCCGAATTTCATCATAAGGTCATCAGCGGCCTTAAAATGAAGCAAATAGGGAGGGAATTCAGGAATGATCGAGACAAGAATTTGATTGTGTTCGTTAATCGAAGCATTTAGAACTTTGACCTTGTCCTGGCATGACTCCTTAGGGCCATCTTTTTCTGGGTCCCATACAGCTTCGAGTGTTTGAGCATGAACCTTTTCATCCATGTCCCAGCCAAAAAATTGAATGTTATTCATCGCAATATCATCGATCAGCAAATATCTTTTACAATTGGCGATTTCTTGAGGATCTCGGACAGGTACCATCGATGTAGAACCCTCTACAAATTGCGCAATACGCTGCCTGGCGGCCAAAGCAGAAGTCAAATGTCCATTGGGTCGCTGATAACGATGCTGTTCGTGTTTCTCGCCCAAAAAGAAGAATCGTGCATCTTCTAGTTTGTCGACGTTGTAGGAGGCGATCACTTCGAATTTTTGCTCCCAAGGAGTTCCATTTAGAATTTTCAATGATGCTCTATTGCGAAGTTCGTCATTGGATCCCAACACTTGCCATTGTTTGCACACACAAGAAGCTCGACGTAAAGCGCTTGGAGGTAAAAAATCAAAGATCCGGAAAAATAATTCGGAGCCTAAAATTTGTGTGTTTGCATTATAGGTTTGAAGCGTTGCCTCGGCACTGCTTTGCTTTTCGCGCCTAAAGGGACTATGGTTTTGAACTTGTGGTAAACTCATTTTGGGGGTGGTTTCCTAGGTTAAATACTTAAACTTTTTGGCAGAAAATGCATCTACGATGGCCAACCCGTGAACTACGTCTTCGACAAATGGTTTGCCATTTTTTTCGCAAATGACAGGTTTTGAGAAAAACAGCGCGGTTCCTGGAGCGATCACAGTTTTTCCGGGATTCATTTTGGCTATTTTTTCGGCAATACTTTGCGCCCCCTCTCCAGTAGAACAAGCGTCAAGAATGATGCAAGCATCCTTTGCGCAATCTTTAAACTCATCTTTTTTTACATCAACAGACGTGTAAAATTTTCCATTTCCTCTTGGGATGCAAATTTTATCAGAATTGCCATGAGAAACGACATCAATGAGTTGAACAGGACGATGAGGATGTTTCTCTTTTAGTTGTTTTAAAAACTGGAGTTCTTCACCGGGCGTTTTAATGATTTTTGCCGCAACAGCGTATTGCTTTTCAAAATTATCGATTTTGTAGTGATGGTAGTAGTATAGATGGTCTCCTAAAATCGCCCCATTGTGATCAAGAGAACTGACAAAATATGCGCATATCGGTTTTGTGTTTTCTGCTATAGAATCGGTCATCTTTGTAAATTCTTTGTCGAGCCTATCAATATTTTTTTGAAAATCTTTCCTGCTTGGGCGGTAACCTAAAATTTCTTTTACCAATGCCCTGTATTGTTGAAATATGTTTTTACCCTCAGTATCATCTTTGAATCTTAAGGCTCTGGCAGTCGATAAATAGGAAGGAATTTCACGGAGCATCATGAAAAAGCGGCTGAAAAAAGAAGCCTGGCTTCCTTCATAAACATTCACTGGTTCTTGTTTCTTCTGGGGGAATAAATGAGCTGGAACAGTAAGCGTATAATTGAATTTGCTGTTAATTGTTGTTGTCGACATTTTAACTCCATTTTTCTATAAATTATAAGAAAAACGAAAATTAAATTCAATTATCCTGAAAGGATGTGTAAAACATTAAAAACTAAGATCGAATTTGAAGAATAAAACGCCTTTTAAGAATCAAAAAAAATCGGTTTTTAAGAATAAAAATTTTAATCCTTTGTTTTGCGAAATTTTGGTTCTACACAAGCTGCCACCCTCTGTATCAGCTAAATCATCTCTTTGAACTAGATTTAGCTGATAATGTATCTGGGAACTCTTCCTCGTGGATCAACGATGTTCGGAGACAAAGCTTGCACTTCATAACCATTCGTGCAGGAGCCTTAGCTTCTAGGGATATTCTCCTTGCAGCTGAGAGTGAATGCATGAGGATTATTCCTGCTAGCGGAAAAATTCGCTTATCAACGATGATTGCTTGGTAGGTTCCTCCTTTTCTTCACGCTTTGAATATGGCACTTAAAAATGTCGCAGAAGAAAATTTCAATGAAATTCTTATGAAAAACCATCCAATTATACGAACAGAGAGGCTCATTCTCAGGCAATGGAACGATGCAGATTTGGAGTTTTTCGCCAAATTGAATGCAGATCCTAGAGTCATGGAATATTTCCCATCCATTCTTTCTCGAGATGAAAGCGACGCAATGGCCAAAAGAATGGCAACAAAAATTGGGGAACGTGGATGGGGATTTTGGGCGGTTTCTGCTCCACGAGTCGCTGATTTTATTGGTTTTGTTGGACTGAATGCCATTGATCAATCAACACTACAAGCTCGCTTCTCTCCGGCTGTAGAGATCGGGTGGAGGCTCGCCTTTGAATATTGGGGAAAAGGGTATGCTGCCGAGGGAGCTAGAGCGGCTCTTGCTTACGGATTTGAAACGCTAAAATTGAATGAAATTGTCTCTTTTACTGCAGTCGGCAACATGAGATCTAGAGCTGTGATGGAGCGGATCGGCATGCATCATGATTCAAAGGACGACTTTGATCATCCGAAGTTACCGGAAGGGCATCCTTTGAGAAGGCACGTGCTCTACCGGATCGATTATCCGGGCTGGCAAAACATCAAAGACTTAGTTGCGCATGCAAAATAACAACTTCTCCCTATTGCCGGATTCGATCGGGAGCTTAAACAGTTGAAAGAACTCTATGCCATGAAAAAATACATTTTCAAACCATACAACGACTTGTTTCCTTCGCTTTTCAGCAAGGAAAAGGAAAGAATAGTCTCCCGGTTGCCGCGGGAAGCTTCGATTGAACATGTGGGAAGCACTGCTATTCCCGGATTAGGGGGAAAGGGTATCATCGATATTGCCGTCGCAGTGGATAAATTCGACATGGATAGCGCGAAGGATGCATTGCAAGAACTTGGATATGAATTTCGTCCCCAATTCAGCACACCGGATCGTTTCTATTTTGTCATTTATTTGCCAGATCCTGAGGAAGCCAGCAGAAGGTATCATATCCATCTGACCTACCCTGAAAGCCAAGAATGGAAGGAACTCATCGGTTTTAGGGATTATCTTCTTAGCAATCCTGAAGCGATTCAAGAATATGCTGAGCTGAAAAAGAAGGCCGCTCTCGAAGCAGATCAAGATGGGGAAAAATACAGGAAAATGAAGTCCCCAATTTTTGAGAAAGTTTATTCAGCTATTGGTTGTGGGCTAATCGGGCGAGTCGAGTGGTTGAACGAGTTGAATGTCTCAGAAGCTATTTCTTTTCTGATGGATAACGAGGACTTTTCTCTGTTCTTGTTAGGGAATTACGAGGCACATGGATACAAGCTGACTTCATCCCCTAATTCCGGGAACTTCAAACTCCTTCGATTCAGAGGAGAAGTCATTGCCGTTTTCTGCCTGACAAGGCGAGGCAACTTAGTCCTTTACTCTTTGCTTGATGATGACTGGATATTTGAGAAAATTCTAGAGGCGTGCAAAGATGAACATCTGCCGATGCTTGGACTGCTGGGAGAATGGAATTTCTGTCGGAGATTTTGGGATTTAATCAAACAGAAAAAACTCATCCAGAAGGACACCTTCATCTCTAAAGAAATTCTGTATACTGCAGATCTCTGTCAGCAATCTCCATTTGATAACCCTAATGTTCGATTACTGACTCCTGAAGATTATGATCAATGGGAACCAAATTGCATTGCGTATCTCGAGGAAGAGGGGTTGCCAAATGACTTATCGCAAGAGCAACAGCGAGAGCTGTTCTTAGAAAAAGTTAAGGAAAAAATCGCTTGGGGATATTTCAAAGATGGCAATTTGGTGTCGATGGCTGAGTTCAATGCAAAGGCGAGAGATCTTGCTCAAGTTGGAGGAGTTTATACCGACCCCTGCCTACAGGCGCAAGGCTATGCACAGGCTGTCATGCGAAGCCTCATGAGAGATGCTCGTGATCTGCATAAGATCCGTAAGCTCATCATTTTTACTGGAGAAACGAATACCAAAGCCAGAAAACTTTACGAATCTTTAAATGTTCATCCAGCTGGGTATTATGCTCTAATGTTTGGAGAGAACCATGCAAACTGAAAAGCCTACATTTCGGTTGGCCTGTGAATTGGAAGAAACATGACAGAAAAACAATCTCTTTCACCTCAATGCATCATTGATTGTTTAAACACCAATTACGGTATTGCAGTTACTACGCTTACATTTCTTCCTTTAGGTGCGGATATGAATGCGTCCGTATATAAAGCTGAGACGCAGGGCAGTCGATCTTATTTCGTAAAGCTAAAACGCGGCCATCGCTATGATATCAGCGTTGCAATATTAGCCTTGCTGCAGGCCTCAGGAATTCAACAGATTATTCCCCCTATCAAAACAATCGATGGCAAGCTAACTCAGCACATCAACGATTTTACTCTTATTGTATATCCATTTGTCGATGGACAGAACGGATTTTGCTATAATCTAACGGATGATCAATGGGTTACTCTAGGCAAAGTATTGAGGCAAGTCCATGAATTTGATGTGCCGCCATCAATCAAAGATCGGATTAGGAAAGAAGCCTATTCGTCCAAATGGCGGGAAGCCGTTCGATCGCTTGATGCTCATATTGATGGAAACCTAACCGGTGATGAAACGGCTTTGAAGCTGCAGGCGTTTATGAAGGAGCATAGGGCGGTAATTCATCGCCTGGTAGATCGGGCTGAAGCTTTAAGCCAAAAGATCCAGGAGCAATCGCCTGAATTCGTGCTGTGCCATTCAGATATTCATGGTGGCAATGTGTTGATAGATGAAATGGCGCCATCTACATAGTGGATTGGGATGATCCTATTATGGCCCCCAAAGAGCGCGATCTCATGTTTATTGGCGGAGGCGTTGCTAATGTCTGGAATAATCCGCGCGAAGAAGAATTTTTTTATAAAGGCTATGGAAAGACTGAAATCAATAGGGTAATCCTAGCTTATTACCGACATGAGCGAATCGTAGAAGATATTGCAGAGTATGGACAAGCGCTGCTTTTGACACCGGACGGAGGCGAGGACAGAGTGGAAATGTTCAAACAGTTCATAGGCATGTTTGAACCGAATGGCGTGGTAGACATAGCATTCAAAACAGATATCGATCTGCAGGCACGTCTCATATCCTCTGAAAAAGAGAAAAATGCAGCTCTTGATTTTAGGCAGAAACACTTTTTTGATCGGTTGAACCTTCAAGATCCCTACGCTTGGGCATTAGATCAGAAAGATCATCTTCATTGGCTCTTATATGATGGAGATAAAGTTATTGGGTATGCCCATGTGCAAATGTGGCCGGATCATAGGGCGGCTCTGCGCATCATAGTCATCGATGAGCAAAGGCGCGGACAGGGAATGGGAAAATACTTGATGGATCATTGCGAGCAGGAACTGAAGCAACGAGGCGTAACACTTCTCCAAACAGAAGCTTCTCCGAATGCTTATCTTTTTTACAAGAAACTTGGGTACATAGAAATGCCATTCAATAATCCGGATGGAGAGCCTACCCACCCGGATGACCGGGCAATGGGGAAATATTTATGAGTCGCATGAATTCTCGAGTTAGAAAGTTTTTTTCATACTACAAGCCTTACCTTAGACTTTTCAGCGCGGATATGGCTTGCGCAGTGATTGCCTCTGCAGCAATGCTTGCTATCCCATTATGCGTCCGATACATCACTACAAATTTGCTACAGGTTGGTTCAGCGGATGCTCTCCATCAAATCTACATGATGGGCGGCCTTATGCTTGGTTTGGTTGCTATTTACGCAGCATGCCATGCGTTTATTGACTATCAAGGGACATATCATGGGCGCCTTGATGGAAAGAGATATGCGAAGCGAGCTATTTGAGCATTACCAAAAGCTTTCCTTCAAATTTTATGATGAGCATAAAACAGGTCAGCTCATGACCCGGATCTCCCATGATACATTTGATCTTGCTGAACTCTACCATCATGGCCCAGAAGATGTTGTCATCTCCTTTTTGAATTTCATCGGCGCATTTGTCATCTTGATCAATATCAATGCCAAATTGGCTCTTATCGCCTTTCTTTTTGTTCCTGTCATGGGAATCTATGGGTTTTATACAGCCAAGAAAATGTACGCTGCATTAAAGAAAAGCAGTGACAAAATCGGAGATATCAATGCCCAAGTAGAGGACACTCTTGCAGGCATTAGAGTAGTCAAATCTTTTACCAATGAAGAAGTCGAAAAGAAAAAATTCGCCTATGAAAATAATCGTTTCTTCGAGAGCAGGCGGAAAGGCTATAAGGCTGAGGCTTATTTCTATGATGGTTTGATCTCTTTTACTCAGCTCATGACGATCACCATTGTCATCTTTGGAGCAGTAAGTATTGTTAAAGGCTCTTTAGATTTGGCTGACTTACTCACTTTTCTCCTCTACATCGTGATCCTCATTGAACCGATTCAACGTTTGGGCAATTTTATTCGGTTATATCAGGAAGGAGTCACAGGCTTTAATCGATTTATGGAAGTTTTGGAAGTCGAGCCAGACATTCAAGATGCGCCAAATGCTGAAGATCTGACTCAGGTTCGAGGAGAGATAGAATTTAAAGATGTCAGCTTTAAATATAAAGAGGACCACGATCACGTTTTGAAAAACATCTCTCTGAAAATAAATGTTGGAGAATACGTAGCTTTGGTTGGACCTTCAGGTGCTGGAAAGACGACTCTTTGTTCTTTAATTCCACGATTTTATGAGGTAAGCGAAGGGAAAATATTAATCGATGGCCAAGATATTAAAAACCTTAAACTCAAATCGCTCAGAAAAAATATTGGCCTTGTCCAGCAAGATATTTACCTTTTTGCTGGAACAGTTTTAGAAAATATTCGCTATGGCAAACCTGATGCTACAGAAGAAGAAATCATCACAGCGGCCAAACAAGCCAATGCTCATGATTTTATTATGACACTCCCAAATGGATACTCTACAGACATTGGACAGCGTGGAGTTAAGCTTTCTGGAGGACAAAAGCAACGACTCAGCATCGCTCGTGTTTTCTTAAAAAATCCACCTATCATCATTTTCGACGAAGCCACTAGTAGCCTTGATAATGAAAGCGAAAGAGCCGTGCAAAATTCTCTTGAAAGACTGATGAAGAATCGCACAACTCTTGTCATAGCGCATCGCCTATCAACGATCAGAAATGCTCAGAGAATTCTTGTGCTAACAGATAATGGGATTGAAGAACAAGGAACGCATGAAGAGCTTATCGCTTTAGATGGGACTTACGCCAATCTATACAACATGCAGTTAAGAATCGAGGATACTGGAGAAAACCCATAGAAATG
>CAVOSF010000003.1:0-49394 GCA_963698815.1 uncultured Verrucomicrobiae bacterium
CTGTTTGGCATGGAAGATACCTGGGCTGCAGCGCCATTTGGGCCGCGGAAGACGATGGGAACTGGAAACCGGTTTCCAGACATGTAATACATCTTGATCGCGTGAGAAATAATCTGATCGCATCCCACAAATGAAAAATTAAAGCTCATAAACTCCACGACAGGACGCAGGCCCGTCATAGCAGCTCCAACAGCAAGCCCGCTAAATCCCAATTCTGAAATAGGAGTATCGATGACACGCATAGGGCCCCATTTCTCGAGCATGCCCTTCGTGACCTTGTAGGCTCCGTTGTACTCTGCAACTTCTTCCCCCATGATGAAAACTCTTGAGTCCCGCGTCATTTCTTCATCTAGCGCCTGGCGTATGGCCTCGCGCACATCCACAACTTGCATCTTCATGGAGCAAAAACGTCCTCTTCAAGGGTGATGGGATCTGGCCATGGGCTTTCCTCAGCGTATTTCAGCGCAGCCATTACGATTTCTTTCTGTTCTTTGTCAAAGGCGTGATATTCTTCTTCAGATATCAGTTTGGCATTCGAGAGAGTTTTAAATAAAATGATGAGCGGATCGCGTTCCCATGCAACTCTTTAGCTCATCCTTTGTTCGATAGAGTGCAGGATCAGAAATAGAATGTCCGCGAAAACGCTCTGTGATCACTTCGACAAGGACAGGGCGCGCATTTTTTTTAACTTCTTCGAAAATATGCTTAAAACCAGCGTAACAATTAAAAAAATCCATACCGTCAAAGGTATAGCCTTGCACCCCAAAACTCGGCGCTTTGCTCTCTGCTATGGGCTCAACAGATATCGCCCTATCTACATGCGTTCCCATGCCCCATTCGTTATTCTCAATCACGTAGATACAGGGAAGATCCCAGAGAGCCGCTAAATTCAACGACTCATGAAAGGAGCCTTGAGCCACTGCTCCATCGCCTAAAAAACAAACAGACACATCGCAATTTTTAGTTTGCCCCAGCTCTTTGACTGTCTTTAAATATTTTATCGTAAAGGCGGCGCCGGTTCCAATCGGAATTTGGCCGCCCACTATCCCAAATCCCCCCAAAAGCCGGTCAGTGAAGAAGTGCATCGAGCCTCCTCGGCCGCGGGCATTTCCCGTCGCGCGTCCCAGAAGCTCTGCCATGAGCTCATTTGGCACCGCCCCAAGTAAAAGAGCCAAAGCGTGGCAGCGATAAGAGGTCGACCACCACTGTTCTTTGCCTATCGCAGCTACCGCTGCCGTTTGGACAGCTTCCTGCCCCATATAAGAGTGGAAAAATCCGCCAATCTTTCCCTGCAGGTAGGCAGACTCAGCTCTCAGCTCGAAATTGCGAATAAGCAGCATTTTTTTTAGGAGTTCAATGAGCGCATCCTTCCCCAAAGCGCGTACAATCTGCGAAGAATCGGTGGGAAAAAAATTATACTTTACAGAAGTTTTCTTCTTCATCAAGGAACGTTATTTTATTTATGTTGTTATTCTTCACGGTATCCAAGCTGTCTAAATAAAATCAATTAGATCCCCGCTCCCGGAATTCTAGAGCCTGATTGGGGAACGATATTGGGATTGTTAGTCGCAGGGATCGTACGCAGATCATCATCGGAATGGATTTGATAACATCCTACGAGAGCAGTTAGAGAGAAAAGTAAAATAAACAATAACATTTCTTTCAGGGAAATCATGCGCTTTCTCCTCAATTAAGATCCCATAAAGGATACATCTCGGCTAAAAAACTTGAAAGAAAAAACAGACAGCACCACACATCACACAGCGATTACGCGTGAAGGGGCTTTACGAGGAGAAACTTAGAACTAAAAAGAAGAATATTACTCTTTCATAGACAAGAACAAGAATAAAAATAAAAATATCCTCTGTAAAAAAACTGTCATGACCTTCATCAGAGGGCATGACTTACAGAGGATAACCCATATGTTGAGCGCCCCTATTGTCAGCAAAAGCATAAAAAACAGCAACCCCCTAAAAATTATATCGGCCTCCCAAGATGAGCCCGTCGATGTGGCAGCCTGGACAAGATTCTTACGCGAGATAAAGATCGCAAAGACATTTTCTGCGCTGCCGGATGAGAGGCAACCGGGTAAGACCGAATATGCTCTCTCCTCATTGGCGATGTGGGCATTTTCAACCTGCGCCTTTAGGCAGGAATCCAAAAATGCGCTGCATACCTCATTGGAAAAATTAAAACCTACGCAACGCGAAGGTATGCTCAATCTATTGGAAATAAAAGGCGATAAACTCCCTCATGTATCCACAGTGGATAATGCTCTTTCCCGGATCCCTTTAGAGGAGTTGAGTCAGATTCCGTTGACTTTGATGAAGCAATTAGAAAAACGCAAACTGTTCTATAACCATCCGGAATTGCTTCCCAATAATGCTTTACAAATTGGATGCGATGGATTTTGGTTGCATACCTACGATCGCCCACATGCAACCAATGAGGATGGAACAAATGCCTGCCCATACTGTTTGCCAAGAACGCGTTATAAAGGGACAGAAAAAGAAACCACGCAATGGGTACATGTCACGGTGACATTTGTTCTCATTTGCCAAGGATTAACCCTCCCCCTGTACATTTATCCATTAAAGGCCGGTCAGGTAGACTTTGAGCAGCCGGACGATAAGCTCAAGGAAGAGTGCGAGCTCAAAGCAACTCATGCGGTCTTACCAATGATTCGAGAGCAATTTCCGCGAACAAACATCCTCTTCCTTGGAGACGCTCTTTATGCTAACAGACCAACGATTCGCCTCTGCAATAAATTGAAGATTGATTATATCATTGTGTTTAAAGAAAACGCACTCAAGAAATTAAATGCAAAATGCGATGAATTATCTAAAACTGAAATATACAAAACATATTACACTAACAAAATCAATGACTCTTCCAAATCAGGAACGCTGGAAAAACGAGCAAGTTGGTTCAACCAGGCTGATGCAGGAGAGGGAGTATTTACGAATGTTCTTCGATACGAAGAAACCCTGCTTCGAGAAAATGACTTATCTCACACAAGATATAAAGGAGCATGGATTTGTTCTAAAAAGCTCTTAAAAGAGAATTGTTTTAAGATGGCCCAAGCAGGCCGGATGCGATGGAACCATGAAGACCTGCATAACACATCTAAAAATCGTGGCTATAACATGAAGCACGACATGGCACGAACCAACCCGCATTTGCTTTTTGTTTGGAAGCTCATCAATTTCATTGCCTATTTTGTGTTTGCGCTGTTTCAACATACCACAGTTGCAAAAGCCTCTCGTGGAGCGCGCTCACTGAAGAAATTTGCCAAGGATCTACTGGGGCAACTGATCAACATTACTTGGAACCTGATTAGTCGATCGCCATTGCTATCCAAGAATAGAGTGCAGTTTCGATATGACTTTGGTTGCTCATAGATAAAAAGAAGAAAAAAGGAGGTGATAGCAAATAAATTAAATACAAAGCAAGAGTGCTACATACATGATCAGGGAAGGTGGGTTTTTGTTTCACTTGTTAAATTATTTTTTTGTCATTCAAGCTTGGGAAAATGACAAATTTTAGGGAAAAGTAGATTTTTTCTGAGTGAAGCTTGCTTCACTCAGAATTGCTGCACATCACATGCGGTATAAAGGATAAACTTATTTTTTTGAGCCGCGTTCAGCATACTTGGCATAAGGTATACAGCCTTCCGATTTGATCTTTTCAAATTCTTTCACGTACAAATCAGCGGCCTTCGCATGTTCCCAAACGAGAGCATTGTCATGATCCGGGCACCCCTTTCCCCTCTTTGCAACCCAAAGAACCGCTCCATACGATTTTCTCTCCAAAAATGCAAAAGGAATCGTTTATCGAAGGGCTCTTCTTCTTTTTCCCTGACGCAGAAGGCTCGTCTACGGGCTGCCAAATATATACGGGAAGGTTCACTGCAACCAATTTGTTAATGCCAGAGCGCGGGCTTACAGCATGCGCATCTACGACAACCTCGACATCCACCCCTCTTTTTTTTGCATCTATTAAGGCTTTTGCAATTCCTTGCTGCAGAGTCTTCGATACTAGTTTAATACTTTGCATCTCTTTATCGACAAGCTTAATAATGTGCTCATCAAAAGAATCCCGGGGAGCAAAATAAATCGCCATTGGAGGATCCACCGTTTGCCCCCAGAACAAAAAGAAAAGAAGGACGAGGCGCACACAACGAAAAAAATCCTAAAACATCTCATAAAAAACCTAAAAAGTTAAGGAGAGGGATGCTAACATATCAAACAGAATCGATGCAATTTTTTTCTTTGCATTTTTTTCTTTGCAGTGAGACCAGTATGACGACACAATACAGACCCATCTATTATGATACAGAAACCACGGGAATAAAATCGGACAGGGATCGCATTGTCGAGCTTGCAGCCTTCGATCCTGTTGAAAATCGCACTTTTGTCCATTTGATCCATCCAGGATGTCCTATTCCCAAAGAAGCCAGTGCCATTCACGGCATTTCAGATGAAATGGTAAAAGAAGCACACCCCTTTAAAGAAATTGCTCAGATGTTCGTTGCCTTCTGCCCCGCCCATTCCGTCCTTATCGCTCACAACAACGATGCCTTCGATAAGCCCTTTCTCGAGGCAGAGTTCGAAAGAGCCGGCGTAGTATTTCCCTCTTTTCGCTATATCGACACGTTAAAATGGGCCAGAAAATATCGTTATGACCTGCCTCGCCACACACTGCAATCTCTAAGGGAAATTTATGGGATTCCTTCAAACACAGCGCATAGAGCTTTGGACGATGTGATCGTGCTGCACCAGGTGTTCTCAGCGATGATTGACGATCTGTCAATGGACACAGTTCTCAACCTTCTCTCCCGGCCGCAAAATCTCACACGAATGCCCTTCGGCAAATTCCAAGGCAAAGCTTTGAATGAAGTTCCGAAAGATTTACGTAAGATGGCTTGCCTCAAACGGAGCTTTCGACAAAGCGGAAAACCAAGAGCTGCGAAAAAGCTTTGAAAGTATCGGTCTATTAAAGAACCTTGCATAAGGTGAGTAACTTAAGGTTCAATACTGCGTTCTTTACTTCGGAGGATAAAAAATCACTTCCCAAACTAGAGAGGGCGCATACCCCCGGCCTGCAAATTCATGAGTTCTGATAAAATTTACATCACAAAGGGCGTCCATGATCTGCTTCATAATAGTATAAGCTCTGATAAAATCCGTATTCTGATCCATAGTAGGACTTGCACTCGCCGGATCTTCGCCTAGGATATACGACTGCGGCAATTCTATTATGCTTGACGTAAGAGCGTCGCCTTGACTAGCTTGTTCATAGCGAGAGAGTTGAATCATTTTTAAAGTGGCTCCCCACAATAATTCTCCGCCAGGCAGATTCTTGATTCGAGCCGGGCAATAAGGCTGCGGCTCTCTCACAACTGCGGACATCGCATCCAAAATCGTTGCAGAGATCAACTCGTCGTACAAAGACATCTGGCCTTCTCCTATAAATGCAGATAAGACCGCCCTATCGGTTAGATTTTTATCATGGATGATTATAAATCTTTTGGCTGTAGAACAGGAGTATCCTTCAATTTTTTTCGCCGCAATTGCCCAGCGCAGTACCAGTCTTCCTCTTCAACTGATAAACCACTTTGATGATCCATATAGCTTATTCTATTACTCGAGATTCCAGAAGAATCAGCCCTAGCTCGTGTAAACTTGCTTTGCAGTTTATCAAATACCGCAGAAATGCTTGCTTCAGTGATTGTTTCAGAGTGCACCCGCTCAAAGAAAGTATCACTCACTCTTTGAAAGTCGGCAGCAATTGTAGAAGATATTATAGACGGGGTCGAAACTGCACTGGGAGCTGGGAAAGCACAAGTCGTTGCCGAAGCCGATTGCCTTGTTGTAGAAAGCTGTTCGCTTCTTCGTATAAATTGAGAAAAGAAAGCCCACACGGAGTTAAGACACATACGTATGCTGTTTAAGCATGTGGATATCCCCTCCCAAAAATAAAACCATCGGCTCTTCTGTGATGCGCAAGAATGCGATGAATCGGACCGTTGTGCAAATCCCTGTTGAATAGACGTTGAGCAAGGCGGCGGATCTGCTGCAACAGTTTGTATTTTATGAAGATGTGAAGAAACTGTGTTAGTACGTGCGTCGAAAGACATATTTCCTCCGTGAATTTTTGAATCACGTTCGGTATATTTGAGAGCTCTAACAAAAGAATTTAATTTTTTAGGTCTATTATGTCAAATTTATACCGAACGTGATTCAAAAACCGGATTTGAGCAACGCCAAAGCCTCGCGGTTCAACGATCGTAACTCGCCCAATATTAGATAATATGGGGCGAGTTACGATCGTTCTGGAGCCGTGAGGACTTTCGCGGAGTCAAAATCAGGTTTTTGAATCCCGTTCGGTATAATGCGGCTTGTGTTCGATTTCATGTACTGCGAGCGTCTTTTCTGTATGGAATAGCGCTTCCCACATGCGGCGGAAGGGCTCGCAGGTCTCTAGGAGCTCTTGTTTGGAGCCTCCGGCGATTTTGACGCCTCTTTCGAGATAGAGATGCGGTCGGCGTGCTCGATGGTTGCCAGGCGATGCGCGATGAAGATTTGGTGACTGCCCCGTGAAGATCAGCGATAGCGTTTGATGCGCACCTCGCTCAGGGCATCGAGCGAGGAGGTAGCCTCGTCGAGGATGAGGATGGGGGCTTCTTTGACCAGCGCGCGAGCGATGGCAAGACGCTGCTGCTGTCCGCCGGAGAGATTTTGTCCCGCTTCCGCGAGCATGGAATCGTATTTTTGGGGCATGCGGCAAATAAACTCATCGGCATAGCGCGCTTTGAGCGAAATCTCGATCTTCTCGCGGGAAAAATCGCGTCCATAGGCAGATATTCGCTGCAATGGTATCGCAAAAGAGAAAGGGCTTTTGAGAGACAAAAGCGATCTGCTCGCGAAGAGACTTTTGCGTGTAGTCGCTGATCGGTTTGCCATCAATGCGGATGACTGCCTCTGTTGCACTTCAAAGAGACGGGGCAATAGTTGGACGATGGTCGATTTGCCCGCACCTGTGGGCCCGACAATGGCGATCGTCTCTCCTTTGCGGACGGTAAAGCTGACATCTCTTAAGATCCATTCGCCCTGATAGCGGAACCAGACATGTTCGAATTCGATCTTATCATTAAAGCTCTGAGCTGAATCGCGCCTTCTTTATCTTCAATAGCGGGTTTCAAATGCAGCACTTCGAACATGCGCTCTGCGGCAACGACCCGCGCTGAATATTCGCATGTTCATCTGCGAATTTTCTCACAGGTTCGTAAACAAGTTGAAGAGGCCGCAAAAGACGATGAGCTGAGATAGACTCATGCCGAAAGTGTAGATGCCAAAGAGCACGACGCTGGCCAAACAAAACGTTGTGATCGCATGCACGATAGGGCGAGTAAGCAGGCCATATTTCGCCGTTTTGCTCTAAAGAACCGCCATTCGATCATTTTGTTCCTTGTATTTCTTTAAGGTAAAGGCTCCATAGAGAAGATGTTAACCGTTTGGATGCCCGCTAAAAAATCGATTAAAACATTGGCAAAGCCTTCTTGATTGTTCTGCAGCTGGCGCGAAATGCGTTTAACGCGGCGCGCTAAAAAGACGATGGGGAAAATGATGAGCGGCACCCCGAAGAAGATCACCAGAGAAAGCTGCCAGGATAGATAAAAACACATGGAAAGACAAATGAGGATGTAAAGGGCGTTTGTAAGTAGTTGGTCAGCCAGGAGTTGATCGACATGGCAATTTGTCCGGCATCGCCTACGACGCGCGAAGAGAGGCTCCCGATATTATGCTTTTGGTAAAAGCTCATAGGAAAAGCTTGAATGTGCTCAAAATACTGTTGTCGCAAATCGCGGCTGACGCGAATGGCAAAAAGCTGCGTCGTATAGCGGCTGCAAACAGCCAGATCGCCTTAAAAACAGCAACGCAAGCAGGATCAGAATCAGCGCCTTGACGCTATTAGAAAAGTGGAAATTCTGTTTGAGCTTCGCCAAGATCCAATTGAGGGGATTAGATCTTTTTCTGTGCTGTTATATAGGTGGCAGCTTGCTGTTTAGTGATCAGCCCTGACTTCTCTGTGTCAATATCATGCCACTTTTCTTTAACCTGCTCCAAAGACACAATTTCATTGGCGCTTTTCTTCTCGAGTGTTTCTTTGGAGAAAAGTTTAAAAAAAATCAGCCCCATTATTGGACAGAACGCCCAAAGCGAACATCTCTAAAGAACTGGCAACAGTCAAAGAGAGCAGAGTAAAAAAAGTAAAAATAAGAAGGTATAAATGGCGCCGGGTGCACAATGCCGCCTTAAGAAGCAACTTCATAACAAAACCTTATACCAAATCTAATACATGTGAGCGCGTCAAAGCGCCGCGATTGAGCGATCGTAAGTTGGGTCATATTGAATTAATACGTCCCAACTTACGATCGCTCAATCGCGGCGCTTTTCGCACAAATGAAATCTGATTTTTGAATCGTGTTCGGCAGAGCCTTAGTTTCAGTCCCAATGCCACTCTTGGCGCACAAGGGGAGTTCTTTAGAGAACTTGCCCATGCGGCGGTACTTCTGATAGCGCTGTTCGATCAGTACTTCAGGCGGAATCGTTTTTAAAATATTCCATTGATCGAGAAGATATTTTTTTACATGGCCGTAGACCATGCTGGGATCATGGTGCGCACCTCCAAGAGGCTCATCGATCATGGCATCGACAATGTCGAGTTTGAGAAGATCTTCGACATGCATCTTCAACGTCTGAGCCGCGACTTGCTTTTTACTCGTATCACGCCATAGGATCGAGGAACAGCTTTCTGGCGAGATCACTGAATAATAGGCATGTTCTAGCATGCCCACGACATCGCCCACCCCCATTCCCAAAGCACCTCCTGAACACCCTTCTCCAATCAGAATGACGATAATCGGCGTAGGAAGGCGCGCCATTTCCATCAGGTTATTGGCAATTGCCCAACCCTGTCCACGCTCCTCGGCGGCAAGGCCAGGATAAGCGCCTGGCGTATCGAAAAATGAAAGAACGGGAATTTTAAACTTTGCAGCCAGACGCATCAAGCGCATCGCTTTACGGTAGCCTTCAGGATGCGGCGATCCGAAATTGCGCTGCATTCTACTTTTGGTATCGCATCCTTTTTCTTGGGCGATGATCATAAATTTGACGCCATTGATCGTTGCAAGCCTCCCACGATAGAAGGATCGTCACGGAAGAGGCGATCTCCAAAAGCTCGAAAAAATCCTCGCATAGATGTCGAATGTAATCGATTGATCTCGGGCGAGCAGGATGCCGGCAAATAGAGACCCTTTCCCAAGAAGTGAGCTGCGAATAGACTTTTTTCTTAAGCTGCTCGAGCTTGGTCTCAAGCTTGGCGATCTCATCATCCGACCACAGAGCATTCTCTCTGTTCTGCGCTTTCAATTGAGCCATAGTCTTTTCGTATTCTAGGATTTGCTTCTCATGAGGTAACATAGTTTTTTCCTCAACTTTAGTTATTACCGGGAAGGGGCTGCTACTTCAACGCCCGGAAGCTTTGCTTCGTGAAAATCTTTCACAATCTCAATAAAAGTCGGCTTTGTGATGATAATGGCGAACAATTCCTCAATATCCTCTGAGGCCAAACGTATGCATCCGTCGCTATCGTAAGCATCTATACATTGACGATTTTCGAGAAGCTTTTCGCTTTTCGGATCAACCGTCCACGGAGCCCCCTGTAATCCATATCCTTTTGCAGCAGTGGTCGTCCGTTCAATTTCCTGATCAAAAGGGATCCATCGCGTCCCAAATACGCGGATCATTTCCATTTTTTTATCTTGATACACTCCCTCTACCCCTGGCGTATACACTGCAATGCGGCTGCCCAAAGAATAGCGGCCAAGAGGTGTTAGTGTTCCTGAAGGCTTGCTTAGATCCGGTCTTCCCAGGCCCACCTGATACGTTTTGAGAAGGACTCTTTCATTTGTATCGAGGTCGACATAATAAAATCCCATCTTGCAACGAGAGACATCGACCAGAAGATAAAATTGAATGCGCTTGTCGGTGCGGAAAACATTAAAACGGCTTCCTTCTCTAATTTTCTGTGAAAAGTAATCCGGTTTGCCATTTAGGCTCCGCGCAATGAAATGCCGTGATGTGCTGTAATGAGATGCGTAATCGGCAAGCCAAGCAGGCCGTCCCTTTAACCAGGGAACAGAACTTGTGTATGTGATCGTTTCAACAATGGGAAGTTTCGAAGCTCCGGAAGTAAAAAGTTGAAAAATGCGATCGATATTTGGAAAATCATCCTTCGCAGAAAGGGAGGCTGGACGAGGAATGGCATTATCTGAAAGGTAGGGCATGGCAGCAGCGCTCATCTCTTTCTCGAGCTATCAACCATTGAGCTGGGCTTAACAGGTATCGATAGGACTGCGGTTTCCTTTACAAGAGGATCCGATCCCGCTTTTTGCTCGAGGGTATGGCGGCTTAAAGTTGCCGGCTCAGGGTATGAAACTATTTTTTTCACAAGAGCTACGACCACAAGCAGCGAAAAGATAATAGCTGCACCGATCAAAATAAATCGCGCCACAGTAAACTCCCCATGCAAATTAGAACAAAATTATAAATAGAACTCCTCTTTTTCGGAAGCAAGAATGCTTTTTCCCATCAAAAAAAGATTTTTTTAAAAAAGAAAAAATTATACTGAAGCAGGATATGGACCCCTTGCGCAGCTAGAAAATCGACAGAATCTAGTTACGCAAGAGATCTAATATCAAAATCTAAAAAAAAGTTCACATTGTAACGCAAGCGAAAAATCCCAAGGTTAAACGAGCGCAAAAAGAGCAGTGTCAAGGCCATACAACACATTTTACACTCTTTTATTCTTTTATTCCGCTCGACTCAAACTCCAATTTTTGAATCAAGTTCGGTATAGACTTCGTCGATAGAAGGTTAATTCGATAACAGTCTCTAAGACCAATCTTTTAAATTAGTTATTTAGAAGTGAAAGCCTTCTTTTCTTTTTCAATGAATTTTTTCATTTTTTTCCCTGGAGTAAATTTAACGGCGAACGAGCAGGGATCACAATGGGGACAGAGGCATTTTTAGGATTGCGTCCAATTTTTTGCTTTCTTTCGACGATTTCAAACACCCCAAAATCGCGAAATTCCAACCGATCTCCTTTAGAGAGATATTCGGTCATCGCATCTAAAAAAGACTGAATGACATTGCGAACATCATTCGGATGGACTCCTCGCTGCTGGGAAATCACCTGAATTAATTTTTTTTTAGTGATTGTCGCCATAACTTTCGACTCCTTGTTTGACGAGCAGCTTCGCTCAGCACATCCTCAGAGGCGACGCATGTCTTTAATTACTTGCTCATTGTTGTATCACTTTGATTTTCAAGCAAGTGTTTTTACAAAAAATTTATAAGTTGGGTTATTAACGTGTAATGGAAAGAATCATTTTTTCTTTTTTACCAGCTCCAACAATAAAAATTCCCCCCCGATGAGAGACTCTTCCGATAAGATGGAACTGAGGATCTTCAACCCGTTCATTATTGAGATAGGCCCCGCCATTTTGGATCGAGCCTATCGCCTCCCCTTTGCTGGAAAAAAGACCGATTTTGACCAGCAACATCGACATATTTTTGACCGATGACTTCTTCAAGCGGCAAAGACGCGACTCGGCATGTCCTTGGCGATTTCCCTCAACATATCAGGATTAAGAGCCGCCTCGTACCAGGAGCTGCCCTTCCGTTGCCTTTGCAGCGCTGTTCCAAGTCCTTCTTCTCCATGGACAATCCGCGTCAATTCCTCCGCCAATCTTTTTTGAGCAGTATTGGGGATATAACTGGTTTCTGCCATCATCGCTTCGTATTCGCGGATCTCCTGCATCTCCATGAAGGTCAACATGCGCATCAACTTGATCACATCGGCATCAGGAACGCGAATAAAATATTGATAGAATTGATAAGGAGAACAGCGATCAGGAGCAAGCCAGACCGCTCCCTCTTCTGTTTTACCAAATTTCTTGCCATCGCTGCGCGTCAGAAGGGGAAAGTCAACCAAAAGCGCCCGCTCTTACCCAGCTTCCGGATCAATTCGATTCCGGCCGTGATATTTCCCCATTGATCGCTTCCGCCGACCTGCAGTTCCACTCCATGATGCATGTAGCAGATGATAAAAATCATAAGCTTGAAGAGCTGATAGCTGAACTCAGTAAAGCTAATCCCCTCTTCCGATTGAAGACGCGTTTTTACGCTTTCTTTGGCAAGCATCGTTCCTACGCGAAAATGCTTTCCGATATCGCGCAAAAAATCGACAAAGGAAAATTGAGAAAACCATTGATCGTTATTGAGAAATGACAGGGCGTTTCAGAACGTTGTAGAAAAGTCAAATATCTGCTTCAAAATGCCTGCGAATCCTGTAATATTGTAAGTGATGCTCTGAATCGTCGAAAAGCGGTCTTTCCAATGCTTTTGCCGGAAGGATCTCCAATCCGCCCTGTTGCTCCTCCTAAAATGACAAAAGGCGTATGCCCAAATTTTTGAAACCAGCGCAGAACGACGATACCCACCAAACTTCCGACATGCAGGCTATCCGCAGACGGATCAAAACCAAATAAATTTTCATCGGTTTTCTAGCGCGCTCAACAAGTTCCTCGCTCGTCGTAGCCTCGATCAACCCTCGCTCTTTGAGACATTCAAACGACATTCGACATAAGAGATAATTTTTAGTTAACAAATACACGACAAACGCGATTCAAAAATCGGATTCCAGCTCACTCGAAAGCTCTCGAGCTCCCGAGATTTGGCGAACTATGTCCGGCATACCAAAATGTTAAAGGGAAAACTTTTTTATCTCAATGAAAGCTATTTCTTGAGCCATGCGACTTCAACTCGACTTTGCAACTTTTTCTGACTTCTCTCGCAGATAGGGCCCCCAGGCGTAATTTAAATGCACAGGAAGGCGTGTTCAGACCGATCCTGAGCATTTAAATTCACGCCTGAGGGACTCTCTCAAGCGAGATAAGCCAAAAAAAGTTACAAAGTCGAGTTCAAGATCTTTACTTCCTGGAAATCATTTTTTTTAGTTTGGTCATCTTCATTTCAGAATCACCTGTGTCGATTGGGTAATCGCATCGAATCTGCTCTGCTAAAGAACTCACACGATGGCTTAAGCCGGCAGTATTTTGATTTTCATCAAAAAGCGAGATTTTTGTGGGGATCACTACTCTATGCGGAGCATGGCGTTCGATCCAACGATGGATCTCGATAGATTTTTTTTTCAAAGCTTGAGGCGAGATGTGCTTGTCCAAAGCATCGAGCTGTTTTTTCAACTTTTCCCTGGCTTTGCGCGTTTTGGAACTTTCTTCGGCGAACTGTTTCTTTTTGTCTTTTACAAAAATCGTCATTTTAAACTCCTCGAAGGCTGCTGTGTGAAGACTATTATACCGAACGTGATTCAAAAACCGGATTTCAGCTGCGCGAAAGTCCTCACGGTTCAACGATCGTAACTCGCCCAATATTAGAAATATGGGGCGAGTTACGATCGTTGAACCGTGAGGCTTTGGCGTTGCTCAAATCCGGTTTTTGAATCACGTTCGGTATACATCGTAAAACAGCCTCTATGCCGAACGTGAGTTAAGAATCGCCCAAATCCCAATTCTTGAATCACGTTCAGTATAGAACTAAAGGCACCCAACCGGAATCTTATCCAGATCAAAAATTAAATTCAATTGTTAATTTTGAGCGCTTTAAATTTACGAATTTAGTTATAAACTCAATAAGTGTGCGCAAGTATTTGTATATATACCGAACGTTTGACATAACCACATTCGTTAACTCTCTAAAGACATGAAAAAAGAGTCTTTTTCTTCAGGCGTACTCTTTATGTCGCTCTCTGCAATAGCGCTGGCCATCATCGGATTTCTTGGAAAAATTGGCACAGAGCGCTTTTTGTTGACGTCGCTCATTTTTTGGAGGTATTTTACGGCATTTGTCGTATGCCTTTCTACGCTCTGGATAATGGGAGAGCTAAAAGGCGCCTTGAGGTTTTCTCACGTAAAGGGCCATCTGCTACGAGCATTTTTTGTCTTGGGCGCGCAATATAGCTTCTTTTACTACATGGAACAAAACACATTGCTCAATGCTGCAGCTCTTTTGAATACAGGTCCGTTGTTCATCCCGATTATTGAATGGGGAATATTGCGCAATAAAGTCGGAAAATCATCTTGGATTGGCGTTGTCGTGTCATTTATTGGAGTGCTGTGTATTTTACAGCCTGACAGAGGAATTTTTTCTCTTACGAGCTTGATTGGACTGCTCTCCGGAGTCTGCCAGGGAGCCTCTCAAGTGATCTTTGGAATTAATTCCCGAACAGAACGCTCCGACATCAGTGTCTTATACCTCATGTTTTATTGCGCTCTTTTTAGCATCGTGCCTTATATCATGTCAGATGCCACGTGGGCAGCTGGACACCAGATGAATTTCTCTAATGCTATCTTGGTTCTTGGATTGGGGATAGCTTCTTTGGGCAATCAGCTCTGGCGTGCTGTCGCCTATCAGCATGGAAGTCCCTCCAGGCTTTCATCCTTTCTCTACTTTTCTGTCGTATTGGCGGGCTTTTTAGACTGGGCTGCCTTTAACAAGATTCCAAATGCACTCTCAATCATAGGAGCCGGACTTGTCATTTTGGGTGGACTTTTGAAGATCTACCTGCGCTTTAAGATATTGCAAAAGACTAAATAGACCTGTTGCGTAACGCATGATCTACAGCACTTCTCTCCTCGCCAATCATTCTGTAGTCTTTACTCACCTTACGCACACAGGGAGCCTTCTGGGCTGTTTCAAAGCTGTCGACAAATCAACCCGCGTAAAGTGGGTAGTATTGAATGAATACAACCCACTTTACGCGGATTGATTTTCGACGCTTTCAAACAGCCCAGAAGGTTCCCTGTGTGCGTAAGGTGAGGTCTTTAGGCGAAAACGAGGGAAAAGACTGATTGCGTACAAAGGATAATTAACAAGCTTTCCATCAAGAGTAAAATTTCTTAAGAAGGCTCTAGACGGCCACATCCACCTATTGCAATTTCTTATTGGAGAACAGCATATGCTACAAACAAATCAAAAAAATCGTTCGCAAGAACCAAAACCTCCTTTTCCTTACTTTGTAGAAGAAGTCAGTTATGGAAATTCTGAAATATCGCTTTCAGGAACTCTGACATTACCTAGAACAACCGGACCATTTCCTGCTGTCATCCTCATTCATGGTTCTTCAGCTTTAGATCGCGATGAAACAATTCTTGGCCATAAACCTTTTCTCGTGTTGTCTGATCACTTCATAAGACATGGTATAACAGTGCTCCGCTTTGATAAGCGCGGCATCGGAAAATCCACTGGAATTTATGATAATAGACCTCTTGCGTAACTCATGATAGCCTATATTCGAGATTATTTTTTCGTTGGCCGTGCGAGCGTCTTTCGGGTAATATTGATTTAATATTACCCGAAAGACGCTCGCACGGCCAACGAAAAAAGAACACGAATCCAGGCCATCAGCAGTTACGCAAGAGGTCTAATAGCGTTTTCAGCACTGAATATCATGACAGATTGGATAGTGGAAAAAACAACAAAAATAAGTGATAGAAGGTAAAAGTCCTTAACGTGCTTTACTTATGGTATTTCTCTCTTAAGTCCTTTTCGAAAGTTCGAATAAGCTTTTTATCAGAAAAGAATGAATAGATTGAAACGATCCTCGCCACAAGGATTGCAATGTAAAATTGGCCTATGATGCCCTCCATGATCACAGCTGTCTGAGCGGTATCTTTGACAGCTGTGATATCGCCATAGCCAATGGTCAACAAGGTCACGAAACTAAAATAGAGCATTTCTGATAGGAAATAGATAAATGAGAAGATAGAGATGTCCTTCAAAAGATGGAAAGATCCCCGGGTTGATATACTCAATCAGATAGTAGATATGCGCAAAGGCAAAAGCCACCATAAAATAAGCACAAACGACCCCCCTTAATGTTTCTAAAGTAACGCGCGCTCGTAAAATGACATCGTAGAGAATCGAGCATGTAGTAATAAGCATGAAAATCGCTGTCAAAGAAGCATTTCCAATAAAATAGAGGCTCGTCGGATGCGCTAAATCCAGCCAGCTGAAAATGATCGTAGGCACTGCTAATGCCGCGGTGATCGCTTTTACTACTGCGCTATGGTTGACATTAAAAATAGCAGACAGAAAGACTCCTGTGAGCAGCAGCTTTTCCAAATATCATTATAAATAATACCTCGATCGTACGGACGGAAAACAAAAGAAAAATTAAACAAAAGAGCAATAGGTTATAATAGCCCGAGACAGATCGAAGACAGATGTGGTATGCTTTTTTAAAGATCGGTTTTTTATTATTATTTCGTTATACTTAAATTATTTTTTAATGTCTATCTTATGGGATCGTGGAAAGATGAGTGCTTAAAAGATTAAGGCTGGCGCTCGTTTCAAAGACCCGCAAGCGTGAACCACGGGAACTTTCATGCGATCCTCACCGGCGAATTTTTGTAATGGAGCATTAGTTCATTTATGTCTAACGAACAGATAAAAAAAGCAGCGGGTTATAAAGCCGCTGAACTGATCGAGCAAGGCATGCTCATCGGACTTGGGACCGGAATCACTGCTTCTTTCTTTATAGAACGGCTTGGCCAGCGTTGTAAAGAGGGTCTGAAAATCCATGCTGTTGCAAGTTCCAACGCATCCTACAATCAAGCCCGTAAAGCTGGAATCCCGCTTTTTGATATCAATAAAATCACAACACTTGATGTCTGTGTCGATGGAGCAGATCAGATCGACCCCCAAAAGCGCATGATCAAAGGCGCTGGAGGGGCCCATGTGCGAGAAAAGATCATTGCCAGCATGAGCGAGGAATTAATCGTGATCGTCGATGAGTCGAAACTTGTTTCGGAGTTGGGAAAATGCAAGCTCCCCGTTGAAGTCCTTCCTTTCGCAGCTTTTGCAACATTGCACAAGATCGAAAAAGCTGGATACAAAGGCATATTTCGTCAAAAGAGCGACGGGTCTTTTTTTATTACCGATAATGGCAACTTGATCGTCGATATCCATTTTACTAGCACGCGTAAAGCGCCTGAAGAGGACAACCAGACGCTGCGTAATATTCCGGGTGTCATAGATACCGGTTTTTTCTTCAATCTTGCTGGCAGGGTGATCGTAGGCTTTTTCGATGGACAAGTAATCATCAAGCCTTAAAACTCGACTTTGCAACTTTTTCTGATTTCTCTCGCAGAGAGAGCCCCTCAGGCGAGGGAAGCCAAAAAAAGTTACAAAGTCGAGTTAAAAGCTCACCTTCGGTATAAATTTTCGTGAATAAAACTTGAATTTAAGCTTTATTGTGGAAATAGCGAGGCAATATGACATCAGAGCTTGTCCCTATCACTTTCCACAAGATCATGCAGTCGCGCTCTTATACTGTAATTATTCTGGGAACGGACAAAAAGCGCTTTGCAATCTATACTGATCCTCAGGTGGGGAAAAATATTCAGATCCACCTTACGGAGGAAAATAAGCCGCGTCCCTTCACACATGATCTGATTAATGCGATTTTCAATGGTTTTGAAATCAAGCCTTTGCAAGTCGTAATAAATGACATTGAGGACACAATTTATTTTTCACGTCTATACCTCGAGCAATATATCGGGGACAATAAGATCATCTTGGAAATCGATGCCCGGCCATCTGATTGTATTACATTGGCTTTGATGAATAACATTCCTGTATTTTGCCGCAAAGAGATCTTGGAAAAGGCCGTTCCCGTTGAGGAATAGGGCTCTTGCTTATCTTAATAAGGTCTAATATTTAATGTGAAATTTGTTGTGCGCTAGTTCAATAATCGACTTTACAGCTTGCTCTGCGTCTTCTCCTACGGCCTCTACGCAAACTTTAGCTCCACGCACTGCAGCAAGCATGAGGATGCCGAGAAGGGACTTGGCGTTTACTGTGCAGTTTAGATAGCTCAAAGTCACCTGAGACTTAAAAGAAGTTGCACATTTAACAAGTTCCGTAGAAGGGCGTGTATGCAGCCCCTTTTCATTTGTCACAATAAAAGAATCCTTATATTTTTTGTCCATCATTCGGCGATCACAGATTAACCCTAAGTTCTAAAAGGACATACTGTTCCTTGTAATTTCAAGCAATACTTTTTTCTAACGCTCCGCCTTAAAAACGGGGCTGATACCGAACGCGGGCTCAAACATCAGCTAAACAGAACTCCAAAATCAGCGAAACTTTTTAATTGACGGCACGCTCTAGAGCTTATCGGAGAAAAGTTCCTTTTCTAACTCAATAACTAAAGAATTAAAATAGTCCATAGCCGATTCAACAGGCTCTGAAGAGCGCATATCAACTCCGGCGCGATATAGAAGATCTAAAGGATATTGCCTCGAGCCAGAAGAAAGAAAAGCTAGATACCGCTCGCGCGCAGCATTGCCGCCTTGAAGCACTTTTTCCACAAGGGCATGCGCAGCGCTGATGCCTGTTGCATATTGATAAACATAAAAATTGTAATAAAAATGAGGAATGCGCGCCCATTCGATATCGATTTCTTCATCGATGAACATTTCGGACCAAAATATTCTTGATTGAGCTGCGGTATTCCTGTTTAAGAAGCGCCGGAGTCAAAGGCATTCCCTCTTCTGCAAACTGGTGAATTAGAGTTCAAATTCTGCAAACATCGTTTGACGCAACAAGAGTCGCGCGCATATCATCGATTTTTTGATTGATGAAGAAATATCCTTCTCCTCTTTTGTCTTTACTCGATCGAGTAAATAATGCAAGAGCAAGCTCTTCATGAAATGTTGAGGCGACCTCTGCTACAAAGATCGGATATTGGGAATATTGATAGGGCTGATTCTTGCGGCTTAAAAACGAATGCATGCTATGCCCTGCCTCATGAGCCAGAGTCATCACATCATTAAAAGTTCCATGATAATTCATCAAAATATAAGGCATGCTGTCATAGCATCCGCTGGAATAAGCGCCAGAGCGTTTGCGCGCATTTTCATAACGATCGACCCAGCGATCCTGCTTCAGTCCTTTGTTAAGAACTTGTTGATACTCTTCTCCTAGTACTGAAACAGCATTCGAACAATCACATCGACGGCCTCATCGTACGACATGTCCATATCCACCTCTTTAACAAGAGGGACATGCAAATCGTAAAGATGGAGCTCATCGACCCCCAGAGCCTTTTTCCTCAAAGCGACATATATTTGTGCAGAGCGGGCAAGGTGCGATCGGACGGCTTTGATCAGCGCCTTATAGACATCTACATCGATTTGATTTGGGAAAAGAGCCGCCTCCAAACACGAGGCATATTTGCGGGCTTTCATTTCAAAAACATGGCTTTGAACTTGTCCATTGAGAAGCTCGCAAAGCGTATTTTCAAAAGTTAAAAAAGAGCGATGCAAATTTTTAAAGGCCTCTTCGCGCAATTTGCGATCGTTATCTCGTAAATAAACTGAGATATTTTCCATGCGTCAGTTCTCTTTCTTTTCCTTGCGAGTCTTGAACGGGTGGAAATTTAAGATCCGCATTATTAAATGCCCCAAAAGCGTGGCTGTGCCGTTTCCAAGGCCTTGCCCGCCTCGAGCAAGCAATTCTTCTTCAGCGGTAGGCACGTGTGGGCTTTCAACCGAAGGATTTTCTCTAAATGGAATGCATAGTCTTTAAGTTCAGGCGCCTTGAGCAAGGTCTGCATTTTCTCTTCAGGAAGTGCTAGAAGAGCAGGTTCAATCCAAGCTGTCTCTTGACGAAAATCGCATATAAGCGAACGTTGCTGCGCGCATGAGCTTGCTTAGGAGTTTCGCTCTGCGACATCTTCATCGTGCCTCAAATGCGCATAGGTATAGAGCTTGGAAAGCCCTCGTTCAATCGAGAAATATAGCTCGAAAAGTTTTTTTAACGCAGCTGGGCTTTCTTGCCACGTCTTGCGAAACGGTTCCATCTCAGGCCAATGCGGTGCCGATCCTCTTTGCCCCATCTCTTCATCTCATCTTCCCAGGCATCCCAAGAAGGATAAAGCGCTTCCACATCCCAGCAATGTTCTTTCGCTGAATGCGCCCTATCTTTAATGATATCCTCGCTTGGCATACTAGACAGTGTTGCCATACAACCTCCAAAAATTAAAGATGTCAGTATTGTTCTTTGGAGCAGATATACACAAGCGAATTCAAAAATTGATTCTTTGCCCATTCCTCTATCTGTAGAGCTGACAGTTTTGAAATTTTTTTGCATATATACCGAATGTGATTCAAAAATCGGATTTCAACTGCGCCAAAGCCTTCTCGATTGCTTAAATAGTTAATTAAAAATATTTTTTAATTTATTTTAGCAATTTGCTCGATTAGTGCTAATTTTTGTTGTCAAAAAAATCCTCCAGATTTCTTAAAATGGTCGTAATTACATTCTCCAATGACTATAACCCCTAATTATAACAAAGGAGACAAACAATGGCACAAGCAAACTAGCAAAAAAACTAACCCTTAAGCCTCTTGGAAACCGAGTCCTCGTCCAAACGCACTAGAGCAAGAACAGACTTTAAAAGGCGGGATCATTCTCCCTGATACTGCAAAGAAAAAACAAGAAACTGCCAAAGTCATTGCTGTCGGCACAGGAGCAACAACTCCGATGGCAAGACAGATCCCCATCCCCGTCAAAGTGGGCGATACCATTTTAATGGATAAATATTCAGGTCAAGAAGTGACGATCGATGATGAAGAATACGTCATCTTGCGAGCAGATGACATCATTGCAATTATCGAATAATTAATAAAGGAGATATAAATCATGGCAGCAAAAAATATTAAATTTAAAGAAGATGCGCGGCAAAAAATCTTAAAAGGCGTGCGCACTCTTGCCTCTGCAGTAAAAGTCACATTGGGCCCAAAGGGCCGCAATGTCGTGATCGACAAATCTTATGGCGCTCCTCACATCACAAAAGACGGCGTTACTGTCGCTAAAGAAATCGAACTCGAAGACAAGCACGAAAACATGGGCGCTCAAATGGTCAAAGAGGTCGCCAACAAAACAGCCGACAAAGCAGGCGATGGAACAACAACAGCGACAGTTCTTGCTGAAGCGATTTATAGCGAAGGGCTGCGCAATGTCACTGCCGGCGCCAATCCCATGGAAATCAAACGAGGGATTGAAAAAGCGGTAAAAGAGATCACCGCCCAACTGAAAAAACTGAGCAAACCGATCCAAGATCGCAAAGAAATCGCTCAAGTTGCGACAATTTCTGCCAATGGCGATACTGAAATCGGCGAAATCATCGCCAAAGCGATGGAAAGAGTCGGCAAAGATGGCACGATCACTGTCGAAGAAGGCAAAGGCTTTGAGACAACGCTCGATGTCGTTGAAGGAATGAACTTCGACCGCGGCTATCTCTCTGCTTATTTCATGACAAATCCCGAAGACTCAAGAAGCGTCCTCGAAGATGCATTCATTCTCATTTACGAGAAGAAAATCGCTGCGATCAAAGAATTCCTCCCTATCCTTCAAGCTGTTGCTGAAACGGGCAGACCTCTTCTTATCATCGCAGAAGATGTTGAAGGCGAAGCGCTGGCAACGCTCGTCGTCAACCGCATCCGCGCCGGTCTTAAAGTCTGCGCTGTCAAAGCTCCAGGCTTTGGCGATCGCCGCAAAGCTATCCTCGAAGACATCGCGATCTTAACAGGCGGCGAATTCATCAGCGAAGAGCTCGGCATTAAGCTTGAAAATGTCACAATCGACATGCTCGGCCGAGTCAAAAAAGCTGTCATCGGCAAAGAAGACACGACGCTTGTCGAAGGAGCTGGCAAAAAAGCAGGAAATCGAAGAGCGCATCGCTCTTATCAAACGTCAAATCGAAGAGAGCACTTCTGATTACGATCGAGAAAAACTCCAAGAGCGCCTTGCTAAACTCGCTGGCGGCGTTGGCATTATCCGCGTCGGTGCTGCGACAGAAATCGAAATGAAAGAGAAAAAAGACCGCGTCGACGATGCTGTCCATGCAACAAAAGCTGCTGTTGAAGAAGGAATTCTCCCTGGCGGCGGCGTTGCTTTCATCCGTTGCATCCCAGTCCTCGAAAAACTCGCAGCAACTCTTTCAGGCGATGAGAAAGTCGGCGTTGAGATCATCATGAAAGCGATCAGCTCGCCTCTCCGTCAAATTGCAGAAAATGCCGGCAAAGAAGGCTCTATCATCGTTCAAAAAGTCGCAAACATGGAGACAAATGAAGGATGGGATGCTCTAAACGACCAATATGGCAACATGCTAACGATAGGAATTGTCGATCCAACGAAAGTCGTACGTCTTGAGCATCGAACTCGCCGCTTCGATTGCTGCTCTGCTTCTCACAACAGAAGCGATCATCACAGAAGAAGTAACTGTCGAAAAGCATTCCCACTCATCTATGGGCGGCGGTGCTGACTACTAAACTTGGGAAAACACGTGCGTCAAGCATTTGTTATGTCTAAAAAGGCGCTCCGAAAGAGCGCCTTTTTCATTTTGGTATATACCGAACGTACCAAGAGTGGCATAAGGCGTGCAGCCTAATCCAAACTCCAGTTGCAATCAAAAAAGGCTTTTATTACCTTGAAAATATATGCACAGGGATTAGATATGAGAAGCTTTTTTGCATCTATAGCGGGAATCATCGTTGTGATTTTTCTCGTAGCGATCGTGATCGTTTTTATTGGCTGGGGCCGAGTTCCCGATATGCTCGCAAATAACCTCTCAAAAAAAATGAAGGTGTATGTCGGAGTTGGAAATATCAAGCTCGGCTGGGGCGAAATCAAAGTGAATAAATTTGAAATCGGAAATCCCCCAAAATCCGTATTGCAACAAGCGTTTACATGTAAGGAAATCATTATCGATGCGCCTTTTTCCCGCTACTTGAACAAAAATATTGTGATCGATGAAATTAATGTAAATGATGTCTATCTGGATCTGGAATTCGATTCTGCAAGCGGAACGAGCGGGAATTGGTCGCGGATTATGAGCAATTTTCAATCGAGCTCTTCGCCAAAGACAGCCTCTGAGCGTACAGTGCTCATCCATCGGCTGGTTTTCAATACTATTAACACCGATGTCCTTTATCAAAAAGACGGCGGCAAAGTAAAGCACCTTCCAACGATCGACAGAATTGTATTGACAGACGTCTCCAGTGAAGGCGGATTTCCCATACAACAGATCACAAGTTCCGTCTTAGGACAAATGCTTCAGTCAGTCTTTTTAAAGCAAAACTTGAAGAATATGCTGCAAAACATCTTGCAATCGCCCACGAATCCAATCCAACAATTCATTGAACCTTTTAAAGGCCTCTTTGGAGCCGACGCTGAAGAATAGACCTTTTGCTTAAACTCGACTTTGCAACTTTTTCTGACTTCTCTCGCAGATAGAGCCCCCGATGCGTAATTTAAATGCACAGGAAGGCGTGTTCAAGCCGATCCTGTGCATTTAAATTACGCCTGAGGGACTCTCTCAAGCGAGATAAGCCAAAAAAAGTTGCAAAGTCGAGTTAAACCTCAATGTCGAATAAAGCATTGACATAGCTTTCTGCATCAAAAGGCTCAAGGTCTTCTGGTTTTTCGCCCACTCCTACCCATTGGACAGGAATTCCGAGGTTCTTATAAATCGCAAGAATAATCCCTCCTTTTGCGGAACCATCAAGCTTAGCAAGCACAATTCCGCTCAAAGGAGTAAAGCGATGGAAAACCTGTGCCTGATCAATGGCATTTTGTCCTGTTGTCGCATCTAAAACAAGAAGGGTCTCATGCGGAGACCCAGGAATCACTTTGCTGCACACCCGTTTGATTTTCTCAAGCTCTTGCATAAGGTCTACTTTATTTTGCAGCCGTCCCGCAGTATCGATCAAAACCACATCGATTTCTCTGGCTTTTGCTGCGGACAGCGCATCAAAGACCACTGCAGAAGAATCACTGCCCAGCTGACCTTTTACAATTTGGACATTAAGCCGATCCGCCCAAATACCTAATTGATCTATTGCAGCCGCACGAAACGTGTCCGCAGCAGCTAGAAGCACTTTTTTTCCGTCCTTTTGAAATAAGCGCGCAAGTTTGGCAATCGAGGTCGTTTTACCCGTACCATTGACACCGACGACAAGAATGACGAGAGGCTCTCCCTTTTGGGGGATTTTTCTTTCAGAGGAGACGGAAGCATTCAATAGCGACAGGGCATAATCGTGAAATATTTTTAGGATCGATCTTATTTCCTGTACTGGCGCCTTGCGCAATTCTTTTCGCAAATGCTCAACAAAGGCCGTTGCACATTCAGACCCGAGGTCTGCTTCAAAAAGAATCTGCTCTAATTGCTCGAACGTGGTATCGTCCAATGGCTGCGCGAAGAGCATGCGCAGGCGCTGCGATAAAAAAGATCGAGTTTTGCCCAATGCCTGCTTGATCTTCTGAAAACTGCTTTTTAAAAATCCCAACATCTCTAATTCAAGTTTTAAATTTTCTTGTGTATAAACAGAGTCTATCAGATAAGAAGATTGAAGAGAAGGAGAAGAGCTGGAATGAACACGCATGAATACCAAGCAAAAAAAATCTTAAAACGCTACGATATCCCCATTCCAGATTTTGAAGTCGCAAGTAAAATCCACGAGGTGGAAAGCGCCATTAAGCATTTGAGTCTCAAAGAAGCCGTCATTAAAATCCAGGTGCATGCAGGCGGCAGAGGGAAGGCAGGCGGTGTGAAATTTGCTAAATCTCCGGAAGAGATCATCCGTCAAAGCGAACAACTCATCGGCATGAAAATCGTCAATAATCAAACTGGGCCGGAAGGAGTCATTGCCCATAAAGTCATCATTTCCAAACCAGTGGATATTAAAAAAGAATATTATCTAGGAGCTGTAATCGATCGACAAAAAGCCGAAGCCAATCCTCATCGCTTCCCCAGAAGGTGGAATGGAGATCGAAGAGGTCGCAGCCAAGCATCCGGAGAAAATTTTACAGCTGCCCATCGAGATCGATGGAGCATTGCAGCCATTTCCGCAAAGCGAGGCTGTGCAATTTCATGGGCTGGAAAGGAGAGATTGCAAAACAAGGAGCGCAAATCGCTGCAGGGCCTTGCTAGAGCATTCACCGAAACAGATGCTTCTCTTTTAGAAATCAATCCCCTAGTCGAAGCACGATAAGGGAAAGCTCTGGGCGCTTGATGCGAAACTCTCCATCGATGACAATGCCCTTTTTCGCCAGCCTGAGATCGCTTCATTTTATGATCCTACCCAGCAATCTAAAAATGAAGTAGCACGCCAAAGAATCATGATCTTGCTTATATCGCCCTCGATGGCAACATCGGATGCATGGTCAATGGAGCCGGTCTTGCAATGGCAACCATGGATATCATACAATATTATGGTGGAAAACCTGCAAATTTTTTAGATGTCGGAGGCGGGGCATCCAAAGAAAAGGTCGCTGCGGGATTTAAAATCATTTTAAACGACCCTAAGGTAAAGGCGATCTTGGTCAACATCTTCGGGGGGATTATGAATTGCGCAACTCTGGCCGAAGGAATCATCGATGCTGCCAAAGAAATGGAAATCACAGTCCCCCTTGTCGTAAGAATGGAAGGCACAAATGTCGAAGAGGGAAAAAAACTTCTTGAAAAATCCAAACTCCCAATCATCACAGCCGACGGCCTTACCGAAGCTGCTCAAAAAGCGGTCGCAGTTTTGAAATAAGGAAAAGAAAATGGCTATTCTCATCAATAAAAACACACGTGTCATTACTCAGGGAATTTCAGGAAAGGCCGGACGGTTTCATACGGAGCAATGCTTACTATACGGTTCCGCATTTTGTAGGCGGAGTGACTCCAGGAAAGGGAGGCCAGGAAATATTCGAGCTGCCCGTATTCGACACTGTATATGAAGCAAAAAAGGCCACGCAATGCGATGCTTCTATGATCTTCGTGCCTGCCCCGTATGCAGCAGACGCGATTCTCGAAGCAGAAGATGCTGGAATTTCTATTATCGTCTGTATCACAGAAGGCATCCCCGTGCGCGATATGCTCGAAGTAAGCCGCATTATGCGAAACAGTAAAAAGAGCCGATTGATCGGCCCTAATTGTCCCGGAATAATTACTCCTGGCGAATGCAAAATCGGCATCATGCCTGGCTATATCCACAAAAGAGGAAGAGTGGGCATCGTTTCCAGGTCCGGAACGCTCACTTATGAGGCTGTATGGCAGACCTCGATCCTCGAGCTTGGTCAAACCACTTGCGTCGGCATTGGAGGCGATCCTCTCAATGGAACGAACTTCATCGATGTGCTTAAATTATTTCAAAACGATCTTGAAACAGAAGGCATTTTGCTCATTGGAGAGATCGGCGGCAATGCCGAGGAAGAAGCGGCTGAATGGATAAAAGCTCATTGCACCAAACCCGTCACAGCCTTTATTGCAGGGGTCACAGCCCCCGAGGGGAAAAGAATGGGACATGCAGGAGCAATTATTTCTGGAGGAAAAGGCACGGCGGCAAGTAAAATACAGGCCCTTCGTTCTGCGGGCGTGGCCGTTTCGGAATCGCCAGCCGAAATGGGTAAAACGATGTTAAACGCATTGCAAAAAAAGAAAACATGATTCGAATTCCTGGCCCAATACCCATTACGATCTATCCCGCCTTTTGGATTTTCTCTGTTTTAATCGGATATATCAATAGTTACAGCTTGGTTGGGACCTTGATTTGGGTAATCATCATCTTTATTTCTGTCCTCTTCCATGAGTTCGGCCACGCGCTCACCGCATTTATTTTTGGCCAAAAACCTCGGATAGATCTCGTTGCCCTTGGAGGACTGACTTACCATCAGGGCCAAAAGCTTCCTTTCATCAAACAATTTTTCATCGTCTTGAACGGCCCTCTTTTTGGGTTTTTACTTTTCGGGATTGTTTCGGGTTTGCTGCACATTCCTGGCTTTTCCGAAGGAACCCTTGGTGCGATCCTTTCTTTAATGCGGATTATCAATCTTTTTTGGACTATTGTGAACTTATTTCCCGTTATGCCTTTGGACGGAGGGCAGCTTTTGCGAGTGAGTTTAGAGGGGATCTTCGGATTTAAGGGATTTAAATACGCGATTTTTGTCAGCATCGCCTTCGCTGTGGGAGTAAGCTTGGTTGCATTCCTCTACCAGGCATTTCTTATCGGAGCTCTCTTCTTTCTGCTTGGCTTTCAAAGCTACGATATGCTGCGCAAGACTCGCCACCTAGCGGAGCCCGATCGCAACGATGACTTAAGAGAATTGCTCACACGCGCCGAAGAAATGTTGCAACGCGGCAACAAACAAGAAGCCATGGCCCTTTGTGAAGAGATCCGCAAAAAAACAAAAAAAGGCATCATATACGAAAATGCCATCCAATATTTGGCTTTTTTAAAATACGATCAAGGCCGCTCAAAAGAGACCTACGAGCTGCTGCTCCCTCTTAAAGACGATCTTGAAAATGAAACGCTCTGCCTTCTTCATAAGGCTGCCTTTGACCAGCAGGACTTTTCTCTGGTCGCTGCATTGGCAGGAGCCTGTTTTCAAAATTCTCCCATTCCAGAAACCGCCCTCCGGAATGCATTTGCCCACGCGGAACTTAAACAAGTCATCCCTGCATTGGGATGGTTGCAGACTGCAATGCAAGAAGGCGTCGACAATGTTGAAGAAATTGTAAAAGCCCACGCCTTTGATTACATCCGCCACGATCCTTCCTTCCAAGACTTCATAAAAAACATCTACAAAAGACCTCTTGCGTAACTGCTGATGGCCTGGATTCGCGTTTTTATATGGAAAGAGTTTAAATAAACGGTTGCGGAAACTTTGAAACTCACCTTACGCACACAGGGAACCTTCTGGGCTGTTTCAAAGCTGTCGACAAATCAACCCACTTTACGCGGATTGATTTTCGACGCTTTCAAACAGCCCAGAAGGTTCCCTGTGTGCGTAAGGTGAGTTTGAAATTTGGATACGATTATGCTGATCATGGGAGTCTTGGGATATTTTTTTGTTTAACCGCAAAACATTCCAACCTATGATCGATTTTTTGAAAAGCTTTTCTTAACGCCTCGCTTGTCTAAGATATTTGTTGATAAGGCGCTGACCTAGAATTGATTTGAACTGATTTCGCGAGCGTGCGAGTGAAATTAGTCCAAACTCCAGTAACACAGCCTTCTTTGAAAGTTTTTAAGACCAAAACACCTTTAAAGAAACAACGGGAACTTTTAGTTCCCGCGGTTCAAATGAAATAATTGTCTAAAGAAAGCAAGCAACTCAATAACGCACCTAGAAACAGCATCTGCAATGATTTTTAAGTATGCCGCTTGCACTTCTTGCGCATTCCTTCTCAAAGGAGCGGGAGGTTGCTCCCTTGCAGAAGATTCATCGACTTCCTCAACGACCGGGGTGGATATGACAGGATTAGCTACAGAGGATCCTTGACCTCCAAGAAACTGTACACTTCTTGAAGGGTTCCAGTTTCTTTCTTTAGGGATTGGGCTTCCAGCAATTCTCAAAAGTGAGCGATTACAAGAATCAACTTTATTGTTCATGCTTTGTATACATAGCTCCAGGTACGTGAATTTGTCTCTAAGATTAAGCTTTAAAGCGTCAATGATTAAACTCGACTCACATCCCGCATCGTCTTTTTTTGTTATTTTCGCTACACAAGGCGCAATATATGTCCATTTACATCCCGTCAAATCATATTCCTGAATACGGCTAGCTAAATCGTCTTCCGATGTTGATGTATATGTTATTGAGGATATCGTTGTCATTTTGAGGTTCCTGTACTGCTTGTTACTACGCCGTCTCGAGATACTAATCGTATCTCGTCTTGAGAAAGGCCTCTATCCATTACAGTTTTTAAGTGGTTGGGTTGACCCACAAAAGGCCCAAAAGTTATCAAAAGCTTATCAGAAAAAGTCATTTCGGAAACATTGTCTATTTGTCTCCTCATTATGTCAAATTTATTATTCAAGCCAATCTTAGCCGCAACCAAAAAATCTATTTTTTAATTCATGTCTTCTAGTTGATGGCTCTGAGGGAGCGCTCGGGGTTACTCTTTCCGTCAATGAAGCTTTTGGTTGAGCCGCACGTTCTTTTTCTCTCTTTCCCGTCTCGACCGCCTGCCTTACTAAAAGATTCGGAACAAGACGATCTGTATCAATAATTTCTCGTCCGATAGGACATATAATAGAAGAACTGCCTCCTGCACTGGCTCGTAAATCGTATATCGTAGTTTGATCGAAAGTGTGACCAGCTTGGTCAATAACCGCTAGAGTCATTGGCTCAAGTGATATAGGGTCTAAAGAGAAATGATCTTCATCTCCTCCCCTATGCTGACAAGTTGTTGTCACTGATGAGAACTTTGGAGGTTCTAAGAAACGGGGTTGAGAATCGAAAGAAGGTGTCGGTGTCGTTACAACTTTGTGGATGGACATAAAACAAAAAACTCCTATTTTAAATTTTTGTTGAACGAGTTGATGACTATACAGCTACGTAAGAATTTGAGCAAGAAAATAGGCAAATCGAATTTTGGATTTTAAAAGTTTAGGGAAAGATTTAGTGATGTTGTTTTAGTGTCACAAAGACACCATTTTAGCATCGCTTAGACACTGACACATGTTCGGATTTACTCTAAAACTCACCTTACGCACACAGGGAGCCTTCTGGGCTGTTTCAAAGCTGTCGACAAATCAATCCGCGTAAAGTGGGTAGTATTGAATGAATACAACCCACTTTACGCGGATTGATTTTCGACAGCTTTCAAACAGCCCAGAAGGCTCCCTGTGTGCGTAAGGTGAGTCTAAAAGACAAAATCGATACCAAGGTCATTTAAATCGCCAAGGATCAATAGACCTCTTGCGTAACTCATGATAGCCTATATTCGAGATTATTTTTTCGTTCGCCGTGCGACTGTCTTTCGGGTAATATTAAATTAATATCACCCGAAAGACAGTCGCACGGCCAACAAAAAAAGAACGCGAATCTAGGCCATCAGCAGTTACGCAAGAGGTCTAATTTTTAATTCACGGAAGTACACCCCCCTATTAACAGGTCGTTGATCGCTTAAATTTGAGACGCTTAAAGCATTAATTTCCGTCATCACCTCACTGTTTTATAAAATCTCGTTGATCAGACTTTTTAATCCTTCAACACGAATTCAAATTGAAGTCGTAAGATTGCTTTTTCGCTTGTTCAACTTCTGTAAAAGCGCATCGATGTTAGAAAATAAGCGTTGCCTACAAAAAAATTTGAACTGATTTCGCGAGCGTGCGAGTGAAATTAGTTCAAATTCCAGTTTTAACTCACCTTCCTGTGCGCGTAAGGTGAGTTTTTAATTCAAAAAAAACATTAAACGATTATAATAGACGTTTCCGAAAAAAATAATGAGATCACTCATGCTAAAACACCCTGTCTTCCTTACGGCTTTTTCATTGCTCATCAGTTCTTCATCCTACGCCAAAGGCATCGAATGGTATGCTCCTCCGGAGCCTAAACAAGAAAACGAAAAAGAAGAGATTCTGGAAAGAGCTGCTTCAGCTCCCTCCAAAATAAGCCCGGAGAAACAGGAAGACGTAGCAACGCAAACTCTTTCTGAAACAGAAGAAAAACAAGAGTTGGCCCCCAAAGAAAAATCCACGCCTTCCAAAAAAATCAAACCCCATTTTGTCGGTGTGCGACAGCAAAATGCTGCTGAAAAAAAGAAACCTCCTTCTGGAATTGAGAACGAATGGATCATCAGTAAAACCCATCCAAAAATGGACAACAAAAAAAACGCTTCGGAGAAAAAAACCGAACCCACCCCTCCTTCGGATGCACCCTATTTCAAAAAGACAGCGATTATTTCCTCCCCCCCTCGTACACACCAGATAACAAATGCAGATCAAAATGAAACGGCCCTTCCTTCAGCACAAACTCAAGCCTCTTCGCAAACAGAAATGCGATGCGATCAAAATCCAAACTGCGTCTATCCTCTTCTCGGCACAGATGCTCCTAGAGGCCATATCTTCTTTACTGGAGACTTCCTCTATTGGAAATCGAGACAGGGAGGCATGGAATATGCAACGCAAACTCCTTTGCCAGGTGTATTTGTAGGCGCAGTTACAAGGACCCTTAAATGCGACTTTAGATCGGGGTTTCGCGCCGGGCTTGGCGTACATCTTCCCCATGATGGTTGGGATATCTATGTCAACTATACAGATTTTCGCCCAAGAACCTCCGATGAAGTGGAAGGGTTTATTTTCCCTCTATTGTTTCAAAAGCAGCCTAGCGGAACGTTCGCATCTTCAGCGCATGGCAGCTGGGATATCGACTTCCTCACGCTAGACATTGAAATCGGCCGTGCATATTACATCGGAAAAACGCTTTCCTATCGACCCTTTATCGGAATGACAGGCGCCTGGATCAATCAACATGCACGGATTTTCTATGAGGGAGGAAATATCCCCGGGCAAAAATGGAGGATACACACACACAATGATTTCAAAGGAGCGGGTGCTCGAGTAGGCATCGATTCTAATTGGCATTTGGGCGCAGGATTTAGTTTCTTTGGCAATTTAGCCACAGCTCTTCTTCTTGGCCATTTCGATCTTGATCAAACGCAATCGCAACAAGAAATTGCATTTTTGAAATTAAATAGCGATCTGAATTTGCTCAGCCCCATGGTTCAGCTGGTCTCAGGGCTGGCCTGGGACATCAATTTCCATCGCGATCGTTGCCATTTTGGCCTAAGCGCAGGGTTTGAGACACAATATTGGTGGCGTCAAAATCAGCTGGAGCGTTTCACCGATATCGATGCGCCTCTTTTTGTGCGCGCAAGCGAGGATCTCGCCTTTTACGGGCTTACCCTCAAAGGCAGATTTGATTTTTAAGAAATAGACCTCTCAAATAACATAACCTAACATGTTCAGTATGAACATGTTAGGTTATGTTATTTGAGAGGTCTATTGTGTTCACACCGTCGTAGTGTATTGATCTACCGCCTTCTTTTTCTTCGTCATCCTCGATATTGATACACGAATGTAGTGTAGATACATTTTTTGGCACATTCTTTCTGTCGCGCTTGTCTGCTCTAGCACAAGAACTCTTGCTCGCGTCAAACAGTCGATAACTATGTCAATATGGCGATAATCATGACTTTTTTTAAAGAGCTGAGCTTTTCTCATAAGAGCATCCACTTTTTCCCACACATCGAAATGCCCTCCAATGACATGATCGAGAATAAGAATGATCTCTGTATTATTAATTGAATCTGTCCCCTCCGATAAAAGGTCACCTAATCTAAAATAAGGTTCCACCCAAGGGGTGGGACTCTCATTTTCATCCTCGATCGCCTGACGATATAGTGTAATGGCTTTATGTAAATAATCAGGTTTTCCGGTTTTAATATATTTTTCAGCCGACTGCATTTTCGTAAAACACAGCGACGTTTTATCGCGGCTAAGCCCCGCTCTTCCTTCATCTTTGTTTTCTTTTGACCTTGACCTAATTGAATATTTGCTTACATCGCCTGTCATCATATTCGAAGAACTGCTGCTCGATGAGCTCGTTAAAGCACTATCAGTCCCATCGTCGGGCATTAGAGGAAAACCGGGAACGGGTACGCTCTTAGATCTAATCCTTGTTGGAAGTTCAGGCAAGCGGCTGCGCGGTTGGTGAGTATCTATTGCCGTTGTTTCAGTAGAGCCTCTATGAGGAGTAAAATACCGTATAGTGCACATATCATCATTTGGCGACCGAATTTTCGATGTGGCCTTCGATGTGGCCATGGAAGAATGGGTTGAGAATTTCCGGCGAGAAGGTAGGGCCGGAAGTGCGGGAAAAGACGGGACAGAAAGAAAGTGATTACTAGACGGCACAGAAAGAAGATTCCGAATTCTTGGGTTTCCAGATAATTGTGAGGAGTTTTCGCTTGAAGAGGCTGCGATATCCCTTTCAGTGGGAGCGCTGTGTCTTCTATAAATATGTACGGCACCCGTGCTCGTATTTAAACTCGAAGAGCTAGAACTTGAAGAACTTGAAGAACTTGAAGAACTTGAAGAAATTGAAGAAATTGAAGAAATTGACGATGACATAACACCACCTTAAATTTATCTTTAAATGCGTTAATAAAAATTTTAAACCAGAGCATATGTTAATAACGCATCAATTGTCAATCTTTCAATCTCCGCCCAGCATCTCCGCGAAAAGCGGGAGATAAGAAAAATATTGAATATAATGAACATTTCACATCTTGCTCGATATAGCCGATATAACATTAGACCTCTTGCGTAACTGCTGATGGCCTGGATTCGTGTTCTTTTTTCGTTGGCCGTGCGAGCGTCTTTCGGGTAATAGACCTCTTGCGTAACTCATGATAGCCTATATTCGAGATTATTTTTTCGTTCGCCGTGCGAGCGTCTTTCGGGTAATATTGATTTAATATTACCCGAAAGACGCTCGCACGGCCAACAAAAAAAGAACGCGAATCCAGGCCATCAGCAGTTACGCAAGAGGTCTAATATTAAATCAATATTACCCGAAAGACGCTCGCACGGCGAACGAAAAAATAATCTCGAATATAGGCTATCATCAGTTACGCAAGAGGTCTATTTGATAAGCTTGGGCAGACGCTCGAAACTGAACATCTTCCCAAACGAGTCCGCCACAACAAAAGGTTCTAGCTAATGGAAGGAGTAATTCTTACCTAAAAAGAAATTGACAGAATGGCTTCAGCCTTCGAGCATGAAGACTTCAAAAAGGCACTTTGCTAAGGGACATCTTCAAAATTCAGACTTCGTCGATTTTTGAAGACGTCTCCTAAAAATAATCCTGAGAAACTGCTCCCTTTTGTTTAATCGACCTTGATGGAATAAAAACGCGTTAGGTTGCCCTGACGGACCAACAAGAGAATCCGCTTGCCATCTCCCTGATTGATCGCCTCGTTAAAGTCATCGAGATTTGCCACTTTTCGATGATTGACCGCTTGAATGAGATATCCAGGACGCAGGCCAGCCATCGCTGCAGGCGAACCGGGCTTAATCTTGGTTATTACAACGCCCTCTTCTTTTATCGTATATCCCAACTGCTTTGCCGTATCAGAAGTGAGGATATCCACTTTCATTCCCAGCTTTTGGACCATTCCTCCTGTGGCAAGGACATCCGAAGCCGTGCCTAGCGTAATCGTGATGACAAGGATTTCTCCTTTCCGATTGACTTTCAGAGTAACGCTGCTGCCAGGGTTCATAAGAGAAATATCTTTCCTAAAATTCTGTAGGGATTTAACGGGAATGTTATTATATGCGATGATGACATCTCCTTCCATAAGGCCTGCTCTTTTAGCAGGAGAATCCTCGAGCACTTCCGAAATAAGAGCTCCTTCCGGCTTAGCTAAATTAAATGCATCGGCGATATCTTTATCTACAGGCTGCAATGAAACTCCTAAAAAGCCCCGGGTGACAACTCCTTTTTCAATGATTTGATCCATGATCGTCTTTGCCATATTACTAGGGATCGCAAATCCAATCCCCATGTATCCGCCATTGCGCGATACGATAGCCGTGTTAATGCCGACCACCTGACCATTCACAACCTCAAACAGAGGTCCACCGGAATTACCTGGATTGATCGCAGCGTCTGTCTGAATAAAATCTTCTAGATCAGTAATGCGCAAGTCCTGTCTTCCTCTCGCACTCACCACCCCCACCGTGACAGAAGCTTCAAGTTGAAAAGGGCTTCCGATGGCGACAACCCATTCCCCTACTTCGATTTTGTCCGAATCTCCTAGAGTAACGAACGGGAAATCCTTCCCTTCGATCTTGATCACAGCGATATCCGTATGAGGATCGGCTCCAATGAGCGAAGCGTCCATTTCTCGGCCATCATTGAGAACAACTAGAATTTTATTTGCGCCTTTTACAACATGCGCATTCGTCATAATGTAGCCATCTGCCGTAACGAGGAATCCTGATCCCTGGCTCAGTTGCGGCGTCGGCTTGGCTGGCTGGGCGCCGCGCGGCGCGCCAAAGAAGCGATTAAGAAAATCATCTCCAAAATAATCAAAAGGATTTTGATAATTATTATATGGATTGCCGAATTCATCTTGTTCTTGCGCACTGCTTTCTACTTTGATAAAGACAACAGCCGGTATCGCTTTTTTTGCAACCGCTGTAAATGCCTTGGAAGTCTGTTCGGGAGAACAAATGCATTTCCCCTGACTTTCTGTCGTCGTTGCTCCAAAGACCTTGGGAGAAAACATTGGAAAAGCACATAAAAGCGCTACGCTGCCCATTATGTGTACACATCGAGAAGAAAAGGAACGTACCATATTTTTACTCCTTGAAGCAAAATTATAAAGGATTAAGAAATTCTTAAAGAGCATGCTCTAAACCTATATATACCGAACGCGATTCAAACATCGGATTTCAGCTGCGCGAATCCCAATTTTTGAATCGCGCTCGGTATAACTACTCTCGTTCAACTCCAGGAGCTTTTGCCGCCCCGTCGAATATAGAAACTTAATTTTTTGATTTGGCGTCAACAGACCTTTATACCTCAAATTCATAGAAAAGTACAAGCTTTCGACACAGCAATTTGCTAAAAAGATCTTCTTGTCATTCTTTTTCTCTTTTGCCATATTCTCGACTTTATACATTTTTGCTAACATCCAAGGCCGGCGAGCTTCTACAAGCTTGTCAGGAAATGTACACAGTCGAAATAAGCGACGACAAGGCGTAAAAAAAAAATAAAAGGAACGCATGACAGGCGTGCCCGCATCTCTTTCTCCTTTTTGCCCTGCAATGCTCTGGGAGGCTCAAAATCGCGCTCTCTTGTTGCAATTTTTATTCTACGAGCTGTTGAACGTCCACCGCATCCTCTCAAGAAAAGGCCCGTTTGAGGAAATCCTCTCTCCTCCAAAGGGATATTTCCCTTACGATTGGGCTGGTTTTTATGGTCCTTTGAACCGGGCGCAAGACTGTACATATTTTTTTACCCAAGTATTCCCTGAGCTGCAAGATGCCGCACAACAATTGCAAAAGACGTTTAACAAATTGATCTTCTCTCAAGCTGCTCAACCTTCAAGACCGGCTTTAAAAAAAAAGCTTCAGCACATCTGTCTTTTGCTAGAGCCCTTTATTGAAATATGCAAGGAGAATGAGAATTTAATTTATTTTTTGCTTAAACATCGAGAAGAAATAGATAGCCTTATGCGGAAGAACTATTTAAAATTGCAGCTTTTGCGCCTTCATCCAAACGGACCGTTGGAATTATGCGAGAAAATGTGCGATAATTATCATCATAGAGGTTTTGTCTCCTCGATCGCTGAAATGAAGCAGTTGATTGCGCAAATATTGTAACTCACCTTACGCATACAGGAAGCCTTATGGGCTGTTTGAAAAATGTCAATAAATCACGATTATTTAGAACTCGTACGCCATGCTAAAGACCTTCTTAAAGAAGGCTCTATTGATTATTTCAGCACAAAAGAAGAATGGGAAAGCTTGCATAAGACATCCCTTTTACAGCCTAAGGCAAAAAATAAAGATGCCGCCTTCAATGGCGCTGATAAGCAGACCCCCTCAATGACTTACAATAAAAGAAAGGAGCCCCCTTCCCAAATACCTGTCGAGGAACAGATTCCTGATCTTCCAGCAGCCCCTAAACAGCACCTCCCCATCAAAAAAACTCTTTTCCAGGGTAACGAAAACACCAAAGACATTACGGATGTGCTGCGCCGCATCGCACCTGGCTTCCCCCTGGCAGAGCATATTCCAGATGATGCGCGCGCAAAAAAAGTAGCGAGCGCCTGGCAAGAAGCCCTTGGCGATGCCGACGTTGCACTCCTTGCATGCGATGTGGATGCTCAAACGGTGGAGTTATTGCGAAATTTGGCCAGAAGCATCAATCAAAAGCTCGCAAAGGTCAAAGTGATCTCAGTTGAGCGTTTAGAAAGAGAAAAACGCTGGGATTTATTTTTAGAAAAAAATGCATTCGAATTGATCATCGCATCTTCCGGCCTAAACAATTTAAAAGAGGCGATGAGCTATTTTAAAAGTCTGCCAGCCAGTTCCGAACAATTTTTAAAAGATACTCCCCTGATCCTTCTCTCTCCACCTATTTTATATTCTGAATCGCCAAAGGAAAAAACGCTCTTGTGGAAACGCATATGTCAGATTCTGAAAATCCCGTGAAGATCGCCTCTGTTGTTCTGGACAACGCACTTGATAAATGCCTAGATTATAGCATTCCGCTTGAGCATGCATCCACACTTCATCCAGGCATGCGCGTCAAAGTGCACGTGCGGAAGTTTTTGCGTGATGCAACAGTTGTGGAGATCAAAGATACAAGCGCTTATGGCACCCTGAAGCCCATTGCAGAGGTTCTCTCTGAAAAAACATTCCTGTCTCAAGAACTATTCGCTTTAGCGCGATGGATGTCCCATTATTACTGTTGTCCTTTGTCCAAGGTGATCAAAACAATCCTGCCCTCCCATATTCGCCAAGGAATAAAACCTAAGGAACAGTTTCTGATCACCTCGAAACTCTCGTTGCCCGAACTCCTTGCCTACTGCGAAAAGGAGCGCTTAAAAAACACCGCGCAGGCCGCTGTGCTCGATGTCATGCTCAAACATCCTAAAGGAGTATTGCTCTCGCGCCTGATCGAGGCAGCACAGACCTCGCGCAGCCCGATTTCTTCTCTAATCAAAAAAAAAATCCTCGTTTGCGATAAAATGCACATCGACCGTTCCCATGCGGCAGATCACGACTACTTTCCGACAAAACCCAAAAATTTAAACGCAGAACAAAAAAACGCTCTCTCGCAGATTGAGGACAGGCTCAAGCTCGCATCTCACCACACCATGCTAATTCATGGAATCACAGGAAGCGGAAAAACCGAGATCTATCTGCAAGCCATTGATCTTGCCCTTGAAAGAGGCAGGGGCGTTATCTTTCTTGTGCCTGAAATCGCCCTCACCTCACAAACGCTCGAACGCCTCAAAGGGAGGTTTAAAGAAAAAATTGCCATCTTACATCACCGACTTTCCCCAGGAGAAAGGTCCGATGCCTGGCAGCATATTCACTCAGGCTCCACCCGCATTGTCGTGGGAGCTCGCTCCGCTTTGTTCAGCCCCGTGGCCAATTTAGGGCTTATCATCGTCGATGAAGAACATGAACCTTCCTATAAACAGGCAGAGGAAGCCCCCGCTTACCATGCACGCAATACAGCGATCATGCGCGCCAAGCTCTGCAATGCCCTTGTCCTCCTCGGCAGCGCGACTCCCAGCTTCGAGAGCTATTTCAATGCCCTAAACGGCAAGTATTCCCTCTGCACATTAAAACAGCGCCCAGATAACGCCGCCCTGCCCCAAATACATAGCGTCGATATGCGCTCTGAATATGCAAAATCAAAAGGATTCGCTCTCTTTTCAGAACCACTTCTCACTGCAATAAAAAAACGTTTGGAGCTAGGCGAACAGACACTTTTGTTTTTAAACAGGCGAGGCTATCACACAGTACAGATGTGCCCGCGATGCAACTATGAGTTCCTTTGCCCTCACTGCGACCTTAGGCTGACCTTCCATCTCGGAGACAACGCGCTGGCATGCCACCTCTGCGACTATCGCCTTTCTCCGCCTCCCCGCCAATGTCCAAAATGCGCATTGGACGGAGATTTTAAGTTTCGGGGAGCGGGTACTGAACTGGTCGAGCGCTCGCTTCACGCGATTTTCCCTGCGATAAGGACGTTGCGCCTCGATGCCGATACCACTCGCCATAAGGGAAGCCATGAGCTGCTCTTCAAACAATTTAAAGCGGGGAAGGCAGATGTGCTCATCGGCACTCAAATGATCGCTAAGGGCCTTCATTTCCCGTCTGCCACACTCGTGGGCATCCTAAATGCCGATAATGCCTTGAATATCCCTGATTTTCGCGCTAGCGAAATGGCCTTTCAATTGCTCACACAGGTCGCCGGCAGGTCGGGGCGCGGCTCTCTTTCTGGAGAGGTCTTCATCCAGACCCACATGCCCGAACATCCGATCATTACCCTAGCTAAAGCCCAAGATTTTGAGGAATTTTACAAAAGGGAGATCCAAACCCGCGCCCTCTTCTGCTATCCCCCTTATGCTCATATTGTAAAAGTCGTTTTAAGCAGCCGGAATGCCGCCCTCGCAAAACAAGAGGCCTCTTCTTTCCGCGAAGAGCTCATCGCACTTCTACCCCCCACCTATCAACTACTTCCCGTCATCCCTTGCGGATACGCCAAGATCAAAGGACAATTTCGCTTTCAATTTCTAATCAAAGCAGAAAAACTCGCAGCCCTGCTTTCCCACTTTTCTGTTGTCATTTCTCAGAAAAGGTTCCGCCGCACCCGATTGTTTATCGATGTAGATCCCCTTTCCACGTTCTTCTAAGACTAACTGGACTTGTCCATAGGACTTTGTCCCATTTAAGAGTCAAATTTTAACATTAGACCTCTTGCGTAACTGCTGATGGCCTGGATTCGCGTTCTTTTTTTGTTCGCCGCGCGGCTGTCTTTCGGGTAATATTGATTTAATATTACCCGAAAGACAGCCGCGCGGCGAACGAAAAAATAATCTCGAATATAGGCTATCATGAGTTACGCAAGAGGTCTATTTGTGCGGTCGCTTCGCTCCCCAGCAAATGTCAAGACTTGACTCTTAAATGGGACAAAGTCCAGGTTATGCAAAAGATCTATTGGATGGGTATTGCGAGCCTATCCTGGGTCATTTTTTAGAAATTTGCAGAAATAGGCTTCGCAATTTTTTTTGGTGCTCCCCGTCCAGATTTATTTGCTTCCTGACGCAGATCTTGAATCAATTTTCACTGCAAGTTTTGTTTTATTCCCCTCCAATCTAGAGTATCCCCACCAATCTAGAGCTGGATTTAGTTTTATCCCCTCCAATCTAGGATCTCCCACCAATCTAGAGCTGGATCTTCAGTTAAATCAGAAAATGCAGAAATTTTCTCTGAATCTCCAACATCATCTGCAGATAGATCTACTGGCGATCCTAAGGTGGATCTTGAAAAAGTTGTTTCTACCGCATCTTCAGTTGATTTTCTATCTTGTAGAGCTTGTGCTTTTTCTCGTTCCGTTCTTTCGTTTATTGCCGCTTGTACCATTGGCCTCGATCGATCTAGTACGCGTTGCAATCTTGCCGAATCTACGATCCCAACATTTGTGGGTATAAAAGCTCGTAATGCCACGCAACCAGCTTTATGGGCACCGAGAGCTGGATTCATGTTGAAAAACATCTCTATAGCCTGTTCATCTGTACGTGCTCCTGCGCCTCTGTTAAGACTATATTGCTTGTTATTAGCAAAGATATGCCAATCAGGCAGTTCGTTATACTGTTTTGTTCCTGTAAATATTAAATTAGTCATATTAAATCCTTATTTTAAAAAATGTTTATTAATGTTTATTAATGTTAACAAAATTACTATTGTATCATATACAATAGCATAATTAATTATATCACAAATATATCGCAATAATCAATATCTATAACAGAAAGATTTCACAATATATTCGGTTCGGTATAACCAACTGCAAGACGTCTACGGTTTACTGGATGGGTTTTATGAGCCTATCCTGGGTCATTTTTTAGAAATTTGCAGGATAGGCTTCACAATTTTTTTAGTGCTCTCCGTCCAGATTTATTTGCTTCCTGACGCAGATCTTAAATCAATTTTCACTGCAAGTTGTATCCCCACCAATGTAGAGCTGGATCTTCAGTTAAATTAGAAAATTTCTTCTTTGCAGAAGTTCTCTCTGAACCTCCACATTCCCGAACTGTCACTTCTCGAATCTCCAGTTTCTCTCTTTTGTGCATCTACAGTTGATTTTGTATCTTCTAAACCTGGCACTACTGCTCTGCCGAGTTCTCTGTCTATTTCCGCTTGTACCATTGGCCTCGATTCATCTAGTACGCGTTGAAATCTTTCCGAATCTATGATCTTAACATTTGTGGGTGTAAAAGCTCGTAATGCCACGCTATCAGCTTTATGGGCACCGAGAGCTGGATTCATGTTAAAAAACATCTCTATAGCCTGTTCATCTGTACGTGCGCCTGCGCTTCTTTTAAGACTATATTGCTTGTTATTAGCAATGATATGCCAATCAGGCAGTTCATTATACTGTTTTGTTCCTGTAAATATTATAGTAGTCATATTAAATCCTTATTTTAAAAAATGTTTAATTAATGTTTATTTATTGCGTGATCGCAATCAATAATACTAAAAATTATATTATATTTATACTAAAAAACTAATCACACTACAAAATAGTACAATAATTAATAGTTATTAAACAATAAAAAATCAAAATTAAATATTTTTTTTGTCAATAAAAATAGCGTAAGGCTTTAATTTATTTTTAAATAGATTAAAGCCTTATTTAAACTAGATAAGATAATTTAGATACTAGTTTAAAAAAAATATGCATAATTTTTCGCACTATTGACATAAGTTATATAAGATCAAAGACATTAGTCTAATTAGATTTCTGTTGTTAAAATTGCAAATCATTAATTAATAGATATTTATTAATATTATTAATATAATATTTACAATTTATTAATTTTTTGTTAGAATTAAGTTAATAATATAATAAAGAGGTAATATGAGCATTTTACAAATCCCATTTCTTTCTGGATCAACTGTACATCCTGATGTACATCCTGAAAAAACCCCAGAAAAAGCAAGCGGCAGCATCATCTGCAGGATCGCCAAAGGAGCAGTTGGAGTTGCTGCGGGAACAGCCAGAGGAGCAGTCGCAGTTGCTACAGGAACAGCCAAAGGAACCTACAAAGCAGTAACAGGTATTGGGAGCGCAATTGGCCGCGCCTTTAGCGTAATTATCCACCCTGTTGACAACGGAATTAGACCTTTCGTTAGTAAAGTGGTTGAAAAAACGGTTAAAAACGGAATTGAACCTCTCGTTAGTAAAGCGGTTCTCAAAAAAAGTGAAGATGCGCTTGAGGAATTAAACACCTCCTTAGGTCAAGAAAAGCTCCTCGACAATCTTAAAGAAGAGCTCTTAAGTCCAAGCACAGGTTCAAAAGAAACAGTGAGAAGCGTATTCAGCTGCTTTCTAAAAGAATTATTCGATTTTCTTCCCTCTAAATCTTTCTGGAGTTGGAGCTCGAGCGGATTCCTTGAAGCAAGAATTATCTCAAAACTCAGTAGCCTAATTAAGTCTACCAAGGAAAAAGAAGAAGAAATTCAAAAAAAGATCGACACCGAAAAAGCAAAGAAAAATCCTTCGAAGGAAGAAATAGCCAAACTACAAGAAGAACTTGAAAAAGTGAGGATGCCCGAAAATTTAGACAAAGTCCTGGAAGATTGGAAAGGCCTGCTTAAGCTCCTTTTAGATCCTTCTGCTCCAAAATGCGATAAAGAAACCCTTGAAAAGTTTCTTAAAGAACTCGATATGCAAGCTGAAAAAGCGATAGACGGCGAGCTCATCTTTAAACTTATGACAATTCTCATTACCGCAGTGCTTCCAAAGCTTAATGTAGAGAGCGCAAAGAGCTTGGGAAGTAAGCTTTTTCAACATTTAACCCAATTTATAGACACTGTTAAAAAAATTGAAGACGGACTGGAAGAGCCTTTTGATGTGAGCCAATTTACACGACAAGTCTACGAAAGCTTAGGCGATAAGGCTGAACTTCAGAAAAAAGCGACACAAGGTGTACAGAAGTTCGGAAGCGAAACATTGGGCGGAACGACCGATGAACTGGGTAAGACAATGCTCCAATTATCCGTTTTTAAAGATCATCCACGCTTAGCTTCATTTGTCGGATCGCAATTTAAAAAAGCCTCTGACACTCTAGTTGAGGCTGCCCTAAAAGGCGGGGTAGAGACAATCAAAGGCGCAATATTGCCTTTAATGAAAGAGGCTATTATTAAAATACTCAGCTCAACGCGTGCCGCATCTTCTTTATCTCATCCCGACTTTCAAAAAAAAATGGAGATCTATACTGAGGCCTTGATCTGGTCCTTCTTGAGCAGACTCTCAGAAGAAGAAACGACTGACATTGATACTTCATGGAAAGGTTTTGTCGATCAGCTCATCGATACTATTTCGACATCAAAATTTGACGGCACCGTCGGCGAATTATTAGAACTCCTCGAAAAATGTATTCCGGGGACAAGCAAACAAGCCTCTCAGTGGATAGACCAGCTTCAGGCATCTTTAGGAAAAATAGTCGCGGGACCGCCTCACCTGTTCAAAGACACAAAAGTTCAACACCTCCTGAATCTCTTTGTAGGCAAAAACTTTTATAAGCTCCTCGGCAATGTGATTAAAAGCAGCTTAACCCCAAGCAGCTATGTAGAGACCCTCGCGCCCACACTAAGTAAAAATCTCCAAGACGCACTGAGCGCAGAAAAAGACTCAAATAAAATAGAGGAAGCGGAAAAACTTAAAAGCCAAATCAAATCCGCTGCAACAGGAAAAGTTGAGGGAGAGGACAGCGCAGAATTGGATGAATTAAGCCTTAGAGGAATAGTCTAAAAATCATACCATTGAATCACGTTCGGTATATTCAAAATCCAGATTTCCGTTGCGCTCGTTTCCCGAGGGAAACGAGTCCAGCGGGAATGCTTCATAGCTGAAAACTTGCGTTTTTATAAAATCTCCCCTATACTCCAAGCCCTTGAGCAACCCTCAACCCCAATCTCCTTATATGACCATCCTTGAGCCTGAATATCATCATCATGAAGAATTCCGCAACCGCTCTCGAAAGCTTGAGGAAATAAAACAGACGGGAATCGATCCATTTCCTCCGCACTTTTCTCCTTCCTCAACCCTGGGCAGCATCGCCCAAAACTGGGAAAGCAAAGAACTGGGAACAAGCGAAGACGCCGCTGGAGGAACAACGGAATCCGTCACCGTGGCCGGCCGGCTTGTTCTCTTTCGAGCCATGGGAAAAAATGCCTTTGCCCAAATCCAGGATGAGACGGGCCGCATTCAGATCATGTTCAACCGCGATCTGACACAGGTCGAAGGCTTTCAACCCACTGCCGAGATGTCCTCGCTCAAATTTATCGAAAAAAAAATCGATCTCGGAGACATCATCGGCATCGAAGGGCAACCTCTTCCGCACCCAAAAAGGAGAAGTGACCCTCTTTGCAAAACGAGTGACCCTTCTCTGCAAAAGCCTGCTTCCCTTCCGGACAAACATAGCGGCCTTGCCGACAAAGGCGTCCGCTACCGCAAACGCTGGCTCGATCTTGATCGCCAATCCCGATGTCGTCCACACCTTCATGATGCGCTCGCGCATCCTCAGACTCATCCGCGAATATTTTGAAAGGCAGGGATTTCATCGAGGTCGAAACCCCCGTCCTACAAAACGTCTATGGCGGCGCCCAAGCCCGGCCTTTCACCACAAAACTCAATGCCCTTGACCAAGAGATGTTTTTGCGCATCTCTCTCGAAATCCCTCTTAAAAAGCTCATCGTCGGCGGCCATCTTAAGGTCTTTGAAATCGGCAAAGTCTTCCGCAATGAAGGGATCGACCGCACCCATAATCCCGAATTTACCGAACTCGAAGCCTATGCAGCCTACTGGGATTACAATGACATGATGGTCCTGACCGAAAAGCTCTTTGAGGCGATCGCCTTAAAGCTCTTCGGCACAACTCAACTCACCGTTAAATCAGAAAAAGAATCACAGAAATTATCCTCGATCTCAAAGCCCCTTGGAAACGCCTTTCGATGAAAGACAGCATCAAAGATCTATGGCGGCATCGATGTCGACGCCTATCGATGAACAAGAGATGCGCAAGATGCTGCTTGACACCGGAACCCTCGATCCCAAAGAGGTCAAGAAAGCATCTCGCGGAACACTCATCGCCATGCTCTTTGAAGAGTTTGCCGAAAAACATCTGATCCAGCCGCACCATATCATCGATCACCCTATCGAAACAACCCCCCTCTGCAAGCTCCACCGCGATCCCAAGCTCTGCGCAAAGAGAATTTGTCGAGCGATTCGAGACCTTTATCCTCGGCAGCGAATTCTGCAACTCCTATACTGAGCTCAACGATCCCGATCCTGCAAAGAAAGCTCCTCCTCGACCAAGCCCAACAGCGCGCTGCTAGGCGATGTAGAAGCCCCTCCCCTTGATGAAGAGTTTATCGAGGCCATTTGCCAGGGTATGCCCCCTGCTGGCGGTCTCGGCATCGGAATTGACCGGCTCGTCATGCTCTTCCTGGGAGCCCATTCCATTCGCGATGTGCTTTATTTTCCCTTGATGCGCCACGAAGAATAATTTTTTAAATCTCTCTATCTTAACAGGTTATTTCCACGTTTAATCTGCAATATTTCTAAAAAATGGATTTTTTCTCCATTCAATCACATTAAACTCTTATATTTAGTTAACTAATTAATTTTTAATAGTTTAACTAAATGCTAACAATTTCTTATTGTAATATTTAAAAATGTATTGCTTCATATTTAAATAATAAGATACAATTAAGATTTAAAATAAATAACGCTTTTAAAAGCATATATAACATTGAAAAAGGAAAAAAGATATGACGAGCAATTTAATACACCCTAGAGGAACTTCGGATACCCCTGGCTACCTTGCAAGATTTACGAATTGGATCACGAATAAAGTGGGTCAAAATAAAACGGGTCAAAATATTAGTCTATGGTTTCAAGAAAGAATTTCTTCTCTGGCGACTTTAAATTCCGACAGATTGCTATTGAACAAGTATGGGGCTCAAAAAATCGAACTTTTATCTAAATTGCTATTGGACAAGCATGAGGCTCAAGAGACCGAACATTTATCTAAGCTATGCGACAAATATAAAGCCTTTAAATTAGCTGAATTTCAAACCAAGTTAAATAATGAACACATATCCCATGCTGAATATGCTGAAATAGCTCAAAAAAGAAACTTCCTTTTAAACGGGAAGATTCAATCTTTTGATGTAGTTTTTAATAATGGAACACCCAAAGTAATATTACAGGTAACAAGAGAAAACAGAATTTCTATAGAAAACGGCAATAAAACTGCAGACAAAAATGCCTATGTAGCACAGTTACGCAAATTTGAATGCACCTCTAAAACACCAAAGGCAGTAAATGGTATAAACGCCAAATACGTGACTACTAACCCAGTTGAGATAGACCCGTTGGAACTGGCTGTTCCAATAACTTCCTCAGAAAATTTTGAAGATTCGCTCGAGACTCTTTACAACGAATCGACGAAAGAAAATTTCAAAAATTCGTTCAACACTAAAGAATCCAGAGCCAATAAAAAGCTGTTCAAATTGCTAGAAAAAACTATGAATAAGATTAGTGTCATAAACAGACGTATACGCGATAGAACGGGGACGTAGTTCATAGATCAAGCGTGCTTCATTGGCAGATTCAAGGAGATCGGGTCACAGGGCTCGTTGTATTTCTATAGCAGCATCAATAGACCTCTTGCGTCACTCATGATAGCCTATATTCGAGATTATTTTTTCGTTCTTTGTGTCTTCTTTTCTCTGTGTATGTTGCATGTCAAGCTAAATATTTATCAATCCATTCCTTCACCCTCGAGGGGTATATTCAAACTAATTGTTTAAAATGTTCAATTAAATATTTACTATTAAATGATAAAAAATTAATTTAACTTGTAACTATAAATTAATTTTGTTGATTATGTAGTATTTAAATATATATAATGTAAAGCTATAAATTAATTTTGTTGATTATGTAGTATTTAAATATATATAATGTAAAGCTATAAATTAATCTTGTTGATTACATAGTATTTAAATATGTATAATATAAATATTCATAATAATAAAGAGGAATATTTATGCCTAATTTTTTGCCTACCATATTTACCTCGCCTAGGCATCAAGCAACAGCAAACAACCGTTCTGTCCCGTCCGATGCAAAAAATCCTACTAAAAAGCCTTTTCTCGAAATTATTGCTCAGTTATTCAGAACTTTGGCAGACTTTTTTAGTCGATTAAATTGTTGCAAGTCATCCAAATCTGATGAAAATGAGAATGATTCAACTGATCCTATGTCTCCATTTACAGGCCAAGTCACTTCTTTAGACGAAGCTCGAGCTAATATAATGGCCTGTTCAGATCCTGAACAGAGAGAGAGGGATTTAGAAATATATTCAGAAAATGTCAATCAGAAGAGAACAAAAAGATTATGGACTGAGGCGGAGCAACGGAAAAAAAATATAGACAAGGAACCTGCTCATTTAAAAAATGTTCTTCTGGATCTAACAGAAAAAGAAATAAGTGAGAATCCCTGGGCAACCCATCTTGATCTAATATTATTGAGAAAAAGTAGGAAAGCTTCCATTTCCATAACACGTAATCAACTTATCGAACTGGGTACTTTAACAGACACTGGCACTCCCATAACAGAAGCTAGCACTCCAAGAACCGTACAGCGAAGCATTTTTACAATAAAAAACTTAGATGATGATTTCTTCGATTTGTCCGAGAGAGAACAGCTAAAAACACTAGGAGAGGAAGCAGATTCTGATAATTTCACCCTGAGGGAGCAAGAAATACTAAGTAGAATAGATCAAAATAAAGTAGACTTATGATGATTTGAAGTTTCACAGGCCAAATCATTTCGAAAGAGGTTTATTTATTCAAAAAAAACCCCATTAGCTTTGCAGCTAACGGGGCGTGAAAAAAACTTGGCGGCGACCTACTCTCCCGTACTCTTGTGTACAGTACCATCGGCGATGAGGGGCTTGACTTCTGAGTTCGGGATGGGATCAGGTATTTCCCCTTCTCTATTGCCACCAAGAAAATCTTGATCGAATCTGAAATTTAACTTTTTGAACTTTCACTAATGTAAATTGACACTTGAGAACTTTCATATGTCAGACGCTATCTTAGCGCCATCACTAGCACATCTCCTTATTGTCTAAGGGTAATGCCAGCGATGAAAAATAAAAGTGATCAAGTCAATGGACCGATTAGTATTGGTTAGCTCAACACATTGCTGCGCTTACACATCCAACCTATCAACCCTGTCATCTTCAGGGGGTCTCATTGGGATACTTTATCTTGAAGGAGGCTTGGCGTTTAGATGCTTTCAACGCTTATCCTTTCCGAACTTAGCTACCCGGCTATGCACTTGGCAGTACAACCGGCACACCATTGGTTCGTCCACTTCGGTCCTCTCGTACTAGAAGCAGCTCTTCTCAAGTATCCTACGCCCACAACAGATAGGGACCAAACTGTCTCACGACGTTTTGAACCCAACTCGCGTACCGCTTTAATTGGCGAACAGCCAAACCCTTGGGACCTTCTCCAGCCCCAGGATGCGATGAGTCGACATCGAGGTGCCAAACCGCCACGTCGATATGAACTCTTGGTGGCGATAAGCCTGTTATCCCCGGAGTACCTTTTATCCGTTAAGCGACGGCGATTCCACTTTCAACCGCCGGATCACTAAGCCCTACTTTCGTACCTGCTCGACTTGTTGGTCTCGCAGTTAACCTCCCTTATACCTTTACGCTCTACTCGTGATTGCCAACCACGATGAGGGAAGCTTTGGACTCCTCCGTTACTTTTTAGGAGGATACCGCCCCAGTCAAACTGCCCGTCTGACATTGTCCGACTCCCGGATTCACGAGATGTCGTTAGATTTCCGACTTTTCAAGACCGGTATTTCAACGTTGACTCCATGGGCCCTAACGAGCCCACTTCACCGTCTCCCGGTTATCCTACACATGAAAAGTCAGAAGCCAATATCAGAGTACAGTAAAGGTTCACGGGGTCTTTCCGTCTTGTTGCGGGTAAACAGCATCTTCACCGCTACTACAATTTCACCGAGTCTCTCGTTGAGACAGTGCCCAGATCGTTAGGCCATTCGTGCAGGTCGGAACTTACCCGACAAGGAATTTCGCTACCTTAGGACCGTTATAGTTACGGCCGCCATTCACCAGGGCTTAAATTCAATGCTTCGCCATTGCGGACTGACATCTCCTTTTGACCTTTTGGCATTGGGCAGGCTTCACACCATATACTGCGTCTTAGACGACTTTGCATAGTGCTGTGTTTTTGTTAAACAGTCGCCTGGGCCATTTCTCTTCGGCCAAACTGTCGCTCCTCATCGCGAAGATGGTCACGAGCCCGGCCCCTCTTCTCCCGAAGTTACGAGGGTAATTTGCAGAGTTCCTTAACGAGAGTTATCTCGCGCGCCTGAGAATATTCATCCTACCCACCTGTGTCGGTTTTGGTACGGTCGCCATCGACGGTTAGAGACTATTTCTTGAAAGCTTCGCGCCGCGCCATCGGTTCCCCTTGCGGTTCCCCTTGTCCACCTCCTAGCTTTCCGCTTGCGGATTTACCTACAAGCCTGCCTCATAGC
>CAVOSF010000004.1:0-591934 GCA_963698815.1 uncultured Verrucomicrobiae bacterium
CTCCGCAAGCTCGCTCGAGAGCAGTAGAGTAGGGAGAGGCGTCCCTCTCCCCCTCGTCAAACCGTACGTGCAGGTTTCCCGCATACGGCTTTCCTTAAAGTTTTGCATTTACTTGTGAGTCTTACTAGACCCATTCCTTTGAAGACCTGATACCATGTTTGTCCTTCACTCTTTCTAAAGCCTCTTTGACTCCTCTTATGGAGATGTCGGCGGAGTTGTTCCGCCACAAAGTGGTCCATCTTGGCGAACGTGTCAGAGGGATTTCCCAAGGAAAAATATTCTGCCCACCCGTTTAGAAATCTGTTTACCCGTTGAACGGTTTTGTCCATCGGTATAAAGTTATTTCTAGTAGTGAGCATTTCCCTGATTGTGTCCTTTGCTTTGGCAAAGGCCTTCTTCTTGGGTTCTATTTTGAGGTATCGTCCGTTGTTGTACTTACTTTTGACGTATCTCAATGTGAACCCCAGGAAGTCTAAGGAGCTCCCCTGTTGTTTCACGTCCACCACTTTGGTTTTCTCTTTGTTGATGGTTAACCCCATCCATCCTTCCAATTTATTCCTGACAAACTCTTCTGTTTGAAGTGATCTGTATCGCATGAGTATGACGAAGTCATCTGCGTATCGGATCAGCCTGGCATTGATCTGCTCTCTTGGTCCGCCTTTCTGATGAAAGACTTTATCGAACCAATGCAGGTACAGGTTCGCAAGTAGTGGTGATATCACCCCTCCTTGTGGTGTACCCTGTGTGGGATAAGTGATCGTTGGATCTCCTTTATCTTTTGAGATTTCCACGATCGGTGCTTTGAGCCACAACCTGATCAGTCTTAGTACTGAGCTGTCTGTGACTCGCATCCGCACACATGCCATGAGTTTGTCATGTGGTATTGAGTCAAAGTACCCTTGCATATCCGCGTCGTATACTGTCGTTCTCCCTTGCTTGATTTCTTCCATGATTTCTCGGATGCCGTCATGTGCGGAGATCCCGGGTCTAAACCCATAGGAACATTCCAAGAAATCAGTTTCAAAGATCGGCTCAAGGATTAGCATTATCGCCATCTGAACGACACGATCTTTGATAGTTGGTATCCCCAGCGGACGTTTCTTTCCATCTGCTTTGGGGATGTATACTCTACGTATTGGTTTGGGTTTGTAGGTTTTATTCTGAAGCTCTTCTTGGATTTCGGTTAACAGTTTCCTTGGGCCTCCCTCTTGTCTTTCAATATCTTCAAATGAGACATTGTCAACTCCCGGAGATCCTTGGTTCTTACGTACCAATATCCACGCCGCTTCCAAAACATCGGGTCTATTGACCTGATTGTAGAGCGAGTAGAACCGGAATTTTGGTTCTTCTTTGGCTTTTCGTGCCAGCTTCTGCCTCAGGAGGATCACTTTGGGATGTATTCCCTTGCTGAGATCGCTTTCTTGCAATCTCTTTAGGGTTGTATCTTCTTCCGTAGTAGGTGTCATACCAATCGGGTTCTCCTCTATCTTACAGATTCTCACTTTAAGCAGGACCCCTTGGCTCCACAGACATTACTCTGCTTCTTCGCTACTATGGGTCCATCCGACTTCCCTTGCGGCCTCTGTCTGGTTATGTATTCCCATCCATCGTTGAGTTTAACTCGCCTCAAGGGATCTCACAGGTTTCGTCGTTAATCTTTATGCACGCGCCATCTACCTTTACCCCGACAAGGACACTGGGTGCTTCTGCCTATGTCTTCCCCAGTGTTGGCAGGTTTCGTTATCTCTGAAAACTTGACCCCTTGCAGATATTCTGGTAACGAGGCTTAAAATAGTTTATTTGCATTATGGCTCATGCATTCGCTGTCAACGCTTCGGCTACTGGGTTGCCCCAGTATCCGCATGACTCGCTTCATGTCGTATAGGCACTTACATGGTGACCTCCTTACATGTCACTAAATTAACGCGACTTATCCTGTCGCACCAGAGGTCACAGAGGGGGAACCGAATACCCTAACGGGTAAAATCATTGGCGCAGCAATTGATGTCCATCGAGCATTAGGCCCAGGTCTTCTTGAATCAGCCTATGAAACTTGCTTAAACTATGAGTTGCGTTTAAGAAAATTAAAAGTGGAATCACAGAAGCCGATACCAATTTTTTATAAAGATGTCATGCTCGATTGTGGATATCGTGCAGACTTGGTACACCGAAAATGACTCAAAAGTTGGTTTTTGGCTGCGTTGGCTATGCAGCACATTTTTTGTCTTCACTCGCGCCTTGTGCTTGCACAATGGTCGCTCGCTCCAGACAAAAAATTTGCGCAGCCGCCTTGCCAAATTCCCAACTTTTGAATCATTTTCGGTATAGTTGAAGATCAAATCATTGTAGAAATTAAGTCTGTAAGCACTCTAGCCTCTATTCACGAATCACAGCTTCTGTCTTATTTGAAACTGGCTGATTGTAAGATTGGACTTCTGATCAATTTTAATGTGAAATACTTGAAAGAAGGTATTCGTCGCATGAAATTATAGAATTTCCCCCTCTGTGACCTCTGTGCTCTCGAGCGAGCTTGCGGAGCGGGTGGTAAAATGGATTCCTTTTTGGAATCGAGGTTGGAAAGGGCAGCGATTTTGACAAGTTTTTCTCAATTCTTCAGTTTTCTTGTGTATCTTTGAAAAGTTGAAAAATTTTGATAGGCTGTGATACGGTCAGTGGTATGATTATACCCCTACCCTCTCCGTACGAAATCAAAACGCTTCTTCCCCTTTCTTCCACCGCATTCATCGAACAATCGCGCGAAACAGCAAGACGGATCATTTCTGGAGACGATCCACGCAAAGCCTTGATCATTGGGCCTTGCTCCATCCATGATCGAGATTCTGCTCTAGAATATGCTGAACGGTTTAAAGAGCTTGCCGATGCGGTCAGCCGCACTTGTTTTTTGGTGATGCGCGTCTATGTGGAAAAGCCGCGGACTTCGACGGGTTGGAAAGGGCTTCTCTATGATCCGCATCTTGACGGAAGCCATGACATTAAAACAGGTTTGCTGCAGACGCGCGAGTTATTGCTCGCTTTGGCTGAGAAGCAAATTCCAACAGCCACAGAATTTGTCGATCCGCTCGCAGCTCTTTATTTCGAAGATCTCGTCACCTGGGGCTTTATTGGGGCGCGGACTTGCGCTTCACAGCCTCATCGCCAATTTGCTTCAGCGCGAATGATGCCGATCGGTTTTAAGAACAGCACGGATGGCAACTTAGAAAATGCGGTCCACGGTGCTCTCTCGGCCTCTTCGTCTCATGCCTCGATGCATATCGACGAGCATGGGAAACTCTGTGCAGTCCAAAGCCATGGGAATCCCTTTTCGCATATCGTTCTTAGAGGTGCTAACGATTCCACTAATTACGATCCGCAGTCTGTTTCAAAAGCCTTAGAAATGTTAAAACGTTCTCGATTACGCAGCCGCTTGATGATCGACTGTTCGCATGGCAATTGCCAGAAAAGTTTCGAAAAGCAGGCTTTCGCCTTTTTATCGATTATTGAACAGATTGAAAAAGGGAATGATCAGATCTTTGGCCTGATGCTGGAGAGCCATCTCGAGAGCGGCAGCCAGCCTTTGAGCAGAAAACCTCTGAAAATATGCGGTTTCGATCACAGATCCTTGTGTGGACTGGAAAACCACCAAGGATTTGGTTTATTCGGCGGACTCAGTTTTCTCTGCAGTACCGGTTTCATGATCGATAGTGATCAAATTGACCCAAAGCTGGTGTTTCCATTCTCGGAAGATCTCGCCATCCTCGGTGATAATTTCAGCTTTATAGGTTAAAATCCCCCCAGTTTTTTCATATTCCTGATTGAGCAGACGATAGGTGGCAAAATCCATCCTGCGCTTAATTGGAATGCGGATTTGCCGCGTCGTGTAATCCCATAAGATCAAATCGAGGACTACCTCGGGCTTTTTCTCGAAAATATCTTTTGGAATGCGCCAATCGAAAATGAGCATTTGCCCGATAGGTGGATGGTCTTGCCTGGGATCGGGGGTGTTCGCATGGGTGCTTGCGAGGTAGCGGACATCGACCCATTCTTGGCAGATAGAGAGGTAATATTGCCGACAGCTTGAAAGAAATAGGAGTAAAAAAAGGAGGATTTTCATGATGAGGGTATGATATAACAAATAGGAAAATTTATGCAGAATCCCCCAAATATGCAAACAAAAAATAAAGTTGAAAGACAGGCAGTTTATGGAATTGTCTTCAACCAAACAAGATCTGAAGTTTTGTTGATCAAGCGCATGGACATCCCTGTCTGGGTATTGCCGGGGGGCGGTTTGGATCCAGGCTGAATTACCCGAAGAGGGAGCGATGCGTGAAGTTTTGGAAGAAACAGGGCTGCATGTGTCGGTGGTGAGAAAAGTGGCGGAATATTTGCCCGTCAATAAGATGACTCAGTTTTCCCATCTTTTTGAATGTCACATTGAGAGCGGATCCCCAAGGGCGGGCGTCGAAACGAAAGAGGTGCGATTTTTTCCTTTAAATGCCCTTCCTCCCCTTCCGCCTCCTTATGAGGGATGGATTCGAGATGCGGCGGCAAATCACGCGTCCGTACTTCGCAAAGAGATCGAAGGTGTTTCTTACTGGGTCCTCATCAAACTGCTTGTCCAGCACCCAATTTTGGTCGGCCGCTACTTGCTCACCAAGCTCGGCATCCACATCAATCGTTGAGATTGACCATTTTGCTCGGATCGATCGCCTCATCGAACTCCTTTTCCTTCATAAAGCCAAAGCTTAAGACTGGCTTGTTTCAAAGTCATATTTTTCTTATGCGCTTTCTGTACGGCCTTTGCGGCATTGTCATAGCCGATGATCGGGTTGAGCGCAGTGGCAAGCATCAGGGAATTTTCCAAATGCTTGTTTGATGCGCACTTTATTGGCTTTGATGCCCTTCAAGGCATTTATCATGAAAATTGATTGCCATATCAGAAAGCAGATTGATCGACTCCAGCAAATTGAAAATAATGACGGGTTTATAGACGTTCAGTTCGAAATTTCCTTGCGCCCCGGCAAAAGCGATCGCTTGGTCATTGCCGACCGACTTGGCAAGAGACCATCAGCATCGCCTCGCATTGCGTCGGATTGACTTTTCCAGGCATGATGGAAGACCCTGGCTCATTTTCGGGAAGCTCCAGTTCGCCGATGCCGCAGCGCGGGCCTGAACCCATCCAGGCGATATCTTGGGCGATTTTAAAATAGGAGCAGGCCAGCCGCTTTAAAGCACCGCTCATCTCTACAATCGAATCGTTGCTTGCCAGTGCCTCAAATTTATTGCGCGCGGACACAAAGGATTCCCCTGTAATTTCGCTGATCACCTGTGCTGCGCGTTTGGCATATTTGGGATGGGTATTGATTCCCGTCCCGACAGCTGTCCCTCCAAGAGCGATTTCTGAAAGGTGTTTGAGCGCATTTTCAATCGCCTCGATCCCGTGCTCGATTTGCGCGGCATACCCTGAAAATTCTTGCCCCAATGTCAATGGGGCTGCATCCATCAAATGCGTACGGCCGATTTTGACGATTTTCTTAAATTCATCGGCTTTTTTCTTTAAGCCTTTATGCAAAACTTTTAGATTGGGAATCAGCCTTTTTCGGATCTCTAGCGTCGCAGCAATGTGCATGGCTGTGGGGAAAGCATCGTTAGTGGATTGCGACTTGTTGACATCATCATTGGGATGGATCGGCTTTTTAGAACCTACTTTTCCCCCTGAAAGTTCGATGGCCCGATTGCTGATCACCTCATTGACATTCATATTGGTCTGCGTGCCCGACCCAGTCTGCCATACGACTAGAGGAAAATGATCGTCGAGCTTGCCCGCAATCACCTCGTCGCATGCTTTGACGATCAGCTTCATTTTTTCTTTCGGGAGCAATCCTAATTCACAATTGACGATCGCAGCAGCCTTCTTGACGATGGCGAGCGCCTTGATGAGCTGGATGGGCATCCGGTGGCCGCCGATCTTAAAGTTCTCTTGCGACCGCTGAGTTTGCGCTCCCCAATACTTGTCTGCAGGGACTTTGACATCCCCTAGAGTGTCTTTTTCAATTCTGAACTTTTCTTTTCCCATATCTTCCTTATTTACTCTTCTTTTTTTATTAATTCTAGCAGAAATCCTCATGGGGAACTGAGTCTGGTCCCTATCGACTTATCATGATTGAAATAAACGTTTTATATAAATGTTATTATAAATTTAATTTAAATTAACTGTAAAAGAACTTCGTTAACAATTTAATAACTAACTTGAAAAAAATGTTTTTATAGTTTAATAATTAAATTATAGGTATGAAATTGCTTCACTTTACCTATCTCGGTTAATTCTAGAATATTTTAGGAGGAAATAATGAAATTCATCTCTTCAATCATGCTTACTTTAGGAACAGGAGCTGCTCTGATGAGCGCTGCTGTTTCTCCAGTAAACTCAGAAAAAAAAGAAGTCGCTGCCAGCAACAATCAAGTTGCTCAAGCTGCTCAAGTTGCTAAAGCACAAGAATTTGGCGGTGCCGTTCGCGTGATCGTACCTCACAAAGATCTCGAGGCTGCTATCCGTTCGTCTGAAAAAGGGGATATTTTACTTTTAGGGCCAGAAGGCTGGTATCGCGTTGAAGGCAAAACTCTTCAACAAGGAACCAAAATGTACGTCCTCGGCGGACATAGCTCTATGGTTTCCGGATTCCCAAAAGAAGCTGAAACTGTTCGATAATTGGGTTGATTCTTGATGTATGCGTTGGAGACTCTCCAACGCATATACTAAATCAATAACAGTGCAAACACGAACGCAAAGAGCGAAAACGACTCCACAATGCCCAGCGCTGCAAAGCATTTGCCGATAATCGCCGGTTGTTTAGCCGCAGCTTGAATGCCCGACGCTGCGCACATTCCTTGGTACATCGAAGAAAATAGCAATGCCAGTCCAACGGAAAACCCAATGCCAATTCCCGATAATGGGGAAAGCCCACCCGCAAGAATGCTGTTTTTCATGAGCAGCATCAAGACGAAGCCATAGATGGACTGGGATGAGGCGACCGCGGACATTCCAATGAACTTACCATGATTTTCTTCCACTCGGCTCATGACAGCATGAGACGCCATCCCGCCGATTCCACATCCAATCGAACTCCCCACACAACCAAGCCCTAAGACGAGAGCCGGCCCTACCATACTATAGTCCATATTCAGGTTCTCCAAGTAAATTTTGAAAAGTGATGATACACATCATCGAATTTAAAACCAATACCTCAAGAGCATTATTTTTTATCCGTCCTCCGGCGGAAACCCGGCCCTTAAGGGCCGGGTTTCCGCCGGAGGACGGATGAAGCAAGAATCTCTCGCCTTTAGGCGAGAGAGGTTCAAGTCTATGGCATTTCTACCATTGATTTTTTGTTTTAATTTAATTTTAAAAAATGATATCATTCTTTTCCTTGTACGACAAGAATGAGGTTTTTATGAGTTTTAACATTTCTAGCATTATTAATTCAAATCCTGAGAATTATAATCCCTCCACCACTTTTACAGGAGCTTTTCCAGCAGAACGGCCTCCCGTTGAGCCCATAGTCATTGAAACACCTGGCGAAACAAAAATGGGAACAGGAAAAAATGGTAGGGCTATTTCTTTTTCTGAAGAGATTAAGCTCCATATCGATGTGACAACTAAAAAGGCCCTTGCAGTCTGGGGGTGTAGCACATTGTCGAAGTGGGTTGGAAAAAAATGGACCAATATCCCGAAATCCATTTCGATTCGCGATGCTAGGCTCATCAACTTGGAAGCTAAAAAAGAAGTCGTTAAATTAAACACAGAATTGGTTCAGAATTTTCCCGTTGATAAGGTCATGCGTGATCGGTTGGACAGCTTGGGAACTAATCTGCGTGCAATAGGCAGAAATTTACATTTTGGAAAGGTCTATTTCTTCCAGCTTGGAACAGAGAAATGTCGAACTATTTCTAAAGAACGTGCAGATGCAATTAATAAACATATCCAAGAAAAAAATATTGGGAATGGTTTAGAAATATTTGATTTGAAACGCATTTTTCAATTAGCTATAAATGAACAACTTCCGAAAGAAAAACCTACAAAAAAATTGTCTGAAAACATTTGGATTAATTTGGAAGATGAAGATCGAGAGCAGTTAAGAATACTTCCAATGAAAATAAAAGAAATGTCATTTTTTACAGTAACATTTGACACCTTATTAAGACACGATTCAATATTAATAAAAAATGCTATTCTTATTAACAAACTTTCAGAAAAAAATATTATTAACCCAACTAAAGACTCTATTAACAAAATTTCAGCTTTTCTGGGGAAATTAGATGAATTAAGATCTTCAATAGAAGAAGCGCGTGAACCACACAAACCCCCAGACAGGAAAATTCTAGATATAGTTAACAGAAGGACGATCACGGTCACGTATGAATTGGCAGAAACGATAAATGACTGTTTTGGGAAAACGATATTCGATTTAGAATCTCTTCTGACCCAGGCCATCCAAGAAGCCGAAGAGGAAGCAGAACTGGTAGTTTCTACCTACAGGTCTGAACAAGCCGAAAAGGAAGCAGAATTGGTGGCTTCTATTCGAAAGCCCAAACGCCCATCGAGTAGCGAAACAAGTGCAACATCAGAAGATCGTTTTGAACCAAATTCGAAGAGACGGCGAATAACTGATGAACAGGCTGCCAGAGCTCAAAATCCAACGCCTAATGAAAACATGGCGGGAATGATTTTTGCGGGATTTCAGATGCCGGCTGACCAGCAGGTCGAACCTGAATTTTCTTTAGCCGGACAGAAGGGGTGTAACTTCCAGCCAAATCTTCAGGCACCTTTTTATTATTAAATAAAATGAGGTTTTTATGAGTTTTAACATTTCTAGCATTATTATAGAGGTGGAATTTCATCCCACCCACCTCTTCAAATTGGAAGTGCGAAATTCCCACCTTGCCTAAAGTGTTCCATCATTCTTGCAATTTTTTTATCGCTTCTTGAACCATTACAGATTTCTTATAGGTGGGAGGGACCTCGCTCAAAGCCTTGTTGGCGATGGCAATCGAACAATTTCCAATTTTGATTTGAGCTATTGCATACACCTTTGGCACGGCCTTTGGCACATTGCCATAGTGCACTTTAGCTTGCGCAGCATCACCTTCTTTCTCGAAAACAACCCCAAGGTTGAATTGAGCTTTTGCATACTGCTCTGGCACGGCCTCTGACACATTGCGATAGTGCACTTTAGCTTGCGCAGCATCACCTTCTCCCTCGGAAAAAGCCCCAAGGTCGAATTGAGCTATTGCATACGCCTCTGGCCAGGCCTCTGACACATTGCTAAAATGCACTTTAGCTTGCGCAGCATTACCTTCTCTCGCGAAAATAGCCCCAAGGGTGACTTGAGCTATTGCATACACCTCTGGCGCGTCCTCTGGCACCTTGCCATAGTGCACTTTAGCTTGCGCAGCATCACCTTCATTCTCGAAAACAATTCCAAGGTTGTATTGAGCTTTTGCATACTCCTCTGGCACTGCCTTTGGCACATTGCTAAAATGCACTTTAGCTTGCGCAGCATTACCTTCTCTCTCGCAAATAGCCCCAAGGTTGTATTGAGCTTTTGCATACTGCTCTGCCACGGCCTCTAGCACATTGCCATAGTGCACTTTAGCTTGCGCAGCCTTACCTTCTTTCTGGAAAAAAGCCCCAAGGTCGAATTGAGCTATTGCATACACCTCTGGCATAGCCGCTCTCATGTTGCCAAAATGCACTTTAGCTTGCGCAGCATTACCTTCTCTCTCGGAAATAGCCCCAAGATTGAATTGAGCTTTTGCATACTGCTTTGGCAAGGCCGCGCTCACATTGCCATAGTGCACTTTAGCTTGCGCAGCGTCACCTTTTTCCTTGAAAATAGCCCCAAGTTTGATTTGATCTCTTGCATACGCCTCTGGTGGGGACCGAAAAACACTTGAATTTGATTGTAGGGTATTTCCTGATAGTGGAACTGTGTTATTCCCATTTTCTGATTGATTCTGTTGGAAAACAGCAAAAACATTAAAAGAACTTGGGTCTGTTTGTTTTGGTTGGATCTCGAAGTCAGATGGAAGTCCTCTTTTCATTCCCCCGAGACCGTCGGTTGGTTTGCTCATTTTTTCTTCTCAGTTGCTTTTATTTTTTTGTAATTATCTTTAATATTATAAATAATATAATCTATTTTAATACATATTAACCTCTACGTCAATTAAAAAGAATTTTATGTAGGCGTTTTTTAGAAATGTCACCCTTTGGTGACCAGAAGTTATTGGTACTTAAGGCGGTGACAATATGGAGAGGCGTATTCTTATGAGCAGCAAGGAGCTATACCGAAAATGATTCAAAAGTTGGGAATTTGGCAAGGCGGCTGCGCAAATTTTTTGTCTGGAGCGAGCGACCATTGTGCAAGCACAAGGCGCGAGTGAAGACAAAAAATGTGCTGCATAGCCAACGCAGCCAAAAACCAACTTTTGAGTCATTTTCGGTATAAGTCGTTTAGAAGTAATGACAAAGGTTCATGAAAAGCGGCTTACAATATCCCAAGCATCTGAATATCTGGGACTTAGTCAAAGGCAAGTAAAGCGCCTTTCTAAGAAGTTAAAATCTGAGGGCCTGTTTCCAAAAAGGTCGGGAAAATGAGGTTTTTATGAGTTTTAACATTTCTAGCGTTATTATAGAGGTGGAATTTCATCCCACCCACCTCTTCAAATTGGAAGTGCGAAATCCCCACCTTGCCTAAAGTGTTCCATCATTCGAACAATTTCCAATTTTGATTTGAGCTTTTGCATACACCTCTGGCACGGCCTCTGGCACCTTGCCATAGTGCGCTTTAGCTTGCGCAGCATCACCTTCTCTCTCGAAAATAGCCCCAAGCTTGAATTGAGCTATTGCATACTGCTTTAGCACGGCCTCTGGCACCTTGCCATAGTGCACTTTAGCTTGCGCAGCATTACCTTCTTTCACGAAAACAACCCCAAGGTTGACTTGAGCTTTTGCATACTCCTCCGGCACGGCCTCTGGCACATTGCCATAGTGCACTTTAGCTTGCGCAGCATTACCTTCTCTCTCGAAAACAACCCCAAGGCTGAATTGAGCTATTGCATACACCTCTAGCACGGCCGCTCTCACGTTGCCAAAATGCACTTTAGCTTGCGCAGCATCACCTTCTTTCACGAAAACAAGCCCAAGGTTGAATTGAGCTATTGCATACTCCTCTGGCATGGTCGCTAGCACATTGCCAAAATGCACTTTAGCTTGCGCAGCTTTACCTTCTCTCCCGAAAATAGCCCCAAGGTTGACTTGAGCTTTTGCATACTGCACTGGCACGATCGCTTTCACATTGCGATAGTGGACTTTAGCTAGCGCAGCATTACCTTCTTTCTCGAAAATAGCCCCAAGGTTGAATTGAGCTTTTGCATACACCTCTGGCACGTTCGCTTTCACATTGCGATAGTGCTCTTTAGCTTGCGCAGCATTACCTTCTCCCTCGAAAATAGCCCCAAGGTTGACTTGAGCTATTGCATACATCACTGGCACGGCCTCTGGCACCTTGCCATAGTGCACTTTAGCTTGCGCAGCATTACCTTCTCTCTCGAAAATAGCCCCAAGGTTGACTTGAGCTTTTGCATATACCTCTGGCACGGCCTCTAGCACATTACCATAGTGCACTTTAGCTTGCGCAGCATTACCTTCTCTCTCGAAAATAGCCCCAAGGTTGAATTGAGCTTTTGCATACTGCTCTGGCACGCCCACTGGCACATTGCCATAGTGCACTTTAGCTTGCACAGCATTACCTTCTCTCTCGAAAATAGCCCCAAGGTTGAATTGAGCAGCAGCATTACCTTCTCTCTCGAAAATAGCCCGAAGGTTGACTTGAGCTTTTGCATACTGCTCTGGCACGGTCGCTGGCACATTGCCATAGTGCACTTTAGCTTGCACAGCATTACCTTCTCTCTCGAAAATAGCCCCAAGGTTGATTTGATCTCTTGCATACGCCTCTTGTGGCGGCCGAAAAACACTTGATTTTGATTGTAGGGTATTTCCTGATAGTGGAACTGTGTTACTCCCATTTTCTGATTGATTCTGCTGGAAAACAGCAAAAACATTAAAAGAACTTGGGTCTGTTTGTTTTGGTTGGATCTCGAAGTCAGATGGAAGTCCTCTTTTCATTCCCCCGAGAGCGTCGGTTGGTTTGCTCATTTTTCTCCTCAGTTACTTTTATTTTTTTGTAATTATCTTTAATATTATAAATAACATAATCTATTTTAATATATATTAACCTCTACGTCAATTAAAAATAATTTTAAATTGTTAGCGAAGAATAGAAATGTCACCCTTTGGTAACCAGAAGTTATTGGTACTTAAGGTGGTGACAATATGGAGAGGCGTATTCTTATGAGCAGCAAGGAGCTAAGTCGTTTAGAAGTAATGACAAAGGTTCATGAAAAGCGGCTTACAATATCCCAAGCATCTGAATATCTGGGACTTAGTCAAAGGCAAGTAAAGCGCCTTTCTAAGAAGTTAAAATCTGAGGGCGTGTTTCCAAAAAGGTCGGGAAAATGAGGTTTTTATGAGTTTTAACATTTCCAGCATTATTATAGAGGTGGAATTTCATCCCACCCACCTCTTCAAATTGGAAGTGCGAAATTCCCACCTTGCCTAAAGTGTTCCATCATTCTTGCAATTTTTTTATCACTTCTTGAACGATTGGAAATTTCTTATGGGTTGCAGGGACCTCGCTCAAAGTCTTGTTGGCGATGGCAATCAAACAATCTCCAATTTTGATTTGAGCTTTTGCATACACCTCTGGCACGGTCGCGTCCACGTTGCTAAAATGCACTTTAGCTTGCGCAGTATCACCTTCTCTCACGAAAACAAGCCCAAGGTTGTATTGAGCTTTTGCATACTGCTCTGGCACGGTCGCGTCCACGTTGCTAAAATGCACTTTAGCTTGCGCAGCATCACCTTCTCTCACGAAAACAATCCCAAGGTTGACTTGAGCTTTTGCATACATCTCTGGCACGGCCTCTGGCACCTTGCCAAAATGCGCTTTAGCTTGCGCAGCATCACCTTCTCTCACGAAAGCAAGCCCAAGGTTGACTTGAGCTTTTGCATACACCTCTGGCACGGCCTCTGGCACCTTGCCAAAATGCGCTTTAGCTTGCGCAGCATTACCTTCTCTCTCGCAAATAACCCCAAGGCTGAATTGAGCGTTTGCATACACCTCTGGCACGGCCTCTGGCACCTTGCCAAAATGCACTTTAGCTTGCGCAGCATTACCTTCTCTCTCGCAAATAACCCCAAGGTTGAATTGAGCGTTTGCATACACCTCTGGCACGGCCTCTGGCACCTTGCCAAAATGCGCTTTAGCTTGCGCAGCATTACCTTCTCTCTCGCAAATAACCCCAAGGCTGAATTGAGCTTTTGCATACATCTCTGACACGGCCTCTGGCACCTTGCCAAAATGCACTTTAGCTTGCGCAGCATCACCTTCTCTCACGAAAACAAGCCCAAGGTTGAATTGAGCTTTTGCATACTCCTCCGGCACGGCCTCTGGCACCTTGCCATATTGCGCTTTAGCTTGCGCAGCATTACCTTCTCTGTCGCAAATAGCCCCAAGTCTGAATTGAGCGTTTGCATATACCTCTGGCACGGCCTCTGGCACCTTGCCATATTGCGCTTTAGCTTGCGCAGCATTACCTTCTTTCTCGAAAATAGCCCCAAGGCTGAATTGAGCGTTTGCATACTGCTTTGGCACGGCCTCTGGCACCTTGCCATATTGCGCTTTAGCTTGCGCAGTATTACCTTCTTTCACGAAAATAGCCCCAAGGTTGAATTGAGCTTTTGCATACATCTCTGGCACGGCCTCTGGCACCTTGCCAAATTGCGCTTTAGCTTGCGCAGCATTACCTTCTCTGTCGCAAATAGCCCCAAGGTTGTATTGAGCTTTTGCATACATCTCTGGCACGGCCTCTGGCACCTTGCCAAATTGCGCTTTAGCTTGCGCAGCATTACCTTCTCTCTCGCAAATAGCCCCAAGTCTGAATTGAGCGTTTGCATATACCTCTGGCACGGCCTCTGGCACCTTGCCATAGTGCGCTTTAGCTTGCGCAGCATTACCTTCTTTCTCGAAAATAGCCCCAAGGTTGAATTGAGCTTTTGCATACTGCTCTGGCACGGCCTCTGGCACCTTGCCAAAATGCGCTTTAGCTTGCGCAGCATTACCTTCTCTCCCGCAAATAGCCCCAAGGCTGAATTGAGCTTTTGCATACAGCTCTGGTATGGTCGCTAGCACATTGCCATAGTGCGCTTTAGCTTGCGCAGCGTCACCTTTTTCCTTGAAAATAGCCCCAAGGTTGATTTGATCTCTTGCATACGCCTCTGGTGGCGACAGAAAAGCACTTGATTTTGATCGTAGGGCATTTCCTGATAGTGGAACTGGGTTATTCCCATTTTCTGATTGATTCTGTTGGAAAACAGCAAAAACATTAGAAGAACTTGAGTCTGTAGAAACATTAGAAGAACTTGAGTCTGTTTGTTTTGGTTGGATCTCGAAGTCAGGTGGAAGTTGTCTTTTCATTCCCCCGAGACCGTCGGTTGGTTTGCTCATTTTTTCTCCTCAGTTACTTTTATTTTTTTGTAATTATCTTTAATATTATAAATAACATAGTCTATTTTAATACATATTAACCTCTACGTCAATTAAAAAGAATTTTATGTAGGCGTTTTTAGGAAGAGGGGATTATCTTTTTAAACATTAAGTCTTAAGGCCTTAAATATGTTCTTTGGCTTTCAAGCGCATTAAAGGGGCGAAGAGGCGTCCTCCCCCATCAAAGCAGTAATGATACCATTCGATGAAATTGAGACGAAGCCCATGGATCATTCCGGCCATGATCCCAAGCATGATATTGACGCTATGGCCGGCTAAAATGACGAGGATTCCTAGGGCAAGCCCGACGGTTTGGCCCATATCGTTAAATGTTTCGGCCATGATCGATCCTGCAAGCCCTAAGGCATAAAGACGCAAGTACGAGAGGACATCGGCAAAAACTTGGATAAGGGTGGCTACTTCCCCGATTCCTTTAAGCCGCTTTTGGATAAGGGCCAATGCGAGGGCAAGGCCGATGCCTATGTAGATGAGCTGGAGACCGATTGCTGCGCCGCTGGGTTTATCGACGATTCCCAGAAAATGAATGATCGAGGTCGCTTTGAGAATAGAAGGGAAATACATGTAGGCCCCGACCATGAAGATCACCCAGCCGAAAGCCCGCCCAATTCCGCAAAGAATAGCGCAATAAGGCAAAGGCGATGTGGATCGTTCCGATGATCAAGGAAAATTCCAACAGGATGTTGTCGGAAAATGTCTCGAGGACCTCATAGTTGACATGATGATCTTTAATGACCACGGCGTTGTCGATAAATTCTTCTCCTGTAGTTGCTTGGGAAAGATTGGGAAATTTTGAAACCCAGAACTGATAAACGTCATCATGATGAGCGAGATGATAATCGGCTTTTTTGACGGAGAGATAGTGCATAATAGACAGCTTTCCAAGCCAGCTTTTGGATGGATTTGGATCCCAAAAAATGCCGATGTTAGAACACCCCAAACAACACACGCAGAGGAAAGGATGATGCCGAGGAGCAGAAACCGTTTAGCGCTCCCGCGAAGATTGGGGTATTTAAACTTTAAATACAAACAGAGGCTCAAGTACATGAGCCCATAGCCGCCGTCGGCGACGATCATGGCGAAAAAGAGAGCAAAAAACCAAAACACCCAGCCGGAAGGGTCTCGGTCGGTCGTTGCAGGGATGTCGTAGATTTTAACGAGATCTTCGCCGATGCGCGGCACGCCTTTATTTTCCATATAGGTCGGGACGCGGTCCTCTCTTCGATAGGGATGGGTTCGCAATGGATGGCCATGCCGTCGATGATCGAATAAAGGATATTTGTTTTATTGGCAGGGACCCAGGCTTCGACGGCAAAAAGGGAGTTTTCGAGCGGGAAAGCGACCTCTTTTTTTGCAGCGAGAAGATGGTAAGTCATTGAGCCGTTCGACCAAAGCTTCGTGGAGAAAATCGATATGGCCGGCAAATCCTTTGAGCTCGGCTTCGATTTGATGCAGGGATTCTTTGACAAAAGTCAGATGGCGTTTGCAGTTCGCCAAGCGGCCGGTCGATGCGCATTTCGATCATGTCGGGATAGCTGCGCGGCTCTTTGTTGATGGCGATAAAATAGTCGAGATCGTATTCGGTGCCGATGTAGATCACCTCATCGCTGAAATTGTGCCATGTGCTTTTGGCGGTCTTCATGCAGAAGAACTGGATTTTGCGTTTGCCCTTCTTTTTCGATATAGTCGATATCGTCCATGGAAAAATCGCCAAAAGGAGCAACGCGGACGATTTCGGCTTCGAGCAACCGCTTTTCTTCGGGAGCTTTTCAACTTCAGCTTTAAGCTCGAAGATTCTTTGCGCAGTCTCATCGGCATATTGCAGATCCCCGCCGCCCTCATAAGGTTTTTTGACAGGGAGCTTGCGCAAGATCCTCATCGCATCGAGCAGATGTTGGATCTCAACGGGAACTTCGATCGGCTTTTTTCCGAAGAGGAGAAATGAATTCGATGATTCCTTGTTGCTGGGCCGGGTGAAAAAGCTATCGATATCTTCTTTGGCGCCGAGAATGAGATATTTTTTGACATCGATGATCATCCTGTTTTCCTTATTGCGAAGAGGATTTTTTTCTTAGCGACTTTGGCCTGGGAACAGCCGCAAGCTGCTGGTCGCCAAGGAAAATTTTAATTTTTTTGATATTTTCTTGGCGCGCGGGATCAGAATCTTTTCAAAGAGGTTGACGCGGATGGAAACTTCTCGCAGCTCTTTTTCCAAGGCGCGTTTTTTCTCTTCAGCAATCTTGATCTTTTCGCGGACAGTGATCAGTTCTTTAATGCCCAAGATGGCCGATTCGAACCAGACGGGAGTATCGAAAAGAGAATAGACCGCGGGTTCGAAAACGATCCTCTCAAAAATCGGAATGTCCACTCCGGCGATATTTTCATGCATCTGTCTCGACTTCGATCGATTTTCACAGCAGAAAAAAGATCGGGAGCGCTCCGTATCTGTGAAAAGAGGAGAATATTTGCCGACTTTTTCTTGAGCAACGCCAAATTCTCCAATGCAGCGCTTCGATCTCGCTCTGCGCTTGATTGACCTCGACCTGCAGCATCGCTTTTTTCAGCTGCAGAGTGGGCAAGATATTTTTGCAGGCGATCGAGCTTGACCTGCTGAGCGCGCAATTCTGTTTTGGTGAGCTTTACTTCAGCCATCATCTATCCTATTTAGGCCAGTATTTATCGATGAGGGTTTGCTTGATCCCCACTTCGTGCTTCTCGAAACACTCAGCAAGTGTCTTCCAGCCGAGATCAAGGGCATCTTCCAAGGTAAGGTTGACTTGCAAGTTCATCATCCGCTCTTCAAAGAGATGGGAAAAATGCAAGAGCTTTTCATCCCAGCGGGAAAGTTTAAAGCCCATGCTCTTGCCGCTCTCGCGCCTTTTTCGATCGGCATAGAGGCGGATCTGCGCATTGGCAATATCGCCATGGTCTTCGCGCGTCACTTTGCCGATCACTTGCTGCTTCAAGCGGGAGAGGGAACCAAAGGGATCGATCCTTCCGCCATGCAGATAGAACTGTCCTTCGGTGATGTAGCCGGTATTGTCGGGGATCGGGTGGGTGACATCGCCGCCTGGCATCGTCGTGACAGAAATGATCGTGATCGAGCCGCTGCCATCGATATCGACAGCTTTTTCATAGCGGGAAGCGAGATCGGAATAGAGCGATCCGGGATAGCCGCGGTTGGAAGGGACTTGGTCCATCGTGATCATGATCTCTTTGATCGCATCGGCAAAAGCTGTCATATCGGTCAAGAAGGACGAGCACATTTTTATCTTGGACGGCAAACTGTTCGGCGCAGGCAAGCGCCATATCGGGAACGAGCAGGCATTCGACCGCAGGATCTGTCGCGCGATGGATGAACATGATCGTTTTATTCAACGAGCCCGACTTTTTCCGCATTGTCGATGAAGGCTTGATAGTCATCGAAACGCAGCCCCATGCCGCCGATGATGACGACATCGGCATCGGTCTGGTTGGCAATCCGCATCAGAAGAGCGTTGTAAGGCTCTCCCGCGATGGAAAAAATCGGGATTTTTTGCGATTTGACAAGGCAATTGAACACATCGATCATCGGAATATTCGTGCGCACAAGATCGCGCGGAATGATGCGGCGGACCGGATTGAAAGAAGGGGCGCCGATGTCGATATGCTCTCCCATGATCGCAGGGCCATCGTCGATGGGCTCGCCGGCGCCATTCAAACGGCGTCCGAACAAGAGAATCGCTGCAAGTCGCTTGCATCTGCCTGCCCAAAAAGGTCACGCGGTCATTGGTCGCGATCCCGCGCGTATTTTCAAAGCACTGCAGAGTGACCTCATCTCCTTCGATGCGCAGGACAGAAGCATAGGTGCTGCGGCCATTCTGTTTATGAATGCGGGCCAGCTCGCCCAGGCTGACGCCTTGAGCGATGACCGTGATCAGATTGCCGCGCATGTCGACGATTCTGTCGTAGACTTTTTTCATCGTTTCACCTTAGCTCGCTTGTTCGAGTTTCTTTTCGATATGAGCTCAATGGTTTGTTCGATATCTGCTCTGACTTAAACGGCATGAAATTCATATTTTTAATCTCATTTTGCAATTCTAAAAAGAAGCTGCGCGCCTGCATCATGCGATTCAAAGCTGAAACGGCATATCGAAAATCCGGTTGATCAATTGAAAAAGCGGGATCTGCCGCTTCAGAGGACAATAGGCATCTTCTTTATCAAAGGCATTTTGCTGCAGATAGGAAAATTCATAGAGCTCCGATTTAAGATAAGTGATCATGTCGTTGAGCGAGATCCCCTCTTCTCCGACGACTTCCATCCGTTTGCCGATCTCATCTCCTTCGCGCAAAATTTGAGCGGCTTTTTTCACCATTTTCCCCCAGCCTGCCACGCTGCTCTTCGAGCTCTCTGCTGACATCGTCGACATATTTACTCCAGGAAATCAGCGGATCGATCGGCAGGATAGCGCCGCGCATCGGAGCGCGCGCGCGAAAGGCCATGAAAAGCTCCGACAACAGACAGCGTCGCTTGCGTCACAGGCTCTTCAAAGTTTCCTCCCGCAGGAGAGACGGTCCCGCCGATGGTCAGCGAACCCTGCTTTCCATTTTTGAGCTGAAACGACGCCGGCGCGTTCATAAAAAGCGGCAATCCGCGAAGCGAGATAGGCAGGAAAAGCCTCTTCTCCAGGAATTTCTTCCAATCGGCCGGACATCTCGCGCATCGCCTGCGCCCAGCGGGATGTGGAATCGGCAAGCAGCAGGACATCGAGTCCCATTTGCCGGTAATATTCGGCAATCGTCGCTCCCATGTAGATCGAAGCTTCGCGCGCAGCCACCGGCATCGAAGAGGTATTGCAAATGATCACCGTGCGGTTCATCAAGGGTTCATTCGTATGCGGATCGGTCAAATGAGGGAAAGCTGCGCAGGACTTCGACGACCTCTCCTGCCCGTTCGCCGCAAGCGACGACGACGACGATATCGACAGAGGAATATTTGGAAAGATGGTGCTGCAGAACGGTTTTTCCTGCGCCGAAAGGGCCCGGGAGAGCAAAAAGTTCCCCCTTTAAGAACGGGAAACTGCGTATCGATGATCCGCATCCCGGTGTCCATCATCCGGGAGGCTTTGATCTTTTCTCCTTCGAAAAGGGGCATTTTCACGGGCCATTTTTGCACCATCGTGAAGTGGTGCTCTTCCCCTTTCTCATCGACGCCTTTGGCGACGACGGTATCGATGGTATAAGAGCCGGGCTTGATGACCCAATTGATCGTATATTCGTCAAATGATGTAAACGGAACCATGATCTGATGATGGAAGCGCCCTTCCATCGTATAGCCGAGATCGTCTCCGCGCCGCACGACATCGCCCGACTTTAGCCGTAGGATGATAATCCCAATGTCGCGTTCGGTCGAGAGGCGGAATATAGACGCCTCGGGAGAGAAACAAGCCCGTCGCATCGGCGACTTTTTCCAAAGGATTTTGCAAGCCGTCGAAAATCGATGTGAGAAGGCCGGGGCCAAGTTCTGCTTCGAGCAAGTGGGCGGTGAATTCGACAGCGGTGTTCAAGCGTACGCCGCGCGTGTCTTCGAAGACTTGGATTTTGGCAACATTTCCGACGATCTCGATCACTTCGGCTTTTAAGGAAACACCGCCGCCGAGGCGCACCATCGCGACTTCGCCTTGATGGATATTTCCTTCAAATTCGACATGCAGGAGGTTTCCAAAAGCTTTGACGACTTTTCCTGTCGCGACTTGTTTTTGAGTGATGTTTCCGCCTTCTTTCATCTAATTATCCACTTTTAAATGTTTCTAAAATCATTTTCCCCTTTCTTCATCGAGCTCGAACATGCTTTCGATAATCATCAGCTGTGCCATATAAGCGAGAATCTGATCGATTGAAAAGGAGTGTTCTCTGCGAGTTCGTCGATTTTTTTAAACCGGTATTCGGCAAAAGCTCTATTTTCCACCCATGGATCGGCATAGCAGGAAGCGATCAATTCTTTAAGCTCTGCGTATTCCGGAGGCGGCTCGTAAATTTCGGAGTCCTTTTGCGCAAGGATATGCGCGACGAAAGGATCAGTCGGATCTTCAAATTGCAGTTCTTTGGCGACATCCCGCCGCAATCTGTTTTGCCCTTAAGGCGAGGAGGACAAGCCGCCATTCTCTTTCGAAAATGAGATATCTCTGCAAAAAACCGTTTGCTTTCGGGATCTCTTCATTGAAAAAGCGCGCGAGCAAGCCCTGAAAAATGCCTGATTTTATCCGTCGTCTTTTTCAAACTGGTCCAAAAAATCAAAGACATAATCGGGAAGGACTGCATGGACAAGCAATGCTTCGTCGAGCTCTTTTTCATTCAGATTGCCCCGTGGATCGATCGCTTCTTCCATCAGAAGAGCGCGGATATTGTTGATGTCGACAAAACGGCGCAGCACATTCGTTTTTTCTAGATCTTCTTTGCTCAAGTTGATCTCAAGCCTGGCAATCAATTCCTCAAAAGTGATCTCTGGGCTTTTCATTCAAGGCCAAAGGCGGCAGAGAAGGACGACAAAATAGTAATTGCGCATATGACTTCCAAGTTACACAGTACCGAAAATCAATTCGCGAAAATCTTTGCGAATGTAATTTGCCACGAGTTCTTTTAAGCGCTGCATCGGAGATATCGATGGTGATATTCTCCTTGTGCAGCTTGACTTCGATCCCCCCTGCTAAGCGGGCCGACGAGAACGCTTTTTTCTTTCAGCTTTTCGAGAATTTCATGCGCTAAAAGCATATTGACCGCGCGGGCAGGAACGGCTGCAGGAACATAAACGCTTAAGACCGCTCCACTCCCCTCTTTTTCGATCGCATGGACAACAGCGGTCACGAGCTGCGCTAACACTTTTGGATCCTGGGTATGCTTTGTGATCAGCCGGCCAAGCTCTTGATTGAACAATTTCTCCTCAATGCTTTGCTTTAACGCTTCCATCGCCTGCTTGCAAGCTTGGGTGAGAGAAGATTGAAAGACATTTTTTTGGCGTTCGATCTCTTGCGCCTGCTTCGTGCAGAGCTTCTCAACTTCCCCCTTCGCAGCAGCGATGAACTGTTCGGCTTGCTCCTTTGCCGAGCGGATGATTTGCTCTGCCTCCTCTTCTGCTGGCTCCAATGTTTCACGCCGCAAAATGTCGCAGATTTTTTTGACTTTGTCTTTTCCGGGTTCTGTTCCTTTCATGCCAAATAACCTTATAGTTCAATGCACAACGTAAGTCTCTACATTTAGGAGGATATTTTTCAATGCAAATCACCGAATAAAAAAAAGTTTACCGAAACGGAAAGAAAAAATTGCGGGAAAGTCGAGTATCTGAGATAACGTTTCTTTTACTCTCAAGTCAGGCTTTTCCATGAAGAGACTATTCACCGCTCTTATACTTCTTTCTCTCCCCTCTTTTTGTTTCTCCGACGGAATCGAACAATATAAGAAAGATTCCGAGGCGATCTGGCGCACCGGCGCAGGAGCAGAAGATGGAACGTTTACAGCAATAGGTACATCGATGTTGGGATGGGGGATCGGACTTTCTGCGGGCATCGCAATTTTAGCCTCGGTGCTGCATCAAAGTGCAGCAGGCCATTCCAATGCGCATTGCGAAAGCCCATGTGATTAAGAGTGAATATGTATACCGAAAATGACTCAAAAGTTGGTTTTTGGCTGCGTTGGCTATGCAGCACATTTTTTGTCTTCACTCGCGCCTTGTGCTTGCACAATGGCCGCTCGCTCCAGACAAAAAATTTGCGCAGCCGCCTTGCCAAATTCCCAACTTTTGAATCATTTTCGGTATATTTTATTTTTCTTCTCCTCATCTCCACATTTGTTTTACCAGAAGTTTATCCAAAAAACCATTCCGCCGCGATTGCGCAAGCAGTCGACAACATCTCTTCTTCGCAATGTTATTTTGTTCCTCCTGAGAATTGGGAGATCGCTGATCCCAAAACCCTTTCCCCTAAAGTCCAAATCGCCTTTCTTACAAAAAGCGTTAAGGGTTTCTGCCCCTCGATCAATCTTGCTATCGAAGAGACCGATGCTTCATTGAACGATTATCTCAAAGCGGTCAAAGCAATCCATGAACAGGACCGCAACAATCAATGGCGCTCTTTGGGCAAAGTGCGCACGGCGGCTGGCTTAGGCCAGCTCACCGAAGTCGACACTAAGACTGAATGGGGCGCGGTCCGCATTTTACAATTGATCCTCATCAAGGATAAACACGCTTACGTCCTCACTGCTGCAGCTCTCAAAGAAGAAATGTCCAATTATTATAAAGAAATTCAATCTGCCTTCCGTTCCTTCACAATTTCTAATGATTTATTTGAGAATGTGCCGCAGCTCGATCGCCGAGAAACTCTGAAACAAAATCAGAGCGCTCTCCTTCCGCAGCTGAAGAAAATCTGCGTTCCTCGCAGAAAGACCTTTTGAAGATCAAACTTTTCAAGAAAAACATTGGCTTGTTTTTCAAAAGAACGTCTTAGATAATTTTAAGGATATGGGACCCTTCTGGCAGATTTTAATTCTTCGAAATACACGTGAACGGTTACTCTCGCTCCCGATCCCGGAACCATCAACAGAAGAAATAGAAAACCATGAATAAATTAATCCATTCCTGCCTCATCGCTTCGATCTTCGCATTGACCCCCGTCGTCCACTCTCAAGACATTATTCCAAGCGAAGTCCCGACGGATGAATCTACACAGGTTCTCCCTCAAAAGAGCCCGTCGTTCATGCGTCCCCGAAAAAGCACACGGACGATACCGAAGAGCAAGGGGAAATCCCATCGATCGGCCTCGACTCTCCTGACATGTCAACTGTACCCGAATCTTACCCAGATGAGGAAGAAGAAGGGACTCCCGTCGTCGGCCAGGCTGCAAACGAAGGCGCTAAAGCTGCTAAGAGAAAGCACTGGCAGAATATCGCGCTCGCCACCGCCGCTGTCGTTGTAGCGGTTACTGCCCTGGTTTTGGTAGCCAATAACGACGGTCACCGCAGCGATGATTAGACATGCATGGGCATGTCTATTTCTATCCCTCTGTGGTTGCTCTAGCCACAGCCATTGGACAGCCAATCAGATCCATTCAGAGAAAAAAGAATTTAGTTCGACCAAATTAAGCTACTTATCTTCTGATTCTATTCATGGGATCGATATAGAATTGCTTAAAATTGAAGAACGTTTAAATGTTTATCTTAATGTCCATTCTCTTCCTGTGCCGCCCTACCAAGGCGATCCAAAAAAGGTCCCTCCTCAAACTAGAAATCGACGGTGAGCCATTGCGCTGTGAAGCTTACCGGTTGGAGGGCGGGCAAAGGTTTTTACTTTCTGAAGAGATAACCAGGGTTTTGATTGATGCGTTGAACAATAATAAAGACGTTACACTTATTCTTCATGGCTACCGTTCGACAATCAAAGCTGAAGACTTTTCTGAAAAATTCAAACAATTCCTTAAACCATTCCCTCTGCAAAATCCTTTTACCCCTCCAATATGAGATTTGCAAAATTTGAAAAAAGGGGTTACAATAGAAGAAAAATAAGGGTTACCCACCATGAACAAACTCGACCAACTCAAGAAAATGACAACAATCGTCGCAGATTCCGGCGAATTTGATGAGATCAAAAAATATCGTCCCACCGACGCAACGACAAATCCCTCGCTCGTTTTCGCCGCCTCCTCAAAACCGGAATACCAATTTCTCATCGACGAAGCAGTCCAATGGGGCAAAAAAAATGGCAAAACCCCCAAAGAGATCAAAGAGCAGGCCCTCGATAAAGTCTTTGTCAACTTTGGCCTTGAAATCCTCAAAATCGTCCCCGGACGAGTCTCAACGGAGGTCGACGCACGCCTTTCCTTTGACATCGATGGCAGCTTAAAAAAAGCCCGCCACTCTGATCTCTCTTTATGAAGCTGCAGGCATCGACCGCAAACGGATTTTGATCAAACTCGCCTCCACATGGGAAGGGGTCAAGGCCGCAGAAGTTCTCGAAAAAGAGGGGATCCACTGCAATATGACCCTGATGTTCAGCTTGGGGCAAGCAATCGGCTGCGCCCAAGTCGGCGCCACATTGATCTCCCCTTTTGTCGGCCGGATTTTAGATTGGTATAAGAAAAGCGAAAAGAAAGAATCCTATCCTCCTGCGCAAGACCCCGGCGTGATTTCAGTCACTCAAATTTACAATTATTACAAAAAAATGGGGATCAAGACCCAGATCATGGGCGCAAGCTTCCGCAATGTCGACGAAATCTTAGAGCTTAGCGGGCTGCGACTTGCTGACGATCGCCCCCAAACTTCTTCGAAGAATTACAAACTGCAGAAGGTCCAGTCCCTCGCAAACTCGATCCCGGAGCCGCTCAAAAAATGAACATCGACAAAATCGTCGTCGATGAAAAAACCTTCCGTTGGATGCTCAACGAAAACCCCATGGCCACCGACAAGCTCGCAGAAGGAATCCGCAACTTCGCTAAAGACAACGTCAAACTGGAAAAAATGATCGAACAACGTCTTTAGAATCTGTGACCACTGATAGACTCTCCTCAGCAGAACTCGTATTCACCGCTGCTTTCGTCACCAGCGCAAGCGCAGCGACAGCAGGCCTTTTTACATCGATCGGCCCCTTGGGAGGGGCCATCTTCGGATTTAGTTCTTGGCTAAGCAGCCGCATTATTTATTGGATTTGCGATAAGGTGAATTGCTGCCCCGACCATCTCATCTTCAGGACAGCTCAACTCGCCTTTTCGACCATCGCCAGCATCGCTGCAGCAGCACTTATCACCACTACGTTTGGCTTCCCGATGACAGTTACCGCCGGCTTTGTCTTGACCGCCGCATCCTTGAGCGTGACATTGGCCGCTTCGCTTGTTTTGGGCGGTTGCTTCTGTTTATCTGCTATTTCAACAGGCGTGGCGCTTGGAACCGATCGAGATGCTCATAGAAGCTTGAACGGCAAGCTCGAAGCGCAATCCTGCCCCTTCAGGGCAGGTTAGCCGGGCTATACCGAAAATGACTCAAAAGTTGGTTTTTGGCTGCGTTGGCTATGCAGCACATTTTTTGTCTTCACTCGCGCCTTGTGCTTGCACAATGGTCGCTCGCTCCAGACAAAAAATTTGCGCAGCCGCCTTGCCAAATTCCCAACTTTTGAATCATTTTCGGTATATTTGTTTTCTCGGGCGTCGAAGAACGCCCGCCCTTAGCCAGAAGAATCTCCTCCTTTTCAAAGGAGGAGTTATTCAAAAGATTTACCCTTCTTGACTAGAATCGGTGTCAACTACCCCTTCAGAATCGGTGTCAACTACTTCTTCTTCAACAATCCCTGATGTTTCATCAGACACTTGTGATGGTGTGCTGAAAACCGCCGGCACATTGCTCTCGGGCTCTCCAGCAGGTTTGGCGGATGCAGATCTATGCAGTTGTCGGGCTTGCGTGACGAAAGAGACGGCTGGAAGAGACTTCACAACCTCGTGAATTTCCAACGATAAAGGGGAAAATACCGGCAACTCAGACACTTGTGATGATGTGCCGAAAACCGCCGGCACATCGCTCTTGGGCTCTTCAGCAGGTTTGGCGGATGCAGGTCTATGCGGTTGTTGGGCTTGCGTAATGAAAGAGACGGCTGGAAGAGACTTCATAACCTTGTTAATTTCCAACGATAAAGGGGAAAATATCGGCAACTCAGACACTTGTGATGATGTGCCGAAAACCGCCGGCACATCGCTCTTGGGCTCTTCAGCAGGTTTGGCGGATGCAGGTCTATGCGGTTGTTGGGCTTGCGTGATGAAAGAGACGGCTGGAAGAGACTTCACAACCTTGTTAATTTCCAACGATGAAGTGGAAAATGTCGGCAACATTGTTTGTGATGAATTCGGTAATAAAGTCGGATTTCTTGGCTGCGATGGTAAAGGCTGATATGTCTGCAATTTTACTTGCGATGAATTCGGTAATAAAGTCGGATTTCTTGGCTGCGATGGCAAAGACGGGCATGTCAGCACCTGACTTACATGGGATACTTTCGATGGTACAGCAGGAATTTGAATTATATGGGATAGTTTCGATGATACAGTCGGAATTTTTTGCGGCTTTGGTGAATACGGGACTTTCGGGAGCGTTACATAATAAAAAGGAGTAGGATCTGCTTTTGTAGATGGGTAGGAATCTGTTCTTGCTCTTTTATTAGCATTTTCTTCGGAACCAGAGGGCAAAGGCCTCTTCATTGCAACTGGGTTAATTGGGGATGAACTCATTATTTTTCTCCTTTTTTCAAATTTTTCTAATTATTATTTAATTAATTTTAATATAGTTTAACAATTAGTTCAATAGAAATTACTTTTTTTGCAAAGCCCTGATTTACAGTCCTTTACAGCATAAGATAATGCCCATTAAGCAGGGGTTGGACCTTTTTAAGTGAACCCAGGCCTTAAGGCCTGGGATTATTATGGCGATTTGGGAGGGGCTTCGAACCCCTCCCAAATGTCGTTTTTTGAAATACCCGGCCCTTAAGGGCCGGGTTTCCGCCGGAGGACGGATCAAGAACGAGCTCATTCCAACCGCGCCAGTCCCTTAGCCCTGCTCTTCTCAAAGAGCTTGCGGAAGAGCAGCATCGCTCCGATAAGATAAACAAGATTAAGTGCAATGCTCAATCCAAAATATTCCCAAGAGAAAATCCCTTCATAGAGGACTTTTCTCATCCCTTCAAAAATATAGGTCATCGGCAGTGCTTTGGCGATCATTTGGCCCCAAGCAGGCAGCGCTGACAATGGATAAAACACAGCGCTGAAGGGCGCAAAGATGTAGGCCGTCATCCACGCGAGCATTTGGACGCGCTGGCCGAAATAGACCATGATGGCAGCGCTCAAAAACCCGATGAACCATCCAGAGAGCACTAAAGAGGCGCAAAATGGCAAGAACGACCATCCCAGCGTAAAAATATTTAAGGCATAGAGTATCCAGACAAAGAGAGCCCCAAAAACGATAGTAATTATGATTTTGCACACCCCAACGATCATCAGAGCGGAAATCCACTCTGCAATTTTTAGAGGCGTGGAGAAAAGGTTCACCATGTTCCGGTTCCAAAATTCTTGGAGCAAATTCACCGACACCTCGTAATTGCTGCGCCAAATGATCTGCCAGAAGACCAATCCCGTCAAAATCGCCAGCGCAAAGGAAGGCATTGACGCATCATGATGTTGGATCCACACGCTCGTCATCCCCCATAAAAAGATATCTAGGGCCGGCCAAAAGAAAAGATCGGCCAAATGGTCCATCTTGGCGAAGAAATAAAAATAACGTAAGAAAACTGCCCAAATCCGATGCCAGCTCATTTTTTTGCTCCTTTCTTGACCATATGCAAGAAATAATCTTCCAACGTCGGCCGTGAAATATTGATATTCGTATAGATCACCCCTGCTTCTGCCAGAGCAGAGAGAAGGATGGCAATATGACTTTCATCGAGTTCGAGCTCAATGGTCCGGTGTTCCATTTTGTATCGCATTTTCAGCTTTTCTGCGACGGCAACGGTACGTTTCATTCCATCGCCCACCTGAAGCTGCACTCGAGACACAGCAACGCTTTTGGCCAGATTTCCTGGAAGGTCGTCGGCCACAATCTTTCCTTGCTGAAGGAATAAGACGCGGTCGCACACTTCACCCACCTCTGCCATATTATGCGAGGTATATAAAATCGAAGTTCCAAACTTCTTTCTTTGCTCAAGCACAAATTCAATCACATCCTGCGCAATATCGGGATCTAAAGATGCCGTAGGTTCATCGAGAAGTGCTATTTTGGGCCGAATCATAAAGGCTTTGACCAGCATCAGGCGCGTGATCTGACCTGCCGATAATTGCGATACGTAGGATTTGCGTTTACCCGCGATCCCAAATCGTTCTAACAAAGGGCCAATGCGTTCATTGCGTTCTGCTGCAGAAAGCCCATACAGCCTGCTAAAAACCTCTAAATTTTGATCGACAGTCAGCATCCAGGGCAAGCTGACATAAGTGCTTGCAAAGGCAACATGCTTCAAAATTTCGGAACGGTGCGTGAAGAAATCTTTCCCAAAGTAATGGATTGTTCCCGAGGTCGCTTTGAGAGTGCTAAGCAACATCTGAATTGTGGTCGTTTTGCCCGCTCCATTGGAGCCAAGCAAGCCCAAGACCTCCCCTTCTTTAAGCTCAAAGGAAATCCCCCCGACAGCGACGAATGGGATTTTCCCAGGATAGATCTTCTTCAAATTCTGAACTGATAAGACGATATTTCTGCTCATAAAATTCACCATGGCAGATTGAAAAATTAAAAAATATGCTGAGGTTATAACTCAGGACGACGATTTCTCGTTAGAAACTAAAGGAAATGACTATGAGTTTACCATAGGAGTGCTTGGGGTAATTTACAGTAATCATAGTCTGAGTGTTATGTTCAGGGCAAGCGAAACATTTTTTGAGTTGCAAAACAGAAAAAATACCTTATACCCGGCCCTTAAAGGCCGGGTTTCCGCCGGAGGACGGATTAAAAGACAAAGGTGCTGAGGCCAATGGCAATTAGGAAATAGATCGACATCGACAGAAAGTCGTTAAAGGCGGTCACAATTGGGCCGGATGCCACTGCAGGATCGACGCCGATGCGCGCAAAAAACAAAGGGGACAAGACACCGAGGACTGCCCCCCCCAAGCAAGCGCCTGTTAGTCCGCTGCCGACGATGATGCCGACTGCAGCCGGGCTGACATCTACGCGGGAAATTCCTGCGAAATCAAGTAGATATACGGCAAATCCGCAAAGTACGCCGAAGACTGTTCCCGTCATCATTCCCATGCAGAGCTCTTTTAAAACTGCCTCTCCCCGATTTCCAAGCGAGACAAATCCCAAGGCCATACTGCGGACCAAAATTGTACTGCATTGAATGCCGATGTTTCCCGACATCCCCGTAATCAGGGGGACAAAGAACATCACAAAAGTCAAAATCCCGCCCGCATAATTCTGAAAAGAGGACATCACACCGACATTGATCAATCCTGCGCATAGCGTGACCGCCAGCCAAGGAGCACGTGAAAAGAAACGCTTGAAGAGCGGTTCGTGCTCGCTAACTTTTTCCGCAGTTCCAGCCATATTGGCGATCGTCTCATCAGCGATATCCTCCATAGCATCCAGGACATCTTCATTAGTGATCACGCCTAAGATGCGATTGTCTGGATCTACAACAGCCAGAGCCGACACTTTGTACCGTTCGACGATTTCCACCACTTCTTCGCGGGAAGTTTCAGGAGAGACTTTATGCAGAATGACTTTCATCACCTGAACCAATGGCAAATGGGGAGGATTGACGATCAAATTGCGGGCAGGGACATAGCCTTGCAATTCCCCTTCCTGGTTGAGAACGAAAATCTAACGCGTGAGATCGATGCCTGGATTGTCGCGGATATGGGCAGAAGCTTGGCCGATTGTCACATCCCTAGAAAAAGCGAAAAATTCATTGGTCATCAAACGACCGGCCGTATTGCGCCGATGCTTTTTAATTTCGCGGATTTTCAGAGCTTTGTCAGATTCGAGCATTTCGACAACGCGGCGGAATCTGCGTTCTGAAATATCCTCGAGAACTTCGACCGCATCGTCTGGCGGCATATGTTCTAATAATTGCTTCATTTCCGCATCATGATATGCCGCAGAATGGCGACGCGCGTGCTGCTGTCGGTATTCACCATGAATTCGATCTTCGCTTCGATCCCGGAGAGATTTTCATAGATCATGGGCCGGGCATGCGGAGGGAGGCGCGAAGCGGCATAGGCCAGATCGACGGGAGAATGCTCTGAGGCAATTTTAATGATATCGTGATGGACGACGGTCGAGGTCTGCTTGTGAAAAGCCTTTTCTAATTTTTCTTGCAACAGATCTTGCAAATGAGAAGTTTTCGATTCCAATAAATTGCCCGCGGCGGCATCGTCGGCCGCGATTCTTTCCATCTCTTCTTCAGAGGCAATTTGCACGGGGCCCTCCCTTTTTCAAGAGGATTCTTACATCGTTCAAATCTAAAATTTCAAGTAGAGTAGCCCGCAAACTCATTATTTTTCAAGTAGAATTTAATCATCGCGTGCTTTAGTATACCTTAAACTTTTGGAATTACCTATTTATGTTTAAGCCGGAAAAAATTCGCAATATCGCCATCATCGCCCACATCGACCATGGAAAACCACCATGCTCGACAGTTTGCTGAAACAGTCGAATATTTTTCGGGACAATGAAAAAATCCCCGAACGAGTCATGGACAGCTATGACCAAGAAAAAGAACGCGGGATCACGATCTTCGCCAAGCATACAAGTGTCTTCTTCGAAGATTTTAAAATTAACATTATCGACACCCCCGGCCATGCGGATTTTTCCGGGGAAGTCGAGCGAGTGCTCGGCCTTGTCAATCCGTCCTGCTCCTCGTCGATGCCCAGGAAGGCCCGATGCCCCAGACCCGTTTCGTCCTCTCCCAAGCCCTTAAAATCGGCCTGAGGCCCATCGTCGTCCTCAATAAGATCGACCGCCCTCACGCAGATCCCGACCGCGCCTTGAACCTAACATTCGATCTCTTCGTCGAACTCGGCGCCAACGACGAACAGCTCGATTTCCCTATCTGCTACGCTTCGGGCCTGGGCGGCTTTGCTGCGATGGACCTCAAAGATCCGCGCATCGATATGCGCCCTCTTTTCGAGCTGATCATCAAAGCTGTTCCCCATCCTCCAGGCAACCTCGAACTTCCCTTCCTCATGCAGGCCGCCACATTGAGCTACGACGATTTCGTCGGCCGTCAAGCCTGCGGCCGAATTTTAGAAGGGAAAATCAAAAAAGGGGATACCGATCACCAAAGTCGATAAAAATGGCCATCCTACGCAGCATAAAGTCCAAAGAATCGAAGGCTACCACGGCTTAAAAAAAGTCGAAATGGAAGAGGCCGGCGTCGGCGATATCGTCAGCATCTCAGGCATTCCGGAAATCACGATCGGCGATACCCTTTGCGATCCTAACCACATCGTCCAGCTTGCCTCCGATCACTCTTGCAGAACCGACCTTTCGGTTGAAATGATGGTCAATAACGGCCCGTTTGTCGGCAAAGACGGCAAGCACGTCACCATGAACAAAATCCGCGACCGCCTTACCCAAGAGAGAAAAGCCAATATTTCCCTGAAAATCGAAGAGAACTTACCGCGACGACGCCGCCCGCATCTGCGGACGCGGAGAACTGCACCTGGCTGTCCTCATTGAAGCGATGCGCCGCGAAGATATGAATTCACCATCTCCAAGCCTCAAGTCATCATTAAAGAAGTCGAAGGGGCTCTTCAAGAACCTTATGAAATCGTCCATATCGAAGTCCCCCAAGAATATTCCGGCACCGTGATCGAAGAGCTTTCGCGACGCAAAGGAGAAATGCGCGCTCTAAATACAAACGAACACAACATCACCACCATCGAATTCTTCATCCCCACACGCGGCCTGATGGGCTATCGCAACGAATTTCTCACCGTCACACGCGGCTTCGGGATCCTGACCTCCGTCTTCGACAGCTATGGCCCTCATAAAGGTGAGATCCCGGGACGGCCGAGCGGCGTTCTCGTTTCCAATGGGCCAGGCAAAGTGACCGGTTATGCCTGCTTTAGCATCCAAGAACGAGGCAGCCTTTTTGTCGGCCCCGGCGATGAAGTCTATGAAGGGATGGTCGTCGGAGAAAACTCCCGCGACAATGATCTCGTCGTCAACGTCGTCAGAGGAAAACAGCTCACCAACGTCCGCGCCTCGGGAAGCGATGAGAATATCATCCTCACTCCTCCGCGCACATTCACGCTAGAACAAGCGATCGACTTTATCCAAGACGATGAACTCGTCGAGGTCACCCCCCATTTCATCCGTTTGCGCAAGCGCCTGCTCAATGAGAACGAACGCAAACGCAAAGGGAATTAGTTCCTGTATACCGAAAATGACTCAAAAGTTGGTTTTTGGCTGCGTTGGCTATGCAGCACATTTTTTGTCTTCACTCGCGCCTTGTGCTTGCACAATGGTCGCTCGCTCCAGACAAAAAATTTGCGCAGCCGCCTTGCCAAATTCCCAACTTTTGAATCATTTTCGGTATATCGGGCTTATAGATAAAGTTTTTTTAGAAATTGATCGGCCTGGACAATTGCAATCCCGCTTTCCATTTTTTCTCGCTTGAGATCTTTTACGACTTGAAAAGCGGTTAGTTTATATTTTTCATGGAAATAGCATTGCTTGTTTTTGATACCGCTCCATATTGACTAATTTGCACTAAATTGCAGAAAAGTCATGACTTTTTCGCATTCGATTGCAGAAAAGTCAAACAGTTTTTCTTTAATATACTGACTATCAGTTATTTATGATGAAACGCAAGCGGTTAGAAATTGTAATCTTCTAGATGGTTGCTAAGATAGGTTAAAACTTTGTCGTTAAAACCTTTTTGATCTATCTCATTATTCATAAATATTTCTGCATACAAGTCGGCTATTGTAACTGCTGCTTCAAAATCTTCAATCGGTTTGTTTTTGAGCATTTTGAAAAAAATAGGGAAAAGAAACTGTTTGTTTTCTTTACAAACGAGAAAAGGCACTTTTTTTCTTGCATCACCCAGACATTGATCAATTCTATTCTTTAAATCTACTTGATTTGAATTTAATTTAGTTAAAGCCACTTCACATCCCGCCACCAATAAGCAAGAATATAGCTCATCTGCAACATCGTTCATCAGAGCTAAGATAGGGCTGAATACTCTTCTAGAATGATCATGTACCCCTCCGACTGGATGACTGCAAAGAGAAGGCGAACAAAGACGCTCCTGGATAAATGCTGGATGGAGCCAATGATGGAATAATTTGCAAACGCGGCCAAACGCGACAGAATCAACTGCAGATTGGTAAAAGGTGCCAGAAACAACCCTTTTGAGGATTTTTACGATTAATTCAGGAGGCAAGTACTGAAATAGGGTCGATTGCTCCTGATCAGAAGGATTGATGAATGAAATGCCGCAATTAGGAACGGTTTGAATATTATTAGATCCAAGTAATGAACTGCTCATAGTTTTATTTCTTTTTAATTATTATTAATCGAACACTCTAAATTATATAATATCATTAATAAAAAATCAATAACCAATAATTAATATAACCCTTTGATTTGAATAGATATAAGAACAGCTCATTTCGAAAAATGTAAATATATTTTTTGAATCTTTACACTTTCAAATCTTCCTGTTATACAGAAACATCTTGAAAAATTGGGGTTTATGAAAGAAGAGCTCGACGGCCCTTCCCGCCATGAGGTCTGGAAAATGTTCGATCAGATTTCACCGACCTACGATTGCGTCAATCGGGTCATGACGTTTGGCATGGATCGGATCTGGCGAAGGCGCCTATGCTCTTTCCTGCCCCATCAAAAAGAGCTGCGGATTTTGGACTGCGCCACGGGAACTGGAGACCAAGTGATCGCCCTCATGAAGAACCACTCCTCTGTCGCCTCGATAGTGGGGATCGATTTGGCAGCGGAGATGGTCGAAATCGCTCAGCAAAAAATCGCGCGGAAACCCTATGCGAACAAAGTCGACTTTCAAATCGCCAGCGCCCTTGAACTCCCCTTTCCCAATCAACACTTTGACTGTGTGACCATTTCGTTCGGGATCCGCAATATCACCGATATTATGGCAGCGTTTAAAGAATTCAGGCGCGTGCTCAAACCCAATGGAAAAGTGCTCATTCTTGAAGGGACGGTCCCCAGAAAGAAATGGCTGAAAAAAATCCATCTCTTTTATCTTCGTCATTTTCTTCCGCGCATTGGAGGAGTCATCTCTAAAAATGTCGATGCCTATCGTTATTTGAACAAGACGATCGAGACTTTTCCTCAAGGGGAACGATTTTGCGGTTTGATGCGTGCTGCGGGATTTGTCCGCGTCCAGGATCATCCACTCTTCGGAGGCATCGTCACTGTTTACCAGGGGGAAAAAGATGCACCCGTATGAAATTGACGGGCAGAACTATCTTATCCATCGGTCGGCGCAATCCCTGCCGGCTCTTGATTTACTGAGTTGGTTAGAAAGCAGCTCCTTTTATCCTAAAGTCTACTGGAAAGACCGCGATGGGCACACTGCGCGTGCTGCCGTGGGCAACCTTTTCTCTTTTCCCCATCTGCCCCGTTTTTCTAAAGAGACTCCATTCGATATAAGACTTTATGGGGGCATCCGGTTTTCGGACAAATATCACCAGGAAGACGCGACGTGGAGAGGATTTCCAAGAACTTGTTTTTGGCTGCCCCAGATTGAAATCTCGCAGAGGGAGGGGGAGACAGAAGCAATTTTTTATTCTCTAGATGATAAATTCATCCTAAGCGAAATTAAACCCTCCTCCTTACAGTCGCGAAAAATACCTTCCTTTCTTGCACGCTTAGACGCCCCCGATTTTTCAACTTGGGGGAAGAATATAGAGACCGCGTTAGAAGCTATCTCTTCGGGCAGCCTCGATAAGATTGTTTTAGCCCGGAAGACGACCCTGCAATTTCTTCAACCTCTCTCCCTTTGGTCGTGCTTAAACCATCTTAAAGAGAAAGTGAAGAGCGCAACTTTATTCGCCTTCCAACTTTCTCCATCGCTCTGTTTTTTAGGGGCGACGCCAGAGAAATTGTTCGAAAGGGAAGGCGATCTTCTCAGCGCAGATGCCTTAGCAGGAACGAAAGCAAGAGGAGCCACTCCCGAAGAGGACGCCCAGTTTGAACTAGACCTGTGCAATAGTCCCAAAGATCGGCGCGAATTCAATATTGTGAAGGAATTTTTGCAAAAAGCCCTTTCTCCTTACTCTCAAAAAATCCAATGGGACAGCCACGACCGGATCTTGAAAGCTTCCCATGTTCAACATATCCATAATCGTTTGAATGCCGCCTTGAGAAGCCACATTTTCGACGAGGAATTGATCGACGCATTGCATCCTACTCCCGCGTTAGGAGGGCATCCAAGAGATAAAGCTTCTGTGCTTCTCGAGCAACTTGAGCATTTCGATCGTGGATGGTATGGAGGGCCGATTGGCGTGATCAGCTCTCAGGGCGCAAGCCTCTACGTCGCCATCCGTTCTGCGTTGATCCGAGAAAATGCGATGCATTTATTCGCCGGAACAGGAATTGTACAAGGCAGCATTCCCGAAAAAGAATGGGATGAACTCGAGCAAAAAATTCGCCCTTTCACAGAATTGTTCTTTTAGAGGGTGTCTACAAAGTAAGGGTTCGTCGATTTTTGGGATTATTTTGGCCGCTTTTCGATTCTTTTGTTGGGGGTAATATACGCAAGTTGATATAACCCCCAACAAAAGAAGTCGAAAATCGATAGAACCTTACTTATGGACACCGGCGCACAAAATGAGATTTGGGCTCATCAACTGATCGATGCGTTGATCTCTCAAGGCGTTGATTATTTTTGCTGCGCCCCAGGCTCCCGCTGCACCCCTTTAGCGCTTGCGGTCGCCAATCATCCCAAGGCGAGCCGCGTCGTGCATTTTGATGAACGGGGACTTTGTTTTCATGCAGTAGGATATGGCAAAGCGGCAAAAAAACCCGCGGCAATCATCGCAAGCTCCGGGACTGCCATCGGCAATTTTATGCCCGCGGTGATGGAAGCATGCAATGAACGCGTCCCATTGATCCTTCTTTCTTCAGATAGGCCTCCTGAGCTTCGCGATTGCGGCGCCAATCAAACGTGCGACCAGGTGAAATTATTCCATAATTTTGTCCGTTGGCAAGTGGACCTTCCTTGCCCCGACCATCGCATCTCTTCTCGTTATTTAGCTTCCACGATGAACCATGCCATGGCCATGGCTACTTATCCCCCGGCAGGGCCTGTGCATATCAATTGCATGTTCCGAGAACCGCTGTTCAGCCATTCCGTCAGCCGACAGCCGCTGGAACACCGCGTCGCCTTTGAACACGCTGTTCTCCACCCTTCTGATAAGGCAGTGCGAAACTGGCGAGAAATTTTGTCGACAAAGCGCAGGGGCGTCATTCTCGCCGGGTCAAGCTCGACAGATATTTCCGAGTCAGTGTTCGCTTTAGCAGAACAATTGAAGTGGCCGATTTTTGCAGATGTCCTCTCGTCTTTGCGAACGAAAGAAGGACCGCCATCTCTAATTACCCATTTTGACCCGATCCTCAAAGTAAATCCTGAGATTAATGCGGATGCAGTGATTCAATTTGGCGACCGATTTGTCTCCAAAACACTTGCTCAATGGCTGGAAAAACAAAGCTTAGAATTTTATCTGCATGTTTCCGACCATCCGATGCGGCAAGATCCCTCTCACCTCATCACCCATCGCGTTCAGAGCTGCCCTAATATTTTTATCCAGGCTGTCTTGTCTTCGAGTTCTCCTGAAGAGGATTGGCAAATGCAGTGGCATGAGTGGGACGAAAGCTGCCGGCAAACACTGGAACAATTTTTCTCTTCTAATGACACGGTCTCAGAACCCGGCATTGTTTGGGAGATCGGCTCTTTCTTATCGGAGGCGTGGTGCTTATTCGTTGGGACTAGCATGCCTGTGCGCGATGCCAATCAATTCTTGCTCCCGATTTCCGGATGCGGCACGATTTATGGCAACCGCGGCGTCTCTGGCATCGATGGGATCATCGCCACTGCATGCGGCATCGCCAAAGGCAGAGATCAACCGATTTTAGCGCTCATCGGAGATTTGACTTGTTTGCACGATCTCACTTCGCTTGCCCTCGCGGCAAAATCAAAGCAGCCGATTGTCCTTTGCGTCGTGAACAATGGCGGAGGCGGTATTTTTTCTTTCCTGCCAGTTTCTCAACGAAAAGAAGCCTTTGAGGAATTCATCGCAGCTTCCCATGAAATCTCTTTTGCACCCGCTGCAGCACTTTTCGACATTCCCTATTTTCACCCTAAGACGGTAGAAGAACTGCGGACTCTTTTTCTCGGTCAAAAATATCACCCCTATTCCTGCATCATCGAAATCACAACGGACCGCCAAGAAAATGTCCGTCTGCATGAACAAATTATATCCAAATTAAGCAAATGTTTGAATTCAGCAAATGCACTCGAGGCAGCCCCCATCACCCTCCACTAGTTTTTCTTCATGGCTTCCTGGGGTGCAAAGAGGATTGGGAGGAAATGCTCCCTTTTTTTGAGAAACAATTTTTTTGCATCGCTGTGGATTTGCCAGGCCATGGTGCGACGCCTTACTGTGAAGATATTTTGGGGGCACTGAAAAGTGAGTTAGTTTTTAAACCAATCCTAGTTGGATATTCGATGGGAGGCCGGCTTGCCATGCAGCTCCAAGAGTGTGCAGAAGCGATTGTTGTGCTTTCAGGGCATCCAGGGTTAGAAACCGAGGAGGAGAAGGCGGCAAGACGAAAAATTGACGAACAATGGAGTAAAAAACTGGAAACTATGCCTATTGACGGCTTCATTACAGAATGGTACCAACAGCCTATTTTTCAAACGTTAGGCTCCATCCCCAAACGCCGTCTCAATCAAAACCCACAACATCTTGCGAACGTGATGCAACAATTGTCGCTTGCCAATCAACCGCACTTTAATCAATTCTCAAGACCTGCTTTATTCTTATACGGCGAAGAAGATTTGAAATATCGGCAGCTTTATTATACACTTCCAAAAACGGTTTCAGTGCGCAGCATTAAGAATTGCGGGCACGCCATCCCGATTGAAAATGCAAAAGAAGCCGCTGAAATTATTTTACATTGGTTAAACGATGCAAACAGTTGAAGAAAATAAAACAGTTCCTTGGAGCGAATGCGGCTCTTATTCCGACATCAAATTCCATAAATGCAATGGGATTGCAAAAATTACGATCAACCGCCCTGAAGTGCGCAATGCATTCCGGCCCCTGACAGTAGAAGAGATGATGCACGCTTTGAACGATGCTCGCAATGATCAAACGATCGGGGTCATCATCTTGACCGGCGAGGGAAAAGAAGCATTTTGCTCCGGCGGCGATCAACGCATTCGCGGGCATGCTGGTTACGCAGACAATGAAGGAGTTCATCGGCTGAATGTTCTCGATTTTCAAAAACAGATTCGCGGCTGTCCTAAACCCGTCATTGCCATGGTTGCAGGATATGCAATCGGCGGCGGTCATGTATTGCATGTTGTGTGCGATCTAACGATTGCAGCCGATAATGCCATCTTTGGACAAGTCGGCCCCAAAGTAGGCTCATTTGACGGCGGCTTTGGTTCGAGCTATCTCGCGCGCAGCGTTGGTCAGAAAAAAGCGCGCGAAATTTGGTATCTCTGCCGTAAATACAACGCTGCAGAAGCTTTACAGATGGGTCTTGTCAACTGTGTGGTACCGTACGAGGACCTCGAGCAGACAACCATCGCATGGTGTCTTGAGATCTTGCAGCATTCTCCTTTGGCAATCCGCTGCCTGAAATCTGCCTTCAATGCCGATTGCGACGGACAGGCAGGACTCCAAGAACTCGCAGGCAATGCTACCTTGCTTTATTATATGAGCGAAGAGGCACAAGAAGGGCATCGCGCATTTTTAGAAAAACGGCGTCCCGACTTCACAAAATTTCCGAAAAGGCCGTGAAATGAAACCCAGGCCTTAAGGCCTGGGATTATTATGGCGATTTGGGAGGGGCTTCGAACCCCTCCCAAATGTCGTTTTTTGAAATACCCGGCCCTTAAGGGCCGGGTTTCCGCCGGAGGACGGATGAACCGCATTCAAGTATGGACATACGCCACTCGCCCTAAAACTCTGGTGATCGGCATCAGCCCTGTTTTGATCGGCTCGACTCTTGCCATTGGCCAAGGAATTTTTCACCCCCTTTTGTTTCTTTTCACAATGCTTACCGCCCTCGCGATCCAAATCGGAACGAATCTCGCTAATGATTATTTCGATTTCATGAAAGGTGCGGATACTAAAGAAAAGAAAAGGGTTCACGCGCGTGACACAAGCGGGACTCGTGGCCCCTAGAAAAATGAAAAAAGCGATGATCGCAACTTTTTGCATCGCCTCTCTTTGCGGCTCTTATTTGATCTGGGAAGGCGGGATTGCGATCGCCGTTTTGCTTGGGATCTCTATCGCATTGGGCATCCTTTATACGGGAGGCCCCTTTCCACTGGGGTATCTCGGTTTAGGCGAATTTTTCGCCTTTCTCTTCTTCGGCCCCATCGCCGTTGCCGGAACTTATTTTTTACAAACAGGCGAATTATCGAAAGAGGCTTTTCTCATTGGGATCTCTCCCGGAGCTTTTTCCATGGCCTTTCTGATTGTCAACAACGTGCGAGACATCAGAGAAGATCGACTTGCCAAGAAAAAAACCTTGGCCGTACGTCTGGGCAAAACATTTGGAAAATGCCAATATCTCTTTTCGCTTCTGCTGACTGTCATCCCCGTCGCCTTCTTTTATCAAGCGCATCTTTTTTCCCTAATGACTTTCCTCATCTTACTTCCTGCCATCCCATTGATGCGCGCCATGGCCAGCAATCGTGATCCTCGGCTGTTAAATCAGCTCTTTGCTAAAACAGGCCAACTCCAGTGGTTATTCACACTTCTCTTTTGCATTGGATGGCTCTTGTGATTTCCTGGAAAATCTATTCTTTCGAATTACCTCTAGTGACGGGCAGCGTACGCAAGAGTCTTGCAGTTCAATTACACGATGGTTGGGGCGAAGTGGCTCCTTATCCCGGCAGAAGCCGAGAAACAACGGATCAAGCTCTCGAGCAACTGCTCAGAATTTTGTCTCAAGGAAAAGAAGAGAAATTATTGCCTTCCGTTCAATTCGGCTTGGAAAGCGCTCTTTCTCCTTTTCAGCCGGTCAAGGCGTCACTGTATGCATTTTTAAACGGAAGCGTTGAAGAGGTCTTGCACCGCGCAGAGGCCGCTTTTGCTAAAGGGTACAGGTCTGCAAAAGTCAAAATCTCTACTCTTTCCGTGGATGCGGCAATCGGCCTCTTGAACCGTTTAAAAGACCGATTCCGACTAAGGGTTGACTGCAATAGTACCTTTTCCTTTCGCGATGCTGTCTCTATTTTTTCTCACTTTGATCCCACCATTTTCGATTATATTGAAGATCCTACCTTCGAAACCTCCCGCCTTGCCGAATTCCCCTACCCTTTTGCGCTTGACGAAACGATCAGCTCTCTTCCAATTGATACTTACTCTCAATTATATGGTTTTATTCTCAAACCGACCATTCTGGGGGGAAAAAGGGATGCGCACCCTTCGTGCAATTGGCAAAAAAACACAATCTCAAAGTCGTTTTCAGCCCCGTCTTTGAAAGTGGGCTCGGCCTTCTCCAAATTCTTTCGGTTGCTTCCCACTTTAACCTCCTTGCCGATCCCATCGGCCTCGATACCCATCGCTACCTCGCCCAAGATCTTTTATTGCCTTCCATTGATTTTGGAAGTCCGATGATCACAGTGGAGAATCGCCCAGAGATTAACACTTCCATTTTACAGGAAATCGCGCATGGAAAATGTGAATTGCCCCCTCTCTGAAAATGCAAGGCGAAGTCCCAATCAAGCAGCAGTTATTGCTAAAGAACGCACATGGACATATCGAGAGTTCGATTGGGCTGTTGATTCATTGTGCAAAGATTTGAAAAATGAAGGCGTCCAAGAAAAACATCGCGTTGCTTTCATTGCGAAATCGCATGTTTCCACTATTGCCCTTTTTTTTGCCCTATTCCGGCTCAAAGCGATTGCCTGCCCTTTGAGTTTTCGCATTCCGCAAGAACAATTGCCTACCCATTTTGAGTTGTTGAAGGCCCATCATGTAGTGGATGTAGAGAAAATAATACTTTCAAGGGATTCTTCCACCCCAACACACCCCATTCATCTCGATCAATTGGCAACCTTCCTGTTCAGCTCGGGTTCCAGCAGGTCTCCCAAAATTGCCTGCCATAGCTTTGGCAACCACTACTACAATGCCATGGGAGTCATCGATCCATTGCAACTGGAAACCTCTTCTCGTTGGCAGCTCTCTCTACCCCTCTTCCATGTCAGCGGGATTGCCATTCTTTTTCGTTGTTTTTTACGCGGGGCGGCAGTCGTTCTGACTGATTCTGAGTGTGACGTTACCCACATTTCCCTTGTCCCTACCCAGCTTTACCGGCTGCAACAAATAAATCCTTCTCTCAAATGCATCCTCCTCGGAGGTGCGCCGATTCCTCCAGAATTATTAAGGTCATCATTACCCATTATCCCAACCTACGGAATGACCGAAATGAGTTCGATCATCGCGCTTGGAAAGGGCAATATCCCTCTCTACAGAAAATTAAAAATAGAAAAAGATCAAGAGATTTGGGTCGGCGGAAAAACACTATTTAAAGGCTATTGGGACCCCGATTCTGAAACTGTTGTGAAAGCAGATCAAGAGGGATGGTTTCCCACAAAAGATCTCGGGAGGTGGACAGAAGATCATCAGCTTGAAGTGATCGGCCGCAAAGATAGGCAATTCATTTCCGGCGGAGAGAACATCCAGCCGGAAGTCATTGAAGCAGCCTTGTGTTCCCTGCCTGGAATTCGACAAGCGACAGTATTGCCCATCGATGACCTCGAATTTGGGCAGCGTCCCGTTGCTTTTATTGACGATGAAGAGAAGAAGTACTCATTGGAAACCATTCGGGAGAAATTAAAAAGCCGCCTTCCAGGATTTATGCACCCCGTCCGCATTTTCCCCTACCCACCAGATTCGGGAATGAAGCCTAACCTTTCAACTCTGCAACTTCAGATTCTAAAATTGCCCTCAAAAAATCAGGAATAGGGACAGAGGTCCTCTTTTCTTTCTCCACCACGACGTGGACGATCTGCACCCTTCCAACCTCAAGCCCGCGTCCTAGATCTCGAAAAGCATACTCTAATGTGACCGAGGATGTTCCTACCTTGACCACTCTCATCGAAATCTCAAGTTCATCGCCGACCATCAATGGGGCAAAATAATCCCCTTCCGCATGAACGACCGGCATCAAATAAGAGGATTCGAGAAGCTGTTTTAACGAAAAGCCTCGGCTTTTCAAAAACTCTTCAAAGGTTTCCAGAGCCATCCGGAATTGCTCTGCAAAATAGAGCACACCGGTAGCATCGGTATCTTTAAGCCGCACTTGTGTGGAATAGATGAACATTGATTTCACTTAACATTAATGACTCCTCAGAAAATAGCAGAGAATTTTCCTCGAAATCAAGTCAGAATGTTAATTTTTGCAAGTTTTCAACGCGTGCTTTGTCACTGGGATGAGTTGGCGGATAGCGAAGAAGATATGGAAGAATAATCTCACCAATTTTCTTCATGAATTCACTTCCTTTAAAATTTGTTTTCCATTTTTTCAGCTCGATATCCAGATGTTTATTTTTAGTGTCAAAGTAATAGATAAGCCCGGAAGTGTCCTGTAAAGCCTTGCAAGCCTTCTCATCAGCCTCAAATTCACGTTTTAGCTTCACATTCCAAGCCCTTATCGTAAGGCATGCTGATGTAAGCGCTGCCCCGCCAGTCCCCAAAAGAGTGATGATCATCCCTCTGAGAAAACTGTAATTCTTTCTTCTAAAATAAGTGATGGCCATCCCTCCTAAAAAAATCGCTCCTAAAATTTTGCGGGTAGCTTGATATGTCAATTCATAAGGCTGATTTAACAGATGTTTAAAAAATATATGGGCGAATTCGTGATAGACGCCACCTTCTATAGCCTTTTCTAACATTTGAGGGTTTCTGGTTAACCGAAGAAGGCATTTAATCTCTTTTTTTTCTATAGATGATAGATTTTGAAATGACAATCCGTCCATTTTAAGATAGGAACTTAGCCAAGAAACAAATCCAGCGAGAAATTCATCATCATCCAGTCGAGGATCTTCAATATCTGTAATACGGAACTCAGAAGGAATTTTTTGAAGATCGATTAATTCTAATGGTGTAATAAATACACTGATTTCCGATGTAGTTGCATCGTAGACACATTTAGTGGAATCAAAAAGCCTAGCTGTAGCCCCTAGCCCAATAGTATCGCAATGATATGCTTCTTTAAACTCAGCTAATCCAAGCCGCATTTTTTGCATGATGCTATCAAGTTTCTGGAACCAATAGTCAAGCTCTGTTTGCAATTCAGGACACCTTGATATATCGAAATCTGCACTAAATTTTTGACTCGCAGTTGTATTTACTGTCATTTTTTACCCACTTTAATTAAAAGCCATACACCAGATAATACATTATTATACTTTAAAAGTAAATATTTAACTGGATTAAATATTAAAAAAATTAATGTTATCTGCACGCATTGTCGGTGCATTTTCACCCGACGCAAAGCGCTGGGGATAAATGCGCCGGCAATGCGGAAACAGGGTGCTGGGGTAATAAACCCCGACAAGTTTAAATAAGAAAGTTTCCAAAGAGTCAGATTTTGCACCATTTGTTGTAAATTTTTCGTTAAAGAAAAATTTACTAAGACCCTCATCCTTAATATACATAGAGCTTTCAAAAAGTTTGAATATAGGCGAAAAACGGCCTCAAAAAAGGTTGCTGGATTGTCCAAAAAAATGGGCTTTCCTATAATCCGCCTGTTTTACAAATGGTCATCCATGGATCAAAATATCTTGAACTTGGTTAAAGAATCCGAAAGCACTTTGGGACTAACGCCCACTGACATCGCGGACTCCTTGCTCGCGCAAGGAGAAACAGCCCTATTGAAAGGCGATCTTTCTTTTGGGCTGCAATGTTTTGATTCTGCCCTCAAATACGATCCTTCCAATGCAAAGCTGTATTATGCACAGGGACTTTCTCTGTTCGAATTCGGATGTCATGAAGGGCGCGAAAAAACTCTTTTACTTGCGAGCAAGAAACTGAAAGCATCCACCCTTTTGAATCCCAACGATTTTGCTGCTTGGCAAACTTGGGGAAGCCTGCTTTGCACATTAGGATTGAATTCGGGCGAACACCATTTCTTCTTAGATGCTAAAGAAAAACTGAACAAAGCGCATTTGCTCTCCGATGGCCAAAATCGCGATGTACTCGCTGAGCTTTATTGGGACCTCGGAATCGTCTGCGCTCATCTTGCAGAACATTCCCAAGAAGCCTTGGACTGGCACCAAGCCATTGAATTTTTTCAGATGGCGCACTCATTGGATGAAAAACTATCTGTGGATTTTTGGAATGATTTCGGCCATGCATGCTTAAAATTTGCCTCTCAGATCAATGATGTCCGATTTTTTGTGAAAGCCGTCAACTGCTTGAGGACAGCAGTCTCCCTCGATGGCAATGTCTATGATAGCTGGAGTTTGCTTGCCGATGCGCTGCAAAAACTCTATTTCCACACTCATGACGAGGACCATTTCTCCCAAGCGTGCGAATCTTATGCTTCCGCAGCGCAGCTTCAGCCGCAGAATGCGTTAAACTGGTTTAATTGGGCTAAGCTGTTGTGCGATTCCGCAAAAAGAGTTGCGGATATTAAACGGTTGCGCCTGTGCGTCGAAAAATGCCATCGCGCTTATGCTTTGAATCCGCAGAATCCCCTGGTCCAAGCAGTCTTTGGGGAAGCGCTTGCCCTATTGGGAAATTACACAGACCGTTTGGATTTGATCTACGATGCGCAGAACAAAATTTCCGAAGCTGTCGAAATCGAAAGCGAAGAGCCCGATATCTGGTATAGCTATGGCATTTGCATGCAAGCGTTCGGACATTATTTCAATGACCTCGATTATTATTATCAAGCGATTGAGAAATTCCAAGCGGGTCTATCGATCGACCGCACATGCCACAGGCATTGGCATGCCATCGGTTGGACCTACGCGCTCCTCGGCGATCTTGAAGACGATCCTGAAACGTTGGAGCTCTCTTTGCGATTCTTGCAGAAAGCTGTCGATCTGAACCCCTCCACATTTTATCTTTTCGATTACGCATCAGCGCTTTCAAAACTTGGAGAAATGACGCACGAACAGCGCTGGCTCGAAGCGGCCTCCTCTCAATTTGAACGCCTGCTCAATCTCCAAAAAAATGCGATCTATTTGCATCCCGATTGGCTTTTCCAATATGCCTGCACACTCGATGCATTAGGAGATTTTCACGAAGAGAATTTTTATTATCTTCGCGCCATCGAAGTTTTTTCTCACGTCCTCATGATCGATCCCGATTTTCATCTGGTCCATCATCGCTTAGGACTCGCTTTATCGCATCTAGGAGAGCTCACTGGCGAAATCGATCATTTCTACCGCGCTGTGCACCATTACCGCCTCAGTTTTAAAAATGACGATGAAAATGATCTGATCCTACTCGACTGGGCCGCTGCCTTGATCAATATTGCCGTGCATACGCACGATTCTTCTGAATCAGAACAGTTCTATCGCGATGCTGAGCACAAACTGCAAGCCGCGATGCGCCTTGGCAATTTGCAAACCTATTATCACTTCGCTTGCCTTTATTCGCTGCTAGGTCAGTGCGAAAAAGGGATGCTCTGTTTGCAAAAAGCTCGCGGATACGACGCCCTTCCTCCCATAGACGAAATGCTTCAAGATGAGTGGCTCGACAATCTCCGGTCCACCGGGGATTTTCAAGAATTTCTATCCGAGCTCGACCATCGACGCAATTTTCAAGAAGAATGCTGAGATTTATACCGAAAGGAACTCAAAAGTTGGGAGTTTGGCAAGAAGACGCCCTGAATTTGAGTCAGGCGAAGCGGGCGCGGAAGCAGCACAACTTGAATAAGTTGTGCGATGGACGCGGGCTCAAATGCAGTGGCTGTTCGACGAAGCCAAAAACCAACTTTTGAATTCATTTCGGTATATTAGAATTTCTGATATAATCAGCCCTCATTCATACCCCGAGGTTTTGGCCAATGGATAAACGTACCCTCATTTTTGTCATTTCCCTTGTCATCGCACTTTTTTTCGTCAATTTGTGGTTTTCTCCAAAATCTAAGCCACAGCAGGCGGTCCAACCAAAAAAACCGCTTGAAGCGATCGAACAAGAGTTCCAACTCCCTGCGGAAAATGAATTTGCCGCCCCCGCTGAAAATTCCTCTTCTTCCCAAGAAGAGTTTTTTGTCCTTCAAAATGAATACCAACAGATCGTCTTCTCCAACCTCGGCGGCAGTATTGCGGAAATCAATTTGCCCTTCCAAAGCAAACAGAACAGCAAAAGCTATGTCAGGCCCATCCATCTCGATAAAATTTTCTTAGAAGAATACGCGGTAAATAATCATTTTCCGGCATTCGCATACGCGATCAATGACGGCTCCGGAATAAAAAAAATCGAGGAGCGTCAGTGCGGAGGTTTTTATCCACTTTTAAGAAGAACCGCCTTCAATCCGAACGACCCGAACTCTTCGACCTCGCCGACCAAGCATTATGCCTTAAAAATTGTTTCGGAAAACGATGTACGCGGACAAAGATTATACAAATTAAAAAGGCTCGAAAAAGATCTCATCGAATTTGAACTTTCCGATACGGACCGCAAAATCAATAAAATTTTCCGCTTTCCTAAACAGCCCAGCGATGCCCCTTATTGTTTAGAAGCGAGCATCAAAATCGAGGGCGATGCGCGCGGTCTTTGGCTGACAAGCGGCGTGCCCGAAGTCGAGCTCATCTCCGACAGTCCTGCGCCAGCGATGACTTACCGCATCCTAAAGAGCAATCAAAAAGCCAGTGTGGAAAAGATCTCTTTGCCCAAAGAGTGCACTACGTCGACATCGATCTATCCTGACTGGGTCTGCACTTCCAACGGATTTTTCGGACTCATCGTTGATCCTTTAACGGAAATTCCAGCAGGTTATCGCGCGTGCAAGGTCCCGGGAACCGAAGATCCTTCCCGTTTGTACCTTGTCGATCCCGAATATCGCCCTTATCCCGCCGAGAAATTTCCAGGCTATGAGCTGCAGGTTCCTTTGCGCGCTCAAACCACTCTACTGCGCTATTATGCAGGACCTTTAGAAGCGGATATTCTCAAAAAAGTGGATCAAACCTACTCCGACCCCGCTTCAGGTTATAATCCCGATTATCTAGGCGCGCTCAGTTTCCATGGGTGGTTCACTTTTATTTCTGAACCTTTTGCGAAATTCCTCTTCATTCTGATGAACTTTTTTTACATGGTGACGCACTCATGGGGAATTTCAATCATTTTACTGACCATTGCCCTGCGCGTCATGTTATATCCGTTAAATGCCTGGTCGATCAAATCGACGATGAAAATGCAGGAGATTGCTCCCAAAGTCTCCGCGATCCAAGAAAAACATAAAAAAGACCCGAAGAGATCTCAGCAAGAAATCATGAACTTATACCGAGAAAAAGGGGTCAACCCTCTCTCCGGCTGCTTCCCTCTCTTAATTCAGCTCCCATTTTTGATCGGGATGTTCGACCTGCTCAAATCCACGTTTGAGCTGCGCGGCGCAAGCTTTATCCCGGGCTGGATCGACAATCTCACCGCCCCAGACGTGCTTTTCAGTTGGAATTTCCCCATCATCTTCTTCGGCACCGACTTCCACCTACTCCCCTTCTTATTAGGCGGAGTGATGTGGGCGCAGCAGCGTTTCAGCGCCTCCTTGCCGAAAGATAAAAAGATGATGACCGATCAGCAAAAACAGCAAAAGATGATGGGAAATATCATGACCATCGTTTTTACAGTGATGTTCTACCATTTCCCTTCCGGCTTGAACATTTACTGGCTTTCTTCGATGGCCCTAGGGATCTTGCAGCAATGGTTCATGACGCGGAAGTTGGCAGCAAAAAAAGTTAATGCCACTTAAAGTTCTTTAAACATAATTAATGGTGGAAACGATATAACGATAAGAAAAGGCAGTAGTTGTTCTTCTCTATCGTTCTTATCGTTATATCGTTCTATCGTTGATGAACGAAAAAAAAATCAAAGCCACTTATACCGAAAATGATTCAAAAGTTGGGAATTTGGCAAGGCGGCTGCGCAAATTTTTTGTCTGGAGCGAGCGACCATTGTGCAAGCACAAGGCGCGAGTGAAGACAAAAAATGTGCTGCATAGCCAACGCAGCCAAAAACCAACTTTTGAGTCATTTTCGATATAGAATGGACTTTGGCCATTGATCGAGACTGCTTTGGCGTCTCATGGTTGGAGTGGTTCTCTGAGTTTGCACCATCAGTCATATCATCCTATTTGAAAATTTATTTTTCAAAAACATTAATTTTTACGCTACCATTGCAAATTTTTATTAGACGCGCTTACAATGCTTGACCATTTACCAAAAAGGGAAATGCAATGGACACTTTGACTCTGACTCAATCGAACACAGCCAAGCGCGTATCTTCTTATTCGCCAACACCATCCACTTTTAATGCTCTAGAGACTGGGATCATCGGAACCGGAAACGAGGCTCGTGCCCTAGCAGTCTATTTAAGCCAGCAAGGGCATTCAGTCCACATGCTAGGTCGTTCTCCTAAAAAGCTCGAATTTCTAGGAGAGGGTCTATGCCTCAAAGCTGAAGGAAAAATCAGCGGTAATTTTTCAATCACGAGTTGCGGCTGTTCCATTTCCGAATTGACCCAGAATTCTAAATTTATCTTCGTTTCTACAATTACGACAGTGTACTCCGAAATCTCCCAGCGGCTCGCGCCCCATGTCAATGAAAACCATAGCATCATTCTCTTTTCTTCTAAGCTTGGAGGGTCTCTTCTATTCGAAGAGAGCTTGCAAAAGGCAGGAGTTAAAAAAATGCCGCGTGTAATCGAAACCGATGCGCTATTTGCTTGCCGCATCAAGCAGGAGGAAAATTGCATTTGGATCCGCGGATTCAAGAAATGGACATTATTTTCCTCTGCGACACGATCAAAAACAAAAGAAAATGCCAAGATCATCAATCGTTTCTTTCCCGGACTCAGCCCTGCTTTAAATGTCATTCAACGGGGTCTTACCGATTTTGGCGCCATTGCACACGCGACAATCACATTGGCGAATATGAACCTCGTTTCCCGCAAAATCCCCTTTCGTTTTTATTACGATGGAATGACGAAAGAAACAGTACGCTTGCTTGAAGCAGTCGAATTAGAGTTTCGCGCATTGGCTGAAGCATATGGCAGCGAACTCATCCCTATGAAAGACTTATTGGACAAATATTATAGCTGTGATAGGGATAGCCTTTACTCAGCAATGACAAGCGTTCCCAACTATAGCCATAGCTTCGGACCGGATAGTTTGCAACATCGCTATCTTCACGAAGATATTTGCGCAACACTGATACCAGCACAACAGTTGGGTGATATTGCTGGAGTGAAAACCCCCACGATCACATCGATCGTTCATCTCATCTCAGTGCTGGTGCAAAGAGATCTCAATTCTGAAGGAAGGACACTTGCCATGTTTGGATTTGCAGACAAGAACTACGAACAGATTTTTCATTATGTCAATAACTAAACATTCGATTGCCAGCTACTTTTGGGTGATAACAGCCTTATTCGCTTCCAATATCGATCCTATTCTTGTGAAACTAGGCTATATGAGTACTTGCACGCCATGGCAGCTGCTCTGTCTCAAGCATTTGGGCGGTGCACTAGTCATTTGTCTTCTAACCAGAAAGGCTAGATGGGTGGGATTTCAAGTTCTTATGAAAGAGATGCTGCCCGCAGCATTGCTTCTTTTATTGACAAGTACCTTAACGCTACTTTCCTTGCAGTACATTGGCGCGAGCTTGCTTTTGACGATTTTGACAATAACGCCTGCTGCAGTAGCTCTGACGAATAAGATCCTCGGCCGAGATATTCTAGGCTGGAAGTTTTGGCTTGGCTTCTTCCTGTGCGCAGCTGGCCTTTGGCTAACCCTAGGATACGATTTTGTCAGTTTTCATTTTCTGGGAATAATTCTTGCCTTAGGAGCCGTTATTAGCTCAACAACATATCGAGTATTACAGGAAAATCTAACAGTCCGCCATAGCCCTTCTCTTGTATCTACATATATTTTTATCATTAATGGAATCTGCATGTTGCCTCTGTTTCCCGGTCTGGTAGGATCCATAACGATGAGCGCTGTGTCTATAGGGTCTGTTTTAGGACTTACCGCTGCCCTTGCTAATTTGGCTTTTCTCTGGGCAATTTCGTTACTTGGATCGACTCGAGTTTCCATCATCGGCATGTTGCAACGGCCGCTTGTCATCGGTTTTTCAGCGTTGGTATTAAGGGAAAGTCTAGGATTCTGGCAGATAGTCGGGACTGTTCTTGTATTGGTTGGAATACAAATCGCTAAAGTCCGGCGCAAGACAGACACAATGCAGCGAATACTAAGAAGATCATTGCTCGAGCCTCTATTAGCTCGTTTCGAAGGCAGAATTGAGCCTGCTTCCGCAATCGCAACATTATCCATCGGCAAGATGACATGCCATCCAGAGCGAATTGATAAAGATACAGCATTTTTCTTTGTCCCCGGTGAAACACGTTCTGGGGATGGGACAATTGACAATGCCGTTCGATTGGGTGCTGCTTGCATAATTAGTGAAAAAGAACAACCGGATATCACTATTCCGCAAATCATAGTCAAGGATGCTAGGGATGCCTTTGCTGGTTTTTCAGCAGAACTTTTTGACCATGCCAGCCGAAAACTTCGTCTGATTGGTGTTACAGGTACAAATGGAAAAACCACAACCACGCACCTCATTGAATATATACTCAAAAGATCGGGTTTAAAGGCTGGGCTCATAGGAACCCTCGGATTTAGAAGTCAAGATCAGCTAGAAATGAAAGATTTTGGCCATACGACTCCTCCAGCAGCAGAACTCGAAGAAATTCTCGCAGGGATGGCCAAAGGAGGCTGTGGGCACGTTGCATTAGAAGTTTCCAGCCATGCTCTTATTTATAGACGGGTTGGGGCTAGCCATTTTGCTGCAGCCGTCTTAACAAATGTTACGCAGGACCACCTGGACTTTCACAAAACAGTGGAGCATTATTGGCAAGCAAAACGGCGCCTCTTTGAATCGCTCAATTCAAGTTCACAATCTAATAAGATTGCGATCATCAATTTTGATGATCCGCTTTATCGGGAATTTTCATCTGTTTGCAGCCCTTCGGTGCGAAAATTGAATTATGGTTTTTCTGCTTCAGCAGACATTCATGTCAAACGCTTCGACTGGACAGGAACTCATACCTGTGTGCAACTAGCTACCCCTTATGGTCCACTTGATTTTCAGATGCTGTTACCTGGGCGCTTCAATATATACAATGCCATGTCCGCAATTGCCATCTGTCTGCATGAAGGAGTTCCAAAAGACAGTATTGCATGTGCATTAAATGAATTTCCTGGTGTGAACGGTCGGTTTGAGCGCATTTCAAAAGGCTGTAAATCCGACCCCCTTTGCATTATTGACTATGCGCATACCCCTGATGGCCTTGAAAAAGTTTTACAAACAGCCTCAGAACTGAGAGCACCCGGCGCAAAACTCATCTGTGTTTTTGGTTGCGGCGGCAATACGGATCCCTCCAAACGGCCCAAAATGGGCAAAGTAGCCGAAACTCTCGCAGATGAGATCGTGATTACTTCTGATAATCCACGTATGGAAGATCCGAGCAAAATCATTGAACAAATTTTGGAGGGTATCGAGCAACGGCAAAAGGTCGCCGTGGAATTAGACCGTGCAAATGCTATCCGCCTTGCTGTATCGACGGCTCGTTCTAATGATATCGTTTTGGTTGCAGGAAAGGGACATGAGAAATACCAATCAGTAATGGACCAAATAATACCATTTGAAGATCGCGTTGAATTGCTAAAGGCCCTCCGAGAACGTTAAACATTATACACAAATGAATTTCAAAAGTTGGGAATTTGGTAAGGCTGCGAAGACACGAGAAGGTCCAGTGGACCTTCGCAGTGCAAAGCAGGTGAGCAAAGCGAACCGGGCGGAAGGCGCCCTGAATTTGAACCAGGCGAAGCCGGCGCTGCTGCGGACACTTGCAAAAGAGCGGGGGTTCGCTCTTTTGCGAGGGAAGCAGGCACACTTGAATAAGTTGTGCGATGCAGGCGGGTTCAAATGCAGCGGCTGTCCGACGCAGCCAAAAACCAACTTTTGAGTTCATTTGTGTATATATCGTATTGCATCTTAGCGTCTTTACATTTACAATTTCAAATGTCGATTCTCGAATATACTTGGGTATATCATGCGGGTATGGGAAGAGTTTATCAAAAAACAGGAAGCCCTTCTGGGTTCTGAAGTGGTGAATCAATGGCTGCGCACGCTCAAAGTCGTCCATTTTGATTCTGCGAATCTCTACATGGAAGCGAAAGATTCCTTTCAAGTTCTTTGGTTTGAAGAGCATATTCGTCCTCTCCTCAAGTCTAAATTGTTAAATAACAACTTCCGTCCCATCAAAGTCCACATAAGCGTTGTTTCGGAAAACACTGCTACAGAAGCAAAATCCAAAAAACAAAAAGAAAAAAGCCCTCTACTACAATTTACTTTTGACAAGTTAGACCCTTCGATGACTCTGGAAAACTTCGTCGTGGGAAATGAAAATCTAGTCTTATCTCGGTTTCTCAATGAATTAATTGGAAGCACTGCAGTCTTTAACCCAATCTATTTTTGGGGAAGCCCCGGTTGCGGAAAAACCCATCTCCTCATTGCCCTTGCACAGGCCTTTCGCAAAAGGGGATTAAATGCCCTTTATGCACGCGCAGAAACATTCACTGAACACGTGGTATCTGCTATTCGCGCCTCCGAGATGCAAGTGTTCAGAAAGGCTTATCGCCACGTCGACGTATTATTGATCGATGATGTGCATCTCTTAGCCCGGAAATGGGCCACTCAAGAAGAATTCTTCCACACGTTCAATGCTCTTCATTCCTTAAACCGTCAGATCATCTTATCTTCCAAATGCGCTCCTCCCCTTATGGAAGAGATCGAGCCGCGGCTCATTTCCCGTTTCGAATGGGGGATCAATATCCATTTCGAAAAATTGGTTGGGGAAGAACGCAAACAGATGCTTGAAAAACGATGCGATTCCTTGAATTTCCCTCTCGATCCAGAAGTGATTCAATGGTTATTGCATAAGTTTCAAAGCAGCAAATCGTTGAATCGCGCTTTAGAAGCTCTCGTCCTTCGTAGCCATCTTGAGAAAAAAAGAAATTTGCAGCACATCGATAAAAAAGCAGCTGAAAAAATGCTTGCCGATCTCCTCCTTCAAGAAGAGCAAACCGCCCTGTCTCCCGAAAAAATTATTTCGGCAGTCTCGACAATTTATGGGATCCGCAATGAAGACCTTTTGGGAAAATCGCAAAGCCAAGAGTGCTCCCTTCCCCGTCAAATCGCGATGTACCTTTGCAGGCAAGAGCTAAAACTTCCTTTTCAAAGCATTGGACGAATCTTTGGAAGGGATCATTCCACGGTCATGACAAGCATTACGCAAGTGGAAAAAAAATTGAAAGAGAAAGAACTCTATTCTTCTCTTTTAGAGATAAAAGGGATGTTAAACTAAAAATCCCCTCACCAGTTTGAATGAGGGGACACGAAACTTAAATCTTGATGAAACGCTCGCCCGGTTTGCCACCTGTGGGGATGCCAGGAACTGTTCCAGGTTCTTTAGAAACTTCACGGCCTTCGCAAATGTCTTTCGCGCGGGCTCTCCAACGCTCTACAGCCTCGACGAAAAGAGGAGCAAAACGTCTTAGTGCAGAAGGATCAGCGCCGACGCCCATTTCGAGGACGGCGTGCATCAAGATCAACTCTTCTGGAACGGCAACGCCGATTCCGCCGCCTGCCATTTGTCCGCCGAGCATCGATCCTTCGAGAAGAGCTTCATACAGCCGAAGACGAACTTGAGAATCTTTAGGAAGACCATCTAGGATCGGAGAATAGAGATAAAGACGATCAGAATTTGGTTCATAAGTTAAGTGCAGTGAAAAGGTATTGTCAATACCCAATATACACGTATGATTTTCATCAAATGCCAACTCGAGATTGAGCTCTTTACCGAATTCCTTAAGATTTTGCTTGGCATTTTCCAATGACATGGATGGGTCCTCCTGTAACGTTTGATTTAAGTCTTTCCTTGATCTTTCTAACAGAACAACATACGTTTTCGAAAAATCATGCATAATTGGGGAAGTTTCCAATTTGCGCTCAAAAATAGCAACAAAAATGTGATCTCGTTTCTGCGTTGCTCCAAAGAAAGAAAGTCTAACTCATTTTTAATATTATTTTAACAAAAAAACGACCTTACTACAAGGCAAATAATCTTGAACACGCTCTTGCAGGCAAAATCTTTTTGAGATAAGGTCGAGATAGAAACAAGGATTTAATTTACAAGCCCCTCTTACACAATTAGTTATGAATGTAAAAAATACTAGTCTTCCAAGCGGGGTCCGGCGGGAGCGAGGATTTTCAGCACCTCTAGGCGCCTCTCGCATTAACAGAGGGGTAAATTTCGCTCTATTCTCTCAACACGCAACAGAAGTGAAACTATGCCTATTTTCCCCCCATTCCAACCATCCCTTCGCAGAGATCCATTTGGACCCCGAACTTAATAGAACAGGCTATATTTGGCATATATTGCTTCACGATCTTCCGTGCCACCAGATGGAATACGGCTATAAAATTGCAGGGCCTGCGGACAATCCTCAGCTCCTCTTCGACTCCAGCCGCATCCTTTCCGACCCTTATGCGAAAGGGCTCAATACAGGCCACCTTTGGGGACAGAGGGAGTATTCCGATCGAGCCAACACTCCTCGAGGAAAAGTGATCTTCGATGCCCATTTTGATTGGCAGAATGTTCCGCAGCCTAAGCTGCCGATGGAAGATGTGATCATCTATGAAATGCATGTAAGGGCATTCACCGAGCACCCCTCTAGCAAAGTAAAGTCACCGGGCACATTTTTAGGCATCGTCGAAAAAATCCCCTATTTGAAAAATATGGGGGTCAATGCGATTGAATTGATGCCGATCTTTGAATTTGACGAGTGCAGCAATCACTGCATAAACCCCAAGACCCATCAAAGGCTGAAAAATATGTGGGGCTATTCGACCATCAATTTTTTCTCGCCAATGAACCGTTATTCTTCTTCGGAATGGACAGGCGCTCTGGACGATTTCCGTACGCTAGTCAGAGAGATGCATAAAAATGGAATCGAGGTCTATCTAGATGTCGTCTACAACCACACAGCAGAGGGCAACCCTAAAGGCCCTTGGTTTTCCTTCAGAGGCATCGATAATCAAGTCTATTACATGGTCCATCCCGATGGCCATTATCTCGATTATACGGGCACAGGAAACACTTTTAATGCCAACCACCCCGTCGTCGCCCAACTCATCGTCGATTCCCTGCGCTATTGGGTAAGCGAACTGCACGTCGATGGTTTTCGTTTTGATCTCGCATCCGCAATGACCCGGGATGAAAATAGGAACCCCACTTGCCAATCCCCCCTTGATCCAAATGATCGAAGGAGATCCCGTCTTGGCAGATATCAAATTGATTGCCGAGGCTTGGGATGCCGCCGGCCTTTATCAAGTCGGGAGTTTCCCGGGAACGAGATGGGCTGAATGGAATGGAAAGTACCGCGACGCTGTAAGGCGGTTCATCAAAGGGACCGACAATCAGGCTAGCGCATTTGCGAAAGCGATGTCGGGATCACAAGACCTCTATGGAAAGGGAAGGCGACCCTACCACAGCATCAACTTCGTCACCTGCCACGACGGCTTCTCTTTGCGCGATTTGGTGAGCTATCAAGGAAAACACAATGAAGAAAATGGAGAGGACAACCGCGATGGCAACAATGAAAACGATAGCTGGAACTGCGGGCAGGAGGGCCCCACTCAAACCCGTAAAATCGTTCAGCTTCGCGAGCGGCAAATGCGCAATTTCCACGCCGCACTTTTACTGGCAATCGGAACCCCGATGATTCTCATGGGCGATGAATACGGCCATACCCGCCGCGGCAATAACAATGTTTATTGCCAAGACAATGAACTCAATTGGTTTTTATGGGATGAACTCGATAAACACAAAGACTTGGTGCGTTTTCACCGCCTGATGGTCCAGTTCCGAAAAAACAATCCCTTGCTCAAGCGCAAAGATTTTTTAAAAGATTCCGATGTGGTATGGCACGGCCTCGTACCTAAGAAGCCCAATTGGGGAGGAGAGAACCGATTCCTCGCCTATACTTTGGAGGATCCCGCTAAATCTGAACCTCTCTACATCGCCTTTAACGCGCATTTCCAACCCGTACACGTCCAGCTTCCCCCACTCCCTAATGGCAAAAAATGGTACCGCGTCGTAGATACAGCGCTTGGGAGCCCTCATGACATCGAGGAGAATCCCCGTGCGAATCCCCCTCTCAGCTATACGTATGATATGCTAGATCATTCCACACTTGTTGCCAAAGCGCTTAAAATTTAATAATCCGATTAAGTTTGTTATCGACATCTTTCAAAGCACTATTAATTTTCACTGTCTTATTGGGTTCATCCACTTCTTTTTCGAGTTCTTGAAGGGATGATTTAATGAGATGTCGAGCAAATTTTCTAAAACTTCTATGATATTTAGGATCAACAATAGTCAGCTCCTCACAAAAAATGCTGCAACATTCTTTTAATGCGGCGTTTGCCTGTTGCTGGAACTTTGATGTTTCATTCTTTGACCTTGCTTTTTTTGTCTGTGCATACAAATTGCCGAGTTTGTGTACCGCTCTTCCTCCACCTAGAGCAAGACACTCTTTCACAGTGACTTCTCTCGCTAAGGTGGCTTCAGCAAATTTTTTTGCTGGACCTTTTAAAACTACAGAGAGTTGTTGGAAGCAAGACCCGAGAGGTAAAGTAGTATAAATCTCATAAAAGCTTTTGCAAACCGCATTTAAATTGCACATCGATTTCAAAGGCAATAAAGAGAAAATGAGGCCAACGACATCACTAGGCAATGTATTTAACGTTTCTATACTCGCACCGGAAACTTGACTGGCCCCTGCAAGAGTTAAACTAGTAGCATTAGCAGCCATAATAATTGCTCCTTTTTAAATTATTTGTTTTTCATTAATAAATTGTATAATAAATTTATATTTACTTAAACATAAATATTTAACTTGCATTAATAATAATTAATTTGAACAAGCTGATAACAATCAATGAGTTATACCGAAAATGACTCAAAAGTTGGTTTTTGGCTGCGTTGGCTATGCAGCACATTTTTTGTCTTCACTCGCGCCTTGTGCTTGCACAATGGTCGCTCGCTCCAGACAAAAAATTGCGCAGCCGCCTTGCCAAATTCCCAACTTTTGAATCATTTTCGGAATAGGAGGATTTTCAAGGCGTTCAGATAGAACCTCAACAACATTTGCATCTATCTGAAAAACTCGACATTTTGCTATGGTGGACTTAAATAACATCATTTTCCCGATCTGGAGGCCAAGTCCCATGACACGCTTTATTTCCTGTGCTGCTCTTTTAGCGCTTATTGCTGGAGGGTGCAACGACAACAACCAGAATTCTTCTTCAGCCTATCAACAATCGAATGTTCAGGCCAAACCCGTTGTCTCGATTGTGCCGATCATTGACAATACGAACCACAACTGCACATGGAACCTTTCCGATGAGCTTTCCAGCTCCATTTATGTGCGCATTGCCCAAAATGACCATGTTACCGTAAACAAATCGTCGCAAGTGCGCAGCAAGGCAAAACAGATTTCGGGGGGGGAAAATCCCTTCGGCCCTGATATTTCATGGGTGAAAAAGATCTTCCATGGCGATCAATTTGTCGTCTTTTTAGAGTTGGTGGAGCACGAAGAAGTTCCCCGCCAAGACCGAAAAAAAACTGACAACCCTGAGAATTGTTCTGCGGATTTAAGAATGAGCATGCGCGTCCGAGTGCTCGATATTCGCGAGAATGAACCGAAAATCGTCCTGCAGGAGCTCTTGCACGAATCCCATTACATCCCGCGCCCCTTTAACCAACTCAATTTCTTTCAAGTCTCCTGGGGAGATGATTTCTTTAACATTTCACCTGTCGGAATGGCCCATGCCGATTTCACAAAGGCGATCGCATCCCGCATAGAGGATTATATTTTGATGGCAACAAAGAAATAATGCGTTTTCACGAGATTTTTGCTTATACGCAATATGGAGAGTATTTACAGGGAATCCTGATTTTCGGCTTGTTAAGCTGCTTTTTGCTTTGGATTGCAAAATCAAAGGGATATTTCGTCCTGCCGCATACAGTAGAGAAAAAGAATGCGGGAATTCAATTTAAGAACGTAGTCATCGTCTTTGCTATCTATCTCGGAATGACAGTCCTTGTCGCTCCCGTGGCAATTCACATCGTCAAGTCGACCTACGCTCTATTTTCCCATGAGCATCCCCCGATTGCTGTCTTGGGATGGATCCAAATGCTCACGCTTTTTTGCATCTTTTTGCTCTTTTATCTCTATTCCAGAACACAGCGCCCTGATTTTTTTTCAAAGATTTGGAAAGACCAAACTGTTCCCCACCCCGCTCCGATTTGGAAGGATTTTTTGATGGGGGTAATGACTTGGTTCCTCAGTTTTCCTCTTGTGATCACTGTCGGTCAGATCGCCGATCTGCTGCTCTACCATTTCTTCGGCTTTGAAAATTTTGAACAGGTAGCAGTCCGCTATTTGAAGCAAACGCTAAGCTCGCCGCCCATGCTCGCCATCGCCTTATTTACGATTTTGCTGGCCGCCCCCGTCATCGAAGAGTTTTTATTCCGAGGCTGTCTTCAAACATTCTTCAAGCGCTTTTTTTCTCCACCCAAAGCAATCGCCCTCTCCGCTCTCTGTTTCGCTCTTTTCCATTTTGCGCCCAGCCAAGGCATCGGCAATGTCTCTCTTGTCGCCTCGCTTTTCGTTTTTGCCCTTTTTCTTGGATTTATCTATGAGCGCCAAGCTTCTCTGTTCGCTTCGATTGGACTTCATATGATGTTTAATACTGTCAGTACGTGTAGAATATTATTTTTCCCCGAATGAGGTATTTATGTTCGCAAAGTTTTTGGCTAACCTGTTTACACTCTCTTGCGCTGCCTTATTTGCAGATCTGAGCTCCGATCTTACCCAATTGACGGACAACCATACCGAATTTGCTCTATCTCTCTATCCTGTTTTGGACGAGGGCCATAACCTTGTTTTTTCGCCCTATTCCATTTCTACATGCCTTTCAATGGCCTATCTTGGGGCCAGAGGCGACACCCAGACGCAAATGCAATCGGTCATGCATTTAAATGTCGATCGGAAAAATCTCGGCAAAACAGCTTATGCGCTCTATCAAGCGCTCTTGCCTAGCAAAAACAATGAAAAACCCTACAAATTAAATATGGCCAATGCCCTCTGGGCGGACCAAGGCATCTTTCTTCTCACCGATTTTCGCTATGCGATTGAAGAGCAATTCAAGGCCAAGCTTGGCAAACTCAACTTTGCAATGACATCGAATGCTCTTGAGGCAATTAATGATTGGGTTTCTAAACAGACCCAAGGAAAGATCTCCAAGCTTCTTCAACCCAATGATATCAATGAACTGACTCGTCTCGTGCTGACGAATGCGGTCTATTTCCAGGGAACATGGATTTCGCCGTTCAATGCTAAAAAGACCCACGAAGCCTCTTTTCATCCCACCCCGGAATCCAGCGTCGATGTTCCCATGATGCGTCAATCCCTTTCCGCCCCCTATTTTGAAAATGAATTGATGCAAGCAGTGGCTTTGCCGTTTGCGGGAAGAAGCAATGCCGACAGCAATTTAGCATTTCTTCTCATGATCCCAAAATCGGCGGATAATTTTGCGTCGATGGCCCATGAATTTTCCGAATCTTATGCGCAATGGCTTTCCTCGCTGAAATCACAATACGTCGATGTCACTCTTCCCAAGTTTTCATTTTCCAGCCGCTTTGATTTGAATAAATCTTTGCAAGAGCTAGGAATGGAAGATGCATTCGACTCCAATGCGAATTTCACCGGCATTGACGGCATGCGCGATCTATTCATCAATAAAGTTGTCCACCAGGCCTTTTTTGATTTGGATGAAAGCGGCGTCACTGCTGCAGCTGCAACCGCCGTTGCGCTCAATATCACCGCGGTACCAGGCGTTGCTCCGGTTCAGATCGTCGCCGACCATCCTTTTCTCTTTTTCATCATCGATTTAAAGTCTTACGAAATGTTATTCATGGGAAAAGTGGCTGAGTTTTAAAATGAATCGCCGACAAGAAACCCCCTCTTCGATAAAATCTCACCTATTCGAGTACTTCGGGATTTCGGAGATCGGCCTTGTCCGGTCCAATAATGAGGATGTTTGGTCGGCAGCGCCCAAAAAACAATTCTTCATTCTCGCTGACGGCATGGGCGGCCATCAAGCAGGCGAGGTTGCCGCTTCGATGACGGTAGAAAGCATGTGCGCTTCGATCGATGCTCTTTCGCCTAAGGCCAACTTAGAAGAGGCCTGCATCTGCCTAAGAGAAGCCATAGCCCAAGCAAACAGCAAAGTTTTCAATGAATCCCAGCGTCATGCGGATTATGCAGGCATGGGCACAACACTGACCTGTTTTTTATTAGTGGATGATTTTTTAATTTATGGACACGTCGGAGATAGCCGTCTTTACCGCCATCGTAAAAAGCTCGAACAGCTCACTGAAGATCATTCTTTACGGAACAAAGAGAAGGAAGATGCGCCTCCGGTGCTTCTCATGCGCAATGTGATCACCCGCGCAATCGGCACACAATTTTCGGTGCTTCCCGATATCGGGGTGATCCCCTTAAAGTCAAAAGATCTTTATATGCTTTGCAGCGATGGCCTTTCCGACTATGTCGAAGAAGAGAAAATGGCCCGTATTCTTTCCTCTTTTGTTCCCTTGGGAGAGATGGGTAAAAATCTTGTTGAATTAGCGCTAGAAAAAGGAGGAAATGATAATATTACCCTTCTTCTAGTGAGAATTTTGTGAAAAAAAGAATTTATTTAGACAACAACGCGACGACGGGCATCGACCCGAGAGTTTTGGAAGCAATGCTTCCCGAACTTTCCACCACACCAAGTAATCCTTCTTCGATCCATCATTTTGGGCAGAAAGCCAAGCAACGGCTGCAACAATGCCGAGAGACCATTGCGGCTTTTTTCAAAGTCAAGCCCCTCGAGGTCCTCTTTACCTCCGGAGGGACTGAAGCGATGAACTTGATGCTGCGCGGATTTTTCCCAAAAGAAGCATCTGGCCATGTCATCACCTCCAATGTCGAACACGCCTGCGTCTATTATACTTTGAAAGATCTCGAAAAAAATGGACTGAATGTTTCCTATTTACCGGCCGGATTGCTAGGGGCCGTTTCGCCGGAACAAGTACGGAATGCGATCCGCCCCGACACGCGGTTCATCGTGCTCACTGCTGTCAATAATGAAACTGGCATCAAGCACGACTTGGATCCCATCGGCCAGACTGCCCTTGAAGCAGGCATACCTCTCATTGTCGACGGTGTTGCCTGGCTGGGAAAAGAATTGTTCGATCTGCATCCTGGCATCTCCGGCATCGCCTTTTCCGGGCATAAATTCCATGCCCCTAAAGGAGTCGGCTTTGCCATCGTCCGTTCTTCATTGAAAATTCATCCTTGTATTACTGGGGGACAGCAGGAATACTCTCTGCGGGCGGGAACCGAAAATCTTCCGGGAATTGTTGGTCTTACAAAAGCTGTGGAATTGCTGAGGATCGAACTTCCTGAAGCCACTCACCGCATGGCCCTCTTGCGCGACCGCCTCGAAGCGGGTCTGATGCAACGCGCAAATCCAGTCATCGTCAATGGAATGGGAAAGAGGATTTGTAATACATGCAACCTCTCCTTTCCCAATGACAATGGTGAAGATCTCTTGATCGCCCTCGATATGGCAGGCATCGCTGTCAGCCATGGGTCGGCGTGCGCATCGGGCGCGCTCGAACCCTCCCGCGTCCTCACGAATATGGACCTCCCTCCGCAAATTGCCCGTTCTGCCATTCGCTTTTCTTTAAGCCGCGACACCACTCTCGAAGAAATCGATCAAACGATTGAAATCACCGCACAGATCGTGAGCAGTTTAAGAGTGTGTTAATGGATTTTTGTTAACGGCAGGTCTCCAATAGACTGATTTTGCCCGTTCCATTATGATGGCCCTTTAACGATCCAATCTTGGAGATCCTCTCTATGAAAATACTCATTTCTCGATTAGAACTCGTCGCCCTGATCGGTAAAATTCAAAACGTCGTGCCCTCTAAACCTGCCATTCCTATCTTGGCCAACGTTTTGGTCGAGGCGATCGACGATCAGCTCATCATCAGCGCTACCGATCTCACCGTCAGCATGCGCGCTTATGCAGAAGCTAAAGTGCTCGAAGAGGGATCAATCACTCTGCCAGCACGCCGTTTTTTCCAACTCGTTCGCGAGCTAACGGCCCCTCAAGTGGAAATCCATACGCTCTCCCCGGAGATTGCCACGATCAATGCCGGCTCCTCCCATTTTAAAATCCAAGGCATGCACAAGAGCGAATTTCCTTCTCTTCCCGATCTATCGGAAGGGACTGCGTTTTCCATCTCTTCGTCTGCATTAAAGGAGCTGCTCTCCCGCTCCGCCTTTGCCGCTGCCCGCGACGACAGTCGTCAAGTACTCAATGGGATCCTGCTGCAAAACACAGCGCAGATGGCCACTTTCATTGGGACCGATGGCAAACGGCTTGCCAAAATCCACGCCAAGGTCAACCTGCCGCCCGATTTTACCGGCTCTTACATCATTCCCTTAAAAGCCGTCGAAGAGATGATCCGCATGCTCGATGTCAAAGAAGAAGAATCGGTAGCCATCACGTTGATGGCTGATAAGATCGCCCTTGAATTGAAATCAACGACATTGATCAGCAAATTGCTCTCCGGGCAATTTCCCGATGTCAGCCGGGTCATCCCCGCTCAAAAAGAGCAGTCAATCTCCTTGCATCGCGAAGAACTGATGTCTTTGCTCAGCCAGGTCTCTTTATTCACTTCCGAAAGCAGCAGTTCGGTGCGCTTCTCATTCACCACGGGAGAACTTCATCTTTCTGCAACGTCTGGCGAAATCGGCGAAGGCAAGGTCAACATGCCCGTCAATTATGCCGGGGAAAAGCTCGAAATCGCCTTCAATCCCATCTATTTTCTCGACATCTTGCGCCATAGCAAAGATGAGACGGTTAAATTCAATGTCACCGATTCGTATAATCCCGGCTTGATCACCGACTCGTCGACCGCACAGTTCGTCATCATGCCCATGCGGCTTGAATAGGCCCAATGTTTTTGAAACGTCTATTACTGCGCAATTTTCGCAATTACAAACAAGCCGAGGTCGTATTTTCTCCATCGATCAACTTGATCCAAGGGAGAAAACGGCCAAGGCAAGACCAACCTGCTCGAAGCGATCCATCTGGTGAGCACGGGCCGCTCATTCCGCACTCACTCCCTTTCCGATCTCATCTCTTTTGGCCAGAATTTTTTTTACTTCGAAGCTGAGTTCTCAAAAGAAAATGTCACGCAAACCCTCAAAATCTATTACGATGAAAATACACGCAAGGTCCAATACAATGAGACGGTTTATCCCTCCCTGAACTCGTTGCTCGGCATCCTTCCCTCTGTGCTCCTCTCCCCTGACGATCTTTCCCTCGTCAGCGGCAATCCAGCTGAGAGGCGCCGCTTTCTCGATCTCCATATCGCTCAGATCGATCCTCTCTATGTGCATCATCTCGGGCCGCTATTTTAAAGCGATGAAGCAGCGCAATCATTTGTTGCGCACGAAAAGCGAATCGTCCATCCAAGCCTGGGAGCAAATGATGGCGCAGTCGGCAAGCTATCTCATGAAAAAAAGAAGACAGGCCGCCACCGCGTTAAAAATTCCTTCTGCACGCAATGGATGGAGATCCTCTCCGGGCACCGCGACTCGATCGATATCGGCTATCAGTCTTCCCTTTCCCTGCCGGCAGCCAATCAGGATGCCCCCTCGCATTTTCAGCAATTGTGGCAGAAAATGCGGCCCAAAGAGATGCATATCGGTTCTACCCTGGTTGGGCCGCACCGCGATGATCTTGAGTATCCATTTGAAGGAAAGACCGGCAAAAGTTTTTCAAGCGAAGGGCAAAAACGCTCTTGCATCTCTTCTTTGCGTTTTGCGCAGTGGGAGCAAATGGCCGGAGCCCTCGGATACGCCCCCATCCTCGGCATCGATGATTTCGGCATTCAGTTAGACAAAGACCGCTTAAGCCAATTGAAAACCCATTTGTCCAAATTCAAACAGGTCTTCCTGACGTCACCCGTACAGATGCAGGAGCATTTCACAGAAAATCTCCCTGTTCGCGCGCTGACTGTTAAAAATGGCGCGGTGGGATAACCTGTAACGTTCTGCCCGGCGCATAGAAAACCGCTTGGGAGTTTTACTTCCAAGCGGCTTTCTCTAATTAATCAAAGACGAACTGCAATTCTTCATCCGTTTCGCGGTCGACGGACTTGATGATGCGTTTGCGGTATTCCTCGAAGCCGGTTCCGCCAGGGATCGAATGTCCCATGATGATGTTCGATTTGAAGTCGAGCAGGTAATCGGTCTTTCCTTCGCAAGCAGCATCGGTCAAGACGCGGGTTGTCTCTTGGAACGAAGCCGCCGAGATGAACGAATCGGTGCCAAGGGAGGCTTTGGTGATCCCGAGCAGCACAGGCGCTGCTTGCGCAGGCCTTCCGCCCTCTTCGATCGTCTTGCGATTGATGCGGTGGAAATTCTTCTTATCGACATCTTCGCCATAGAGGAAGGTCGTATCGCCCGGATCGGTGACGCGCACTTTTTGCAGCATCTGGCGGACGATGATCTCGATGTGCTTGTCGTTGATGTCCACCCCTTGCAGGCGATAGACTTCTTGGACCTGGTTGACGAGATATTTTTGCAGTTCGCGCACGCCGCAAATATCCAGGATCTCTTGCGGAACGACGAGTCCGTCGGTGAGCTGCTGGCCTTTGACGACATAGTCGCCGCGTTGGACGATCAAGTGCTTGGTCAGAGGGATGAGATGTTCTTCTTCCATGCCGGACTCTTCATCGCGGACGACGACGATGCGCTTGTTCTTTTGAACGCCGCGGAAGTCGACGACGCCGTCGATCTTGGCGATCTCGGCAGCATCTTTCGGACGTCGTGCTTCGAAGAGCTCGGCAACGCGGGGAAGACCGCCGGCGATATCCTTTGTCTTGATCGCGCCGCGCGGCAAGCGAGCAAGCAGCATACCTGCTGAGACATGTTGTCCTTCTTGCACGGAAATAAAGGCGCCGGAAGGAATCGCATAGGTACCGACGAGTTCCGAATACTCTTGATCGGCATAGATGACGATCTGCGGATGCAGTTCGCCGCGATGCTGTTTCACGATCAGTTCGGTCTGGCCTGTTTGTTTGTTGACTTCGCGCTGGGTAGAAATCCCTTCGACGAGGTCTTCATATTTGACATAGCCTGGACGTTCGCAAATGATCGGAACGTTGTGCTGTTCCCAGTGCGCCGATCTTCGTCTTCTTTTTGACTTTCGCGCCATCGGCGAGCAGGATGCGCGTTCCGAGTTCGACGGTGAATGTTTGCAGCGGTTCGATCGATTTCGTGCTGAGCAGCTTTTTATACTCTTCCAAGCTGCGTCCTTCATCGCGTACGATATGCAGCGATGCCATTCTTATTGAGGGCGAGCCAGATGCCTTCTTCGTTCTGCACGGTGCGCAGATCCATGTAGACGAGGACGCCATCTTGTTCAGCGACAAGCTCAGGGCTGACGCTGGCAGATGCAATACCCCCCGAGTGGAAGGTACGCATCGTGAGCTGCGTTCCAGGTTCACCGATCGACTGAGCAGCGATAATACCGACAGCTTCGCCCATGGCCGACGACAGCTGCCGTTGGCGAGGTTGATGCCATAGCATTTTGCGCAGACGCCGCGTCTGCGATTCGCAAGTCAGCGTCGAGCGGATGCGGACGCTGTCAATACCTGCATCGTCGATCGCTTCTGCTTGCATGCACGGTGAGAATATCGCCGGCTCGAGCAAGCAGCTTCGTGCTGTCGCCAGGCTGATAGATATCATCGCAGACAGTACGTCCAAAGATACGGTCTTTGCAGCGGAAGAAGTTCTTCTTGCCCTTGCTTGATCGCTGCGACTTCGATGCCGTTGAGCGTTCCGCAATCTTCTTCAGTGACGATCACATCTTGAGCGACGTCGACAAGACGGCGTGTCAAGTAGCCGGAGTCGGCCGTTTTAAGCGCTGTATCGGCAAGACCTTTACGCGCACCGTGAGAAGAGATAAAGTACTCGAGAACGCTCAATCCTTCGCGGAAGTTCGCGGTAATGGGCGATTCGATAATCTCTCCGGATGGTTTTGCCATCAGACCGCGCAGAGCCCCAAGCTGTTTAACCTGAGATTTGTTACCGCGGGCTCCGGAGTCCATCATCAGATACAGCGGATTGAGCTCGCCATCTCTTGACTTCGCTGATGAGCTTGAAGAGCTCTTCGGAAAGAATGATCGGAAACTTCGGTCCAGATGCTGATGATCTTGGATTTTCGTTCGCCGTCGGTGATGATCCCATCTTCGTATTGCTTGACGACGACTTCGATGCGTTTATAGCGCTTCTTCGATCACTTTTTGTTTATCTTGGGGAACGCGCACGTCGCACACGCCCATGGAAAGAGCGCAGCTTTTGTCGCTTCGGCAAACCCGAGATTTTTCAGGTTGTCCAAGAAGCGCACAGTCGCTTCCAAGCCCACTTTTTTGTAGGTCTCGAAGAACGAGCTCGCTCATTTTCTTCTTGCGAAGCGCATAGTTCTGGAAGCCGAGTTCTTTAGGCACGATCGTATTGAAGAGAACGCGGCCTGGCGTTGTTTCAATAATGCCGCTGTCGAGTCGCAGCTTGATCTTCTCATGCAATGCGCAATGCCGCGTCCGAGATCATCGCGTCGCCCTTCTTTGCCTTCATCTTCAGCCCAATTGATAGCTGCCGCTGGCAGCTAAGCGCCATGAGCACTTCTTGCATGTCTGCCGAAGATCTTGGTCTTTTTGCCATGTTCTTCAGGAATATAGAGCGGATCGAGCATGAGATAATAAAGTCCCAAGATCATATCCTGAGAAGGAACAGCGACAGGTCTTCCGGAAGATGGCAGGAAGATATTATCAGGCGCCATCATCAGCAGTTTCGCTTCGAGCTGAGCTTCGATGGAAAGAGGAATGTGGACAGCCATCTGGTCACCGTCGAAGTCGGCGTTGAACGCCGTACAGACGAGCGGATGGATGCGGATCGCTTTTCCTTCGATCAGCACAGGCTCAAATGCTTGAATACCTAAACGGTGCAGCGTCGGCGCGCGGTTGAGGAGGACAGGATGGCCTTTGATGATCTCATCGAGGACGTCCCACACTTCAGGCGCCTGCCTTTGGATCATCTTCTTCGCAGAGCGGATCGTATAGACATATCCAAGATCTTTGAGGCGTTTGACGATAAACGGCTCGAACAGCTCAAGGGCCATTTGTTTGGGCAAACCGCATTGGTTGAAGCGCAATTCAGGACCGACGATGATGACGGAACGGCCGGAATAGTCGACGCGTTTTCCGAGCAGGTTTTGACGGAAGCGCCCTTGTTTTCCTTTCAGCATTTCTGAAAGGGATTTCAGAGGACGGTTGCCAGCGCCCATGACAGGATGGCCATGGCGGCCATTGTCAAACAGAGCATCGACAGCTTCTTGCAGCATCCTCTTTTCGTTGCGGACGATCACATCAGGCGTTTTGAGCTTCAGAATCGCTTTCAAACGGTTATTGCGGTTGATGACGCGGCGATAGAGATCGTTAAGATCGGATGTCGCAAAACGTCCGCCATCCAGAGGAACGAGCGGTCGCAAATCGGGCGGGATGACAGGAACGCACGACATCACCATCCAGTCGGGCGGTTCGGCGAGGAGGTAAAGCTCTCGACGATCTTCAGACGTTTGGCGAGCTTCATCCGCGCTTGCATCGATTTGGTCTTGCGCAGTTTATCTTTGAGATCGACGACAAGCGCTGCGAGATCTTCTTTTTCGAGAAGATCGCGGATCGCTTCGCCGCCCATTCTGGCGACAAATGCATCGCGAGCCCCATTTTTCTTGGGCTTCGCGGTATTCGGCATCGGTCAGGAGCTGTTTTCTTTCCAGCGTCGTGCGGCCTGGATCGATGACGACATATTCTTCGTAATAGATCACGCGCTCGAGATCGGTCGCAGACATGCCCAAGAATATTGCCGATACGGGATGGCATTGTCTTGAAAAACCAGATATGGACAACAGGGACAGCAAGATCGATATGGGCCATGCGTTCGCGGCGCACTTTAGAGAGGGTGACTTCGACACCGCAGCGATCGCAGACAATCCCTTTGTGTTTGATCTTCTTGTACTTTCCGCAGGCGCATTCCCAATCGCGCGTAGGGCCGAAGATCTTCTCGCAGAACAGTCCGCCTTTTTCAGGCTTGAAGGTGCGGTAGTTGATCGTCTCAGGTTTTTTAATCTCCCCGCGTGACCATTCATTGCGGATGACATCATCCGACGCAATTTTAATGGTCAACTTATCAAATTGGGACTCTTTGAAATTCTTCTTCTGTCATGAAGCTATTCTCCCTATTTAAACTTCTGCACGCGCTTTCAGTGCGCACATCTAAGCACAAGACCTTGCATTTCTTTCACGAGAACGTTAAAGGATTCAGGTGTGCCTGCTGTCAACAGATTTTCCCCTTTTACGATCGACTCGTAAATGCGCGTACGTCCTGCGACATCGTCCGATTTGACAGTAAGCATCTCTTGAAGAAGGTTGGCTGCGCCATAAGCTTCAAGCGCCCATACTTCCATCTCTCCAAATCGCTGACCGCCCATCTGCGCTTTACCGCCGAGAGGCTGCTGCGTGACAAGAGAATAAGGACCAATGGAGCGGGCGTGGATCTTGTCCGCGACAAGGTGGCTGAGTTTAAGCATGTAGATGTAGCCGACGACGACGCGGTTTTCGAAGCGCTCGCCTGTGCTTCCATCGTAGAGATGGCTCTTGCCATCTTCCGGCAGTCCGAGCTCTTTCATCATTTCCCAAATGCGCGATTCAGGGAATCCTTCGAAGACCGGGCTCTTGACATAGATGCCCGCTTTTCTAGCAGCATAGCCAAGATGGGTCTCGAGAGCTGTCCCATGTTCATACGAGAAGGTACGCCGAGAGGGTTTAAGATGATCTCGATCGTTTGTCCATTGGCAAGATAAGGCATATCCTGCTTCAGGAACAATCTTGGAGACGACGCCTTTGTTACCGTGGCGGCCTGCCATTTTATCGCCGACTTGCAGCTTACGCTTAGAAGCGACATAGACTTTGACTTGGCGGATGACGCCTGGATCGAGTTCTGTGTCCCCTTTGCGCATGAATTCGACTTCAGTTTTGTGCTGCGTTTGCAAGGTCTGCATCGCAATATCGTATTCGCGCATGATGTTTTCAGCGTGCTATAGATCTCGCTGTCGCCATGATCAGATCTTCGGCTTTTTCCGATTCGAGAGTTTCGAGCATCTCTTGAGTGATCGCTTCGCCTTCTTTGATGATGATATCGCCTGTTTTGCGATGCATGATCGGTGCCAGGAGCTGCTTCGCCAAGCAGAAGAGCGCCCAGTTTCTCATGAAACTCGATCATCAGTTCCGCTTCTTTAGTCTTGTAATCTTGATGGATATCTTTAATGCGGCTTGCTTCTTCGACGAGCTCATCATCTGTTTTTGAGAGACGGTCGCGGCGGCTGAAGACTTTGACATCCATGACAACCCCTTCGGTTCCTGGAGGAGCTGTCAAAGAGGCATCTTTAACATCAGCTGCTTTTTCACCGAAGATCGCGCGAAGAAGGCGTTCTTCAGGAGCAAGTTCCGTCTCCGATTTCGGCGTGATTTTACCGACGAGGATATCGCCCGGCTTGACTTCAGCGCCGATGCGGATAATCCCATCTTCGCCAAGATTTGCAAGCGCTTCTTCAGAAACATTGGGAATATCCCGTGTGATCTCTTCTTTTCCAAGTTTCGTATCGCGTGCAGTCAGTTCAAATTCTTCGAGATAGATCGAAGTATAGTAATCTTCTCGAGGAGCTTTTCAGAGATGATGATCGCATCTTCGTAGTTGTATCCGCACCAAGGCATGAAGGCGACGAGCACGTTTTTTCCAAGGGCGACTTCTCCTTTGTCTGTCGCAGGGCCGTCAGCAATGACATCTCCTGCTTTAACTTTATCGCCGACATTGCAAAGAGGCGTTTGGTTGATGCAGGTGCCTGCATTGGAGCGCATGAACTTTTTCAGATGATAGGTCTTTTTATTCAGCGGGTTGTCTTTGGCAGCGATGACAATTTTAAATCCATCGACATATTCGACAGTTCCATCTTCTTCTGCAACGACGACAGCGCCAGAGTCGCGTGCTGCGCGCAGCTTCAAGGCCTGTTCCGACGATCGGAGCATCTGTCTTTAAAAGAGGAACGCCTTGGCGTTGCATGTTGGAACCCATCAAGGCGCGGTTGGCGTCATCGTGCTCCAAGAACGGAATCAATCCTGTGACAATCGAAACGAGCTGCTTGGACGAGACGTCCATGTGCGTGATCTTGCTCGTTTCGATCTTGAGCGATTCGCCGTTGTAGCGCGCCCAGCAGAGCGGCTCGACAAACATGTTGTGTTCATCGAGGACGCAGAGGCCTGCGCAATGACGCAATTTTCTTCTTGGTCGGCTGTCATGTATTCGATTTCATCGGTGACAACACCGTCGCGGACAATGCGATAAGGCGTTTCGATAAAGCCAAATTCATTGATCTTGGCAAAAGCGGAAAGCGAGGTGATCAGACCGATGTTCGGTCCTTCAGGAGTTTCGATCGGGCAGATCCTTCCATAGTGGCTTGGATGAACGTCGCGCACTTCAAAGCCTGCGCGCTCGCGGTTCAAGCCGCCAGGCCCAAGAGAGGAAAGACGGCGTTTGTGCGTCAGTTCTGCAACAGGGTTGGTCTGATCCATGAATTGGGAAAGCTGCGATCTGCCGAAGAAGTCTTTGAGAACGCCTGCAAGACCTTTTGCAGAAACGACTTTTCCTGGAGTCAGCGTATCGGAAGAGAAATCAAAGAGGTTCATTCGTTCTTTGATGATTTTTTCCATGCGCGCAAGGCCGATGCGGCATTGGTTTTGGATCAGTTCGCCGACAGAACGGACGCGGCGGTTGCCCAAGATGGTCGATATCATCGACGTGACGCATCTTCTTCCCCTTTTTTAAGGCGGATCAGATATTTGAGAGCGCCGATGACATCTTCTTTGCGCAAAGTGACAATGTTGAGCTCTTCATCAGCTGATTTCAAATCCGAGCTTGCGAGTTGAGCTTATAGCGGCCGACACGTCCCAAGATTATAGCGTTTCGGATCGAAGAAAAGGCGCATGATCGCAGAACGCGCATTGGAAAGCGTCGCAGGCTCGCCCGGACGGATTTTGCGATAAAAATCTTTCAAAGCAGACTCATAAGAATCGGTCGGATCTTTAGCGAGCATTTTGATGATCGGGCTGGTTTCATCAGCATCTTCAGCGATGCGGACAGCTGAGATGCCTGCATCGAGCATGCGTTTGAGCATGGCTGTCGTCAGTTTTTCAGCGGCTTTTCCAAAGACGACGCCGCTCTCTTCGTCGACGACATCTTCTGCGAGGATTTTACCGACGAGTTTGGGAAAGTCTTTATCAGATTTGATCTTGACTTTGATCGTGCTGAAAAATTCTTCGATGATATCGGCATCTGTCGAATATCCAAGCGTGCGGATAAATGAGGTCGCCAGGATTTTGCGGCGGCGTTTTTTGCGATCGATATAGATGTAGATCAGATCGTTGGTATCAAAGGCGCCTTCCAGCCAGCTTCCGCGATAAGGAATAATGCGGAAAGAATAGATCGATCGATCCCTTTGGTATGCCGTTCTTGTTCAAAAGAGATACCAGGAGAACGGTGAAGCTGGGAAACGATGACGCGTTCTGCGCCATTGATGATAAATGTTCCTTTTTCGGTCATCACAGGGATCGTTCCCATGTAGACTTCTTCTTCTTTAATCCCCGTTTCATCGGTCAGACGGAACTTAACTTTAAGGTGACATTATAGGTGATTCCGCGGCGGATGCATTCTTCAGGAGTATATTTAGGAACTCCGAGACTATAGGAGATAAATTCAAGAATCGTTTTTTCATCATAAGACTTGATCGGGAAATATCTCATTGAAAACTTCTTGCAATCCAACATTTTCCCGTTCATGCGGCAATTTATCCGCTTGGAGAAATTGGTTATAGGACTTGATTTGGATTTCAATGAGGTTCGGAAGATCGATGATCTCTTCTCTTTCCACGAAAACTCACCCGTTGAGGCGGCCTTTTTAACATCGAAACGGCTCCTACGCTTAAACTATGTATTTAAACATCGAGAACAGAATTGCACTATGCATTCTAAAAAAACTTAAAAACAATGAGCAGAAGTCAATTTTTCATGACTTCTGCTCGTAATCAATCAATCTAAAATGAGTCGATTAGAGACCTTTCAAGGTCACTTTACCGCCAGCAGCTGTGATTTTTTTAGCAATCTCTTCTGCTTCAGCTTTTGGCACAGTCTCTTTCAAGACTTTTGGAGCGCCGTCGACCATATCTTTCGCTTCTTTCAGGCCAAGACCTGTGATTTCGCGGACGACTTTAATCACGCCGATTTTCTTATCATCAGGCGTTGTCTCCAAAGTGACTTTGAATTCTGTGGATTCTGCAGCAGCGGCAGCAGCTGCGCCAGCAGCTGGAGCTGCCATCATCATAGGTGCTGCAGCAGCGGCTTTAACGCCCCACTTTTCTTCAAGGCAGTTTTCAATTTGGCCATATCGAGAACGCTCAATTGGCTGAGTGCTTCAACTAATTGTATCAATATTTTGTTGAGTAGTCACGGTAAAACCTCTTTATTACTTTTAAATTTGAGTTAACTTTGTTGTGACTTTATTTTCCAAACAGTGCATGACGGATGTGAGCAAAGCATCCATGACAGCAAGTGTTTGTGCGAGCGGTGCTTCGAGCGTGCCCAGAAACTGAGCTCGCATTTCATCTTTGCTTGGCAGTTTGGAAATCTGTTCGACATCCTGTGCCGAACAAATCGCGCCTTCAAACCGTCCGCCGATAACTTCTAAAACTTCTTCATTCTCTTGACAAAACTGAAAAATCGCCTTTGTCGTTTGAACGGGATCTTCATTGGCAAAGACAACAGCGATATGCCCTTGCAAGCAGAGCAGGATCAATAGCGACGCCAGCAGCTTGCGCTGCTTTCATAAGCACTCGCTTTTTCACGACTTCCAGAGATCCGCCCGTCTTCGCAAGATTAGTGCGAAACGCAGCAGCTGCATTGGGCTCAAGCTGTTTATAACTGGCGAGCACAATCGCTTTGGAGCCGGCAATCTTATCTTTGATCTCATCGAGAAGTAATTGTTTTTCCGGTCTCATATCTTACTCTTTTGCTCCTTGAATTTCCGCGATCGACTGCAGATCGATCTTCAAGCCAGGCCCCATCGTCGATGAGAGCGCAAGCGACTTAAGATAATATCCCTTTTGCAGTGGCAGGCTTTGCCTTCACGATTGCAGCAGAAGATCGCAATAATATTCTCTATGAGCTTCGCAGTTTGGAAAGAAAGTTTGCCGACCATGAGTATTGATCACGCCATGCTTGTCCGATTTAAATTCGATCTTTCCTGCTTTGACCTCAGCGATGGCTTTAGCAACATCAGTTGTCACAGTTCCTGCTTTCGGAGTTGGCATCAAGCCGCGCGGTCCTAGAATTTTACCGAGCTTACCGACATCGCGCATCATATCTGGTGTAGCGATCACAGCATCAAAATCGAGTCCATCCCGTCTTTGATTTTTTCAAAAAGTTCTTCATTTCCAGCAAAATCTGCTCCAGCATCCAGCGCTTCTTTAATCTTATCGCCTTTGGCGAAGACGACGATGACGATGCGTTTTCCTGTACCATTCGGTAATGATACAGTTCCACGCACTTGCTGATCAGATTTCTGGGCATCGACGCCTGTTTTAAGCGACAGTTCCACCGATTGATCAAATTTGACCGGCGGACATTTTTTTAAAATTTCGATAGCTTCGTCAAGCGTGTAAGCTTTGTTACATCGACTAGTTTGTCTATCTCCCGAAATCGTTTACTTCGATGCATTCTGATTTCCTTTATACTAATTTACACGTTAAAACCTGTCTACCCTTCAATGATATCCACTCCCATCGAACGCGCTGTCCCATCGACAAGCATCATTGCTGCTTCTTCAGAAGCTGACGCGCATATCCTGGAGTTTATTCTTCGCAATTTTTTTCACTTGCGATTTGGTGAGTTTGCCTACTTTATCTCTGTTAGGCACTTTAGAACCCTTTTCGATGCTCAATTCTTTGAGGATCATGCGGGAAACAGGAGGCTGCTTCGTGATAAACGTAAAAGACTTGTCTGATAAACAGTGATCTCAACAGGGAGAATATCCCCTGCCTTATCTTGTGTCTTTGCATTGAATTCTTTGCAGAATGCCATGATATTGATCCCGGCGCCGCCAAGAGCAGGCCAATCGGAGGCGCTGGGTTTGCTTTTCCTGCAGGAATTTGCAGCTTAATCACTTTTACGAGTTTCTTTGCCATTGTCTTCTTAATCCTTCTAACTTAACTCAACTTTCTGTCTCGGCAGGAACTTGTTCCACTTGCCAGAATTCGAGATCGTCGACACGTGTTTCACGGCCGAAGATCGAAACCATCACGCTGAGCCGTCCTTTATCGTGGAAGACTTCTGTGACAGTTCCGATGAAGTTGACGAACACGCCATCAGTAATTTTGACTTTGTCGCCAGATGCAATATTGTGTTTCTGAACAACGCCTTTTTTCTTCTCTTCCAAGTCCTGCAAAATCTCATCGACTTCGCTCTGCGCAAGCGGCGTAGGTTTTTCTCCGCCTAAAAAACCGATCACTCCATTGGTATTTCTGACATACATCCAGGAATCATCTGTCAGATTCATATTAACGAGGATGTAGCCAGGCCACAGCTTCTTTTCGCTGACACGTTGCTGCCGCGCTTGACTTCGGCGACATTTTCAGTCGGAACGAGCACTGCTTCGACGAGCTCGCTCATCCCTTTCGATTCGCGATTTTCTTCGATGGCTTTTTTGACTCTTTTTTCCTGTCCGGAAACTACCTGAACGACGTACCATTTATGCATGACCCTCATTGTTACCCAAAAATAAAATGCACTGCGAGTGCGATAAAATCTAAACACCCTTTGATCACCAGATCAAAGAGATAAATCCCAAGCCCAAAAAGAAAGTCGCTCCAATGACAACCTTTGTCGAAAACTTCAATTCTTCTTTTGTTGTCCAGCTGACCTTTTTGAGCTCTTCTTTGAGCTCTTGCACATAACTGAACACACGCTTCTTTTTTGATGCCTGCTGGGCTGGAGCATCCGTGGAAAGTCGCGGCTGATTTAACTTTGCATCCATAGCACACATAGCAACGTCTCTTTCGTTAATTCATTCTATCGAGTGCGGAGGGATTCGAACCCCCGACCGGCGACTTTGGAGATCGCTGCTCTACCAGCTGAGCTACACACCCACCACAATTGCATACTAATGAGCTCATCCTCAAGGACGAGCCTGACTCAAATCCTCAATACGGTTACTTGAGGATTTTCGTCACAGTTCCCGCACCGATCGTTCTTCCGCCTTCGCGGATCGCAAATCGCATTCCCTCTTCCATCGCAATCGGGTGGATGAGTTCCGCTTCGAGCTCGACGTTATCGCCTGGCATCACCATCTCTGTCCCTGCAGGAAGAGTGACTGTTCCGGTTACGTCCGTCGTACGGAAGTAGAACTGAGGACGATAGCCGGTGAAGAATGGCTTATGGCGTCCGCCTTCTTCTTTCGTCAGAACGTAAATCGTTCCTTTGAACTTTGTGTGCGGTGTGCATGTTCCAGGAGCAGCGAGCACCATTCCGCGCTCGATATCTTTTTTTTCAATACCGCGGAGGAGGATACCGACGTTTTCACCAGCATGCAGCTTCGTCGAGAAGTCTTGTTGAACATCTCAAGACCGGTGACAACAGTTTCGCGTGTTTCGCGGATACCGACGAGTTGCAGCTTATCGTTGACTTTGACTTTACCTCTTTCGACACGTCCTGTCGCAACAGTTCCGCGTCCAGAGATGGAGAACACGTCTTCGACAGGCATGAGGAAAGGCTTATCAGTTTCGCGTACTGGCGTTGGGATTTTCTCATCGACAGTTTTCATCAATTCTTTGATGCTCTTGACATACTCAGGATCGCCTTCGAGAGCTTTGAGAGCAGAACCGCGGATGATCGGGACATCTTTGTATCCTTTCGCTTCGAGAAGTTCGTGCAGTTCCATTTCGACGAGGTCGACGAGTTCTTCGTCGCCTTTGCCGATCATGTCCATTTTGTTCAAGAAGACGACGATCGCAGGAACGCCGACTTGGCGTGCGAGGAGGATGTGCTCTTTTGTTTGCGGCATCGCACCGTCTGTTGCAGCAACGACGAGGATCGCTCCGTCCATTTGCGCAGCACCGGTGATCATGTTCTTGACATAGTCAGCGTGGCCTGGGCAGTCGACGTGCGCATAGTGGCGGTTTGCTGTTTCATATTCGACGTGCGTTGAGTTGATCGTAATCCCACGCGCTTTTTCTTCAGGAGTATTGTCGATAGAAGCGTAGTCGCGAAATTTCGCTTTTCCTTCTTCCGCTAAAACTTTTGTGATCGCAGCTGTTAAGGATGTTTTACCATGGTCAACGTGTCCAATCGTTCCGATATTGACGTGAGGCTTGGTCCTTTGAAATGCTTCTTTTGCCATTACTATCCTCCGTTAGGCTCCATGTATGTTTTAATGTTTTCGTTTCTTTTGCCCAGAATAGGAATTGAACCTACGACCTTTTGCTTACCATGCAAATGCTCTACCACTGAGCTATCTGGGCGCTTAGCTTCTGCATAGACCGCTGAACATGTCGCAACACGTTCGGATTTTTTGCGACTTATTCAACCGTCATCAGGATTCACTTCAGCCCTCAAATCCCAAGCAAACTGCTGATGAGCAGACCCTACTTCAGGTCGAAAGCAGCAAAGTTTATTCTCTAAGGCAAATAAATTCAACCCCAATTGTCAAAGCATTGATTTTTTTTGATTTTTTAAAGGCGTTCATCTTTGACGATAAATGATCCGGGCTTTAGTCAAATCATAAGGCGACATCTCAACTGTGACGATGTCTCCGACAAGGACGCGGATGTTGCGCATCCGCATTTTTCCGCAAAGATGGGCAAGGACGCGCATCCCATTTTCCAGAACGACTCTAAAGGTCATATTTGGAAGGAGCTCTTCCACTGTCCCATCAATTTTAATTGTATCTTCTTTAGGCATGAACCTATACTCAAGGATTCGAAAAAATTTTTACCTGAAAACTGTTTTTAAACAGAATCATCAAACTAAATTTCCCTCAAATTGTCAATCTTATTATAATGTTTCGCAGAGCATCAAGGATTAAATAAAAAAATAACAGGATGGCAGGATAAAAAGCAGGGGGATCCCTCGTCCCCTTTTACGGAGCAATGTTAGAAAGTGATCAACGATGTGAACGATATAACGATAAGAACGATAAATTTTTGTTTTTTGACCTTTCTCTTATCGTTATATCGTTCACATCGTTGATCACTTTACTGATAAAAAGGGCGTTTTTTTCCCTTATCCTATCATCCTAAAATCCTGTTATTTAATGGAATTAGTTAACATGCAAGAAGCAGTATTTGAGACGTGCCAAGCCAAACAACATCAAGCCAAGCTCCTTTTCGAGGGATGTGCAACGCCTCAACATAAATATGAAAAAATCATTGAACTAGGCAGAAAGTTGTCTCCCTTTCCACCTGAGTTGAAAACGCCTGAGCGCCTGGTCAAAGGGTGCCAGAGCGCGATGTACCTCTCCACTCAAATCGTTAACGGAAAAATTCAATTTCTCGCTCATTCAGAAGCATTGATCTCCGCCGGTTTGGCCGCCCTACTCCTCTTTGTCTATAACGACGAATCGCCTGAAACTATTCTTGCTTGCCCGCCTCGATTCCTTGACGAACTCGGCATCCACGACAGCCTTTCCCCAGGGCGATCCAATGGCCTTGCCAGTCTGTTCCAACGCATGAAAAAAGAAGCATTAGATTTTTTACTTAAAAAGTAAAAAAAATTAATGGAAATTGATTTTTTCTCCCTCTTCAGAGTATGATTTCTCCTCGTTTATATTAAATTTGAGGTCCTATGGCAGCTTCCGTGACCCCTTCTGATTTTGCAGTTTATGTTGTACCTCCTGCAACAGCAACCAATTCCCGCTTCCTTGACCGCTGCATCGAGGATTTGTCCCCAACGAAAATAGCTGATTGCGCAAAAAAAGCATGGAAATGGAATGCCATTTCGGTCATTTGCGTCGTTGCCTTTTTCGCCCTGGCGATTGGCGGATTTATTGCGGCAAGTCTTTTAGCCCCTGTGTGGGTTCCTCCCGTGGTCGCCATTGGTTCTCTGCTTCTAGCCATGCCAGCAACAAGTAAAGTTAAAGAATTTCTAGAATGGGCTGAATCCGCCCAAGGCGAAGCGGAAAAGCATAAAGAAATCCAACGCAATTTCGCAGATTTAAGTGGGCAACCCTCAGAGTCTATACAAAACATCCTCAGACAACAGGGAATTTTCACACCAGGGTCTGAAAACCTGGATCGTTTAAAACCCTTACTTGCTCAGTCGAGGTATTTTGAAAATAGGACCAAAGTTTTGATGGATTTACGAGAGGATTGTGATTATACAACCATGACATTTCCTCCAAATCTAGGAAAGTTTTATGAATACGAAGGCATTCACTGCAAAATACAAAATGCATTTATCAATGCGGTTCTGCGCAACCCTGAATTTAGAGGGACATTGGAAACTTTGGGCACACTTTCTAAACTGGAAGTAAACAAATCAGAAGTTAAAGTTCCCCAGGAGATCATCACATTTAAAAACCGCAATATCACCCCCATCTCTTATGAGGACGCTAAATCACAGAGCGTTGCTGAATTGGGTCAAAGAATTTTTGCAGCCATGGCTGCATAAAAATTTTAATTGATTGATTTTTAATTCTTAATACAGATATAATTCTGAAAATTAATTAAAAGAGGAATTAACATGTCAACTTCCGTTTTATCTCGAAATCCAGCCGACACGCCTAATTCCCGAACTTATTTGCAACAATGCACTGAAGATCTATCCCCTAGCCAAATTTCCTCCGCGCAAAGGAAATCCGTTCTTTGGCGGGTCGCAGCGGTGGCCACTTACGTTGCCTTTGCAGCACTCACGATTGGCGGCATTGCGCTTGCGATGGCGACAGCTGCTGTGGTTTACATTCCGGTCATTACCATCAGCGCATTATTCCTCTTGAAATTTGTACAGAAAGGGCATGATCAACTCGAAAAATGGGCTGACGAGGCTAAAGTGCGCGCCGAACAGCTTAAAAAAATTTCTGGCCATTATCAAGAGCTTGATTCTGTCACTACTGAGCAATTGCAGCAATTATTGCAGCAAAAGGGGATCCCGTTTTCTTCCATTCCAAATCCCAATGAGCTCTCTAAATTGAAGCCTTTAATCGCACGCCATACTTTCTGGGAAGGCCTTGTTCAAGAACTGGAAAAGAAAAAACAAGAAAAGATCGACGAAGCAGTAAAACTTTCTTCAAAAGACTGCACTGAACATAGCGATGAAATTTACGATCTTCACTGCGAAGCTCTTGAGATTGAGAAAAGAGCTTTGGAAGCCAAAGTAAAAAACGCCTTTATCAACGCCGTAATCCAGCGGCCCGACCATATCGGGTCATTAGACGATCTCGGCAGTTTTTCAAAAGTCACAGGTCAGGAACGCGCCGTTAGCAACGCTGCTGGAAATGCGGGCAAATTCAACGATTTCTTCACGTTCAAGAATGAACGGATGCAAACGCTTGGCTTTGACGAAGTAAAAAGCATGACGGCCTCGGAACTTGCAGGCCGTATCGTTGCTGTTATGTAATTATAACAAGCTGAGTATTTCATCCTGAAAACCGCCGTTGACCTCCACCCTCCCTCGATCGCCGAGAAAAACATCGTATTCTAACCGGATGCCGAATTCGTTGGGAAGGTAGATCCCAGGTTCGATGGAGAAGCAAGTGCGCGGGATTAACTCGCGCAAATCCTGCGTTTCAAGACTGTCAATATGTGCTCCAGGGCCATGATCTTTTGTATAGATGTTATGCCCGGTACGGTGCGTGAAGTATTTCCCGTAGCCTTTATCCTCGATGATTTTACGGCTGACCAGGTCGACCTCAAATCCTTTCAGGGGCTCTGCTTTTGCATATCTTTCGATCACAAATTCCGTCGCGCCCTTTTGCGCGGCACGCACAATGGAAAAGATCTCTTTTTGCTTTTCTGTCGGTTTTGTATCCGCCACAGCAACGCGGCAGATGTCGCCATAAATCGCTTTGGGATGCTTTTTCTTGCACCAAAGGTCGATCAATACGAAATCCCCTTTTTTTATCTCACTAGATTTTTCCTTTGAGGGCTCGTAATGTGGGTCGGCGCTATGCGCATTCACACCAACAATCGGAAATGCTTCGGCCATAAATCCCTGAGAGACGATCTGCTGGGCAATAAACTGTTGCACTTGATATTCATTGATTTTGGAGCCTTGCTTTAAAGAACTGGAAATTTTCTCCCATGCCTGCCCGACCGTCTTGTCCAGCAAGTTCGCGGCTTCTTTGTGCATGGCGTATTGTTCTTCGTCAAGGATACACGTGTAGAATTGCAGAAAAGAGCCTGAGGATACGACTTCGACGTTGAAACTGCGTACAAGATCGGCCATGCCCGCATCGACTTTCGAAAGGTAAGGAATGGCGTTGCGCGGTGAATACTCCATCGCGACACTTTTCGATCCTCGCAGCACTTTGCCGAGATTAGCTTCGAGCTCCTGCCATTTTAAATAAGATAAGACTGTCCCGGGAAGCTCCGCTATGACATGCGGTTCGATCACATGCAAGATCTTGATGGGTTCCCCCTTTGCAGGGACCCAATAAAAAAAGCGGCGCGTGATCAACTCCTCCTGCCCAATGTTGAGAAAATCGCGGGCAAGCGTATTCATCCCATTAAAATCATAAAGGAGCCAGCCATCGATTTTTTCTGCAGCAAGATGGTTTTGAACATCGCGAATTTTTGCCCGCCAATCCATAGAATACCTTTAATGATATAAACACTGGATTAAAGCAGAAGCCGAGACAACGCGCAAGACTTGGAATGGTTCTTTCAAAATATCGAGGAGAAAAGGGATGGAGCTCGGGTCGCCGATATGCGCCAATGCTTCCAGAATATGGACCTTCATTTCGCGATCGGCGCGCGGATAAGCCTCTTGGAGGATTTTCACAGCAGACGGATCGCTTCCGACAATGGCTAAAATCATGGCGGCTTGAACGCGGATTTTTTCCTCATCGATCGTTCAGCAGTTCGCGCACGGCGGCGAGGTCCTTCTTCATCCCCTTCTTGCAGAAGCGTGGCAGCGGCGGCTCCCGTCACACCCCAGGTGCGGGCTTGCAAAAATTCTCTGACGACAGATTGAGCATGAGGATATCGCAATAATACTTAAGACCGATAATAGATCGAGCTTGACGAGCTGATCGACGACGGCAGGATAATGCGGGATATGTTCAATGTGTTTGACACGGCTTGGCGCTAAAGAGCGAAACAACGGATTGCTGTGCGAGTCCCACATCCAAACGTATCTTTTTCTTGGCTCAACACTTTCTGGATCGCATCGCAAGCGGCATTTCACTTGGATCCGCTGGCCAATCAACCCCATGGCCAAATTGATTTTCACATAAGGATCTTCAGTCTCTTTGAATTCTCTCAAGATCAACTTAAGGCCATATTTCCCGCTGCTGGCAAGAGCTGCTGAGGCCAAACGGCGCCACTCGGGTTTTTCTGATTTTAGCCACTGGGTCAAGCGGCGTGCTCCTTCCCTTTCATCGAGAAGAAGAAGCACATAAGAAGCGGTGATGGCGATTTCGGGCGAAGAATCGTTTAAATTTTCTTCGATCAGCTTCGGCACACTGCACCGATCCAATCTTTTGCATGCGCATCAAGGCCAATGTATTCAGGGCCGAGATCCGCACATCGGAAGAGGCATCGCGCAAAAGGGGCAAGAGCAGATCGAGCTCCTCGCTCAAATTCAGATGCGCAATCACCTCTGCCGCCAGTTGCCTCAAACCTGCTCGATCGCTTTGCACAAGGCTGAAGAGCTCTTCCCGATCGATGCTGTCGTACATGCTGACAAGAGCGACGATCGCTGCTGCTTTCTCTTCAGCAGCGTGCGAGGATTGCCGATGATTTCTTTAAGCTCTGGTTTCAATTCTGTGCATGCGCAGCATGCGCCGACTGCCTGGATCACATCCAGGCGCACATACCAAACTTTTTCCTCTTTAAGCAGGCGCGCAATCTCATCTTTCAAAGGAGCATCGCCAAAAGTGGTCGCCAATTTGATCGCAATCGAACGAAGAAGAGCATTGGAGGCGCGCATTTGCTCCAAGAGCATCGGGATCGCTTTAGCATCGCGTGTGAAAGCCGCGCCGAGCATCGAATTGAGGCGGATATTGAGCTGGGCAGAGGATTCCCCTTTGTTCAGCACGCCCCAAGCTAGAACTTCCAGCATGCGCCGGTTATTTTTTTCTTCTTCGAATTTGACCGCTGTCTCGAGCCCATTGCTCCATCGCCTCCGTCTCATCGCCTTTTTCACTGAGGGCGCGGATATAGGCAAATTGCAGATTTTTTGACTCGGGATAATCGTGGAGCGCTTTTTCAGCCTCTTCGACAGCAGAGTATCCGATCGGAGATCATCAAATGGGCATAGATCCGTTTTTTGTATTCTTCTTCAGAATACAGCGTGCAATGCAGATTGCAAGCAAGAGAGAAACGAATGCGGATCGCAAACTGGGATCATCGCAGATCTATCCTAGATGTGATGGAAAGCTTGCGCCCGCCAATGAGATGGAAATGCAGGTGGAAAATCATCTGCCCCCCATCAGGGCCATTGTTGGTCAACAGGCGGTAGCCTTCTTCGATGTTATACTCGTCGGCAAGTGCTTGCGCCACCTGCACAATTTCCGAAATGAAAGGCAAATCTTCCGGCGTTACCGACTGCAGGTTGCGGATCTCTTTTTTGGGCATGATCAGGATATGCACAGGGGCGACAGGAGCAATATCTTCAATCGCCAAAATCCGCTCGTTCTCAAAGACTTTTTTGCAGGGAAGTTCTCCCTTCAATGATTTTACCGAATACTGTTGCTCATGAGCTCATCCTATTTAAAATGTATTCTAATGCTTTAAAGGCATCTTCTTTTGTTTCCCAGACGGAGATAAAGCGCCCTTTATGGCAAAAAATGGCTCCCTGGAATTCCCGAAGCCCGCTTCAAATCGTCATCGAGCAGTCCTGCCCATTCTTGAGGAAGCGGCACGCGGACTTTCATCCGCTCCTCCAGCGTCGGAGGAATTCCCCGCAATTTCCAATGCCCGCCGGACGGCATCACGACAAATAGCGCAGGGTGGGTCTCGCCGCCCAATTCGAAGAAACACTCCATCCATGGCATCGCTTCTTCAAAGAACAAGAATTTGTCCTTTTTTTTCATGCTCGCGGCGACTTTTTCCCGGCAGGCCGGATGTAATGAAATCTATCTCTAGTAGCCGTTTCAAATGGCCGATGACAAACTCCAGCGCTTCAAAAAAAGCCTTCGTCTGCTCTTCCTTCGGGAGCATCGTAGACGGGCGGGACAAAATTGGTGACCACTTGGGAAAATGTGCATGTTCCTATCTCCGGAGTCACTCTGCCATTGTCATGCGCATCGACTCCTAAGATCAAGGAGCGGTTAAAAAAATCATAAGTGGCCTCATCGACGATCTTTTGCTCTTTCAAATAGAGCCAGATCATCCCCGCACTGCTCAAATCCCCCGTGTATTCAGACTGATGATGGTCGAAACGCTTTTGTTCAGGGTCATAAATCCCCCCGACATCGCAAACATATTCGCACTCAGCAAGGTCTGCTTAGGTCCCGAGAGCGCACGATCTTATCTTTATCGATTTGCCCAAACACAGTACAGCAAGGCGCATGCCGTCACCTCGTCCGCATGAAAAGAGCCATCGTGGGTTCCAACGCTGCGCTTGATCATAATGTCCCAAACCTTGAAAAATGCCATTGTACTCTTGAAAAAAATAATGCTCAAGAAGGCAAGCTGTAATGCGCGAAATTTATATATGCCAGGCGCGGTATATACCGAAAATGATTCAAAAGTTGGGAATTTGGCAAGGCGGCTGCGCAAATTTTTTGTCTGGAGCGAGCGACCATTGTGCAAGCACAAGGCGCGAGTGAAGACAAAAAATGTGCTGCATAGCCAACGCAGCCAAAAACCAACTTTTGAGTCATTTTCGGTATAAGTGTAAGTGCCGGAGGGTCAATATCATGCACTTCATTAAAGAATTAATGATTGTTAGCGTTAAATAGAAATGTCACTCTTTCGAGTTTTTTAGAAATGTCACCTTTTTCTTTAAAAAGTGACATTGTTTGTGATCTTTCACCCCTCATTTTACCAAGAATTTCTCCACATTTCAATTAAATATTTAATCGCTTCCCAGTTTTGAACTTCAGCGCCCTTCGGCGCTGTTCCAATGAAGCGACAGCGGCTCAGGAAAAGCCGCTCTCGCTTCATCGGCTTTAAGCGCGGTGCGAGGCAAATTAAGCAAAATGCAGACATCGCGAGCGAGCCCTACATAGCTCGCGGAGACGATGCGAATGGATCTATTTGTTTAGGACAATAAACACAATTCTCTCCGCAATCTAAGAAAAACCTCTCCTAGCACTTTTCCAGGGATGATATTGCCCAGGTTTGTAAGGCTTTTTCTTCCGTTCTAAAGCTGTTGCAATTTCTTTCGAGCTTACTTCTTCTGCCCTTGCTTGCATTTGGTGATAAGGCACAGCGGTAAGAGATTTGCCTCGATGTTCAATGGCCACAGTTCCGTCTTTGGACTCTAATACCGTGACTTCAGCTTTTCGCATGGCGTAGAGCGGCCTTTCACTAATGATTTGATAAATGATGTTTTTGTATTGTAGAGTGAGATTTTTGGATAAGATTCGTGGTTCTTTGAGGCAAAAAATTCTGTCTAGGGAATGCTCTGGTAATAACGGTCTATGCGCGTTGACTTTGTTTTGAGGGGCTTTGGCAAATCGTCTGTTGAAGTCGTCTATAAAGGATGGTAAAAAAGCGTTGGCTTCTTCGAGGGTGCTAATCTTTTGGAGGCGCATTGCTTTTATCAGTCGATCTTGTAGGTCTCGATGGCGTCGTTCAACGCGCCCTTTTGCTTGGGGGGTGTTTGCACAAATCAGTTGAATATCTAATTCTGCCATGGCTCGGCCAAATTGGGTCATCCCGGTGCCGCTAATCGCTCCTTCTCGATTCACTCGGAATACTCCATGTTTATCGGGGTAAAATGCATCAGGCCTCCCATATAATTCGATGTATTCCTGAGCAGCTTGAAGATAATCAAAAACATTCTCAGATTTGACAAATTTAAGATGCATGATCTTACTCGTAGCATCGTCGATGAAGGTAAGGAGCGTGCAATAGGGCCCTCTTCCTTCAAACCATTCATGTTCTGATCCGTCGATTTGGATTAATTCTCCTTCTCGGCCTCTTCTCGGTCTTAATTGGAAAATACGTTTTTTTCTCTGCTCTTTACAGATCCAAAGCGTCTCTCTAACGATCAGGATCCGAACCGTGCTTACCGATATGGGCAGTTGGTGCTTCTCGGTTAAGTATTCATGGGCCAAGGTTGGTCCAAAATCGGGATAATGGTCCTTGATTAGGCCTACGGCCAGATCTCTAAGGCCCGGCGGCCAATTGATGATTACTCCGCTTTCCGACCCTCTTGGATACAAGCCCCAGCGGTCCTTCGGATTTTAACTTCTTAGAAAGGCGTTTTACTTGCCTGTGACTAAGTCCCAGATATTCAGATGCTTGCGATATTGTTAGCCGTTTTTCATGTACCTTTGTCATTATTTCTAAACGACTTAGTTCTTTATTGCTCATAGAAATGCGTCCTTCCATTCGTCACCTCTTAAGTACCAATTACTTCTGGTTACCAAAGGTGACATTTCTATTTAACGGAAAGGTGACATTTCTAAAAAACGCCTACATTAAAGAATTAATGATTGTAATCATATATCACTTTAGATTAAAATATTAACATTATTAAGATAATAAAATGAGAATTAAAATGATTCCAGCATCATTAACAGCATTAGGATCTCTACCCATTAAAATGCTTCCCGCCGAATCTTGGGTTTTACCCGCACAGAAGGCGAAGGCAAGCAATTCTTTTCCAAAAAGATCCCAGAACCTGGATTTTCTAAGTTATTCTGGTTTATCAAAAATCGTAGAATTTTTATCTCCAAACGACTTACGTTCCCTTTCTTGCAGTTGCAAGAACTTGGCAAAAATAATCCCATGGGCAAAAAAAATCACCACTGCAGCAAAAATTCTAAACAGTACACCCTGGAAAGCTGATTTTGATGTTATCGGTTCATTCAATGTGGATAAAATAGAAAATGCACGATTCATTTTCCTAGGTGACGACCATTGTAATAAAAATTGCCAACGCGCTAATGCTCATTTGATCTCTTTTCTTGCTGGCAAAATGCCCATTGCAATTTTTGTTGAAGGCATTCCATCCATGGAACTCTTACAAAACCCCGCCATGAGAAAAAAACATTACATGCTCGATAACTTAATGAGCAGCGTGCAATTTTATGGGTGGGACAAAGACCTATCGAAATTTGCTGCACCAAAATTACTAGATGTATGGACATTAGAGATAGATGGACCGAAAGAATTATGTAAAGATAAAGTCAAAGTTCTAAACCATTCGATTCGCGAATGCTTATTCATACTTGATTCTATAGCATCTAATAACCCTGAATTAATGCCTGGTTACTCAACAAACGAATTATTAAAGTCTTGTCACTCACAAACCAAAGAAACGCGATTTCATTTATTGGATGCATCCAAATTAGCAGCATTTTATCAAAGACTCATTACTCAAGTTGACTCATCCCCTTTTTCTCCCGATTCTCTTTCTGATTTAAAAAAGAAAGTTAATGGGATACGGTTTGTGCTACTTCTCCAGAATATTACATCTTTAGTAAATGAGCGAAAACGTGAGATAATCGAAGCCACATTTCCAGAAAGGGTACAAGAGAATATTATTACCGTTCAAAAAGTCGACCAGTTGCAAAGAGAGGGAAAACTTCCTTTAACGGCGGTTTTTATCGAAGGCGCTGGTCATTTTAGAGAGGTGCCGAGGAGAAGGAGAAGACCCGAATTATGTTCCTTAAAAAGTTTCTATCAAGAAATTAGCAAACATAAGGCGATCGTTCTCTGTCCAAAATCAGTCGGAGTTTTTGATTTATAAAACTGGACTTTACTATCCCCTTCTTTTTTTTCTCCTAGTTTACTATTGTGGGCGAAGTATGGAAAGCTACCTTTTTCCCGCACATTTCGACCTCGTCACGCCGGATGGCATGATCACCTCGATCGGAAGGCTCCCCGGAGCAGCTCGAATCGAGCTGCTCATCCAAAATATTTCCCCCGCTTTCATCGGATTCCAAATTGAAAAGGAACACATTTCGTTTAACTTGAAAAGCACGCTGGCGCAACTCGGCCTCAACGCCATCCCGCAAGATTATGCGTTAGATGAGAAAAATCACTCAGCAAGAATGCACGCCTCCACCTCCAAGCCTATGGTAAAATCGGCATCGCCCTTCTCGAACATTTCACCGAAGGCGCCCACATCGGCAAACTCTTTGCCGCTGATCCCCGCCGCAGAGTGCGCAATCCCGATTATCTCCTGCGCATGTTCGGCCGTTCCGACAAGCAAGGGCGTCCTTTGCTTTCTCTCGGCGGGCCCAAAGGCAGAGATGAACTTCTCCTAGAAAAAATCGACGGGCAGGACAGTTGCCTTTCTCCATCTGCAAGAAGGGGTTCTCACTTATGACGAAGAGGCGATCTTCGGCCTGCTGCCCACCATCGGAAAAGCGCTGACACACCGCATTTCCGCTTGCGCACATTGATCCAGCTCGACCAGACATGGCTGCCACTTGCGAAGCGCAAAGTCGTCAAAGGAGAAATTCTCCTCGTGCGCACGGCGCCCGCTGCACATCCGCACAGCTTTCGGCAAAGTCGTCGACTCTCTATTGCCGCCGGAGGTCAATCACACGACGCGCTAACGTCCTCGAGCCCGACACGAAAGCTTCCGGCGATGTCTATGAACTCTATGGTGCATCCGATCAAGATGTGAACGTGATCCCCATCGAATTCTACACATTGGAGCCCCATCGCGAGCACGTTTTTTTCGCCGACCGAGACCAATTGCAAAGCTGTCTCGAAAATCCTGCCACTTTATTTAAGGCGTTTAAGACTGCTCCTCTGCCGATATCGAACCGCGCTTCCGTGTTTGTCGTCAAAGGAGAGCAGCTGCTCAATCTGCAGCCCCAGGATTGGATCGCCCGGGAGACGCATATGAGTGAGTTCCCTGGCCTTTTTTATCCCGCTCAACAAGCTCTGCTCGTACAGCGCTACATCGAACAACAGTCCGATTACCCTTTTTTAAAAGCGATCGAAGACGGGCTGATCACTTCGCAGGGCATCCTGCTCACCCGCTATTTCCCTTCCCCGCTCATGAAGCGGCATCTTGCTCAGCGATCTGGTCCAACGGTGCCTAAAAGGGATCTATTTCCAATACTCCCTCGCTTGCTTACGGAAGCTTCTTTTCGCACGAAGACCGCTCGATGCTGCTCGATCTTGCGAAATTCGGCATCCCCGTCTTCTGGGTCGATGAAACGTCAGGCAACATTTTGCAATACATCCCAAAACCCAATAAAGATACAGGGATGTTCGTTCCCGAACCTTTAGTCGATACCTTTGTCAAAGCAACAGCATTCGGCATTTACGGATCGACTCTATTGCATGGAAATTTTGAACAAGAGCTGACCGCCTTGATGCGAGGCATCATCGCGATGCGTTCGGAATACGACCACCGCTTGTTCAACCCCGAAACACCCATCGCCCTTGTCACCGGCGGCGGCCCCGGCCTGATGGAAGTGGGCAACCGCGTTGCTAAACGCGTCGGCATCCTCTCCTGCGCCAACATCGTCGATTTCCGCAACAGCGGCAATCTCAACATCCAAGAACAAACACAAAATCCCTACATCGAAGCGAAAATGACCTACCGCCTCGATAAACTCGTCGAACGCCAAGCAGAATTCAATCTCGATTTTCCCATCATTCTCACCGGCGGATACGGGACCGATTTCGAACATTGCCTTGAAGAAGTGCGGCGCAAAGTCGGATCTATTCCTCCTACGCCCGTTCTCCTCTTTGGCAACCCTGAATATTGGCGGCAAAAAATCACCTCCCGATACCGCTGCAATCTTCGAATCCGGCACAATCAAAGGCTCGGAATGGGTCAGCAACTGTTTTTATTGCGTGACGAACGCCGAACAAGGGCTCAAAGTCTATCGGCAATTTTTTTCCAATAGCCTTGCCATCGGCCTAGACCATCCACCCTATGATGATGGATTTGCAATTGTAAACTAAAAATGAAAAATTGATTGCTATAGGCAGAGAAGATATCGCTAAATGCTTTTAAAAACCCCAAGAAAAGCCGAATTCTCCATATTGGGTACGCCTTTTAAAGAATTGCCCTTCATAGGAAAAGCCATGGTGATAATCGACATAGACCCGCATTTTGCGCCCTATTCCTTGCAGTTTGCTGATCTCATAGCCGAGCTTCATCGTCACGTCCAGATCCCAATGCCTTTCCTGCCAGTTTTCTAGATGGATCGCAAAAAACGGCGTCCCATAAATGCGGTGATAGATCAAATTTAGTTCCCAAAATCCGTAGCTCTGCGCCGTATTCGATATAGAGTGGTTTCATTCGGAATGAGGGATCGCTATGGAAGACAACGCCGGGCCCAAAATACCCTCTCAAATGTCTCGAGAATTGATAGGAAGAGAAGAAATCGATCGCTTCCATGCTCGGGTTTTTCCGCTTCTGCATGGCAGGCGCGATGGTTGCACAATATATTCATCCCCCAAATGCGAGGAAATATGATAGACCCGCAAGCGGAAAGACCATCGATCGAACGCATAGGTCAGATGGAATTCCCACCAAAAAGTCAGTATTGACGAGCTCGCAAGTCTCATGCTTTTGCGATGAGGAATATTCTTATAGTTGAAGACCGACCAGATCCCCGCTTCAATCCCGATCTGCAGATCGCCATGCCAGCGGCAGACATTCAACCATCGAAAAATCGGAAAGTCATCCCCCAGCGAGACAGCGGCGACGATATCGCCGATGACCTTATCGCCAAACCTCAAGCGCCGCCGAGTTGGTCGGCTGCCTTGGATCTGCAACAAGAGGAGCAAAGAGCACTGTCGATTGCGGGAACCACACCCCGCTTACCCTCGGCTGTTCGACATACTGCTTACGTTCTTCTAGCTCTTTTTTGGAAAGATCGTCACTTCAACAGACTTGACCCCCGGCAAGTCCTTGACAAAAGCGATAATACTCTTTGACAACAGATCGTTATTGGGAAGATTGGCGAGATAGACCTTGTGGTCTTTGACAATGACCACAACTTGATATTCGTAATAGTGCACATCGATCAGCGCCTGGATATAGCCTTCGAGATAAGAATCCGAAGCTCCCGCCAAAGTCTCTACCGGCAGATTGTCAGTCCGCGTTAAAACTTCATCTTCGATCATGGCAATCGCCTCTTCTTCAGCTGCTAATGAGCAGCAAAGCAAAGAAGTCGTTAAGACCGCCAACCAATTTTTATTCAAAAACCTCTCCCATGGAACTATACCGAAAATGATTCAAAAGTTGGGAATTTGGCAAGGCGGCTGCGCAAATTTTTTGTCTGGAGCGAGCGACCATTGTGCAAGCACAAGGCGCGAGTGAAGACAAAAAATATGCTGCATAGCCAAAGCAGCCAAAAACCAACTTTTGAGTCATTTTCGGTATATACGTTCCCATAGCCCCTGTATAATCTAGAGAGAGATAAGGGTCAAAAAAAATTTATTACTTTTGTTCCTGCATTAAATTTTTTGCCCAATGTAGAATGCTTTCTGAGTGCTCGGAGGACCCATGGAGGACCCACCGCGCGACATTGCGCTGCTGTTCACCGACGTTTAATTTGCCTTTGCGCATCAGCGAGTAATCTTCTGCCCAAGGCAATTCCCCTGTTTTTCCAAAAGGACACTCTTCTCCATGGAATATACCCCAGCATACATCGCATTTTTTCATCGCTTTTCCCCCACTCTCAGTGTATAATCGATAGCATGAAAACTTTTTTAAAACTAGTTCCATTTCTTTTCGGCTCACTCGCACACTCCGACACACCCTCCCTAGACAAAATGGTCAGCGATTCCCTGGCCTTTTGGAAAGTTCCCGGATGTGCTGTGTCGATTGTCCACGGAGATGAAATTTTCCTCTGCAAAGGGTATGGAATCAAACAAGTCGGCGGCAACGCCGCAGAAAATTCGATAGATATCCACACCCGCTTCCCCATCGCTTCCCTGACCAAACTCTTCACTGCGATTTCGGTCGGCATCCTCGTCGATCAAGGGAAACTGACATTCGATACGCCCATTATCAACTTTTATCCCCAACTCAAACTGTCTGACGAGTATGCGAGAACACATCTTACCTTGCGCGATTGCTTGTCGATGCGCAGCGGGCTTCCCCGGTCCCTCAGTCAATCATATCCTCTACGCCGATCCCGATGCCACACAGCAACAACTCTTAGAAAAAATACTCCCCACCCTCCCCTTTCCTTTAGGTTTCCGCAGCCACTTCGCTTACCAAAATCTCCTTTTTCTTCTCGCTGCCAAACCATTCAGCTCCTACGAATCCTTTGTACAGAATAAACTCCTCGCTCCTCTCGAGATGAAAGAAACATTGACCTCCTACTCTGCACTTCAAAGCTGCTCCAATAAAGCCTATCCCCATCTCTGGAAAGAAAATCGATTTGAACAGATTCCCCTTGAAAATCTCGATGCCGAGCTCCCTGCAGGCGGACTCAGTTCCTCTGCGAATGACATGACCCATTTTTTATCCTTCCTCCTCCATCAAGGAACATTTCACGCCAAATCTATTCTTTCTGCGTCAACCTTTTCCGAAATCTTCACCCCGCAAACGGTCGCCACCGTCGAGGAATTCACCGGCAGGTCTTCGTCTAAGTTGGTCCTCTTTCCCCATTCCCAGTTTCTTACTTATGGCCTCGGATGCTTCCTTTACGATTACTGTGGGATAAAAATCGTCCAGGTCCCCGGCCGCACCGACGGCACCAATTCCGTCCTCGCCATTCTCCCCTCCCAAAATCTTGGCATCTTCATCGCCACCAATTCAGAAAGCTTCTACTTTACATATGCCCTTCTCTTTCAGATCATTGATTCCTTCCTGAACCAGAAAAAGGACTGGAATAATCAATTTCTAAAATACTATAAAAGCAATTAATCTCTTTACATATTAATTAAATAACTTCAAAATAAAATTAAGGAAGAACATAAACCTTAATTATTGCGATGATTATTGATATTAGTGTAGGGGTCATTTCTCTTGCTTTTGTCGTTCTAGTTGTCTACCTCATCCTCACCTTGCGCAAAGTCGACCGCCTTCTCAAGACTACAAACGCCTTAGCCTTAGACATCAAAAATAAATCCGAGACACTTAATATCTTCTTCCGACCCCTGGCTCGATTAGGAAAAAAAAAAGCCGGCACAAAACATCGAAAGCACGACGAAATCATTGACATTGTTGACTTTGTAACAGACGGCGTTGTTTTATTTAACAAATTAAAGAAGCATTAAAGATGAAAAAAACTCATAAAGGCGCAAAAGATTTTCTCTTAGGGGCATTCATGGGCAGCGTCATCGGGATTGCCGCCGTTTCCCTTACTCGGCGGGGACACAAAAAGAACAAACATCTCATCGATTCGCTCACCCACTTCGGTAAAAAGATGGCCACAGCACGCGGCGAAGGCAACCTCGTAGAAATCATCGACTGGACTGCAGAAGGCATCCAATTATGGAATAAAATCAAAAAAGGAACCTAAATTATGCAAAAACGATCAAGCAAGTTCATGATCGGGGCGCTTGTCGGCAGCACAGTCGGCGCACTGACAACTCTGCTCTTCAATACCCAAGAAGGGAAGAGAATCCAAAAAAAGCTCATGCACAAATTTCATGAAATGCATGAAAAGACCGGCCATTTTGGAGTCCAAAAATGGACCTCAAAAATTGCCCGCAAAAAAAGCAAAGCCCGAAGAAAACGCGCCCGTTAAAATGTGCCATTCAATCGCAGGTGGTTAAGAAAAACGATTGCGATGTCGATCCGCAGCGTGACGTCGCCGTCACTGTTGCGATCACTGTTTGTGATTGGTTATTATTTTGAATCGTTATAGTTCCAGTAGTTGGATCTATGGAAATTGAAGAGCCAGGGGCTGGGGACGTGTCGAGGGTTAAAGTGTAAGTCAAGGGGACACTACTTGTGAAAAACTGAGCAAGTGGAATTGTGAAAGTTCCAACGCAACCGGCGAATTGGTCGGGAATGGCAAGCGATGTCGGTGGGATACAGACGCACTTTGTCTCCTTCTGGTCAGCTACTGTCAGCACCACAGGAACGCGGACAGCGGGAGTTGCCACCCATTGCAACACATTACAGTATGCACGATCATAACAAGCGGATGACTCGGTGCTTGCCTTACGGCAGCATTTGCTGCCCTTGCCGCCGAATGAGATATTGAGGCGAACACCGCCCGTTCCAATGTTAGGCACCCCTTCTTTCCCGTCGGTATATCCTCCGAATAAGCCGCACCCAATTCCCCAAGAAGAGAACATGTGATTCCAATCCAGCGAGGCTTGATAGTCATTGAAAGGACTGCTGAATTCCGCGCCGAGATTAAAAGAGAAATCCTTGGCAAACTGTTGCACAAATTTAAACGCTCCCCCAAAGCCATTTGCTAGTTTATCAGATTGGTAGACCCGTTCAAATCTCACCCAATCATAAGTAAGATCTCCAGAAAGAAAGGCGCATTTCCAAAGTTTTACTGTTGTCCCGAGCGAAGTCAAAGCGCCGTTGGAACCCGCAATCCGCCTTTTGAGGATGCAATCATTAAAGTCTTTACTTCCCAATTTTTTTGAATAAGCATGGGAATATGCAGCAGCAAGATCAATGCTTTGAAAGACCGAAGAATTTAATAAAAATTGATACTCTCCCCCCAAAGCAAATTGAGAAGCCCAGTGCTTGCGACCCCCAGACTTGAAATGATATTCCAATTTTTGAGTAAGGTACTCTCCAGAAAATTTTATTCGTTGGCAAGGTGTGAAATAAACACCGTAGGTTCCACTTCCCCTCAAGCTATTGTATCCAAATTCTCCTGCAGCTGAGAATGCCCCATAGTCGCCCGCAGTTGATTTGCTTGCTGTTGCTGCTTGGCTGGAATCATTCTGTGCAAAGTGGGAATATGCTACAGAAGGAGCGTTTTCCATTGCATGACTGTTAAATGGAAAAAGGCAATAAGCGAAAATAAGACAAAGGATAAAATTTAAGCGTTTCAATTTAGGCCTCCTCGAAGCTTTCTTCAAGGTTATATTTAAATATAAAGCAATCTGTCAACTGAAAATTTAACAAAAATGGCCAAGAAAAACGCGCCCGTTAGGGGACGTTTTCAAAATAGGGTCGACAAACGGCTCTGCGAGGCAAAGACAGATCAAAGTGAGCGTAGCTCGCGTTTCGAGCGAGGCTGCATCCATCCAGTGGATGGATGCAGGTCATCCGGAACCGAAGTTCCGGATGACAGGGACGAACATTCTTGAAAACGAAGGATTCCGAGCGAGAATTGATATGTCAAAGCCGCAGCCAGCCGCTTGTCGATCCTATTTTGAAAACGTCCCCTAACACAGCTTCCGAATCGCCTCCTCTAGTCGCACCCCCTTCTCCAAAAGGGCTTTAAACAAGTCTCCCTTTTTCTCTATTCTTTTGAGCGCATTAAAAATCGTAAAGTCCAACGGATCCAACCCCTTCTTCACCTCTTTCCATTCCAAGGGCATCGACACCGGGGCCCCCGGCTTTGCTCTGACACAATACGGCGCCGGAATCGTTTGCCCCGGATTGTTCTGAAAACAATTGCCTCCCGAATTTCTGCCAAACTTCAATTCCCTTGCCAGAACAGCCCATCCTCCGTTATGATTCTCCCTTCCCGGGGCAATAGCTCAGTGGTTAGAGCAGCGGACTCATAACCCGCTGGTCGCAGGTTCAAGTCCTGCTTGCCCCACTCTCTTAACATGCTGAAATGCAATAGGTTAAGAATTAACTAAACTGTCTTAAACTATACCGAAAATGATTCAAAAGTTGGGAATTTGGCAAGGCGGCTGCGCAAATTTTTTGTCTGGAGCGAGCGACCATTGTGCAAGCACAAGGCGCGAGTGAAGACAAAAAATTTGCTGCATAGCCAACGCAGCCAAAAACCAACTTTTGAGTCATTTTCGGTATAGACCTTCCAGGGCGCCTTTAATGACGTTTGCTAAGATATCCACAGCTTTATCCACTTCCTCCTTGGTAATTGTATAAGCAGGGAGAAAGCGAAGAACATTTTCCGCGGTAATATTAGCAAGCAATCCTTGCGAATGGCATGCACTGAGAACGGACTTTCCATCGATGTTGAGCTCTACTCCAATCATGAGCCCTTTGCCGCGAACCTCGGCAATGGCGTAAGGGTATTTCATTTGAAGCTGATTAAGCTTGTCGAGAAGATATTCTCCGATTAGAGCGGCGCGCTGAGGATAGTCTTCAGAGATCAGCACTTGTAAGGTAGCAAGAGCTGCAGCTGCGGCAACGGGGTTGGCCCCAAACGTAGTCCCATGGTCGCCTGGCTGGAAAGCATCTGCAACTGAATGTGTGGCACAAACTGCGCCAAGAGGCAGTCCATTTGCAATTCCTTTGGCCAAAGTGATGATATCGGGTTTTACATCAAAGTTTTCATAAGCAAAAAGAGTGCCAGTGCGCCCCATCCCGCATTGGATTTCATCAAAGATCAATAGAGCGCCTGCTTCATCGCATGCTGCGCGAACGTGCTTTAGGAATTCTTTAGGGGCAGGACAAACCCCTCCTTCTCCTTGAATAGGTTCGAGCAGAACTGCGGCCGTCGTTTCATCTATGTGGCTTATGAAATTTTTTACGTCGTTCCATTCTATCGATTGAAAGCCAATGGGCAAAGGTCCAAAGCCCTCTTGAATTTCAGGTTTATGAGTGGCGGCCAAAGCAGCAAGCGTGCGGCCGTGAAATGCATGTGCAGCGGTGATGATCTTATATTTTTCTTTGTGGCCTTTTCGCCATTGATATTTGCGCGCAAGCTTGATCGCTCCTTCATTAGCTTCTGCTCCCGAATTGCAGAAAAAGACTTTATCCAGTCCTCCATTCAGAACAAGCAGTTTTGCAAGTTCTGCAGCAGGTTTGCTGTAATAAAGATTCGAAATATGCACAAGCTCTTTGGCTTGGGCGATGATTGCCTCGACGACGGCCGGATGGCAGTGGCCGAGCACGTTGACGGCAATTCCTCCGAGAAAATCGAGGTATTCTTTCCCGTCAGCATCCCACACTTTCGTCCCCTCCCCCTTGACAACTGCAATTGGATATCGGCGATAGGTGTTCATTAGGTAATTGTCGTGTAATTCAATAATCTCTTCTGTACTCATAACTCAAATGTTGTTCCGGTTTGTTCATTTTTCTGTAGCATGGATGAGAGAGAGTTGGATGTTCGTCCATCTAAAATATGCACTTTTCCCACCCCTTGTTTCAAAGCTGCAAAGGCCTCTTGCGCTTTTGGGATCATCCCGCCGCTGATTTTACCGTTTGCGATTAAGGGCTCGACACTTTTGATGATATCGATTTTTGTTGTCGGATCTTGCGGATCTTCTAAGATTCCCGGCACATCGGAGAGAAAAATGAGATGATCGGCATGAAGAGCGACGGCAATTTGCGCCGCAGCACTATCGGCATTGATGTTCAAGCCGGGAATGTTTGAGGATGCTGCGATAGGAGCGATCACGGGAATATAGCCATGTTGAAGGGCCATGTTCAGAATTTCGGGATTGATCTGTTTGATCTTGCCAACATAATCGATCGATGGCTCTGCCACAAGAAGGTTGCCATCCTGGCCTGAAAGCCCAATGGCTTTAGCACCTGTTTGGTTCAATAAAAAGACGAGCTCCTTGTTGATTTTACCGGCGAGTACCATTTGGACGACCTGCATCGTCTCGTGGTCAGTGACTCTCAAGCCATTGACAAATTGAGGTGTGATTCCCACTTTTTTGCAAAACTTGGAAATTTCAGGTCCTCCTCCATGCACAATGATGACGTGCCAGCCATGCTCCTTTAATTGCGCAATGTCTTGCATCATCGCTTCCATAGATTCAGGAGTTTGCATTGCGGCTCCTCCGCATTTGATAACGACTGTTTTCATGTGCGGTAAGATCCATTGATTTTGACGTAGTCATAGGACAGATCGCATCCCCAACTCGTTGCAGCAGCGCTGCCGGATTGAAGGTCGCCTGTAATGACAATCTCATTTTTGGAAAGAATGTTTAATGCAGCTTCTTCATCGAACATCAGAGGAGTTCCCTTGTCCATAACTTGCACATCTCCAATGAAGATGTTGACGTTCGAGGGGTCAAACTGCGCCCCAGAATAACCCAGCGCACAGAGGATGCGCCCCCAATTGGCATCTCTGCCAAAGATGGCTGTCTTGACCAAAAGGGAGCTGCAGACAGCTCTTGCAGCTGCTTTGGCATCATCGATGGAAGCCGCGTTGACGATTTGCACTTCTAGCAGCTTGGTAGCCCCTTCCCCATCTCTAGCCACCTCTTTTGCTAGGAATACGAGAACATATTCCAAGGCTTGTGCAAATGTTTCAAATTCGGACGTGCCAAATTGGATTTCGGGATTGCCGCTCAAGCCATTGGCCATTGCGAGAATCATGTCGTTTGTCGAGGTGTCCCCATCGACGCTGATCATATTGAACGACTTTTCATTCCCCCTTTTTAAAGCTGCTTGCAGTGCATGGGGAGTGATTTTCGCATCTGTTGTGATAAACCCTAAAATCGTCGCCATATTGGGATGGACCATTCCAGAACCTTTGGAAATACCGCCTATGGTGACCGCAAACCCATTCAGATCGATTTGAATGGCAATCTCTTTAGAAAAGGTGTCTGTCGTCATGATGGCAGATGCCGCATCCCCATTTCCGTCTTTGCTTAAGTGTTTTGCAGCTTCTACAATCCCGTTTTCAATGCGCTGCATAGGAAGTGGAACGCCTATGACCCCTGTGCTGCTCACAGCGATTAACTCGGGTTCGATTTTAAGGGAATGGGCCGTCAAGCGACACATGGCTGCGGCATCTTTCATTCCTTGCTCTCCTGTACAAGAATTTGCGTTGCGGCTGTTGATGACAACAGCTTGCAGCTTTTGATTTTTGAGAACCTCTTGCGTCACAAGAATCGGCGCTGCCTTCACAGCGTTCTTCGTGAAAACACCTGCCGCTATTGCCGGTGTTACACTAAAGATCAAGGCAACATCTTTTTTACTGTTTCCTTTGCCATTGATATCAGCGGCTACGCCGGATGCCATAAAGCCCAAGGGAGCGCAAATGGCTCCATCAACATGTTTCTGTTTCATCCGTCCTCCCTCAAGGATATATGGGGCATAAATCATTTAGGCCCATCGTTTCTGGTAAATGGAACATCAGATTCATGTTCTGAACAGCTTGTCCGGCAGCTCCCTTGACGAGATTGTCGATGCAACTGATCACAATTAATTTCCCTGTGCGTTTGTCGATGTTCAGGCCGATGTCGCAGTAATTCGTCCCCCTTGTATTTGCTGTCTGAGGAAATTCTCCGAGTGGGTAAACTCTGATAAAGGGTTCATTTTGATAAGCATCCGCATAGATCTTCCAAATTTTTTCAGCGGTCATCGCTTTCTCAAGGGTCAAATAAGCAGTCACCAGAAGTCCTCGGACAATCGGAAGGAGGTGCGGGGTGAACTGAACGAGGGTGGGATGGCCTGCCATTTCTTCCAACCCTTGTTCAATTTCGGGAATGTGTCGATGTGCGCCGGCAACTTGATAAGCTTTAAAGTTTTCAGCAACCTCGCAAAAATGAGAACCTAGCGCAAGCGCCTTTCCCGCACCCGATACCCCTGATTTGGCATCCAGGACTATGTCGTCTGTTTTGATCAAACCTGAGGCAATTGCGGGCATAATTCCCAGCAAACTACATGTCGGATAACATCCAGGATTTGCGATGAGCTGTGCATTTCTAATTTTTTCTCGCTGACCAAGTTCAGGCAGGCCATAGACCGCTTTATTGAGTAGTTCCGAGGAGGCAGAGGGATGTTGATACCATTTTTCATAGGAGTTTGGATTTTTTAAGCGAAAATCTGCTCCGAGATCGATTAGCTTTTTCCCCGCCTCGAGAATTGGCTCTGCAAGTTCTTGAGCATGGCCATGCGGCAGTGCGGTGAAGATGAGATCGCAATGTCTCGCCATTTCTTTCGGGTCCAACGAACAGCACTCCACATCGATCAGGGATTGAAGATGCGGATAAACTTGGTGCTAGTGGCGTACCAACGTGAGATTGTGTTGCGGCGCAAACGATTTTGACCTTGGGATGGCTCGAAAGAAGGCGGATTAATTCAATGCCCACATAGCCCGTAGCTCCCGCAATTCCAACTTTAATCATATTTCCTCGTGTTTTATAGGCTTATTCTAACTAAATGTGAATATTTAGTCAATTTAAGTTGTTATATTTTTTATTTTTTCATGCTTAACATGCTTATATACATGATTTTACAAACTTTCCTAGAATGAATAAACAACGAGTTTATTGCATAAATATTCATTTCGTGCTATGATTAGCCCTAAAAAGAGGAAATATATGAAGAACAATGGACTGCTGATGCTCGAAGACGGAACGTTCTTTTGGGGCGAATCGGTCGGGGCTGAGGGTTTTTTTGTCGGCGAAGTCATTTTCAATACTTCGATGACGGGTTACCAAGAAATCTTGAGCGATCCCTCCTATGCAGGCCAAATCATTAGCTTCACCTATCCGCACATCGGCAATGTCGGCGTCAACGACGACGACAAGGAGTCGCTTCGCATCTGGTCCGGAGGTGTGGTCATGAAAAATCTGTCCAAGTTTCCAAGCAACTGGCGAGCGTCTGGAGATTTACAAAGTGCGCTGAAAAGTCAGAAAATCATCGCCATTTCAGGTATCGACACACGAAAACTCACGCACATCTTGAGAAAAAAGGGAAGTTTGAATGCCTGTGTCATGGGAGGCGACGTCGATCCTGAACTCGCCTTGGTTCAAGCGCGCGCTTTTCCCGGTCTAAAAAACAAAGATTTAACCACGGACGTCACATGCTCTTCCATCTATGAATGGAAAGCAAAATCAAAAGATCCATTTAAGGTGGTCGTCTTGGATTTCGGCGTGAAGAAGTCGATATTGCAAAACCTCATCGACTCTGGATGCCATTTGACCATTGTCCCCGCCCATTCTTCTGCTGAAGAAGTGCTCGCATTAGAGCCGGACGGAGTTGTTTTGAGCAATGGGCCAGGAGATCCCTCCGCTTGCACCAATGCCATTGAAACAATTCACGTTTTGCTTGAAGAAGGGAATTCCTCTTTTCGGGATCTGCTTAGGCCATCAATTGCTGGCCTTGCAAGCGGCGCCAAAGTATTCAAAATGGATCATGGCCATCACGGAGCAAATCACCCGATTCAAGAGCTAGCTTCAGGAAAAGTGTTCATCAGCAGTCAAAATCATGGATTTGCCGTAGAAGAGAAAAGCTTGCCCACCTGCTTTGAGATTACACATCGTTCTCTTTTTGATGGGACAATTGCGGGCATTGAGAGAAAAGATAAACCCGTTTTTGGTTTTCAGGGGCATCCGGAAGCAAGTCCAGGACCTCATGAACTTCAACTGCTTTTTCAACAATTTATCACTTTAATGGAAAGTCATGCCAAGAACGAACTGATATTCATCAACATCCTACTCATCGGATCTGGGCCGATTGTCATTGGACAAGCTTGCGAATTTGACTATGCTGGAACGCAAGCCTGCAAAGCGCTTCGCGAGGAAGGCTATCAGGTAACTCTGATCAATTCCAATCCTGCGACCATCATGACAGATCCCGAGATGGCGGATGCGACCTACATTGAGCCGATTACCCCCGAATTTGTAACGCGCATCATCGAAAAAGAAAGACCCGATGCGCCTTTTGCCGACAATGGGAGGGCAGACAGCTCTTAACATTGCCCTTGCATTAGAAAAAAGCGGCGTTTTAGCAGAATACGGAGTCGAGCTGCTCGGAGCGTCCTCGCAGACGATCGAACTTGCAGAAGACCGCACACTTTTTCGCCAAACCATGCAACGACTTGGCTTAAGTTTGCCAAAATCTGGCGTTGCTAAAAACTTACAAGAGGCGATCAAAGTGCTCGAGTCTATTGGGTCTGCCGATCATCGTGCGCCCTTCTTTCATTTTAGGAGGTAGCGGCAGCGGCATTGCACATACAAAAGAGGAGTTTATTACTTTGTGCAAACACGCATTTGCCATGGCCCCCCATCAAGAGCTCCTCCTCGACGAAGCGCTGATTGGCTGGAAAGAGTTTGAAATGGAGGTCGTCCGCGATAAGAAAGACAATTGCATCATTGTCTGCTGCATTGAAAATGTCGATCCGTTGGGAATCCACACAGGAGATTCAATCACTGTCGCTCCAGCGCAAACACTTACTGACAAAGAGTATCAAAAGATGCGCAATGCTTCTTTTGCCATATTACGAGCCATTGGCGTGGAAACAGGAGGGTCCAATGTTCAGTTCGCCATCGATCCTACAAGACGGACGACATGGTCGTCATCGAGATGAATCCACGCGTATCCCGTTCCTCGGCCTTAGCTTCAAAGGCAACGGGATTTCCCATCGCCAAAGTCGCTGCAAAATTAGCCGTAGGCTACACATTGCCCGAATTTCCAGCGAATCTGACCGGCAATCAAGATTCCTGCCTCATTTGAGCCGACAATTGATTACGTCGTCGTCAAAATACCGCGATTTAATTTTGAAAAGTTCAAAGGCTGCGAAGTCAAATTGGGCACTCAAATGCGCTCTGTTGGAGAAGGCGATGTCGATCGGCAGGACATTTCAAGAGGCGCTTCTCAAAGGAATGCGAAGCATGGAAATTTCCACGCCACCTGAGTGCAGTGATGTCAATGCTGTAAGACAAAAATTAAAAAACCCAGGACCATTTAGACTGTGGGCAATTTTCGATGCATTTCGACTCGGAATCCCATTAGAAACAATCCACAAAGATACAGAAATTGATCCTTGGTTTTTAACCCAAATTGAAGAACTCGTTTTCTTTGAAAAAGAGTGTTCAAAATAAAACTTGCACAAGCTCTCAAAAGAAGAGCTCTACCATTACAAGCGACTTGGATTTTCCGATGCGCAGCTTGGCAACTCATGGGGTGCAGCGAAGAAACGGTCCAGAGCAAAAGAGAAGAATTGAGCGTCCATCCCGGTCTATAAACGCATCGACAGTTGCGGAGCTGAATTTGCCACATCGATCGCTTATTTATATTCCAGCTATGAAGAGGAATGCGAAGCATGCCCTTCCGACGCACCCCAAAGTCTTGATTTTAGGAAGTGGCCCTTCGCGAATTGGCCAGGGGATCGAATTTGATTATAGCTGCGTCCATGCCATTCAAGCGCTAAAAGAGGAGGGTTATGAGACTTCGATCGTCAATTGCAATCCGGAAACTGTGTCTACTGACTATGATTGCGCCGACAAGCTCTATTGTTGCGCCGCTTACCACCAGAAGATATTCTTGCCATTATTGCGATCTAGAAAAGCCTATCGGCGTCATGGTGCAATACGGAGGGCAAACCCCCCTCAATTTGGCTCCTGCCCTTGAAAAAGCTGAGTGCTCGAATCTTGGGGATGACATCCTCAATTGATCGAAAAAACGGAGGACCGCGCTCAATTTCAAAAATTTTTACATACTTTAGGACTTAAGCAGCCCAATAACATCACGGTCCATTCTATAGAGGAAGCGGTAGAAGCTGCGCAGCAGATCGGCTATCCCTTGATCGTCAGACCCTCCTTTGTTCTCGGCGGAAGAGCCATGGCGATCGTCTTTCATCAGAGGAGAATTGGAAGCCAGTTTAAAAGAGGCATTTGAAGCAACCCCAGAAAAACCTGTCTTGCTCGAGCATTTCTTGATCGATGCAATCGAGGTGGACATCGATGCTATTTGCGATGGGAAAGAGGTTTTTATTCCGGGAATTATGGAACACGTGGAGCCAGCAGGAGTGCATTCTGGAGATTCCGCATGTTCTCTGCCTCCTTTCCGACTATCTGCTGAAATCCAAAGAGAATTAATCCTGCAAACGGAAAAAATCGCTTTGGGATTAAATGTCATTGGGCTGATCAATATCCAATTTGCGATTCAGGCAGATACGATTTACGTCTTGGAAGTCAACCCTAGAGCTTCGCGCACATGTCCTTTCACTTCAAAAGCGACCGGCATCGATCTTGTCAAAGATGCCACCCGCTGTTTGATGGGGGCTTCTTTGAAAGAGCCAAGGGTATTAAAGAGATTCCCCAACTTCCATTATTTTGCCGTAAAAGAAGCTGTTCTGCCCTTTTCCAAATTCGACAATGTCGATTCTCTTCTTGGGCCCGAAATGAAATCCACAGGTGAAGTCATGGGGCTAGGGAAAAGTTTTGCCGAAGCTTATGCCAAAGCGCAAATCGCTTCCGGCTATCCCCTTCCCAAACCCCAAAGCGGCGCCATTTTGAACATCGTCAAATGCAGATCCCAACTGGCTTGTTCAAATTCGGGCTTGACGCTCACGGCCATACCGCTTCACTTTATACGCACTACCGACAACTGCCGCAGTCCTGGCAATCCATGGCATCCCTTGCCAAGCGATTACCATTGAAGAGGCTTTAAAAAAACAGAAGAGGGAGAAATTGGACTGATTGTCGCCGTTGGAAAAGAAGAAGAACAGTGCAAGGAAGGTTACATACTAAGACGCCTTGCAATTGCCCACCGCATTTGTCATGCAACGACCAGTAGCGCCGCAGCAGCATCATTCAAGCTTTGCAATTCAAGGAGGACTATCAATTACAATCTTTAAATCAACTCATCAGCCAGGAGACCATATGTTGAAACTTAGCTCAAAACATCTCTTAACCGGGGAGGAACTTTCTACTGAAGAGGTGCAATTCTCTTACTCCAACTTGCAAGCGAGCTGAAAGAGCACCGAAATAAGGACCAAGCAACAACTCTATTAAAAGGAAAACATTTGGCGCTGCTCTTCGAAAAACCTTCATTGCGTACGCGATTTAGCTTTTCGGTGGCTATGCATGAGCTAGGGGGAAATGTGATCGAAGCATTGAGCGACACGCGAAAAAAAGAAGAGCCGGAAGATGTGGTGAGCGTCCTTGAAGGATACTGCCATGCCATCATGGTCCGTACACATAGCGATGACGATCTTAGATCGTATGGGCCAAGCCTCAATGATCCCGATCATCAATGGCCTTTCCGATCTTCATCACCCGTGCCAAATCCTTGCCGATCTTTTAACTTTAAAGGAAGCATTTGGGACATTGAGAGGATCTCAAAGTCGACTTATGTTGGCGATGGCAATAACATTTTGCATAGCCTTCTTATTGCTGGCTCCTCAGATGGGCATCCATCTGCATTATTGCTGCCCACAGACATGTCAGCCCAATGACGGAGATTGTCAAGCGCGCTTTGTCGCGCTCTCAAGATACGCAAAGGGTCGATCACCGCATCTCCTCCCCTCTTATAGCCGTACAAGAAGCGCATGCCGTTTACACAGATGTTTGGGCGAGCATGGGATTTGAAAACAAGACCGACGAAACTCTATTTGCGGGCTTTCAGGTCAATGAAAAACTGATGGAGACACGCTCTTCCTGGAAGCGATTTTCATGCATTGCATGCCCATGATCAGAGGCAAAGAAGTCAGCCAAACGCTGCCCGATACACCTGCTTCAGTGATATTTCAGCAGAGCGAAAATCGCCTGCATGTACAAAAAGCATTGCTCATCATCTTTAATAGAAGAATCACCATGAAGAAAAAAGTCATGTTAGCCTATAGCGGAGGGCTCGATACCTCCGTCATCCTCAAATGGCTCATCCTAAAGGATACGAAGTCATCTGTTTCATTGCCGATGTCGGGCAAGAAGAAGATCTGAAAGCTGCTGAAAAAAAAGCGCTTGTCATTGGAGCTAAAAAAGTGCATCATCGCAAACTTGCAAAAAGAGTTTGTGGAAGACTATATTTTTCCTTCCCTAAAAGCACATGCTGTTTACGAAGGCAAATATCTTTTGGGCACCTCGCTTGCAAGACCCCTCATCGCAAAAAAATTGGTAGAAGCTGCGATAAAAGAGAACATCCACTTGTTTTGCACATGGAGCCACAGGAAAAGGAAACGACCAGGTGCGTTTTGAACTCACTATTTTAAAACATATTCCTCATGCAGAGATCATCAGTCCTTGGAAAGATCCTGAATTTCTGGCGCAATTTTCCGGGAGGACCGATCTTCTGAACTATGCCAAAAAGCACAACATTCCTGTCACTTCCACCTTGGAAAAACCCTATAGCATCGATGAAAACCTCATGCACACAAGCTATGAAGGGGGGAAATTGGAAGATCCCGCTTATTCTCCTCAAGAAGAGATGTTCAGAAGAACCTCTTCCCTCAAAAATACTCCCGATCAGGAAATGAAGATCGCCATCGAATTTCAAGAGTGGCAATCCCATTATCGCTCGAAGAGCTCGAACTGGGAAAAAAATCACCGGCTCAGTAGAACTTTTCAAATATCTCAATGATATGGGAGGACAGCATGGGATCGGAAGGATCGATCTTGTGGAAAGCCGATTTGTCGGAATGAAATCTCGCGGGGTTTATGAAACCCCTGCAGGGACGATCTTACTCAAAGCTCACCTGGATTTGGAAGGAATCACATTAGATCGCGAGGTCATCTTCATTAAAAGAGAGCCTTGCGCCTAAAATCGCCCAGATCATTTACAATGGTTTTTGGTTTAGTCCGGAAATGGATTTTTTAATGGCAGCGATCAACCAGAGTCAAAAAAATGTCACAGGCAAAGTCTTTCTTACCCTGTATAAAGGAAATGTCATGATCACTGGACGTAGCTCCCCTTATTCTCTCTATCAATACACAACTGGTGAGTATGGACGAGATTGGCGGATATGATCAGACCGATGCAAAAGGATTTATTAAACTCAACGCACTACGACTCAAAGCTGAGCCATAATGGATAAACATTGGAGCGGAAGATTCACTAAAGCGACAAAAACAGAAGTAGAGGCATTTACCGCCTCGATCTTTTTTGATTGCGAACTTAGTCAGAAGAAGATATCCTAGGCAGCATTGCGCATGTGCAGATGCTTGAGTCCAGTCGGCATCCTGACGCATCGGAAAGCTCAGGAAATCCAAAAAGGCCTTACTCAAATTTTAGAACGTTTTTCTCAAGGCAAAATCTCCTTCTCAGCTGCGGACGAAGACATCCATATGAAAGTAGAAAGCTGAACTCAAAACTTCTCATTGGTCCTCTAGCTGGCAAACTGCATACAGCGCGCAGCCGTAACGATCAAGTAGCTTTAGATCTTCATCTTTATTTGCGCAGAAAAGTAGTTGATCTGGTGCGATTTACTAAGAGGTCTACAACAGTCGCTCATGCAAAAAGCCAAAGATAATATCGATGTCATCATGCCCGGCTATACACACCTGCAACGAGCTCAGCCCATTCTCTTTTCCCATCATCTCTTGGCTTATGTTGCGATGTTTCAGACGAGATATCGAACGCCTCCAAGATAGTTGGCCGAGAATCAATCAACTGCCCCTTGGCGCATGCGCACTCGCCGGAACAGGGTTTCCCATTGACAGAGAACTGGTTGCCAAAATATTAAATTTTGATGCTCTTTATGAAAATAGCATCGATGCCGTAAGCGATCGAGATTTTTGCGTGGAATTTTTGGCAAATGCCGCTTTGATCGCTATGCATCTTTCACGTTTAAGCGAAGAGATCATTCTTTGGTGCAGTCAAGAATTCGCCTTCATCGAACTAGACGATTCTTATTGCACCGGCAGCAGCATCATGCCTCAAAAGAAAAATCCCGATGTTCCCGAACTCGTCAGAGGAAAAACAGGGCGGGTATATGGTTCTTTAATGGCCACTCTTGACGATGCTCAAAGGGCTCCCGCTCGCCTATAACAAAGATATGCAAGAGGATAAGGAAGCGCTTTTTGATACCGTCAAAACTCTTGAAACCTGCTTTCTGTATATCAAAGGACTTATAGAGACCATGCGCATCCAATCCAGATAACATGCTGCAAGCAGCCAAGAAGGGTTTTCTCAATGCCACCGAACTTGCCGACTATCTTGCTTTAAAAGAGATTGCTTTTCGAGAAGCGCATTGCATTGTCGGCAAAATCGTTCGCTATTGCATCGAGAAGAGCCAAAATCTGGAAGATCTTTCTCTTGAAGAAGTGAAGAATTTTTCTCCGCTTTTTTCCAGCGATGTGTTTGACGTATTGGATCTAAAGAGGATCGTCAATGCCAAAAATAGTCAAGGCGGCACTGCAAAATTCCAAGTAGAAAAACAACTCGCCACAATATCTTTATCTCTTACAAAAACTGGCAGTTGGATAGCTGAAAAAAAGCAACTCATTCTGCCTCAACTCATAGAAGATTTATCATGAAATCCGCCATCCTCGCAGCTCTCATCTTAAGAAATGCCATCCTTATCGATTCAACCGACATTGAACCTCGTATCGGCTATTCCCTCTACATTGCTGACGGGAAAATCCAAGAAATCAGCACTGATCTTCCATCGCATCCAGGCGTAGAAGAAATTGACCTTTCCGGATACACGATCATTCCCGGCTTAATCGACGCCCATGTTCATGTGACTGCCGTTGATTTTAACTTGGCCAATACATGGTTTGCAGAATCGGAAGTTGCCATCCAAGCTGAAAAATATTTGGAAGCGATGCTTATGCGGGGATTTACAACCGTGCGAGATGCAGGAGGAGCTGACTGGGGTCTTGCTGAAGCTGTAAGAAAGGGACTCATCAAAGGTTCGCGTCTCTTTTTTTCGGGAAAGGCTCTGAGTCCCACTGGCGGTCATGGCGACTTTCGCTTTAAAACAGCAGCGTTTGAGCCTTGCGGGTGCTGTTGCTCAGGAAGCTATCTCTCTCGGATCGCAGATGGGATCAGCGAAGTTCGCACGGCTGTAAGAGATGAACTCCGCAAAGGGGCGACTCAGATCAAAATCATGGCTTCCGGCGGAGTCGCTTCCCCTAACGATAAAATTACCGACCGTCAATATTCGAAAGAAGAGATTCGCGCCATTGTAGAAGAAGCGGCGGATCGCGACCTCTATGTCATGGCTCATGCCTATACTCCGCCAGCAATTGCCCGCTGTATCGAATGCGGTGTTCGAACGATTGAGCATGGCAATTTGCTAGACATGGATGCAGCTAAGATGATGGCAAGTCGCGGAGCTTACCTGGTTCCAACGCTTGTGACATATAAAGCCTTGGCTGAACTGGGCGAAAAATTGCGCTTTCCGCCTGAAAGCATGCAAAAATTGAAAGCAGTCAGAGAAAAGGGATTAGAAGCGCTGGATATCGCTCGAAAAGCTGGAGTAAAAATCGGCTTTGGCACCGATCTCCTCGGAGTAGAAGGGCATAAAATGCAGCTTCAAGAATTTGCCATCCGAAATGCTGTAGAAACACCCCATCAAATTCTGACCTCGGCCACACTCATCAATGCAGAAATCCTTCAAATGCAAGGAAGACTGGGGGTGATTTCTCCCGGCGCTATAGCAGATCTTCTTGTTCTCAAAGGCAATCCCTTTGAAGATCTCTCTCTGCTCAATGAAGACAATTACGCAATCATCATGAAAGAGGGCGTCATTTTCAAGAACCGCTTAGAAGTCCCTTGATCTCGGCCTTTAGTTTTTGGATGTCTTTAATTGTCTTAGGAGCGACAAATATTGTATCGTCCCCGGCGATTGTTCCTAAGATTTCCGTTGTGATTTGATTATAGTCCAATACCCGCGCAACCATAGAGGCCGAACCAGGACTTGTAAAAATCACAACAAGGGTTTCATTTGCCACGATATCGAGAATTAAGTTTCTCAAGGGGGTGTGCATCGATGGAGGCGCTGGCTCCCTCGGCAGAGAATAAACAGTCTGTCCCCGTTCATTGACCACCTTGATGGCACCCACTTTCCGAAGCAACCTAGAAGCTTTCGATTGATTGATCTCGTATCCGAGTTTTTCCAAAGCAGCACAAATATCCTCTTGTGTGCTCGCTTTTCTTCCCATCAAAAGCGCTCTCAATGCATCTACTAGAGTTTGAGAACCTTTATTCTCCTTCTTTTTAGCCATGGCCGACCCTGCAACTACTCTTCTCTACTAATAATTGTAGCAAAGTTATCGCATAAAGTCTTTTCAAATCTCTTTGAGTCACTGACGCTGTTTTACAACTGGAAAAATTTCTAGAATTCACATATCATGCCAATTGTTGACCTGCTAACTCGAACGGTTTTGATGAGAATTGCCGACCTAAAACATAGCGACTATATTGTTTACGTTGATGAGAGCGGAGATCATAGCCTCATCTCTATCGATGAGGGATACCCAATATTTGTTCTTTCATTCTGTGTGTTCAAGAAAGAATATTATGCGCATACCGTAACGCCAGCACTGCGCATGCTCAAATTTGCTACGTTCGGCCATGACATGGTCGTCTTGCATGAACAGGATATCCGTAATAAAACCGGAGCATTTAAGTTTTTAGGAAAAGCTCAAAGAGAACACTTTTTGGAAAAGCTTAATATCCTTGTCGCTGCAACGGACTTTACGCTCATTGCACCCGTTATAGACAAATACAAACTGAAAAAACAAAACATTGCGGACACCCATGCTTATCATCTAGCTATGAGGCTTGGTCTCGAAAGACTATACTCTTTTATGCAAATACAGGCTCAGGAGAATTGCCTCACCTATGTTATCTGCGAAGCACGGGGACGTACTGAAGATCAAGCTTTAGAATTAGAATTTCGGCGAGTCTGTGCGGGTCACAACGCACTACAAGAGGCTTTTCCATTCGATCTGATCATTGCCGATAAAAAAAGCAATTCTGAAGGACTACAGTTTGCTGACATGGCAGCAAGGCCTATCGGGTTATCCGTTCTACGTCCAGGACAACCTAATCGAGCGCTGGAGATTCTTGAGAAGAAATTCCACAAAAATGCGGTAGGAGAAGCCATCGGGTATGGTTTTCGTCAAGACTCCTGAAAAGCGAAAAGCCCCGAGGTAGTCCTCAGGGCGTAAGCGCCGGCCAGGTAGTCCCAACCCATTTATGCCCTCATTTTAAACAGAAAGCAGTTTTCTTATCACTACTTTTCAAAATCCATGGCACGCTAGCGGCACAACGATCGTCTATTTACCCCATCTGACAACATTTTTCCTCAGTTGATCTCATTACACAAGTCATTGTAACATAGGCATGTGAACAGTTGGTCAGAGATGACCAGTGTGGGAAGAAGGCGGACTCATAACCCGCCGGTCGCATGGTCTGAAGCGAGCACGACATCCAGTGAATGTCGCACACAGCTTCAGGTCCTGCTTGCCCCATCTTTCATCTTCAAGCACTTATATTCTCTATCAAGTGATCCTTGTGAAATTCCCATGACTTTGGTTTACTAATGCAAATTATTTTGATCTTGGAGCCATTTTAAATGCCTAAAAAAAATCCAACCCAGAGTCATATCCTACTTTATCAAACCGAGGATGGGCAGCAGCGCATTGAAGTGCGGCTGGAAAATGAAACTGTTTGGCTAACAATCAATGAAATGGCAGATCTCTTCCAAATTGACAAGTCCGGCATCAGCAAACACTTAAAAAATATCTACGAAACCAATGAGCTACAACAAGATGCAACTGTTGCAAAAATTGCAACAGTTCGACAAGAAGGGTCTCGAAACATCGAACGGGAATTGGAGTATTATAATCTTGACGCGATTATTTCTGTAGGATACCGCGTTAACAGCCTACGAGGAACACATTTCCGCATTTGGGCAACTGGAAGGCTACGTGAGTATCTGATTAAGGGCTTTGCGCTGGATGATAGGAGGCTGAAAGAAGCTGGCGGTGGCAATTATTTTGATGAATTGCTAGCGCGCATCCGAGATATCCGCTCTTCAGAAAAAGTATTCTGGCGCAAAGTCCTCGATATCTACGCCACTAGCATTGATTATGACCCCAAAACCGATCTATCCAAGAAGTTCTTTGCAGTCGTACAAAATAAAATGCATTGGGCTGCTCACGGGCACACCGCCGCAGAAATCATTTATGGGCGCTCCGATGCTATGAAACCAAATATGGGCATGACGACATGGTCTGGGAATGCACCTAGAAAAACAGATACCGCTATCGCCAAAAACTACCTCAATGAAGATGAGCTTAATATTCTCAACCGAATCGTTACCATGTATCTAGAGTTTGCTGAACTGCAAGCCCTGAGCCGAAAACCCATGCACATGCATGATTGGATCATCAAACTGGATGACTTTCTAAAATTGAGCGGCAGGGATATCTTAACAAATGCGGGAAAAATCGATCAAGGGCAAGCATTGGAAAAAGCACATGCTGAATATGAGAAATATCGCAAAGAATTGCTGAACACTCCATCCCCAGTAGAAAAGCATTTCCTCGAAGCCGAGAGAGCGATAAGGCTAACGTCGAATAGCCAAGTGGGACAACTATTCGAAAATATCGAATAGTTCAAAAAGAAGAGCCGCGATTTCCGAAGGCGAAGGGTCACGAGTCAGGATTATTCTGAATGGAGTGAAGTCTGTATTTCATCGACCTCATCCACAGAAAGAGACCGACAAATGAGCATTAGTCTCCTTGAGAAAATTTTTAGATAATGCAGGTGTCAAACCCAAAGGGAGCAAAAAACCATGATGAAATATAAAGGATACATCGGACACGTCGAATACGACGATGAAGCCAAGATTTTTCATGGAGAAGTCGTTGGATTAAGAGACATCATAACCTTTCAAGGAAAAAGTGTTGGAGAACTGGAACAAGCGTTTCATGATTCCATCAACGACTATTTCAATTGGTGTAAAGAAAGAGGGGAAAAACCGGAAAAAACATTCTCCGGCACTTTTAATCTAAGAATCCCCCCTGAATTACATGCAAAACTTGCACTTCATGCAAGAACCGTAGGAATGAGCCTGAACTCTTACGTTACTGAAAAACTGCGTTTAGTTGTTGAATAAAATTTTTCAAAAAACCGCAGTTTTTGGAGAAGCGCTCAATCTCCAGGCATTAAAAATGCCCTTTTTACTCTAACCGCTGAGTGATCCCTAATCATCTAAAATTGATAGAGAGTGTGACCATGAAACATTCGAGACTCTTACGCAAAATTTAGATGCGCCAACAAATTTTTGATTGACAATTCATGACTTTTGGAATTTAAATACTCTTTTACATTTCTTAACATGCTGAGGATGTCATGATCAGATGGATTTTTGCGGTGCTGTTACTTGTCATCAAATGTCCAGGATTTACCGAAGATCTTCAACACGATTTACAAGACTGGCAAAACGAAGCTTTGTCGCACCTAGCTCAGGGAAACATGCATTTGTTGTCCCATGAACCTTCACGTGCTTTGGAAGATTTACAATGGGCAAATGCACACCTCGACACATCTGATGCCTCTTCAAATCCGATTGGTTTTTTGATCACTTTCAGCGAGGTGATTGCTTACGATTGTTTGGGGTTCCATGATCAATGCAAACGGGCAATAGGCTCTTTATTCATCACAATCAATGAAAACGACGAAGACGTCGATACTGTCTTTGCAGATCCGAAACCTGGTAATGAAAAAAATGATGACACCAAATTGGCCATCCAATTCCTAGAAAATTTAGTCTTTCTTGCACCATCAACTGAGGTGAGAGAGCTATTGTTGTCTTTGGTTGAAGACATGGCCGAAGAACTGTTGCCTGCTTTTAAATTTGCTGATCAAACTTTCTTAGAAAATGAGCTATTAAGTTTTGATTATGGACAAGATCAATTTTCAATTGATAATTGCAAGTCTTTTTGGAAAAAGTTCAGAAAATGGTGTAAAGAAGTAGGAGAATGGCTGCATGATGCCTATCTGATTTGTAAAGGAATAAATGATGTTAAAAAAGCTTATGAAGAATGGAAAAGGAACAACAATGAATATGATGTAAGTTACGATGAATTCAAGAGATATTACCACCGCCAATGAATTCTGTAATTAGGATTTAGCAACTATGAAAAAATTTTTAACGTCCACCTTTCTTATTCTACAATGTACTTTATGCCTGCATGGAAATGAATCTTCCTTGGGCATGGTTTCAAACGCAAAAAAAAATCCAAATAACATCTACTTTGGCCCAGAAGTTTTTGCATTAAATGTAAACAGCCATTTCAACCACGTAAAAGTTCACGGTACAAAATTTTTCATGGGTTTAAGGTTAGGATATGAATACCTAAAACCTGAGTTTTTTTATTTTGGAATAGATTTACTTAGCGCAGCAGCAAATCATGGGTTTCACGAAAAATATAAGAAGTATCACATCCCTCAAACCAATGGATGGATTGGATTTGGCGCCTTTGAACTCAGATTTGGTTATACTTTCGCCCCAAATCGATGGTTATTAACACCATTTTTATGTCTCGGCGCCTATGATTTCGGCGGCGGGCCTCATCATCACCATTTTGATAATGGATTTTCATATTTGGGTGGAGGGATTCATTCACGATATGAAGTTTCACGAACCTTCAATGTTGGCTTAAATTTAAAAATTTTTAGCTCCATGTATCATGAAGAAAAATTTAGATTTCTCGGAGTAAAGAAAACAACTCATGATGGACTATGGGGGGGTGAGATCGGCGTTCCATTGTTATGGCGGATTGGGTCGCACAAAAGATGGGATATTCAACTTGAACCCTATTTTTTAAAGCTCGATTTTTCAGAAGTTCAAAACGCTTATGGCCTGCGATTGCTATTTGACTTTTGCTTCTGAGCTTATTCAAAAAAGACCACTGGATGACCACCAATCGCCGAGGTTTATCCTTTATTGATAACTGCATTTAAGAAAATTAAAGAAATAGCACAAGAGCTCTATCATGTGCTCACATCACCCAGCCCTTAGGCCTTCCACATGCCTTTAGTAAATCTCATTCTAGAAGCCTTAAAAAACATTCCGGAGGCGTTAGAGCAAACGTCACGTGCTCTACGTCTTCACGACATTGAATTTATCCCAAAGAGATTTTTTAAACCAGGCAGGCATTTGATCTGTTTTCATCTCAAGAGACTTCCCATTGGTGATTTCAGCAAGCCAAATGTGTTCATGGGTTGAGTTATCGAAGATATAAGCGCGATGAGTGGATTGGACGGCCTGCATCAATAATTCCAAAGAGCGGTGATAGCGTGTTACAATTTTATCTTCCGGCACAGGGTGGCCGCCTCGGCTTACTCGATAACGCACCCGTGAGATATTAATATCAGGATTTTCAGTTGCCATATAATAGAGATAGGTACGATAGCCCCTGGATTGAGCTTTGCGTAGAAGCTCTATTTTGTCAGGAAAGGACATCACCGTCTCGAAAGTAAAAGATTTGGAGGTTTCAATTAACTTCTGACGAATGAAGTCGGCTGCAACGGAGGCAAAGTAGGCATTGGGCATGACGTTGTGAAAGCTGAGTTTATTATCATTAAATCGCAGCTCATTTGCATCATCAAGGCAATCTGCCTTCTCTAAAAGAGGTGAACGATGGAAAAAATCGAGAATTTCCTTCGGAGTAGTTTTCACGTAATAAGCATCGAGATCGAGAAATCCGCGATCACAGATTTCTTTCTCAATCTCATCAGGATTGATATAAACTCCAAGGAGTTCCCGACGGATCATTGTTTTAAATGTACTTTTTCCTGATCCATTCGGGCCTGCGAACATACGAAGACGCGGAATACTTGTATTCATCGGATTTCCAACTTTTGTCCGCGCGTTACGGGTGTCCAAGGGGCTAATTTTTTTATGAATTTACGTTCCCCATCCGGAAACACCTCTACAAGTCGTCCATTTTCGCTTATGAGAACACTGCTACCAGATGCAAGGGCTGCCCAATAAGCCTGCTTGAATGCCACCTCAGCAAGCTCTGGAATATGCTCCTCCAAATAGTCGAGAGCTTTTTCACTTAAGTCCATGATTCTTTTCTCCATTGAGTGTTAGGAGGAACCTAGCTTTGTTTGAGACCTTATTCTAAAAGATTTTCCCTGTTTTTTTCATGAAATTTTCCGCATTTTTTCCTCAAATGAGCAGAAACCAACAGAATTGACCTTGCCCCTATCTTAGGTCCAACTTAAACTAGAGGTTCCGTTCATTTTTTCTGTAACGTTTTTACACGAACCTCTATTTTTAAATGGACTCATTTTGGGGAGCAGGTCACGTCTTGGGAAGGGTTTTTAGAGAACTCCGTCTCATCGAGCAATGGGGATCAGGACTGGCACGAATGCGAGATGTGTGCCTTGCATCTGGCGGTTCCTCACCTAAATTTGAAGAACTCGATCTCTTTTTTAGAGTGACTCTTTATCCAATAGCAGTCCAAGCTAAGCCAAAGCAACCATGGCAAGAAGCTCTTGTTTCATATATCAGGCAGCATAACCGCATTTCTGTGACAGAAGCAGCCAAACTATGGGACGTCAGTAGCAGAACAGCCACCTCAAGGCTGAAGTCGCTCTGCCAAGAAGAACTTCTGGTTGCACTTTCAAAGAGCCCTTTTGACCCTCATAAAGTCTTTATTTTATCTCAGACTGGAAACCCTGCAAACCAACCCTGAAGAACCCTGAAGACAAAAACTTCAGGGTTCTTTTGGACCCCCAAAGCCAAATGACCATTGGATGACCACTAAACTCTTTTTGTTAAATGCGAAGTGATGCCAAGTGGAGGCACCCCTGCGGACTCATAACCCGCTGGTCCTTGGTTCAAGTCCAAGTTGCCCCACATTTCTTCCCGAGTCTATCGCACTAAAAATGAGCAATTTGCGCAACACAGCCAAATTGCCTAAAAGTGCGATTCCCCTCCGTGGACCATTTGTGGACCACTCGCCTACAACAATTGGCGATAAGCCCAGCAGCTAACCTTTGAAAACTAAAACCAAAGGTAAGCTTGTGAAAGGCATCGATAAACGCACCCACAAAGACGGGACGGTTTCCTACCGCGCCCGCGTTCGCATCAAAGGACATCCAGTCCTCATCCAATCATTCGCCTCCAAAACTCTCGCCATGAAATGGAAACGCGATACTGAATCAGCGGTTGAACAAGGCAAATATGCATATGACAAACCTGGCAGCAAAAATACTTTAGCGGAGCTGATCGACCGCTATATCGAAAGAGTTCTTCCGTCAAAGCCAAAAAACGCAAGAAACGTCCGCCAACATCTTCTCTGGTGGAAACAGGAACTGGGACATTGCCTTCTTTCAGATATCAAGCCAAGCCTCATCGCACAGAAACGGGATGAGCTGCTTTCAGGGCTGACTTGTAAAGGCAAACTTCGTTCTTCTACAACCGTGGTCCGCTATCTTGCCAGCCTCTCTCATGCCTTTGCTATCGCTGTTAAGGACTGGGAATGGATCCAGGAAAATCCCATCATGAAAATCTCAAAGCCGAAAATATCCAATGGCAGAACTCGCTTTCTCAATGATGATGAAAAGGAAAGGCTGCTATCATGCCTGCCGAGAAAGCGAATCAAAAGGACTCTACCCAATTGTTATACTAGCTCTTTCAACTGGCATGAGGAGAGGCGAAATCATGAATCTCAAATGGAGCGATATCGATCTAGCCCGAGGTTCAATCCTCTTGCAAACCACAAAAAATGGAGAGCGACGCTTTATCCCTCTCGTTGGAATGGCATTGGATCTTTTGCGTTCAAAATACGCCAATCAAGCCGTTGACTCTCTAGTATTTCCTGCTCCACATGCTCCATGTAAACCTATCGACATCCGCTCTGCTTGGGAAACCGCTCTAAGCAAAGCCAACATTTTCAACTTCCGCTTTCACGACCTTCGGCATACAGCCGCTTCCTACTTGGCCATGAATCAAGCGAGTCTGCTAGAGATCGGAACTCTGCTCGGGCCACAAAACCGTCCAAATGACCAAGCGATACGCCCATCTCTCCAATGCACATATCTATTCAGCAGCTGTGGGCCTAAATGACAAATTGTTCAGTAGTAAAAAATAAACTTGCATTTAGCAGAACGGAAGCACTCCAAAAATCAGAAATTCTTTGACGAAGAGGCCACCTTTACGCATTGATTTAGAATACCCTAAAAAATTCCTTTATTCTGACCGCCATCCTTAAATCAATTAACAAATCAAAATCAAATAAAATAGTTTAATTGTCACCAAATCAATATATCGCATTATTTGCATTTCTGATATCTTATTATACGTTAAATCAACAACTTAAAACGGAAAAGATGAAAAGAAAGGGCTTTGATCCACAAGACACAAAACCATTCAAATTAAGCCGATCAAAGATCGAGCTTTTTTGTGAATGTCCCTTTTGCTTCTACCTCGATCGCAAACTTGGAGTTGCGCAACCTGGAGGATTTCCGTTCAACCTCAACTCTGCTGTTGACCATCTCTTGAAAAAAGAATTCGATTTCTACCGAGCAAAAGGCGAAGCCCATCCGCTGATGATCAAACATAAAATTGATGCAATCCCTTTTCAACATGAAAAACTTGATGAATGGCGAAAAAATCTAAAGGGCATTTCCTACTTACACGAACCGACTCGATTTTTAGTGGCAGGAGCCATTGATGACGTTTGGATCACTCCTTCTGGAGAACTGATCATCGTGGACTATAAGGCGACCAGTAAAGCTGGTGAAATCAACTTAGATGCCGACTGGCAAATTAGCTACAAAAGGCAAATGGAAATTTACCAATGGCTATTCAGAAAAAACGGATTCTCAGTTTCCCCCACAGGCTATTTTGTTTACTGCAATGGCAAGAAAGACGTTCCCACATTTGACGAATGTCTAAAATTCGAGATCTCGGTCATCCCCTATCTTGGTGATGATAGCTGGATTGAGCCTAAATTACTTGAGATTCAAGCTGTGCTAACCGCTTCTCAGCCCCCATCCTCTCATGCCACATGTTCCCTCTGCAGCTATCGAATTGCTACCCAAACAGAATTAGGAGCAGTCCTGGCATGAGCTACAGAAATCAAAATCCAGAACAAATCGCTCGTGATAAAATAGATGCTCTCCTTGCACAAGCAGGATGGATCGTTCAATCAATCAAAAAATTCGATCCGAATGCAGGTCTTGGTATCGCAGTCCGCGAATATCAAACAGATGTTGGTCCCGCCGACTATGTTCTATTCATTGATAAGAAAGCTGTAGGAGTGATCGAGGCGAAACCCGAAGACTGGGGACACCGCATTACAACCGTCGAGGAACAATCTAGCGAATATGCTACTGCTAAGCTGAAATGGGTGAATAACAATGAATCCTTACCCTTCATCTACGAGAGCACAGGGGTAATTACACGCTTTACTGATGGAAGAGACCCAAAACCAAGATCACGCGAAGTATTCAACTTTCACCGCCCCGAAACTTTAAACGAATGGCTTCTTCAAAAAAACTCGATTCGAAGCCGACTGCAGCAAATTCCCCTCCTTACCGAAGAAGGTCTAAGAGATTGCCAAATCACTGCCATTAAAAATCTTGAACAGTCATTCAAAGATGACCGCCCTCGCGCTCTTATCCAAATGGCCACTGGCGCAGGTAAGACATTTACCGCGATTACCACCATCTATCGCCTTCTAAAGCATGCGAATGCAAAGCGAATCCTATTTTTGGTAGACACCAAAAACTTGGGAGAGCAGGCCGAGCAAGAATTCATGTCTTTCGTCCCTAACGATGACAATCGCAAATTTACAGAACTCTATAACGTGCAGAGGCTAAAATCGTCCTTCATTGCTAGAGATAGCCAAGTCTGCATTTGCACTATCCAGCGTATGTACTCCATACTAAAAGAACAGCCCTTAGATGAATCTGCTGAAGAGATCAATCCTGCCGAAATAGCTCAGGTAAAAAAACCAATCCCAGTTGTTTACAACGGCAAAATTCCAATCGAGTTTTTTGACTTCATTTTTATCGATGAGTGCCATCGGTCAATTTATAATCTATGGCAACAAGTTCTCGATTATTTTGACGGCTACCTCATCGGGTTAACAGCCACTCCAGATAACCGCACCTATGGCTTTTTCAAGAAAAATGTCGTCAGTGAATACAGCCACGAAACAGCCGTTGCCGATGGAGTGAATGTCGGAAATGAGATCTATGTCATAGAAACTGAAAGAACAAAATTCGGCGGCACCATCAAGGCCAATCAACCAGTTCAGAAAAGAGAGCGTCTGACCCGCAAAAAAAGATGGGAGCAACAAGATGAAGATGAGTCCTATACTGTTAAGCAGTTAGACCGCGACATCGTAAATCCAGACCAGATCAGGACCGTATTGCGTGCCTTTAGAGATAGTTTACCGGATATTTTCCCTGGACGAAAGGAAGTGCCAAAAACACTGATCTTTGCAAAAACTGACAGTCATGCCGACGACATCATTCAAACTGTCCGAGAAGAATTTGGGATGGGGAATGAATTTTGCAAAAAAGTCACTTACAAGAATGAAGAAGATCCAAAATCAGTCCTCGCTCAATTTAGAAACGATTACTACCCTCGGATTGCAGTCACTGTGGACATGATCGCTACAGGCACGGATGTGAAGCCCCTTGAATGTTTATTATTCATGAGAGACGTAAAGAGTCATAACTACTTCGAGCAGATGAAGGGGCGTGGGACACGCACATTTGGCCATGACGAATTAAAGAAAGTGACCCCCTCTGCAACCAGCGCGAAAACACATTATGTGATCGTCGATGCCATTGGAGTTACAAAATCTCTGAAAACTGCGAGCCAGCCTCTAATTACCAAACCTTCAGTGCCTTTAAAAGATTTAGCAATGAGCATCATGATGGGAGCGAGGGATGAGGATACAGTCAGCTCGCTGGCTGGTAGGTTGGCGCGTCTCAATAAGCAGCTCGAGGAAAAGGATCTTCAGCGAATTAAAGAACAATCAGGCGGCATTGAGCTAAGCACCATCATCGGCAATCTCCTAGCCGCTATAGACCCCGACAAGATCGAAAAGAAAGCTCATGACATGCAACCAGTTGGAACCGCCACTTCACCAAGCGATGCAGACTGCTTGCGAGCTCAAGAGATTCTTGTAGGCGAAGCAGCTAATGTCCTGAATGGAGAAATGGTTGAACTCTTAGAGAATATTCGTCGTGATAAAGAACAGACGATCGACCATGATAATCTGGATGCCGTTCTACGTGCAGAGTGGGATGGAGATGCCAAAGAAAATGCTCAAAATCTGGTAAAAGAGTTCCAAGAATATCTGGAAATCCATCGAGATGAGATTGAAGCTCTTAGCATATTTTACAGCCAACCTCAAAGACGTCGCGAAATCACCTATGACATGATTCGCCAAGTCTTGGACAAACTACGCCAAGATAAGCCAAAACTTGCCCCTTTACGCGTATGGATGGCTTATGCCCAACTTGAAGAATACAAAGGCGCCCAACCGATTAACGAACTCACTGCTTTAGTTGCTCTTATACGTCGTGCTTGCGGAATCGACGAAAAAGTATCTGAATATTCTGAAACAATACGACGTAATTTCCAAAACTGGATCATGAAGCGACATAGCGGAGACGGCGAAAAATTCAATGAAGAACAAATGGCTTGGCTAAGAATGATTCGCGATCATATTATCAGTTCTTTCCATATGGATAAAACAGACCTTGATATGGCCCCTTTTGATTCCAAAGGAGGCATGGGGAAAATGTATCAGCTTTTTGGAGAATAAATTTGAAGGTTTGATACTTGAGCTTAACGAGGTATTGGCAATTTAGGATGACAGATCATTTCAAAGAATCAACTCTCTTCCCAATGTGGTGGATGATGAAAGCCAATTTGAAGACAGTCGCTAGCAGATATTCAACGACGGAGAGTCCCCAAAATACGCTGTCATAGCTAATTCCCCGTTATAAATCAGAAATGCATAAGATGGCATGGTATTGATCTTGAATTTCAAAGAAATCTAGTTTACCCAAATGCTGTCAATAAATGGTCGAAAGATATCTTCACCAGAAGATATTCTTAGGACATTCAACTGGAACAGGACTATTCGGATCGAGCGAGCTATTTATAAGGAAAACATCAAATTGCTGTGACTGATATTCATGTTGACTAACATCACGAGATGTTTACAAATCAAATTCTTCTGAATACTTTCTTCTATTTTACAATTCTCCATACGTTATAAATATCGAGAGTATGCAATCCGGCAGTACCAATTCAAGTTGAACTTGAAAGGACTGATATAGAAGAAATAACAATTCCTCTTACCTCCATTCGAAGAACAAAAACGCATAGTCGCCAAAATCGAAGAACTTTTCTCTGAAATCGATAAGGGCATAGAAAATTTGCTGAAAGCGCAGGAACTCTTAAAAGCATATCGCCAATCAATTCTCAAGAATGCTTTCGAAGGAAAGCTAACAAAAAAATGGCGTGAGGAAAACAAGGAAACTTTAAAAGCACTAATCCTAACACAACAACTGATCTACAAATCATCGATGGCATCTTCCCACAGCTGCCTAAAGGTTGGGGTTATACTCAGCTAGGCAAGCTTATAGAAGAGCCAAAATATGGAACTTCGAAAAAATGTACATACACTCCTGAAGGAGTAGGTGTACTACGTATACCAAACATCGTTAATGGGGCCATAGACACAACAGATCTAAAATTTGCCCAATTTGATGATGCTGAAAAAGCCTCTTATAATTTAATATCCGGAGACATCTTAATAATTCGTTCAAATGGAAGTATTTCAATCGTAGGAAAATGTGCGCTTATTACAGAAAATGCTGAAAAATATCTATTTGCTGGATATCTAATACGTCTCCGTCCCTATAAACATTTAATATTCCCTAATTTTTTGGTTTCCCTTCTTTCAAGTCATTTTTTAAGAACTCAAATTGAAAACAAAGCTAAATCAACTAGTGGAGTAAACAATATAAATTCAAGCGAATTGCAATCTCTTCTCATCCCTCTATGTGAATTAGAAGAACAAAAGGTTATTGTCAGCATGCTAAAAGAATATTTATCTGACATTGATAATCTAGAGGAAGAGATCCAAAAGGATTTACATAGATTGAATGCGCTGCGCCAAAGTGTCTTAAAAAAAGCCTTTTCAGGAGAACTAGTTCCTCAAGATGCAACTGATGAATCGGCCAGCATTCTTTTAGAACGCATTAAAGCTGAAAAAGAGATTCCAAAGCCCCAAAAAAAGAAATCCAAACAACTCCAAAAGGTCGCCATATGAACACTGCATCAATCGTATCCAAGGTTTGGAGCTTCTGCACTACTTTACGAGATGACGGCGTAAGCTATGGCGATTATCTTGAACAGCTGACGTATCTCATCTTTCTTAAAATGGCCGACGAATACTCTAAACCGCCCTACAATAGGAATGTGGGAATCCCAGAAGCCTATGATTGGCAAACCCTTAAATCAAAAAAAGGTGCAGATCTAGAAACACATTACCTTACTGTATTACGCGAACTCGGATCTAAAAAAGGCATGCTTGGCCAGATCTTCACCAAGGCACAGAACAAAATCCAAGATCCAGCTAAATTGTATCGCCTTATCTGCATGGTTGATGAAACAGAATGGGTAGTGATGGAGGCGGATATCAAGGGAGATATCTACGAAAACCTATTAGAGAAGAACGCAGAAGATACGAAATCCGGAGCAGGGCAATACTTCACCCCTCGCGCACTTATCAAAGCCATGGTGGAGTGTATCCGTCCTGAGCCTGGCAAAACGATTGCAGATCCCGCTTGCGGAACGGGAGGATTTTTTCTTGCTGCCTATGATTTCATCATCAATTCGAACAACGCTCAAATAGATAAGAGTCAAAAAGCCTTTTTAAAGCGCGAAACCTTCTACGGGAATGAAATCGTCGCAAACACACGCCGTCTTTGCCTCATGAATATGTTCCTCCATAACATTGGCGAGATTGACGGTGATACCCCAGTTTCTCCGAATGACGCTCTAATTGCGGATAGCGGACAGCGATTTGACTATGTTCTCGCCAATCCTCCCTTTGGGAAAAAGAGCAGCATGAGCTTTACCAATGATGAAGGAGAACAAGAGAGAGATGATTTAACCTACAACCGCCAGGACTTCTGGGCAACGACCTCCAATAAACAGCTCAATTTTGTGCAGCATATTCGAACGATGCTCAAAACAACAGGACGAGCTGCTGTTGTAGTACCTGATAACGTCCTTTTTGAAGGTGGCGCAGGGGAAATCATTCGGAGAAAGCTTCTAGAGAATACCGACTTGCATACCATTTTACGGTTACCCACTGGTATTTTTTACGCAAATGGAGTCAAAGCTAATGTGCTCTTCTTTGACAACCGCGAAGCTAGCCCATCTCATTGGTCAAAAGAGGTTTGGTACTATGATTATCGAACGAACATCCACCACACGCTGAAGAAGCAGCCAATGCGTTTTAGCGATCTACAAGACTTCATTCAATGCTACAACCCACAAAATCGTCATGTTCGCAAAGAGTCGTGGGATCCTGAGACTAACCCAGAAGGGCGTTGGCGCAAATACACCTATGAAGAGTTGATCGTCCGAGATAAAACCAGCTTAGATATTTTTTGGCTTAAAGATAAAAGCCTGACCGATCTCGACAATCTCCCCGATCCGGAAATACTGGCATCTGAGATTATTGAGAACCTGGAAGCAGCTCTTGCGAATTTTAAGAACGTATCCGCAACTATTGGTCAGCACTAATATGTTATTTTCTAATTTCTATCCGAACTGGGAAGTGCTTTGGAATTAGATCAATGATTTCGCTTAGGTCTGCCGGCTTCTCTTTGAGCAAGGTGCTAATTGCAACTACACCACCTTGAGTTGGCACTACAGTGAATTTCTCTTTGGATTTAATATTAACAATTGCCCTTAAAATTTGAAGAGCTTCTAGTGAAGGGGGAATAGTTTCATACACGAAACCATCTGCCCATTCAAACACTCTGTATCTCGCAATTATTTGATTGCCGTATTTATGAAACACGTCAAAACCAAAAAGCGGGTCTTTTCCCTTCCCTTCTTGGCTTTTAGGAACTTCTATTAATTGTCTTTTTGTATCATACCAATAATTACAAATATTCGTGAACAAATGGTCAGAACCTTTTAATAAGTCGTTCAGAGGAATAGTGGTACGCTTTCTAAAAAAGGCCAATACAGACATCAATGAAATAAAGAATCCATTAAGAGCATATGGAGCATCCTCGAACACAGAAAGGTGGATATAACACGGCGGGATGATAAAATCTTCCGAAGCCTCAGGCATGATAAGACCTGTTCGGTCTTCTCCAGGGAACTTCATGCAATAGCTTATCATGCCCTTTCCCAATACAACTATCACATCAATCCAATGCGCGCGTGGCAAATCTTTGTTTATTGCTTTTAAGTTGTCCGCAAGAGTTCTTAGAGATGTTTCTGAATCAAACGCAAATACAACACCCAAAGAAGCGCTAATGATCAAATCGGAAAAGGTAACGGGCTGATCAATATTTGTTACGGGCGTTCTTTTCAAAGATTTTACGCTTGCTACCTTCTGGGCGGCATCCTCAAGCTCGCTTTTATTAAGCTTTGCCTTCACTTCAATTACAGCCGCTACACTGTCCGCTGGAAGAATTTGAGCCCTTTCACCTGCTCTATAAACCGGGCTATTTTCAGCGTCATAAATTAAAACATCCGATTGTTTAGATACCTTATTCTCAGAGTCAATAACAAACCCTGAGGTAGCGGAAAATCTTCTAGGAAGATGATTATTTAGAAATTTGATGAGAAGCTCTTCTCCTTCCTGTCCGGACGTTGGGTAATGCTGAATCTCTTTGCGGATTTTTTCAAAATCGAATCGTAGGCTTTCGGCAGCCAATTTAAACAACTCGTCGATTGTTGGTGGATTTTCGGACATTTTGTTTCTTCAAAACCTATAAATCTAAATATCTTTCCAGAAAAGGGATACGACAGAATATCACAATAGCAAGCAAGTTGCAATAAGGAGGTTCTTTTGAGCAGCATCGAGAAAACCTATCAACACAAGCTAACCTTGACTGCTTTTCCATCACATAAAGAGAAATGATCTTGGTGAGGGTTTTCTGACAAAACTCTCCTTTTTATTAGCTCCGCAAAACCCCTCCCTAAAGTCTCCCCATTGCGCCTTGTCAGATAGCTTACAATTTATCACTTTGCAGTCCTCGAACTATCCTCTGACTTTTTAAAATCTCCTCTTTGGACTTTCGAAAATCTTCCTGCAGGATCTGAAGGGGATGGTTTAGCGTAATTGGCATGAGTTGCCCCTGTTCTAAAATCAACATTCTGTCATTGGGGATCTTTTCCTCATTCTGCTTTGCTTGAGCAGTATAGCCATTGCTGCTAAGAAATTGGTTGTACTCCCAAGCAAGCTTTTGCTGAGGAGTACTATTTTTTTGACTTTCTCGAGGAAGTTCAGGGAGGGAGGGCTGCTGACAAACCCACGTAAGGAGCCCGATGGGACTGTCGACGTTTTTCTTTTTTTTCACGAATTCTACAGCATGAGCCACACGATATTCGCTATAGAACATTAGGGATCTTTTCTCCTGATCGCTCAAATCCAATCCATCCAAGCATTTGTAAAAAGTGCGTGAATAGGCTGCTGCAGCTCTTTTTTCTTCTTCTTTTTCTTCCTTCTTTGTTAGTGGCGACTTGCTGGCGACGGGTTGGCTATCTCTTGGCGGCCTGAAGGCGATTTGATGGCGATCCGTTGGTTTTTCTGATGGTTGACTGTCTTGATTTTCCATAGACAATTTTGATGGCTTTTCTGATGGCGATAAGGTGGCGATTGCTTGGTCAACCGTTGGCTGTGCGATGGCGACTAGATGGCTATCTGATGGCGCTCTACCATCTGTTTCATCTGACTCCGCATTGATATCCAAGAGAGATGTACTGATAAGAGTTGCTATCGTTCCTCTAGTGGTTGCTTGAAATTTCACAAGTCCATCTTTCTCAAGTTTCTCTATAGCAGTTCTATACTCAGACCTAGTCAAGCCAATGGTCTCATAATCTCCGAGGAAAGCTTCGTTAGCTTTGAGCTTATGGACTGAATAGGTCGGGTCTATTCGCTTTGCACGAAAACCTATTAAAAGAAGCAGCAAAAAAGCTGGACGACTATCTTTAAGCAGATCAAATGCTTCTCGATAGAGTTTTACGAATCCTTCGGACGTTTTCATGGCTGTGCTGCGATTTTGGCGTTTTCCTGGACTTCGGTCTCCTTTTTGCGGGGTCTGTACTTTTTCTCCGACACCCACTTAAAAAAAGCCTTCTCATCAATGAGCCAGGTGCGATTAGGACGCTTTAACACTTTGGCAAATCCATTTTCGTTTCGAAAAAAGATCAAATGGCGCATTCCACCGACTGGAGGCCATTCATGAAACTCATTCCATTTCGACACAGGGATGAATCGTGTCTGCTTTGAGTCCTCCGCTATTCCCTCAACGCTTTTTTTCGAATCTTGTCTGTCGTTTCTCATCTCATACTCCTCTGCTATTGCAGTTTGAATTAAATAACCGCATTTTATGGCAACTTGCCGTGGTTAAAAAATGTCTTCGGTGGAAAACATCCAAAATTCATTGAGTATGAGTGGATTAGAGATCGTCGAAATACGAAGTAAAGTCGAAAACGAGCTTTGTATAACTGCCTTTTTTGGGCCGGCCATTTTTATCCCGTCTCTTCTGCTGAGGAACTTCATTCATGGGAGTCGCGGAGTCGATTACCCAGCCATATACGGTCTTGAAGGGGTATTTCTGAAGCTTAGAACAATGCTTGTAGATAATTTGTGCCATCTGACGAGTTGGAAGACTGGAAAAAATTCTTTCTCAGCTTTCTTGCGGCACTCCAAGTAAAAAGCATGTCTTCTCGTTCTTGAGCAGGCCGTCTCTTTGAAAAAACGGCTTTACCTTGTATTAGAAGCCATGCTGCGGTAAGTGCTGGAGCCACATAAAGCCCATCCCTTTTAACGTCCCTATCTTCAATCGCATCATCCTTCAGCCTACCTTTATGAACGAGCTTCAGCCAGTCAACAGGAAGAGCTGTGCAAACTGTTTTTCCATATTCCAAGCAGTGGGAGTGAACTGTTATTTTCCCCTTTTTAAAGCATTCCTCGAAGAGGTCATGATACTTTTCGAAGTCAGGAGAGAGTTTCTTTTCCTCCTCAAGACTTTCCAAATCAGGAGCTTTTAGACCCAAAATGTAGTAGGCTGCTGTTCTGGCGGTCCAATAATCATCTTTCAAACTCTTATAGATCTCTTCTTCGGTCAAAAGCTCGGATCTCCAAAACTCTCGAGTCGGGAGTAGTTTACTTTCTGGGTTGCTCATTTTTGACCTCCCGATAATTCTGAAAAACTTTGGTTTGAAGAGCCTCCACCATTGCATGCATGTGCACGCTAGGAAGATGAACATAGTGCCTTGTCATTTGAAGCGTTTCATGACCGAGCAGTTCTCCGATGACCAGTGGGTTATTTTCGATGGTGGCTGCACAGGAAGCAGCCTGATGGCGCAACCCATGAAAAACAAATCCCTCTATGCCAGCCTTATCCAAAGCCTTTTCCCAAGCGGATCTAATATCAATAGGTCGACTTGGACAATTGGGGGAAGGAAAGAGAAGACTATCCCCTCGCTGATTTGCTCGGCGATTCTGTAAAAGGCTCAATAACAGTCCTGTGATAAGAATCGATCGCGGCCTGCCATTTTTGGTCTTCTCCAAGAAGATAATTGCCTTCTCATCGCTAAAGTTGATGTCCTTCCATCGAAGGCTCATAATTTCTCCTTTGCGCATTCCTGTACCAAGTGCAAGAGCGACAACCAAGAATAAGTCCTTTGAACCACTCTCTTCGCATGCCTGCAGAAGCCTTTTTTGCTCTACTTCATCTAAAACCCGCTTGCGTCCCTGTGCTTGTTTCGGCTTTTCAATCTTGAAGACGGGGTTTTCTCTCAGCCATTCCCACTCTTTGACAGCCTTTGAAAAGACATGCGAGAGGCTGCTCAAATAGCGAACAACAGTAGAGGGAGAGCGTAGCTTGCCATCCCTAACAAAACCTGCAAGCAATTCATCCCGCTTTTCAGCGATCAGGCTCGGTCTTATCTGAGCCAATAAGAGATGGCCAAGCTCTTGCTTCCACCAAAGCAAATGTCTAAGAGTATTTTTTGCATTCTTTGGCTTGGAAGGAAGAACCCTTTCTATGTACAGGTCGATCAATTCTGCAAGAGTATGCTTCGTTGCAGGATTGGTGAATTCGTACCTGTCGTGCTCAATGGCTGATTCCATATCCCTCTTCCACTTTTTAGCCAGCGTCTTCGATTTGAAGGACCTGTCAAAATACTGCCCGCCTTTCATCCGAATACGCACCCGATAAGACTGGCAATGCTTGTGCGTCCGCATCGTAATTCCTTTCAAATCCTCAATTTTTAAGCCTGCCGACATTTCCACCTTTTCCATGCTTCCTCCTATTGTTATAGCACGAGATTAGTTGTAAATGTTTGAATTCTATCGCAGACTGTTGGAAGTGAAAAATGGCGTCGGTGGAAAAAATGCTATTTACATGGACTGTTTAGTGAGAAGACTGAAGATTGTTAACTAAGAAATACAATCTCTACTCGTTCATTTTCCAAATCAGGAAACGCTTTCAAATGCGCTTTTAAACAAGTCTCAACAATCCTTCTCTGGATATTTTCTCTTAAGGTCAAAGTGGGAGTGTCATCCTCTGCATAAACATCCACAATGAGGCTAGACGGCATTGAAAAAAGCCAGCAAAGCACATAACGATCCACATTATGCGAAGTTTGTTGAGCCCATTCTTTTTCCACTCGAAATTTTTCAAGAGCATTTGAAATGGTGTTTTCTATGAACTCTTTTTCGTAAAGAGATTCCGCTAAACTCATTTTTTGTTGGAGCCGTTCTTGATCTTCACCAATTCGCTGCCCCATTGATAGTGGTATATGGGCATCATACAAAGAATATAAAATATCGCTTATCAGTTCCTGTTCATGCTTTCTTTTTATTTTTTTTCTAGTCAAATTTCTATCGATTACTCTTTGTCGAAAGATAAACTTAGAAATAGCCATGGGGACTTCATAGTCTGCCGGTTCATAACACACTAAAGAAGGAAATAACTCTGATAGCTCAATTTCAGGGCAAACATAATGCAATAAATTGACTAAGCTTGGGGTGTAATTTATTAAAAAATCATTTAAAACACCCAGAGAACCATCTACTCCATGACCTGGCGTTTTTCCCTTGATTTCCACGATCCTGCAGAGCTCTTTACTGATCAATCTAAAGTCGCAAATTTTTTGAGCTGCCTGCGCAGGGATCTCGATTTTATCGATAGAAAAATCAGCTTTGATCAGATTGTGCATGTGTTTTTCTAGATAAAGCATTTCAGCATACGCCCCGTAAGCTTTATCAGAAATTTCATGGAGAGAGCTTTTCTTTGTAGATATCACTACCTCTTCAATTTTACGTAAAAAAATCTGACGATTCTCCTCATCTAGAACCTCTGGCAGCTTTTGCAAAAACGTCTCTAATCTTTCAATGAATCCTCTCGCTCTACCATTTTTATCAAGATTGCTCAAATAAGAGCAAAACCATCCAAAAAATACAGGATTGCAATAAAAAATATAGAGAGGAATGGAATGATAGCTGTTATTGCTCTCCAATGGATGGATGAATAATTGGTGCGTATTGGGAAATTGCCGTTTAAACTCATCTATCGACTCCTTTCGATCTTTCAAAAAATCAAGCAAGCAAGGATCAACAGATCTTCGCACTATCTTTTCAATAAAGTCCTCGTGCCCCTTTTTAAGGGTAGGAAAACGAGTTTCCAATAAAGCCAATACGGGTTGCATAAGTTCTTTGTTATAGAGGGTTGTTCGATAGAGTGAACGTAATTTGTCATAGACGCAATGGGCACACGCAGCTACATCTTCATTTAAGCGTGGAAGAATGTATTCATATAGCTTTCGAATATCAGGATGATGAAGATAAATATGTCCATGAGGATTTTCAAAGAGCTCTATCAGCAGATCAACTAAAAACATTTGAGATTTTGATGAAATAGACAAATTTGACAGCGGTTGTAGCAGAGACATTAAAATTTTTATTTTTTCATTGAAAATGTTGCAACCTTCAATCAATTGATCTACATCATCGGGATTAAAACATTCCGAAATTTTATGATTTTTCAGCCAGTCCACCACGTCTTCTTCACGAAAACGCCACGACCCCTGAATCTTCATTGCAAACGGCAAAGTGTTTTTCTCAAGCAACCGATGAATTGTTCTCGGGGATAGCTTCAAATAATAAGCCAGTTGATCAAGTGTCATCATAATTCGCACCACCCTTTGTTGACAATTTATGCCTTAACATGACAATATATGTCAATCCCCCGTGAAAAATAAAAAAGGAGAATGTCTTATGACACCTGGCGAAATTGGCGCAATGCTGACAAACTTAAACAATATCCAACTCAAACTGGAAGCAGCTTCAGGCGCTGCCGTGGCAGTAGAAATGCGAATGCGCCTAATTGGTCAACTGTGCGAACAGGTGAGAGACAAACTAAAAGAACTCGTCAATACCTACAAAGCAAGCAATAAGCCTAAAAAACCTCCATCTAACAAATACTGGGATTGTGAACTCTCTTTTCTTGACCAAGCGATAGATGAAATATTTCACGATAAATTAGAGCCAGATGAACGGCAAAATATTGAGGATTTCCGTCCTTTGAGAAACAAACTTCTTCACGCGGACTTCGTAACCCTAATGAAGCGCTTGTGCATCGATCCAACAGGCCGACAAATTCTTTCTACTGACGGAAAGAGAAATATTTTAGACAGTGCAGATATAAAAGAAGCAGTCCTCAGCATAGATAGAAATCAAGGATTCGAGAAATTTCAATTACGAGCCAAAGAAGTACGCTCTATTCTAGATAGGCTTATTTTTAGCCTTGCCAGCACATAAGTTTATAGTCTTATAGCTCTGGAAAGCTTTAGAGAGGATCTGCTCGATCAAGCAGAGCCACAATCGTCTTTTCAGGAACAGGCTTGTAATCCCAAACTTCGACGGAAAGATTAAGTTGGCGATCAACAAGCTTATTGGGCCGTTTTTCATGTACATGGCCATGGAGCTGAAAATGAGGAGGAGCCGGCTGACTGGGGATATGAACAAGCTCAACTTGATGTCGACCAATCTTGATGAAAGCCGACTCTAGGGCAAGCGAGAATCCAATTTTATGCATTTTAGCGGGAGTGCCATCATGGTTGCCTCGGATGCAAACTCTTATTTCCATGAAGGCGCGCGCAAAGACTGGCAAGAAAATCGGTCGTGCCAAGGCCAAAATCACCTAGAAAGAAAACGGTATCCTGAGGCGCTATATGCGCATTCCAATTCTCAATAAGCCGCTCATCCATCTCGTTTACAGATTGGAAAGGGCGTCCGGTGTAACGAATGATATTGGTATGAGAAAAATGCGTATCAGATATAAACCATTTATTCATTTCTATCTCTAGGATTGGCTAGAAGGCCAGCAGCCTCTTTAGAATGCGTTCAAAAGTTAGCTTTTTCAGCTTTCCAGACGGGATCTTGAGCCTCTAGCTTAGACCATTCAGTCAGGAGAAGCTTGATTCATCCAATTGGACAATTGCTTCTGAAATGTCTGCAGCCATTTTGGATGCTGCTGAGAGAGGAAAGCAAACTCAGCAAGCGCTTGATCGGAAAAATCTCCCAGCTGCGTGGCTACATACCAGATCCCATAGAGATCCTTGAGCATCTTTGATGAGCTCTTTCGCCTGGTAAAAGTAAGCCCTTTATGGAAGATCCATGCGCCAGGTGAGACGACCTTTCCCGCTTCTCCTGAATAGGTTCGAAATTCCATTGTCGTTTGCAGGCTCAGCGTCAAGTAGCTCAAGGGCTGAGCAACAATGCCTGCGATCACGACATTTTTATTCTTATCATCTCGGGTAGCCGAGTCCGTTAAAAACTCGATCTCTACTTCTACGCCATCGATCTCTTTCACAAAACTTTCGGTCGCAGGAATATCGACATCTTTGAAGACATGAGTAAAGCCTGCTTCATTGAGATATTTGGCGATGTTCTTTTTAGAGATCTCAGGAACTCTTCTGGGAATCAACGAATCAATATCTCGCGTTCCAACAGGAAGATTCTCGAGCTTGGGATCGGCGAGATAAAGCTTGTAAATGAAAAGAGCAAAACCGCCTCCGATAACAACGAACTCTCGCCATGGTCCCAGTGATTTTAAAAATTCTGAAATGATCTTGTCTTCTTGAATCTGTTTCATTTGTTCTTAAGGCTTTTGTAGATGCGTTTCAGTTCAGGTGCTCGCTGAGCTATAAATTCTGCTTGTTCTTGTCCTCGCAGAGGAAAATGATAAAGATCTAAAAAGGTAAGGAGAAGCGGGCAAATGCCAATTTCTTTACCGTCCTTCCTATTTTGCTTGAGCAGCATTTTGTAGTAAGGCTCGATCAATAAAACCTCATACCCTCTTTCTTGCGGTTCTAATTGCAGAGCGCTTTCCAATTTCGCTCTAATGGAAGGATCAAGGATATACAATTCTAATCCTTCTAGATTGGTATTCTTAAGCCCAAGTGCTTCGGCTGCTGAATGAAGAGCCAAGATCACGTTTTGCTCGAGTCCAGATTTCTTTAAAGCCTTGAACCACTCTGACTTTCCAGAAAGAGCGGAAGCGATACGTTCTGATTTTGCATTTTTTCACGATGCTATAGTGCTCTAACCAGCTCTCTAGAAGCTCTTTTGGTTTGTTAAAGGAAAACCTCTTGGAGGTTCTTACTCCTTCAACTTGCAGAAGTCCTTTCAATACCAGAATATTGAAAACACGTTGAACCAGACCAAGGCTTACTCCTGCTTCTTTGAGCAACTTCTCTCAATGAGAAGCTTTCTTTGGAAAGTCCTTCTCGGAGCAGCCAATCAAGAACAAGGGAAGACTTGTCTGCATAGACATTCCCTTCTGCTGGATCTTCATTGGAACTTACTAGGAAACGACCTTTCATTGCGATCTCCTTCTGTTCATTATAATACACTGTTCAATATATATTGAACAGACAGAAATATTGAACAGCTAGACGAGATTAGAGATTGATTGGAGAAATGTTTTATCTATTTAATTCTTAATGATTTATGAGAATTTGACACTTTGTCCAAATAGGAGAAGTGCAAAAAAGGATAAAAATGGAGATGAAGTTTAGAAGACCCTTTTTTTGTTCAATGGTGTGAATTATGAAAACCACTCTTTTTAAGGTCAACCTCTACGCTTACTCGTATGCTTTCTTATTGATCTTTTATCCAATTTTTTAGATACAACAATTGGAGCAGATTTATCATTCGCTAGAGCACATTTACAAAAAAATAAGAAAATGATGAAAAATTCGTTGCTAGTGAATAAACCCCGATATGTCGAAGAAAAACGCGATGAAAAATGCGGCAATCACACACTTATTTCTGGATATCGGCGGCGTCCTGCTCACTAACAGCTGGGATCATCATGCCCGCAAACGGGCAGCGATCAACTTCAAATTCAAGTTTTCCGATATAGAAGATCGGCATCACCTAATCTTCGAAATCTATGAGAAAGGAAAGATCACTCTAGAAAAATATTTAAATCTAGTGGTCTTCTACCAAAAGCGATCGTTCACTCGGGCTCAGTTTCGACGTTTTATGTTCGCGCAATCGAAACCTTATTCTGAGATGATCGAGATGGTTACTCAACTCAAGGTTCGGCATGGATTGAAAATCGTTGTTGTTAGCAACGAAGCGCGAGAACTAAATGCGTATCGGATTCGAACGTTCAAGCTGAATCGCTTTATAGATTCTTTTATTTCTTCCTGCTTCGTCCACATCCGCAAACCAGACAAGGAAATTTTTCGGCTTGCGTTGGACATCGCTCAAGTGGAGCCTCAAAAGGTGCTCTATATTGAAAACACCCCGATGTTTGTCGAGATCGCTGAAGGGCTGGGGATTCGAAGCATTCTTCACACAGATTATAAATCCACCTGTACGAAATTAGCTTCGTTTGGATTGCATAATTACGAAGGAGCTATCCATGAAACCAGCTAAACCGCGCATCCTGACGATCAATGGCGGCTCATCGAGCATCAAGTTTGCATTGTTTGAAGTGGATGCACTCGCTTCAGACGGATTTTGGAAGGGGCAATTGAGCGGATTGGATTGCCAGAGGCTACTTTGCGAGTGAAGGGTGTAAGCCAGGCGGACAATTTCTCGAAGCCGATAGCAGCGACAGATCATACAGCAGCAGTGGGCATTCCTAATGGATTGGATCGAGGAGCGCAGTCGGCACGATGCATTGGCTGCGGTAGGACATCGCATGGTGCATGGCGGGCCGAAATATTGGAAACCAGAGCGAATCACTGCAAAAATGATTGAGGAGCTGCACAGCCTCGAGTCTTTCGATCCTGAACATATGCCGGAGGAGATTCTGCTTGATTGAGGCGTTTCATCGCCGATTTCCTGACTTGCCTCAAGTGGCTTGTTTCGACACTGCTTTTCACCATGACCTGCCGCGTGTGGCTAAAATATTGCCAATCCCCCGCCGCTATGAAGCGCAAGGGGTGAGACGATATGGGTTTCATGGGTTGTCATATGAGTTTTTAATTGGGGAATTGGGCCGCCTTGGCAGGATCGGAAGCGGCACAAGGCCGAGTCATCCTCGCCCATCTTGGCAATGGCGCAAGCCTGGCAGCTGTGCGAGACGGCAAATCCATAGACACAAGCATGAGTTTCACGCCGACTGCCGGGGTGCCGATGAGCACTCGCTCCGGCGATCTCGATCCTGGACTGGTCTGGTATTCTGGCGCGCACCGAGGGATTCGATGCAAAACGATTCAATGAGATGGTCAATTTCCAGTCCGGGCTGCTCGGCATATCGGAGACGAGTTCCGACATGCATGACTTGCTTAAGAATGAAGCAAAGGACGTGCGGGCTGCTGAAGCGATTGCGCTCTTTTGCTACCAGGTTAAGAAATGGATTGGCTCATTCGCAGCGGCTTTGGGCGGCCTGGATACGCTAGTGTTCGCTGGCGGCATCGGAGAGAATGCGCCTATTGTACGGGCTAGGATTTGCGAAGGACTGGAATTTCTTGGAATCGAACTCGAAGAAAAGCAAAACAGTGCGAATGAAGGTGTGATTTCTTCGGACAAGAGCCGAGTTGCGGTTCGCGTCATTCGCACGGATGAAGAATGGATGATAGCCAAGACGGTTTGCCGCGTTCTCGGTCTTGGAACAAAGGAAATAGAGTCATGAAAACAAATATTCTTTCCCCAGAACTGCTTCATAAGATGAATGCCTATTGGCGGGCCGCTAACTATCTATCGGTCGGTCAGATTTATCTCTACGACAATCCATTGCTAAAGCGGCCGCTGTAATTGTCTGATGTGAAGCCGCTCGTGGTCGGACATTGGGGAACAACGCCAGGCCAGAACTTCATCTATGTGCATTTGAACCGGGTGATCAAGAAATATGATCTGAATATGTTCTACATCGCAGGTCCCGGCCATGGAGGTCCGGCTCTCGTAGCCAATACTTATCTCGAAGGTTCCTATAGTGAGATTTATCCGGATATCAGCCAAGACGAAGCGGGAATGAAAAAGCTGTTCAAGCAATTTTCGTTTCCAGGCGGAATTTCCAGCCATGTTGCCCCGACGACTCCGGGGTCGATTCACGAAGGGGGCGAGCTGGGGTATTCACTTAGCCATGCCTTTGGAGCCGTGTTTGACAATCCCGATCTGATTGTCGCCTGCGTCATCGGCGACGGCGAAGCGGAAACAGGTCCTTTGGCAACAGCATGGCAGTCCAATAAATTTCTCGATCCAATTACTGATGGAGCTGTGCTGCCAATCCTCCACCTCAATGGCTATAAGATCAGCAACCCAACCGTTTTGGCTCGCATCGAGCATGAGGAATTGGAGCAATTTTTACGAGGCTGCGGCTGGACGCCTTACTTTGTAGAAGGCAGATGAGCCGGAGGTGATGCATCAACTCATGGCTGCGTCTATGGAAAAGGCAATCGAAGACATTCAGCAAATCCAAGACAATGCACGCAGTAAAAACGACACCACACGACGGCGATGGCCAATGATCGTCCTGAGATCGCCTAAGGGCTGGACAGGGCCTAAAATCGTCGATGGTTTGCAAATTGAAGGCACATTTCGAGCGCACCAGGTACCGCTTCTAGTGAATGCCGAGCATCCTGAGCACGTCCAGCAACTTGAAAGCTGGATGAAAAGCTACAAAGCAGAAGAATTGTTTGATAAGAATGGAAAGCTTATACCGGAATTGGCTGAACTGGCGCCGAAGGGTAACCGGCGGATGGGCGCCAATCCTCACGCCAACGGCGGTCTGTTGCTGCGCGATTTGCGAATGCCGGACTTTCATGAACACGCAGTCAATGTGCCAGCGCCTGGTGCTGTTGAGGGTCAAGATACTCTCGTATTGGGAAATTTTCTGCGCGACGTAGCCAAATTGAATCAGGATCAACGCAATTTCCGGATCTTCGGGCCAGATGAGACGCTTTCGAATCTCTTGGGCGCAGTCTTTGAAGTCACCAACCGTCAGTGGGATGCGAGGGAAGTAAAAAATGATGAGTTCCTCGCACCCGCAGGGCAAGTGCTGGATTCAATGCTCAGCGAGCACCAGTGCGAAGGTTGGTTGGAAGGATATCTGCTGACCGGGCGGCACGGGCTATTCAATAGTTATGAGGCGTTCATCCGCATCGTCGATTCGATGTTTAGCCAGCATGCCAAGTGGCTGAAGGTGTGCTTAGAATTGCCTTGGCGCCGGAAGATCGCATCGCTGAATTATCTGCTCGCCTCTCACGTCTGGCAGCAGGATCATAACGGCTTTACGCATCAAGATCCCGGCTTTCTCGACCACGTGATCAACAAGAAGGCTACTATTGTGCGCGTTTACCTGCCGCCTGATGCCAACTGCCTCTTGTCGGTATTTGATCACTGTCTGCGCAGCCGCAACTACGTCAACGTGGTGGTTGCAGGCAAACACCCTCTCCCTCAATGGTTGACTATGGATGCTGCAGTTGTGCATTGCACAGAAGGAATTGGCATCTGGCAATGGGCCAGCAACGACCAGGATGCCGAGCCTGACGTAGTGATGGGCTGCTGCGGAGATACACCCACACTGGAAATCTTGGCTGCCGTTTCCATCCTTCGCGAGCATCTGCCCGATCTGAAAATCCGCGTGGTCAATGTCGTCGATCTGATGAAGCTGCAGTCCCAAAGCGAGCATCCCCACGGCCTCTCTGAGATGGATTACGATTCTCTTTTTACAAAAGATAAGCACATCATCTTTGACTTTCATGGATATCCCACGCTGATCCACCGGCTGACTTATCGCCGGACCAACCGAAATCTGCACGTTCGAGGATACAAGGAAGAGGGTACAATCACGACAGCTTTTGACATGCGGGTTCAGAATGACCTGGACCGCTTTCATCTGGTGCAAGACGTGATTGATCGGCTAGCGAATTTGGGAGCTAAGGGGGCCTATCTGAAGCAGATGATGCAGGACAAGCTCATCGAACACAAACACTACATCGACAAGCACGGTCAAGACATGCCGGAAATCCGGAATTGGAAGTGGGGTAACTTTAAATAATGGAACCTAATGCCGATAAACCTAAAGCTCCAGTATTGAAAAATCCCAATGCGAATGAGGATCTAAAATCCCTCTCTCTGGAAGAGGTTGAAGAAAAAATTGGGATTCTCTCCGGATGGCCTTACTGAAGCTGAGGCGGCAAAACGGCTGACTCAATATGGGTCTAACGAGATCGAAGAAAAGAAAACGAATCCATTTCTAAAATTTCTTAGCTATTTTTGGGGACCTATTCCATGGATGATTGAAATAGCGGTGATTCTGTCCGGCGTGGTTCGCCACTGGCCAGATTTTTTCATTATTCTCCTTTTACTTCTTGCCAATGCAGTAGTCGGATTCTGGGAAGAACACAAGGCAGCAGGCGCTATTGCTGCCCTGAAAGCCCAGCTTGCGGTTAAGGCTCGAGTGAAACGCGATGGAAAGTGGAGCACTCCGGCGGCACGCGAGTTGGTTCCAGGAGACGTCATCCGATTGCGCTCAGGCGACATTGTGCCTGCGGATGCCAGGCTTTTGGATGGCGATCCTGTCGAAGTAGATCAGTCTGCTTTGACGGGAGAATCATTGCCTGTCACACGCAAATCTGGCGAGCCGGTGTTTTCAGGGTCGATTGTCCGGCAGGGAGAAATCGAAGCATTAGTCTACGGAACAGGTATGAATACCTACTTCGGTAAGACGGCACAACTAGTACAAGAAGCGCACACAGTCAGTCATTTTCAAAAAGCGGTTTTGAAGATCGGCAATTATCTGATCATTCTCGCAGGCGTTTTGGTTGCGGGAATTATTACCGTCGCGATCTTCCGAGGCGATCCGATCCTCACCACGCTGCAGTTTGCCTTAGTCCTGACCGTGGCTTCGATCCCCGTGGCAATGCCAACGGTATTATCTGTAACGATGGCGGTCGGGGCTCGCTTGCTCGCCAAAAAACAAGCGATTGTGAGCCGGCTCGTGGCTATCGAGGAGTTGGCAGGCGTAGATATCCTGTGTGCGGATAAGACCGGCACTTTGACCCAAAACAAGCTAACACTCGGCGATCCGTTCAGCGTAAACAATATCCCCACCGAGCAAGTGATCCTCTATGCCGCTCTTGCATCGCGCGCGGAAAATAACGACACCATTGATCTCGCCGTTTTGGGCGGCTTGAAAAATAAAGATGCATTGAAGGGTTATCAAATGGTCCATTTCCAGCCGTTTGATGCGGTGCATAAACGGACCGAAGCCACTATCAAGGGCCAGGATGGAAAAGAGTTCAAGGTGACCAAGGGGGCGCCGCAAGTGATTTTGGCCTTATCGGCTAATGCGGCCCAAGTAAAGGCCGCAGTTGAAAAAGCCGTCAACGAATTCGCAGCGCGTGGATTTCGATCACTTGGCGTGGCCCGGGCCGATGGAGAGGGAGGATGGCAGTTTCTCGGCGTATTACCCCTGTTCGATCCACCAAGAGAAGATGCCAAGGCAACCATTGCGACCGCAACTCAAATGGGTGTGAAAGTCAAGATGGTCACAGGCGATCAACTGGCCATTGCCAAGGAGACTGCTAAAAAATTAGGGATGGGCACAAACATTCTCGATGCTACCGGCCTTGGCGATGTAAAGAAGCAAGAGACAGCTCAAGTTGCCGAGTCGATCGAGAAGGCTGACGGTTTTGCCCAGGTGTTTCCCGAACACAAGTTCCATATTGTGGATGTCCTGCAAAAACGAGGCCATATCGTTGGTATGACGGGCGATGGGGTGAATGACGCTCCTGCGCTGAAAAAAGCCGACTGCGGCATCGCTGTTTCAAGCGCGACAGACGCAGCGCGCGCGGCAGCGGCCATCGTGCTGCTAACGCCAGGCCTTTCTGTAATCATTGATGCGATCAAGGAGAGCCGAAGAATTTTCCAACGGATGAACAGCTACGCGATCTATCGGATCGCCGAGACGCTGCGCGTGCTGTTTTTCATGACGCTGGCCATTCTGATCTTTAATTTCTATCCATTGACAGCGGTGATGATCGTGATGCTGGCATTGCTCAACGACGGCGCCATTCTATCCATTGCCTATGACAATGTTCACTACAAGAATCAGCCTGAAGGCTGGAACATGCGGATGGTGCTTGGGAGTTGCCACAGCCTTGGGCCTCATCGGCGTCGTGTCTGCCTTCGGTTTATTTTATCTCGGCGAGCGCGTCTTTCATCTTGACCGTCCACATATCCAAACGCTGATGTATTTGAAATTATCCGTGGCCGGACATCTGACGATTTTCCTGACGCGTACGCGAGGTCCGTTCTGGACCATCCGACCTGCAAATATTTTATGGGGTAGCGGTCCTCGGCACGCAAATGATAGCGACTTTGATTGCAGTTTATGGGCTCCTCATGACACCTCTCGGCTGGAAATGGGCTGGTTTTGTTTGGGGCTATGCCATTGTATGGTTCCTCGTAAATGATCAAGTGAAATGGCTTGCCTATCGGATTTTTGATCCAGTTAAACCGAAGACATCCTCTGATTTAACCTCGCAGATCGCCAAACGCGCCTACGAACTATATGAGCAGCGAGGCCACCAGGATGGTCTTGCGGATCAGGACTGGAGAGAAGCGGAGCAGGAGATTCTGAAAAATAAAAAGTATACAAAGGCTCAAAAAAAATGAATCCACACGATATATGTCAGAAAGCCAGTATGCATGCGTTTTTCTCCTTAACCAATCTAGCAAAATCCGTGGACCATTTGTGGACCACTGGCATACAAAAAAGTGCGATAAATGACGACAGTTCGCAGTAGCTCGAAAGGCCAGCTTTCCGCTATGATTTCGGGGAGTTAGCTGCTGGGAAGTGGCGTGGGTGCTGCGGACTCATAACCCGCTGGTCGCATAGTCTGAAGCGAGTACGACATTCAATGAATGTCGCACACAGCTTCAGGTCCTGCTTGCCCCACATCCCTTGCGCTGTCAAACACACATCTGGCCTTCTCATGAGCAATCCCGTGTGAAAATCAATGGACTTAAATCCAAATACATGTGACGAATACTCACTTTGCACACATGGCACCTCAAATCCGACATGGAAGAACTTTGCATGCCACTGCTTCTATGTTGATTGCCATGTTGCGATATAACATCGCAATCAATGACTGTGCATACCTGAAAACGCAATAGATCAAAATTCTCGAAAACGCCTAGAATCGAATGTCTTTATCGTATCCAAACCTATCCGCGGGATTTTTTTGCATGGCGAAAAAACAGCCTTCCAAAGCCGGCTCTCCTCCAGCAACCTCAATTCCTCTTGGCTTTGCCGAAGTTTTCCAGGAATTAAAAAAGAAAATCCAAGAAGCACGACTCAGCGCAGCTGTTGCAGTAAATCAGCGGCTTATCAAGCTTTATTGGGAAATGGGTAAAACAATTTTTGAGATCCAGCAAACTCAGAAATGGGGATCTCGAGACGTTGAATCGTTAGGAAATGAACTGCAAAAAGCATTCCCTGGAATCAGCGGATTCTCACGATCTAACCTATTCAAAATGAGGGCTTTTTACCTGTCTTATGAAAAAGTCTCACAGACCGTGAAACAATTTGAAGAACTCCCTATTGCACAGATTCCTTGGGGCCATAACGTCATCTTGGTTACGAAAATTAAAGATACTGAAGAACGTCTCTGGTATGCCCACATGACCATCGAAGAGGGATGGACCCGAAAGGCTCTCGAAGATGCAATCGGTTCAAAGTACTTTCGTCGACATGGAAAAGCCATCACCAATTTTAAGGATCGACTCCCAGAGCCACAGTCCCAATTAGCGCAGGAAATCTTAAAAGATCCCTATCAATTTGACTTTCTCGAATTGCGCAATGGATACAAAGAAACGGCCGAATATGCTCTGCGAGATATTCATAAACCAATGGGCGTTTCTCAATACAAAGGGATCATTACCAAATCTCTTCCAAAACGATTACAGCAGTCGCTTCCCTCCATTCAAGAAATCGAAGCTGAGCTCTCTGGTTCCTCTCCAGTTGTTCCCAAAAGACGCCGTAAAAAAAAGTAAGAGAAAGACTATGTCAAACGTACTCGAAAAGAGTGATATCGACCTGTTTTATAAGCTATACGCCAAATTGTTGTGCTTCGTAAATAAACAAGCGAAAGTTCTACAGCCAGAAACGCTTTCTCCAGATAGTCTTTTGGCCCTCCCGCTCGAAGACCGAATCAAGATCAGAGATGCTCTTTTCAACAGAGGAGAATACATTGACGAGTTTATCCATAATGAGAGTGCACAGGAATTTAGCAGTCATGAGCTTGAGATTCTTGGCAGCTGGAAACACTTCGAAAAAGGCAAATTTTTTATCTATAAGCATCTGAAAACGCATTCGATTTTCCTGGACGACTCGGGCAAAGGAAGAGCCTTTGCTGTATCTGGAATTTCTGAGCCTCTTGATGAAATGTTTCCCTATACTCCTTTTCTCGTCGAAGCAATTCTAATCCCCTTTAAGGATCGCATTATTTACGATGGGTTGATTATGGGATATTCCGTTCATTTTGGCTCTGGAATCCGCGCTGGAATTAAAAGTAGCTATGAAAAAGCAAAGCATCGCTCTGGTCTTATTACACAACTTCCCCTGAATGCAGGAAATGGAATCGAAAAAGGCGATGTCGAACAGCTCAAGTTTTACATGAAAAATAAGGAAAACAGGGATCGTTACTGGGATGAAATTTCTAAACTTTCTCTAAAAAACAAACACCTTAGTGATCTCTTCTATCAAGAAATGGGAAAAGTCAATGCGCCCTATTTTTCAAAACAGCTGAAAAGAGTTGGATTAGAGAAAAAGTGGTTTGGCATCATCGACAATACCGTCGTTGCAAGCGGAGCAACAAAAGACCAGCTTCATAAAAATATCGCTGAGATCGTTCCTGAGGATAAAGCTAACCGCGTCTATATATTTAAAACTTAAAAACAAATGCAATATTAAGGATTTCCAAGGAAGGGCTAATGACAACTGAATTTGAAGACAAATATCTGGACGTACTTCAAAACATCGAATGGAGTCTTCTCTCGAGCACGAAGGACAATCCCAAACTGTGCGATCATGACATGCTCCGGATTGTCGAACACGCATTAGCCTATTATAAGTCTCCGCAAAGAGACAGCTTCTGCGTAGAGCGCAAACTAGCAGACATGCAACAAGAGATTTTTGAAAGAGTCGTTGCGACGTGCGACTGGAGATTAGGACTACAGTCTTTATCCCCAGATAAAGATCTATACTGCGATCCTATTTCAGTAGAAGAGTTGCTCCTCTGCCTCAAACGAATCGAAAAATCGATTAAATTCTGGACAAAGCAAGGAGGACGAAAGGGATACATTACCTTCGTTGCTTCACGAGCGTTGGTATAAACTTTTGCTTGCATAGCCAGATATCCACTGGATGACCACTAAAGTCCTAAAGGCGGCAACCGATCGCCAAAGATTGCAATAGACGGCAAAGCTGTAAGTCGCTTAAACTCTTTTTGTTAGTTATTGCGATTTGTTGCCAAGTCAAGGCACTCCGCGGACTCATAACCCGCTGGTCGCAGGTTCAAGTCCTGCTTGCCCCACTCACTTAACTCTCTGAAATGCAACAGATGCCTGGGACCAACTGATAGAGTTCTGTCATAAAAATTTAAAAAGGAGGAACGGAGATTTATGATCAAAAAAATTTTATTTATGCTAATGATATCTGTGACAACACACTCTCTTTTTGCAGCTCCTCAAGCCGTGGTCTTTGATTGGGGAAATGTCATTGGATTCGACGACCGTTCCGTTGTTGTAAAGTTCATGTGTGATTCCTTTCACTTTTCCGAATCAGAATTTGAATCTGCTAACCTTGAAAAAAGAAAGGCAATGAAAGAGGGAAAATCCGATATCGATTTCTGGTTTGGGTTGGCCCAAAAAAAAGGAGTCCAGTTGCCATCAGACTGGGCAGAAAAATATACAGCGACTTTAAAAGCAAGTGTGGGAGCAGATCCAAAGATATATGTGCTTATCGATGAGCTCAAGAAAAGTGGAATTCGTGTCGGAATGTTATCTAACATTGACGACCGTTATAAAAAATTAATCCGCGATTTTGGATTTTACGATCCTTTTGAACCTTGCCTTTTATCTTGCGAGATGGGGCTTCAAAAGCCAGACCCCAAAGCCTATGAGCTCCTACTGACTAAGCTCGATCTACCGGCAAAAGAGGTTTTATTTATTGATGATCTCCCTGAAAATGTGGAAGCCGCTAAAAAGATGGGGATCGATGCTCTTCTATTTGAATCTCCTCAGCAACTTCGAAAAGAACTTCTCAAGCGGGATCTTCTGAAATGATTAAAAGTCATCAGAAAATGCTTCCCATGGTTGCAGCTTATTCAAGTATGCCCTGCGAAGCGGCATTAAAACCTGTGAAAAAATCCATCAAAAATCAAAGTAACCCAGATTGTGGACAGACTCTAAAGCCTTGCCGCCCAATCCTTTTCTAGCTAAAATACTTCTCAAAAAAAAGAAGGTGGTTATGTCTCTAAAAATTCACAATCAATATGTTAATTACTACCAAAATAATTCTCTTCTCAATGCACCTAAAATTTTAGGAAGAGATTTTGAAGTTCTTACCGCAGAAGGTAATGGGTTTATTGACCGCTGGATATTTCCAAAAGAATTTACTGATTCATTAAAGAAGAACTCAGACAAAACAAGCGGTTGGGTTATCGGACCCTCTATAAGACATACAAGTCGGTTTTCCGAGAAAGATCGTGAAGAAATTACAGCACCTAAGGTTGAAAAACAAAGTCCCTTTCGTTGCGTATGTAACATGGATAAAGATGCGATTTACACCTTACAAAAGATGTCGGAAGACATAGCATTTCGTAAGGACTTTGAGGATACGACAAAAGAAGGTTCTACAGAAATAACATATGATAACGCAAACAAGAAATTTATTATTTCCCTGAAAGTAGGTAATAGCACCGCACGATTTGAAGTTGTGCGAGAAAACTATTGGTGTTATTGGAATAATCTATTAGATGGCATGCTGGAGCCTCCTGCGGAATAGAAACTCTTAGTGCGTGAGGTTATCCCACTATTTTCTTCACCCAAAAGTAACATAACGCTACTAACACAATTCCTGCATAAGCATCTGCCAACCTTTCCCACCTCGTAGCCACCCGGCGATAACCTCTTTATATCCAACTGATACATCCCATTTAACCCTTTTGCCCAACCAGCACAATACTGCTCCGGTTTCCTCTATAAGGAATCAGTGGGTAAATACCTACGATCAAGGACAGTGCGAACCATTTGTCTTCCCCCTAAAAGCGAAAAGCCCCGAGGTAGTCCTCAGGGCGTAAGCGCCGGCCAGGTAGTCCCAACCCATTTATGCCCTCATTCTAATAAGTCCCATTGTTTTTTGGTTCCATTTTTTGAAACTCATGGCATGCTAGCGGCACAATGACAGCCTTTCCATCCCATCTGACAGTTCTTTAGTTGATCCCAATACTCAAGTCGTTGTTTCAGGGAATCCTTACGCCTTGGAAGTGCTTAAAATCGCCCCTGAACCAGCCGCTCAATAGCATAGATTGTGTCTTATTCTGAACAACCTAAATCTTTCATATAGGGGTCAAGGCAATTTGTCCGGAATTTTTCAATTTGGTGCTTTCGATGCAGCGATAAAAGAAGCGCTAGCCTTCTGTAGAGCCTCATCAAAATTATTGGTTTTTAAATAAATAGAACAAAAAGCAAGAAATGTCTCATATATTGATATAGGCCCCCTACAAATCAAGTCTTTTCCATTTCGATCTTCAATAATGATGACTCCCACTAGGGTCGGGACATCGCAAATGAAGTGATTGTCCTTGCGCGACAACTCTGCTGCCCAAAAACCCGATCCACTCGTGCCAGTAAAGTGTGCAGGCATTCCCTTCCTATCAGTCCAAGTTGATTTGAATTCATCATATCTAAACTCCATTTCACTGAGTTGCAAAGATAAAGATGCAGGGAAGAAAAATGGGTACGTAAAATAAGAGTTCTTTTTGATATCTCCATGGAAAATTGCTCCCTTGGGATATTCAACAAACTCTCTTTCCGCTGTCTTTACTAATCTTTTCCCATCGGAAGGAGCTCCAAGAAAACCGCAGCATTGAAGATTTGAAATCTTCGTCTTGATAAAGTCCAAACTTCCTTCCTTCGAAATATTGAGATCTATAAATTTTTTGCCTTGAGCAATAATTTCTTGAGGAGAATCTAACCTGATAAATGCCAAATCGATACTAGAAATTCCTTTGATATCAGGGAGTTTAATAATTTCAAGAAATTTAATTCCGATTAACCCAAAGTTTTTAGAATTCTTGTCGGGAATATAAAGATGGCTACTTTCTTTTTTTTGAAAAATATCGGCAACGTGTGCGGCAGTAAAAATGCCATATACACCTGAAACAATCGCAAAGGTTCCGCAACCATATTCTGTGTCTAAAGGATTATCAAGATGCGGCCAAACGATTTGCGAAGAATGGGCATTCACATAATCTGAAAACTCATCGACATTTTTGACAATTTTCCTCAAATCCTCAAATTCTCTTGTATGCTCTTCATCTTCAGCATAAGACATTTGTGCCATCTCAAAAACTTGCATTCACTCGCAATTAAATCACTAGACTTGACAAAGTTATATCCGTGAAATCAATACCTGAAAAGCACCATTTTATTGAGCATGGCATTAATTCGCCAAAGCAAAAATCTCTCGAACGGATTTGAATCGACACGACTACCATCTGAACGAATCATATGCCGCGACCGTTTTCATCGGTTACACTGTGCCATGTCTATTCGCCTAGGTACTCCTCCGTCGGGTCGTCGATCCTGGAGCGCTTAAAGAGGTCAGATTAATCGAGTAACTTTACAACATCAGATGTTAGGGTTTGCATTGCGTCTATTGAACATTTTTGCAGCTGTTCTTGACGATCCTCGGTTTCCTCAATCCGCAACCTTCGTTCGCTAAGAGGCTCACCTTCATAAAGCCAATAGAGCGGACCCTGAATCTGATGACTGGTCCGCCAGCCATCTCTTTTGAGCAAAATTAGAGCAGCCGCACTTAAACTAGTGATTTGTCCTTCAAACTCAATTTGTCGGTCACTTACAACTCGACATTTTATTTTCTCATCTCTGGCAAAAGACAGTTCAGCTCCAATAGGAACTTTGACCATAGAGAACTTCATTGGAGGACGTCGATCGATGAAATCATCGACGGCCTGTAAATCCTCTTCAGTACCCGAAAGGTCTCGTTTAGGAGTCACATCTTCAATTAAGACAAGTTCAATGGCAGTTCTTACACGATTCGGATCGACTCGAAAAAATTCCCGGTTTTTTCTTACTCTTTGATCGCCAAAAATAATATGAATTTTTTTCTCAACTTCTATCCCATTCTCCACCTTGCCAGCAAAAAAATACTTGAATGGAAGCGGCGCGGTCGTATTATCAAGTTCTCGCATTCTTTGTTCGACACTTGAGGAAGTTCTTCCAATTTTGACCAAATTTGGCATGGATGGATTGGTCAAAACATAAATAATATCAGCCATTTAATCCTCTATCATCAATGTGTTTTTTTATCGCAGCCCAGTATTGGCAGAAGTCACATTTCTCCGATGGATCGGGAATGTGAGCAGCCTCCAGACATCTGCGAATCTCAAGAAGTATTTGTTCAACCCAAGAATCATCTCCATCATAAGGAAGCAATAAAATATCGAATTCTAGTTTCCCGGTAAAATCGGACTTTCTTGAATCGGCATTGCAGTAGACGAAATATCCTATTTTGGAAACTTTGAAAGCCATTTTTCCTAAAAAGCCATTGATAGATCTCCATCTGGCGTTTATATGCCTGGCGATACTCTTCATCGAGCGTTATAGCCTTAGTCGTTGAAGTGGCCTTATAATCTACAACAATCAGTTCTCCATCAGACTTGACCCAGAGATCGTCAATAGCGCCTGTAATGATAAAGTTCGTTGGTTCATGAAGATATTGGATTCCTTTTAGGTTCATACGCCAATCATCGAGATCTGGATGAGTAAAAGGAACTGCATCGATGCCGTGAGTCAGGCAAATTGGATGAGATGTCCCCTCAATGCGATATTTATCAAATTCTTTCTTCAAAAGCGCATCCACGGCGTTATTGAGTGTGAATGGATAGGAAGGTGGGTGGCTCGTCCCGCATTTTCGATCGAGATAAAAACAGCGTGGGCAATCAAGAAAATTTTGGATCTTTGATCGACTTAGCTTGAACGGTTTTAGTTCATTGACATGAAATATATTTCTAGATCGATTGCTGTTATAATTCATTTAAAATTATAAATTGTTATTCATAATTAATTTGAGTTGATGTAATTTAATTGCGAACTGTATATTACAGTTCTATTGCAATTATAAACAAGCACCTACGATGCAAGTTAAACGCAAAATTTCAAACAACAGCGCTAGATCCGAACGATTTATTAACGATGAAAAATTAAGTTTTGATACGGTGACCGAACAGGGCACCGAGGATTCTTTTTTAGGCAAAAGCGAATCCGAATTGAAAAGTGCTCTTATTGAAAATGAGGCACTTATGTTTGAGCGCGCTTTTAAGAATATCGATGACGTTCTTTGGAAGGATGCAGGCTGCACGAGTGAGTTGGATTATACCGAGCAGACATCATGGATTTTATTTCTGAAATACTTGGATGCCTTAGAGCATGACAAGGCCCTTGAGGCTGAATTAGGCGGAGGAGGATATTCTTATATCCTCGAAAAGCCATATCGCTGGGAAAGTTGGGCGGCACCCAAAGACAATGACGGCAGGATTGACCACAAACTCGCTCTGACTGGCGATGACTTATTGGTTTTTGTTAATAAGAAGCTTTTCCCTTACCTGCATAGCTTCAAGGCCAAAGCAGGTCCGAATACTATTGAATACAAAATTGGCGAAATCTTCTCAGAGATTCGAAATAAGATTTCCAGCGGCTACAACCTACGGGAAATCATCGACCAAATTGACGAGTTGCGTTTTCGTTCACAGACTGAGAAGTACGAGCTTTCGCACCTATACGAAACAAAAATCAAGAACATGGGTAATGCCGGCCGTAATGGCGGTGAGTATTACACTCCGCGACCGCTTATCCGCGCCATTGTAAAGGTGATACAACCGAAGATCGGCGAAACAATTTATGACGGCGCAGTGGGCTCGGCAGGGTTTTTGTGCGAAGCATTTGATTACCTAAAGTCAAAAGGCAACCTCACTACTAAAGATCTCGCCACACTCCAAACCTGCACTTTCACGGGCAAAGAAAAGAAGCCTTTAGCCTACATCATCGCAATCATGAATTTGATTTTGCATGGCATCGAGGCCCCAAAAATTTTGCACGTAAATACTCTTTCCGAAAACCTCGACGGCATTCAAGAAAAGGACCGCTTCGATATAATTCTCGCCAATCCGCCCTTCGGCGGCAAGGAACGTAAGGAAGTACAGCAAAACTTCCCTATTCGAACCGGAGAAACGGCCTTTCTATTCCTACAGCACTTCATTAAGATGCTCAAGGCCGGCGGCCGGGCGGGAGTAGTTATCAAGAACACCTTCCTTTCCAATACCGATAATGCCTCGGTCAGCCTGCGTCAATTCCTACTGGAAAACTGCAACCTGCATACCGTGCTCGACTGTCCTGGAGGAACCTTCCAAGGTGCAGGCGTAAAAACCGTGGTTCTGTTTTTCGAGAAAGGCATGAAAACACGGAAGGTCTGGTATTATCGACTTGATCCCGGTCGCAATCTTGGCAAAACCAATCCACTCAACGATGCGGACCTTGCCGAGTTCATCGAACTGCAGAAAACTTTTGCAGATTCGCCTAAGAGCTGGAGTGTGGATGCCAAGAACATTGATCAGATGACTTTCGATTTATCTGTGAAGAACCCGAATGGCGGCGAGGTAAAAGCACATCGCAGTCCTGCTGAGATTTTGGATGAGATCTCCATGCTGGATGCTGGGAGCTCCGAAGTGCTAGCAAATATAAGAGGGCTTCTATGAATATCGACTGGCAACGGAAATCATTAGGAGAAATAGCTCAAATCGGAGCTGGCAATTCAGCTCCACAAGAGGACGAATTATTCGCCAATGGAACTTATCCCTTTTCCGGACATCTGACGCTGGACGCGTTCGATTTGGAGGTATATTTGAGTCGAGCGACTATCTCAACGAAGAAGGAATAAAAGGGTTACGCAGATTTCCTAAAGGTACAATCCTTTTCCCGAAAAGCGGGGCCTCCACATTCATGAATCACCGAGTGATGCTGGGTGTAGAAGGCTATGTTTCAAGCCATCTTGCAACAATTGTCGGAGATGAATCAAAGGTAGATAGACGATTCCTCTTGTACTTCTTGACGACTGTAGTGGCTCAAGATCTGATACAAGATCATTCGTATCCTTCTCTTAATCTCCCAGTTATTGCGGCAATTCCGATTTTTCTCCCTCCTCTCCAGAAGCAGCAGCAAATTGCCAACCTTCTTGATCAGGCATTCGAAGGCATCGCCGTAGCCAAAACCAACGCCGAAAAGAACCTCCGAAACGCTCGAGCCATCTTCCAAAACCATCTCGATGACGTCTTCACCCAGAGAAACGAAGGATGGGTTAATAGGAAGCTGGGAGACCTATCCAAAATTAATTATGGATTCACTGAATCAGCCTGTTCTGAACCTATCGGACCGAAGTTTCTACGAATTACCGATATTCAGGACAATCAAGTTAATTGGGACAATGTGCCTTACTGTCCGATTGCTGCATCTGACGTATCGAAATATCAATTGGTAGAAGGAGACATCGTATTTGCGCGAACAGGCGCAACAACAGGCAAAAGTTACCTCATCACTGAACCGCCTATTGCAGTCTTTGCCTCATACTTAATTCGAGTACAACTTAATGTCAGTGAGATTCTACCCTCTTTCCTGTATTTGTTTTTTCAAACGAAGTCTTATTGGGACAACATCAAGTTAGGTTCTTCTGGGAGTGCGCAAGGAGGATTCAATGCGACCAAGCTAAGTGAACTGGTGATTTCATATCCGAAGTTGATGAAAGAACAACAAATCATCGTCGAGAAACTCCATGCGCTTTCTGCTGATACCCGTCGCCTTGAAACAATTCATCATCAGAAACTTGCCGCATTGGATGAATTGAAAAAATCTCTGCTAAACCAAGCCTTCACGGGGAACTTATAAGAAACTCCCATGAATGAGGCTGAAACCAGAGCTGAGCATATCGATCCCGCATTAAAAGCGGATGGTTGGGGCGTCATTGAGGGCAGCAAGATTCTGCGCGAGTATTCCATTACACCGGGCCGTGTCGAAGGTCATGGAAAACGCGGGAAACCGTTAAGTGCTGATTATGTGCTAGTTTATCGCAATCATAAGATCGCTGTCATTGAGGCCAAGCCTTGGGACGATCCATTGACGGAAGGCGTTGCTCAGGCCAAGGATTACGCATTGAAGCTGGCTATCCGTTTTACCTATTCAACCAATGGCCAAGGCATCTATGGCATTGATATGGAGACCGGGAAGGAAGGCGAGATCGCGTGCTATCCCACACCAGACGAACTCTGGAATATGACCTTTGCCAAGGTAAATGCATGGCGCGATCGATTTGCTGATGTGCCTTTTGAGGACAAAGGGGGCTCACATTCCAGCCGCTACTATCAGGACATCGCCGTTGATCGGGTGATGGAGGCGATTGGTGAAGATCGTCAGCGTATTCTCCTAACCCTCGCCACTGGTACTGGGAAGACATTTATCGCATTTCAAATCGCTTGGAAACTGTTTCATAGCCGTTGGAACCTGAGCCGAGAACAGTCGCGTCGACCACGCATTCTCTTTCTCGCTGATCGTAATATCCTTGCAAATCAAGCCTTCAACGCCTTCTCCTCTTTTCCTGAGGATGCACTTGTACGAATTGATCCGAAGGACATTCGGAAGAATGGCAGGGTGCCAAAAAACGGCAGCTTATTCTTTACGATTTTCCAGACTTTTATGAGTGGACCGCCCAAGAGATGGACAGCCATCTCCCTATTTTGGGGAATACCCCCATGATTTCTTTGATTTTATCATCATTGACGAGTGCCATCGCGGAGGCGCAAATGACGAGAGCAACTGGCGGGGTATCCTTGAATATTTCTCTCCAGCGGTGCAGCTGGGCTAACGGCCACGCCTAAGCGCAAGGATAACGTGGACACTTACGATTACTTCGGCGAGCCGGTTTATATCTACTCGCTCAAGGAAGGTATCAATGATGGGTTCCTCACGCCATTCAAGGTGAAGCAGATTTCCACAACACTCGACGACTATGTCTATACACCCGATGACGAGTTGATCGAAGGCGAAATCGAAGCGGGAAAGCGTTATACAGAGCGCGATTTCAATAAAATCATCGAAATCAAAGAACGCGAGAGAAAGCGAGTTGAAATTTTCATGAACCAGATCAATCAAAATGAGAAGACTCTTGTATTCTGCGCTACACAAAATCATGCATTGGCGGTGCGTGACCTTATCAATCAGATAAAGACAAGCAAAGATCCAAACTACTGCCAACGAGTGACAGCTAACGATGGAGCCTTGGGAGATCAGCATCTACGCGCTTTTCAGGACAACGAGAAAACCATTCCAACTATCCTAACGACCTCGCAGAAACTCTCAACAGGAGTAGACGCCCGCAATATCCGCAATATCGTTCTCATGCGACCAGTCAATTCTATGATTGAGTTCAAGCAGATCATCGGACGAGGCACACGTCTATACGATGGAAAGGATTACTTCACGATTTATGACTTTGTGAAAGCTCATCATCGTTTCCAAGACCCGGAATGGGATGGCCCGCCAGAAGAAGAGCTCCCATGCTCAAATGTGGTCTTCGGCCTTGTGAATGCGAAAAGAGAACCTCCACAACCATGCTCGACGTGCCACCAGCGTCCCTGTGAATGTCCAAAAGACCCCTGCCATTGTTTGCGGGAAACTAGATTGCGTATGCAAGAAAAAGACAAGAGCGAAAGTGAAACTCGCTGATGGCAAAGAACGTACTATCCAGCATATGATGGCCACTACGTTCTGGCATCCCGACGGGACTCCGATGTCTGCGCAACAGTTCATGGAACAGCTTTTTGGCAAACTGCCAGAGTTTTTCAAAGAATGAAGAAGAACTCCGATCTCTATGGAGCATGCCGGATACGCGGAAGAAACTCTTGCAAGGGCTCGCTGAGAAAGGTTTTGGCAGTGAGCAGTTAGTCTGAGATGCAGAAGATCATTAACGCCGAGAAGAGCGATCTATTCGATGTACTGGCTTACGTGGCCTATGCCCTTCCCCCACTTACTCGCGAAGAACGCGCAGCAAGGGCTAAGGTCATCATCAGTCAGGATTTCAATAGCAACCAGCAAGTCTTTCTCGACTTTGTGTTATCGCATTATGTCAACATTGGCGTAGAAGAGCTTGACCAAGAAAAACTAGCTCCTCTATTACGGCTCAAGTATCATAACTCCATCACCGATGCAGTTACCGAGCTTAGAATGCCAGCTGATGAGATTGGCAAGGTATTCGCAGGTTTCCAGAAATACCTATATCAGCCGACATTTCATCGTGTGGTGTCTAAACATCCATCGAGCGCATCCATATAATAAGCCATTTTATTCTGACCGCATCCGATTACAAAATCTAAGAGGTGTAAATTATGCCCTACAAAACCCATGAACACTTGCACGAGCCATCACCGACACAAATCCTTTGGCGTTATATGAATTTCGCAAAATTCGTAGATCTGATTCAGCAAAAAAATCTCTTTTTCCCATCCTTAGAACAACTCCACGATGATCCATGGGAAGGGTTACCCTCTAAACAGAATTTTGATCCTGATTGCCCTATTTATGTTCGGAAAGCTTGTGCCTCTCAAGAGGAAACAATAGATAATAAAAATCCTAATAATCAGAGACACATACAAACCGCAAAATTTTTTTTTGGAGATCAGTTTGACGATTATTTAAAATCGAAAAAACAAATCGCTCTAAACCTACGCGGCACCTTTTTCATAAACTGTTGGCATATGAATGATAGCGAATCTGACTCCCAATGGAAGATCTATGGTGATCCTCTACACTCCCTTGCGATTGTTACGTCATTCGAACGGCTACGCGACTCCATTATAGACCCTCTTGAAATTTATGGCTCTTTAGTTACCTATTATCAGCCGAACCAAATAACCCCCGAAGGGAATGCATTCTGGCCCGTTATCTGCAAGAGATGGGCATTTGTTCATGAACGGGAATACAGGCTTATCCGCTGGAATCCCGAACTCATCGGCGCCATAGACCGACCCGCAGGCATCCTAATTGCTGTCGATCTAACAAAATTGATTGAGAGCATTGTGGTTTCGCCTAAAGCACCAAGCTGGTTCAAAAACACCATAGAAACATTTATTAAAAATGCGGGTCTTTCTATCCCAGTATCCAAATCCCCCTTACTTGATCAATTTGTTTAACCACCATCTGCAAAATGAGACCCCTTTCTGCGGTGCAATGGCGGTGCAACGACCGTTGATAGACCAGCAACAGCTGTAAATATTGAACCCAGCATTTGGCAAGGAACAGAAAATAGGCTTCGCAAATAAGCAAAATTGAACTTGCTTGAATTTAACAATAAAACAACTGCATTCTTAGTGAGTCGGCATCAAGTCTTTAGGCGACAGCCCCAACGCCCTTGCTAAAGTGATGATGCTCGTTAGTGATGGGTTTTTAGTCGATCTTTCGATGCCGCCAATAAAATTGACATGAAAATCAGCTTTTTCCGCTAACTCTTCCTGAGTCATACCTAATTGATGCCGCCGGTTCCGAATCATAATCGCAAAATCGGACAAAATTTTCTGCTTTCCTGAGCCTTTGGCCATGAGCTATCTCACATAATTGGTATGAGGTTAAGAAAATTTTTCCCCATAAGGACACACACGATAGTGTTGAAAACAAACACCTTCGTGTGCACAATCGATGCTGTTCATGGAAATAAACACTCAAAACTCTTCATGGAAGCACATTAAATCCCATAAGTTCGATATGGCAGAAACCGCTATCAACATTACACATGAATGATGGGAAAGTTTTTTTGAAGAGATTTATTCCAGAAAATTGGGAAAGCATTGAGAGAAGTACACAGAAGCAAGGGTTTTGAATGAAAGCAAGATTTGGTTCTATTTAAGCAAGGCAAGGTATGGTTTTTACTCCAAAAAAAAGAGAGCCAAAAGAAACTTGGCAAATGAATCGCAAAAGAATTTTAGAGCGCGATCAATCTATCCGTCCTCGGTGTGCTGCTAAAGTAAACAAGTCTTCAGCGCAATTGGGTCAGATAATCTCAAGAAAATTGAGAAATAACAAGTTTAAGAATTTGCGATCGCTCAGTTGCCGCTGTCACCACCTTCTTGAGAATGATCATAGGCATCGAAAGATGATTATAAAAGCTTTGAAAAATGGAGTTTTATGCCCTAATTGGAGTGCTGAGCTACGTAAATGAGTTAAAAGGCAGCTATATTTCAGATTCGAATATGCTTTTGGGAAAACACACTCTTAAGGTCCTGCTTGCCCCACTTTAATTTTTAGTCACTCACGCTTTTTTGCACGGATGTTACAAACAGGAAAAGTTGTATTTTTCCGCGTTTGACTTTAGATTTTCATTCTTGAAGGCTTGTTCAAAGACTGAGATAGAGACTCTCTCCAGTGGCCAATGCATGCTCTTTTTCTGAGAGCACCATTGGCTTTAAACGCTCAGCTTTCTGCTTCGCCTCTTCCTCGCTATGCGCCATTCCTATGACAATCCAATTGGATTCTTGCCACGTGGCAGCAAGACCATTGACCTTAAGAAAGGTTCGGGCCATATTCATTTTTAACATTCGATCTGATGTTGTAATGCGATACTCAAACAGGTCGGCGCTGTCTAAGTTGACTTCAATAACCCAGATGTCTTTGGCCATACCCTTTTCCTCCATTTTCACTGGCTGGAGATGAAGTTGTATAATACTGACATATTACTTGCAACCTTTGACTTAATCACCAACGTTGGATAGCTTGGCTGTCCACTGCTTCTATGTTGATTTAGAGCTGGCAAGTAACCATTAATTAATATTCAAGTTACAGGATCAATTTCTAAGAAACTGCACTTTAGATTTAAGCTTATTTAAATGCGTTTTCCAATTCAGTAATTTTTCTTTCTGCATTCTACCTACAACAATTCCCGGAGCAATACCAATATTCTTTGCAAACCGTCTTATTGAATCTTCAGTTATAGATATTGTTGATAGTTGTTTTACTGCTTCAGATGGAATAAGGATATTACTAGCAAATTGGTCTGCTTGTTTTTCATCTTCACCATCAAGCTGGCCATTGGTATCAATAAATAGGACTTTTTTTTCGTGAAACAGCAAATGAGCTGCTTCATGAAAAAATGAAAACCAGAATTGATCATTTGATTTATATCGGTCACTCAACATAAGAAGAGCCTTTTCAGGTGTCAGCCAGCGAGCTGCACCACAAACCGGGCAACCTCTTGGCGCGGGAACTATTGCTAAAATCACTCCCGCATTTGCACACAATTCTCTTAATTTTTCAATAAATATTTCCACATTTTCTTGTTTGGTAAGTTCTCGTGCTTCTCGCAGAATCTCCTTAAATTTCTGAGCATCATATGATTGACAATTCAACGATTGAGCTTGATGTTCACATTGACGCACCCAAGCTGCAATGGCGCCTTTGTGTTTATCCAGAAGTTTTTGCGAACGGAAAGCAGCTAAATTACATCCCCATTTACGCTTCCAAACCTCAACAGACGCTACACCAAAAAAACGAAGACATTCAGCAACTTGTTGCGCTTTATTAGAAAATTTATTGATCCAGCCAAAGTTAATCATATCCTTTAAAGGCAGCTCTTTCAGCCATCCACAATCATTTTTTAAAGAAGAATATTCGCCTTGGCGTGTCAACGCTTCCCGATATCGCGCCTCGCGGGTTAGCCAGAATCCAACTGTGCTCCCTAAAACACGCTCCAGTCTTAGAGCTGTCTCCTCATTAATTGCTGCTTTACCTTTGATTAGCAAATTGACGTGTTTAGGGGTAAAATTAATGCGCAAAGCAAATTCAATTTGCGTCCATCCACGTTCCTTTAATAAATCAGCTATGGTTATGCCGGGGGGTACAATCCAGTCAGGATTAAAACCTTTTGCTTCATCACCCATGATAATCACCTATACATATGATCCTAACCATCGTAACCTTATTCCAGTCTATTGTTTCATCCGCACACTTAGGGATCGGCTCATTCGCCGGTTCGAAAATTAACCGTATCATATTATTGAGATCAACCGCGAATTGTCCTTTACGATCATAATCTAATGGATGGGGTCGCCCAGCAGTGAGCTCGGAAACATTCGATGCTGCATTCAGATCAGCAAGCCGTGCCATCAATTTTTGTGCAAGCTCATTCCCCCACTTTTTTTTCATCAGCTTTGTTGTTTGGCAAAGTTCTTGAAGCTTCTTATTCTTAAAATGGATTTCCACTGAAAAAAACCGCTCGATTGATTAAGTTTTTTTATTTACCGAATTGGTAAACAATTTACAAAAAGCTGCCTTTTTTTAGAAGAAAAAAAAGTCCCATAGAAGAATTCTCGGTGCACTGACCGTCGATTTCGGCCAGTAGCATCAAGCAAAAACCATTGACATACCGCATACCGCAATTGCGCCTGAAAATTAAATCCATAGTGAAATTCCACTCAAATTCGCAAAAACGCATCGCGGATTGATAACCCGCCAATCATCTTGAGGATGCTGTTATGCGAGAATTAGAATAATTTCCAGGAGTTCATAAAAGCATAATCTTCTAATGAAGCCAATAATACAAAAAAAACCTTCAAAATAAACCCTAAAATCACTTTTAAATTAAAACATTGGCAGCGTTTTCAAGTTGATCTAAATCAATTTCAGATCCCATAATCTTCAATGCAATACACAAATAGGAGATTTTAATGGAAATTACCAAAATTCGATCAAGTAACGAACATTCGATTAATCACGTGAATCCTCAATTAGTATCGACAGCTCAAGAAACACCTAAAGATATTAGTTCGGCGAAATCGAATAATCGCGCTGCAATGCGAATGATGAAGCAAGCGGGAGCTGAACAGCCGAACGTTCTAAAGGCTCTTTTCCTGCCTGAAGTTAAAAACGGCGAATTGATTCACCAAGCAGTTTCTGAAAACAACATTGAAGCTGTTCGATTTTTAATAGGACATCGTCTCGACATGAATGCCCTAAATGCGGACGGAAATACCCCTTTGATCGCAGCTCTTGAAAAAAATTTGACTCAAATTGCCGAAATATTGATCAACGCTAAAGCAGACATCGAACTGCCAAGGAACCAAGATTCACTCTCCCCTCTTGAAATAGCCATTTCCATGGACAGTCCTATCGCAACTCAATTATTAAATGCAGGAGCGAATCCAAATAGCAGACGCGCTGGCGCTCTAAGTCTTATAGTCCAAGCTTGGGAACAAAAGAAGTTCGACCTGGCGAACCTTCTTATCCAGAAGGGCGCTGAGACCAACGTTGGCAATTCAAAAGCCTCTAATCCCTTATATCAGGCTTTTTTACTCAATGAACCAGTCCGATCGCAAATGATCACGCAACTTTTACAAAAAAGCGCAGATCCGAATCGAAGGCTGGAAGACCAAATGACCGTATTTTGTGCCATTATCGAACAAGCAGCCAATCAACAAAATCCTTCGAATGCAAAGTTAATTCAACAACTTTGCGCTAAAGGAGCGGATGTCCATGCAAAAAATGTATCAGGACAAGACCCTTTAAGCATTGCCACTGCAAAGAACAGAAACGACATTATGGCAATTCTGAATGAATATAGGAAAGATGTTCCTTTCTTAAACCAACAGCTAAACGATGCTGTTAGACTAAAACAAAGAGATCAAGTGCAAAAATGGCTCTCAAAGGGAGCAAATATCAACAATTTTGATATAGATGGGCAGACCAACCTCTATCGCATCTTTATGCAAGGCGATACGGATTTCGCTCAATTTCTTGTCGATCAAGGAGCCAATATCACCCAGTCGAGACTCCCGCCTCTTGCCGAAATCATTGAGAAGCAAATGTTCCAAGGAGCAACCCTTTTGAATGTAACGGAATTTTACCTTCGCAATGGCGCTGCTAGGCCAAATGATCTCGATCAATATAAACGCCCGCTCATTTCTATCGCCGTAATGGTGGGTAATCTAGATCTCGTCCAGCTACTGATCAAGCACAAGGCAAATGTTGAGCCTGCTCAAAAGATCAATGGGATGTCGCCGCTTCTTCTCGCGTTGAAATTCAATAGTGAGTCTATCGCAAAACTTCTGATAGAGAATGGCGCAAATGTGAATGCTGTCCACGAAGGAAAAGGAGCCATGATTCAGGTTATGGAAAAAAACATGAATGCGTTGATCCCTCTTCTATTGGATCGTGGAGTTCAATTGAATGTCGGCGACAGCTTTGAGAACAATCCGTTGGCCTATGCTATCCAATCTGGAAATATCACTCTAATGAAGCAACTCTTAGCAAAAGGGTCAGATATAAACTACAAGTTAAAAGAGGGCCAGACTGCTCTTTTTATTGCGATTCAAAGTCACAAAACAAATTGTGTCGAGCATCTTCTTCAAAATGGAGCAAAGCATGACATAAAAGATAAGCAGGGCCATTCGCCAATGTGGTGGGCGATTCAAAATGGTTTTCAGGATATTGTCACTCTTCTTCTCAAGCACGGTGCGAATCACGAAGATATCCCATAGTCAAAACCCGTCTTTAAATCTTGACCCGCCTCTTTTTTAAGAGGCGGTCTTTTTTTTCTCATCAAGTCCTAATCAAAAACAAATCGCTGATGCGACACAGCCAGGTAACGAGGTCGGTTCGGGTAAAAGCGCCTTCTACCTCCCCTTTTGGGCCTAACTTAATTGTGTACGGATGTGGCCTTGTCGACTCTGAATCGTCAATATCTCATTGATTATCATACGGTTGGAATTGTGCACGGATTGTGCATGGAAATGAAAAACAACCAGTAAAGCACCCAAGAGAAATGCATCTCTTGGGTTTTCTGCACTTCTAGTTATTTCAATTACTAATTTACATTAGTAAATTCATTCGCTCTGGGTTCTTTCGCCATATTGCCCAGATACTGCGGCAATTCGAGTCCCGCCATTGCGGCGACATCATGCAGTGCAGGTAAAGACTTCACGATTTGGCTGACAAAATTTGAAGTCGTTGACCCTTTATTGCCATCACCGCCGCTGCCGCTGTCCCAGACCGTAATTTTGTCGATCTTGATGTTTTTGATGGCTTCAGCTTGAAGCTTGACGATCTCTTCGAGTTTCTCGATAAGAAGCATCGTAGAAGCGCTTTTGGCATCATCGTTACAGGCTTCGATAAGCTTCTGATATCCTTGCGCTTTGGCGTTGAGGAGCTTTTGGATGCCTTCTGCTTCGGCTTGTTTGATCGAAAGGATCGCTTCAGCTTCCCCTTTTGCGATCAGGACTTTGCTTTGAGCCTCAGCTTCCGCATCGATCTGTATTTTCTTCTTTCTAATTTCTTGGGGAACGATTTGCTCGGCTTCAAGAAATTGGGTTTGCGCAGACGCACGTGCTTTTTGGATTTGAGCTTCTGCATTCTGCTGAGCGACTTGGCTGCGTTGGGCGGCCTCTGCTTCTTTCTCGGCCAAGATGGCGTTAGTCAGGGCGATGTGTGCTTTGGAATCATTTTCACCTTTGACTGCTTCTGCATGGAAAGAAGCGACGGAGACACGTCGATCTCTTTCTGCAAGGGACTTGCCAATGTCGCCTTGCTTTTCTTGTTCGGCGACATCGACTTTAGCTTGATTGACAGCGGTGGCTGAAGCTTTCTTTCCAATGCTCTCTATATACTCCGATTCATCAGTGATGTCGGTAATGTTCACGTTAAGGAGAGTAAGGCCAATTTTGTGAAGTTCCGGCTCGATGTTCTTCTTGATGGATTCAAGAAAACGTTCTCGGTCTTGATTGATCTCCTCAATGCGGAGAGAGGCAACTGTTAAGCGCAATTGCCCGATAATGATCTCTGTAGCCATCGATTCAATGCCTTTATGGTCCAAATCGAGCAATCGGACAGCGGCGTTGTTCATGATCTCAGGAGTGAGGCCGACTGCCACGGTGAAGGTACTGGGAACATTGACGCGGATATTTTGGTGAGATAGCGCTCCTTTGAGCGGGATATGGATCGTTCGCGGGGTCAAATCTAAAAAAGCATATCCTTGAATAAGGGGCCAAACGAAGGTTCCGCCGCCGTGGTAGCATTGTACAGTCTTGCTTCCTCCTACACGTCCATAGACGACAAGGACTTTATTAGAAGGGCATCTGCGATATAGTTTTGCCAAGAAAAAAATTGTTGCAAAGATGAAGAGGAAAAAGCTGAGCATTGTTCCTCCTAAGAATGTAATATCCATAATGTTCCTATTGTTTAATTTGCGAGACTATCACTACGTCATCGCTTGCTTTTTTTAAGATGCGAACGGAGATAAAAGATGGAAGCTCATCGCCATTATCTGACATGGCATCGATCTCGTGAGTTATTTGGTGATGCGCAAGGGAAATCTTACCAATCCCATCTTTTGGAATACGTTGATATACCATCGCTTCCTTGCCTATGGTGTCATCGAGTCTAAAGACATTTCCAGAGCTATGCAATTTTCTAGCCATTTTAAAAATGAAGCCGATTACAAATACTGTAACTATTCCTGCAGCTGCAGCAATGATGAGAGTCATGGCTCTAGAAAGGTTAAATTGCCTTTGGCATGTCAGAGCAGACCAACCAAACATCATTAGAAAGCCCGTGATCGCCTGTTTGGAGATCCATTTGACTTTGACAGTGTCAATTTCTGCATCGCCATGCGAAGCTTCGTTATCGAAATCACCAACAAAGCTCAATAGCAATTGGATGATGAACATGCCCGAACCCAAAAGAGCGCAGGACCAGAAAAAGGGATTTTGGTTCATCACATCTATAAATTTAGAAAAGTGTTCAATCATGATTCTTTTTTCATTATATTAATCACAATCTCCTCCATTACCCCCATCTCCTCCACGTCCCCAATCACTATCGCCTCCGTTGCCACCATTTCCACCGTTTTGGCCATTTTCTCCGTTCTGACCGTTCTGATCATTTTTCCCGGGGCAGCCATTCTTGCCATGCTTAATCAGGGAACCAATTAAATCCTGATCTACATCGGGTTTGGGATTATCGCATGACACAAGTGCAATTGGAAAAAGCAACACTGCTCCAAGTAAAGCTGTTAAAATTTTCATGTTTTTTTAAGCTCCCTTATCCCTTGTTTCCATTGCCCCCCAGGTCCTTGCCCTTGGAACCACCTCTGCCGCCTTCGGCGGGACCGTTTTGACCTCCATCAAGTTTGTGCATTTGGGAGCTTAGCTGACCAATTAATTGCGTAGAATGTCGTTCTTTTGCTGAGAATATCGTTTTTCGTCTTTTCCCATATCGCCCATTCCCGTGCATGCAGTGCGGGATGTTTTCTCATTGAATCAAGCCTTTCGACAGTGTAGTCCAAAATGTGCTTCCATCGTTCGTTGTGCATTTTGCAGAATTCTAAAGAGCAAGCGAATATTTCAGATTCAGAAATCAAGAGTTTTTTTTGCTCTTCCCGTGTAGCATGGGTTATTCGGAAAACCGATTCAATCCATTCAGCACTGGCTTCGAAACCGATACATACGTCTCGAAAAAAAAGTTTATGGACGATTAATGTATTACTTCCTGATAGCTTTTTTACTTCAGGTTCTAATAAATCCCAGAGATCGAGAAAAAAAACGAGTCCGATTGCATAACCTTGCTCTACTGAATATTTTGGTTGATCATCGAACATTAGGAGCTTGCCTGACAATTTTCTGGATTTGAGTTTGCATGTATTGTGATACGCAAATCTATCATTAACAGTAATTTTATCACGATATATAAATGTTTTTTTGGCATCAGTTTTCCATAGAGAAAATATAGCAAGTTAACTCTCTCCTAGAAGAATGAAAAAATTAAAATAATTTTCAATTTAACCTTTCTTGGACCAGGGATCTTTCCGCCATACGTTATCTTTCGTTTGACACCCTTCTCATGTTCTGCTAACTCCTAAAAAAACAACCTAAATTTTTGAGGGCGGAATGGGAAAGGAGAAAAATAAAGATATCGGTGTGGTTTTATATATTCGGGACAGTTTGGACTTGCAGAAAAGATGGCCTACCTTTCTATGTATGGGCGTCCTGCTGATCATTTTAGGAATTTTAGCCATCATCTATGCAGGATGGACAACCGTTTTGACAATAGAGCTTTTGGGGGTCTTTTTGCTTGGCGGAGGCATCTTTTTATTAGTGAATGCCTATCAAGCGAGGAAATGGAAGGGCGTCTCACTTTCGACCCTGCTAGGGATACTGAATATTGTAGTGGGTGGGATTTGCATCGTAAAACCTCTCGTAGCTGCTTCGGGCATTACTTTGTTGCTGGCGGCTTTTTTCTTTGTTGGAGGGCTTTTCCGCATGGCGTCCGCTGTTGCTTATAGGTTTGACTATTCCGGACTCTGGTTCTTGAACGGGCTTGTCGCCTTTATTTTGGGAATATTAATAGTGGTTGAATGGCCCGTTGCTTCGTTTTGGATCATCGGGGTATTTGTTGGAATCGATATGATTGTTAACGGTTTCTGCTGGGTAACTGTATCATTGGCCGCAAAACGCCGATTGCGCTAAAAATCCTCGATATCCGCTCTTCAGAAAAAATATTCTGGTGCAAAGAGAACAGTGAAAGGTCAGGAAATTGAACTGCAGAGCAACGATCGTCTTTCGACGATTTTTAGCTGAAGATGTAGGTAAACGGCTTGACGAAGTCTCGGATTCTATTCTTCGTGCCTTAAGATGACAGCTAATTATTGAGCTGGACCTATTTCAAGGGCCCTTCCCACAATGTTGTATAATGACATTGAGAAATGATTGTCCGTATCTTTCCCATTTGACGGGACCCACTCCGTTGATCTTTAGCATCGCCTCGCGATTTGTGGGATAGGCCCTGGCCATCTCGATGAGTGACCGATCTCCGAAAATAACAAAAGCGGGCACCCGCATTTCCTGTGCATATTTTTGACGCAGCTGGGAAAGTTCGGTGAATAAAACGAGATCGCATTGAAGGTCGTTTCCTTTCTTGGGCTTCACTGCTTTTTGGACTCTCTTTCGCATCATCACTTTCTGCGTCCCGCTCGTCACATTTGGCGAAGCTGCTGTCCATCGCAAAACGGGGTACTCTCCTTCGGAGCGCTCCAAAAAGCCTTTTTCAATCAGAGTTGAGATGTAATAGCGAAGATCCTCCTCGGAATACTGCGGCCATCAAATTGTAGGTGGACAGCCGATCGTGTCCCCTATCAAAGATCATCTTCGTTTTAGCTCCGCGCAGAACATCGATGACATGCTTGACGCCAAATTGGTGCTTAAGACGATAAACGCATGAGAGGATCTGCTGTGCTACAATCGTCTCATCGAGCTCCGCACGATCTAAACAGCGATCGCAGCTGTTGCAATTGCTGCTCGGATAAGTTTCTCCAAAATAGCGGAGAAGTTCATGGCGCCGGCACTGTGAAGATCGGCAGAGCGCAAGCATCTGTTCTGTCTTTGCCTGCGTTGTCCGGCGGACTGCCTCATCAGAAATCTGATTCAAAAAAAGCTTGTAGATCATCAGTTCCTGGGTTGAATAGAGCATCAAACACTCGGAGGGAAGATCATCCCTGCCTGCACGCCCCACTTCCTGATAGTACTGTTCTATGGAACGAGGCATATCCATATGGACGACAAAGCGAATGTCCGGCTTATGGATTCCCATGCCAAAGGCCACCGTTGCCACCATAAGAAGGCATTCTCCATGGATAAATTCATGCTGCGCTTTTGCCCGTTCCTGATCTGACAAGCCTGCATGATACTTGCCTGGTTTAAAACCCTCTTGGATCAAGTTGGCATAGGTCTCATCGACCATTTTGCGCGTTGCAGCATAGATAATCCCTGACTTTCCTGTATGCTTGGCTTAGAAAATCGCGCAACTGACTCATAGGAGTCGTCTTTGCTTGAATGTGGAAGGTTAAATTGGGCCGATCAAAGCTTGCCCTGATCAACATGAGGTTCTTTCATGCCGAGTTGTGCAATGATATCTTTTTCCACGTCCTTGGTCGCCGTAGCTGTTAATGCCACTATGGAAGAGCCGGGGAATGTCGTTTTTAAAAAGGACAGCTGCCGATATTCAAGTCGGAAAGAATGCCCCCATTGAGAAATACAATGGGCCTCGTCAATGGCAAATAATGAAATGGGTATCTTTTGCAGATGCTGGATGAAATTTTTATCGGAAAGCCGTTCTGGAGCGATATACAATAACTTAAAATTGCTGAGGTTGTTCAGCAAATCCTGGATTTCATCGGAATGCAAGCTGCTGTTGAGAAAGGCCGCAGGCAGTCCGTTTTTATATAAACTAACGACTTGATCTTGCATCAGCGAAATCAAGGGCGAGATCACAACAGCAATTCCCGGCATGCAGCATCGCTGGCAACTGATAACAGATCGATTTCCCAGCTCCTGTTGGCAAAATAGCCACGACATCTTTGCGGTCCAAGATGGCCGTCACGATCTCTTTCTGAGAATGTCGAAAATCGTTGTATCCAAAAAGCGCTTTTAGATGATCCTCTAACGAGGCATTAGAATCCTTTTCCTGCATTTGACCTTGCCCCCTCCAGTCGGGCCATTCGACAACAGAGGTTACGCAGTTAATTTACCTTCATTTTGGGCATTTAGGCCATTGAAAAAATTGCTGAGAACTTGTTCCACTTCAGGCTTTGACAAAAGAGATGTTGCAAAGGCGCAGCCGAGGTTGTGCCGCAGTCTCAAAAATCATGGTGCGCATCATATTTTTATAGTATATAGAAAATTTGCAGCTTGTTGCAAACATTGGAAAGTAAGAGATGAAAGCAGTTGTATATCGTGGCCCTGGGAAACTAGCCCTCGAAGAAAGGTCTAAACCCCGCCTTGAAAAACCTACAGACTGCCTTGTGAAAATTTTGAAAACAACGATCTGCGGCACAGATCTTCATATCTGTAAAGGCGACGTCCCCACAGTTGATATAGGCCGCACACTTGGGCACGAAGGAATCGGCATTATTGAAGCGATAGGAGAAGGAGTTTTAGATTTCAAAATAGGAGATATACCGAAAATGATTCAAAAGTTGGGAATTTGGCAAGGCGGCTGCGCAAATTTTTTGTCTGGAGCGAGCGAACATTGTGCAAGCACAAGGCGCGAGTGAAGACAAAAAATGTGCTGCATAGCCAACGCAGCCAAAAACCAACTTTTGAGTCATTTTCGGTATAATGTCCTTATTTCTTGCATTACCTCTTGTGGACGCTGCGCTCATTGCAAAGAGAAAATGTATTCTCATTGTTCTGATGGAGGATGGCTGCTAGGGCACCGCATTGATGGAACCCAAGCTGAATATGTACGCATTCCTTACGCTGACACAAGTCTTCATCAGCTCCCTCTTCATCTGAATGAGGAAGCGCTTGTCTTGTTGAGCGATATTTTCCCAACGGGCTACGAAGCGGGAGTTTTAAAAGGACAAATAAAATTGGGCGATGTTGTCGCGATTATAGGCGCAGGGCCAATAGGTCTAGCCGTTTTATTGACAGCCCAATTCTACTTTCCCAGCCAAATCATCTTGGTGGATGTAGATGATTTTCGCTTAGAGGCTGCCAAAAAACTAGGAGCGACCCTAACGATCAACGGGCGAGACGGGAAAGCTGTGCAAAAGATTTTAGAACACACTCGCCAGAATGGGGTGGATGTTTCTGTAGAAGCAGTCGGCACCCCCGAAGCCTTTAACATATGCCAATCGATCCTCGCTCCTGGAGGCTATCTCGCGAACATTGGCGTTCATGGAAAAAGCGTTGACTTACATCTCGAAAATCTTTGGGATCGAAATATAACTCTCACGACAGCTCTAGTAGATACCTTTTCTATCCCTAATTTATTGCGTCTTGTCGAAAATGATCAATTACAGCCAGAGAAGTTGATCACTCATCATTTTGCCTTAGCAGATGCTATGCGAGCTTATGAAGTCTTTGGTCATGCCGCTGAACAAAAAGCGTTGAAAGTGATATTAACTCCTTAGCCAGAGTGGACATAAAAATCTTACTTACTGGAGCCTAATGGGTATATTGGAACTCGCCTTCTTCCCCGTTTGGCAGACAATGGGCATGAGATCTATGCCCTGGTAAGAAGCTGATCTCCTTGATCCTTCCTCTTTGCTAAAGTTCCAAAGGATTAAACGTTAGAAGCAAATCAGTTTTTTTTGCTATCCTTTTGTGGCAGACTTGCAGTCGGATATCTTTGCAACCCTTCGAGTAAGGATTACTTGTGAACCCCGGCCTTAAGGCCGGGGATTATTATGGCGATTTGGGAGGGGCTTCGCACCCCTCCCAAATGTCAATTTTTGAAATACCCGGCCCTTAAGGGCCGGGTTTCCGCCGGAGGACGGATGAAACATGTGTACTCACTTTTATTTGGTCTTTTATCGTTGGCTTCCGACTCTTACAAATGCGCAGGTTTTATCAGAAAAAGTCAGTGTTACTGCAGATATTCAATCGCCATTTATCGATTCTTACTTAAGGGATCTTGAAGAACAGGGATATTGTGTGATTCCCCAAGTTCTTTCAACTTCTGAAGCAAAGGCTTTGTATCAACGTGTCTGGCATGAGTTTATTGAAAAAGCATGGCCCAAGTGTAAAATGGATGACCGAAGCAATTGGAAAGAAGAGTTTCCCATACATGATAAATATGGAATTTTTAAAGGACCTGCTGGGCAAATTCAAGTTATGTGGGATTTAAGACAGGACTCCCGAATTGTCGATGTATTTGCGCAAGTGTGGAATACAAACGATCTTGTTGTCAGTATGGATGGGCTATCTCTCATGTGCCCACCAGAGATAAGAAAAGGAGGCTTTGATCCATGGCCTCATGTAGATCAATCAATTCCCAAAGAGCAAAATAGCGGCGAATACAAAAATAATCCACCGCTTGGATTCATTAGCGAATCATCGTTAAAAACAAATCCATATAACATCCAAGGACAATTTTTATTTGAAGATTCGTTCGATGGGGATGGAGGGTTTTACTGTATTCCAAAATCACATCTTAGGTTCGATGAATTTGCTCCTAAACTGAAAGAAGAAGCCGACGTAGAAAGTTGGACATACAATAATAAATTCCTAATGAATTTTTTCAGTGATGCCAAAGATGAATTAGGAAATGCTTACTCTATGAAGCATATAACAGCTCCTCGTGGTTCACTGATTCTTTGGGACTCAAGAACTGTTCATTGGAATCAATATCCAAGCGAGAATAGGCCCCATAGAGAAAATCCAAGAGTAAGAATGGTTGGTTATTTGCTTTACCTACCAAAGGCAAGACTGACGGATGAAACTAGAATGCTTAGAAAAGAAGCCTTTGAAAAAGGTATCACCACTGGAGCTATTCCCCATTCCTATTCCGATCTAAGGCGAACTGAAGATCATATTAACCCCAATTTCGAGAGTTATCTTGAAGATCCCAACTATATCTTGCCAAAAATTAATCTCACTGAATTGGGTGAATCGGTATTAGGTCTATGACTCTATTCCCATTTGAGAGAGCGCCTTGCAAACCGCTCTCAGACAGCTAATGCAGGATCAATAGCTTGAATTAAGCGATTTTTTTTCCTGGAAGCTTCATGAGTTTTAAAGAGTCAAAATGAGAAAGAAGAGAGGCTCTCTGTCCTTCATCTCTCTAAAAATCGGGGATCGAGTATAAGCAAATCAGCGAATTTTGTAAGAAAAAACACTTCAGGTTTGCAGAAAAAAATTTACAAATTCTCGGATGTTATAAAATAAAATATTATTTACTGTGTATTTTATTTACTATTTTTTCAATTTCATTATTAAATGAATCAACTTAATTGACTTTTATCACATTATTTTGTTACTATCCCTTTAATTTTCTACAAAATTAGAGGTTAAAAATGACAACAAATGCTCTCTATCGCTCTCAGTCGGCTGCAAGCGATGTGTTCCATACTCACCTGCTCCCCGTCTATAGTCCGGAATACGTTCAATCGCAAGGAGGAATGGGATTAAGCTCTTATAGCAAATTTTACAACTTGATCGATCGATTAGATAAAGGCTTGGAGGGAATTTCTTCGACGATTGCTAAGGCAGTAGACAGCACTGTGGGCCGGATCATGAAACCTTTGCTAGATTTCGCTTATCCGGTCAATCCTATCAATGGCAATCGCCATTTTGTAGGCATTCCTCGCAGTATCGAGAAGATATTAGGAGATTGGGTGTTTTATCCTCTGAATTGTGGTGGGATGAGACAGACTCATGAGCTCTTGCCAGGAACTCACGAGCGTATCGCAGATAAAGTGGAATCAGTCCTTTCACGCCTTAAAGATGCCAACCAAGACCTTCTCAATCCGCCAGAGCAAACAACAAAGTTCGATTATCGCGCAAAAACAGTGCTTTCCTCACAGGTCAATGCTTTTGCTGTTCCTGCAGGAGGCATGGTGGTGTTTACACAGATCGTTAAAGAGATTGATGCTGCGATTAAATCCAAGGCAATCAAAGAAACCACGGTTGAATTTGCCGATGGATCAAAAGTGAAAGTGGATTTATCCCAGGTGACTACAGAAGATGTTTTGGCAGCTTTGATGGGACATGAGATGACGCATGTCGCTTCGCGGCACTCCATCGTACAACTCTTTGGCCGTCTTATTCGCACAATTGTACTGAGTGTTGGACGAATAGCTTTGGTCACTTATTTGAAACATAATGACAAAGAGTATCAGGATCTAAGCAAAAAACCAGCCTCCGAATTACAGCAGCATGAAATAGATGCTTTGGCGAACAAGGAAAAATTCTATTCTACGTTAAATGATCTCTTTTCATGGATAGAAGAAAAAGTTAAAAAGCTTGCAGGTCTTTTCAACTCGCGTAATAATGAATATGAAGCTGATGTTACAGGGACTTATTTCGCGCACAAAGCTCAATTCAATCCTCTAGGAGCGCTTTATCTTCAAGAGGTTTTACACCAAGACAAAGGTGGATTTGCAGACTGGATGCATAAGAATTTGGAATTCCTTGCCACCCACCCTTATGGCGAGAACCGCAAACGAGCGATCTATGCCGCACTTAGCGAGATTTCTCCGGAATTGTTAAAAGGCCAGGTCGCTTGGAATATTGCGGACAATGGTTATGACTTTGATCGCTCGAGTCCCGCGGTAAAGTTTGCCTACCTCCACTCACAGAAAGAAAATAAAAATATTCGATAAGTTAAACCCTTTTGGCCTGAAGCGAGGCGATATCCAGCGGATGCCGCACCTATACCGAAAATGACTCAAAAGTTGGGAATTTGGCAAGGCGGCTGCGCAAATTTTTTGTCTGGAGCGAGCGACCATTGTGCAAGCACAAGGCGCGAGTGAAGACAAAAAATGTGCTGCATAGCCAACGCAGCCAAAAACCAACTTTTGAGTCATTTTCGGTATAGCTTCAGGTCATGCTTTGCCTAATTCTTAATTTCTGGAAATTTATTCGCTTTAATTAAAAAATATTTGACACATTAAATAATAATTATAATAATTAAACTATACACAAACTATTTAATAGTCAGGATCCGGGTAGTACCAGCGAGATATGCAAAGGCTGGGGGCGCAATCGGTTCCTGGGGGTTGTTTGGAAGGATATAAAAAGGAGAATTATATATGAACGAAGACGTTTTTATAGGTAAATGGAGTCAAATTAAGGGTAAAGTCAAAGAAAAGTGGGGAAAACTCACGGATAATGATTTAACCCGAATCAATGGTAAAAGAGACCAGTTGCTCGGATTTCTCCAAGAAAGATATGGATGGGAAGAGGAGCACGCCGAAGAGGAACTGAAAAGATTCGAGGATTCAATGCGGAATGAATCCCGCGGTCCAAAAAGAGAATTTAGGAGCGAGGAACCCTACCGCGGAGAGCAAAAAGACCAGGATAAGAATAGATGGTCTCGCGAGGACGAAGAAGGAGAAGGCAAGAATAAGCGACGCAAAATCGGGTAGACTATGAAAGATTTACACGATTTATTTATCAACGAGCTAAGCTTGATGTATGATGCTGAAAAGCAAATCGTTAAAGCTCTTCCTAACGTCATCGAAGCGGCAAGCTCAAGTGAGCTCCGGGAAGCTCTCGAAAGCCATTTGGAAGAAACAAAAGAGCAAGTTCGTCGGTTAGAGGAAATTTCTAATGAACTTGGTGTCAATTTTAATAGTACCCATTCCGAAGTCATGGCCAGCCTTTTAAAAGAGGCAGATAAGACTATTGAAGAGGATTATGAAACCTCTGTAAAAGATGCAGCCCTGATCAATTGCGCTCAACATGTCAAACATTTTGAAATTGCTTCCTATGGAATATTAAAATCTTTGGCCAAACATCTTGAGCACAAAAAAGTATTACAGCTTTTGGAAAAAAGCTCGAAAGAAGAGGGCAATGCAAACAAGACATTAAATAAAATTGCCGACGGCTCCAAAGGGGTTAATAAACAGGCGCTCAAACGAAAAGCTGCATAAGGAGATTCTAATGTTAGGTACAGTTTTATTGATTATTTTGATTCTTTTGCTGATCGGAGCTTTTCCGAGATGGCCATATAGTCGGGAATGGGGCTATTACCCTTTTGGGGGAATTGGTTTCATCTTGCTTATCATCCTTATTTTAGTCCTGTTGGGGGTAATTAGATAGGTTTTATGGCTAGAAAATACGGGAAAAGTTCGCAGAAGTCAGTTAAGCGCGCGATGCATAAAATGAAAAGGGGAACCTTAAAATCTGGCAGAAGCAAAAAAACCGTACGAAGCCGAAAACAGGCCATCGCTATTGGGCTTTCTGAAGCCAGAAAAAAGGGAGCAAAAGTCCCGCGAAAGACCAAGTAACAGATTCTAACCAATCGATCCAAATTAAACTCGGCCCCAAAGGGCCGGGTTTAACATCTCTTGATCAGATTTTCTTCCTACCGTGGACGAAAAAGTGCTATGATCAATAATGGAAGCTCATTTTAACTGGAGGGGAAGGAATCGATGGACAATTTCAACTTTTCTAAGTTACTGGCGCCTAGCATCATTTTTGCGGTTTGTTGCTGTTTGCTTATTCTATTGATGATCCTTAAAAAGAAAATCAGAAAAAAACATGGGGATTCTGATGTATTTGTGAGCAGTGTGCGAGCTCCTCTACAGGTATTCCTTATCCTCACTGCACTTTATGTGATTTTTGAAACTCTTAAATATCATTGGACCCTCAACCCAATTGTTGAGCAAGTCTATTCGATCCTAGCCATCATATGTCTTGGCTGGCTAGCCATCAAAGTCATCAATGTGATCTCCTCTTTGCTCCTTTATCATTTCAACTTGCAGGAGAAGGACAATAACCGTGCGCGGCAAATCCATACACAAGTCCGCATTTTCCAGCGTCTTTTTGTGGCTTTTATCGTTTTTTTGATCATTGCTGGAATTTTAATCACTTTTGAATCGGTGCGGGCGCAAGGGGTTAATCTATTAGCTTCAGCTGGCATCATCAGTATCATCATCGGGTTTGCGGCACAAAAAACCCTTGGCAATTTTTTTGCGGGCATTCAAATTGCAATCGCTCAACCGATTCGAGTAGATGACGTAGTGGTCGTAGAAAATGAGTGGGGCAGGATCGAAGAAATCCATCTTACATTTGTAATCGTCAAATTATGGGATTTGCGGAGACTCATCGTTCCGATTAATTATTTTACAGATAATATTTTCCAAAATTGGACACAAAAAACAGCGGATATTTTAGGCGTTGTCTTCATCTATGTCGACTATACCATGCCGATAAAGCTGATCCGCGAAGAGCTGGATCGCATTTTGCAAGGAAATAGTCTATGGGATGGAAAGGTCAAAGTGGTCCAAGTGACAGACACTACTGAACACACGATGGAAGTTCGCATTTTAGCCAGCGCGCTCAATTCTGCCGCAGCGTTTGATTTACGGTGTGCGATCCGAGAACATATGATTGCTTTTATCCAAAAAAATTACCCCACATCTCTACCTCGCTTGCGCACTGAAATATCGAGAGATGTTAAGATCAAAATTCACGAATCTCCCGACATCCCTAAGGAACTGGTGCGAGCGCCTGCTCCAACTCTTGATCCGCACCCTATGCCAAAAAATCAGACCTGAAGAATTCTCCTCATTGATTAAAATTAGTTTTGGTTATTTTCTTTATCGTCCGCAAATAATTCCTTAACTGAACAACAACAATTCCTTCATATTTCTTTTGCATAAAATTCATATGGGAGTAACATCGATTCGACTCTTGTGTGGCCAAACTGCACACCTGAGTGTCTAAAAACAGTAACCAATGGAGGTTATATGAAAAATGTAAGACTGAGACCCATAGCAGTCCTTTTAACTGCTTTAAGTATTACAAGTTTCAATGCTGGATGGGCTAAATCCGCTGAACATATAGTGAAGGATGCTTTTGAGAGCATTGAAGAGACACTCAAAGAAGGAATTGAGAAACTGAGTGATGATTTAGAGGCTGCTCAGGACTATTTGAGCAACTATACCTGGAAAGGGATCATTCAAGATCATGCGTCTTCTGGCGCAGTTACGTTGAGAGAATTAAAAATGAATGGCCATTCTAAAGTTGTTGTGGTCAATTCTGGTGATAAAATTGAATGTGAAGTTGTATGCGATTTAGATCGCGACAAATGTTCTGCCCTCTCTTTCTATCGGGTGGTAATAGGGATCAAAGGAGAAGGAGCACAGACGACAATCGGCAATGAACTTGGCATTCTAGCCGGAGAGAGTCGAGAAAAGTTTTCTTTACACGCTCCAATGAAACCGGGCTTATATCAAGTCCGTTTCAAGCTTGCGGAAAACCTTTTAGAAAAAAAGGCGCTTCACGCTTGGACTGACAGTAAAGGAAATGAACCAGATGCATCTACCACAATAGGGATAATTTTCGTCAGAAAATAGTCTTATCCTTTCTCAAAGAGAGCTCGGATCCGAGCTCTCTATTCTCGAGCATCTGATATCAAAGCTTTTTGTAATATATTCCTCAAACAACTACTATCTTTTGAGAAATTATAAGGTCGACAATGAAAAAAGCAGGAAAAATTGGACTCTATACCGAAAATGACTCAAAAGTTGGTTTTTGGCTGCGTTGGCTATGCAGCACATTTTTTGTCTTCACTCGCGCCTTGTGCTTGCACAATGGTCGCTCGCTCCAGACAAAAAATTTGCGCAGCCGCCTTGCCAAATTCCCAACTTTTGAATCATTTTCGGTATACTTATTGCTCGGCGTCTTCACTTCTACCTGTATCTTTGCCAATGAGAGACAGACATTACCCGCGGAATTTTTAAAGCCGATGGTCATCTCTCCGCTGGAAGGTAAAGCATGGGTTGAGCAATGCGTTGAACAACACCCTGAAATTTTATGGCTGGCTGACAGCAATGTGCGTAAAACTGAAGAGGGAATGGCTTCACTTCAAGGAACCTACTCGGAACAGTTATTTGGGAAAAAATATATTGAGTTTGATCGCACCATCATGACCCTTCATTGCCTAAAACTTATTCTAGATGGAAGCAATCGAGCTTATCTCACATTTATTGGAGCGCAGCCCATAGCTGCTAAACTTTCGAGAGATAGTTTTCATGAACTCCATCTGGAAGGACAAAGATTATTAGCAGCGAAATGGGAAGGGATGTCAAAAGTGCAAATGGCACAGGCTATGGAAACTGCTTTAGTGCTTGGAGATATAGGAAAAAGTGAAAAGGCCAGAGAAATATTCAAGCCATACGGGATTAAAGCCCCTGACCATGATGATTTTTATGGAGAGGCAATCCAAGTCATTTTGCAGCATCCAGAGCTTTGTCCCTCTTTTGCTAGGTTGCCTGCCCCTGCTAAAAAGCTGCTTGCTGAAATAGCAAACCTAGCCCACTACGGCCATGTGACGCATTTGGAAGGGGGCCTTGCCATGTTTAGCAAGCTGAAAGAAAGCGGCGTTCCTGTTAACGATCCGATTGCTCTCTCTTTTGATTTGTTTGTTCATACATGCGATGTGGCGGGGGCTTTAGGTCATGTCAATAATCAATCTTCTTTGGTATACACGGAATTTGCTCATCAAGCCATGCAAGCGATGGGCGATGCTGTCAGGGTTCTCGCAGATCCTCATAAATGTGAATTAGATGCCTTTAGCTCCTATCTTGGCGTAAGAGCTTCCTGGCTTGGTCTTGACTCTAACGATAGCGCGGACCGCGTTTTAGCCCGCATTGGCGCCATGCTCCGATTATTCACATTGGAGGAGGGAGCGGTGCTTCGAACGGCAATCCATGAATTAGCTCCTTCTATGCGCAATCGGATTGCCGTTCAACTGGATGTTCATCCGCAAGATCGGCCTGGCAGGACCCCAACTTATATGCCCGCTGTCTTAGTAAATTTATCCAATAACCCTGAACTTGGCAAAACTAAAGAGGAGAGATTATCTAAAGCAATCACTATAGGATTGCCTTTCATTGCGCGCGTCTTGGAACGCTATAAAGAATTGCTGAAAAATAATGAAATTGATCCCAACATTCCTCTTAACTTCAATAAGATGGCGGGGATTGCCAAAACCTCGCCTGCCTCTCTCTGCAAAGAGTTTTATATTGATCAAGAAGGCAGTGTGCGTTTGGCATCCGAATGAAGCTATTGTTAGTTTTCATTAAATTTCCTATTCTTTGAGCTCGGAACGGCTCAATTTGTCTTTAAGTGCTTTTTGACCGTTTTTAGCTGTTTGCGATAAGTCTCTGAAAAGACTTTTATAGGCTTGCCATGGAGTTTGAACCGTATAGGGAATGCCAGTTCGTTGACAAAGATCTTTGATGTAAGGAACTAATAATTTCAATTTATTCCGCGGGCATTGGCGGTATAAGTGGTGTTCTATTTGATAATTCAAACACAGATAAATAAAGTCGGTGAGGATTCCGGGGCGCACATTGCGAGTTGTAGTGATCTGTTGCTCTAGGTTGGACATTTCGGTGTCTTTAGAAAGTTGAGGCATTCCTTTGTGGTTTGTGGCAAAGATATTGGCCATATAAATGCCTGTGACAAATGAAGCGATGGGAATAAAGACAATCGCTTTTGCAGCTCCAAACAGAAGAAAAGGCATGACATACCAGAAGAAAGTGCTTGAGCAGCAGATCAATACATCTAAGGGGTGGAATTTGTGTTTATATAACTGGATAATATGATCGAGTTGCATTGCATACATGAGAAAACTGCACATAGGCAAGTAGGCCCAAGCTTGGTATCGGCGCAGCCATTTCATGTAGCCTGTTTGTGATAGATAATGTTCGGTTGTGAAAGAAAATGGCACCTCTAAATCTGTATCTGAATCTATGCGGTTGGGATGGTCGTGGTGCTGCGTATGTTTATCAATCCAATGCCGATAGTTGCCCCCTATTGTTGCAGCCAAAAGACCTGCGAACAAATGGTTCATTTTTTTTGACTTAAAACACGCCAGATGAGCTGCATCGTGCATTAGACCTGAGATCTGTGTAGCGATGATGCCAAAAAAAATAGAGAGTAAAACAATGACAAAGTAATTGGAACTATTAGCAACAAAATATAACGTCATTAGGTATGCGCTATAAGTTCCAATAATAGAAAGGAGATAGTATTTATAATCGTGGTCCAAAATTCTGTTTTTTATGACATAATCTTGTAAACGAGCTGTTTCCATTTCGGCAATGGCGGGAGATAATTTAGGGGTATAGGTCTGTTGTAAAATATCAGCCATAACTATTCAGAAGACCGGCTCAAGGATGTTCTATCCATGCTTACATAGCTGGATAATTTTTTGCAATTTCGATTCCAAATTCCGATGGCGGTCTTGTGTTGGACGATTCTTTAATGCCGATCGTGGTCATGATGATCGCCGTCATCCTCATGCCATCCATTGTCATGATCGCGATCATGTCGGTCATCATCGCGATCATGTCGGTCGTCGTCATGATCCCATCGGTCATTATCACGCCGGCCATCATTGTCGTGATCATCCCATCCATCGCGACGGTCATCCGCAAGAGAAGGAGGGGATTTGCCCACGCCGCGCTGTCCAGTTGTATTCACCTCGACTATGGGTTCAATTCCCTCAGAAACAGTGGGATGATTAAAAGATAAAAGCAAGGCCCCTAGAAAAACGGTCATGATTGCCATACATCTGATCCTAATTGATTTGTGATTCTAAAAAATAATGTAACAAATAAGTTCAAAAATGTAAAATAAGTTTATACTCCACTTTGTTGAAATCGAGCCCGCTCGGCTGCCTTCAGCATTCAGGGTATAAAATATACGCGCCAAAGGCTGTTTATGCTGGGAACTATTTTAATCATTATTTTGATTTTGTTATTGATAGGCGCAGGGACCATTCTTACCCTAGAAAAATAGCCCCATTACTGCGGGCTGCTGTGAATTCTATTGATCACATCGAGAATGATCGGATCGTATTCAGCATTCATTTGCATTTCTTCATTGATCACTCGCATTGCTTTCTCCGGCCCATACCATCGTACATATCTTGGACACTTGTCCTGCAATAAAAACTCTTTGTCTCTTCCCCAATAATGATGCAGCCTGATCCTATCGATGCATACATCTGTGGATGATTCTGCTGTTCTAAACTTTTTTTTATCAGCATTAACGTGGTAAAACGGCTCCTTATAAGCACAGATGTGCGGAAAATAAGATTTTAGAAGGTCCACTCGCTCCGGACGCACGATCGATTTAACTGTGTGATGACTGGGATAAGTCAATTTTGCTCGATACAATAAACTGGATACCATCCATTCATCATCCGGAACTCTTTCAACTCCTGATGTTCCGTAAAAGACCCAATTGAGGCAGACCCCCCCATAGGGTTCAAAATCGTCGAGAAAGGCTTTCAGATTCTCATCTTTGATCGGAACGATGAATTCGTCCGTGTCGATAATGCAAACCCATTTGCTAATAGTTAAAGCGCGCTTCAGAGCATCGATATACGCTTCTCTTTGCACGGACCACCATTCTCCTCCCGTGTTGTAACCCCTGTCCCAAGGAATATACTCAACAATCCCCGCTTGGATGTAAGGCTCTAATACCTCGCGGGACCAATCTGTACTTTGGTTGTCATACATGTAGAAATGCTCAACGCCGATCAACCGATGATAATCGATCCATTCTTTCAAAAAACGGGCTTCATTTTGGAAGATACAACAAGCAGAAACTTCGTATTGATAGGTATACGTCTTCACTGCTGCAAAAAAACAACAAACAAAAAAAATGAAGAATTTTCTCATGGTAAATTTCCTGGTTTGCACTGTTTTCAATGGAACAGCAAAACGGCTATTTTTTCTAGTTTTAAATCGTCTCTTTGTGGACTAGAGAGACTAGATATACCGAAAATGACTCAAAAGTTGGTTTTTGGCTGCGTTGGCTATGCAGCACATTTTTGTCTTCACTCGCGCCTTGTGCTTGCACAATGGTCGCTCGCTCCAGACAAAAAATTTGCGCAGCCGCCTTGCCAAATTCCCAACTTTTGAGTCATTTTCGGTATACGCGAGTTGGGTTATTACCCGTAGATTAGAACACCCACGATGACAAACAATGCCCCAACCACGGCAACTATATTGGAATTAATCAAAACTTTATTTTTAATTAATACTCCATAAATAAGCCAACTTGTAACGGCAATAAGGCCGAATAAAAACCCAAATATCGAAACGTCGCTCGCAGATTTTGTTATAAATATCTTGGCGCCTTGAGTGTAAAATAATAATTGACCAAGGATCCCCACAGTCATCATATATTTTTCGTAATAGAATAAAATTTTTGACTTCGAAGAAGATGTTCGAACAGAGTTTTCATCCATATTAATCCCCCTTTATAGACAATGATATCACATCAATGGAATGATATGAATCTTCAATGAACCTTATCCATAACAAATAATTTATTAAAAACCCAACAATGACTTTCCCAATGGAGTCAGAATGATTTGAGGTTGAACATAGCTGGGATCTTCAAGATACTGTTCGTATTTCGGGTCGAGGTGGTCTTTTGTCCATTTGAGCACAGGCCAAGCAGGGTTATGGCTTGTGGAAACACCCCTTTCAAAAGCCTCTTTTCTCAATGCTTTGCCTTCTTCTGTCAGCCTTGCCTTCGGCACGTAGCACAAATACCCGACCATTCTGACTTTTGGGGGATTCTTATAAGGCCTATCCTTGCATCCATGTTGGTTCCAGTGGAGCGTTCTCGAGTCCCATAAAATGAGCGAGCCCCGTGGGGCGGTAATATGCTTTGCAGAGTAACAGTTTCCAGACTCATCCCTTCTTTGGGCAAAAAAGTTTTCCAAGAAATCGAATCTCGCCTTTTTCTTTTCTTCTTTAGTGGCGTCCGATGCACTGATGGGTTCTAGAATGGAGGCAAATTCGTGGAACAGAAGATGCGACTTCGGAATGCAATAAAATCCTCCATCGCCATCAAATGAATCTTCAAACAAGAACTGTCCCTGAATAGTGTACGGTTTCGTTTTCAATGACGACTCACTAACGAAATCAACATCCGGGCTATTGTTGTGAGCGAAGTTGTCTTGCCGCCTCATAACCGCTTGGTCCACATGCGGGAAAGGCTCAGTACGCCCTACTCTGATTTCAGGCGGGCACATGAAAGAGAGCCCGTCCATGCTCACAATCAGTTCGCTTGTGTTCCAAACTTGAGCAAAGACATCGACAATGCGAGGATCTTGCCTTAAGTCCCACATGACTTGAGTTTGCCCGGCTGGCCCTGCAAAGATCGCCACTGAATTATGCAGAGGGAATGCTACTTTCCAATTGCTTCTATCGTCCATTCTGCAATTCGGCCACGCCTTTTCGATATATTCATGCCAAACGCGCTCATAGAGCAACTCAGCTTCAGAGGCGGAAAGGACCTCTGGAATGACACAATACCCCAGCTCTTCTAGATCTTTCAGATAAGAAGGCTGTGCGTTCGTGAGAGCAGGTGCAAGCCATAAAAAGGCGAACAAAAATAGAAAAATCCGTCTCATACTTGCCCGTAATCATAAAGCTTTCTGGGTAAATGAGACAATACCTAAAGAAATGTTGTCTTTTTTTTCCCAATTAGTAGACTGGCAGCATGGCCAATATTTTAAGATTGAGTTTGCAGAAAGATCCCTTGACCCTGGATCCTCAAAAGAGCGGTGACAAGTTTTCTTCGGCCATTATTTTTTTGCTCTTTAAAGGGCTTACTAGATTGGAACCCGATCGCAAAGTCTGTTGCGATTTAGCCACATCTTTCCAAGTCTTAAACAATTATAAACAATATGTTTTCCATCTCGGAGAACATTTTTGGTCTGATGGAAATCCCATTACAGCCCACGATTTTGTCTATTCCTGGAAAAGAGCGCTTTCCCCGGATTTCCCTTTGCGCGCGACGAATTTTTTCTATTATCTCAAGAATGCGGAAAAGGCAAAAAAAGGGGTTGTTTCTATTGATAAAGTCAAAGTGTATGCCACTGATGATCTGACATTGGTTGTAGAACTTGAATATCCTTGTCCCTATTTTTTAGAATTAGCTTCTTTTTGTCCTCTTTTTCCTGTTTCTCCTCGTGTCAAAGAAAATGAGATTTTTTCCATCTGCAGCGGTCCTTTTCAGTTGCACGATTGGCGAAAAGACAAAGTGATCTTGTTAAAGAAAAACCCTATGAACGCCAATTTTGAGTCTGTGCATCTTGATGAGATACACATACGCATCATTTCTGATTCAAAAGAAGCGTTTGACTTGTTCGAAAAAGGAGAATTGGATTGGATTGGAGATCCGATTTCTCCGCTGCCTGTGAATTATTTGCCAGAATTGTTATGGAAAAAGAAAATGACACCTATTGCAGGCCTTGTTAGCTGTTGGTTCAATACTTTAATACCCCCTTTTAATAATGTGAAACTGCGTCAAGCTTTTGGCCATGCTATTCCACGAGAAAGAATTTTAGAAAAGCTACTTCTGCCGAATACAGCATCGGCAGAAAGCTTCTACCCTTCCTTCCTGCAAAATCGGAACAAGTCTTTTTCTCCCCAAGAGTGCTGTACAACTACTGTCGCCCTATTTGAACAGGCGCTTAAGGAGCTGAAAAGGAAGCGTCTGAAAATCACTTTAAGTTATGAAGCCGTTAATGAATTTTCTCATCTGGCAAAGATATTAAAAGCATTTTGGGAAGAAACTTTTAATGTTTTCATACAACTGGAGCCCTTGAATTTTAAGGAACTCTTGCAAAGACTGCCCCAACGCGAATTTGAAATGAGCTTATTTGGTTCTCATTCTCAGTATACAGATATTATCAACTTTTTAGAAAGATTTGAGTTTAAAAGTATCCCTAGGAATTTTTCTGGATGGGAAAATTATCAATACAAAAGCCTCCTTCAAAAGTATAGAACAACCGTCAATGAAGAAAAACGGCAAGCCCTGGCGAAAAAAGCGGAAGACCTTCTATTCCGTGAGATGCCGATTGCGCCCATCTATAGCTATCATTTCACATATTTGCAAAAGGCGTATGTTAAAAACCTCGCAATTTCTCCGATTGGAGTAATGCAATTCGACCGCGTTCTTCTATACCGAAAATGATTCAAAAGTTGGGAATTTGGCAAGGCGGCTGCGCAAATTTTTTGTCTGGAGCGAGCGACCATTGTGCAAGCACAAGGCGCGAGTGAGGACAAAAAATGTGCTGCATAGCCAACGCAGCCAAAAACCAACTTTTGAGTCATTTTCGGTATAGATAAGAAACAGCACACGCATCGCCAGGAAGAACTATACTCTCTTGTTTAAAACTTCTTCTCTTCGATTTTCACGGATCATCAATAATCCCGAGATGATCAATAGTCCCCCGCCGACGATCTGCAATAAACTCAATTTTTCGCTCCAGATCATCCATCCAAAGAGGGCACTGAATAAAACACTAAAATAAACAAAGTTCCCAGCGATGTGCGGAGAAACTAAACTATAGGCGCGCGTGATAGCAAATTGGAATAGAACTCCAAAAAGAGAAATAATGACGAACGGCAGCCAGAAAGAAAAGGAAAGGGGTGGAAACCCTTCCCAAGTATAAAGGCAGGGACCTAAGGCAAGGATTCCTGCAAAAAGATTGTAGTAAAAAAGAATGGCGAGGGGATGTTCCGTTTTGGAAAGGCGATTGATGCTGACCGCTGTCATTGCGGATGCGAAACCTGTTCCTATCGAAGCAAAACTGGCCAAATGCAGAATGTCTAAATTTGGTTTCAAAAGAAAAAATAACGCACAGAAACCCAAGATCAAAATCAAAAAAGAATACGTCGCCATCTTTTTTCCGTACCATATCCATGCGATGATCGGAATAAATAAAGGAAGAGTATTTTCTAATAAAATCGCATCGACGAGCGCCAGATGCCTAATTCCATAGACAGAACAATAGATCGATATCGTGACAAAAATCGCTCGCATAAAATGCAGTTTGAGCTGTTTTGAGTGTAATTTGTCACGATATCTTAGAAAAAAAGGAAGTAAGAGAGCGAAATCAAACAAAAATCGAGCAAGGACGAAGAACTCTGTTTTTGCCGGAGGAGCGAATTTAATCGCCCCTGATTTCAACGCGTAAAACAAAGGCGCAAGAAGAGCAAATCCCAGCCATTTTTGTTGATGTTCTAACTTCAAGCGTCATACCCTCTATCGCAAGCACATGGACATGGACCTTTAACATTCGGATTAGAAACCATAAATCCCTTCTTTTCGAGAGGGCTCATCCGATGATCTTCATGCGCATGAGCGTGAAACTCAATAGTGCTCCCTTGAAGACGCTGCAAGCTCTCTTTTGAAACGTAAATGGGAATGCCATGGGAATAGAAAACTTCATCCTGGGGACCCGGCTCCGATGCAAAATCGATCACATACTCGTACCCGCTGCCGCAAAAACCCTTTTGGTCGCCAAATCGCAATCCCCAAATAGGATTGCCTTCGTTTTGTTTCAATTCTTTCAGCTTGCTGGCTGCTTGAGCCGTTAATGAAATAGCATGAGCGTCTGACTTTTGAAGTGATGTCATATTTACCTTCCTTTTGACTTTGAGAACAAAAAAACAGAATCCCATATAACCTTGGAAAGCATATTTAATTCAAAAGAAAAAAGTTGGTTTTTTTCTCTAAAGTTCTAGACCGGAAATTCTTGAAGTATTTATAGTTACCTGCCGCTATGGCAGAAATAAAAGCCCTCTTAGACTTCCTTGAAGAATCCTATCCAGGGATGAAAGCCAATGTTGCTCGGTGCGAAAAGCTGGGATTTCCTTGGGCATCTAGGGCATTTGTCAAGAAAGAAAAAGAAGCAATTATCTCCCATGTCGGTTTCTTAGTTTATCCCATCCTGATCGAAGGAACGTGGCATCAAGCAGGAGCCCTGCACGCGATTTGCACGAAAGCTTCCCATCGCGGCCAAGGCCTAGCCTCGGAACTCATTCAAGAAGCTTTAAATTGGGCTAAAGATAGGTATGAATTTGTGGTTCTCTATACCGAGATCCCCAAATTTTATGAAAAAATGTCGTTTCACTCCATTCAGGAATTCCGATTTCATCTCCCATGTAAAAAATCAAAGGGAACGCATTCCTTAACTCCCCTTGTTTCTCCCAAGGATGATGCTCTATTTCGCCGCTGCTTTCAAGACCAAGCGCCTCTATCCAATCGCTTGTGGGTGAAAGACAATGGCACAATTGCTTCTTACAACACGCTGTTTGCGACCTATCCGCACTTCTGGTCGCTGCATTATAGCCCGTCCCTCGATGCAATCATCTCCTATCAAATAGAGGACAAAACTCTACATTTATACGACATTATCGCGAAAAAAATCCCCTCTCTCGAGTCCATTCTGGATCATATGCCATCGGACATCGATGAGATCTATTTTTATTTCTCACCCGATCGGTTGACCAATGATGCGGTTGCAGACCCCGCTTTTTATCACAAAAATTTCAGCGGCTACCTCATGGTCCACGGAAATTGGCCAATCCTTGAGCCGTTTATGATTCCACCATTAAGCCGTTGTTAGAACATTGAAATATGAAGTGGTTCTAATGAATCAGTGAAATTCGACACAGGTAACCATCTAACGACAAATTTGTTCTGTTGGTCTCGGTAACCACAAGTTTTTTGGAAAAGCCTCAGAAAATGTCGCAGATGGCACAAATTGGAATAAAATGCAAAAAACTTCATAATGATAGAAGTTTTTACGATTAGGAAAATTGCGTTTGAGGATTTATTGATATGCTTAAGTCAGCCGTTGCTCATAGCGAAGACATCATTTTCTATTTTGATCTTCATGGAAATAAATATGTAGCACAAGGAGGAAGCCTCGCATGGCGCTTAAATAATCCAGGATTGGTTCGAAGTCATTCTCATTTTGCAAGGAAACATGGATCCATTGGTTCTTGCAATGGGTTTGCCATTTTTTCTTCTCCTAAACAGGCTAGAAAAGCTTTAATAGATCTACTAAAAACAAAGAAATACTCAAATTCCACCATAAAGACCATTGCACGGCTCTATCAGCCGAAAGATCCCGATGCATACATATCTCGACTTGCTTCTCTTTCTGTTCCTTTAGAGAAAAAAGTTTCCTTATTTTCCACAGAAGAATTTCACAGGCTAATCATAGGTATAGAAAAAAGTTGTGGATATTTTCCTATAGGAAACGAAAAATTTAACATTCTTCCAAAAATACATGCTCGTCTCGAAGACAAAAATCGAAAAGATCTATATTTGATTGGAAACTATGTTCTTCTCTCCAAAGACGAATCTGTCGATTGGATTTTAACCCATCGTTTGGATGGCGTCATCGTCCATCACGATAGTGAACATATCCATGTTAGGTCTCGTCCTTCATATTCGATGTGGAATATCCGCATGTCTGAAGAAGTAATGCCTTCACTGGCAGGAGAAATCGATACAATTGTACGGATGGTTGGAGAAAAGAAAAAGAGTCAATGTATTTGGGGTTTCATTAATGGCGTTTGGAACTCTAAAGAAGATGCCTTAGAGTCAGCTCGACTCATTTCTAATATGGCACGAGGAGAACAGGTTCTCTCGTTGCCAAATGATACAATCGATAAGGGAAGTGATTTGGCAGTTTGTTTCATTCTTAAATGCAATATAGATACCCCCATTGTTCAAATCACTGCGAAGTTTTTTAGATATTTACTCTACCTGTCAGATCTAGATAATTCACCTGCAATTGTTTTTGCTCACAGTATGGGGGCAATTATTTGCGAACGCGCTCTTGAGTTATTAAAGAATGAGGAGCGAAAAAAAATTCGTATTTTCACATTTGGCGGAGGATCTTTTATCGCTTCTGGTAAATCCCATTCCGACTCTCATAATTTTGCTAGTGCCAAAGATTTAGTCTGTCTTTTAGGGTCCCCTTATCTTCGCACTTTAGCTATGAAACGCTATTTCGGATTAAAAGAGGGCTTGAATCAAGAACAAATTTTATCCAGTTTAGTACAAGAAGACACTATACTTTATATAGATACAGCTGATACCGCAGTGATTCAAAACTTCGAGAATCAACGAAAAAAATATTATCAGGAGCAGTTAAAAATTATCGAAAATGTCACTATATTAGATCCTGGTCTTAGCTCTGAACATTCCTTTTATATCGACTGTTATCAAAAAACCATTCAGTCAATCATTCAAAAATATACTGGCCCAACCGTCATGCGTAACAGCGAGAGCGTTTTGTCTTATGAGGCTGTTTTATGAGGGTTATAGATGGATGATTTGACATCTTCGGAGGAAAGGAAGGCAAATTGCCGATGGGTAACCACTTCAACGATCATTTATCTTCTTCTTTTTCCTTTTCTTTTATATTTTTCGTTATTTTCATTTATGGCATTTGATAATCCCCATATGACAAATTTCGTAGGACTACTTTTTATTTTTCTCTTCTTATGTATACCCCTCTCGATCCCGGTTTCCATTTTTTTTATGTGGCGTCGGTATTTCCAAATGCAATATTCAAAAGCTTTTTTTCATTGCAGTGTACCCATTATAACAGCTTTAGTTAACTATCTTCTCATCGAGCTAATGGGGCTATTTATTTAATTTACCCACTTTAGCGGAAAAAATAACCCGTCGTGTTTGTCTAGCCATCAACTAGACCTAGGGGAAGGTCAAGATCCAAAAAACAGTGCATAATGGCGGTGCGGGGGAATGACCAGAATAAAAAAAACCTTTTTTGGCTCTTTTTATGGACGAATTTAATACGTATACGTATAATGCAGGCCTTGATAGCTAAATCAAGAGAAATTATATGTTTACACCCAGCTTAGGCTTTGTCCTTCTTTTCGTTTCAAATCCTCAGAAAAGCAGCCTCTTTTATCAAGAAATTCTTGAAATCAAACCAGTCGAAGAGTCGCCTACATTTGTCATGTTTGCTCTCAAAAATGGCGTGATGCTTGGCCTTTGGTCTAGATACACAGCGGAACCTCGTGTTGAAGCCTCTGCTGGTGCGTTGGAAATATGTTTTCCGACCGAAGATGTAGATGCTCTGTATGAGCAATGGGGTAAAAAACATGTGACTGTCGCTCAAAAACCAACAGACATGGATTTTGGACGCACCTTTGTTGTTCTGGATCCAGATGGACACAGAATTAGAGTTTATAAACTCTTTGAGGCGAATTGATGACAAGATACTGGATAGGAGTTGCCTCTCATGAACATGTTCAAAGAGGCGCCAAGGGTGGATTTGCCCAGGTTTGCCATGGAAAGATAGGCACTTTAAAATACATGTCTGAAGGAGATTGGCTGATCTACTATTCTCCAACATACAGTTTTGGTGGGAAAGATGCTTGTCGCTGTTTTACTGCGATTGGAACTGTAGATAAAGGAGAGCCATATACTTTTGAAATGAGTAAGGATTTTATCCCTTGGCGTAGAAATGTAACATTTCTTAAGTCAAAAGAAATTCCCATTGAGCCCTTGTTAGAAGAACTCAACTTCATAAAAGATAAGAAAAAATGGGGGTTTCCCTTTAGAAGAGGTTCTTTTGAAATCTCTCGCTCAGACTTCGAACTTATTGCAAGAAACATGGGAGTACTTAAATGAGTGAAAGGCTTAATTTCAAAAAGATCAGTATCCATGAAGGTCCAAAGCAAAGTCCGGGTTTTCTCCTGTGGCATATCAGCACGTCATGGCGAAGTAACATTGAGGCCACCCTCAAAACTTTAGACTTAACTCATCCTCAATTTGTCGTCCTGGCAACTACGGGCTGGTTAACTAGGAATGGTGATCTTGTCACACAAGTGGCAATTGGGAAAATGGCAGGACTGGATCCAAATACGAATTCTCAAATCCTCAAGGGCCTTGAACAAAAAGGATTAATCAAAAGAGATCCGTCCTCTGATGGGCGTGCAAAAAACGTCTCATTAACGCCTAAAGGATCTCAGATACTTAGCAGTGCAATGCCCGCAGTAGAACAGATAGATGCTAAATTTTTCAACCGGCTCAAGAAATCTGAAATAAGTGTATTGAGTAAAATGTTTCAAAAACTCATGTCTGAACCACTCATTGAATAAATAATCTTCCATTCACCTCTCTTTGCAATAAAAATTAGATGTATTGATTTTACAATCAATTCTAATCGTCTCCCCATTCGATCCTGAATTGCACGCTAGGAGAATGGTCCTCTTCTTCCTCCTCATCATCTTTCTTGAACGAAGATTTAGATTTCTTTTCCTCTTTTTTGGGTTTGTGCTCATTTCGGATTTTATCCCATTCAGCCTGGCGTTGAGATGCAGGGTCTACGTTCTTGGTCTCAATAGTCACATCCGCTTTGCCGAGCTTCCCATGCCATACGTCCTTTGATTCTTTTTCAGAAGATTTAGACTTGGATTTTTTCTCTTTGCTGTCTTCCTTGGAATCAGTATCAGGATCGTAGACAAAAGGATATGGATAGGTCACATTTTCCTCAGGTTCTTCTAGACAAAAGGCATTTTGAGTGATTAAACATAACAGAGCCATTGTCATTTTCATCGCAGCCTCCTCGAATAACAATGAAATCATAAATTCTTCAGAGGATTTCTGCAATGTCGATAATACGATTAAAAAAAGAGACGTCCGAATTTATGCCTTGACTCAAGCTGACAATAATTCTGTGAGTTCCAAATAGAGAGAAACACGTCCAAAAAGGGCTCTACTATTGATGATATTTTTATCAATCCAAGTTGAAATAGAACCGTATAAAATCAAAACAACAGAAGGATAATTTTGTAAAACAAGATCCCACCAAACCTTCAACTTAGGAACAAATGTCGGATCTTTAGAACTCATCCATGAAATCTCATCGAAGAGAATCACAGTAGACTTATTTGTGAGATATCTCGATAGATGTGCAAAACCATCGCTCCAATCAGTAAAAGCAAAGGCAGGAAGCTGGAATAAAGCCGCAAGTTCTCTTGCAAAAGCATCGCGCTGGTCCTGCGCTGTTATTCCTTTGACCGGAACCAAACCGCTAAATGGTAAGAAAACCTTATCTTTTCCGAATCCTTCAGTAAGACGATGTTTCCCTATCCGGCGGGGTCCCTTGATCACGACTATGCAGGATCGACCCGATCTTGATAGATCTTCTAATTTCTTTAATTCGCTCTCACATCCAAATGGTTTCATAGGTTGATGTTAAAAAAAGCAGAATGTTTAAGTCAAGCCATGATTAAAATCAACATTTGTCAATTGAACATAATTAAAAATTACACTTTATGCTATTGTGGTTTTTCGACAAAAAGTGTACGATGTTTCCCTTCCCATTCAAGAATGAGACAATGAAAAAACTAATCTCAGAGATAGAAGTCCACGACATCCCCCCTGCAGATTTCTCAACCGAAGTGCAGATCGCGGGCTGCTATCTCGAAATCGACAATAAGCTTCTCTTATTGCAAAGCTCCGCCCTTAAAAAGGAGTCTGGAAAATGGGGTGTCCCAGCAGGGAAACTTGAGCAGAGTGAAACTCCAGTGAACGCAGCTATACGCGAATTGTTCGAAGAGACCGGGATTCGGATTATGGCCTCGCAAGTCCAATCTTTGGGTGCATTATATATCCGCAAGCCTGAGGTTGACTACGTTTACCATATGTTCAAGGTCCAGATGGACTACCTCCCCTCTGTTCTCCTCTCCGACGAGCATCAAAATTACAAATGGGCCTCTTCGGAGGATCTCGAAGAGATGCCGCTCATGGCAGGAGCAAGAGATGCTCTGAATCGGTATCGAAAAGTGAAAGGAACGAAAAGAGCCGGAGCACATATCAATGCTTATCTTGTTTTAAGGAGGAAGGACGAGGTGCTTCTTCTCTTAAGAAAAAATACGGGATACTGCGATGGGATGTGGAGTTTTGTCGCCGGCCACGTAGAAGATGGGGAATCCGCCTCCGCAGCCATCATTCGAGAAGCCAATGAAGAAATCGGGATTCGCCTCTCGCCTTCTCAGATTCACGCTGCCCATGTTATGCATCGAAAAAGCGATCGTTTTAACGTTGATGTTTTTTTTGATTGCCAATCTTGGGATGGCGCGATACAAAATCTTGAGCCGGAAAAGTGTGAAAAGTTGGAATTTTTCTCTTTGAATTCCTTACCCTCTAATACCATTGACCACATCAAAATTGCTCTTCATAATATTCTAAACAAAAAGTTCTATTCAGAATGGGGATGGGATCAATGATTCTAAAGCGAGAATTTTATTTTGTCCGGCATGGACAGACGGACCACAACATCTTAGAAAAAAAAGACAAAGGAGATCACCCTGGCGATATTCCCTTGAATCAAACGGGAAGAAGCCAGGCAGAGTCCATTGAGCCGATTGTTGCCCTTCTACCTGTTGTAACCATCTGCGCAAGTCCAATGAAGCGCGCGCAAGAAACAAAAGAGATCATTGCAGCCCGCTTGCAAGCGCCTCATCATGAAATCCACGACTTGAGCGAATGCTCGGCTAATATTTGGAAAGAAATGTCTTGTTTAGGAATGTACTCTCCCCTTCCCTCTGAAGGAGAAGCCCATCTTTTTATTCAGCGGGTGCGGAACGGCATTAACCATGCACTTTCTATGCCCTGCCCATCCCTCATTGTCGCCCATGGAGGCATTCATTGGGCAGCCTGTTGTTTAATGAACATCAAAGATCACGAATGGAGCTTGGAAAATTGCGGAATTGTGCATTTTTCCATCGATGACGCAGGAAAGTGGACGGCTAAAAAGTTAACTTAAATTAAAAAAATGACTCCAAAATTTCATTTTTCCCCTGCATTATCTTCGCAAAGAGCAATGATTCACCGATGGCTCGAGCAAGATTATATCAAAAAATGGATCCATGGCATTGGGCTTCAAAATACACTCAATGGCCTGGAAAAGTTTTTTCAAGGGAACACCACTACGACTTATTGGATTGGATATGATCATGAAACTCCTTTCTCCTTCCTCATCACCTCTCCAGAAGGCACTGACGCAACTACCTTAGATTTGTTTATTTGCGACCCCAATTATTTGGGCAAAGGACTTGCCGTCCGGATGATCCATGAATTCTTGATCAACCACTTTCGGCATGTAAAAAGAGCTCTAATCGATCCTGAAGCAACCAATGCCCGCGCTATCCACGTGTTTCAGAAAGCAGGCTTTAAAATCATTGGGGAGTTTATCGCAAGCTGGCATCCTGTACCGCACTACCAAATGGAGCTCTCGATGACGGATCTTTTAACAAAGTTTAACGAGGTGCAATAATGAACCCAATCAATACCCTAGAAATGAAAGAAATCCAGCTGGCAACCACAGACGAAGAGATTCGCGCCTGTTTTCCTGTGATGCAGCAGCTTCGCCCTCACATTGTTGAAGAGAGGGCATTCATTGATCAAGTCCAACGTCAACTCAAGGAAGGGTATCATCTGGTCTATCTTCAAGAGAAGGGTGAAGTGAGGGCAGTGACGGGTTTTAGAATTTTAGAATTCTTGGCCTGGGGAAAAGTTCTCTACATCGATGATTTGGTCTCCGATGCTGCAAGGCGAAGAAATGGCTGCGGCACTAAACTTTTAAAATGGGTGATCAACCGAGCAAAAGGGGCAAAGTGCGATCAAGTGCACCTCGATAGCGGGCCACAACGGCACGATGCCCACCGGCTATATCTCAATCATGGGTTTAAGATCATTGGCTATCATTTTGCATTAGATTGAGCAGGCCATAAGACCTGCTCTTTGCAGGATTACCGCCTTTCCGCTGATTGAGCTCCAGTTGCAGAACTGCCATGGGTTCTTTATTTTCAGCGAAAACCGGGAAAAAGTTTCGATTAAACTACAGCAAAATCCAAAGAAAAATCAGGAAAGAGCTCCTTGATTTTATAGAGAGTCCTGAGATTTGGATTGCATCTTCTGCGTTCCAATCTCTGGTAGCTATTAATATTCCCAAATCCCAACTTTTTGGCAGCCTCGTTCTGTGACATTCCATGTTTAATGCGATAATATCGGACAAGAAAGGAAAAGGCAATTTCTGGATCTAAGGGTACCTCTATAACTGTTTTTGACTTTCGGATTGAATTGTCGGGAAATGGAGCCAATTCCCTGGAATCTTCCGGCTCCTGCACATAAAGATCTAGGGCTTCTTTCATATTTTCAATAAGTTCTTTCATTGAATCTCCCTGAGTGACGCAACCGTCCAACTCCATGCAATATGCGGAAAATCCAACAGCTTCCTTCTGAATTTTAAAATGGTATTTCATATTATCCTCTATCAGCCTCTTTTAATGATTTTCTAAGGGAGTGCTCTGTGCCCGGTTTAAGAGTCTTGTGATTTGGTATGACTACTGTCTTACATCCCTTTTTCCTTAGCTTCCAGTGACTCCCTTTACCCCCCACCTTTCACTAATTCATAGCCCTTATCGTAAAAGAGCTTTTTCATTTCTTCGCCACTGATCGGCATCGGATTCCTTGCATTTAGCCTTCATTATACTAAGTGCGGTTAGTGGGGTCAAGGAAAAACAACTCCCATAGGCAGCAAACAAATTTTTGATAGTATACGAAGGTGAGGTGGGTTCCGCTGAAAATGCCCTACATCATGCGGGCATTGAGGTTGTCCATGATCCAGATAGAGAAAAAGATGATAATGAAGACGATGGAGATGGTAGAGGCGTAGACCACCAAGTTCCACCTAGGGCCTTTTTCACTCAAGATGTGCAGGAAAAAGATCGACTGAACACTGCACTGAAAGATTGCCAGACCGAAAATTATCCCGATATTCATCCGCATCTCGAGGTGGAAATAATCTGGGCGGTAGAAGATGAAAAAAGCGGCGGCCGTCAGAATCAGCGAACCAATAAATCCAATCGTTCGAGATATCATAACAGATGCCCCATCCCGTAAACAGTGGTAAAAATAAAGACCCAGACGATATCTAAAAAATGCCAGAAAAACGCCATTCGGAAACTCTTGGAAATATTGTGGCCTGTCAACGGCCGGCGCCAAATGCGGTAGATCTCAACGAGCATCCATAAGAGGCCGATGGAGATATGCAGCCCGTGCGTCCCCACTAAAGTAAAAAAAGAAGAGAGGAAGGCGCTTCGCGCAGGGCCCGCTCCTTGTTGAATAAATGCGTGAAATTCTGAAATTTCGATGAAAAGAAAAGCTAGTCCGAGTGCAAAGGTGACGAGAAAGAACCCGATCGCCGTCTTCTTTTTTTCGCGTTGGACCGCTAGGGTGGCCAGGGCGCAGGTAAAGCTGCTCGTAAGAGCAGGATGGTTTCTGCAAGCGCGGAGGGCAAATCAAATAGCTCGCGTCCCGAAGGGCCTCCAAAGGTGCTATTGCGCAAAACAACGAAGGTGGCAAAAAGAACGGCAAAAATCACAAGGTCGGTCATCAAATAGACCCAGAACCCAAAAATTTTCTCGTCGTCGAACCAAGAATCTTTTGCAGTATGCATAATTAACTCTTAGTCTCAATCCGTTTCAATTCTTTTGCGGTCAGTACATATTCCGTATGCTCATCAAAGGAGCGGATGATGATGCAGGCAATCACGCCAATGGCTCCAAGCACTGCAAGCCAGATGGATGTGCCAGACAAGCGCAAACCCAACAAAAAACCCGAAGATGGAAATATAGATTCCCATCCCTGTATTTTTGAGCATTCAATATCTTCATATTTTTTTCCGGCTTTCGCCCTCTTTTTTCATGTCCCAAAATTCTTCATGGCTTGTAACTGTAGGAATCACGGCAAAATTATAGAAAGGCGGAGGGGAAGGGGTCGCCCATTCCAGTGTCCTTCCATTCCAAGGATCTCCAGTCGTATCCAAATGCTGTTTTCTATTCTTTGATGCTGACGATGACCTGATAGATTTGGGTGACGACTCCGCATAAGATAATAACAAATCCAATCGCTGCAGTGATGTATAACGGCTGCCAGCCGGTCGATGCACGCATAGTGATCGAGCCGCCGTGTCGCTCCCATGAATCCCAAAAGATAGAGAGGGATAAAAGCGACAAAAAATCCGATAAACCAAAACCAAAAGGCCCGTTTGCCCAATCGTTCATCGAGTTTAAATCCAAAAATCTTGGGAAACCAATAAGTGATGCCCGCAAAAATTCCAAAAAGCGCGACTCCGACGATCATCGTATGGAAATGGGCAACCAAGAAATAAACTATTATGCACCTGAAAATCAGCAGGAGGAGAGGCCATCAATACTCCCGCCATCCCTCCAATCATAAATATGACAGATAAAACCGATAAACCAATACATGGGGGAAGCAAATCCACTTTCCCTTATACATCGTAAGAATCCAGTTGAAGACTTGAACTCCCGATGGAATCGCAATCAGCATGGTCACAATGCCGAAGAAAGAGTTCACATCGGCGCCGGCGCCCATGGTAAAAAAGTGGTGCAGCCAGACCAGATAGGAAAGAGCAGTGATTGCAACTGGCCGCCCACACCATAGAGACATATCCAGAAATTTTCTTTTGCGAAAACGTGGAGACGATTTCCGAGAACATGCCAAATGCAGGAATCACCAAAATATAAACTTCCGGATGGCCCCACATCCAGATGAGATTGAAGTACATCATTTGATTTCCGCCAGCATCCTGCCGTAAAGAAATGCATGTCCAAAATCACGGTCAAGCCAAAGAAGCAATGTCGTTGCAGTCAGCACAGGGAATGCGGAGATAATGAGGACCATCGCGCATAAAGAGGTCCAGGTGAAAAGAGGCATTTTCATCAAAGTCATTCCTGGAGCCCGTTTTTTGATGATCGTGACAAGAAAGTTAATCCCTGCAAGCAGACTGCCAAGTCCCGAAAGCTGCAAGCTCCAAATCAAATAATCGACCCCGACGCCCGGGTTAAATTCAAGCTCGGAGAAGCGGAGCGATGGCAAGCCAGCCGGTATTGGCAAAATCTCCGCCGATGATAAAAAAGAAATTAATCAGCATCCCGCCTGCGACGGTGAGCCAAAAACCAAGTGAATTCAAGAAAGGGAAAGCCAGATCGCGCGCGCCGATTTGAAGAGGCACAATCCAATTCATGAGCCCGAAGAAAAATCCCATCGTCACGAAAAAAACCATGATGTCGCCATGCGAAGTAAAAATCTGTTGAAAATGGTCTGCGCGTAAGATATCCTTGCGAATCTGCTGCAATCGATTGCTGAAGCCAGACCATTCCCGCATCGACCATTCCGCGAAAGAACATGAGGGATGCAAAGATCATGTACATGGTCCCGATCTTTTTGGGATCGGTGGAGGTCAGCCACTCATTCCAAAGCCAGCCCCAGCGCTTGGTTTTCGTGAGACAGATCGCAACCGCGATGCACATGAGCACGATAAATAGCCGTCCCCCCGATCGTGTACCAGTCATGGGGAAGGTCTTGCTAATGTCAGTTTTCCGAAAAAGAAATCTTTCATAATACAGTGGTTGGTACATATATTTCATGACGATTTTATGAAATAAATCTTTTTCCACATACGAATAGAGTGATAACAGGATGTTTCATGAGAAGGTTTGACAAGTTCGTTATAAGCCTCTGCATTGAGCTGAAGAGGAGATTTTTTGACCTGCGCAACCCAATCTTCAAAATCCTGTTAGCGAAGTCGATTTTGCCACAAATGTCATATCTGCATATCCCTCTCCATTGATCTCAGCGGCTCTGCCCGTATAGTCACCCGGCTCATCGGCCATCAGATGAAGCTGGGTGGTCATCCCTGTCATGGCATAGATTTGTCCGCTCAGCTGCGGAATCCAAAACGAGTTCATCGGAGAGCCATCTGCCGCAAGCTCGAAATGAATCGGAGTTCCTGCGGGAAATTGAACAAAATTCACCGTGGCAATCCCTTGCTCCGGATAAATAAATAGCCATTTCCAATCGAGAGCGACCACCTGGATCGTGAGCGGCTTGACATCGCTTTCAATAGGCTTATAAGGATCGAGCTCGTGCGCTGCATTCCATGTGATGACAGCCATCACGGCAATGACGATCGGAAGGAATAATCCACAACATCACTTCTCCAAAAACTCCAATTGTTTTATCGGGCTCGTGTTTTGCTTTTTTATTTTTCGCACGGTATTTCCATGCCGTGACAAAGAGCAGAATAAACGTCGGAACGATAATGATGAGCATGAGAAGATAGTTCGTCGCAATGAGATCCCGTTCCCTTTGGCAATGATCCCTTTCGGATGGGTCACCAAGGAATTTTCGCTCTTCAATGCAAAAAAGATCGCAAGCAGCAGCGCTGCCACCGCGAGAATGCCGATGAGAAATTTTAGATTTTTCATTTTTTGTTTTTTTCGTGATTAGCAATCACGAGACGCATTTGCATAACAGTATCCGGACTCAAACTAATACTGTCAATGCCGCAATCGACGAGAAATTTTGCAAATTCTGGATAGGTCGAGGGAGCGTCGCCGCAAATCCCGATCTTTTTTTTGCGTTTTTTCGCGACTTTGATCACATGTTCGATCATTCGCTTAACGGCTTCATTTCTCTCATCAAAGATATCCGCGACAAGAGAACTATCGCGATCTACTCCTAAGGTCAACTGCGTAAGGTCATTGCTGCCAATGCTAAACCCGTCAAATACATCGCAGAATCGATCAGCGAGAATGACATTGCTGGGCACTTCGCACATCACATAGACTTGAAGTCGATCTTTTCCTCGCACAAGACCCTGTTTTTTCATGACTTCAAGTACTTTTATTCCTTCTTCAGGCGTCCTGCACACAGGGATCATCACCTTAAGATTTTTTAGCCCGAATTCCTCACGGGCTTTTTTCACGGCTTTGCATTCGAGGGCAAAGCCTTCTTCGTACCCTTCCTTATAATAGCGCGAAGCCCCTCTCCACCCAATCATCGGGTTTTCTTCATGAGGCTCAAAGTATTTTCCTCCAATGAGATTGACATACTCATTCGTCTTAAAATCGCTGAATCTCAAAATCACATCGCGAGGATAAAAGGCCGCCGCAATGATTGAGATCCCCATTGCAAGCTTATCGACAAAAAATTGCCGCTTGTCTTTGTAGCCAAAGGTGAGTTCATTGATTTCTTTTCGGATTTTGGGATCTTTGACTTGAGCGAAGTTGACAAGCGCCATTGGGTGGATGCGGATATATTCGTTGATGATGAACTCTTCTCGGGCAAGCCCAACGCCATCGTTGGGGACAAAACTTAAAGAAAAAGCCTCTTCAGGATAACCGATATTGACCATGATTTTAGTCTTAGGTTTTGGAGCGTTGCGAATATCGGTTTTTTTAATGCTGAATTTGAGGAATTTGTCGTAAACGATCCCCTTCTCGCCTTGAGAGCAATCGATTGTGATCGGCATTCCTGCTTTGACTGCTTTGGTTGCCGTATGTGTTCCTACAATGCAAGGGAGGCCGAGCTCTCGGCTGACAATTGCGGCATGAGAAGTCCTGCCTCCCCTGTTCGTCACGATGCCGGCCGCGATGCGCATGATCGGCACCCAATCGGGATCTGTCATATCGGTCACTAAGATCTCGCCCGCCCTAAATTCTTTGGCATTTTTAATATGCGGAATTACTCGAGCGTTTCCTTGAGCAATTTTCTTCCCGACGCTTTTTCCCGTCACAAGCACTTTCCCTTTTTGGGCAAGTTTATACTCTTCAATAAGATGGGGATCTTTTCTCGATTGAACCGTTTCCGGCCGCGCCTGGACAATATAAAGCTTGCCTGTTTGCCCATCCTTCGCCCACTCGAGGTCCATCGGCGTCCAGCGTCCATTTTTTTGGCTGTAGTGATCTTCGACAGCGATCGCCCATTTAGCAAGCTGCAGCACTTCCTTGTCGCTGAGGCAAAATTTCTTCTGGTCAAGCAAAGAGGTGTTTACTTTTTTAGTCGGATGCAATTTCCCTTTGCCGTTGTAGATAAGCTTAGTTTTCTTGTCCCCGGCCGCCTTGTCGATCAATGGGCGATATCCCCGCTTCAACGTCGGCTTGAAGACATAAAACTCATCGGGATTCACAGCGCCCTGTACAACGCTTTCCCCTAAGCCATAACTTCCAGTGATGTAAACAACATTGGGAAAGCCGGTTTCCGTGTCGAGAGTGAACATCACTCCCGCACTGGCCAAATCGGAGCGGATCATTTTTTGCACCCCGATCGAAAGAGAGGTTTTAAGATGGTCGATCTTGTTCGCGCATCGATAGGCGATCGCACGGCTTGTAAAAAGAGAGGCAAAACAGCGCTTGCATGCTTTAAGCAGCGCCAGCTCTCCTGAGATGTTGAGAAAAGTCTCCTGCTGGCCCGCAAAGCTTGCTGTGGGCAAATCTTCCGCTGTCGCCGAAGATCGAACAGCGACATCCGTGTTCTTTGTTTTGAACTCCAGAGAGAGCTGATGGTAAGCACCAACTATCTCTTTCTTCAAATCTTCCGGAAACTCGCAATCCAGAATGATCTTGCGCGCCCTCTGCCCCGCTTGTTCCAGAGATTGCGTCTTGGAAGGGTCCAATCTTCGCAAAATCTGCTTCAAACTTTTGTAAGCCCCATGCTTTTCGAGGACATACTTGTACGCATGCGCTGTGATGGCAAATCCTGGGGGCACAGGCACCTTTTTCTTTTTAAGAGCGCGGCTCATTTCTCCAAGAGACGCATTTTTACCCCCCACGATCTCTACATCCCCGATCCCAATCTCATCAAACCATAACACAAGGGGCTTTGATTTTTTTCGCTCCATCTCTCCTCCCCAACATGATCTTATTTCAGAAATAGAACATTTCTTTCCCGCCTTGTCAATATTTTAAGGATCTTGCATAGTCAGTTTGGGAGAAACAATGATGAAGAAAATGGTAGTTTTGTACGGAGTGTTACTTACTTTGTTTTCGTGTTCTTCGAAAAAGCCGATTGCGCATTCGGAAGACCATTGCGGATGCGGCACTAATTGCGCATGCAGCACAACAGGACAAAGTGAACACTGCGGCTGTAGTATTGAAAGGCCTAACTAGAAGAGTTAGGCCTTCAGATATTTAGGTGTTGTACTTTTTCAAATAGGAATCGAAGCTATCGACACGACCACGTAGAGTCATGCACATCCCATGGTAATTTACCCTATCTGATTTGTTGATTTTTAGAAACCCATTCTGAGCGCCAGCAGCTTGAAATAACTCAAAACTGTTATCCATAATCTTCTTAACTTTTGACATATCATCTTTTAATATGGCCAACTCTTGCTTAAGCGAAATCGGATCGATTTCGTTGTTATCTTTATCCTTCAGGTAGCCCATGGACAATACATCAAGAATTCCTCTTGAATCATCAAATATTTTCACCACCTTTTCTGCAAGAGATTCAGCTGTAAGATTGGATTCAACACCAATTAATTCTTGGCATTCATTGTGGAGTCTCTCAGAAGTTCCAGGTTCTACCTCTTGCGGGTAGGTTTGTGTTGTTCCACATAGTCTCAATGTCGTTGTTGCCATTGTTTTCCTCCTTTAGTTTAGGGTTAAAGCTTCGCATAATTTTCTGCTTGAGCGGCCATACAGGATTTTTGAAGTTTCAATACCGACCTTAGTTGGTGAATGTTGATGTTACGACCAAAGCACGGGACAGTTCCATTTGAGGGAAGGTTAGGCTCGAACTCTTTGTTCACAATATCGATAATTTTTGACAAGTCCTCACAAAGTGCTTCCAATTCCCTTTTAACTATCCATGGTTCAATTACTTTTCCTCTAACGTCTCTCGGATCGCCTTTGGATACAACTTCGAGAATTCCCTCTGCATTGCGGACGAGGTTGTTCAAAGCAATTGCAACGTCTAATAGATTATAATAGCGACTGCTTCGTTCAAGTTTCAATCTTTCAACATGGATTTTGTGGACAGACATATCGATTCCACATAGTCTCAATGTCGTTGCTGCCATTGTTTCCCTCTTTAGTTTTAAGGTTTAAAATTTGAAGTGACAAATTCTATGGCACCGAAACACATTAAGACAATTAAAAAATCGTTCTTTCTATCCTATCCATCCTACTATCCTGTTATTATTTTCTTTAAATTGATCTTGTTTCTCCAACCCAAATTAGAGATTGCCAGAAATAATCCAACATGCCAACATGCTCTCTTTCCCAATAACCCACATTAAAAGAGAGGTTTTCATGACTAGAAAAATGATATCGACAATGGTACTTTTCGCAACCAGCACCTGCCTAGGATTTGCCGCTCAAGGGGAATCGGATATTCCTAAACCATCCTGCAAAAACTGCATCGTTGAGGAAGAAGAGAGCGGCGAATTGCCCACTCCAAAGCCTCCTGTTCTCGAAAAGTGCAAAAAGAAAAAGAAGTAATCGCTGAATTTTCATTAGGGCAAGCAACGCTTGCCCTATTCTTAGAGATGTCTTCCTCCCACAATTCCTAGAATCCCAACAATGATCAAGTAGATTGCTACGACATAGTTGAGAATCGTTGGAAAAATGAGAATGAGGATCCCTGCGACTAACGCGAATACGGGATAAACTACGGGATGAACTTCAATCATAATACCCTCTTGCTGCTATAATTTCACATATATTCATTTTTTAAATTAAATCAAATCAATTTCTTCGTCGACTTTTCTTTAATTGCATTTTTTGGAGATTTAGCGAGCGACCATTCTGCAAGCACAAGGCGCGAGTGAAGACAAAAAATGTGCTGCATAGCCAACGCAGCCAAAAACCAACTTTTGAGTCATTTTCGGTATAATTAGTTACCCCCTGAACGCGTACTCACGATTAACTCTTGTAATTAGATTTCTTCAGCCTGTAATATACAAATATAAATGTTCCAATGATTATCAAAAGAATCCCTGCGACCATGACCAATGTTGCCGGTGTGTAGTTCTCAGAAATTTTCTCTTGAACCTTTCCGCCGAAAAATTTGATGATGGGATTCCAAGTGGGATTATGCTCAAAGAAATTGGTGAACGAATGAGCGAAGTCTTTAGCTTCAGAGATTTTTTTCATAGCATGAATGGAGAGCGCGATGCAAACAATGCCCCCTGCGAATAGGATAATGCCGATCAGTTCTCGGAATTCATACGATTTTAATTTGAACCATATTTTATTTATTGACTCTTTTAGATCCATACATACCCAATTTTAACCAATAAACCCTAATTACAATAATTAACAAAGTTTGTAAAGAAATAGATGAACGAACAATATAAACAGAACTTCATTCGAGCCGGAGCAATTGCTAAACAAGTCCGATCGTTTGGCAAATCGCTGATCCAATCCGGAGCCTCCTACAATGGGGTGATTGCCCAAATCCATAAGAAGATTGCGGAACTGGGCGCACGCGCCGCTTTCCCTCCGCAAATCGCCCTCGATACGGTAGCAGCCCATTTTTTACCCCAGCCAGGCTACGACATCATTTTCTCTAAAGAAGTCGTGAAATTAGATATCGGCGTTTGTGTGAATGGGGCGATTGGCGACTGCGCAGTCACCGTCGATCTTTCCGGAGAAAACCAAGCGCTGCTCGATGCGGCTGAAGCAGCTCTACTCAATGCCGAACAAATCATCAAAGTCGGCCTGCCAGTCCGTGAAATTGGAAAGGTAATTGCAAAAACGATTTCCTCCTATGGTTTGAAGCCTGTAAAAAACCTATCGGGCCATGGCCTTGGGTATTATAAAGTCCATACGCCTCCGACAATCCCCAATTATGATGACGATTCGAAAACCATCATCAAACCAGGCATGACCTTCGCCATCGAGCCGTTCGCCACTAATGGCAAGGGGCAGATTTACGAAGGGCAAAATCCCACCATTTATTCAGAAAGTTCGAAACGCCCTATCCGTTCCGATTTGGGGCGCAGGGTGCTCACGACAATCCAAACATTCCACGGCCTCCCCTTTGCGATCCATGATCTACTTGCCAATGGATTGAATTTGGTCGAAGTCAGACTGGGCTTGGCGGAACTGCACACCGCCGGAGTCATTTTAGGCTATCCCCCCTTAATCGAAGAAGGGAACGGCCTGGTTGCCCAAGCAGAAAACTCCGTCCTCATCGACCTAAAAGGAAATGTGATCATCACCACAAGATAGGAGCTCGAATGGACAAAAAAGAGGTGGCGAGAATTTTCGAAGAGATCGCAGTTTTGCTGGAACTCCAAGCCGCAAATCCTTTTCGGATCCGCGCCTATCGCAATGCAGCAAGAGCAGTCTTAAAGTTAGACGAAGACCTCGAGAAAGTCGTTAACGAGAAAAGACTGACTGAATTGGAAGGAATCGGCGAAGATTTGGCCGATAAAATTACGTCGCTTGTGAAAACAGGACGCCTCCCTTTTTATGAAAAATTAAAAAAATCAACACCCAAAGGCATCGTCGCCATGATGGGTATCCACGGACTTGGCGGCAAAAAAATCAAATTGATTTATGAAAAACTGAAGATCAAATCGATCGACGAGCTTAGAGAAGCCTGCAAAATGGGGAAATTGTCCAAATTGCGCGGATTTGGGCTTAAGACGGAAAAGAATATCCTGGAATCTTTAGAACATCAAGAGACGTACCAACAACGGCATCTATGGTGGGATGCGATGGCAAAGGCGGGACCCATCATAGAACAGCTGCGCAAACTAAAGGGCGTGGACAAAGCGGAAGTTGCCGGAAGCTTGCGGAGAAAACTGGAAACGATCGGCGATTTGGATTTTCTTGTCGCCTCCTCCCATCCAAAACCCGTGATGGACTGGTTTACCTCCCAGCCCTTTGTCGCGCGCGTTTTAGGAAAAGGGGAAACCAAATCAAGTGTGAAATTGCAAGGAGGGATGCAAGCAGATCTTCGGATTGTTCCCAGCCATCAGTTTGAGTTTGCTTTGGCTTATTTCACCGGTTCCAAAGAACATAACATCAAATTGCGCGAGCGGTCGATCAAACGAGGCTGGACGCTCAGTGAATACGGCCTAGAGGCAAAAAAAACAAAAGTCAAGGTCCCAAAAGCCGTCAACGAAGAAGAGATCTATAAAGCCCTCGGCCTCTCTTACATTCCTCCTGAATTGCGGGAAGATCGAGGAGAAATACAAGCCGCCGAAAAAGGAAAGATCCCCATCCTCGTTGAGGATAAAGATATCCGCGGAACTTTTCACAACCACACCACTGCCTCCGATGGAAGGAATACTCTCAAAGAGATGGTCGAAGCCGCTCAAAAGTTAGGCTGGGAATACATCGGCATCTCCGATCACTCCAAATCGAGTTTTCAAGCCAATGGACAAAGCGAAGAACAGCTTTTAAAACAGGCCGAAGAGATCCGCAAATTAAACGCGTCGGGAAAATACCGCCCTTTTGTCTTCGCCGGTGTCGAATGCGACATTCTGACCAATGGAAACCTCGATTTTTCCGACGAGATCTTAAAAAAGCTCGACTATGTGGTAATCTCCGTTCACAGCTCTATGCAGCAAGAAGAAAAAACAATGACTAAGCGCATCATTCGAGCGATTGAACATCCTTATACAACAATGCTCGGCCATGCCACAGGCAGACTTCTGTTGAAGCGCGAAGGGTACAAAGTCGATCTCGCTAAAGTGATCGATGCATGCATCGCCAATAAAAAGATCATGGAGCTCAATGCCAATCCGATGCGCCTTGACATGGATTGGCGATGGTGGCATGCTGCTTCAGAAAAAGGACTCATGTGCAGCATCAATACGGATGCTCATAGTACTGATCATTTGCTTTTTTTCAGAGCCGGCGTCAACGCTGCAAGGAAAGGCTGGTTGGAAAAAAGGCATATCTTAAACACACATCCTCTCAAACAAGTCCAAAAAATCCTCAAAGAGATGATGGCCGTCTAGAACGCGCTCACACAACTATGTGAGCAAACATTTGTTGATTTTTTTTTCGATTCGAGTAAACTTTTTGCATCACATGAGCTATATGCACAACATCATTCGAAAAAAACTCACTATCTCAGCGCTCTTACTCAGCCTCATGCAAACGGCTTTTCCGGAAGTGGAAAAGCCATTCGAAGGCCTGCCTTTTTATTATTGGAATGAACAATGGCATGGCCGAGTCTTTGAAAATTTTGGAGATATCATTTCCCTAAAATTAGTCGAGAGAATCGTAGACGGCCCGCTACGTATTTGGATAAAAGGACAGAAGCTGGAAGAAAAAAAACTGCTTGCAAGCGGGTCTCTATTATTTTTCGCCCGTAACAATGACGTGATCTGGGGAACCGGCACAAATGCAAAGGTCCCAAACAAAAAGGATTACAAATTCGACACTTTGGACGTGAGAGCCGTCCGCGGGCCTTTGACGCGCAAATTCTTAAGGGACACTTTTCAAATCGACTGTCCTGAAATCTATGGCGATCCCGCCCTTCTATTCCCTTACTTTTTCCCCGAGTTTCAAAGAAAAGAGAATCCGACCTACGACTATCTCATTATTCCCCATTTTTCAGAGGAAGATCATTTTCCTAAAGAAGAATGCGAGAATGTCGTCTATTCTACAGAGCCTTGGGCTGAAGTGCTTGAAAAAATTCTCGACAGCCGGTTTGTGATCTCTAGCTCGCTCCATGGGATCATCTTAGCCGAAGCTTACGGAATCCCGGCCCGATTGATCGTCCTCAAAGGCGATGAACCAATGTTTAAGTACATGGATTATTATCTTGGGACAAACCGTCCGAATTTTCAATATGCCACTTCAATTGACGAGGCCATGGAAATGGGCGGAGAACCCCCTTTTCAGTGCGATCTCAAAAGACTGTACGAAGCATTTCCCTTCGAATACTGGCCGCTTACCGACTTTAAAGAAATCAACTTTCCTTGAGGAACTGTGATGAAACGACAACTTTCAATACTTGCTATTTCTCTGAACTGTTCTGCAATGGCTTTGAATGGCTCAGGCGAGGCAAAAAACTTTGCAGATTATGTCCCGGAAGAAATCCCTTATGAAGAACATATCCCCGATGCCTTATCCGGCTTTTTTGATATGGAATCCCTTTCCCAAGACTTTATCTTGGAGACAAAAAAAATTGAAATTCCAGGATTTCCCGATGCTTTTAATCCCTCCATTGTCCAATGGCAGGGTAACTTGTTGATGAGTTTCCGTATGTACAAAGCCAACGGATCGACGAACCCATTCGGCCTTGTTTTTCTTAACGATGATTTTGAGCCGATCAGCGTCCCTCAAGTTTTCGAACTCTCATTTCACAACCCGGTCCTTCCTTCAAAACAACAAGATCCCAGGCTGATCATCGTTAGCAATCGTCTCTTTGTGGTCTATAACAACATTCTAGAAAATGTGACGACCCGTGAAATGAGAAGAATGTTCATCGCTGAGCTTTTCTATGACGGAGAAAAATTCATAGCCAGCGAACCGGAATGTTTCTCCAGCTTCGAATGGAATAATGAAGGGCGTTACGAAAAAAATTGGGTTCCATTTGAATACAAAGGAGAGCTGTTGCTCAGTTACAGCCTAACACCTCATCGCGTTGTGCGTCCGCTGCTGGGTACAGGATCTTGTGAAACGGCCTCATCTTCTACAAGAAATATCCAATGGGATTGGGGACCGATCAGAGGGGGGACCCAAGCTCTTCTAGACCAAGATCAATATCTTGCTTTTTTCCACTCATGGAAAGACATTCCTACACGACAATCTAACGGAAGAAAAATTTCTCATTACGTGATGGGCGCCTATACATTTGAACCGCATCCGCCTTTTGCGATTACCGCCATCAGCTCTGAACCGATTGTGGCGCAAAATTTTTATTGTCCTCCCTATCACAAGACATGGAAACCTTTGCGCTGCGTCTTTCCCGCGGGCATTCTCATTGATGAAAATAGCATTTGGATTTCTTATGGAAGACAGGATCACGAGATGTGGATCGCAAAAATCGATAAGCAAAAGCTGTTGAAAAGTTTAACCCCAGTATCGACGAAATGAAGTCTCTGTTTCTCTTCCTATTTGCAATGAGATTCTCATTTGCAGTTTCCCTTCCCCACGATTTGGAATCTACGACTCAGGATTTTGTCTTAGAGACAAGAAAAATTGAGATTCCGGGGCATCCAAATGCATTCAACCCAGGGATAGTCCGTTGGCAGGGAAGCTTAGTGATGAGTTTTCGCATCATTCCCGATCCGAATGATTCCTATCATTCAGAAATCGGTCTTGTTTTTGTCGACGAGGATTTTTATCCTATTAGTGAACCGCAATTGTTAAATCTTAGAGATGAATATTCTGAGTCCATTTGCCGAGCAGAAGATGCGCGTTTGATCGCCATCGGCGAAAAACTCTATATGATCTACGACGACAATGTCGAAGCCACGATGAGCAAAGGTGGATTTAGAGTCTATGTCGCTGAGATCCGCTACGACGGAGAACATTTTATTGCAGACCCGATCGAATGCCTTAAACATTTTGAAAACGCAAGCATACACGTCCGAGAAAAAGCTTGGGGACCGTTCGAGTACCAAGGGAAAATGTTATTGGCCTATAGCATCCTCCCGCATCGCATCTTCTACCCGCGCCTAGATGGAACGGGTATTTGCGACACCGTCGCCTGTTCGAAAAGCGGCATTTCTTGGGAGTTGGGAACCCTTCGCGGAGGCACTCCGGCGCTTCTCGAAAAGGAAGGCTATCTCGGCTTTTTCCATTCATCGATTGACATGGCCACTGTGCATTCGAATTGGAATAAGATGGCCCATTATTTTATTGGGGCTTATCTTTTCTCCCATCAACCGCCCTTTCCGATTCTTAAAATTAGTCCCGCCCCCATCATCGCCAAGAACTTCTACAGCGGTATTCGCTACAAGCCTTATTGGAAACCGATCCGATGCGTATTTCCCTGCGGCTATGTCAGCAATGATAAATACATTTGGATCACTTATGGAAGAGATGATCATGAAAGCTGGATTGTTAAACTCGATAAAATAAAACTTCTGCAAAGTCTTGTTCCCCTGTCCTATGATTAGAATCTGCCTTGTCAGTCTTTTATTTTTTGTAAATTCCGCTTTGGGAGCAATGGTTTACGACATCGTCATTTACGGCGGCACTTCCGCAGGAGTCATGGCTGCCGTTCAAGCGGCGAGAATGCATAAATCTGTGATCTTGATCGAACCGGGAAAACATCTCGGAGGGATGACATCCAACGGATTGGGCTACGTCGACGTCGGCAAACCCGAGACGGTAGGCGGATTGGCTAAAGAATATTTTCACAGAATTTGGCAGCATTATGATCAAAACAGCGCTTGGGTATGGGGAAATAAAAAAAACCTTGAGGATATCGAAGATCAGAGAGGAAGATGTACCAATCCTGCGGAACAAATCATGTGGCTTTTGGAACCCCATGTCGGAGAACAGATCTTTCAAGATATGCTGTCTGAAATGAAAGTTGATCTCATTTATTCTGAACGTTTAGACCGCAAAACAGGAGTGGTTAAAAGCGGACAGCACATTTCCCAGATTAAAATGCAATCCGGGTTTAACGTTTGCGGCAAAGTCTTTATCGATGCCACTTATGAAGGCGATCTCATGGCTGCAGCAGGAATCTCTCATACCATAGGTAGAGAAAGCAACTTACAATATCACGAAACCTTGAATGGCATCCGTCTCAATCCCAGGCACAACACGGTCTATGTAGCCGTTGATCCTTATCAGATCAAGGGCCAGCCCGAAAGCGGGCTTTTGCCTCGGATTTATCCCGATGCCGGTGGGCCGGACGGTATCTCCGATCGTGGAACGCAAGCCTATAATTATCGCCTCTGCCTCACCAAAGTTCCTGAAAATCGCGCGACAATCGATAAACCAGCCGATTACGATGAAAAAGATTATGAGATTTTATTTCGAGCCATCGAAGCAGGTTTACAAAAAAACAATTTCCTTAAATTAAGCCGTATCCCTAATGGAAAAACAGATACGAATGCTCAGAATTTTATTTCCACCGATTATGTCGGCATGAATTGGAATTATGCAGAAGCAGACGATGAGACACGCTTAAAAATCGCAAAGCAGCATGAGCTTTGGCAGCGGGGGCTCTTATGGACTCTGCAGAATCATCCTCGCATCCCGCATCACATGCGCACATTTTACAGCGAATGGGGCTTTCCCAAAGATGAATTCACGGATAACAACTATTGGCCCCATCAGCTCTACGTCCGCGAAACCAGGCGCATGATTTCCAATTATGTCATTACAGAACATACCGCGACGGGCAAACAGGAAGTGCGCGATGGAATCGGGATGGCTTCTTATCATTTGGACTCTCATGCCATTAAATATTGCTTGGGAGAAGAAGGTTTTATCGCAACGGAGGGCGTCTTTTTTCAAAAGATCCCCCCTTTCCAATCAGTTATCGCGCGATCACCCCCAAAAAAGAAGAATGCGATAACTTGCTCGTACCTGTCTGCCTATCCGCCACCCACGTCGCCTTCGGCGCCGTGCGCATGGAGCCGATATTTATGATCTTGGGCCAATCCGCCGCAATCGCGGCCAGTTTATGCATCGATAAGGGCTTGGGCGTGCAGGATCTCCCCTATGAGTCCTTAAAACCCGAACTCTTGCACGAACGGCAAGTCATCGAGTGGCCTAAAAACAATTGACCGGCAAAAATGGAATGGATAATGTGCGGTCATGCGCACGATTACCATTCTTTGCAGCCTCTTTGCCCTGCACACATCTGTCTTTTCAGCGCTCCGTCAGGCTCCTGAAAAAGTGCAGTATTCTCCGGAACAGATTGCAGGCGCGGAAAAGATCAAATACTTCATCATTGTTTATCAGGAGAATTGGTCCTTTGATGGTTTGTACGGAAAATTTCCAGGAGTTGACGGTCTCGATAACGCCAACCCTGAAAATACGATTCAAGTCGATTCTAACGGCATGCCCTACCCTTCATTGTCTTGCATTAACACGAACACCAAAACCCGCTACTCCGAAATCCCTGAGAACCTGACCAATGGCCCCTTCAATCTGGAACCCTACATCCCATGGACAAAAAAGACAGGCGATCTCATTCATCAGTTTTATCATGAACAAAGGCAGATCAATGATGGAAAGATGAACGCCTTTGCCGCATTCAGCAATGCCGGCGGCTTTGTCATGAGTTATTATGATATCCGCAATACGCGCATGGGAAAGCTTGCCCAGCAGTACACGATTTGCGACCGCTTTTTTCATTCTTGTTATGGCGGGTCGATGGGCGGGGTGATCTGGTTGTTTGCCGCACAGATGCCTGTTTGGCCGAATGCCCCCAAGAATTTGATCGTCCGCGTGAGCAAAGACGGCACGATCAGCGATGGGCTCGTCTCTGCTGATGGATACGCGATCAACGATGCACAGCCTTTTTATCCCCCCTTTAAACCAGGAACACCCGATGCAAAAAGAGTGCCTCCGCAAACATACAAAACGATTGGCGATCGCTTGAGCGAAAAAGGAATTTCTTGGGGCTGGTTTGCCCAAGGATGGACCGATGCGCTGAAAGGAAACGCACCTCCCCTATTCGCCTACCATCATCAAGCTCCGAGCTATTTCAAACAATTCGCTCCCGGTACAAAAGAGCGCGAAGAGCATCTTTTCGATCTCAATAAGTTCTATCAGCTGCTCGATGCAGGAAATATCCCTGCCGTCAGTTTTATTCGATCCACAGACATGTATAGCGAACATCCCGGGGACAACGGCCTGTTTCCAGGCATAGAATGGTGCGCTGATTTTATCGAGCGCGTGCAGAAAAGTGCGATTTGGAAAGATTGCGCCATCATTATCACTTATGACGAAAATGGCGGACGCTGGGACCATGTCACGCCGCCCATCGTCGATGAATTCGGCCCCGGCACACGCATACCTGCGATCATCATCTCTCCTTATGCCAAACGCGGCTTCGTCGACCACACGAGTTATGAAACAGTCTCCATCCTCAAATTCATCGAACAAAGGTGGGAGCTGCCTTCACTCTCTTCCCGCGATGCCCAAGCGAACAATCTGCTTAACGCTTTCGACTTTAAATAGAGAAAATCCTGGTGTTTTTCTCTCCACATCGATACAGTGATTCGCGGTTTTGAAAACGCATTCTAGAAGAGAACAATGTCAGTCTATTTTCATCCTCAAGCAAGGGAACAAAATTGTTCTCAACCTCAGGACATCCCAGCGCACCAAAAAATCGGAACTGTTTATACGGAAGTCCTCAACGCCATTAAAAACGGTCCGCAAAAATCGATTCCTCCCTTATTGCAGCAATTAAATGTATCGCAAGAAGACAAAGTAGCCGTACAAACCTTGACGCAATTGATCCAAACATTGGAGGACGGGACAATGCGGATCGTCCCTGCCAATGGCGGAGTTTTTTTTGTTCAAAAAACTGAGAAGGATCAGGAAGAGTTGCAAAATGTCGCTGTCTTCAAGATTGGACGCAAACGAGCCGCTATGGAGACTATGGTCCGCCAATTTGCCCACTCCCTAGGTTTGGACAAGCAGATGGTCCCGGGCATGTTCTGCGCGGTCATGAACCCGCCATTGAAAAATGATGGCGATGGAGAAGACAATCATGAAGAACTTTGGAATGGGAATATCAAACTTCTCTCTGAAGAAATTGAGGGCCCCAAGCCCAGTGAAATATTCATGGATAAGTTTATGGAAAATTCTGACTCCATTGAAGCTGCTTATTCCTCAGAGGTCGAGGGAAGCGGAGAAATTCAAGAGAGCGATGGAGAGGATAGTCCCGCGAAAAGCGGCAACAGCTCTGCCGAAAAAACTGCTTGCGCTATCGTCGGCATTATTCAACCCTTTTTAGCCGATCAGCCCATGATATCGCTCTTCGATTACACACTGCTGACCATGCTTGCGGTTGCCGTAGGCTTACGGGATGCAAAAACGAGCGGTTGTAAAGGCGTTACTCTGATCGATGTCGAAGATTGCATGCCCATTCGCCTCGATCCGATTTGGACGCCGGAGAAGATCAGTAATTCGGTCGCCGCAACTGACCTTCCTTTCCTCAACAATAATCCGATGACAAATCAAGAGCTGAGCTTGGAAGAGGTCAGCAAATTGGCAAAAATTGCACAGAATTGGGATATTACAGCCATCCTGCGCACTCTCAGCCGTTTGAAAATTCCCTATGAAGACGCAGTCGCCGAAAGGATGGATATTGGCGCTGAAGGAAGAGATGAGGGCGGATGGCAAGTGAGTATAGATAAGCCGCGTCACCGGCATTTGATCAATGGAGATCTCAATCATTTATCGCCTGCCAACAACAAACGCCGCCTCCTTCTTCCCAATCAATTGGAAGCATGCAAAGTTCGTTTGAATCGCATCAAAGATTTTATCATTTCAAACGCGTCGCAAGGCAAAAGATTTACCCCTTTGCAGCTCGTTCACGCCGTGGACAAGTGGAGTAAAATCTTGCAAGAGGCGATCCAAAGATCGCCAAAGTTAGAGCAATCGTGCCCCGTAGTTCGCACCATGAAACTATCGGGCATCCACAGCATCTCAGGAAAAATGACTCCTAAAATGCTCAATATTACGATTCCCCAGGAAGACTATAAAGACCAAGCAACTCCAAGCCCCCTTGCCGCGAGGTGTAAAGAGTCCATCAATTCTCAAGGGTCCCAATCAGCCCAGAAAGGGACCGACAAAAACCATTAATCCAGAATGTAGAGACCTTCCTTTCTAATTCTCCCTTCATATGAATTTGGTCATTCCGTAAACGTCTAATACTCTAGCACTAAAGAAATCTTTTTAAGAGTTTGCAATTTATTATATTAAAAGTTATAATTATTTTTATTAAAAACCAAATAAACATGGTATATTGTTATGTCAATAGATTTAAATACTGATCTCAATTCGTGGATTTTTAATACGAATGGGGATGATATCTTTCCTGGTAATAGTGATACCCTCGCTCCTTTAGAGAATACAAGCTCATCCTTTGATTTTGAACTTATAGAGGCGGCAGTTGCACTGACTCAAATGCAGAGCTCGGATACACCCCCCTCAAAAAAACGCCCGTATTCTGCCTATTCCTCCGAGGAAAATAAGAGCCGGAAAAAAATGAAGGTGGAAACAATCACTTCCCAAACCTCTGCTGAGATTGATATGTTGGGAGTTAATGTACCTAAACCTGATCAATATGGCCCATGTACTGAAGAGGAGTGGAAAAGTTATCTAAAAGTTACAGAACTGGAAAAGTTCGAAAAATGGAGCAATATTGCTCCCCCTAAAAATAGGGATGGCTATTACTATACAGCACAAACCAAGCTTCTTCCCAGCCGCTTCCATCATTCTCCCACCGTTTTAACTGGCGAACTCGAGGAACACCCCATTCCTGACAATGCCAGCGAAGCTTTACGAAACAATCTTAAAACTGCAAAGTTAATCATTGATTGCGTTCGCAATGCAATTCCCTTTTCTAGAAACTATTTACAAAGATCTAAAATCTTTAGACAAGAATATTTTGATCCGAATTGTTGCTACGATTTAATAAAATTTCTAGACACATCACAGATTGAACTTAGAATAAAAGCTCCAGAAAATTGCCCCAATCGTTCACTGGAATACAAAGTAAAGGAAACTTTGAAGCATAAAAATGGCAATTGCGGCCATTTGGCCGTGGTCGGCTATTTCCTTTCTAAAAAATTTGTCTCCGTCGAACTCTTTACCTTTCAGGAACCCACCGGCGATCACGACTTTTTAGTCTACGACCGGAACAAAGCATTCCTCGCCTCAGATTATAAAAATTGGGGTCCAGATGCTGTTGTGTGCGATATCTGGTCAGGGGCCTTCTATCTCGGATCTGACGTCGAAAAGTATCTCATGGATTTTAAGGGCATCGTTTATCACAAAGGAATTCAATACACAATGGTGCAGAAGTTTGACCCCTCCAAGCAAGTTTTAAATTCTGAACCATTGTAACGCTCTCAAGTATAGACTAACATCAATGATAACATATTTTTTGAGTTTAATCGATGATGAAAAGCCTCGATCACTGAAAAGGGAAACCCTTTAAAGGGCTTCCCTTGCCTTTTCACGAAAATTATTTCACTTCTTCAACTTTCGGCAGTGCCATTTCCTGGCATTTGTTTTTGACGTAAGGGGCTACGTTCATAAAAATGCCGTAAACAAGACCTCTTCCAGCAAGGCCTGAAAATTTAGGCCGACACAGTTCCCGCATAGGCGCTTTATAGTTAAAATCAGCTTGTTTGGAGGTCTTGCGGACATCCAAAGGTTGACTGATCGTTGCACCAAGAGCCGGGGCTAAAAGCGGATACTCAGATACCAAATAAGTCAATACGGAAGCTGAGACCATTTCTCGCACCATTGTTTCTGGAGCTGCGCGGCAAAAGCCCTTCATCCCATGTTTTTTATAGATCTCCTGTGCAATCTGCATGGAGGTCTTTGAGGGAATTTTTTTGGGATCCAATTTGTTCTGCTCGATCATTTTTAGCCTTGCTTCCTCAGCTTTTTGCTGTTGAGTCCAGATCAACTCTTGAGGGTTCACTAATATAGTGAGAGCCCCTCCAGTTGTTGCGCTGCATGCGAGTTTTTCCCCGGGGGTGAGTTCTCTTTCCCCATTGTTGGAGAGTTGCTCACGCAACTTTTCATTGGCTGCGAATGCAAAGGCAGCTTGTGGAAACATCCACCCTGCTAGCGCCCCTCCTCCAGCAAACCACTTTGCTGGATTTTTCTGAAACGTGGGTGGATTTTGGGGATTTCTAGCTTTTTCCTGCATATACATTTTCATATACATGGCAGGGGTTGCGGCGTATATCCCTACAGCGCCTCCCATTCCCCCTGAAAGCACTTTAACGGTAGTTTCGTACCAGGTAGATTCTTTAGGTGCAAAAGGCTTTGCCGGCATCGTGGATGCAGATGGTGTGGTTGAATTTATTGGTTGAGACATATTGTTCTCCTAATTTTCTGTTAATTTTAAAAATAAATGTGAGTGAGTTAAGTATGTATGTGCCTTTAGGGCACAAGAATAAGGAGAGCGACGATAGAAATGACGGATACGATGCCGACTTTGATAGCAGCTTCGCAAGGCTTCACAGAAAGTGAAAATGTTGATCCGTTTTTCATAGTGGGCAGCATTTTAAAAGAAAAGGCGAATTAATTCCAAGTGGAATAAATTTTGTAAAAAAATTGACAAAATGTCAAAACTTGAGCATCATTTCTAGAGAAAGAGAAGCAGAAGACATGGATAATCAAGAGCTTTTTAAACGATACATACAAGTGGCAGACGTTTTAGGCCAAATGTTTCCAAACATTTTAGAAATCGCCATTCATGATTTCAAAGACTTGGATCGGTCTCTCATCCATATTGTTAATGGCCATATCTCAGGGAGAATGGTCGGTCAGCCTGTAAGCGAATTGAACATGCGACGGCTCATTGAAGAAGACGGTTTTCCAGATGCTTTAGTTAACTACACCAGCCGTAACTATCGAGGGCAGCTTTTGAAATCCAGCTCTCTTGCAATTTGCGATAACAAAAAACAAATCATCGGAGCTTTCTGTTTACATTTTGATATTTCTCAATTTGATCAATTTCATAAATTTTTAGAATATTTCCTCCATACTACCCAGGATCCATTTGTTGGCATTAATGATTTTGGCCAAAGCCAACCCTTTAGCGAGGAAATCCACGAAGAAGTAAAAAAATGGAGGCACCAGAAAGGACTGTTGTCTACTCAATTAAACTACAAAGATAAGCAAGGTATCGTCGAACATCTTTTTTTTCGAGGATACTTCAAAAAAAAGGGGGCTATCCCTTGTATCGCGCAAGCTCTTCAGCTCACTCGTCAATCTATTTACAATTATATCGAACTCGCAAAAAGCCGAAAAACATCATCATAAATAGGAATTTTCATGGACAATCAAATCAAACATCACGTCAAACCTCTTTACATGGAAAAAAACCATCTACTTAAACACAAGGCGAAAATCATTAAAATAGGAGGGAGTGAAATAAACAAAAAAAGATACAAGTGGGTTTTACTCGACGAAACGATTTTCCACCCCAAAGGCGGCGGTCAACCAAGCGATGAAGGGACAATTAATGGAATCAAAGTCCTGCATGTGCAAAAGGAGTCATTGGATAAAGACAGAATAGATATTTTTGAAGTTTTACATTGTTTTGACGAGCACCAAGATCTGCCCTTTAAAGAAGGCGATGAAGTAGAATTGATCGTGGATGAATCGAAAAGAAAACTCTTCTCCCGCATGCACACCGCTGGGCATCTTATTGCAGAGACTGTTAAAGAGCTTTTCCCCACACTCGAGGCATTTCACGGAAATCACGATCCTCAAAACGGTTATGTCCGGTTTAAAATGCTCTCTGAAACCTCTTATGACAAGAAGGAAATCATGCAGAAATTGCAAGAGACGCTTGCTTCGAAAGTACAAAAAGACACTCCTGTTCGTATTACCAAGCTTTCGGATGGAACGAGAGCGATTCAAATCAAACAGTCAATGGGCTGCGGCGGCACCCATGTAGATAATTTAAAAGAAATAGGCCCCATTGAAATTCCCGATCTTTCTATTAATGCCAAGGAAAAAACAGTCACCATAAAATACCGTTTAGCAGATGTAGAGGAAAAATGAGCTTAGCAAACTTTTCGTCTATGCTGCTGATCAGCCTTCTTGCCGCCATCAGCCCGGGACCCGATTTTGCCATTGTGGTGAAGAATTGCCTTTCGGGAAAATTTAAAGCGGGTTTTTTGACCTCTCTTGGCGTATCAACGGCTCTTTTAGTCCATGTCAGCTACTGCTTGCTTGGAATTGGGATTGTAATCGCTGAAAATCCACTGATTTTCAATATCTTAAAATATGGTGGAGCCGCTTATCTAATTTACTTAGGCATTGTCATGCTCAAGGAGAAAAAGAAAACTTCCCCCGAGGGTGATATCGAGGAAGCGAAAACTCCTAGTAAAAGAGGAAAGGGTCCTTTCACTTCTGGATTTTTATGTAATTTACTCAATCCCAAAGCCACTCTTTTTGTTTTGAGTTTATTTACCCAATTTTTTCAACCAGGAATGGGCATTCATGAAAAAATCATCCTCGGAAGCCTGCTTCCCATTGTGGCCTTTGCCTGGTTTGTTCTTCTCTCCTACCTGATTACTCATCGTTTCTTACAAAAGCATTTTGCAAAATTCCAATTCATCATTACAAAGACGATGGGAGTCGTGCTATGCAGTTTGGGAATCTATATTGCTTTTAGTCTTTAAAGTCGAAGGGCATTAATGACCGCAATTAAGGGGTTTTAATTGCATTTTTTGTTTTATGGGCAATTATACAGTTATAAAAAAACATATTCACTAAAAAATCACAAGTGATTGACAATCAACATTTGTCCCCACTTTCATAAAATAACTTTTATAAAAGTGTAAAATATTTTTTGAATCTAAACTCCGCATAAGGTAAGGATGGAAATTAGTACTTAGGTAAAGCGCCAAAGCTTTGCCGACGAGGCGCTATTATGGTTAAAACAGCTGAGCATCAGCGCTTAGAGTCCTACCGCTCGCAGAGGTCCAAGTGGAAAAAATGGGGACCGTACTTGAGCGAGAGGGCCTGGGGAACCGTGCGGGAGGATTATGGGGACAACCCATGGCAGTATTTTCCCTATGAAATGGCGCAATCCCGCGCTTACCGCTGGAATGAGGACGGGATTGGAGGGATCTGCGACCGCAACCAAAGGATCTGCCAATCTCTTTCATTATGGAATGGCAGCGATCCCTTTTTAAAAGAACGGATGTTCGGCGTGAGCGGTCCCGAAGGCAACCATGGCGAGGATGTCAAGGAATACTATTTTTACCTCGATAACACGCCGACGCATAGCTTCATGAAAATGCTGTACAAGTATCCGCAGGAGAAATTTCCTTATCAGCAGCTGCGCGAGGAGAACATCAAACGGGGATTTGGCAATAATGAGTTCGAGCTTTTAGACACCCAGATTTTCGATGAGAACCGCTACTTTGATGTCTTGATCGAATACGCCAAAGCGGATGACGAAGATATTCTCATCCGCTACACCATCTACAATCGAGGCTCCAGAAAAAGCGGAATGCTTGCTTGTCCCGACGATCTGGTTCCGCAATACCTGGAGCTGGGGATACGGGGAAAAGGGGCCGACGGGCGACGAAAAGGGAAAACCCAATCTTAAGAAAAGTATGCAGACCGATGAGCTCTCGGTTCTCGAGCTTTCCCATCCGATTGAAGGCTCCTATTTCCTTTATTGCGATGGCGCGCCTGAACTCATCTTCACGGAAAATGAGACGAATAAAGAAAGACTCTTCAACACGAAAAATGAGTCACCATACGTCAAAGATGCTTTTCACCGCTATCTTGTGGGCAAAGAAAAAAATGCGGTCAATCCCCAGGAGATAGGGACAAAAGCCGCCGCGGTCTACCGGATCGAATTAGGCCCAAAGGAGAAGAGTTCGATTCGATTGCGCCTCATCAATAAAACAAACGGGTCGCCATTCAAAGATTTCGATCCCCTTTTTCAGCAGCGCGAGAAGGAAGCGGACGAGTTTTATGCCACGCTCCATCCGCAATCTCTGAAAGAGGAATTAAAACAGGTGCAGCGCAGCGCCTTTGCCGGGCTGCTCTGGAACAAGCAGTTTTATTATTTCGATATCGAGCAATGGGCCAAAGGTGATCCGATCAGCTCCAGGCAGGGCAAAATAGACCGAAATATCGATTGGAGCCATCTGACGACCTTTGACGTCTTTACCATGCCGGACAAATGGGAATACCCTTATTTCTGCGGCTGGGACACTGCTTTTCATTGCATTCCCCTTTCGCTGATCGATCCCGACTTTGCTAAACGGCAGATCGAATTGCTGACCCGTGAATGGTACTTGCATCCCAATGGACAATTGCCTGCCTACGAATGGAATTTCTCCGACGTCAATCCTCCCGTTTTAGCTTGGGGTGCATGGAGAACGTTTAAGATCGACGGCAAAATGACCGGAAAGCACGACCGCGATTTCCTCAAAGGGATCTTCAATAAGCTGCTCCTTAATTTCACATGGTGGGTCAATCGCAAAGACGCCGAAGGTAAAAATGTCTTCCAAGGAGGTTTTCTCGGACTGGACAATATCAGCGTCTTCGACCGCAGCCGTCCCCTTCCCATGGGCGGCCATATCGATCAAGCAGACGGTACGGCCTGGATGGCCTTTTATTGCATCCTGATGCTCCGCATCGCTTTTCATCTCTCCTTCGAGGAGCCTGTCTATCAAGATATCGCGACCAAATTTTTCGAGCATTTTTTAAGGATTGCCAGCGCGATGACGAATGTAGGCGGCAAAGGCTATTCTTTATGGGATCCGCAAGACGGTTTTTTCTACGATGCCCTTCATCTGCCCGATGACCGTATCATCCCCTTAAAAGTCCGCTCCATTGTCGGGCTGCTTCCTTTGCTTGCCGTCGAGACACTCTCGCCCGAAGGAATGGAAAAACTCAAAACATTTTCGCGGCGCGTCGATTGGTTCGTCAGCAAAAGACCTCATGTGAGCATGAATTTGCCTTGCCTCTACCGACCCGGCGTGGGCAATCAACGCCTTCTTTCCATCCTGACAGAAGAGCGCCTAATCAAGCATCCTCAAGTACATGCTCGACGAAAAAGAGTTTCTCTCCGAATACGGGATCCGCTCCGTTTCGAAAATACCATCAAGACCACCCTTTTATATTCCAAGTCGAATGGACAGAGCCATGCAGTCGGCTATGTTCCTGGGGAGTCAGACAGCGGTCTTTTCGGTGGAAATTCAAACTGGCGCGGACCCGTATGGTTCCCCATCAATTTCTTGATCATCGAATCCTTGCAAAAATACCATCATTACTATGGAGATTCTTTGAAGGTGGAATTTCCGACCGGATCGGGAAAATTTTTGAACTTGTGGGATGTCAGCATGGAGCTGTCGAAACGACTGATCCGGCTGTTTTTAAAGAATGAACGCGGGCAAACGGCCGATTTATGGCCAAATGCGCAAATTTCAAGAAGATCCCCATTGGAACGACCTTTTGCTATTTCAACGAATGTTTCCATGGAGACAACGGAATGGGACTGGGCGCCAGCCATCAAACAGGATGGACGGCCTTGGTCGCTAAACTCATCCAACAAGCAGGGACAGCATTAAACTAGATAAACAAAAAACCCTAAGGAGGGAAAATGAAAATCAGCAGTGTGTTTAACAAAAAAAATATCGTGAGCGGGATCGTGGGCGGCCTGATTGCAGGCGTCGTCTTCGGATTCATCCTGATGAGGATGGGATCGCTCTCAACTGCCGGGCAATTGATCAATCTGCATGATCCTCTTTCAGGATTCATCGTTCATTTAATTCACAGCGCTATCCTGGGCTTAATTTTCGCCATCATCTTCTGCAAGGGCTGTTTGACTTTTTTCAATTCAGCTCTTTGGGGGATTGTCTACGGGATCATCTGGTGGTTCATCGAGCCTTTGATCCTTTGCCCATGGCTTACTGGATGCCAGATCTCATGGAACCAAGGAACGATGATTCAAGCGCTTCCGATGCTGGTCGGACATATTATTTTCGGCTTTGTCCTAGGCGTGACCTATTTTTTCATGAGAACGCGCAAATAAGAATCCAAAGCAAAAGGAGTTTGTTTTTTAAACAAACTCCTTTCATTTCAAAAATTGACATTTGGGAGGGGTGCGAAGCCTCTCCCAAATCGCCATAATAATCCCCGGCCTTAAGGCCGGGGTTCACTAGCAAATTATTTACTACTACTTTACAGGTCGCGGCTTTTTTGGTATAATCCTCAAAAATTTACCCCATCGGGTTGTGATGCTTCCACAGTATGGCGAAAAACATGAACTCTCTTCCCTGATCACCGCTTCCAAAGTCTTGGAACACCGGCGGCAATATGGCCGCTTGCCCAACTCCCCTGCCCCAAAAACAGTCCTCTTTTGCTATCAAGGCCGATTCATGAATCAAGCCTTGGAAAAGATGCCCCACCAACAATGCGAAGGCTGTTTCTCGAAGCTATTTTATCTTACAGACTATCCTGGTGTGGCCATTGGCGACTTTGGCATTGGCGGGCCCGCAATGGCAGCGAAAATGGAAGAGTTCATCGCTTGGGGGGTCCAACAGTTCATTTCGATTGGAACAGCGGGAAGCTTGCAAATGAAGGCAAATATCGGCGATCTTATCATCTGTGAAAAAGCGATCCGCGATGAAGGCACTTCCCATCACTATCTTCCTCCCACAAAATATATCCATGCCCCCCGCCGCATGACAAACACTCTCCAAAACCTCCTCAAAAAAGCCAGCCTTCCCCATCACATCGGCAGCACTTGGACAACGGATAGTTTTTACCGGCAAACCCTAGAAGAAATTCAGTTCTTTCAGAAAGAAGGCGTCCTAACCGTGGAAATGGAGGCCGCAGCACTGTTTGCCGTCGCCCATTTCCATCAAGTCGACCTTGGCGCCATGTTCGTCATCAGCGACACTCACGCAAGCCTAGAATGGCAGCCGCATCTCGAAGATGAGCGGATCCGCCAAGGCTTAACCTCCCTCTTGAACATTGCTCTTGAAGCCTCACAAGCGTAATTATATCTTTGTTTTTAATTTAAGAGCGTACTAGTCTTTCTCTTGATCTTTTAAACGGGATCATTCTGGAGGTAAATATTATGGCAGTCACAACAGCATTCAAGCAAAGAACAGAGGCTCTGGCCCTACAAGCTCAAAATTTTAACACCATGAGTTCCATGGAAAAGCAGAACTTTATTGCCCAGGTTAAAGAAGTGCATGGGCTAATGAAGTCTCATCTTGATCGGAAATGGAGTAACGAACCACATTCATTCCTTGATTGTAATTGGAAAGCAAACGGCCCTAAGGCTGTCGCATTTCGGGAAGCAAATAAAGACCTCGTTTCTACATTGACTATTTTAAAAAATTTAAAACATCCCGACAGGCAAATAACGATTGAACTCTTAAGTGGAGAAGCAGGCCAACAAAAACCAATCCACGTTACTGTTGCCAATGCCACTATTGCCACGGCTAAGCTTAGGGACCTTAAATCCGATGTGGCAACAGCTTTTGGTATATCCGCCGATTCCATTTGCCAAATAAAATTGCACGGGGAAACAAATGAGGATAGATACTTGAGAGAATTGATCGACGGACAGGACGTCGCCTATATTCGAATTAACAGGAATAAGTCTTGAAAACCTTGGGGAAGAAGCAATTCTTCCCCTTCTCTTTTAGAGTGTGTTAATGGATTTTTGTTAATTGCTTTTTGCGCCTTTTTCTTTAGAATCTGATTCGGCGCCTTGTCCTAGTTATTTAACTATGTACTGCGGCGCCGAACCAGATTCTAAAGAAAAAATCATCAAAAATCAAAATAACAAAATCCATTAACACACTCTTAGAGTTGATTGAGGAACTCGAAAACCCGCCGCCGCTCGCCCTCTGAAGGTATAGCTCTCTCAAGTTGACGATATACTGTGGCTTGATGGATCGAAGGATGAGAGCCGCCACCTGCCATCCTATTCCCGTCCGCGAATTTAATCGATTTATCGACATAAGCGAGGTTAAAGGTGTTATTGTTTTGCTTTTCAAAGTGCATAGTTTCTATCTCAAGCCTGCCATCTGAGATCTGACTTTCAGCGTTCAGCAGTTCCCGAAGCATTGCCTTATTCGCCTCCCTACCCGCATTTCTCTGAATCCGCGCCGTGTTGACTGAAACCCTGTAATTGCCATTGTATTTCATGACAACGACAATGGCCGACCCTGGGGAATTCGCATTTAAAACATAATCCGATTGAAAATGATTGTCGAGGATCCTTACCCCTTCAGCAATTCGATTCTCAAGAGGAGTTAAAGGTCTGACTTCAGAATCTGAAGCCGAAGAACAACAAAATAATCGACAAATCTGATTGAAGATATTTGCAATCCAAGAGCTGAATCCGCCTTCAGGCTGGTTGATAAGAGATATAATGGATGAGGGCGTTTCAGAGATGCCAAAAGAGGATACTTTTGGGGGATCTCCTGTTGGGATTGAGTTTGAAATATAAGAGGATTGAGTGGAATTGAAATGAATTGACATGGACCCTCATAGCTGTGGAACAAATAGTAAACGGCCCGAGAAATAAATCCACCAAAAAAAAATCCAAATTTATACCCAAACAACTTGAAGAATTGGGAATTTGACAAGAAGGGCGCCCTGAATTTGAGCCAGGCGAAGTCGGCGCGGCTGTGGAAACATACAAAAGAGCAGGGAAGTGCTCTTTTGTATGAGGAGCAGGCACACTTGAATACGTTGTGCGATGCACGCGGGCTCGAAGACAGTGGCTGCCCGACGCAGTCAAAAACCAATTCTTCAAGTTGTTTGGGTATAGATTTCCGATCACATCTAACTGATCTACAGTTGGTTAATTATCATAATCAAGCCTTGAAAATATAATCATTGTTATGTATAATTGTGAATTAAAAAACGAAATAAGGTGTTTATTATGGCTGCTTCAACTATTTCTTCTACTTCCCAAATATCTAAATTAATAGGCCCTGCGCAGGACTATGATTCTGATAGAACGGCCGAAAAACTAAAGGAAGCAAGAAGACTAGGAATGAAAGTTTGTGGTTTTTTTTGCAGAAGAGAAGATCAATCCCTTCCTATCGAACAAGGAAAATTTTGGTCTTCCGCGGATAGGGAAGTAAGGGGAATAATCCCCCCTACACGGATCCATGTGTGGAAAGATTTAACTAATGAGAAAGACCTCGAAAAATTCTACGGACTTTACGATGAAATAGTCATCGATCAAGATTCTGTGAAATACATAGGCACTGATTTTATTTCTCGCTTCGTACCTCTTTTTTTCCCTTCTTCGGAAGCAGTATTCGTGTTTGAAAATACCTTTTTTACCTCATACCCCAAAGAATTAGAGTCTCCTATTGTTACCCATTTAGAAATTAAATACCCTCCAAAGTACAAAGCCGACGAAATAGCACAGAAAAAAAATTGGTTTAACGAAAACTACCCTAAAGGATCGACACAGTACACGCAAGAATTTAACATTTATAAGGAAACAATCAAAAAAATCGCCGAACAGCTAAATTGGAGTGAAGAGAAACAACACAGTGGGTTCCCAGCTTGGTTTATACAATTCAAGTTCCCTAAAGAAGAGAATCCTCATTATCCTTTCGTATGTGAAGCGACGGAAAAGCGAAAAAAACATCTGGAAGAGTATTTTCAAACTGTCACTTGCTATGAAAATCAGCCTTATCCCTATATTGGGGTCCCAGGCGCAAAGGATTGTTATTTTATTGCAAGGGGAATACGTTAACCATTTTATTCCGAGAAATAAACCTTGCATCAGATCCGTGTGACCAAGGAAGGGCTCATCCTTCCTGTAAAAGTGATTCCTCGGGCGGCCAAGAATGCCGTTGCGGGCTGGGAAAATGAGGAGTTGAAGGTGCGCCTCAATGCCGTTCCTGAAAAGGGAGAGGCCAACGAGGCGCTGATTCATTTCTTAGCTAAGACGTGGAAACTATCCAAATCCTCCTTTTCCATCATTTCGGGAGAAACAAGCCGTCATAAGAAAATTCTCATTCGAGGGGTCACCCTCGAGTATTTGAGAGAAATCCTCCAGAATGCCAATGATTCAAAAAAATCAGTCGGGGGAAGCCCCCGCTGCCCCCCACCGGGCACGGGCACGCACGCGGGCACGTTCACGAATTAGTTACCCCCTGAACGCGTACAAAAATCTGGACTTTGGACTAATTTCGCACCGAAGCGGCGCGAAATTAGTCCAAAGCCCAGTTGGATCCAACTTGCTGACAACCAGCTGATTGCGAAAAATTAATCCAAAGTCCAGAAAAATGCAACCTTAACACTTATTTTATTCATTATCAATAGCTTATGGTTATAATAAAACTATAAAAATAATATATAACATAATGTATTTAAATAAACTAAAGTTTTTATTATAATTATAATCAAAGATTAGTAAGTGAGGTTAAATTAATTATATGTCGTCAAGTACAGGGACATCCTTTAGTAACAATTATAATCCTTATGGATATCGAAATAAGAGGTCATACCCAGGGCGGCTCCAATCAAATGATAAGCAGCGCCTATTCCAGACCTGCGTTGACTATCAATATAGCGGAGTTACCGCCCCCTTAAGCAATAAAAATATCGTCTTGCATTGCTATCAAATCGACGGTTTAGGAGATGTCAGCCAAACTTTTCTTTTTGCAGAAAAAATTCGGGCGCAGAGGCCAGACGCTTCGATCACGATCGCCATCGAATGTAAATCCATCAGCGAAGGGCAAGTGAGGGCTTCTTTCCCAACCGATCGGTTCCCTACAGAATTCATCAGTCATTGGGATCCTCTAAAGGCGGACTCTCAAATGGGCGCTTTGCGTCAAAAAACGGGATGTATGATTGGTGTTGCGGTTCCTATTTCTAATCCTGAATTATTGGGTGGTTACCCTGCGCGGACAATTAAAGAATACGGCTTTGCTCGCCATCCCGATACCAAGGGTGACACCTTGTCGATGGGATTCGATGATTTGGAGGAAGGTATCACGTTCCCCAAAATTGAGGGCCAGGATTTATATCAGATTAAAACAGATTGGTTAAGAAAAGCATTAAACGTAAACACTTCTGATGATCAAGATTACTATCTTGCTAATCGCAACTTATACCACATGTACATGCCTTCATGGTCAACCCAAATCATTTCTCTTTATAGCGTAGTTGGAATCGAAAAACAAAACTCGAAGCCAATCGACGTTTTCATGCCCGTCAAACACTCTCTTAAGGATCTGATTGCATGGGGTGCATTAAATGTTGAACTCTTGAAAGAAAATCAAATTGGCAAGCTCATCCTCGTCAAATCCACTGGCACAGAAACGATAGACATCGGCCCCGGAAAAGAAATGCGGATTTTGAGCGGCTCCGTCGCTAAAACTGACATGCATACTATTCAAAAACACTCTCAACCCTTTTTCGGTTGCACGGGCAATCTCACTTTTAGTGAAGGAGTCATCCAAGACAAACTCCTAATCTATGATTCGCTCACGCATCTAGAGCATTTTGACAAAACTTGGATCAACATTCTGCAACAAAATCATTGGACACAGCTTGAAAAATTCAAAAATGCATTAAAAGAATATTTTGTTGTAGAAACTCAGATTTTGCAAAAATACATTCCTAGAAAAATATCCTTTTACCAGGGAGATCTCTCCTACAGTCTTTCAGACGATGATTCGGTACCGCGTAGAGCCCTGAATGAGCTCGCGAAAGAATTCCCTAAGTATAGCCAACAAATGGTCGATCTCTACAAGAATCCAATGACTTTGAGCGAAGCTCATGCGTTCAATGCGCATATTAAAGAAAATTATGACTGCGAATCGCGCATTATGGAGATCGTCGACAGGGGATTAGTTCTCACAAACTACCCTTACCTCATCAAGCTTGAAAACCAACTTTGGGAAGATTTTAGCCAGGGTAAGATCTCCGAAGAAGAGGTGGTGGAAACATTAACCCAGAATTTAAGAAATCTCAAATCCGTGTGACCAAGGAAGGACTCGTCCTTCCGATAAAAGTGATCCCGAGGGCCGCCAAAAATGCCATTGCAGGCTGGGAAAATGAGGAGTTGAAGGTGCGCCTCAATGCCGTTCCTGAAAAAGGAGAGGCCAATGAGGCGCTGATTCATTTCTTAGCTAAGACGTGGAAACTATCCAAATCCTCTTTTTCAATCATTTCGGGAGAAACAAGCCGTCATAAGAAAATTCTCATTCGAGGGGTCACCCTCGAATCTTTGACCAAGATCCTCAATTCCGCACATGATAATCCCCGCAAATGATCCATTTGCTCGAAGTGAGCTCTTTTAATCCGATGGGGCCTCTGGCATGCCATTTCTGCGTGCTGATCGCCGCTTCGGCTCCCAATCCCAATTGCGCGCCGTCGCTAAAGCGAGTCGATGCATTGACATAGACCGCTGAGGAATCAACGCTGCGGACAAAAATGTCTGCGTTGGTTTTGTCTTCCGTTAAAATCCCATCGCTATGGCCTTTGCTATGCAAATTGATATGCGCAATCGCCTCGTCCAAACTATCGACGATCTTGACACCCAAGACAAGGCTCATCCATTCCGTATCCCAATCCTGCTCCTCTGCGGGCTGGCCTTGGGAAAATTGAAGGGATTTAGAGTCCAAGCGGAACTGTACGCCTTTTTTTTCCAGGGCTTCGATGACTTGTGGAACAAAAGCCGCAGCGATCTCCCGATGGACAAGCAATGTGTCCAAAGCATTGCACACGGTGGGCCTGCTTGTCTTTGCATTCATGATGACTTGCAAGGAGCGTTCGAGGTCTGCCGATGCATCGACAAAGAGATGGCAGATGCCTGCTCCTCCCGTAAGCACCGGAATGAGGCTGTTTTCGCAGCAATACTTTTGCAGTTCCACACTCCCCCGAGGGATGATCAAGTCAATGTAGTCATGCTGACGCAATAGCTCTTGGACATGTTTGCGATCGGTATCTGAAATGAGTTGGACACTATGGCGAGGAAGGCCTTCTGCTTCAAGGGAGGTTTGGACCAGATCGGCCAAGGCTTGATTGGTGTGTAGCGATTCGGATCCTCCACGCAAAATGCAGCAATTGCCTGACTTAATGCTCAGGACGCTCACATCGATGGTCACATTGGGCCTGGACTCATAGATCACGCCCAAGACGCCGATGGGTGTTCGGCATTTTTTTACTTTAAGCTGATTAGGCAGCACTTTCTCCTCCATCAACTGGCCAATGGGATCTTCAAGGGCCATCACATTGTGGATGTCGTGGATGATCCCCTCCAATCGATTTTGCAGAGACAAGCGTTCGATGAGTACGGGGTCGAGCCCTTTTGCTTTGGCCAAGTCCATGTCTCGGAGATTCGCCTGTAAAATTTGTTCGCGATGGATGTTTAGATTCCGGGCCAGGGTTTCAAGCACACGATTTTTCTTATCTGTTGAGGCTTCGGCCATAGCATAAGTCATGGCCTTGGCATTCTTTGCCATCTGGGTTAAATCAAGCGTCATGTTTGCCCCCTTCTAAAAATGTAGTTCCCATAGGCTTGCCTTCCACGATATCGAGCAAGATATGCGGGCGGGAAGAAGAAGCGATGATCATCCTTACGCCGGCTTGCGATGCGGTTTGCGCCGCCTCAACTTTTGTCACCATCCCGCCATTGGATATAGGAGAGGATGTGTCCCCAGCAAAAGAGAAAATCGACTCATCGATGCAGCTCACCGTGGAGATCAATTTGGCCTCTGGATGCAAGCGCGGATCTGCAGTGTACAGCCCTTCTTGATCGGTCAATAGGACTGCCAAGTCTGCTCCGATCAATTTTGCCACCTGCGCGGCAAAATAATCGTTATTTCCGACATAGGTTTCCTGAGTCGCCATTGTGTCGTTTTCATTGATGATCGGCACCATGCCATGCTGCAGCATAGAATTGAGGATTTCTCGAGCATTGTTTTGTTTGTCGCCTTCGAAGTCCTCTCGGGTTAAAAGAACTTGTCCGACGTGAAGGTCGAACATAGAAAAGAGTTCTAGCCATGTTTGCATTAAGATCACCTGGCCGGTGGAAGCGCATAACCGTTTTTCGAGCATGCCGAGATGGCCGCGCCCTACTGCAGCAGCCCCTGAACTGACTAAAATGAGCCGTTTTCCCGATTCATGGAGCTCTACAAATTGCTCGACCAAGCTCAACATATGGCGCCGCGAGAGCTTCAAATTTCCTTGGGTTAATGTTGTTGTCCCCACCTTAATAACAATTTTTTGAATCGTTTTCATAAAAATACCAAAAATTAATTTTAAAAAACTTCAAATTTAAAACGATCTAATTAAAAATTAGATTAACAATAAATGCGGATCTGGTTGAAAACGAATGATTACCCCAGAAGGGGGAAGAAGGGAGGCGGTGGAGAACTAAGGAATAAAATGGTGCTTTCCATGCCTCTAATTTTAAATAACGCCCTATTTTATTTCAATTGATTTGATAATTCTGGCCCCCTTGGCGGCCATGGCTTCCAAGGCGCGCTGTTCATCTTGAGGATGCAGGTTGATGGCGCGGCAAGCATCTTCGATGACGTAGACAGTAAAGCCGAGGTCGATGCCGTCCATGGTCGAGTAGAGAACGCAGTAATCGGTCGCTAGGCCGGCAAAATAGGCATCGTTGATGCCGCGGCTTTTCAGATAATCGCCCAGCCCCGTGGACTTGCGGCGGGCGTTGTCGAAAAAGGCGCTATAGCTATCGATGTTTTTGTCGGTCCCCTTGTAGAAGAAGCTGGCGATATTTGTTTTATCGAGCGATGGGGCTAATTCAGCACCATGCGTGTTGCGCACGCAATGCACCGGCCATAGGATCTGTTCGAGGTCGCCGGCGCGCACAATGTCTCCCACTTTTTTGCCGGGATGGTTCGATGCAAAACTCATGTGATCGGAGGGATGCCAATCCTGCGTCGCGACGACGAGAGCAAATTTAGGGATGAGAACATTGATGATGGGAACAATTTCATCGGCATGAGGGATGCCTAACGCCCCGCCGGGCAAAAAATCATACTGTAGATCGACGATGACGAGAGCTTTCACAGTTTACTTTGGATTTCATGGATTAATTGGATTTTTAAATCGTACAGCGATTTTTCCAGGCCGACGAAATAGGGCTGAGGATTGAGAAATCGGCGCATGGCAGGATGAAATTGAGAAAGTTCCGAGAGCGTTTTTTCACGGATTTCTTTCAGCGGCGGGGATTCATAGACACGCTTTCCTTTTTTAAAGACAGGGACGAGGAGTTCTTTGTGCTGCATCGAGGATGAAAAGGTTTGCGTATGCGCGGGGTCGTAAGGATCGATACTCTGCGGCGCAAGTGGAAGTTTTGAGTGAATATCGTAGATCATATCTGCAACGTTGCCGCTTTTGTCGTAATAGCGCCTCACCTGCGAGAGGCCGGGATGGGTCACTTTGGTCAGCCGTTCGGAAATCTTGATTTTGTATTGCCAATTCCCCTGTTCATCTTTGACTGCTGAAAGTTTATAGATCCCATCGAGAGCGGGCTGATCTTTTCCTGTGACGAGATTGGTCCCGACGCCCCAAACGTTAATTTTGGCGCCTTGGTGCTTGAGGTCGCTGATGAGCATCTCATCGAGTTCATTGCTTGCCATGATCTTTGCCTGCGGGAACCCCGCTTCATCGAGCAATTTACGGACCTCGATACTCAAATGGGCCAAATCTCCCGAATCCAGTCTCACACCGACCAATTCTATTTTTTTCTTTTTTGCCACTGAGATCGCTTTTTTCACGCCGCCGATCGTATCATAAGTATCGATCAAAAAGATGCAGTTCTTGGGCATCACTTCAGCGTAAGCTTCAAAGGAGGCCTCTTCCTCATCAAAGGCCATGATCCAGCTATGGGCATGGGTGCCTTTGACGGGAATGCCGAAAATTTTTCCTGCGAGGACATGAGAGGTTGACTCGCATCCTCCGATGTAGGCCGCGCGGCTCGCGGAAAGAGCGCCGTCAATCCCTTGCGCGCGCCGCATGCCGAATTCGACAACAGGATCTGGGCGGGCCGCCCAGCAGACGCGTGCTGCTTTGGTTGCAATCAACGATTGAAAATTGATGATGTTGAGAAGAGGGCATTCGAGAAGCTGAGCGTGCAAGAGAGGCCCCTGAACGCGCACAAGCGGCTCAAAAGGAAAAACAGGCGTCCCTTCCGGAATGGCATCGATATCGCACTTAAAGGAAAAATGGCTTAAAAATTCTAAGAATTTGGGGTCGAATAATTTGAGCTGTTCTAAATAGGCCAGATCGTCTGCGGAATAATGAAAGCGTTCGATAAAGTCTAGAGCCGTTTCCAGGCCGGCGGCTATGGCAAAACTGCCATGGAAAGGTTTGCGGCGGAAGAAAAGCTGAAAAGCGGCTTCTCGATCGGCCATGCCTAATTTCCAGTAGCCATAGGCCATCGTCAATTCATAAAAATCGGTCAATAGAGCAAGAGATTCGCCATAGATCTTAGATGTCATTAAAGTAAGCTCGCTTAAATATTTATAATGATCTTCAAGTTCTTTTCGCGATCTTTCACATCAGTCTTCTCCGCAATGTGTCTTGCACATTGTCTTCGTCGTCTGATGTGAAATCTCATCGAAAAGCTCCTTGAATCTCATCATAACTATTTAAGCTCCCTTACTTAGCTTCTGGGTGCTCCTGCAATATTTGCGTCTTGCGTGCATTCAAAGCATCGATCCGAGTTTGAAGCATCTGGGCGGCCTGCTTTTTGGTGTCGGCCATTTGAAAAGCCCGTTTCGCTTCCTGTTTTTGGTCCCGCTGCCAACGCATCCCTTGGTCCTCGTAGCGCCGCGACTCGGCCATATAGCGGTTTTTTTCATTCGTTAAATCCTTTATTTCTGCATCGATTTGATTAAGTTCCACTCTCCACTCGGGTTCTTCTTGGGCGTAAAGTGAAGAACTTGTTCCGGCCAAACAAAAGAATAAAAGAATTAACCTTAAAACGACCATTTGGACTTTCTCATGGGTTTAAACATACTAATAAAAAGTTTGACCTAAGTAAAGCAAGGATATAAATTGCAGCTTATGCCACATGATCTTTCCGGATGCACCCACGCTCTCGATAAGACCCACAAAAAATCTCTGATCACTGCCCTCACGATTGCTTTTATTTTTATGGTCGTCGAGGTCGTCGGCGGCGCTCTCGCAAGCAGCTTGGCGTTGATCAGCGATGCCCTCCACCTCTTTACCGATGCCGGTGCGTTGATATTGAGTCTGATCGTTCTCAAAATCGCTCACCTTCCCCGAACTCTTAAAATGAGTTATGGCTATCACCGCGCAGAAATTTTGGGGGCATTGGCAAGCGCCCTTTCGTTGTGGGCATTATGCGGTGTGCTGATCTATGAAGCGATACGCAGGCTCATTTCCCCGCCGGAGGTGAATGGACCGATTGTCTTTGTCATCGCTGTGATCGGCCTTGTTGCTAATCTCATGATGATGCGTATTTTGCATGGATCGCAAAAACAGAGCCTCAATATCCGAGCAGCTTATTTGCATGTGATCGGCGATTTACTCGGGAGCGCCGGGGTCATTCTCGGCGGTGCGATTCTCTGGCTGACCCATTGGAATCCCATCGACCCGATTATCTCCATTCTCTTTTCTTTGGGAATTGTGTACGGATCGGGAAAAATCATCAAGCAGACGATCTTGATCTTGATGGAGTCCACGCCGGAAGGCGTCAACCCTCATGCCATCCAAAAGGATCTGCTTTCAATTCCCGGCGTTAGGGAAGTTCATGATCTACACGTTTGGTCGGTATCGGCTAAGAACACCGCCCTGAGCGCACATCTTATCGCCGAGAATACGCATCTCGCTTTAAAGGAAGCCCACCGCATCATCGAAAAAAACCACGGGATCTCCCACATGACAATCCAAGTCGAGGACCCCGCTCATTTTGATCCTCAATATTGCTACGATTGCGACCGGAGGCATTAATGCTTAGAGTCAATGCCCGTATATTGTTGCATTGATTTCTTAAAAAAATTTCCATCTTTGAAGATTTTGATCATTTTTTTACGTTGCAGAATGAGATCATTTTTAATCCTAATCGTTTCTTCCGAATCAAGTATCGCTAGGAAGTGAGGTATACCCATATAACCTCGATCTAAAAGATGATCATCTTGCAAGACCCGAAATTTTGCGAGGAGATCCGTATACTCTTCTTCTATGGTTGAATAACCTTGTCTTGGTATTTTAGGGCGTTTTTTGAGGGTAAATCTTCCTCCGCGTAGTTGAGGATTAATGTCTGTGCGACGTTGAAAAATGTAAGAATTAGTCTCCCCATACCCGTATAAAATTCCTAGCATTTCATGATCGAAATGATTTTCCCAAAAGTCTTGCTCTGTAGCAAATTTAACCAGGAATTTCTCAGCAGTCGTATTTGGACCAAAGACACTTTGAAATTTGGTTAAATTTTCTTGGATGACTTCTATAAATTTTTTCTTATTTACAAGCGCTACTTCGATGTAGTCGTCTGCTGAAGGATCGCCAAAAAAATTAAAAAGATAATTCTTAGAGGGAAATAATTTGCAATATTTTCTCCAACATTCAATCCCTTTTTGTAATTTTAAGTTTTCGGGGGCTACCCTAAACTCTATATAACAATCATTGGACATTGGATTCACATAGCACATTTCTGAAATGGGCTTATTTCCAAATAAAACATAGCCAAATGAGCTCCGCATGATGAGGTCTTGAAAAAAATCTTCCAAGATCAATTGATCATCTTCCGGAATTTTCGCAAGGATCTTGGATAGAGATGCATCAGTAAACTTGTCTTCCCGAAATAGATGTATAGACAAACACCCCCAAAATATGCAGAGAGAAATAAAAATGAAAAAACATTTTTTTTTGTTTCTACAAAACATCTCATTCAGAGAGTGGTTATATGTTAAAATAGTCTACAGCAACCCCTTATTCGCATTTTTTTTCACCAGATATGTGCCAGTTGCAATTTGTACAACAAGAAATGAACACTGAATTACATGCTCTGCAATTATGACATTTCCATTCAAGAAGGCCACAATCATCTCTAGCTTTTCCACCTTTCTTAACATTTTCAATATAGAAACCATTCTCATCGTTATATATTGCTAGAGTTTCAAAAACCTCGTTTTCGATTTCCACTAAAATGAAATTATCAACCAAGGCGATCTTTTCCAATGGGATGTATTTTTTGCCGCAGCAAATGATATTGGAATCTTCCAAGTTGTCGAGCGAGAACAAGCTCATCGTCGCACTTTCAGAGTTGCAATTGATAGCATCTGCATTCAAAGACACCAAATTGCCTAGCAGTATCAAGACCGGAAGCAGAGTTAATCGAAAAAAATTTGACATTTTCATTTAACGTTCTCCTTTACGATTTGTTTTTTTGATTCTTAAAAGGGCAGTAACAGCAACTATCTATTGTTGCATCGTTCCCATCGCTTATGCTGTGAATCACTAACTGAACACCAAAGAGCATATCAATCAGAAATTTTCAGACAACAAATTTTTATAATTTCAGGTCACAAACTTCCTTCACAACCCCTCTCTTCACTCGAAAATTAAACCCAAAACAGGTATCATTGCTCTCAGAATACAAATCCAATTTCATGCGAAAAATTATTTTATCCTTTTTACTGTTTTTTTGCCCGTTGATACTGCATGCGATCACTCTCGAACAAAGAATCGCCCAGGCGGAATCTGGGGATTTCATCGTCACAGCGCAAGAGAACAATTATTCTTTGCTTTTCATCCGTTCCATTACTTCCGACACCCTTCTTTTAGAAGAGATTTCCGTTCCAGCCCATCAAATCGATCTGAAAAAAATCCGCTGGAAAGACTGGGCTGTCCGTAAAGCCCCTGGGCACACTTCCTGGATCCTTTACGAAATCGATCGCAAAACAGGCAAACTCATCGAGTGCTTTTCTTACAGCAAAAACGGCTGGCTCTATTTAGAAGAATCGGAGCAATTCCTAACTAAACTTTTGACGCTTCCGCTTAGCTTCGTTTCGGAAAAAGAGCGTAAAAAGATCGGCCCTCCGCCTGCCAATACAGAGGAAGACCGCCGGGCGGTTTGGAATCCTCCACTCATCATCGAAGGCAAGAAAATCGCGAAACCCTCCTTCGATGTCTTAAAAGCCCATTGGCCCGATGACAGTTCCCGCCTGAGCCGCTGCTTGATCGAGCTCTATTTTATCAAAGACTTCCCTCTCCCCTATTGGATCGACGTCCAAAGCCCTCACTACACTTTTAAATTGCGGACCATTGACTCCGGACACAATCTCATCTCTGCAATGACCGGCCCCATGCCCCATCGCGCGCCGAAGATTTTAGGAATGATGCAAAAAGAATCCTCGCAATGGAAGCTTTCCATCCGAACTCCGCCCTATTTTCAAAAACTGCACCTGTATGTCCTGGACCTTACTCAAGAGGGCAAGACCACAATAGCAATTCCATTTTCTGCCCAATCGGGAGAAAAGAACGAAGAATGGGTTCTAGTAATTGCTGCCGCTGATTTACATAGACTCTTGCAAAAGGACCACCGTTACCGATGGGTCCTCATTCCTGAAGGAAGTCGGGAAATTTATGTAGAATCAGAAGAGACTTTTCTATGGGAATGAAGGAATTTCTAGATATTCCTCCTATGCATCCCGATGGCAAAGGGTATCGGGTTGTTTTTCAAAAGCGAGACGAGTTGAAATTGGATGATAAAGAGCGAAAACATTTCGAGGATCTTCATACAGACCCGGAAAAAAAACTCGATGCTTTAATCCAGTTTTATAAAAAACATCCCGAGATTCCAGAGGCAGCAAACCTTCTTGCTTTTACCTATCTTCGTTTAAAAAAAAGAGTGGAAGCCGAGGAGTTGATTGAGAAGACTTATCTCTATCATCCCCATTATCTGATCGCACGGATCAATTATGCGGACCAGTTATTGCGCCTGAAGAAAAAAGAGCTGGTCCCACCCATTTTTGAAGGGCGCTTCGATCTCAATCTTCTTTACCCAGAGAAAGAGACATTTCATTATTGTGAATTTCGAGGGTTCATGACGTTGATGGGCTTTTATCACTTGGAAACCGGAGAAAAAGAAAAAGCGGAAGAATACTATCAGCTCGCCTTTCAAGTGGATCCCCTGCACCCTTCTGTCTCCGTTCTCGAAAAGGCTCTTTCAAAGACCTCCTTCCTAAAAAAGTTCTTTAGAATGCTGCAAAGACTTGCCCGCATTTCTAAAAACAAGTAAATTATCCTGTTCTAATCTATGGGCCCTGCTGCAATGAAAATTTATTCTCTGAGAAAATGCAAACACATCCTCCGCCATACGTACCATCAGTTCAAAAAAAAGAGAAAAAAGCTTTCTCCTGAGAATTCGAACTTGATCAAAGAGGCATTGAACGCCCTTCAAGAGGAAATTTTATTCGCTCATCGTGAAAAAGCCAGTGAACTTGCCCAGCAAATCGAGTCTTTAAGCGCGACCTATCTCAAAAAATCGGCATGGGACCAATTGAAAGAACTTGTCTGTGCTTTGGGCTTTGCTCTGATCGTCGCGGTGCTTGTGCGGCAAATGTGGTTTGAATTTTATGAGATTCCTTCCGGCTCCATGCGGCCGACATTAAAGGAACAAGACCGTTTGGTCGTCAGCAAAACCGATTTTGGTATCAACTTTCCGTTACAGCCTAAAGAGATCTATTTCAATCCTTCCCTTGTTCAACGCAATGGGATCGTGATCTTTACCGGCGAGAATATGGACATCCGCGATGTCGACACGATGTATTTTTATCTCTTCCCCGGAAAAAAACAGTACATCAAGCGGATGATCGGCAAACCGGGAGATGTTCTCTATTTTTATGGAGGGCAGATTTACGGAGTTGACGCCGATGCACGCGACATCTCTTCCGAGCTTCAAATCGATTCGCTCGCGAATATCGATCACATTCCGTTTATCGATTTTGATCGAAAGTTTTCCCTTCCTCCGAATCCTAAAGGGGGCATTATCTCTCCCGTGGTCATATATCAAATGAATGAACCCGTGGCGAAACTCTCTGTCTCCGCTAATGGTGCGTCCTATGGAGAAATGATAGTGCCTCAGCAAATCCACAAGACAGGGGCCCCGCCCGTTGCTGATTACGGCGACCTTTGGGGATTTAAAAATTTTGGAATGGTGCGGCTTCTGACTTTGAATCAAATCAAAGATTTTACAGACCAGAACCCCTCGTCCGCAGGAGAAGGATTGCTCTATTTGGAAATCCGTCATCATCCATCAATTAACAATATCAAATTAATCCGCGATGAGATGGGAAGGTTGCGGCCGAATATCGGTCTTAGCACATCGATCATCCCCTTGCAGCAAGAGCATTTGAAAGCGATTTTCCAAAACATGTACACAGCCCGCTTTTGCGTAAAAAACGGCGTGGCATACCGCTATGGGGTTGATGAAAAAAGTTATGCAGGGACCAACTTTCTTCCTCGATTAGACGATGTGCCCAATGGATGTTATGAGTTCTACAATGGGATTGCGTATGAGGTTCTATGGCAAGGAATTACCAAAAGAACTTCCCGCTTCCCACCCCTTATACCGGTTCGATCCAACAAGAGTGCAACTCTTCTTTAATTTGGGGATCGAATGGGACACGCGATTTTCGCCACAGGTTAAAAATCAACGTCTGGTCCCTGCAAGATACACCTATTTCCGCGAAGGAGATTTATTTCTTCTCGGGGCGCCTATCTTACGCAAAGACGATGCAACAATGATGGACTTTTTAACGAGGGAAAATCAACGCAAAGAGATTTCGAATGCTTTTCAGCCTTTTGAAGACCTTGGCCCCCCCTTGAAAGAAGATGGGACGCTCAATCTCGACCTGATGTACAGAGACGGCATCCTCGTTCCTCCTCATAGCTATCTCGTCTTGGGCGATAATCATGCCATGAGTGCTGATAGCCGTGATTTCGGTTTTGTTCCCGAGACTAATTTGCGCGGAGCACCTGATTGGATTTTCTGGCCGCCTGGGGCACGCTGGGGAATTCCCAACCAGCCTCATTACCCGTTCATGAACTTCCCGCGTGCGATTATATGGCTGGCTGCAGCCATCTGCATCGGCGCAGGTTACCTATATTGGCGAAAACGGAACCATCTTCCTTTAAAGATCTAAACTTTAGTTCCAACCTTTAAGCTCTTTAAGGTAATCCACTAGATTTTTGGCTTTTGCAAATCTTTCAGTAGCCTGTTCTCTATCCCCAGGAGCCACTTTATCCGGATGGTTTTTTAGTGACCAACTCCTATAAGCAATAGTTAAGGTTTTAGAGTCTGAAAATGAAGTTCCAAAGGTGTTTTCTAGTATATTTTTTATGTAATTTGCAAGTTCATCCTTATTGTTGAAGCCTTTACCATTGAACGTATACATGGGTTCGCTTCGAAATGAGTTGAAACTTGGACCGCTTGAGGAGGATGAACTAGAACTAGATCTATAGCTGCTGCTTGAGGATGAACTAGGAGGGGTGTATGAATAAGAGTAACTAAAGAAACCCCGACCACTTGAGAATGAACCAAAGAAATTAGGGTCATCGAAGAATGAACTAAAGAAGCTCGGATCTCTAAAGCATGAAGCAAAGAAATCAGCCTCATTTGAGGATGAACTAGACCTGGGTGGATTTGAGGATGAGTTGAAACTTGGACCGCTTGAGGATGAACTAAAGAAGATGTTAGGATCATTTGAGAACGAATTAAAAAAACATCGACCATTTGAACTAAATCTAGGCCTATTTGAAAATGGGCAGCTTTTTTGCGTCAGCAATAACAGATCTTGAAAATTATGATTTTCCCCTTCCTCCCAATCCTTATTGTCGATCAAAAACTTAAAAGCTACTTTGTCAGTTTTATTTATTAAAAATGAAATGGGGATTGTCCATGTGTCAGGCCCGATATTTTTAAGTTCTATCTTTTTACCCCAACTCCCTTTTCCCCAAGAACCAAGTCCGGGAAATTCTATGTAACTGTTATCATTACCGATACACTCTCCTCGTAGATAAAGAGTTTGGCCAAATTGCAATTGGCGCTTTACGATTAGATCGCATTTCCTGGGAATGAAATAGTCATCTTTAATTACATGGCCAAAGCTTGGAAATTCCGCTCCAATTTTTGCTGTAGACATTTCCTGTTTTGAAAGCCCTTTTTCCGGGTTAATTCTAAATCGATAATTAGAATTCTCGTTGTTAAATTTACGTTCTTCTTTGTTTACAGGGACGAAACTTTTTTGCGTCAGCAATAATAGATCCTGAAAATTATGGTTTTCCCCCTCTTCCCAATCCTTGTCGTCTATCAAAAACTTGAAAGCTACTTTGTCGGTTTTTTTTATTAAAAATGATATAGGGATTGTCCATGTGTCAGGCCCGATATTGATAAGTGCTAACTTTCTATCCCAACCATAAAACGGGTGATCGCCATTAGTATTAGAATCTCCTCGTAGATAGAGAGTTTGGCCAAATTGCAATTTATGCTTTACGATTAGATTGCATTTTCTGAAATAGAAATCGTCCTCTTTTAGAGATTCTAGTGAATTTTTAGCTGCAAAAACTTCCTGTTGCGAAAGCCCTTTTGTTGGATCAATTCTAAATGACATAAAATAACCTCTTTATATTAAATTTGGAATTAATTTTAAACAATATGAAGTTTTAAAACAATGTTTAATTTCTTTTAATAAACTAATTAATTTAATATAAAAAATATTTTAACAAATAAGAACTATGAGGATAAGACACTTAAAGATAAGGCCATTGTGGTAGGTTCGCCATTGAGGTCCCATTCTGTGCCCTCGGGGCAATCAAAATGGACATGCGTCGCCAAAACTTCGTGCATGATATAATCGCGATGCAGTTCGAACGCCATCTTCACACGATCGGTCGTCTTCAGCTGGATGACAATGCGGTCAGTGACAGAAAAGCCCCCATCGCGGCGCATGGTGTTGATTTTGTTGACGATCTCGCGGGCAAGCCCTTCTAATAAGAGCTCTTCATTGAGAGCAGTGTCGAGCGCGATCGTGATCTCGTCGGAAGTGGCAGCGACGAGTCCTTCTTTGACTTTGCGCTCGACAGCGACATCTTCGGGGGTCAGACGCGCACTTTTTCATTTTCTACAGTGATCTCCACTGTTCCGCCTTTTAGACAGAGACGAAAGCTGAGATTGGGGAAGGCTTGGATCGCAGCCTGCGCGGCGTTCATCAGTTTGCCGACTTTTTTGCCAAGACGCGGAAATTAGGCTTGGCGATGACCGAGACAAAAGCTGCCTCATTCGATTCGAACTCGACTTCTTTGACATTGAGCTCATCGGCGATCAGATGTTGTTTTGCTTTCAGAGCGTTTGAAGATATCGGGATTGGCGGAGATGACATAGGCTTTTGCAAGAGGCTGGCGGACTTTGAGTTTATGCTCTTTGCGCAGAGCATGGCCGAGGCTGACGACTTCTTGGACGTAGCCCATCTCTTTTTCGAGCTCCTCATCGCGCAGATTTTTCGTATATCGCGGAAAATCGCAAAGATGGACAGATGCAGGAGCACTCTTTGATTTGAGTTGCAGATAGATCGCATCGCTGATGAAAGGGACAAAGGGCGCTGCGATTTTGGTCAAGCGTGAGCAGGACGGTGTAAAGCGTTTCAAAAGCCTCATCGCGATCGCGCGAGGCTTCTTCCGACCAGAATCGGGGGCGGTTGCGCCGGATGTACCAGTTCGTCAGCTGATCGATGAATCCGACAAAGGGCTCCACAGCGCGATGCAAGATCATAGCTGTCCATTCCGTCTGTCACATCTTGGATCAGTTTTTGCAGCATCGACAGGATCCAGCGATCGATCTCTGCTTGAGGTTCAGAAATAGGTCTCTCTGCGGGTTCCAATGGTAGATCTTCGCATAAGTCGAAAGGAAGACAAACGAATTCCAAAAGGGAATCAGCACTTGGCGCAAAACAAGTTCCACTCCCCTTTCAGAAAAACGCAAATCTTCCGCATACACAGCAGGGCTGTTGAGCAAATAAAGCCGGACCGCATCGGCCCCATAACGATTGACAACGATCATCGGCTCAGGATAATTTTTAAGCCGCTTGGACATCTTTTGGCCGTCTTCTGCCAAAATGATCCCATTGACGATCACATTTTTAAACGCAGGCTTATCAAAAAGCGCTGCAGCAAGAACAGTCAAAGTATAAAACCAGCCGCGCGTCTGATCGAGCCCTTCTGCGATGAAATCAGCGGGAAACCGTTTGAGCATCTCTTCTTTGTTTTCAAAAGGATAATGATCTTGCGCATAAGGCATCGAGCCCGATTCAAACCAGCAGTCGAAGACTTCGGAGATGCGTTGAAATGCTTTACCCTTTTGCGTAAAGGTCAAGATCATCGATAAAATGGCGGTGAAGATCGGTGATCTTTCTGTCCGGTTTTTTCTTCCAGTTCTTTGATGCTGGAGATGACCACGATCTCGCCATCTTCGCTGCGCCAGATAGGGATCGGCGTTCCCCAATAGCGGTTGCGGGAGATCGCCCAATCGCGCGCATTTTCCAGCCATTTGCCAAAACGGCCCTCTTTAATATGTTCGGGCACCCAATGGATCTGCTCATTGGCGGCGATCATCTGCTCTTTGATTTTTTCCACGGCGACAAACCAAGTGCTCACCGCTTTGTAGATCAGAGGCGTATCGGAGCGCCAGCAGAACGGATAGCGGTGGCGGACTTGCCCATGATGGAAGACCTTCTTTTCATGCTTTTAACCTGCGGATGATCTCTTTATCGGCATCTTTGACAAAAAGCCCTGCATAATCAGGAACTTCCTGAGTGAATTTTCCATTGTGATCGACAGGATAGACGAGTTCGATCCCCTCTCGTGCGCAGGCAAAAAAGTCCACTTCGCCAAATGCCGGAGCAGAATGCACAAGTCCCGTTCCCTCTTCTGTCAGCGATCGATCTCTTCCAAAATCACGCGAAATGCTTTTTGCTGAGCCTTGGCAGCAAAATAGGGAAAGAGCGGCTGATAGCGCTTGCCTGCCAAGGCTTCTCCTGTCTAGGTGGAGACGATTTCATATTCTTCTGGATTTTTGAAATAAAAAGGCAATCGCGCAGCCGCGAGGATATAGCAATGTCCCGAATCTCGCTCTTTGACTTTGACATACTCCATCTCTTTTTGGCCATGACGGCCAAATTCGAAGGCAGCGTCCAGGGAGTGGTCGTCCAAATGAGCAGCGAAGTGTTCGGCTCATCCACTAAATCAAACTTCACTGTCAGAGAAGGATCGTCGACTTCTTTGTAGTTCAGATTGGCTTCGAAATTGGAAAGCGGCGTGCCGAGCTGCGCAGAAAACGGCATCACTTTAAAGCCTTCATAGACAAGCCCTTTTCATAGAGCTGTCCGAAAACCCACCAGACCGATTCCATGAAATCGAGGTCCATCGTCTGATAGGTATTATCAAAATAGACCCAGCGTCCCATCCGCTGAACGGTCTGTTTCCATTCTTCCGTATAGCGCAGAACAATGCTGCGGCACTCTTCATTGAAATCGGCGATCCCAAAAGCCTCGATCGAAGAAGCTCCGGAAAGCTCTTTGCCTTTTCGATTTCATTTTCCACAGGCAGCCATGGCAGTCCCAGCCAAAACGGCGCGGGACATAATAGCCCTTCATCGTCTTATAGCGCGGGACCACATCTTTGATCGTCCCCGCCAAAATATGCCATAATGGGGAAGCCCCGTCGCAAAGGGAGGGCCATCGTAAAAAGAAAAATGAGGCTGACCTTTCTTCTCTTCGACAGATTTTTCGAAAATGCGCTCCCCTTGCCAGAAAGCGAGGATGCGCTCTTCGCGCTCAGGGATCGATTCTTTTTGATTGGGCTCAAACATAATAGAAAATTATAACCGATAGGCGGATAAGAGCATAGAAGGAGTTTTTGCAAACAAAGAATTTTAAGCTTGCGTCAACTCAGCCCTTCCATATCCCGAAACCCAATCCTGGAACTGACCGATGACAAGTTCAGGGGTTGCCCATGGAGATACATTAGCAGGAAAATAGGAAAGCGCCTCGCTAACTGCTGAGGCAAATTCTGCAAACGTTTGCACGCGTTGATTGAGATTGGACTCTAAGTGGTTGAAGAAAGGGATGAATTCTTGATCATTAATTCTACTAGACTGACAAGCTTGAGACACGGCTTGTCTCAGCTCTTGCTTATGCCGATGAAACGTCTCGCAAATTTTTGTGACCGCATCTCCCTGGACCCACTGCATCAAGGCGACCCCAATGGCAAATCCTCCTGCAAGACCGACATTTATCCCGTATTCCGGAGAAACCGTGCCGACACAGGAAATCCCTAACGCTGCAATAGAAAGAGCGGAATGGATCCAATGTTTGCGCATCTGTTCTGAAAGGAACTTGATTTGACCCATTGTGGCCAAAGAAATCGCAGTAAAAATAACGCCGAAAGCAACATTGTAGACAAGAGCGGCCACAGAGATCACAGCCGCCTCTAAATAGCGCAAACGGCAGGAGACTCCATTGTCAAATTCGTTCACGACTCCATGATCTTTATGAAAGACATAAGGAATGCTTTTCACTGACGCAAAGCTGACATTAGCGAGCGCCGACGAATCAATCACATCCCTTGCGATTTTCAGCGGTTTCATTAAATCAACTTCGCTTAACATCTTTTTCAAAACGGGAACTGCTGGATCTAAATTCAATGGCCTTGCTTCAGTGATAGACATAAGATATCTCCGGTATAAACATCAAGGAAGTGTAAAGAAAGCCGATTTATTTCAGAAAGAATTTTTTCCCGAAACGAAACAAATATCCCACAGGAATGAATAGAGCGATCCAAATCCAAGCGTACCAAGGCTCCCATTTGCGGAAATAACGCAGCATGCCTTGTGAAAAACAGCGGTAGATCCACTCCCCTTTTTTTAAAGCGAAGCTGCGGCTATTGAAATCAACGCAGCAAAGATCAGAATAGTGAGCGAGTTTGTATCCAAGCCGTTTTGCTTCCCGGCACAAATCGGTATCTTCGTAGAGCAGGAAATAGCGAGGATCAAAGGCAAATCCTAACTTTTCGAGAAATTCCCTGCGGACCAGCATAAACGCACCCTTGACCATCTCGATCTCATCGCTTTCCCAAAACTTTCTGCATAAAAAATCCAGCCTTAAAAGCCATAAGATCTCTCTGAATAATCGAGGAAGCTTTCTAGGCCGGCTGGTCAAAAGAGGGCGCCCCACAGCATCCACAAGCAGGCATGACCCAATCCCTACTTCTGGATTGCGGTCCATCCTTTCAACCATCGCATCCAGGCTTCCTTCTTGGACGCGCATATCTGGGTTTAGAAATAAGAGATAACGCCCTTGCGCCTCCGCAAACGCCTGGTTGTTTGCTGCGGCAAAGCCCCGGTTTTCCCGATTTTTGATTGCAGTTACAGGGAGACGTTCAAGGATTTCTAAGGTACCGTCCGAAGAGGCATTGTCCACGACAAACTGTTCTACCGAAAGCTTCAATCCCCCTGAAATCACAGAAAAGACCTGGTCCTCAATAAAAAGGGCGGATTGGTGCGTCACTGTAATTACGCTTAAGTCTTTCATTTCAAGCTGTTTGTATATGACAAATCTTTTTTATGCTTTACTTCTACCTCTATATCGAAAAAAATGATTCCCATGTTATAATTCTTAATGGGGGTGTACTGGTTTCGACTTGGAAACGAAGTACCAGTGGCATGCGGAGGACGTCGGTTGGCCTCCTTAATCATCCGATAAACAAAGTAAACGACGAATCTGAATTAGATTTGCGTTGGCTGCTTAAGGCTTAACAGCTTTGGTAGCCCGATAGCCTGATGCCCGACCAGGAGCGTTAGAACTATTGTCATTAACCCTGGTATGAACGTCTTTTTGCAGCTTCTCAAGACGGCAGTTCGAGATCGATAGAAGCGGGTCGGTCCATTGTGTGGCGTCTTCCTCAGGGCCGACTGCTATAAGAAGGCGATAAGCATGTAGTCATTAGTAGGGAGTTTGCTAAGGACGAGAGTTCGATTCTCTCCACCTCCAAAACGACGGCGCCAGGTCTTTTGACCTGGCTTTTTTTTGCTCACATCCTTATCATTTCAAAAATGCTTTTACAGAGTTAATTCGTGGATTTATTATCGATTCTTATCAAAGAAAGAGAAACTGAGTGGCCAAGTATTGTAGCTCAATGTGCAGAACGCTTTACAGCCCTAGGAGCACTTCGCAGCAGTGGATTTCAGTTAGCTTTAGTTGATCTTCTTGTTCAGGAATTGGAAGCGAGATGCCGTCTTTACCTTGAACATAAAGGAAACCAAGTAGACTTTGATGAATTTTTTAAAACGCAGAAGATGGGTCTTCATTCAGGGTTAAAAAGTCGTTTTGGAGTGATTATCCCAGGCGAAGAACGGTATAGTCTTCTTCAAGAAAAATATAGGGCAATAATGTTTTCAAATCGCCCTCCTGCACCCAAACCTCCGATCGGCTTCAATATCGAGTAAATCATTAAAGGAAAGTCATGAGCGAAGAAAAGAAACTCCGAATTCGTAACAGCACCGCCGAATTTCTCATCTTCACTGGACAAGCTGGCGAAAATAGCATCGAAGTCCAAGTTGCTCAGGAAACCGTCTGGCTTACACAAAAATTGATGGGGGTTTTATTCGAGGTTTCAGTCCCAACAATTAACGAACATTTAAGTAACCTATTCATTCAGAAAGAGATCCAGAAAGAAGCAACTATTCGGAATTTCCGAATAGTTCAAAATGAGGGTGGTCGAGAGGTCGCAAGGAATATTGAATTCTATAACCTCGAGGCTATCATTGCAGTAGGGTTCCGTGTCAATTCTGGTCGGGCCATCCAATTCAGGCAATGGGCTACAAGCGTACTCCAAGACTTTGCTATTCGTGGCTATGTACTTGATAAAGAACGCCTGAAAAATGGCTCGTTCTTTAGCAAAGCTTATTTCGATAACTTGCTGGAAGAAGTTCGAGAAATCCGGGCAAGCGAACGAAGGTTTTACCAAAAGATCACAGACATTTATGCAACCGCAATGGATTACAGCGCAGAGGCAGAAATCACTCAAACGTTTTTTGCTACAGTTCAGAATAAGCTTCATTTTGCCATCCATGGACATACTGCTGCTGAATTGATCGTTAACCGAGCAGATAGTAAGAAGGATAGAATGGGGTTAACAACTTGGAAAAACGCCCCCCATGGGAAAATTCTTAAACCCGATGTCGTCATTGCTAAGAATTACCTCACTGAAGAGGAATTGAAGTCACTCGATCGCTTTATAACAATGTATCTTGACTACGCTGAAGACAGAGCGAAGAGAAATATTCCCATGACAATGAAAGACTGGGCTGAAAAATTAAACGCATTCCTCCAGTTCAACGAAAGAGATATCTTAGACCATCCTGGAAAAGTAAGTCGAGAAGTGGCGAAAGCTTTTGCCGAAAGCGAATTTGAGAAATATCGGATTATGCAAGATCGACTATTCGAGTCCGATTTTGATAGGCATATTAAACATGTTCTAGAGAGCAGCAAGAAGCCAATCGAAGAAGGGAATAGCGAACTTTGTCCCATCCCAAAGTTCTGAATGCGTCTCTCCACCTCCAATTAATAGCCGGGTTTTTATCCGGCTTTTTTATTGGAGGTGAGCAAGGCAATAGTTTGCCTTGCGTGAGAGAATCGAGTTGAGCTTGTTTGTTTTGCATTGCAAAACCAAGCGAGACCACCGGCCCGGCAGACTAGGGGATCGCCCCTAGCGCGAGGGATTCCCTCCACCTCCAATCAAAATTAGGGCTTCAGTTTCACAACTGAAGCCTTTTGTTTTTAGTGACATACAACACGAAATCCACGTCCAAAAACTCCACTGCGTAAAACCCAATTACGCAAATTTTACGCACTAGACTCGATGAAACTGGAGTAAACCCTACGTTTTCTTACCCATTTAGCCAACAAGATGTTGGCCGACTGATAGCAAGTAATTTTCACAAAAAATAGCCTATTTTTGTGAAATTTAGGGTTTTTCTATTGCCAATTTCACAAAAAAATATTAGTTTTTGTGAAAAACAGACAACTGCTTTATCAAGCTCTTTGCTGCTCAACCCCAACGGTCTCCGGTCAAAGCCTAATCGTTATGCTGCCATCTTCTGCAATATATATTAGTTCCGTTTCAAAGAGCTACCTTAGACCGCGTGAAAGCTCCCGCGGTTCGACGATCGCAGATGACGTGGTTCTCTCGTGAATTGCCGGTTTGCACAAATAAATCTTGAACTCTTAATCTTGATACGCCTACTCTTCCTCTTGAGTGAATTTCACTCCATAAAAAGAGGACTCACTATGAAGAAGTGTTTTGGAAAAATATTTATGAGCGGCGCAATTTTAGCAGGTGCATCTCTATACGCAGATATTCCTCAGCCCTATTCTTCTATCCATAACCTGCCTCAAACACCTTATTTTGTTCAGGATGGGTATATTTATTACAACTTTGTCAACACAAATAATGTTGCTGTTGTTATCGACGTAGAATCCCAAGACGGAGGCGTGGCAAGATATCTCGCTCAACAGGCGAACAATTTACCTTCTCTGAAGCAAATCTATTCGGTGAATATATGGCAAAGCAATGATCGTTCTCAGAAACAACTTTTTCGAAGATTTCTATCAAATGTTAAACAAGAAAATACAACTCAATTGATCATTCCAGTTCGCATGTCTTCTAATGAGGCTGCAGAATCGTTAAATGTCAAAGCAGATCTCATTAGTTTAGTGGGGGCAAACGATCAACAGATTATTTATAATGACATTTTAATTTGGTATCCCCATTTATCGGATACAGGCGTAATGTGCGGAAATAACTGGTATGAGCCTTCCGTTCAAGTTGGAGTCACAAAAGCCGCTATGACGCTCGATGTGTCTGTCCAAGTGAACGACACCATGTGGTATTTTGTGAAGGGATCTTAAGGAGTACAACCGCTAATAACATAAGGAGGGGACGATGATTTCCTCCTTTAAGACCCATGTTGGGCAAATTTGGATCTGCACGCTCAACAATTAACTCGAGAGCCGTATGTCACGTCGCCTTAAGCATCTTGTTTTACACTTGAGAGATTTTAGAGTGTGCCTGCGCTCATCGCATTTGCACTAAGCTCTTGCAAAAATCTTCAATTTTCCCCACACGAAAGTTCTGCAATAGCGTCTCTCCACCTCCAATTGGTTGGAAGCGATGAGCATCCAACCTTTGTTTAAGTGCCCATCAGCCTTTTGTTTTTAGTAACATACCATACGAAAGTTGCATCGAAAAATTCAGCTGCGTAAGGCTCAATCCGGATGAAACGGCAATAAAAACGACCGCCTCCCTTACCTCTTCTTTGACAATGGAAAAGAACTTTACCAGACACACTAGAGCTCAATCCTTAACATCCCTCTCGTTGGAAATGGCGATATTCTGAATGTACAAAACGCCCTAGATATTAAGATTTCTCGGTAGTCCTAAACATGCATGTTTAGGACTACCGATTTCTCGCTATTTTAACAGCTGATCCAATTGTTGCCAGCGGAGGTAGAGCTGTTCGATTTTGGTTTCGGCCAGAGCGATGGCAGTACAAATTTCCGAGAGACGCGTGGAGTTCTGTGCAACGTCGAGCTCTCCCAATTGATGATTAAACATTCGCACTTCTTCTTCTAGTTTTAGGATCTTTCCTTCGATCTCTTCATACTCCTTTTTTTCTGCATAGGAGAGTTTAGGTTTTGGAGCAGGGAGCCCTTTTTTCTTTTCTTTGGATTTTTCTTGAGGAAGGGGCGTTTTTAGGGAGGCTTCCCATTGGGAGTAATCGGCAAAGAGAGTTGTCCGATCGGGATCCCCCAGGGCCAGGACCGTATTGCAAATCCGGTCGAGCATGCATCGATCGTGTGTGATCAGAACAACGGCCCCAGGAAAATCGAGGAGGCTTTCCTCCAAGGTTTCCAAGGTGGGGATGTCGAGGTCATTAGTGGGTTCGTCGAGAAGCAAGAGATCGGCAGGCTGCAACATGAGGTGGGCGATCGATATCCGCGCGCGTTCTCCCCCTGAAAGCTTGCTGATCGGCATATCGAGAAGATCGGGCGAAAAGAGAAAGCGTTTACACCAACCATTGACATGGACCTGCTGTCCTCGGAAAAGGACAAAGTCCCCATTTGGCGAGAGCGCTTGCCGTAAAGAGATTTCACTCGGAAGCTGGGTGCGATGTTGGTCGAAATAGACGATTTGGAGTGGATCCGCTTTTTTGATGGTTCCTTGATCGGGCGAGATTTCGCCGGCGAGAAGGCGCAGCAGGGTGGTCTTCCCTGATCCGTTCGGGCCCATCAGGCCGATTCGTGTCCCTGGTGAAAGGGTGAAATCTAGATGGCGGAAAAGTGTGCGGCTATCCACTTTTTTGAAAAGGTTTTTTGCTACGAGGAGTTTACGCGTTTCCCGCTCTGTGGCAGAAAAATCGATATCTGTCCGTTTTTGCCGATTTCTTTCTTGGACTTGAGAGAGGTCTTGTAGAAGTTCATGAGCCTGCTCTACACGTGATTTGGATTTGGATGTGCGGGCCTTTGGGGACTGGCGGAGCCACTCCGTTTCTCTGCGCGCTTTTGAAGCTAGCGAGCGCTCCTGTTCGAGTTGTCCTGCCAAAAAGCCTTCCTTGAGGGAGAGGAACTCAGTGTAGTCCCCTTCAATGGCAAATACCCCTTTCGGATACGCACGGTTGAGTTCGATGATTCGATTGGTGGCGTTCTGAAGAAAATACCGATCGTGGCTGACCAAAAGATACGTGGGGGCTTCTCGGGAGAGAAATTCCTCGAGCCAGAGGATCCCCTCTAGATCGAGGTGATTGGTCGGTTCATCAAGAAGGAGCAGTTCAGGAGAGGAGATCAGTTCTTGCGCGATGCTCAGCCGTTTTTTCCACCCTCCTGAAAGAAACTTAGCTGAAGGTTCGTTTCCCTTGTACCCTAGTTTACTCAGCCACGTTTCAGCGAGCCTCTCCTTCTCGTAATCGGGGGTCTCCAGATCGTTCTCAAGGGCCTTTACGAGAATAGATTTAGGGGACTCATCGGGAAACTCGCACGATTGGGGGACGTAGGCGATCCTCAGATTACGCCTGGGAGAGAGAACCCCTTCATCGGCTTTTTCGACTCCAGCTAAGATTTTCAAAAGAGTCGATTTTCCCGAACCGTTCGGTCCGATCAATCCGATCCGATCCCCAGAAAAAATGCTGAGAGATAAATCCTGAAAAAGCAGGCGGGTATTGAACGCTTTTCTTAGGGACTGGCAGTTAAAAAGTAGGGTCATCTACTTATTCTATCTCGATTTTGTAAATTTTGCGAGAAGAAGGAAATCATTAAATGTGCTGCATAGCCAACGCAGCCAAAAACCAACTTTTGAGTCATTTTCGGTATACATCGCGAATGCCTCTCCCCACCTCCAAAACGATAGGGTCAGGAAATTCTCCCGGCCTTTTTTTATTCCACAAAAAACAAAAATAATTACTATCAAATAAATATTCATAGAATATTACAGGTCAACTTATGCTTGCACACAAACATCATCCCCTGCCGCCAATCAGAGTTTTTGTTTCTCGAATTATTCGGAATCTTCTCATTGGCTTTGCAATTATCGCCTTCTCTCTGGGATTAGGGATGATTGGATATAGCTATTTCGAGAAAATGAACAGGATAGACGCCTTTATAAACGCTTCGATGATCTTGTCAGGCATGGGGCCAGTATCGACTTTGCAAACCGATGAAGGTAAAATATTTGCCGGTTTCTACGCCCTTTTTAGCGGCATTGTTTTTCTCATCGTAATCGCAATTATTATCGCACCCATCTTTCATCGATTCCTTCATAGATTCCTCGTTAAAGATACAAACCAAAAAAATTGAACTTTTTCTAAAGAAAAAGTTCTGCAATAGCGTCTCTCCACCTCCAAAACACAAGGGCCCAGGAAATCCTGGGCCTTTTTCACAGGCAGAACTCAATGAAACTTTTCCCTCAAAATTCTTGCTGACCGACCCTATTTTAATTTTTCCTACTTGAAAAAAAATCCAATTTCTTTAATTCAAATTGAAGGACTACACTAATTTTCTACGGAGGATGGATATGAATTTTTTTCAGAGCTCTTCAATAACGACAGGTTTGATAGCTACTTTTATTCTTGGAGTCAGCTGTGCAATGGCTTCACATTATGAAGTGACTCCTTTAGTAGCAAATCTTACAGCTGTGGCGCCTGATACAGATCCCAATCTGGTCAATCCTTGGGGGCTTTTTTTTGGTCCTAATGGTGATCTTTGGGTTGCGGATAATGGTTCTAATTTATCAACACTCTATACGCGTGATGGAGGCATTGTAAATTTCGTCATCAGCGCGACAGGCTATCCTACAGGAGCAGTCCTCAACCGTTTTAATGATTTTTTTATTGGCGGCGGACTAAACCATCCTGCCAATTTTTTATTTGCTACCGAGGCCGGCACCATTTTGGGTTTTAACGAAGCTGTGAATCCCCTAAAAGCCGTGATTGCAGTGGATAATTCTGCTTCTGGAACAGTATATAAAGGTTTAGAAGTTGGAAGAAATTGCCGCGGTATGAGCCTTCTTTTTGCAACTGACTTCCATAATGCAAAAATTGATGTTTTTGACAGATATTTCAACTTTATAAATTCTATAAGAGCCAGTGATATTCCTTTTGGTTTTGCTCCCTTCAACATTCGCATTATTGATAATTTACTTTATGTAACCTATGCTAAACAAGCTGCCCCTGCAAATCATGATGATGAACATGGACTTGGGAATGGCTATATAGATGTTTTCTCTGTAGACGGAACCCATATTAAACGTCTGGTCTCTAAAGGAAATTTGAATTCTCCTTGGGGTTTAGCAGTGGCACCCGATACATTTGGTGACTTAAGAGGTGCGTTGCTTGTAGGTAATTTTGGCGATGGTTTTATTCATGCATATGATTTAAACACAGGATCATTTCTTGGCACACTCAATGATATGAACGAAAAGCCCCTCCATATTGATGGGCTCTGGTCGTTGATGTTTGACTCTAAAGGTGACCTTTATTTTACTGCAGGCCCTAATGGTGAACAGAATGGATTAGCAGGAAGAATTTCTCTCGTTCCGTAAGAGGCAAGGGCCCATGAACCCCGGCCTTAAGGCCGGAGATTATTATGGCGATTTGGGAGGGGCTTCGCACCCCTCCCAAATGTCAATTTTTGAAATACCCGGCCCTTAAGGGCCGGGTTTCCGCCGGAGGACGGGTGAAATTGAGGCAAAAATTCTGCAATAGCGTCTCTCCACCTCCAAAACACAAGGCCGGGAAATTTTCCAGGCCTTTTTACTTTTTAGCAGCATTTCCTTGAAAAAAGAAACGATATATTTACACAGAAGGTTGGAGTAAATTATGCGTGCTAAATTAAAGAAAAGATCCCTATTGTTGATTGAATTTCAAGAAGAATGGCTAAATGAAAAAGGGAAATTATACCATTTGATGAGAGATAAAAATCAGTTTTTAGATTCAATAAAAAATGCAAAAAAAGCAATCCATGCAGCTCGAGAAAACGGCTTAAATATTATTCATTCAGGACTTTGCTTTTCAAAGACTTATAGCGAACTCGGCATAGCCGATTTTGGTCTCCGGGCTGCCATTAAATCTCATAAGACATTTCAAAGAGATCAACCAGGTTGTGAATTTACTCCTCCCTTTTCTCCTCAGGAAGAAGAATTTGTGGTTGGAGGTCGGACAGGGGGAAGCGCCTTTGCTGGATCTAATCTCGATAGCTATCTGCGTAATAACCAAATTGAAACCCTATACATAATGGGTTATGCCCTTCACGTATGCGTAGAATCGACTCTGCGTATTGCGCACGATCTTGGCTACAAAGCTATTTTAATTGAAGATGCCTGCTCAGCATTCACCTCCGAACAACAACATCATGTCTTAAACGAGGTAGTGCATCATTTTGGTAAAAAAATCACAACTCAAGAATTTATAGAGAAAAGTGTAAAGGAGTAGTATGCGATCAACATCCAAAGATGAGCCATTGATTCGCGATGTCATTACGTTATATTTTACAGGAACCTATTATGGAAATGCTGCAGAACTAAAACAAGCATTTCATCCGGATGCCCGTATTACTGGGAGTATTCAAGGGACTATTCACGAATGGACTCTCAAAGAATTTGTAGCTAGGGTGACAGCCAAACCTACTTCAGCAGAAAAAAATGAAAAATTCGATAAAGAGATTCTTTCTATAGATATTACACATGATGCTGCAATGGTAAAAACTCGTGTCTTTGCTGCAGGCTATACGTTCATTGATTACATCATATTATTAAAATACAACAATCAGTGGGTGATTAGATACAAAAGCTTTACAACTTAATAAAGATTTAATTCTTTTAATATCAACAATCTGAGCACCAACAATCGACAAGATGGTCGTCGACAAGGCCAACGGCCTGCATAAAGGCATAAATGATTGTGGCGCCAACGAAAGTCATCCCACGTTTCTTGAGGTCTTTTGACAGTGAATCGCTTTCGGGCGTAGAGGCAGGAATGTCTTTGAGCGTTTTACGCCGCGTGACGATTGGCTTACCATGCACAAAATTCCAAACATACTTATCAAATGATCCGAATTCTTTCTGGATTTGTAAAAATACCTGAGCATTTCGACGCGCGGCATAGATTTTTAACCGATTCCGAATGATACCCTCATTTTCAAGAAGAGCGTTTAACTCGTCGTCAGTCATGTTAGCTACTTTGGAAGGATCGAAGTCATGGAATGCTTTCCGATACCCTTCTCGTCTTTTGAGGATAGTTTCCCAACTTAGTCCAGCTTGTGCTCCTTCGAGGATCAACATCTCAAACAAGAGCTTATCGTCATGAACAGGAATGCCCCATTCTTTGTCGTGATATTCTGCATAAAATTTTTTACCTGGAAGCGAGCCGAAACACCGTTTTTTATTTTTTTTCATGCTTTAAAAGCCATTCTCTTTCTTTATTCTATTCCATTCAAAACAAAGCCGCCGCCAAATTCCAGGCATTGATTCTTACAATTTGAAAAGGAGATCAGTTTCGTCGAGTTTAGTAAACCTTTCTATACCGAAAATGATTCAAAAGTTGGGAATTTGGCAAGGCGGCTGCGCAAATTTTTTGTCTGGAGCGAGCGACCATTGTGCAAGCACAAGGCGCGAGTGAAGACAAAAAATGTGCTGCATAGCCAACGCAGCCAAAAACCAACTTTTGAGTCATTTTCGGTATATTTCTTTTTTAAAGATTTACGCAACGACACCCATTCTGCTTGGTTAACCCTCATTCTATTGAAATAACAACCATTTCCAAATCGGTATCACCGAAACTCGAAACTTCTCCATTTCGATTGTATCGCTTTTGAATGTGCCTCTCCACCTCCATTTCGGCCGGGAAGGCCTCCCGGCCTTTTTATCAATTACCTTTCGATTGAATAAGACTAGCTAAATTTAATGGAGCCGTGAACACATACGCTTTTCCTTTTTTAGCCATCTTTAGCAGACCTTTTTCATGTAAATTTTGCAGATCGTGCCTTGCTGTATCATATGCAATTTGATGGCTATTTTTATGAGCTTCTATAGTATAATCCGTACCAGGATGACGCAAAGCGTGAGCTAATAAAGTTTCTTGTCTGTAGTTAAAGTTTCCATCCCGTTTAACAAGAGACTCTATCTCACCTAATTCACGCGCTTTACGATGAATGTAATCGTGCAAAGCTTGCATTGATTTCTTAATCACATCAGCCTGATGAATAATAAAATAAGTAAGATCATTTTGATCTGTCTCGGTATAAAGAAAGGCTTCTCCATACTGAGCAGGAGCCTTCAGAATAACTTCTGATATTGAAATAAACTCAAAAAGCCAATACCCATTTCGCAACATAAGCCAATAAAATAAGGCTCGTGCTGTTCTTCCATTTCCATCCACAAAGGGATGATCATAAGCTAGCCAAAAATGAAGGATCATAGCACGGACAACTGGATGAAGAAATTGATGAGGAGTTTTGCCATTTGCAAATTCACACATAGCTTCCAACCTATCTGAAAGCTCATTTGCATGTGGAGGATCATGCAAAATTTCACCCGTACTTGCGTCTTCAACAGTTACTGGCTCATCTGTTCCTCGCAATCTTCCTGCAGCATTGGGATTATCTAGGGTCTGATCTGTGACTGTTCTATGAATTTCAAAAACTAAATCAGGAGAAAGGGGTTGTTCCTTCCAAAGGCTAATTTTTTGCATCGTATGGAAGTTGTTTAGGATCATCCTTTCGCTCTTATCTCTTGGCGGGCGCCCTGATCTGAGCATTTCTTTAGCTACCTTTCGCGTCGTAGCAGCGCCTTCGATTTGACTTGAGGTAATTGCTTCCTGTATTAGAGAACGTACAATATATTGATCTCGAGTGTGTGGATTAACAATAGCCTCGGGGATTTTTATCATTCCTCCTGTCCCTAAATCAATCTGATGAAGCTGCTCAAGAACCTTGTCAGGAAGATTGTAGAAAAACATATCCTTTCTTTGCTTATCCCATAAGGGAACCGACTTAAATCCGAGAAGACGTCTCATCTTGATTCCACACCACCACTCTTCCAAAGTCAAGCCTTTGGGCGGGGTTAAATGTCGTAATATGTCCCAGTGGCGATACTTCCCTTCATCTTCTGTTTTATTTCCCTCATTCCGAATTAGATCGAATTTTTCCGGAGAAGAAAAACACACCAACTGCTTGTCACGAATATCTGGGGGGCGACGAGGAATTTTCATCTAACTATTACCAATTTTTAATTAAATGGTAGCAATTAGTCGCTTTCCTGTAAATACCAATTTTCAAAAAATCAGCAATATTCACAACCCATTTATTGACAGTTATTTACGAGTAAATACTACCAATTCGGTAGATTTTGGCACTAAATTGGTATTTGAGATATATCAATCAAAAAACGGCAGCTATTTAACCTCTCCTCCAAAAAAAAGTTCTGAATGTGTCTCCCCACCACCAAAACGACAAGGCCGGGAATCCACTGGCTCCACTCTTGTATATAATCCAAGTTTTTCTATAATGAGTCCCGAGTTTTAGGAGATCTAGGTGTCAGAAATTCAATCCATTGAAACCAAAAATGCTGCTGCACCACTGGGGCATTATTCTCAGGCAATCGTCTACAATGGAACTGTTTATGTAGCAACCCAGTTAGGGATTATTCCGAATAAACCTATCATGGTGGGTTCAATAGAAGAGCAGACAAAAGCTGCTTTGAACAATGTCCAAGCTATTCTTCAAGCCGCTGGTTCAGACTTAACGAAAGTACTAAAAATTACAATTTATCTTTCGGATATCCAGTTATGGGATCGAGTCAACGTTGTCTATACGCAATTTTTCAAAGGCCATAAGCCTGCACGCGGGGTCATCCCAAGTGGAACATTCCACAAAGGCTTCCAAGTTGCGATTGATGCCATCGCATGCCTTTAAACAAGGCGGGAGCAGAAAATCCAAGTTTAAGGCCGACGGCAGTATAATCTAATCGCCAAAATTCACACCCTAAGGGAAACGCGAGACTAAAACAACTGTTAGTGATACTGTAAGTTTTTTCAGGCTGAAAATGAGTTTTACCCATTTCTCCCTCGCATTTTTAGTAGTTTTTATCTGGGCGCTCAATTTCGTCGCTATCGAAGTGGCGCTAAAAGACATGCCTCCTATTTTTTTGAACGTTCTCCGATTTTTTCTTTTGAGCATCCCGGCTGTCTTCTTCGTAAAACGTCCCGCGGTTCCATTTCGTTATGTTCTCGCTTACGGACTCATCCTCTTCGCGTTGTCCTTCTCGCTTCTTTTCATCGGAATACGCCTTGGAGTGACGGCCGGGCTTGCTTCTGTCCTCTTTCAGGCCCAAGCGTTTTTTTCTTTGCTCTTTGCGATTTTATTTTTTAAAGAGAAGCTGCACATATGGCAAGTTTTAGGTGCTTTGCTTTCCTTTAGCGGAATCGGTTGGATCGCAGCAAATACAGGAGGAAATCTGACAGTCTCAGGATTGACTGCAGTCCTCTTGGGAAGTGTGGCTTGGGGATTTGGAAACACGATTTCCAAGAAATTTGGCAAAATAAACACGATCTCACTGGTCGTTTGGGGCGGCCTTGCCGCTTGGCCTCCTCTTCTCGTTCTCTCCCTGCTATTAGAAGGCCCCGATGCGATGACAAAGGGCCTTTTGCATATATCCTTTCAGTCCGCCGCAGCGATTCTGTATATTGTCCTCGGTTCGTCTTTATTTGCTTTTGCCGCCTGGGCCTGGCTAATCCATCATCACCCTTTATCCCAGATCATTCCCTTCACGCTATTAGTCCCTGTGTTAGGATTGATCGATTCCAAATTGATCATGGGAGAGCCTCTCCCTCTATGGAAAATCGGGGCTTCCCTGCTCGTCATCGCTGGACTTTCTTTGAATCTCTTAGGCCCTCGCATCTTTTCTGGCATAAAGCGACTCCTTCGTAGGAAGGGTATAAAATGACCTCGCTGCTAGACTTCGAGAACAAAGCATCGACCTACAACAAAAACTCTTCCTGAATCATTTTTGAAAACATTCGGGATCAAAAGTTCTGCAATAGCGTCTCTCCACCTCCAATAAAAGGCTCTGACTTTTCCGAGCCTTTCTTATAAGTACGAATTCCTCATGTTTCTTCTATTTAAAATAATGAAAAAATAAGGGAAAAGGTTTAAATCGAGAATATACCGAAAATGATTCAAAAGTTGGGAATTTGGCAAGGCGGCTGCGCAAATTTTTTGTCTGGAGCGAGCGACCATTGTGCAAGCACAAGGCGCGAGTGAAGACAAAAAATGTGCTGCATAGCCAACGCAGCCAAAAACCAACTTTTGAGTCATTTTCGGTATAGAGGATTTTCAATGCAAGTCTCTTTCCATCCAGAGTTAAGATTCACAGACACCATTAAAAAATGGCAGCAAGAACACATCAAAATGCTAAAAGGACCAATTGATGTGTTTTGGTTCAATCGCATTGTTTCCCGTGCAACCCCATTATTAGTTAAACTAAGCAACACCCCAATAGGATATTGTATAATTACTAAAAATAAGGAATTATCTGAACTATTTATTACCCGTCCACACATCAACGAATTCAGCCAAGTGATGGCTTCGCTAATTCAACAAAAACTCATCTCTTCTGCTATTGTTAGCACGAGAAATCCACGCCTACTCTCCTTATGCCTGGATTTCAACAAGTCAGCAAAATCGATCGCATATTTATTTTTGGATCTGCATCCAGATCTTCAACCTCAGATAAAAGGGTTGGTTTTTCGTTTAGCTACACAAGGAGATATGCCCTGGATTGAAAGCGATCCAGAATGCCCAAAAACATTAGCAACTGATCTCGCCGAGGGTCTTATCTATATTTTATTAGATCGGGAAACAAAGTTAGGCTATGGGAAACTTACTCCAACCCCATTGCAAGCTCTCAATCGGAATATAGGAGGATGGGTGGATCCCACACATAGAGCTAAGGGTATTGGATGCGAGATCATCTTGTATCTTAAAAAGATTTGCTATGAAAGATCTCTCATTCCAACTTGTGGATGCGACATAGAGAACCTTGCCTCAAAGCGGATGCTAGAAAAAGCGGGATTCTACGCAAGCGATAGAATGGTCTTATTTGAGTTTTGTTAAGAGAAGTTTAAAAGTTGTCGTTTTTACCCCACTTCAGAACTTTCAGAGATTTGGCTGAGTATAGCCCCTCTATATTCAGCCAAATCTCTATCGTTGAACATGCGATGCCAACTGACTTCTTTGGTGAACCCCGGCCTTAAGGCCGGAGATTATTATGGCGATTTGGGAGGGGCTTCGCACCCCTCCCAAATGTCAATTTTTGAAATACCCGGCCCTTAAGGGCCGGGTTTCCGCCGGAGGACAGATAAATGGAAACAGGTCGATCGATATGCAAAAAACGGCTTTACTCTCGTAACGCTTTCATTAGCCAATGATGAATCAACACCGGAATAAATAATGGTGTTAGGCACCGACTTGAGAGCTCCAACCCTCTCGCAGTAAAGGCAAGGCGAACTCAAGAAAAGCCTGAGGATCCTCATGCGAGGCGCTCAGGACCAATTGTCTCTTCTCCATGAGTTGATTATTGCCTTTGAAGATGAATCCCAGCAGTTGCTTCAATTTATTCACGCGCAATTTTGTGGAAAAATTCTCTGGTGTCTCTGCTATAAAGACGTCAAAAAATCTAATTAGGTTTTCCCATTTTGACTCATAGGGAACCTGAGAATAGAAAGCCCGAATTTGGTGAAAAATGAACGGATTGACGATGCTTCCTCTACCAATCATCAATCCATCGCATCCTGTTGTGCGCAGCATAGTCATAGCATCATTTACAGTAAGAATATCCCCATTGCCTATGAGAGGGATTCTGAGAAGAGATTTTGCCCTGGCAATCAAGTCCCATCTGGCCGGCGGGCCATAACCATCGACCTTTGTCCTGGGATGCAGTGTGATATAGCGCACTCCGCTCTCTTGCGCAGCGAGGATATTTTCCTCAAATAGAGAGATATCTTCGTACCCAGATCTCATTTTTATCGTCACGGGAATAGTCACTGCCCGAACTACTGCCCCTGCCACTTCATGCAAGATATTGGGATCTTTCAACAGACTAGAACCAGCACCGCGGCCTGTTACCGTATTGGAAGGACATCCACAGTTCACATCGATCCGCGGGGCGCCCTTTTGGGCTAGCTCTTGTGCCATCTCCGCCATCAAATCGGGATCAGACCCCATGATTTGCGCCGCAAGGGGAATGGGAGCCAATTCATCTGGAACATAGACCTTGGCCAAACTTTTGATGTGAGCATTTGTTGGAACGCGAAGAAAATCCCTAACAGCTTCATCAAACCCTCCAATGGACGCCATCGCTGCTCGAAAGCAGCGATCGCCCACCCCTTCCATCGGAGCCAGTTGAAGATAGGGACAACCATTTTTGTCTTGAGGGAGCAGGTTCATGCAAATAGGATACAATACAATCGAATATTAACGCTTCCATTCTAAGGGCGGGCGCGCTTCGACGCCCGAGAAAACAGATAGCTCAGCTAACCGGCCCCGGAAGGGCAGAAAACTTCCTAGAGTTATTGACTTCCTTAAGAAATCGTCTTTCCTTACATATAGCATGCATAAGTCACTAAAAATTAATAATATGCATAAATTAATCCGTCCTCCGGCGGAAACCCCGCCCTTAAGGGCCGGGTATTTCAAAAAACGACATTTGGGAGGGGTCGAAACCCCTCCCAAATCGCCATAATAATCCCAGGCCTTAAGGCCTGGGTTCATTTAGTGATTGCATCGATTCGCGATATCGATTATTTTCTTCTAAAAAAGAGTTTAATGGAAGATTCAAGATGCTAAAAAAATCAAGGATCTACGCGCTAGGTTTGTTATTTTTATGGTCAGCATGTTCATATGCAGATGAGGAGCCCAATAAGGTGATAGCAACTATTGGTGTAGGACAGAGTCCAGCTGGGATTGCAGTCACCCCTAACAATCTCTTCGCCTACGTTGCGAACAACAACAACAATTCAATCCCTGGCGGATGACACTGTCAGTGTATTAAATCTAACGAATAACACCCTCGAACAGACCATTAGCGATAGCAGTTTTAACGAACCCTATACGGTAACGATTAATGCAGCTGGAACAAAAGCTTATGTGACCAATAGCAATGGCACAACGGTGACCATCATAGACATAGCCACTAATACAGTTTCAGGAACGATTGGCGGTTTTGACGGTCCTTCTGGTTTTGCCATAACCCCTGATGGGAATCATGCCTATGTCAATAATTATGGAGGCCCTATTGCTGGAAGCGGCAACGGAACAACGTGAGCGTTGTCGATCTAAACACTAATGCTATTGTTGGACCGGCAATTACAGTGGGACAAGCTCCTGCCGCATTGGCGATAACGCCAGATGGCGCCTATGTCTATGTTGATTAGTTATGTCGATGGTAATCCAGGCACTGGCACAATAAGTATCATAAGAACAAGCGACAACTCTGTACGGCTCAATGCCATTACAGGTTTTTCCGGGCCATTTGCAATTGCAATAACGCCCAATGGCAAATATGCTTATGTCACTAATTTTGGGAGCAACAATTTTTCACCCGTAGGCACCACAGTGAGTGTTGTTAATACTAAGCAGCAATTCCATTGTTGCAACGATCCCTGTTGGAATACAACCTTCTGGTATTGCCATTACGCCCAATGGTGCATTTGCATATGTTTCTAATCTATAACACACTTTATAAAGGCCCTAATTTTACTGATTTAACAGCTAGCCAAGGAACTGTTAACATTATCGACATTCATACGCAATGAGGTAATTTCCCCAACAATAAAAGTTGGGCTTTCTCCTGCAAACATTGCTATATCATCCCAATGGCAATTTGCATATGTGACTAATTATACTTCTAACACAGTGAGCGTCATCCCATTGTTAGGGCTCTATGACATTAATCGATTGAGACCGCTTTATGAGCAACAACTTGGACGAAACAATAACAAAATTGGAGCAAGCAGGATTATTATGAACAACTGGAAGTGGTTTTTATCGGTGTTTTTATTTTCAGCAAGCGCTGTCTTTGCTGATACGTCCAAATAGCAAAGAAACACCTCAGTGCAATATCGAAAAGCCACAAGGATGGTCTTTGGATATAGGAGGAACCTACACCTGGATGTCGTTTTCAACTCCTCCTACCTATTCAGGAAGTACCGGCGGTTTTCTGGGCAAAGCTCTCCTATCAGCTCCGAATGCCTTCTTTGGGCAAGCACGTTCTTATTACAATCTCGGACTCCTTATCGAGTTCATTAAATAAAACGAGATTTAATGAATGGTACACAGAATTTGTCGGGGGATATTGCTTTTCAGCTCTTGAGAATTGGACGATCACTCCCTATGTAGGAATTGGACTTGATTTTCTCTCTGATCATCATACACGTTATTCTACCATCTCCTCCTATCCACCTGAAATATGACATTTACTACGCTGTTGCTGGGTTAGAAACTCACTATACCTGGCAAAATTGGATGTTGGGTTTGCAAGTCGATTGCTCTGCCTACTTTCAATCAATACCTTAGAATCAAAGGTTTATCTGGAGCTGCCTGGACGCTTAAAAATAGAACAGGCGCAGAAGTACAACTTCCTGTTGCCTATCGATATGTAAAGAATTACTGGTTAGAATTTGCTCCTTACTACCGATTTTTACCTATAGGCGCTTCACATACTCTGGATCTAGGCAAAAGAAACCTCAACCAATGGGGAGCTTTTGTAACCTTTCGCTTTTATCTTTAATTTTCTCTGAAAAAAAGTGCTGAATGCATCTCTCCATTTCCAACAGGGTGATCACACGTCCGGCCGTTTTTTACAAATAAATCTTCCAAAAGGATTGAAAAAAATATCTTTTCTTAGCATCGTATCCTTTTTATAGAAACAGAAGGGGGAAAAAAAGATGCTATCTTTTCAAAAAAAATCAATCGCAAGTTTGGTTACTGCTTTTATTCTTGCCGTCATTCCTCAGACAGCAATGGCTTTGCCTTCTCCACCAAATAAGCCGAACACGGGTTCCCATTATAAGGTGACCCATTTGATCTCTAATCTCCCAGGTCAGGCACCTAACATAGATCCCAATCTGAGAAATTCTTGGGGGCTTTTTTTCGTTGCTAATGGCGATTTTTGGATAGCTGACAATGTTCCAGGTTTAACAACTCTCTATCATTCAGATGGCACTATTGTCGATTTCATTCTCAACGCTGCAAATAATCCTACAGGAGCTATGTTCAACTCGACCAAGACCTTTTTGATTGGCAGCGTAGGGAACAAACAGCCGGCCAGTTTTTTATTGGCAACCGAAGATGGTACAATTTTGGGGTTTCAAAACGATGTCAATCCCCTAAATTTTGTCGTTGCAGCGGATCGCTCTTTTTTTGGTACGGTCTATAAAAGCATTGAGATTGCAAAAACTTGTGGAAAATTTTTGCTATTTGCGAACGACTTCCATAACGCTAAAACGGATGTCTTTGATGAGGGGTTCAATTTTCTCTTTTGTTTCAAAGATGAGACCATTCCTGCTGGTTTTGCCCCTTTCAACATTAAACATATAGATGGACTTCTTTTTGTTACCTACGCTAAACAACAGCCTCCTGATAACAAGGATGACGAAGCTGGCCTTGGTAACGGCTTTGTGAATGTCTTTGCTCCATCCGGCGCCCTCATCACTCGTCTGATCTCGCATGGAAAATTGAATTCACCTTGGGGACTAGCGCTTGCACCTAATACATTTGGCGAGTTTAGCGGTGCTTTACTTGTAGGTAACCAAGGCGATGGTTTTATTCATGCCTATGATTTGGATACAGGAAATTTTCTTGGCGGTCTCAAGGATTCTAAAGGAAACCCTATCCAAATCCCCGGACTCTGGTCATTAGTGTTTAACTCTGAGGGCACCCTTTATTTTAGTTCAGGTCCTGATGAGGATACAAATGGGGTAGTTGGAACGATCTCTTTGCTCCCTTAAGAACTGTCTACTTTGCTACTGCTTGATCAGAGTTGCTACCTGAATATGCGGCCACAAGAATCCTAGAAAATCAAGCACCACTCTTTGTGTATATTGCAGCTGCAGGAAGGTCGTCCCATCAGGTTGTTCCACGGTCTCGATAAAGAAGATCGCATCGAGTTGCGTTGCATTCGCATTCAACGTGACAAATGGGATATTTAGAACGCCGCCTACGGGTGGAACAGCATTGTGAATATTTGTCGAGATCACCAGCGCTATGGTATCGATGATCTTTTGGCCGGCAATATCATCCTTAAGAAGCTGGTTTGGATTCGCCACATAGGACAGCTTAATTCCTGGCGGGAGCGGAGGATTGATGAACGGATCTAAAAAACCAGGAGGAAAAGGTGCGCCATCGATACTAATTGGGGTAGTGCTTAGGACATCAAATTGTGGGCCTGAACCGAAATTAAGAATGTCTATGCTTTGCGCAAGGAACGAATCGCCATGCGGGATGTTGGCCATACGAACTACTTTTTCATTGGACTCATCGGGAAACACAGTTGTTGGCGGGATATGAATCCAGATCCCTGGTTCAATATGAAGCGGTTCCTTTGTTATGAAATCGCTGATGCGTTGCAGATAGGTCAACCCAAAGAGTGGGATATCGGGTTGCCCTGTTGTGCTGCCAATAGCTGAAATAACACCGCGGTTTGGAACTGCAGCGCCAATCGGGTTAAGCTCGAGGATCTCAATCGTTCTATTGAGCTTCAGTCGAAAAGGCGCGGGTCCCGTGCTGGGTGGTACAGAAGAAAAATCCGGCAACGAAATTAACACGAAACCGTTCCCGACCCAGGTGCCGGCCAAATCAGAAAGTGGTCCTAAATTCAGAGCAGTCGTTGTAAGTGGTGTGCCTGGACGATGATGTATCTCTTCGTCAGCTTCAACTTCGACTTTGACAGTGGATGGGGATGAAGATAATGCAGGCGGCGATAAAGTTACAGCGTGTAAATGGAAGTGGTTTGCAAAGCAAAAAAATAACAGCAACCCTAGTGAATATACCGAAAATGACTCAAAAGTTGGTTTTTGGCTGCGTTGGCTATGCAGCACATTTTTTGTCTTCACTCGCGCCTTGTGCTTGCACAATGGTCGCTCGCTCCAGACAAAAAATTTGCGCAGCCGCCTTGCCAAATTCCCAACTTTTGAATCATTTTCGGTATAGATGAACTTCATCATGATTTCTTCCTCCTATTTGGAATTTTGAAACCGCCTCTCAATTCTGCATTGAAAATCAGCCCAAAAAGTCAACTTACTGCAAACAGCATATTCAATTCAACTTTGTGTCAGTGCCTAGGGCTGTCATCCATTATTTTACTCTTGACTTATCTGCACTTTATCAGCATAATTAAGGAAAAGAGAATGCAGATAAACTGCCGATATTATGCAGATAAAATTTGATCCTTCCCATATCTTGACCCCGAAAATCGTCAACTGCCTCATGCGTATCGAGGCCATCAAGGAAAAGATTGCCGGTCTCCCTTTGACCCCCCTTGTACTCAGCTCCTTAAGAGAAACTGCACGGCTGTTTACCACCCATTACTCAACGATGATCGAAGGGAATAGGCTGGGTCCAGATCAAATCGAGGAGGTCCTCAAACATGGGGGCCATTTTCCGGGACGTGAGCGCGATGAGTTGGAGATTAAAGGGTATTATGCTGCACTCGATCGCGTTGAAAAATGGGCGGCTGCGAAAGAGAAAATCACCGAAAAAACCATCCAAACTCTACACGCGCTGGTTATGGCTGGGGGCAAAATTTCTGTAAGACCCACGAAATATCGCGATGGACAAAATGTCATACGCGATGCCAGAACAAAGGCAATCATCTATATGCCCCCTGAAGCAAAGGATGTTGAGAAACTCATGGCAGCATTGACTGTTTGGATTAATAAAAACAATCAATTGCCATGTCCCGTTGTCGCTTCTATTGCCCACTATCAATTAGCAACGATCCATCCCTATTACGACGGCAATGGAAGATGCGCCCGATTGCTCACTACATTTATCCTCCATCTTGGAGGTTATGATCTCAAAGGTCTTTATTCTCTCGAAGGATATTATGCCCGCAATTTAGGAGCTTATTATGAGGCGCTCAGCATCGGCGATTCGCACAATTATTATCTCGGCAGGGAAAAAGCTGATATCACAAAGTGGATTGAATATTTCATCGAAGGGATGATGGTGTCCTTTGAAAATGTTCTCAAACATATGGCCGCTGTTCAAAATTCTCCCGATCAAAGCAATTTACTCAAAATGCTCGATGCACGCCAACGTAGAGCGTTGCAGCTATTTCAAGAATTTGAATCTATCACGAGTCATCAAATTGGTGAATTATTTGGCTTTAAACCCCGCACAAGCGCAGCCATCTGCGCGCAATGGGTCAAAAATGGCTTTTTGGTCATTGCCGATCCTTCAAATAAAGGCCGTAAATACAAGCTCTCTAAAAAGTATCTTGCCCTTCTCACGAAATGAGATGGAAAATCCTCAACGCATCGAATCTTTGTCTTTAAGAAAAATCTAAAATATGGCATCCTGATGCATTCTTTTCCTAGATGAACCCATTTTTTAAACTTTTTTGGAGAAAATTATGCGCTACCTTCGTTTTACATTAGCTCTTTCAACTCTTGTCAGTGCAACTGTTGCACTACAGGCAGATTCTGCACCTGAAACAGAAAAAACAACCCCATTCATCGAATACCATAATAGAATGGCTGTATTCAGCATCAGCCATCTTGCTTATGAACGGATTAAAACAAATGCGCTCTATGTAGGTATTGAGGGTTGGGCTGCCGCTGCAATCAACCGCGATGATAAGCTTATCGGAGAGGGAGAGTTTCGCATGGGGTACAATTACTTTTGGAATGGAAGGGATCATTTTACTCCAGTTGTGGGAGGAGGATTTTTTAAAGGTCACGTAAAACCCGGCATTGCTTATGGAACTCTTGGGTTTCTCTATGATCATGAATTTACCGATGTGTTTAATTTAGGTCTCAACGCCAAAGGAATTCTCGGCGGACCTGTTTCTAAGAAACATTTCGATTGGGGAAGCCCCGTTGTCGGCATCGATACAAGCCTGCCGATCACATTCCGTTTTGGGCACAAAAGACATTGGGATGCACGGATTGAGCCTTTCAATATCTACTTACACGGTAGCAAAGCATCTGCAAATTATATAGGGTTCCGCAGCACAATTGGCTATCGCTTCTAGATTTAAGAGTGTGTCGTGAACCCAGGCCTTAAGGCCGGGGATTATTATGGCGATTTGGGAGGGGCTTCGAACCCCTCCCAAATGTCGTTTTTTGAAATACCCGGCCCTTAAGGGCCGGGTTCACTGTATTGCCGAAGAGCCTGCAATGAATCCGGTTGTCCACGCCGCCTGAAAATTAAAGCCTCCCGTGACTCCATCAATGTCTAATATTTCGCCTGCGAAATAGAGTCCGGGGCAAATTTTGCTTTCCATCGTTTTAAATTGTACTTCTTTCAAATTCACTCCGCCGCAAGTCACAAATTCTTCTTTATGTGTAGTTTTTCCGTCAGCTTGATAGATATCCGCATGTAGCTTTTGTGTCAAACTTTGCAACTCTTTTTGCGGGATGTCGTTAAGGCGTCTTTCATCATTGAGGAGAGTTTTCCAGAGATTCTTGGAGAATTTGAATGGATTTTCGGCGAGAAGAGTTTTGTTTGGCGCAGTTTTCTTGAGTTGAAGTAAGGTCTCGAAGATTTCAGAAATGGTTTTATCGGGCAGCCAATTGACTGAGAGCGCCACTTTATATTCATGCTCATAAAGGGTTCTAGCTCCCCAAGCGGAGAGCTTGAGGGCTGCAGGACCGCTAAAGCCAAAGTGAGTGATGAGAAGAGGCCCTCTTTGAGTGAGGTGAGTGCCGACAATGGATAATTCAACAGGACTGTGAGAAATGCCGCTGAGCTCTTTCAAGGGCGAGGTAGGGATATTAAATGTGAAGAGAGAAGGGACTGGTTTCTCGATGGTGTGGCCAAGTTGTGCCGCCCATGTGTGTCCGTGAGTAGAGCTGCCAGTAGCAAGAAGAAGTTTCTTGGTGGTATAATCGCCTACTTGGAACCCTTGATCGGTTTTCTCGATCTTCTCAATTCTTTGCCTCATGAGGATCTCCAGATCGAGCGCTTTGGCTTCATTAAGAAGGGTATTAATAATCGTTTCTGAAGAATCAGTGATAGGAAAGATTCTGCCGTCTGACTCAACTTTTAAAGCAGCACCGCGAGACTCAAACCACTGAATGGTATCTTTGGGTTGAAACTGATGGAAGGGACCCCTTAGCTCTTGGCCGCCGCGAGGATAGTTTTGAACGAGTTTAGCAGGATCAAAACACTGGTGGGTCACATTGCATCTACCGCCTCCCGAGATGCGCACCTTAGCAAGAAGGACGCCGCTTTTCTCAAGAAGAGCTACTTTGGCCTCTGGATTGACAGCCTTGGCGCTGAGAGCTGCAAACACACCCGCAGCCCCTCCTCCAATTACAATGAAGTCATACATAAGTTAGGTTGAAGAAGCCGTCTCAAAAAATAAAGACGTCTTTTTAGATGCCCTTTTCCAATCTTTCCAGGTGGATTTAAGATGTTTCTTCATGACCTTAATTTCGAGGCTGAGCTTCTTTAAAAGGGTCTTATCCGCCAATTTTTCTTGTTTACACTGTTGATATTCTTTGATCCGCTGATTCAGCTGAGAGCATAAAGCGAGAAGCTCGTTTGTCATTTTTTCAATTTTTTCCTCGATTAACGAACTATTCTCCGATAAGAATTCGCGCATTCTGTCCAGAAGCTCTCTCTTATGTTCGATCACAATCCGCTCTTTAATCTGAATCGCATTAACTCGCCGGAGCCCGTAAGCCAAACGCAATTTATACAGAATCCAGATCATCCATTTTGTAGGATCAAAGTGGTACCAGCGGGCGCCATTGCGGTAATCATGGGCAAATGTATGGTGATAGTTATGATAGCCCTCGCCAAAAGTCATCAGAGAAAGAACATAGTTGTTAACAGCCGAATGTTCCCGGCTAAAGGGCTTAGATCCCCACGTGTGGGCCAGAGAATTAACAAACCATGTCGTATGGTGGGAAAAGAAGAGGCGGACACCCCAGCCAATGACAAATGCGCTCACATAATCATTGAATAGATAGCCCATGAAAAGGACCATTATAAGGTTCGTCATGATCATGAGCGGAAGATAAAATTTGTGTTGGAACATCACTAGACGATTTCTATAGAGATCGGCCACGACTTTTGGATCAATCGGTTCCGTCTTCTGAAAAAGCCATAGGACATGGGCGAACCAAAATCCTTTCTTGATCGAATAGGGATCTTGATCGGTATCGACAAAGGCATGGTGTCTGCGGTGATCGCACGACCATTTCAGAGCACTCCCTTGAGTGGCGACCGTCGCAAAAAATAACAAGACAGCTTCAACGCCTTTGTTCGCCTTGTAAGCGAGATGGGAATAGAGTCTATGGTAACCTGCGGTTACGCTCATTCCCGAGATAAAATAAAGGATCATCGAAGCAATCCATATCCCGCAGGAAGGGCTATGTTTCATAAAAAAGAAGGGCAGCCCGATGACAAGCGCTAGGTGGTACCCAACGATGTAAATAAAGTTTACCCATTCAAAATTTGATTTTTTCATCCCTGCCTCCTGTGGAAAACCATCAACGCTTATTCAACTTCTAAGATAGAATATTATATAGAATTTTGAATCTTTCCCAGGAAAAAGTGCTAAATGTCTCTTAACCGGTTCAGCAAAATGGCTTTTTTCTTGGAGATTGTTGGTAAATTCTTTAATACTAGCAGCCTTTATTCGATTTCTTGTAAATATCGACCTCTATCTGGATAGTTGGTGATGATCCCATCCACTCCCATCTTTTTTAGAAGCTTCATATCTTTAAGCTCATTCACTGTGTAAACAAAAACCTGTAGCCCTCGATTGTGTGCATCTTCGATAAATGCCGGGGTCACTGAATAACCGCATAAGACAATATGAGTTGCGCCTACGTCTTCAGCAAATTCTGCATAGCGCAAAGGAACTCCTTCCAAAAGAGCGCCTGTTTGAACTTCAGGAAGAAGTTGGTGAAAGGCATAAAGCTCATGGTGGTTAAAAGAAGAGACGAAGAAATGCTCATAACTCCATCCATTTTCTTGGACGCGCTTTCGGATCAGCTCTGCAACAGGTCCAGCCGTAGAAGGCCCCTTTAGTTCAACATTAATAACGCATCTTCTATCGATGAGATCGCAGACTTCGTCCAAAGTGGGAATTTTCTCCCCTTGTTCCAACGTATACTTTTTAAGTTCCACAAGCGTCATATCAGCGACTATCCCCTTCCCATTGGAAACTCGATCTACGGAGTGATCATGGATCACAACTAGCTCGCCGGATTTAGTAAGATGCACATCAAGTTCGATAGCATCCGCTTCCATTTCTAAAGCCATGGCAAAAGAAGCCAACGTATTTTCTGGGACATGTCCGGAGGCGCCTCTGTGTCCAATGATCATGATATCCGCCTCTGTTCGTTTAGAAGCAATCATACAAAAAATCAGCGCACAACCGATCAAAAATCGCATTTCTACTCCTTAGCAAGTCACCGACGACGGATCTCGACAAATTAACCGGTCCCAAAAAATTATTCCAATAAAAAGTTCCAGTCTTTTCACTAGTTTTCCGGCCGAAAATATGCTATCATACACGATCGTTAAAAAATTTGTTAGAGTTTTTGTGCCCACAGTTTTGCGAGTTGGACCTTATCGCTTTTACTTCTATAGCCATGAGACAAATGAACCCCCACATGTTCATATTGACAGAGATAATTACTCTGCAAAATTTTGGTTACGAAAAGTGGCTTTAGCAGATAATTTAGGGTTTGCGAAAAATGAACTGAATAAACTACACAAAATTGTAAGTCAACATCAACAACATTTATTGGATAGATGGGATGAATACTTTGGCACATAAAACAGATGAACGAGTTGAAGCTGTCCATTTTACTAGAGATGCATTGGTCGTCGATTTAAAAGATGGCAGATCGATCTCCGTACCCCTACGTTGGTATCCAAGGATTTTAAAAGCTACTCAGAAACAAAGAGCGTCTTGGGAAATTTGCGGAGGGGGGTACGGCATTTTCTGGCCCGACATCGATGAGGATTTAAGTACTGAGGGACTATTACGAGGAGCGCGTGCTCCATCTCGCAGTCTCAAAAAAATGACGAAAGTAAGAAATTCAAGATCCAAGCGTCGATCTAAAGCAAAAGCTCATTCTTGAGTAAAAAGGGAAATGCAACAACAAAGAGGCATTATTGTCTCTTTATCTTGCTGTGTATTTCTGTATTTGAAGCTAAGAACTGGTTTTTAATGAAATCATAGGCGGGAAGGTATGAAAAGTATTGGCTATGTTGACCGATGAAATTTGTGTAATCGATTAATTGAACATTCGCAGGGAGCTTTTTAGAATTTTCAACTCCTTCGTAACCCAGAGCTTTGTCCCATTCGGCAAGGCTATAACTCCACTTCAAAACATTATCGTGCTTGGAATAAAAGACGAATATCTTTTCACAATTCTGTGTCGATGGATAGTATTTTTCATTTATTTCAATGCTTTCATTATCGACTGCAGCTGCAAAAGAATAGAAATTGTGGACGATTTTTTTGGCCGCATTAGAATGAAAATTCAACGCTTCAAACATAAGACGATTTCCCATGCTATGGGCTAAGACATCGACTCTTGCGGAAGAGGCGGAAAAGAGCTCAAGATGGGACCGCACCGTTGCTGCAAGCTTTGAAACATGGCGCTCTGCGTCATAATATTTCAAAGGGCTATCATCGCCTGGCCAAAGATATCCGATGATAAGATCATAGAATTTTGAATGGTGCTTATTCTTAAAAGCCGAAACATGGATATTGATCAGGCGGTAAGTAGACAAAGCTTCTTCGGGTTTATTGTTATAACCATGGACAAGCAATAAAACGTTTTTACCTTTCATTTCCTTGCTATCGAAGGTCGTTTTCTGAATGTTTGCCTTCTCCATAAACTCAGTATGATCGGATATCTTATCTGCGTTCCAAAAAGATGTGCGATCAGACATCAACCAAAATTGCGAAGCTAGCAGTAAGCCGAGCAGCATAATTTCCTCTTTTGAGTTCACTTGTATATATATGATTCATTGAAATAATTCTTTAAAAAAGGGAGGGCAACGTTATTTTGAACTCTTTAGGAGGTATCCATGACCCGCGCCACATGCAAGATGTCGTTATTTTTTTCGTTATACCGAAAATGACTCAAAAGTTGGGAATTTGGCAAGGCGGCTGCGCAAATTTTTTGTCTGGAGCGAGCGACCATTGTGCAAGCACAAGGCGCGAGTGAAGACAAAAAATGTGCTGCATAGCCAACGCAGCCAAAAACCAACTTTTGAGTCATTTTCGGTATAACAAAAATCCGTTAACACACTCTTATGGAAAGGTTGTGGGATCATCGAAGAGAAGCTCTTGTAAAATTGGATTGACGACGACGGGAGGAACGGGCCCCGGAAAAGTCAGAACCCAAACAAGATCGAAACGATTGGGATAAGTGGGCACGATGCCGGCAGGAGGAGTATATCCAAATGCACGTATTAGGGCAGCGATAAAGGTGTGGTGCCAGCAGATCAGAACATTTTTTCCATCGTAATGCTTACTATTAAAAATGGATTGGACCAACTGCTGCTCTTGACCTGGACCATAGGGAGAATGAATCGGCAGCCTTAGCTTTAATGCCGTTGGCACAAGGGTCTGAATACAGCGCACTGTAAAATCATCAGACTCCTCCACAGGTCTTGCTGCATAGAGTGCAACAGGCATGCCAAAATTGAAAAGAGTGACATTAGTTAGACCTGCCGAACCCACAAAACCCGGCCCGCCGTTTGGAATTGTGAAATAGGAAGAAAGAGCTTCAGCGCGCTCTATCCCGGCCCCAGTAAGCTCTCGAGTAATAGTGTCTTTCTCTCCATGGCGGACAATGATTACTTGGGCAGGAAGTGCATAAGCTGACTGCAGATAAAAGGTCATTAACAAACTGGTTATTATTTTTTTCATGTTTTCCTCTTCTTAAAAATCAAATCGGGCTGAGAATGTCACGCCTTGCACAGAAAGATCTCGATTACCCGGTACAAGATCAAAATCATCGGTTTTGAGTTCAAATTGATGGAAAAAAATGTGATATTCCCATTCTGTTTTAAATGTAAGTCCATAGCGTTCATGATGAAAAAGACGTTTCCATTCAACTCCAGCAGCAAGATCTCCAATCCAACGGAAACGGTCTAGATGCTGATGTTCGGAAAAACGGGTCGTATCGAGATAGATTTCTTTTTGTTTCACCCGAAAAAATCCATATAGGCCGGCTATGGCAGCATCGGCGATCAGACTGAAGCCTTTTCCGAGAATGATGCGAGGAGCGATCCCCACATACGGTCCCATTCCCCAATAGTTGTTTTTCATCTTAATATGATCGGTCCCATTTAAAGAAATTCCCGGTTCGAGGATTCCAATTAAAAACATTCCTCCTTCGTAGAAAACCTTCCCATTTTGTTTTATCCATGCAGAACGCAGCCCGAAAAATGGTTTGAGATCAAGCCAACTGAGTGCATTCCAGTATCTCCCAAATTGCAGGTCGAGAATATTGATACAAAATTTCCATCTCAGATTGGACTCGAAAACATAGTCCCCTGCGATCACATCATCTGCGAGCGACCAAATGGGAAACATGCCAAGAAACGCACTGCTCTTTGCCGATCGATGTTGAGAAACATGAGAAGTAAAGTGTGTCCAACTCGCTTCGACATCCCAGAGATAGGAGGAAAAGAGATAGCCGCTATTTAATCGGTACCCAAGACTCCATTCAAAATGCGGGTGAACGACCGGCGCCTCAGTAAAATCATCGGTCGTAAAAATATCCGATTCTTTATTCGTAGCAACAAGCGCTCTTTCCCAAGGTTTCCAATACAAAATATCCACATCGATCCAAACATTTATCCCCTCTTTAACAGCGGGGTTATAAGAATTGATCAATGAGCGGGAATGCTCGGCAAAGAGCGAAGAGCTCAAGATGATTGCACAAACTGTGAATATTTTTTTCATAAAATCATTCTCTCAAGGTGGCGGCAGTACCCAAAGATTCGCAGGAATCGTAGAGGGCCTTTCGAATACGCCGGCATTTAATAAAATACTATTGGGGATGTCTGCTTCGGAAGAAATCTGGTAATTGGTGCCGTAAGTTAAATTGACGGGATAGGAGACGCCTTGATTCATATAAGGGCAAATGTTAAAAAACCCCATCGGATTGTAAGGAAAAAAACCCAGCAATGCATGATAGAAAGCATTGTAAGTATCGATATTGGCAGGGATAGGCGTTTCCAACCAATAATTGCCTGTATAATAAATATCGCCATAAGTGACGCAACCCCCGCTATCGCTGCCATAAGGCTCGTTATTTAGGAGGTAATAAGGGGGATAGAAGAGGAAGAAGGGATCGAGAGGATTCGGCATAGGGCCAAAAAAAGTAATCCCAATGGGATTATCGTACGACGCATTGGAGATCACATTGATATAACGGCTTCCTCCATCCGTATAATAAGTATTTCCGCCGCCATTTAACCGTTTTCCAGACGCTACATTTCCTTCAATTAACAACCCTTCAGACAATGAAGGTCCTTGCTGTCCTGTCGTATAAATCGCTCCGCCATCCCACAAGATATTAAGAAAACTGTGAATCCTGTTGCCCAGAATTCGGCATCCGGAATTTGGCGTCGGCGTATCAAAGGTTCCCCATTCTCCACTAAAGGCATTGGGAAGGCCCGGAAAACTACCTACATCCAACAAACCCCAGCCCCAGCCCATGGCGATGCCCGCCCAAGGAACATCGACAATGGTGTTGTGGCTGATTTCAGTATTTTGTGTAAATCCGACAAAAATGCCGGCAGCGTCAACATACTCTCTTGCCACGCTTCTAATAAGATTGTTGGAGATGAGATTATTTTTAAGAATTAAGGCGGGGCTGTTTGGGTGAGAATCGTTTAGAGTGGCCCCTCCTAATTCGATGGCCGAAGATGAGATATCGGTAAACAAATTGCCAAAAATCGTATTGTTTTTACTCCCTAAACCAAATTGCAGGCCTACAGCGCCAAGATGTTGAAAAATGTTGCCCTTGAACACGATATTAGATGCAAAAGTAAATGGGAGGTTTCCAGGAGTAGGCACGACATTTTGATCATGCCCAATAATATTTGTCGGGTGGCCAGAACCAATGAGTATTTGGCCGCTTTGATCTGACACATACCCATTGCTTCCGCTAGCCCCGAGCCAAGATGCGTAGGAAAAAGTTAACCCCTCGAATCGGATATTATGAATGGGTTGATCTTGAGTTCCTTGGCCGACGATAAGAGCTTCAAGAATGGGCAGTTCGACATCTGCGGTAGTGATATCTTCGCCTGGAAGAGGAATATAAAATAGATGCCCATCTGAATTGTCTAAATACCATTGCCCCGGTTCTGTCAAAAATTGATACGCATTTTCAAACCAAGTCACTTGCCAAAAGCTCCACATTCCAGGCTGGCCTGTCAATTTGTCCAAGTAGACGTTGGCATTATCCCAAGCAGGCAGCTGCATAGTGATCAATCCAGCCGTAGATGTAATGGGAATGATCTCACTTAAGGGAACTCTCATCATTCTCCATTGGGTGATGATCACAGCTTCAATGTTTTGCGCATTTCCCCATGTTGTAGGATCTTCCCATGCAGGCGGGTTTAAATTTGTAGTGATATAATCAATCCCTCCGCCTACAAAGTTCGGTAAAAACCCAGCAGGATACAGGCTCGTTTGTGCGCGCACCGCACGGTTGCCATTCACATATAGCTGCCTTGATGTGTATGAACCAACGTCTGCTCGATAGATCCCGAGCATCGCATCGTGAAGGGTCCAATTTGTGACCTGGATGGCCCCTGAAATAACGGGGTCTTTCGCCGGAGCTGCAGAATAAACGACATCGTGGCCATTTCGTCCCGAATCAATGCCGCTTAAGACAAGTGGTTCTTGAAGCCGATACGTCCCCTCTTCGATAAAAACATAAACATCTTGATCTTTAAACGCATTGGAGGGCAAAGCACGCACAGCATCGCGCGCTCTTTGCAAAGTCAAAAAGGGATTTTCTTTCGTTCCAGGCCAAGCATCATTTCCCTCTGTGGAAACCCAGAAAGCAACGCATCCACCGGTCAAATCAGCAGTAGCGAGCACCTGTTTTTCTTCGCAGACAAAATCGTCATAAAATTCGGTCAATCGATCAAGCGAAAATGTCTGCTGGCTTGCAGTGCTCTTCAGACTGAAAAAGCAACAGGTTAGAACAAGAAAAAATCTCATCGACCGTCCATTTTCCATCGAATTTAAATATTTCATCTTGCCTTGTAAAGAAAAAAACCAAAGAATATTTTTTATCGTAAACTGGATTAAACAATGTTACTTGCCGCTGGCGCTCTATGGATGGGAACATTTCTAGAGCAATCTGAAGAGAAACAACTACTTGCGCCCATCGAGCATGCATCACGCGTGCAATTCGGCGTGAATTATACCCATGCAAGCATCAAGATTCACGATCAGCCGCGTTTCCATGGGAACTTGGGAGGATTGCAAGGCAGCTACGAATACCGACCTTGGAATCATTTCTACGGTGCTGCGCAATTGACTTGGAAAGAAGGAGAAACCAAAGGAGATGACCAAAAACGCGATCTCGTTTATGTCGATGCTCAAGAGCGTTTAGGCTATACTGCAGCTTTGAATAGCAAACGCTGGTTCTTGACCCTGTTTTCTGGACTCGGCTATCGCTACTTGAGCCACAAACTGAAGCAGCATGATGAATCCGACATCAACTTTTACTATAATGAGATTTATATCCCCGTTGGTTTCTTATCGGATTATTTTATTACACACTGGTGGTCGCTAGGACTCAATTTTACGTGGATGCCGCAAGTGTATCCCACCGTTAAAATTGCCCCGCTAAAAGGCGCCCGCTGGATTTTGAAAAATTCGCTCAGCAACATCCAAGTTGAATTTCCCTGGACATTCTTTCTAACAAAAAGCCAGCATTACGCTCTCATTTTCAAACCATTTTATGAATACTGGGAAGATGGGCGCACCACAGCGAAGACGTCGATCGGCGTGCCTTTAGGCCTGCCCGGCAATGATTATAATTTCTGGGGCGCAGAACTCAATTTCGCCTACGACTTTTAAACTTTAAATCATTAAGAATCAAGCTATTCCGCTTTTTCAAAATCTCGAAAGACTGCACCGCGTTTAAAGTTCGTGAGCGCGAATCAGTCATGAATCCCTATGTAGATGTCCAAAACAATATTGTGATGGTCTGATGCCCGTTCATCATAAACCTCGAAATCGGTCGCATAGCGGCGTTTCCCGCCTAATTCTTTCGGCGACATTTTCCAAATCCCCTGCCATGCGTTCACGCACACATCGGGCATCGGCCCTGAATTCGTCGTGAACTTCGCATATTGCTGTCTTGGGATCACAAGCGTCTGAAACCCTTCTGGGAGAGGATGATCTAGCGATGACACTTCTTCCCCAATAAAATAGGTATAGTCTCCAGTGTAATCGGATTCATAGTCTGTATAGGCGCAAATTGTCGTTCCAGGCCGTTTCCGATGAGGGATTTTATTGAAAAGGGCGCCATGAAAATAGCGCTGTACGCATGGAAATATTTTTCCTTTCATCTTATCGAATTCTTGTTGGTTGCTTGTGCGCACAGAAATCCCAACAAGGGTCATTTCCGGCAATGTGGTGGAGTGTTTTTGCATAGTGATTGATCCAATTTGACTTAACTCCTTCATAATACATTAATCCTCAATAGCCTGCAACGAAGAAAAATTTTCTGGCTATAAATATTTGCTATGTGATATATTACATATCACACTAAGGAACTCGTCTATGAAAGTAAAAATCGAAAGGACTTTTGTCCGCCATGAAGCCTACCTCAAGCTTCGCGATTGGATCCTGGAAGGGACATTCCCGCCAGGGATGAAATTGCGTGATAAAGATTTGGCTGAAGGATTGGGAGTAAGCCGGACTCCGGTTCGAGAAGCTTTGTTACGGCTTGAAGATGAGGGTCTAGTTCAAACTAAGCCCAATCGTTCAACGCATGTCACACCCATTGATTTTCACAATGCTTCTCACCTTTACTCCATCGTATGGGCTTTGGAAGAATTAGCTTTGAGCCAAGCTTTTGGATCGATCACTGAAAAGCATCTTCAAGTCATGGCAGAAGCAAATGAGCGTTTTTTGAAAAAATTGAAAGCGCGCGATCGGATGGCCGCCCTTCAAGCAGACATCGATTTCCATTCTGTTTACATCAAACTCGCTCAGAACCAAGAACTCGAGCAAATCATCTCGGAAATCAAATATAAGCTGAAGCGTTTGGATCTTTATTATTTTGATAAAATCCAAGATGCTGCGCTGTCCTATGATGAACATAGGAAAATAATAGAGGCCTTGCGCAAAAAAAACCTTCCTCAAGCCATGAGCGCTGTGGAATGTAATTGGAAAAACAGTTTTTCCCGTTTTAAAGTTTAATAAGGAGCAGAAGATGTTTAAAAATAAATTAGTCGCAGTGATGAATGAAAAGATCGAACCTGGCGTGATTATGAATGCTTTAGCCCATATGTCCATTGGATTTGGTGCGGAAATTGGAATAGAGCTGTTGCTCCTCACTAACTACATCGATGCAGATGGAGAAAGCCATCCCAACATCTCGGAAATGCCTTTCATGATCCTCAAAGCAAATTCAAATAAGATCCGGAGCGTTAGACAAACAGCGCGCCAGAAAGGGATTAAATGCATCGATTTTACCAATACGATGACCATAGGCACTTATACGGAACAGTTGGAAAGGACAAAGCAGACGAAAGAAGCGGATCTGATCTATTACGGAATCGTTCTCTTTGGCGACTGGGACGAGGTCTCCGAGCTCACAAGAAAATTTTCCTTGTGGAAATAATGGCAAAGCCTAATTTCCCCACGGATAGTGGGGAAATTGAGTAGAAACCCTCTAAAAAATATCACATAACTTGCATTATGAAAGGCTCGATGGTATTTTTGAGTTTCTCAAGGAGTGAACCATGCCCGTTAAAGTCATTGACAAACAAGTCGAAAAAGCAGAACTCGCGGATTTGGAAATAAAAGAGGCATGACCAATGCAGTCTCGTCACTTAGAAGCGGCAAGAACAAGCTGGGAAAAGTTCTCCCTTATTGAACAAATGGCTAATATTGGGAGTGAAGTGGGTCGAACCTTGCGAGCAAAAGACAATCCATCTCGCTATTGGGGAGCTGCCTCTCGAGCTTTCGATCTCTTTTATCTTACAATTGAAGATCCTCGATGGAAAGGGCGTTTGAGAGAGATCTTACTCGTTCGTGAACTTTTTGCTGCTGCCGTGTTAGAAAGCGATGAATTTAATACAACCCTCGAAGACCTCGATAGATACTTTCATTTTTTTGCCCTCCTCGCCCGTGCAGATCATTAAAAAACAGACAACCAGAAACTGGTTGTCTGCAATTATTAGCCTAGATTTTTAGCAAAAATGGGCAATGACGTTACGTTAGGGTCAAGGCCAAAGCTATTGTTTTTGGAATTAATACTTAAGTGATTGAAAATGTGCGACTTGAAATTTTGATATATTGGACTATATCAAAAATTCAAAAAGTGATATACTGCAATATATCAGGGGGAAACAATGAATGAAGAGATCCTCAAAGCGCTTTTCGATTGGAATCCTTGGCATGAAAAAAAATTTCCCAAAGAACTTGCCGGCTTTCCTCGCAAGTACCATTTAGAGCAATATCTCCTCATTCCTGAAATCAAGGTTTTAGAAGGCGCGAGAAGAGTTGGGAAAAGCACTTTACTGTACCAACTCATCGAAAAGTTGTTAGCTCAAGACCATGTCCTCTATATCAACTTCGAAGATGAAATTTTGAAGAAATATACTTTAAATGAAATTATTTCTGCATTTCGCGAAACAGCTTCTATTCAAAACCTCTTCATCGATGAAATACAAAATTGCCGCGAATGGGCTTCTTTTATCAGAAAGGAATACGACCGCAAAGAAATTCCCCAAATCTGGATTAGCGGGTCTAACTCATCCTTCATCAAAAAGGAATTTGCGTCCCTCCTAACTGGCCGAAATATCACAATTAATGTTCATCCTCTATCTTTTGAAGAATACCTACAATTTAAATTGATCGAAACTGAACATCCTTTTTCTTCTCAAAAAGAGATTCAGATCAAAACCCATTTTCTTCAATACATGGAAATTGGGGCATTCCCTGCTGTTGTTCTGAGACCCGTTCTACAAAGAGAATTGCTGATCAATTATTTTGATGACTTTATTTATAAAGACATTGCTTCACGCCACGATGTAAATTTAACAAAAATCAAAGAATTAGGCATATATCTCGCTACGAACAGCGCTAAGTTATTCAGCTATAGAGGTTGCGCAAGCGCGCTTGGCATGCATCCTAAAACGATTATGGACTATTGCTCATATTTCTATGAAATTTTCCTTTTTAGCGAGCTCTATAAGTTTGATTATTCTCTCAAAAATCAAATCAGCAATGAAAAAAAAATCTACATTATAGACACAGGTCTTGCGGGCACCATTTCATTCCGTTTCTCTGAAGATCATGGGAGAATTTTAGAAAATATTGTATTTAATGAACTTAAACGTCGAAACGAGGAAATATATTTTCACAAGCAAAAATACGAATGCGACTTTTTAATCAAAAAGGAACTAAAAATATCATCCGCAATTCAAGTGTCGAAAACCCTTAAGGATCCCGAAATAAAACATCGAGAAATGAGGGGTTTATTGGAAGCAATGAAAATGTATCAGATTAGTGATGGAATCATACTTACTATGGATGAAGAAGGAATAGAAGAAATTTCTCAGGAAACCGGGAAGATGAAAATCAAAATCATTCCCATTTGGAAATGGCTTCTTTTCTAGTTCAATCATTTATTTATTTTAGAGGCCTCTATACAATATCTGCGATTATGAGACTATCTCACTATTCAAACGTTTGATTTTTGTTGGATTTTTTGTCAGATTTTGAAACCGCTTCGCAGGACATATTTGAATACATAGACCAAGAAGCGGTTTCGAAATATGGCGAAAAAGACACAAAAAGCAAATATTTTGAATAGTGAGATAGTCTCATAGGCCCATGCTAGTATAAGTAAATCCGCAGTAGGTCAAATAGATGCCGATGATCAACGTAATAATAATGGTTGGCCAAAAGCACTTGCTCATCATCATGGAACCGAATTTTTTCACTTGTGCTTGGAAGGCAAAGCGCATGATCCCTCTTAAAATCATGAGATAACCAAGAAGCGTGATCAACCCTCTCCAGCTCATTTCCCAAATCGAATGATCGATGACGATCACTAGACCGAAAAGCATGCTGATTTCAGCGGAAACTGCAAGCGCGCTTTTGGAAGCGATCAGTTCTTTGGCGACACCGGTGACCTGTTTTTTTCTTAATAGGCATAGAAGGGCGAAAATCAAATAATACAAACCAACTAGTTTTGCTAAAAAAATAGACGTTCCCATAATTAAACCTCTTTTGGGATTTATTTTTTAAATAAACTAAAAGGTTTTTAATATCAATATAATTAGGAAACCTTCATCACTAACTTGCCTTTGACTTTTCCTTCTTCGAGGAGGCGATGGGCTTCGACCACGGCTTCCCGTGTCAATTCCCCTAGGACACGAACGGGGGGCGGGCGAAGATGGCCGTGCTCTAACAATTCGGTAATGTGATTGAGGTGCTGGGAGTAAATCTTCCAAGATTCTGCGGAACCAAACACGGATTCGGCACCGACAAAAACCAAGTGAATGGAAAGGCTTTTATCAAAACAGAGCGACTTTTCCCATACTGGGAAATCAAACGCTTTGCTTTCCCTGACAATGGTCGCGAAATGTCCGGATAGGCCGGTTAAAAGCAAACAAAGCCGTTTCATCTCGCCGCCGACAAAATCAAAAGCGGCATCGAAAAGCTGCCCCCCGTTCATCTCTTTTAACTTCTGTTCCATTTGTTCGGACGTGAGTCCTCGATATATTAGAATGTGCTCTTTCTTAAGGCCAAGTTCCTTCAGTAGAAATTGTGCGCTCTCTTCGCTGCCTGCGACAGAAAAAATGGTCTTTGCTCCGGCAGATTTCACCATCTCGACTGCGATCGATCCTACCCCGCCTCCCGCTCCAGCGATAAAGACAGTTGCCCCTTTTTTTATCGCAGACGAGGCAATGATTGCTCGATAGGCTGTCAAAGTGGAAAGTGGAACTGCGGCCGCTTGTTCGAAGGTGAGTTTTTTTGGTTTTTTGGCAGCAAAGGTGCAAGGCAAACAAAGGTATTCTGCATAGCTGCCATTAGAGCATTGGCCAAAAGGCATGGCATAGACTTCATCGCCAATGGCAAATCCTTTAGCATTTTCTCCGATAGCATCGACCACACCACTGCAATCTGCCCCTAAAATCAGTGGAACCGATCCCCCGAACAGCCCTTTGCGGAGTTTGCAGTCCACAGGATTGAACCCAGAGGCTTTAATGCGAATCCTGATCTCCCCGTTCTTAGGGTGCGGCTTTTCCACCTCTTTTAATTGGAGCGAGGAAGTGTCTCCAAACGCTTCTAGAACAACTGCTTTCATGGAGAATACACTTTAAGCACCAATTTTGCCTCGGTTAACGTTCGGTCGAGAGAAGATTTCAGCTCTGCGGATTCAGGGGAGTTCATTTGCTTGAGTTTTTGGTAGTTTTGATAAGCGCTGTTAAACTTGCCTACCATGATGAAATATTCTCCTTGGTATTCGATGGCTTCCGGAAGGTCGGGATTATAACCTACGGCTTTGGTATAAGCATCCCCCGCTTTCTTCAAATAGGATTTTGCAATCATTCGATTACAAAACCCAAGGTTATTCCAAGCTTCGGCAAAATCCGATTTTTTATTGAGTGCAGCTTGGTAGTGTTCGATGGCTTGGGCGTAATCACAGTTTTTTTGAGCATCGACACCCGCATTGTAATGTTGTAAATATTCGGGTGTGTTAGAAGTTTGATCTCTTGAAGTGAAAGTCAGAAAATGCGGACTGGATAATAGAATGAGAGCAGCTAGGGCTATTTTCATAAATTGCATCCCGTAAGGTAGAAATAATTCCTCATTACCGCAAATTTATCTTTTTCGCAAGAAAATATACTGCCAATGCGGGCTAGATTCTTTCATTGTGTCGCATTCTTTCAACATGATTTTAATCGCTGGCTGCGTCGATTTCCACCAAGCATCGTCGAAACAAATAATTCCTCCCTTTTTCACTTTAGGGAGCCAATGCTCCACATCGAAAATCGCCGATTTTTCCGAATGATTTCCATCAATGTGGATAAAATCTATCGATTCATTCGCAAAGTGAAGGTAGGCCTGCGCAGAGGTCATCCGCATGACACAATAATAGGCGTCCAAGCCATTTTTGTGCATGCCGTCGATAAAGGTATGCATGAGTTTTTCTAAGTTGACATTCCCCCAATACTTAGCGTAATCCTCGCCCCTTTCTTCATTTCCTTCCAAGCAAGCCATATTTGTCCAAGGATCTACGGCATAAGCAATGCCCTCGTTTTTATAGGCCAATGCGGACACCGCCGGAAAAAAGGAACTCCCTCCAAAAATGCCGACTTCCACACAAATTTTACAATTGTTCGAGAGAATCAGATTCATGATATGTTGGGCTTTATCATCGGGGCACCAACCTGCAAAATTGGGTTTCTCATTGACGACAGCAGTTTGATAGGCGTTCCAATCCATAGAGATAGGCACTGAACAGAGAGGAGCGACTCCACAAACAAGAGATGTCAAAAGGGTTATCGTTTTCATATAGCACTCGCGTTAAGAGATTTCACAGATACAATGCAAAGTATTATGGATCACCACTGCTGATTTGTAAATCATGAAATTAAAAATCTTGGGAACTCAAGGGGAAAAAAGCCGGCTTGCCTTAGATGGCAAGCCGAATTGTTCAATCAGTTTTGAATTTTAACGTAGCCATCAGCCTGTCCGTTCGCAGCACCCCAAGAAGGCTGACCGCTGAAAAAGACGGCATCGCCATGACGGAAGACACGAAAATCTCCTTCTGGCGTACCGAGCACCATCTGGAATCCTTTTGTCCAGAAAAAGTAGGTGACTTCAGGATTTTCACTGGCAATTCTAATCGCTTCAGATCGAGGGATATTCCTTGCAATCCCAATGGCTCCAGTCCAATCGGCGAGCCCATACTGAGCAACATCTTCGATTTTTTGAAAATTGGAACTTGTTGGAATTTCGATTTCAGGAATTTCAGTAGCACGGTCTTGAGCAGCAAATGCTGCAGAAGAAATGAGGCCAATAATAGCAAATGCAATTTTTCTCATACAAACTCCGTAGTTTAATCTATTTTCACTTGAAAACAGATTTGCCATTGAAGATATGTGAAAAGATTGATTGCGACTAGATGTAAAGATTTTTTAACCGGCTTGCCTGAAGCAAGCCGGTTGTGTGATTAGTTTCGAATTTTTACGTAGCCGTCGGCTAAACCTTCAGCAGAGCCCCACCATGGATCTCCTTTGAAAAAGACGGTATCTCCATGACGGAAGATTCGATAATCCCCTTGTTGAGTTTCCAGCACCATCTGGTATCCTTTTGTATAGAAAAAGAATGTGATTTCAGAGTTTTCATCGGCAATTCTCATCGCTTCAGAACGGGAAATGTTTTTGGCTATCCCAACAACGCCGCTCCAATCTGAGAACTTATATTGAGCAACATTGTCGATTTTTTGGAAACTTGAACTGATAGGAAGTTTGACTTCTGGAATTTCATCAGCGAGATTGCAATTCGGCGCCGCCGCAAAAATTGCAGTAGAAGTAACTGCGAAAATGAATAGGGCAATTTTTTTCATATAAAATCCTTAACTTAATCTATTCCTTACTGGGAAATAGAATTGCTGTTGAAAGATAAATGAATGGTTGGATTGTTACTAGACGGAAAGATTTTTTAATATTTCATTTTTGGAAAGAACGTTATATATAAAATAACAACCTATAAGGAATCCACCTGTGCGTGCAATGCTTCTCAAAGAACAGAAGAAACCGCTTGTCCTCGAAGACATACTTAAGCCAAAACCCAAAGACGATGAGCTTCTGATCAAAGTCAACGTTTGCGGTGTTTGCCGCACAGATTTGCATGTTAAAGAGGGCGATTTGCCCAATCCAAAACTTCCTCTGATTTTAGGGCATGAAGTCGTCGGTGTTGTGGAGGAGATGGGAAAAGCCGTCACAGGTTTTAAAAAGAGAGATCGGGTAGGAGTTCCTTGGCTGGGCGAAAGTTGCGGCAAGTGTGAATTTTGCCGTCAAGGCCAGGAAAATTTATGCGAACGCGCGCTGTTCACCGGTTATCTCAAGGATGGAGGGTTTGCGGAATACATTGTCTGCAAAGCCGATTTCGTCATCCCTCTTCCTTCGGGACTGGATGACCAGCACATCGCTCCGTTGATTTGCGCTGGGCTGATTGGATTCCGCGCCTATCGCAAAGCCGCGCCAAAAAAAACACTGGGGCTCTACGGCTTTGGAGTGGCCGCCCATATCGTGATCCAAGTGGCCGTCCACGAAGGCAAAGAAGTGTACGCATTCACCCGCGAAGGAGATAAGAAAGGACAAGAATTCGCAAAACAATTAGGCGCTGTTTGGGCGGGCGATTCTAAAACTCTGCCGCCGGTCCTTCTCGACGCAGCTATTATTTTTGCCCCCGTCGGGGAACTTGTCCCTATCGCACTGAAAGCCTTAAAAAAAGGAGGGCGCTGCATTTGCGGCGGCATCCATATGAGCGACATCCCCTCTTTTGCCTATCGCGAACTCTGGGGAGAGAAAGTCCTGCAATCCGTGGCCAATTTAACAAGAGAGGATGCGAAAGAATTCTTCGCGCTGGTCGCGAAGCTTCCGATGCACACTTCTATCGTTTCCTATCCTCTAGAACAAGCCAATCAAGCCTTGGACGACTTTAAAAACAGCAAAATCCAAGGCGCCGCTATCCTGACTATTTAAAGAACTTCTGCAGCCAGGGCGGCCAACTCCGAACGCTCTGTGCGCTCCAAGAAAACATGCCCGTAAATGGGATATTCTTTAAATTTTCCTACGGTAAAAGTCAGCGCATTGGAATCTTTATCAAGATAAGGATTGTCGATCTGAGTAGCATCCCCGGTCAATACCACTTTTGTCCCCTGCCCCGCACGGGAGATGATCGTCTTCACTTCATGGGGTGTTAAGTTTTGCGCCTCATCGATGATCATGTACATTTTAGGAAGCGAGCGGCCGCGGATGTACGTGACGGCTTCCATTTCAATCTTTTTGCTCTCCATGATCCACTTTTGCGTTTCGAGGCCGTTGGTCTCCCCGCTTGTCGATTGGCATAAGAATTCAAGATTGTCATAGATCGGCTGCATCCAATGAAACAGCTTTTCCTCTTTTGTTCCCGGCAGATATCCGATATCTTTGCCGAGAGGAACAATGGGGCGGCTGACCAAAATTCGCGTATAGGTGCCTTCATCGAAAACTTTGCGTAAACCCGCAGCCAATGCCAGTAAAGTCTTTCCCGTTCCTGCAGGTCCTATCAGTGTGACCAATTTGACATCATCGCGAAGAAGCAGGTCGAGGGCGCATTTCTGTTCGATATTCAAAGGTTGGATCCCCCAAATGTCGCGTGCGAGCTTGATTAGAGGTTCGAGGCGTTTTGACTTCGGGTTATATTTGCATATGGCAGAGGACTGTTCCGGAGATGCAAGCAAACAGTATTCATTAGGAAGCAAATCGGAACAGCTCGATGGGCAAAAACCCATCTTTATAAAATTGATCGATCTCGCGTTTGGGAACATCTAATTTTCGATAGCCTTGATAGAGATTTTCATAAGAAGCTTTAAGGTTTTCATAGTCTTCTGCTTCCAAGCCAATCGCTTCTGCCTTCACGCGGACGACAAAATCTTTCGAGACGATGACCACGTTGTCTCCTGCTTCGCGAAGCTTATAGGCGACGAGGAGAATTTTATTAGCGCTGCGATCTGGAGAAAGCGGGAAGGACGTTTTTTCACCCAGCTTAGTGTCGACTAGAACTCGGACAACAATGCCATTTTCAATCTTGACCCCGCTATGCAAATCTCCAGATTTTTTCGCTTTTAATGCATCGATATACCGAATGACATGGCGCGCATTTTTCCCAGCTCATCGGAAAAACGCTTCATTCCATCGAGCTCTTCAAGGACGTTTAAAGGAATAATCGACATCATTATCGTGGAATTTGCCGATAGCATCAGGATCATGAAGAAGAACGTTGGTATCGATGACAAAAGTTTTACGTGCCGCCACTGTCTCTCTCCTTAAAGGTTTTTCAGTTTTTAAAAGATAAGTTTCTTCCAGCGGGAACCTCCTTTGCGTGTGAACCCAGGCCTTAAGGTCTGGGATTATTATGGCGATTTGGGAGGGGTTCGAAGCCCCTCCCAAATGTCGTTTTTTGAACGGCAAGCTCGAATCGCAATCCTGCCCCTTCAGGGGCCGGGTTAGCCGAGCTATTTGTTTTCTCGGGCGTCAAAGAACGCCCACCCTTAGCCAGAAGGATCTCCTCCTTTCCAAAGGAGGAGTTATACCCGGCCCTTAAGGGCCGGGTTTCCGCCGGAGGACGGATGACCTTAAGCCCTAAATGCCGAGCATATACACCGTACCGGCTTGGCTCAACTATTTTTTTATATTACTAATTTCAATGACTTATGACACATTTCAGCACTTTAAAACGTCGACTGCTAAATCAATTGACATCAGTAAGGGACTTGAGTTATAATAAATTGACAAATGATCAATATTGTTACATGAGGAGAATGGTCATGAAAATCAACTCTAAAATCTTAAGCATCCCTCCTTATATCTCAACATCTTGGAAAAACATCGCATCCTTACACATTGAAACTCAACAGCCTATGCTTATATTAGTGGTGACATTGCTCAGCGGGGTGCGCATTGAAGTCCCTGACCTTGAAAGCACAATGATGGAAGCGATCTTTGCCGCTCATACCCGCTTTCTTGAACAAGAGGAAAAAGTGCGGCCCCCAAAGCCCCTCAAAGCCTCCCCGTAACTTCCCATTCGCAAGAGCAAATGATCTTCTATGGAAATTCCCTTGAAGCACGGCCTTGCGGGATGGAAAATTCGGCACCATGTTCCAGCACAACCCAGAACAAGCAGACGGTCCTGACCTGCCTCCTGATATCCTTGACAAAATCGCGCAGCTTTCCCAAACATCTGGGGGTCGACGACCCTAACGCGATTCCCAAACCCGAACCCCATTGCAATTGCATGCGCTGCCAAATCGCGCGCGCCATGCAAGAGGGCCTTAATGGCTTACTGCAAGAAGGACAGAAACAACCGAGAAGAAATCGTCAGGACGAAGATCTGAAATTCAGAACTGGGACATTATCCAAACCGGGCGAAAAACTTTACGTCAGTCTCCAATCCACTTGATAGTAAAGAACATTATAATGTGTTTCTCGGCGAACCGTCGGATGTACTTGCGGGCAGACAGACTGCGAGCACATCCGGGCTGTCTTAAATACTTAATTCTTTTTTCTGTTTTTAAAAAATAGTGGTAGAAAAAATAAGGGCACCTCCTAGAATGACAATTTAGATTGACTCTCAGGAGGAGTTACCTCATGTCAAAGCTCTTTACGTTCTCTTTGCGCGTCTCTTTGCGCCTATTCCGGAATCGCCCTAATTGCAGATGCGCCCCTAGAACTAGGCGAAGCATTGTCCGGATTTTCCTAAGGGGAAGTCGTGCAATTGCCCATCGAGGAAACTGCCCCTGTAATCACTCAAACTCGATCCTAGAGGAACCTAAAGCGGCCCCCAAAAAAGTTGTGGAAACACCACCCGAAGTGAATGTCAATCCTTTACTGGAAAAATCAAAGGGCGAAAAGTGCGCATGCGTTTGCGCCCCGATCTCGATAGCCGCATCATCAAAGAGCTCAATAAAAACGAATTCGTGACCGTCATCGGCGAAAAAGGGGATTTCTGGGCTGTTCAAGCTCCCGCTGATACAAAAGCCTATATTTTCCGAAGTTTTGTTCTCGACAATGTTGTTGAAGGCAACCGCGTCAACATCCGCCTTGAGCCTAGCTTGGACGCTCCCGTGATCGGACACATGAATGCCGGCGAGAGGATGGAAAACCCAACAGTGTCTCCCATCAACCCTAAATGGTTTGAAATCACGACTCCAGCCCAAACAAAATTTTACATAGCAAAAGAATACATGGAATATGCAGGTGGACCTGAAGTCAAACAGATGATGGACCGGCGCGCCGTTACAGCGGAACAGCTTCTCGATGCTTCTTCTCTTCTCTGCAAGGCGGAGCTGCGCAAGCCCTTTGAAGAGATCGATTTTGAGCGCATCGTTAGAGGCTTTACTACGATCATCAATGACTATACCGATTTTCCAGAACTGGTTGAGCATGCAAAAGAATCCTTGGCAACATTCCAAGAAGCTTATCTGCAAAAGCGAATCACTCATTTGAAGCAGACTGATTCGCCTAGCGTCCAAATGGGTCTAGAATTGCAGAAGAACCAAAAAGCGCTGCTTCAATCACGGATAAAATGAGATTGTGGGACCCGATCGAAGAAGCGCTTTATTTAAGTTGGTCGAACATCAACGACAATAAAACTCAACGTGACTATTACGACGAACAAAAACTCGCTGCCGTTGAAATATCAGGCATTGTCGAACCTTATACAGCTCCCGTAAAAAACAAGCCTGGAGACTTCATCTTACGCGATAAAGATATTCCCGTCGGGTATATGTACAGCACTCAAGTCAATTTACAGGGCCTGATTGGAAAAAATGTCCGATTAATCGCTACTCCTAGACCTAATAATAATTTCGCATTTCCTGCTTATTACGTCTTAGAAGTGGAATGCTCACCTAACGTTTGGAACTCCGAGAATGGCGCGTCTCGCATTCTCAGTGCAGACACACTTGAGGAAAAACTATTTTTCCCTGATCAATTAACCGATTTTTCACCCGGCCCGCCGCTTCTTTTTAAAGAACCGGTGCGGCCGCAAGGGATGCAATTTCGCCGCCACAACAGCCGTGAAAAGCTTCCCGCCTTTCAAGAACATCGCGATCCTGACAAACGTGCGGTTTGTTTGCATCGTTTTGCCGGCCATGAACTTCTCGCCGTCGAAATCATGGCCCAAGCCCTTCTTGCATTTCCTGAAGCCCCCAAACATTTTCGCAAAGGCGTCGCAAACACGCTGCGCGAAGAACAAGGACATGTCCGGCTTTACATCGCTAGAATGAAACAGCTCGGTTTGAACTTTGGCGATCTTCCGCTCTATCGCCATTTTTGGGCCTATGTGCCTCACCTCACTTGCCCGCTCCGCTATGTCAGTTTGATGAGCTTGACCTTTGAAATGGCCAATCTCGATTTTGCCCCCATGTATGGAAAGTCTTTTGCCCGCGTCGGCGACGAACTCTCCGCAGCGTTGATGCAACAAATTTTAGAAGACGAGGTCAATCATGTCTCATTTGGAATGAATTGGTTGAAGAAATTTAAAGATTCCGCTACATCCGAGTGGGATGCTTGGGAACAAAGCCTCCCCGCCTTCCTTACCCCAAAACGCGCAAAAGGGTTTGTGCTGCATGAAGAGCCTCGGCGGCGCGCTGGCGTTTCCGAAGAATGGATCCAAAATCTAAAGAGGTATTGATCATGAAGTTTTATGGAATCTGTTTGAGTTTATTGCTTTTGGGGAGTTCGATTCATGCAGCAGAAACAATGCCAACCCCTAATGAAGCTTGGCAGCGATTGAAAGAGGGAAATCAACGCTTTATCTCCGGAAAAAGAAATTATAGCATCAATTATATGGTTGAACTAGAAAAAGCCAAACAGAAACAGACTCCTTACGCCGCCATTTTATCCTGCTCCGATTCGCGCCTTCCTCCAGAGCTGATCTTCGATGAATCCTTAGGGAAATTATTTGTGATGCGCGTTGCAGGAAACATCGCATCGGATATCACGATTGGAAGCATCGAATATGCGGTCGCTATTTTAAAAGTGCCGCTCGTTGTTGTTTTGGGACATGATTCCTGCGGAGTCCTCGTCGCAGGCCTAAAAGAGCAGCAGGATGCCCTTCCTCCTTTTATCAACGATCTTTTAAATGAAGTTTCCCGATCCGTCGCGGAAACAAAACAAAAGTCCAAGGATTTCTCTCTCGAGCTTCCCATGGCCATCTCCCGCAACGCTCAGTTGCAGCTGCAGGAGCTTTTAGAAAAAAGCAATGTGCTAAAAAAAGCGGCAGAATCCAACCGCACTCTATTCAAAGCCGGCGTCTTTCATTTTAATGGGCAAATCGAGTGGCTGCCTTGAACCTGCAACAGGATGACAATAAATAACGGGATATTAGGGTGAACCCCGGCCTTAAGGCCGGGGTTCACCATGTTATTTCCCCCTAATATTGAAGATCTTGCAATAAACAATTTTTTACATTTAAAACCAATTACTAACTTGTTATAATTAATAATCTAAACATTTACGGGAGTAAAAATGACAAATTCATTAGAACTCAGGACATTCAGAGCAAACAATAATCTTGAACAGCAAGATCAATTTGGGGATGGTCCAGCTCTTCTTCAACTTCCGCCCGAAATGCTGACCAAAATCGGTCAATTTGTTGCTACTGGAGATAATAGAGAACAAGCTGGAAAACATGCTGTTCAATTTGAAAAGGTATGCGCATATACAACTCACGTTGTTGAAAATGACCGAGAAATTAGACAGAAGTTCGAAACATTTCGGGATGATTTGAAAACTACGCGATGTTTTTATAAATGCATTGTATATCCTTTGTTCGCATGGGGAGCCTACGGCGCACTCCTATCAATAACTGGATTGACAATGCACGCAATTGATTACGTTACAGGGAATAATTTTACAGGGAACTTTTAAATTCCCATCGTTTCACTGGACGTGTTTTGAAGTTCGCGAGGGATTTTTTCAATGCATTCCACTTCTTCGATTTCGATTTGGCCGAGCATCACATCCATTTCTTTAAACTTGCGCGCAGTGACCAGAACTCGTGACTCAACGAACCAATCCCCTTATTATAGTTTTCCACGGCGCTAGCAAGGCTTTTGCCCATTTTAGAAATGGGAATTCATATCCGCCAAACGTTTATAAAGTTCTTGTCCGAGTTCATGGAGTTTTTCGACTTGGCGGGTCAGATTTTCTTGCTTCCAACCATAAGAGACGGCGCGCAGCAAAGCGATGAGGGTGGTCGGCGTGGCGAAGATGACATTTTGCTCGGCGCCAATTTCGATCAGCGAAGGATCGTATTCCAACGCTGCGCTGAAAAAAGTTTCTGCCGGAAGAAAAAGAACGACGAATTCAGGAGTGGGCTGAAAGTGTTCCCAATAAGCTTTTTTACCTAGAGCAGTGAACATGTGCGCTGCACTTGCCGGGCATGATCTTTGAAGCGTTGCATCCGAACGGTTTCATCTTCGGAATGGATCGCTTCCAGATAAGCTTCCAAAGGAACTTTGGCATCGATGATGACTTGCCTTCCCCCGGGAAGACGAACGATCAGATCTGGGCGCAGTCGGCCCGTCATCGCTAATCTCTTGTTGCTGCTCGAAAAAGTCGCAATGGTTGAGCATCCCAGCGAGTTCCACAACGCGCTTTAATTGGATTTCTCCCCACCTGCCCCGGGTCAAGCGGGGTACGCAGCGCTTTGACGAGGTTGGATGTCTCTTGTTTCAAGAGCTTTTCATTTTCAAAAAGAGATTGGATCTGCATTTTGAGAGATTCTTGATCTCCTTTGCGCTCTTTTTCGATCTGTCGCATCCCCTGATCGAGCTTGTGCAAGCTCTCTTTAACGGGGTTGAGCATTTCGACAATGGCCGTCTGCCGTTTATCCAAATCCCCTTTCGCTCCTTCTTGAAATTTTTCCAGTGAAGTCTTTGGCAAGATCTAAAAATGAACGGTTATTTTTCTCAAGAGCTTCTGAGGATAGCGCATGAAAAGCATTTTTTAGCTGCTCTTCCGCCTGTTGCAGCATGAGCAGCTTTTCTTCTGCAACAGTCTGATTTGTCAAAAAAATATGGCACTCTTCCTCTTTTTTCTTGAGGGCAGCTTCCAATGATGGAATTCTTTGACTTTGTTCTTGAACGAAGGAGAGTTTTAATTCTGCTGATTTCCGCTGAAGATGTTCGCGCATCCACAGCCAAAAAATAGAAGGGCTGCAGCTGCAAGTCCTATCCACATCTTTTAATCCTCTTGTTCAGGCTCAAAATCTTCCAATGTCTTAGATTTTTTCCCAGCGATCAGCCGGATAAGAGAAAGAACCCAAGCGAGCAGAATATACCCCCATGTCACAACGGCGAGCATCACGGGAAGAAAATAGAGGACCCCGTAGATGACAAAGATCGCCAAAATCACCGTTAAAAAGACAAGCTGGAAGGAAGGGACGCGGAAATGCAGCGCTTTCGAGCTGGGGAACTTCCATCGGCTGACCATGAAGTAGCCTAAGACGATCATGATGGAGGAGAGAAAAATCGCCTTCGTTTCTTGGGAAAGCGGGAAAAATTTTTCCATGAAAGGAGAAGAAAGCAGTAAATTGGCTGACGACAGCTGCCAAAGCGGATGCAGGGATCGGAAGGCCGGTAAAATGTTTTTTTTGCGCGGCGATCGCCTCTGCATTTCCTTTGGCCTCTGCTTTCTTTACATTGAAGCGCACAAGCCTAAGACCCCGCAGATCGAATAGAGCATACAGCCGAGCATCGCATAAAAGGACAAGCCTGTCCCGGCTCTAAAGAGAGCGCTTTCAATAACAATACCGAGGGGGCCACGCCAAAAGAAACGGCATCGGCAAGAGAGTCGAAAACCACGCCAAATTCACTTTCCGCGCCAATCGCCCGCGCTACAGCCCCATCGAGAAGATCGGCAAAGGCAGCGACGAGAAGAAGCAGTGCAGAGATATTTAAGACATGAAAAAGTCCGGAGCCCGGCTCGACCATATTGACTTTGAAAATCACAAACAAGACCGCAAGAGAGGGCAAAAGCTGTGATGATGTTAGGGATCAAATAAATTTGGCGCATGAATGCACTCGCTTAAATCATCTAAAGTGTCGCAAAACAAGATGATTTTGCAAATCAAAAATGCCAATTAGATGGTAAAAATCTTAGCATTTTCTTAAAATCAAAGCATCTTAATCGGTTCATTTTTTGCACTTTGAAAAATGTGAAAACTTTTTTTTAGGCACTCTTTCTTTTTTTTGTGGACAATTAGCGTACACGCTACCATATATAGTGTGTATAGAAACAAATAGACTACAAGATGTAGTATTTTGGACTGGAAACTGACCGCGGCAGCTTTTGCCACTCTATAAAGGCTTCCGCGGTCAATTTCTGACATATATTACTCTCTTTTGGTTGACCCGGATCCTTTTTTGATATAAGGGTTCTAGGGGTTTTTGCGCATTTTAAACAGAATTAAAAATAGGAGAATATAAGCTTATGACACGCAAACTCATCTTCTTCCAACGACAAGTCCACTGCTGAACCCACAATCCTCTCCCCTGCCACTGTCAGCTGCGGAGATCTCCTCTGCCATAAAAGACGACATTTAAATCATGGACAAAATGCAGCGTTTCACCGTTGTCAAACGCAACGGCAGCCATTGTGCCTTTCCGCCGCGAGAGAATCTCTCATGCCATCGAAGCGGCATTCCGCGACACGAAAAAGATTCGCAAAGATCATCCGCTGCCTCAAGAGCTGCATCAAGCTGTCGAACAGATCACAGATCTCGTCATTAGCGATCTCTATGTCGCTCGCCTCCAAAGGAGCTTCTTTGACCGTCGAAGGGATCCAGGACTCGGTCGAAGTGTGCCTGATGAAAGCGGGCCATCACGATGTGGCAAGAGATTACATCATCTATCGCGACCAGCATAAAGCTCTGCGCGAAGATTCTCCGCTGAATTTAAAAATCGTCCGCAGCGACGGCAGCATCGTCCGTTTCAATCCGATGAAGATCGCCTCTTCGATCGAAGATGCTTTCCGCCGCACAGAACAGATCGAAGGGCCTGCGACAGAACAAATCGTCGATGCCGTCAACATGCTGACGCAAAAAGTGGTCGCGCGAGCCGTCTCTCTTTCCAAAGCCGGCCATGTCCTCAATATGCTCGCTGATCGATGACGAGATTGAACAGCAGCTGATGAAAGAAGGATTTTTTCAGCGTCGCCAAAAATTTCATTCTTCATCGCGCTTCTATTGGAGAACAAGGGCAGTCCGTCTTTTGAGCATGTGCTTCCGCACGAAGAGAAAAGACATGCGCCAGTTCACGATCATCGGCGACGAACAAAGCTACGCGCACGATCACAGAAACACAGCTCCATCAGCCGTCTCAAATTTGCCTGCCGCGGCCTCGAAGATCTCACTTCTGCAGAAGAGCTGCTCGAAAGCTCGATCACCAACTTTTACGAAGGGATCAAAGAGAGCGAAGTCGACCAGGCCAACATCATGGCAGCCCGCGCAAAAATCGAGATCGAGCCCGCCTATTCTAAAGTCGCCTCGCGCCTTCTCCTCGATGTGCTCTACCGCGAAACGATGGAGATCTCCGCCTCCGATCCTTCTCTAGAATCCGCCCACCGCGAATACTTTAAAAAATATCTCAAATTTGCCATCACCGTCGAGCGCGTCAGCCCTGCGCTGCTCAAATTCGATCTCGACAAGCTCGCACGCGCCATGCAGCTGCAGCGCGATGACCAGTTCACCTATCTCGGACTGCAAACGCTCTACGACCGCTATTTCATCCACCATGAACAGCGCCGCTTGGAAACGCCGCAGATTTTCTGGATGCGCGTCGCCATGGGCCTTGCGCTCAATGAAAAAGAAGAACAACGCAATGAACGGGCCATCGAATTTTACGACGTCCTCTCCAAATTCCTTTTCTGCTCTGCCACGCCGACGCTGTTCAATTCAGGCACCAACCACTCCCAGCTCAGCTCCTGCTATCTCTCGACTGTCATGGACGATCTCGCCCACATCTTCAAAGTCGATCTCCGACGATGCGCAGCTCTCCAAATGGGCCGGCGGCATCGGCAACGACTGGACCAATGTCCGCGCAACAGGAGCGACCATCAAAGGCACCAACGGCAAAAGCCAAGGCGTCATCCCCTTCCTAAAAGTCGCCAACGATACTGCTGTAGCAGTCAACCAAGGCGGAAAACGCAAGGGGGCGATGTGCGCTTATCTCGAAACATGGCATCTCGACATCGAAGATTTCCTCGAGCTGCGAAAAAATACAGGCGATGAGCGCCGCCGCACGCATGACATGAACACCGCCAACTGGATTCCCGACCTCTTCATGAAGCGGGTGCATGCAAACGGAACGTGGACGCTCTTTAGCCCAAGCGATGTGCCCGATCTGCACGATCTCTATGGCAGCCGCATTTGAAAAGCGCTATATCGAATACGAGAAAATGGCCGACGAAGGAAAAATCAAACTCTTCAAACGGGTCGAAGCGCTGCAGCTCTGGCGCAAGATGCTCAGCATGCTCTTTGAAACAGGCCATCCCTGGATCACATTCAAAGATCCTTCCAATATCCGCTCTCCGCAAGACCATGTCGGCGTCGTCCACAGCTCCAACCTGTGCACAGAAATTCTGCTCAATACCTCCAGCAGAAGAGACCGCTGTCTGCAACTTGGTTCGATCAACCTCGCTCGAGCACATGACACGCAAAGGGCCTCGATGAGAAAAAACTCGCTGCGACGATCCGCACAGCCGTCCGCATGCTCGACAACGTGATCGACATCAACTTCTATCCGACCGCCGAAGCGCAGCAATCCAACTTGCGCCACCGTCCCATCGGCCTTGGGCTCATGGGCTTCCAAGATGCTCTCTACATGCAGAATATCAGCTATGCCAGCCATGAAGCGGTCGAATTTGCCGACACAAGCATGGAGATGATCTCCTACTATGCGATTTTAGCCTCCAGCGAACTGGCCAAAGAGCGCGGCACCTATTCGACTTACAAAGGATCCAAATGGGACCGCGGACTTCTGCCGATCGACACGATCGATCTGCTCGAAAAAGAGCGAGGCGGCTATCTCGAGATCGACCGCAGCATCACGCATGGATTGGACGCCTGTGCGCGAATCGATCAAAAAATATGGCATGCGCAATAGCAACACGATGGCGATTGCGCCGACAGCGACGATCTCCAACATCACCGGCAGTCACGCAATCGATCGAGCCGATGTACAAACATCTCTTTGTCAAATCGAACCTCTCAGGAGAGTTCACGATTCCCAACCTCTATCTCGTCGAACGACTCAAAAAACTCGGGCTTTGGGATCAAGCAGATGCTCGACGATCTCAAATATTTCGATGGATCGATCGCAGAAATCGAGCGCATCCCGCAAGAGATCAAACAGGTCTTCCTCACCGCTTTTGAAATCGATCCCGAATGGATGATCGAATGCGCAAGCCGCCGTCAAAAATGGATCGATATGGGCCAATCGCTCAACCTCTATCATCGCAGAGCCAAGCGGAAAAAAACTGCACCAGATGTACATGCTCGCCTGGAAAAAAGGGCTTAAAGACCACCTATTATCTGCGCTGCTTGGCGCAACCCAGATTGAAAAATCGACGACCGACATCAACAAACGCGGACTGCAGCCTCGCTGGATGAAGAACAAATCGGCATCCAGCAATATCCAAATCGAACGAGAAGAAGCGACAGCAAAACCTAAACCCATCGCATGCAATCTCGAAGAAGGCTGCGAAAGCTGTCAATAATATAAAAAAGGATAAAAATATGACAACGTCAGAAGAAAAGCAAACGGCGTACAGAAAAGCGCGTCAACGTCAATGAAAAGCGGCTGATCAACTGCAATCAGGTCGATGTCAACCAACTCATGCCCCTCAAATACAAATGGGCATGGGAACATTATCTCAATGGCTGCGCCAACCACTGGATGCCAACCGAAGTGCCCATGGGCAAAGACATCGAGCTCTGGAAATCCAACACGCTTAAGCGAAGATGAAAGGCGCGTCATCATGCGCAACTTAGGCTTCTTCAGCACCGCAGAAAGCTTGGTCGGCAACAACATCGTGCTTGCGATCTTCAAGCACGTCACCAACCCCGAAGTGCGCCAGTATCTGCTCCGCCAAGCCTTTGAAGAGGCGATCCACACCCATACCTTCCATCTACATCGTCGAATCGCTCGACTCTCGACCAGGGCGAAGTCTTCAACATGTACAATGAGATCAACACGATCCATGACAAAGATCAATTTGAGATGAAGCTGACTGCCGATATCCTGAAGCCCGACTTCACCACCGCGACACCAGAAGGCGCGCAGAAGTTCCTAGAGAACCTGATCGGCTACTACATCATCATGGAAGGGATCTTCTTCTATAGCGGCTTTGTGATGATCCTCTCCTTCCACCGCCAAAATAAGATGACAGGCATCGGCGAGCAGTTCCAATACATCCTGCGCGATGAGACGATCCACCTCAACTTCGGCATCGACCTGATCAACGGCATCAAAGAAGAAAATCCCCGATCTTTGGACGCCAGAGTTCCAAGCCCATATCATCGACAAGATCAAAGCAAGCCGTCGAGCTCGAGATCAACTATGCGCAAGACTGCCTGCCCCGCGGCATCCTCGGCCTGACCGCGCCGATGTTCCGCGAATATGTCCAGTACATCGCCGACCGCCGCCTCGAGCGCATCGGCCTCAAAGCCGATCTACCGCTCAAAAAATCCATTCCCCTGGATGAGCGAGACCATCGACCTCGGCAAAGAGAAAAACTTCTTCGAAACCCGCGTCACTGAATACCAGTCTTCTTCGGCGCTAACTTGGTAAAGTCTGACATGGATCGAGGCGGCAGAGAAATCTGCCGCCTTATTAAGTTCAAAGCGGATTAAGCCAATCTCTTAATCCTTTCTTTTATTTTCTGAGGGACATACTTTTTTTGTAAAAGCTCAAGATAAGCCGCTTTGGCTTCTTCACGTTTTTTTAACTCATATGCAGCATCGGCAAACAAGAGGAGAAGCTCGTAATCGTACACGTTGTAAAGGATATACCCAGTCTCCTGCGGGCAACGAAAAGGAAGAGCAAATTTAGAAAAAAGATAGGCAGAGGTGAAATCGCCTATCGAGAAGTAATGATAGGCAATCGCATAGAGAGGCTCTGCACGTCTTGGTTGATAATGATGGGCCTTCCACAAGCTGCTTAGGGCAGAATCGGAAGGAAAATCCAGAGCCTTCTGAAGGATCCCTATCATGTACAATGACCAAAATACCTCATTGACATTTCCCCCCATGGCAACCCTGTTTTCATAGGAATTCAACGCCAAGTGGTATTCCTTAGCATTCCCATAACTCTGGGCAAGATAAAAAACATACCTTGCATTGGAAGGATCTTCTTTAAGTGCCTCTTCAAGAATTTTTGCATCCTTAAGGTATTTAGAGGGATCTTGGGAACGGTACCCATCTTGTGTATCGGCGAGGACAATCACATTTTTGAGATCTTCATAATTCGTAATGGATGGAGCAGTGATTTCCTCGTGCAGTATCCCATGCCATTTCCAATCCAACGCATTCCTAACCATCAAGATGCGAAGACCTGCATGGACACCTGCATGGACAACCGCTCGATAGCAGTCTCTATCTAAAGACGGACGCTCGAAAGGCTGGGAAAAGAAGAGCCTCTCATCAGCGTCGATAAAAAGCGTGTAGTCCGATTTATCTCTTGCTAGTGCCAAAGCCTCATTGCGGTTGTGCTCAAAATTGACCCAAGAGCGTTCGTGCAGCTCTCCTGGAATATTTTTCATGAATTTTTGAATCGCTTGTTGAGTCCCATCAGTAGACCCCGTATCGACAATCATCCAATAATCGATAAACTTCTGAACTGATGACAAGCATCTGTGAATGACTTTACTCTCGTTCTTCACGATCATGTTCAGACAGATTGTTTTCTTGAGAGACAAAAGACACCCTCAAACGTTACGTATTGAGATTTGTTTTGATTACTCCATCATCCCATAATGGTGATATTTACGCATAAGCATTGAAATTTTATGGCCAAAAAATCGCTAAGTAGTACCATCTCTGCAAAAAAATTCCAACGGGCAAAGATTTATGGCATCTCCATCATCAAGTGTGAACTACAAAGAAGCGGCGCAAGTTGCCGCATTTGCATGCGCTTATCAAGTCCTCTATCCAGAAAATGCGCTCTCAACAATCAGCACAATTGCGAACGCAACCATTCGGCTAATTGATCGGGAGTTATCCCTAATCCTGCTATGCGGCCTTCATCTAGTTGGTTCAAGTCCTCAAAGACATCCTCGATGAAATTTTTTCTTGCCTGTTTCGGGACCTTCTTTGCTGTTTGATCATGAACATATTTTTTTAACTTGCTCCCGGCCAGTTTCTTGAGCACAATTTCACGAATGAGCATTCTCCGTTCTTGGCGATACTTTACTCGCACTTCATCAAAACCTAACGCCTTCACCGTTGAATCATATGCCGCGCAGGTGCGCATATAAGAGAATACGTACAAATCAGCGATGGGATGAACATCTTGAAGTTCATAGATAGCAATCATCGCCGAAATATAGTCTTCTTTTTTAATGTCATTAAAAGAAAGGGGGACTAAATTCCCTACAATAAGTGGAATATTGGCAGCTAATCGAGCAGTTCGTTTATTCACATCAAGGAAGGCTTGAAGATAACTGAGATGGATCAATAAAAAGAAGCTTTGCTCAAAAGGATCCATGATCTGTGCTGCTTTTGAGACTATTTTTCCAAGCTGAAACTTCAAACGTTTAGTGTCTTCAAAAGGAATATAACTAGATCCAGCAATCCTCACCCACTGGTCTCTAATTTTTCCGGCATATTCCGCTTCTAAAAGCCCATCAGAAAGAAGATAATGAAGCGTAAAGATCGTTTGTTCGCTAATTGTTAGACGTGGGGCATTTTCAACTAAATACCGTATCGCCTCTTTGTGATTAAGGATCATCACCTTTTCTTGATCGAGCTTCCCTTCTGCACTTGTCCCTTTTAGAATCAACCGTTCCGTCTCGAGTTTTGAATAAGTATTTCCCTCTAACCTGGAAGAGTTGAAAGACAAATCAATGAGAAGATGGTTAAATATTTTCCTGGCATAAGTTCCAGCAGGATCATTATTTGTCGCGCGAACACCCGAAGCATACAATTGCCGTCGAATGGGCTCTTTGAATAAAAAAGTGCGATTAGGCTCATAGGAATCAAGCCATTCTTCAACATAAGCCTTAGGGGTTCGCTCATACAACGGCCTTTGAACATAGCGCAACGATTTAACGCTTCGGAAACTAAAGCAACTGCTGACGGTGTGATTGGGATGCTCTACAGCCTGTAAAACCTGATATTTCGTCCCTCTTTTTTGTCCTATCTTTCTGACAAGTCCCTCTTTGATAAGTTGATTTAACCACCGCCTCACTGAACGTTCTTTGAAGTCACCTCTTAATTCAAGCATTAACCCCGGAAGACCTATAGGGTCGGAAATTTGACTTAAATGCCTTAACACTGCCAATTTTCTGTCTCTGATTTTCATTGTTTCCCCCTAATACGGCCATTTTCTCAAAAATACGGCCACTTTTCAACCATTTTTGGCCGTATTCGTGAAATTTTGGCCGTATTCGGTCCCCATAATTCAATTTGGCAAAAACTTTATTTTCTTCTACACTAACTATACTGTGCCCAGTCTAAAAATGTGAATTTAGAAGGTCTTAGAACAGCACAGATTTGAACGAAGCACAGCGGTCGCGACGAAAAGGTATTAGAATTAATACCTTTGAGAAGCGATCGTTCAAAGATGGGCTGTTATAATGGCCTTATAAATTCACATTTTTAGACTGGGCACAGTATGGTTCCAACTTAGGGAAGGGTATGGTTTTAGATCCGCATTTCTTGAAGCAGGCCGGAGAAGCGTATGGCGATTTTGTCGTGACGAAATGCCTCCCCCTTCCGGAACTCAACTGCATCCTTAGGGAATTGCAGCATCTGCCAAGCGGCGCACTGATCATGCACATTGGCAATGACGACCCTGAAAATCTTTTTTGCCTCTCGTTTCAGACCTTCCCGTCGAGTTCCAATGGCGCCGCGCACATTCTAGAACACACTGTTCTTTGCGGTTCGCGGAAATTTCCTGTCAAAGACCCTTTTTTCGCAATGAGCCGGCGCAGTTTGAATACGTTCATGAATGCTCTGACAGGATCCGATTTTACCTGCTATCCCGCGGCCTCTCAGGTGGAAAAGGATTTTTATAATCTTCTAGAAGTGTATCTCGATGCCGTGTTCCACCCGGAACTAAAAAAGTTAAGTTTTCTTCAAGAAGGGCACCGGCTAGAATTGCACAAGCCCTCGCGATCCTTCCACACCATTGGAAAATAAGGGGATCGTCTTCAATGAGATGAAAGGGAATCTCGCGTCTGCGGATACACGGCTCTGGCACGCCTTAATGGCGCAGCTGGTTCCCGATCTGCCTTATGCCTATAATTCGGGTGGCGATCCCAAAGAGATCCCTGATCTCACTTATGCCGAATTGATCGCCTTTCATGAGACCTATTACCATCCCAGCCGCTGCCTCTTTTTCTTCTACGGTGACCTGCCTTTAAAAAAACATCTCGATTTCATTGCGCAAAATGCCCTTAAAGGCGTTCCCAAAGTGCGCCCCATCCCTCACCTGCCCAAACAAAAAAGATTCTCCGCCCCGGTCAAAAAAGAGATCCGTTATCCCATCAGCGAAAGCGAAGACGTTTCGAATCGGACCATCGTCGCTTTTGGGTTTTTGACGTCACCGCTCGTCGATCAGGAAGAGGTCGTTGCGCTCACGGTGCTCGATTCGATTTTAATGGACACGGACGCTTCTCTTTTAAAGGCGGCGCTTTTAGAAACAAAGCTGTGCATCCATGCCGATGCCTATATGGACACGGAAATGAGCGAGGTCCCTTACGCCATCGTTTGTAAAGGATGCGACCCGCAAAATGTAGAAAAACTCGAAGCTGCGCTGAAAAACGCTTTGGCTGCGATTGCAGAGGGCGGCATTGCTCCCCATTTGATCGAGGCAGCCATCCATCAACTCGAATTCAGCCGTCTGGAGATCGTCGGCGACCATGCGCCCTTCGGATTGACATTGTTCATGCGTTCCGCCCTTGCCAAACAGCATGGATGCGATCCTGAGAATTCCCTTGTCGTACATTCGCTCTTTGAAAAGCTGCTCGTCAAAACGAAAGATGCACAGTATTTTCCTAGATTAATCAAAAAGTATTTTCTCGATAATTCTCATTGGGTGCGTTTGGTCATGCATCCAGACCGCAACCTTTCCACAGAAGAGATTAAAGAAGAAGCTCGACATCTTCAAGAAATCCAAAACTCTCTCTCTGAGAATAAAGTGGCCGAAATTCTTCAGCAAACCCAAGAACTTGCGGTTTTCCAAAAACAAACGGAACAGCAATCTCTCGATTGCCTGCCTAAAGTCACTCTTAAAGATGTCTCCCCCATCGTGCGCGATTTTCCTTTAAAGCACATACAGCACGGCAATCTCACGGTCTACCATCACGATTGCTTTACAAACCACATTATTTATGCCGATCTGATCTTCGACTTGCCGCATATCGAGGATAAGGATTTACCTTACGTTCATTTACTGACGTCTTTGATTCCAGAAATAGGCAGTTCTAAGCGCAATTATGCCCAAAATTTGGAATACATTCAGGCGCACACAGGAGGGCTTGGGGCCTCTTGCGCCCTTCACATTCAGACCGATGATCCAAAAATTGCTAAGCCTTCCTTCAATCTTCGAGGGAAAGCGCTGGACCGCAAAGCGGATAAATTATTTTCCTTGATGCGCGATACGCTTTCAAAACCGCGTTTCGACGAAAAAGAACGGATCGAAGAACTGGTCATGCAACTGCGGGATGCCCAACTCAACCGCTTGAACCGACAAGCGATGCGGTATGCGCTCCAGCTGGCCTCCAGCGGATTTTCCCCAGCCTCCCATATAAGCGAAGCTTGGTATGGCCTGCGTTATTTTAAAGCCATTGAAGATTTGAGCAAAAACCTTCCCAAAAACCTAGGCACGCTGATCGATAAACTGCTTTTTTTGAAAAACCAGCTGTTTACTCTGCATGACCTCCATCTTGTCTTAAGCTGCTCCAAGGAAACATTTCAAGAGATCGAACAGAACGGCTTCTATGGACTTCCTGATTTGGGTTCCCGCCAACACCTTAAACCATGGAAACTCGACTTTACGGTGCCCCCCATTGCCTCGCAAGCCCGCATCATTGCTTCGCAAGTCGCCTTTAATGCGGAAGCCTACAAGACCGTGACTTATCTTCATCCTTTTGCGCCCTCATTGACAGTGGCCGCCGTGCTGCTAGATAATAAGATCCTGCATCGCCGCATCCGCGAACAAGGCGGGGCCTACGGCTGCGGGGCCACCTATAGTTCTAGCCTTGGGCATTTTAATTTCCATTCTTTCCGCGATCCTAACATCGCTGTCTCTCTGCGCACCTTCCGCGACTCCATCGTTGAGATCTCAGAGGGACGCTTTACAGACCAAGACCTGGAAGAAGCGAAACTGGGAATTATTCAGCAGTTCGACACGCCGATCTCTCCGGGGAGCCGAGCGCTGACTGCTTACAGCTGGCTACGCGACGGCAAGACGAAAGAGATGCGCCAGGAATTTAGAAACCGCTTGCTCGATCTCACTTCGCGCGACCTCAAGCATGCTGTCGAATCGGAACTTCTTCCCAAAAAAGAACAAGGAGTTGTTGTCTCTTTCGCAGGAAAAGAGCTCCTCGAGAAAGAAAACGCCATTTTGACCTTAGATAAAGGGCCGCTTCCCATTTATTCGATCTAGGTTATACCGAAAATGATTCAAAAGTTGGGAATTTGGCAAGGCGGCTGCGCAAATTTTTTGTCTGGAGCGAGCGACCATTGTGCAAGCACAAGGCGCGAGTGAAGACAAAAAATGTGCTGCATAGCCAACGCAGCCAAAAGCCAACTTTTGAGTCATTTTCGGTATAATGCGGATTATTTGTATTTTTTTCTAAGTCCTTGTATTTTAAAACTCTAATAAAAAAAATAATATTTCATTTGTTTAAGGAGTTTTGTATAATGGTTGAGACAAAACACTAAAATTCAAAATAAAGAGGAAATAAATGGCCGTTCAACCTTTAAACGTGTACACAGTCACAAATCCAACCTCAGATCCATGCGGGGTCTGCCTTTCACCCTTAAATGATGGAAGCGACACTGTAGTTGCACATCCTGATGGGGGGGAGTTGCATCCATTCCATAATAATTGTTTGGGCAGAAGCGTTGTAGTGACAAGAGATCGATGCCCTACGTGTAAGAAAGCAATTAATATTTTTGCCGTGCAACCCAATCCACCCGTTGCACGACAAGGTGCCGGGAGAGACCCATTTGTTGCAATTGTCAGAACATTTGGCGAAGGTGCAATTTTTGCTGTTGCAAGTACGATTACTATTCTGGGTTCGGAAGCTTTAAGAAGCTACATAGATACGGCAATTAGCGGGCAAATACATCCTCTCGCCGCAATCCCAATATCGCTTGCTGCATCGGGCGCCATGGTGGTTGCAGGCTCCCTCGCGATGTACGAAGGTGGACGTAGATTCGGCTGCAGTTTGGGTTCTGCCGTTGCGGGAGTAAGCATTGGAATGGGTTTTAGTGGGGCAGTACTTCTCAAAAGTGTTCCTCCTACTGCCCTTCTATCCGCCCCCCTTGTCGCAGGCGGATACGCTGTTATTGTCGACACGTGCTTCACACAACACCACATCGATTAATTGATCCACAAAAATATTTAAACCATAGGAGTCTCCTTACTGTGGTTTAAATATTTTTATCTCTTTTACTCCATCTTGCTTATTTGCTTCCTCTGCGTTATAACTATACTCATTGACTACTACGGAGTAAAAATATGTTGCGTTTTGCCTCTTTTTCACTCGTCGCAATCACCTGCGCTGCTTTGCTCTCCTCGCCGGATGCGTTTGCCCAGGCGGGAACCAACAGTGATTGCATCTGTTCCCCCGAGCAGACCTCAAAAGCTTTCACTGCGGTCGCAAAGAAATCGATCCCTGCTGTTGTATTCATCAAAGTCCAAAGCAACACTCCCGAACAAGATGAGGGCGGCTATCCTTACGGCTTTCAAAACCCATTTGATTTCAACGGCGATGATTTCTTCAATCGCTTCTTTGGGTCGCCTTATCGCGGCGGCGCAGCCGCAAAAACCTGCTCCTCAGCTGAGCCAAGGCTCAGGCTTTTTAGTGAGCGCAGACGGCTACATCATGACAAATGCCCACGTCGTCAAAGGCGCCGATAAAATCACAGCTGTCCTCAATGACGGCCGCGAGATGGATGCGACGTTTGTCGGCGCTGATTCTCATACCGATATCGCCATCATCAAAATCGAAGGAAAAGATTTCCCTTTCCTCAATCTCGGCGACTCCGATGAGATCGATATCGGCGAATGGGTGATCGCCATCGGCAGTCCGTTCCAGCTCGAAGCTTCCGTCACAGTCGGCGTCGTCAGCGCAAAGGGGCAGGCAGAACTTACGCATCACCGATTTCGAAGATTTCATCCAGACCGATGCCGCGATCAATCCCGGCAATTCGGGCGGACCTCTGCTGAACTTGAAAGGCGAAGTGATCGGGATCAATACAGCGATTGTCTCGCGCAGCGGCGGCTACATGGGAATCGGTTTTGCGATCCCGAGCAACATGGCCAAAAACATCATGGCCCAGATCATCGACAAAGGTTCTGTCACGCGCGGCTTCCTCGGCGTCATCTCTGCAGCCTGTCGATAAGGACATCGCCGATGCCTTCAATCTGCCAAAACCAGAAGGCGCGCTGATCTCGGAGGTCGTCAAAGATTCTCCTGCGGACAAAGCGGGGTTCAAACAAGGCGACATCATCTTAGAATACAATAAAATGCCTATCAAATCTCTGCAGAGCTTCCGAAATGAGATCTCGCTGATGAATCCAGGAGCAACAGTGAATCTGAAGGTCAACCGCAAGGGGCAAATCATGGACAATCCCCGTCACGCTCGGCACCGCCTCGGATAATATCGACAGCGGGTGGCAATCTCATCCAAAAACTAGGCATGGAGATCGACAACCTCACTCCTGACCTGGCAAAACAGCTCGGGCTATCCCAGAAGGAAGAAGGCGTTGTGATCACCAAGATCAAACCGGGCTCCGTTGCAGCGCAGGCGGGCTTGCGCCCTGGGTTTCTCATTCAAGCGGTCAACCACAAAAAAGTAACCAACGTCAGCGAATTCAACGATGCGCTGGGCCAACAACCGGAGAACAAGCGGATCCTCCTGCTTGTACGCCAAGGCAACATGACGCGCTTCTATTCGATTAAAGTCGAATAATGATGCTGAAATATTTAAAGCAGAGGCTAGCTCACCGCTGCCTCTGCCCATTTATCTGGCCAATGTGCAGGCAGGCTTTCCCTCGCCTGCAGAAGACTACCTCGATAAGACTCTCGATCTCAATGAACTGTTGATCGCCCATCCTGCGGCCACTTTTTTCGTGCGGGTGTCCGGCGACTCGATGCAAAACGCCGGCATCTTCTCGGGCGACATCCTCGTCGTCGACCGCTCGCTGGAAGCTGCGGACAACAAAATCGTCATCGCCATCGTGAGTGGTGAGTTCACTGTCAAACGCCTGAAAATAAGGGAAGGGCGGATCTCTCTTGTTCCGGAAAACCCCTCTTATCCTATATTGGAAATGAAGGAAGGAAGCGATTTCCAGGTCTGGGGCGTTGTCACTTATGTCATCCACAAAGCTGTCTAATTATTTCTTAATCGACTGCAATCAGTTCTACGTCTCGTGCGAACAGGTCTTTAATCCAAAACTGCGCAAGAAACCCGTCGTCGTCCTCTCCAACAACGACGGCATTGTCGTCGCGCGTTCGAAAGAAGCCAAAGCAATGGGCATTCCCATGGGAGCCGCTTCTTTTCAATACGCCGATCTATTCAAAGCACAAAAAGTGCATGTCCTCTCCTCCAACTATACGCTTTACGGCGACATGTCCCAACGCGTCATGCATGTGCTCTCCCGCTTTTCGCCGGACATGGAAGAGTATTCGATCGACGAAGCATTTTTGCGCATCGCCGATAACGATCCCATTGCAATTGCTAAAGAAATAAAAGCGACAGTACTCAAATGGACAGGAATCCCCGTCTCGATCGGCATCGGGTCGACAAAGACCCTGGCCAAAGTGGCCAACGATATCTCCAAAAAAAAAGAAGGGATCTTTATGTTTTCCGATGCCGCTCAGATCGACGCGACACTAGAAAACCTCGATGTGGAGGAAATTTGGGGCATCGGCAGGCAGCTCGCCGCCGCATTAAGAGAAGAGGGCATCAAAAACGCGCGCGCCTTCAAAGATGCCGGCGATGCTTGGATCAAAAAGCGGTTTTCCGTTGTTTTATTGCGCACCGCCTATGAACTCCGAGGGATTTCAGCTCTCTTTCTCAATGAACTCCCCGTCCCGCGCAAATCGATCACCTGTTCCCGCTCCTTCGGCAAACCCGCCACCAAACTCAAGGAGATCGAAGAAGCGCTCGCCTCCTATACAGCAAACGCCGCGGAAAAGCTGCGCAAAGAAGAGCTGCTCCCCTCTTTCCTGACCGTCTTTATCATGACATCGCCGTTCCGCGAACAATCTTACAGCAACAGTTGGACGATGACTTTAGACGAGCCCTCAACCTTCACGCCCGAACTGACCGCCAAGGCCAAGAAGGCGCTGAGCAAAATTTTTAAAGCCGGCTATCTCTATAAAAAAGTCGGCATCATCATGGGCGGTTTTGCCCCGCAAACCAATTATCAGCCCGATCTTTTCCGGTCTGATGAAAAACAAACCGCCAAACAAAAACGCGCCATGCAGGCGGTCGACCATCTCAACCGCCGCTTCGGCGATGCCTCCGTGCGCTTTGCCGCAGAAGGGATCCGCCAGCACTGGAAAATGAAGCGGGGCAATGTCTCCCCACGGTTTACCACCTCTTGGGACGAACTCTTAAATATCGACATATGAAGCTTAATTTAAAATAATTTCTATACAATACTGCGCAAGCAGTTTATATATTAATAAATTTAATCTACATAAAAACGTCGAAATATTCAAATAAATATTGAATTAAAAAAACCAATTAATATAATTAAAAGCACTCAAAAAATAATTAATTTTTAGGTTAAATTATTATGACAAATCCAGTTGACAATAGACAGATGGTAAATTATGTCCCGGGAAACAATTCTATATTTCCTAACGAAACTCCTGATGACATTCTGTGCTGTATTCTTTCCGCGCTAATAAAATTAAAAAACATTCATCCAGTTTTATTAACCAATCGAAAGCTGAACGATTTGTTTACAAATTACCCTCCATTATTGAATCAAATTATACCCATATATTTTCCAAATTCATTTAAGGACAATCCGAAAACACTAAATGTCTATCATCCGGGTTTCCAAGGGAAATTTAAAAAATTAAAAAACATAGATAAAAATATTAAGGCCTCAAAATTTCGAATAAAAAACCTCTCGAATTCGAATGATGCCCACCCCTGGGTCTCCTTACAGAAACAGAAACTCATTCCTCCATGCTCTATAGGCAGGGCCGGGGTTCTACATAAAGACAAATTTTATTATGTTGATTCGGGGTGCATAAGGATTTGCGATGCTAACAGCGATCAAGAGCTGAGTCACTTTGGCGCCTGGGACAGCTTCACGAATATTGCCGTGCAAGGCGATACGCTGATTACTTGCTCACCTAATGGAGAACTCAAGTTCTGGGATTTGCACGATCTAAAAGACGGGAAGGAACTGAAGACCGTCAAGCCTCCTCAACCTCCTATTGCAATCACGAGCATGACTCTAGATGACGACACGGTCTACTATGGTGGAGACAGATGGACTGATGATGGGAATGGGCCTTTTGGGGAAGTCTACAAATTTGAATTAAATTCCAAAGCTGATTCCCCTCTCGTATCCTTCTGGAAGTCCGGTAATCCCGATTGTGTCCATTGCCTGGCTGCACAAGACGGCATTCTTTGTGCAGGTTCGATAGACAGCGCCGTCACAGTCTGGGATTCAAAGACTGGGGAAGAACTCCGTAGACTACTTGCGTCTAATAATGCAAACAACGACGTCGATACCGGGGCCTGCTGGGACACTTTCAGAACAGTACTTCTTCATGATGGTAAACTGTTTGCTGGAAATAACTATGATGGCATCGTTGTCTGGGACATCCATAGCGGAAAAAAATTGAGCTCTTTCAAACTCTGTGAAGAATCACTTAAATGCTTGGGTATGAGAAACGGGAAACTCTATTCGCTATTAACAAATGGCTGGAATGACTCCCTCAAAGTCTGGGACTTTAACTTTGAACCATTAACACCTTATAGCCAGCAGGTCCTCGAAGACAGCTTATCGATTCTGGGAAAAATGGCTCATGCGGAACACACCCAATCTTACGATGAGGTTGAGGCTCTTGCAAAAACACTCCCCCCTGATTTTCAAAAGCGCTTGAAACTATATGCTTATACGTTCTGCGCAACCTTCAAACTTAATAAAGACACCCTGACTAAAGAATTGATTTTGCACGTGCAAGAAGAGGTTGTCTTGGAATTACTCCTCAATCGAATCTGCAACGAAGATCAGAAAAGGGTTTCCGAGCTTCTCAATCAGCTCGTATGGATCGATGAAGAGAGCAGAAGAGTTTATGAATACCTGTGGAACATTTGCGGCAAGCAAGATGGAGAAGGGAAGAATTGGGGAGAATGCGCCTTTCACGGCGATTCCGATTTCCCTACGACAATCCAACAAAAGGAAGAGGCGGTTCTCCAGTTCAAACAGTATTTTTTCTCAGATCTTTGGGGCCGTGATCTCCCCCATCTGCTCGTTGATCTCGGCGTAGTGTTTGATGAAGAATATTCGCAAAAACTGGGTTGCACTCCTGATGTCTTAGAGAAAGTCGGTATTGTATCCCAAGAAGATCTTGATGCCTTAGGCATCATAACGGCGCCTGTTGCTGCGTCTATCGACATTCTAAAGGAACAGCCTGCTGAAGATCAGCAGGCCGTCCAGAGACAACACTATGAAAGAAGAGAGCAAGTTTGCGATGCATTGCAGAAAGTGTCAGAAGAGATCCAAAAGCGGATTCGCGAAAGCGAAAATTGCGGTGTCCCTTTCTTTGCAGATGAAAAAGGCTCACCCATCGGCCAAGAACTTAACCCCTGGGCAGTGTTTAAAAAACAGTTCGAAGAGAGCAGGGCTTTGATTGAAGGAAAATGTCAAACACCAAGCGAACTTTCCAAGAATTATGCACAGATCGTTACTGAGGCAAATGATCTGATTGAGAAGTTCAATACTTTCGATCAAGAGTACCAAATACTTAAGCTTCGCACTTATATCCGTCAAGAGGGCATTCGTCCCCAATGGAGCGCCCTTAATGAGCAAGAGATCCACAGCTTAGCTGAATTTGCACGGAACAACCCCAATATAAATCTATTTCAGATGGGAGTTTGACTGCTCCCTTGTCCAAATTCGAGATCTCGGCCGCGAAGGGCCGAGTTTTCTCGCGTCCATGGATAAAAACCCTTTGAAAGAAATTCGTTTCACAGGAATAAAATTGTACATATGGCAATTGTACGAATTCCAGCAGAAACGCGCGGGTTAACAAAACTCGATTGGCTGACATCCCATCACAGCTTCAGCTTTGGAGACTATTACGATCCTAAAAAAATGGGTTTTGGAAAGCTGCGCGTCCTCAATGAGGATACCGTAGCTCCCAGAAAAGGCTTTGGGATGCATTTTCATGACAATATGGAAATTATCACATTTGTTTTGAAAGGAAGCCTGGAACACAAAGACAGCACCGGAGGAGAGGGGATTCTCAAAGCAGGACAAATGCAGCGCATGACAGCCGGAAAAGGGATCCAGCATTCGGAATTCAATCCCTCAAAGTCGGAAGCCGCGCATTTCTTGCAGATCTGGATTGTGCCCGAAAGTCAAGGACTGGAACCGGAATATGAACAAAAAGAATTTGCAGCGCTTTTGAAGCCAGGAAAGCTCTCGCTTTTAGTTTCTCCGCAAAAAAAAGACAATGGATTGTTTATCCACCAAAATGCTCAATTTTCGATGGCCCGCATGGAGAAGGGAATGTACTCGACGTACACTATTTCCTCTGAAGCTGATGGAGTGCATGCCTTTTTGATCGAAGGCCAAATGAAAATCAATGAAGAATCCCTTTTGTCCGGAGATGCTGCGGCAGTGACAAAAGAAAAACAGTTCAGCTTTACTGCTGTTCAGACTTCGCTTATCTTATTTATTCAAACCGTTTTAAGATAATACCCTTGAAAGCAAAGACTGCCTCCCCAATCTCCACGGCATCGAATTTCACATCACCGCGGGAATTCATCATCTTAATTCTGTTCAAAAATCTTAAAACAAACTAAAATCAATGGAACAAATTTTTTAGAGTAACATTTACAAACTACTCAAAAAAAATTGAACTGGAATTAACTTTAAATAGTGAGGTAATTTTATGGCAACTACTGCAATAGGACTTTTAGCCCAATCCGCCTGCAATGACATCGTAGCGCAAGCTGAGACAATTAAAGCATTCCGTCTCGAATTTGGGACAATGATTCAGAAACATGATGCCACAGCTCAAGAACATGAGAAATTTGAACCGCTCTTTGAAAAAATAGCACAGAAATTTGATGCACTGTCTGCACAACTTCGAGATGAAATTGTCAAAAATGATTCCGAGCTTACAACGTGCGAGGACCAATACATAACTACTATAATAGGCCTAAAAAAAGTGCTGGAATCTGCGAACGATCAATACGCTGTAGAATCCCTAAATAAAGAGTGGGCACTTGAAAACGAGCAATACAAAAAAATGAGTGAAGAAATAAATACAGCATTTTGCGAAAAATTAAAGATTTTGCGCACAGATTTAGACGATGGCCTGAAACAACATACCCAACTCAGAGAGCATTGCATTCAGCAACTATCTAAAGCTTCCCCAATCAATACTCCCACTTACCAGCATCCGATCACTTATATCACCATCAAATATAATGCAGGATTTGGCAACAGTTTATCGATTTGTGGAACCGGTCCTCAAATGAGCTGGGATGTCCAAAAAGCACTCCCTTTGCGCTGTGTTGGAGATGATATATGGGTCTATGAAACAAATGCGAATTTCCAAGAATTCAATTTCAAGATCGTGCTCAATAACAAATTTTGGGAAAAAGGATCGGATCATCTAGTTCGCCAGGACAACCCTCAACAAATCACTCCGCACTTTGCTTTATAATCTTTCCCTTCATAGCAGTTAAGTGCACAACTTAACTGCTTTTCTCTAGAAATCAAAGCGCGCTCTCATCGTCAAGCCATAAAAGGCAAGGTCCCCTTTTTCACGGACATAGATCGGAAAGTCTTTGTCGGTAAATTGCTCGGTCTGATTTTGGTCCCACCAAAATTGCGCTTCGAACCCCGCACTTAGTCCAACATGGCATCGGTCGCTATTGAAATTGCGGTCCCAGGCGAGGCCGGCAATCATTTGGACGGTGGGGCTGACGAGATTGAAATCGCTATTGAAATCGACGACTTTAGCATCGTCGAGTTGGAATTGATCTTGGTCGATATCGAAATGGCCGATAACAAGGGCGGCAGCGAAGTCGCCAAAGAAGCTAAAGCCGTAACCGAGCAGCCAATTCGAATCGACGCCGATCAGAGGCCCTGCCCCTTTGAAATCATTTTCAAAACGGGTGCGGAATGTTTGGCCTGCCGGAATGTAACCCCCTTCATAGCGGATATGGGCATCTTGATCGATCCAAGCTCCCTTCAATCCGATGAATGGCCTGAAGACCAGGGTTTCTGCGACATAAAAGGATCTGCCAATTTCTACATCGAGGTTTTGAAACTCGATCTCCCATTTGGCATGGGCTTTCGAGACGACACGCCCTTGTATGCCTGCCCCCTGGAATAGGTATAAGGGATAGAGGGAGCCGTGGTCGCTGTCGGAATCTTCAGGGTTAAAGCGTGTGTAATTGACGTAGACATCCCAACGGTCATGAGGCAAATGCACACCAAGGCCGACGCGGAAACCCGATTGGAAATCGAAATCGACTTTTTTCGTCGTCGCAAATTCCATCCCTTCTTGGCGCGTTCTCCAATAGATCCATTCCGCGGTCACGATAAAGTGGCCTCGCGGAGCTTGGAAACCCGCTCTCGGATAATAACAAACGTCAGGTTCCTGTGTAGTTGGACGAACGGGAGGATTTGTGTTTGAAGAAACATCTCCCAAAAACCCTAATTGGACGATGTTGCTACTACTCGATTTGATGGGATTTGCTGTTTTCGTATAGTGGGGACGGTCTGCGGGAAGTTCGGTAGGGGCTTCTGCAGTTGGTTCGGGGGCTGACCTTTTGTCATTTTTGGGATGGGTTTTGCTGGAAAACCATTGATTTTTGACCTTTTTTTTCCCGTCCTCATTTTTCCCTGGAGTTCGCCGCGCGCCCGCATAGTGAGGCTTCAGCTTCTTGGGTTTTTCTGTGTTCTCATTTTTTTTATTGGAAGCACTATCTTCGAGAACGACCTCTTCGAAGAGATCCTCCTCATTCACATCTGCGGTGAGGAGAAAGGGAAATAGAAGTGAAAAGGCGGTGAAGGAATAAAGGAATTTGCGCAGCATCTGGTCCCCCAAAATTGAAGGACATGTTTATAAACCTGAAATGGTTAAAAGAAAAGAAAGAATTAAATGACTGCAAGAAAATATTTTACTAACATCTTTAGGTCTTCTACCTGCCCCTTAAGCGATTAATATATAGGGTTCTAGGGAAAATAACGACCGATCCGTGAAATAATTATTTTTAATTTACATTAACTAATAGTTTTAGTACAATTAGAAATTAAAAATAAATTATTTTATAAAATTTAGGTAAATTATGACTTCTAATGCAAGCACTTCATCAAATATAAACATTTACAATTCCACCATTTTTTCAGGCTTAGTTTGGGATGTCCAGCCAAAGATCATTTATTTCTGTGATACAAATAGCCAACTTCAGTTAAGCCAAGTAAACAAACTGGCCAATAATTTTTTGTCTAACTTTCCCCATTTTCACGATCGTTTCTACGGTCAACATCCTTGTTTAGTTCCTTACGACAAACTCTTCACAGTATTAATTTCGGACTCTAATTCCAATTGCTGGAAAATCCTGTGTAAAGTGATGGACCCAGCTTGCAGAGTTCCGCTTCCAGTTCCCTTCAGCCAATCCTTTTTTGAGCAAACGAAACCTCATGTGATGGAGAAATTATATTCAGAAAGACAGGGATTAGAGGAACAACGCAAAGCCATTTGCGGCTCTTACATTAAGGATCCGGCTTCACCCATCGATCAAGCATGGAAACAATATGAAGAGGCCAAACAAGAAAGAATGCGTCTGGAATTGGAACTAAAACATAAGTCTGTGAATGGCGAACCTATAGAAGATGCTAAGGAAAAAACCATGAGAAGATTAGGTGAAGCACACCCCGATTTTGATGATCTTGTCGGTGTGATATCCGCAGTGTGTTCTAATCCTGAGTTTTTTATTAAAATGACCGAAGAAGAATTCGCGAATTTACCCGCAGACAAAAGGCAAGACATGAAAATAGAATGTTTGGAAGTTTACCGTGAATATGCCCAAATTCGGGATGCGTCCAAAGAATTCTTCAAAGGAAAGTCATTGGAAGACGCTTTGGATGGAGCATATAAAGATTTAGATTACAAGCAATTATGCTTTCAATACCATATTGATCAATTAGACACTAAAATAGCTTCATATAATGAAAATTTTCCTCAAAAATACCAATTAGCACTAAACCCTTCGTTCATAACAGCCTTTGTTCTAGAAAACGCCATCATAAACAAACCTCATTTAAAGAAATGTTTGGAACTATTAGACCTATTGGAGAAGGATCCTCAAGAAAACAGTCCTAAGGTCCTTGATCAAATTCGTGGTTTAATCAATGCATGTACTTTTGAATATGAAAATAATATTCATAACCATCACCATCCTTATCACCGTTTCATTCAGTCATCTATAATTTGGGAAAGTCTTTATGACCGATGTGGAAATAAAGTTATAGAGGACTCATGGGCTGAAAAACATTTTCACAAACATCTTCCGCAACTCAGTGCGATTATAAATGCTCACCTCTCAAGAGCACGCAACATTATCCAGATACACCGGTCTGAGAGCTCCATACAAGACTAAGGCACCAATTCGTCTTAGACTTAAAGAAAAACTAAGTGCTCACCTTCAGCAACTCTTGAAAGGAAGGATCATTCCGGATCGAATCGAAGATATGGTCCGAAAGCACTTCCTTGAGATTGGAAAGCCCTTCTTGGACCGCCGTTTGGAGCCAGCCTACCGTGGGGACGGCTTGCTGCAGATGGGCATGGGCAAAGGCATTGCGCAAGGCGGTCTCTGCTGTGGGCCAGTTTTGAAAACAGGTGCCGGCAAGTTCGACGACAAGAGGAAAATCTTTTTGCTCAAAGGCGACTTTATGCAGCAGGCAAAGGGCATCTCCGCCGAGCTCTTCGCGGATGGAGCGGAGCAGATCATAAGCTTCTTTGAGCTCGCCTTTTTCATAGTTTAAAAAAGCGAGATATTGGGTCGCGAGCTCGAAGATCATCCCTTTTTTGGCTTTGGAGCGGATCTCTTCGCAAAGGCGGAAGGCCTCTTCTTTTTTGCCCGTCTGCATCAGCTCTTCGACTTTTTCGAGTTGTTCGCGCAACTCATCGTCGCGATCGTGTTTCGGAAAGGTGGCGTGTGCGTCTGAAAGTGTCGTAAGCTTTGGAAAGCGAGCAGGAAGAACAGCGCGCCGATTAAAAATCCATGGGCGACGAAGAAAAAGAGGCTGATCCCCACAGCGATGATCATGCTCGTGAGGATCGCGTACTTAAAACCTTTAAGACCGAAAATTCTTTCCAAGAACAATGCGCAGTAGCTGTCCGCCGTCCAGCGGCATGACGGGAAGGAGATTGACGATCGGTCCAAAACAGATTGACCATGCGGGTCAGGGAGAGGATCGTCCCCATCATTCCTTGCGAGAGGGCGGGAATTTGCAGGAGAATTGTGGCGATGATAACGAGAAGAAATCCGAAAAGCGGGCCGTTGAGAACGATGAAAAATTGCTTCCAAAAGGGAAGCTTCTGCCCATTGATGATAAGTCAGTCCGCCGAGTGCGACGAGTTCGATGCGAGGATTTTGCCCAAACAGTCAGTGCTGTCAATGCATGGCCGAATTCATGGAACAGGACTGAGACAAAGATGATCCCCACCCAGATCAGGGTGCCGATAAAGCTCATGCTGTTGAGATAGCCGATCAAGGCCGCAAAGATCCAAAAGGTCGGGTAAATAGTGATCGGAATCCGCCCGCGAAAATGGAGCATTAGGATTTGCCTCGCATTGCTTTCTTCATCGTCTCGCCCATGAGAGCAGGAGATTCGGCGACCATGACTCCCGCCGCTTTAAGGGCGTCCATTTTACTTTTTGCATCCCCTTTTCCGCCAGAAATAATCGCCCCGGCATGCCCCATCCTGTTTCCAGGAGGCGCAGTGACGCCGGCGATAAATCCCGCGACAGGTTTGTTGCAGTGTGCCTTGATCCATTCAGCCGCTTGTTCTTCTGCATCTCCGCCGATCTCTCCGATCATCAAAATCCCTTCTGTCTCCGCGATCTTCTTCAAAGAGTTTGAGGACATCGATGAAATTGGTTCCATTGAGCGGATCGCCGCCAATCCCGACGCAGGTCGTTTGTCCAAGTCCTAAAATCGTCGTTTGCCAGACAGCTTCATAAGTCAGCGTTCCCGAGCGGGAGACGATGCCGATTTTCCCGCGTTTGTGGATGTAGCCCGGCATGATGCCGATCTTACACTCATCCGGCGTGATGACGCCGGGACAATTCGGTCCGATCAGACGGCTGCATCTTGCTCTCGCGCATGATGCGGCTGACCTCGACCATATCGCGCACGGGAATCCCTTCCGTGATGCAGATGATCAGCGGCACTCCGGCATCTTCGGCTTCGATGATCGCATCAGCCGCATAAGGAGCAGGAACAAAGATCATCGTCGCATCGCAATGCGTGGCTTTTTTTGCTTCTTCCACGGTGTCGAAGACAGGCAATCCCAAGATCTCTTGTCCCCCTTTTCCCGGAGTGACCCCGCCGACAAAATGAGAACCGTAGAGCATGCATTGCTCCGTATGGAATTTTCCGGCTTTGCCTGTGATTCCCTGGGTGATCACTTTCGTTTTTTTATTGAATCAGAATGGCCATTATTTACCCTTCTTTTAATTGCGCGCATACTTTTTCTGCAGCTTCGGTAAGACCGTCGGCCGTGATGATTGGAAGTTTCGAATTCTCGAGCAGTTTTTTTCCTTGTTCGACATTGGTCCCTTCCATTCGCACGACAAGAGGAACTTTGATCCCGATTTGCGTCATCGCATCGATGATCCCTTCCGCAAGCGTAGCGCAATTCATAATCCCGCCGAAAATATTGACGAGGATCGCTTTCACTTTAGGATCGCTTAAGATGATTTTAAACCCTGCCGCGACCTTTTCCTTAGACGCCCCGCCGCCGACATCGAGAAAATTCGCAGGTATTGCCACCGTAATATTTGATGATATCCATCGTCGCCATCGCAAGCCCTGCGCCATTGACCATGCAGCCGATATTGCCCATCGAGGGCGATATAGGCCAAATCGTATTCCTTGGCCGCCGACTTCGTTTTCCGTTTGCTGCGTATGGTCGTAAAAGGCAGCGATCTCAGGCTGCCTAAATAGCGCATTGTCATCGATGGACAATTTGGCATCCAGCGCCCACAATTTCCCCTCTTTGGATTCGACCAGAGGATTGATCTCGAGAAGAGAGGCATCGGTATCGATGAAGGCCTTCGCGACGCCTTTGGCGATCTGAGCACCCATCTTGGCCATCTCCCCTTTCCATCCCATGAATTTGCACAAGTTTTACCAATTGATAGCCTCGCACAGTTCCATCGAGCTCGATCGGCACTTTTAAAATTTTGTCCGGATGTTTGGCGGCGACCTCTTCGATCTCCATCCCGCCTTCCGGCGAAGCGATCAGAATCGGCACAGCATTCTCTCGGTCGATGACGGCGCCGAGATAATATTCTTTTTTGATATCGACCGGTTTTGAAATGATGACTTTGTGCGCGATCACTCCTCAGAGGCCAGTCTGATTATTGACCATCTTCATGCCGATGAGCTGTTCGGCAACCTTGACAATTTCTTCCGGGGTCTTGGCAAATTTGACGCCGCCTGCTTTCCCGCGGCCGCCAGCATGCACTTGGATTTTAATGACTGCTTCTTTGAGATGCAGATGTTTGATGATGGCGTCTACATCGCGGATTTTGCTTGCCACCCCAAATTCAGGGATCGGGATGTGATACCGTTTCAAAATCTCTTTAGCTTGGTATTCGTGAGTGTTCATCGACCTATCTTCCTTTCAATCCCCTTATGTGATAGAATGGCTTTTCCATCAATCAATATTTTATGTTTAACTTTCTCAAAAGCGGCTACGAAAAGATCAAGAGTGCGCTCAGCAAAACACGCTCTGCGCTGTCTCAGCGCATTAAAGCCCTTTTCGGAAAGCCTTGGAATGACGAGACCTTTGACGAGCTGGAACAAATTCTCTTCGAGGCAGACCTCGGCACGCAATGCGCCTCTTCTTTTGTCGAGCACCTGCGTTCGCGCCTCCGCAGTCGGCCGACGAGTGACATGGAAGAAATCCTCAAAATTTTTCACGACCATACCCTTTCGATCTTAAATACGGCCAAGCCTAGAGAGCCGAAACTCCCTTCGCCTGGCGAGCCTTATGTTTATCTCATCGTTGGCGTCAACGGCAGCGGGAAAACAACCTCCATCGCAAAACTGGCCAAACGGTTGCAAAATGAAGGCAAAACAGTGCTTCTTGCCGCAGGCGATACTTTCCGCGCCGCCGCTATTGAGCAACTTGACGACTTGGGCCGACCGCCTCGGCGTTGAAATCGTCAAAGCCAAACCCGGCTCCGATCCTTCCGCCGTCGCCTTCGACGCGTTGACAGCTGCAAAAGCCCGCGGAGCCGATGTCGTTCTTATCGATACGGCAGGCCGTCTGCAAAATAAAACCGACCTGATGAACGAATTGGAAAAGATCCGCCGCGTGTGTGGAAAAGTCATCCCTTCAGCTCCCCACGAGACCCTGCTCGTCCTCGATGCCACAACAGGGCAAAACGCCATCGACCAAGCCCGCGTCTTTAACGAAGTGACCCCTCTGAATGGCATTATCTTGGCCAAACTCGACGGATCCGCCAAAGGCGGGATCGTCCTCTCCATTTATCAGGAGTTCGGCATCCCCGTCCTATGGGTGGGCACAGGGGAAAAGGCGGAAGACCTTGAGCCTTTCGACCCCAATGCTTATGCGGACTCTCTGTTTTAAAATATTTTCTTATAAAATGAGTTATAGGCCCTTGTTCTATAACTCATTTTTAGGCATAATTATGAGTTATAGAGAGGGAAGGAATAACTCATGCCCTGGAGCTGGGAACTGCCTGACTGGCCCCACTTTAACTACCATCCCGAACAGATCGCACAGCTGGAAAAACAGTTCTTGCTGAATGTCGGTAGCTCCCTGGCCTATCTCAAAACCATCGAAGAAAAGGATTACGCCTATTTCATTGTCGAGATTTTAAGCACAGAGGGTCTTGAAAGCTCCCGCATTGAAGGGGAAATTCTAGACCGCGAGAGTTTGCAATCCTCAATTAAGCGGCATTTTGGCATCAAAACGACCCTCAAGCGTGGTTCGGAAAAAGAGTCTGCCATGGCAGCCATGCTTTGCGATGTGTATGAAACCTTCGACCAACCCCTGACTCATGAAATGCTCTGGAAATGGCACTCGATGTTGTTCGATGGATCTTCCCACATCGCCGATAAAGGGGGATACCGCACCCATTTGGAGCCAATGCAAATCGTTTCGCACCGCTTTGGCTCGCCTGTTGTATTCTTTGAGGCCCCACCCTCTTCAAAAGTTTCGAAAGAAATGGCAAAATTCATCGAATGGTTCAATGCCACAAAAAAATCGGGCTCCATTCTGGGTAGAGCCGCCATTGCGCATCTTTATTTCGAAAACATCCATCCTTTTGAAGATGGCAATGGAAGGATTGGCCGCATACTTGTGGGGAAGCTGCTTTCCCAAGAAATAGAACACCTCGTCTTAATCGCTATTTCCAAGCTGCTTGAGAAAAGGAGAAAAGAATATTACAAGGCGCTGGAGGAATGTAACCACACATTGGATGTTCACCCTTGGGTCGAATTTTTTAGTTCTATCATTTTGCAAGCCCATGAAGAATCGATGCAATTGCTCACCTTTTTAATCAAAAAATCGAAGATGCTGGGGACTCTTTCGGATCAAATCAATCCCCGCCAAATGAAAGTATTAGTGCGCATGTTTGAAGAGGGCCCCTCTGGTTTTAAAGGGGGCTTAAGCGCAGAGAATTACATTGCGATCACTAAGACAACCCGTGCCACAGCGACGCGGGATTTGGCCGACTTAGTGGAAAAAGGGGCCCTACTCAGGAGTGGGGAACTCCGTCATACAAGATATTATTTGAATTCCTAACCCCTCCACTGTCAATTAATAATTTTAATTTAACTTTATACAATTCACTGCATTGTAAAAGCAGTTTTTACTTGAATTAAATTATAAGTTTTTGTAAATTGTATTGATTAAAGATTAAAATTTAATTAATGAGGAATATATGGCAATTAATACAAATTCAAGACTTTATTTCCCAGGAAATGAGCAATGTTGTTTTCAAAATGAGCTCGATTTTTCAAGCAAGCTCCAGAAGGAAATAAAAACGATATCTGAACAAATTGATGAAAAAAGCCAGCAAATACTGCTACCAGAATACAAGTTCCATACCCTTCTTTATGCTGAAAAGAATCAAAAAGAACATAATAAACTAATAGAAAGACAAAAAGAATTGGAAAAAACAATTCTAACTTTGAATGGCAGTTATTACCAGGATCCCAACTCAGTATTGCATCAACGCCATGAAAGAATATTGAAGAAGGAACCCGAAGCTCAATTTGCGTTCGACATGATGCTCCGCTTTAGAGATGATTCCCAACGCGATTTAGAATCGATCAAGATAAAGATTAAATTAAATGAAAATATCCAAGAAAAATTCTTAAGATTGCAAGAAATTGATAATCTTCTACATTCTTTGAATACTTCTTTGGATATTGAGTGGAAAGTTGCTCAGGAAACAGGAAACACAACAGCCTATGATAAGCTTTTTGATCGATTGTCGAAGTTAGAAGGGGAACAAAGTTTGATTATTTCCGATCTACAACCTCATTTTCCACAAGTTCGTTCAAAACCAATAATCCCAGAAGAGAAAAAAACAGAAGAGATCAAAACCCTCGAAAGCCAGAAGCAAGAAAAAGTCAAACTTTTGAATCTTCATGCAGAACTTCTTGACTGGGCAATGGAAAAAATAAACGATAGAACGTGTGAATTTCTCGTAAGACTTTTTAATATTGGCAATATTTATAATTGTTTTATAGATAAGAGAAATGAATTAGTAATTGATAATTATACCTGGAAAAATGGGTTTATAAGTGCCATAAATCCCCCCTTGACTGCTCTATCTCAAGTAATCAATGCAGTTAGTAAATTTAATCACTTAAAAACTCTTTCTATTCGGGCGGGTATTCGGATGCTTCCTCCGGAAATTAAACAATGTACTCAACTCAAGACATTGGATTTGAGTGGGAATCAAGAGCTACAATTCCTTCCTCCTGAAATAGGAAATTTAATCAATCTCACTTCTCTGCTCGCTTCAGGTAATAAAATCCAAGTGCTACCTTCTCAAATAAAACACCTGACTAATCTTGTTGAACTCGGAGTTGATACTAGTCATGTTCATTTTATTCCTCCTGAAATAAAATATTTGCAAAATCTTACAAAATTGGATTTTTGCCGCAATTATATACGAACACTTCCTCCAGAAATCGGACAATTAACTAAACTAAAAATTCTCAGAATTTTTGGTAATTATATAACTACTCTGCCTCGCGAGATCGGACAATTAACAAATCTTGAGAGCCTCAGCATGTCTGATACGCATTTACAGACCCTACCCCCAGAAATCGGACTTTTAACAAAATTGGTTTCTTTAGATGTTAAAACCAATGAGCTTCAAGGGATACCAGCTTATCTAGCTCGTCTTCCCACGCAATGTATAATATTTGCTAGTTATAATCATTTGTCCTTAGAAGCAATTCAAACCTTCCAGGCACAGATTGCACAACAAAGAGCGTTGAATTCTAACTTGGGGCCGCAATTTGAATTTTCCATTCATGACAATAACAATACCCCCCTTTCCGATGACTCCACCATTGGGGAAATGATTAGTTTTTGGCTGAATCAGTTCAAAACGAATTTCTCAAGCGATAACGTCAATTGCAACGGCCTTGAAGGTCTCATGATCTGCAAGAATCCTATTGGTGATCCATTGTTTCAACCATTTTTTGATAAACTCACTGCGCGTCAAATTGAAAACTTGAAGAAGTTTTTACTCAGGCTGAAAAGCACGGATGATTTCAAGCACCCTCTGACTTGTCAAGGATTAGTCTTAGATGTTGCCCGAATGCTTCATGGAGCTTGTACCAATGAAGCCTTCAGCGAGAAATTATTCTTGATTTTGGAAACAGCTTTAGAGACTTGCCATGATCGCGCGGCGGATGCTTTCAACGATATTTATTTGCTATGGTGTCTTTACTGCCAAGCCAAAGACCTAAGCCCCAAAAAACTCGCAGAATTGCTCATTGGGGGTAGACGCTTGGATATCGTAAATCGCTTTGCAAGAGTAAAAATTAAAGAGAAGTCTCTCGGAGACCAGATTGAAGTCTTTCTGTATTTCAAAACGAAGCTCAAGCATGTCCTTAAACTTCCTGTATCAACGGAAGGAATGCTGTATCCAAAAATGGCAGGAATTACTGATGAGGAGCTTGAAAGTGCAACAGCATTGGCCTTGGACCAAACCTCGTCATCTGAGCAAGTTTTTGAGATTTTGATGTCTTCGGACCATTGGAGAGAAAAATTAAAGCAAGAAAACCCAGCTGAGTTTAAGAAAATTGATGCGGAGATTTTCGTGTTGCTGGAGCAATTAGCAGAAGATACAACGCTAAACTCGGCTCAATCTAAGAAAAAGAATGATGAGATCATGGCAATGAGAAAAGAAAAAATCAAGCAATTGGAGATAGAACTCACGAAAAACTGGATTGCTACTTCTGGAATTTTGCCTCAGTAAAGGGTGGATTCATTTAATCTCAAAGCCGCTCTTTGCTTTATGCTATAAATAAAGATAAAATTGAGGCTTTTTTTCATTCTTATTAGGATTTGTTTTCTGATAGTCTGTTTTAAAAGCATCTAATAAAAATCCTAAATTCTTACGAGCTTTTTCGATAAATTTTCTCTTATTATCCATTGAACTTATATATCTGCGGCCTTCCCAAATTATTCCTGGGATTTGACTTCCATTTTCAATAACCTGCACACCACTCTTCACTTGTAAGGTCAACTCAATGACAGGTAAGGTTTTATATGAACTAGGCACCTCAGTGGACTCTTCAATGATTGAAGAAACGATGACATTTAAAATAGGTTGTCCAATTTTATATTTCATTTCCTTTTGTTCTTTGGTCAACTTGTTATCATCTCCAGGATAAACAATTCCGAATTCTTTGAGATGATTAATCATTTCCTTCTTTAGTGGTTCTTCAAGAGCACTATCTGCAAACACATAATAAATTAGAAAATTATCTGTATCGATCAATGGTGACGCATGATATTTTTCAAATTGATTGCTTGCCGCCCCTTTGGAAGCGAAGACCAACATTATCAGAACTAAAAACAATCGCATATTGCCTCCCGTTTATTAGTTATTCCCAATAAGGATCTGCAGGAATACCAAAAAATTTCCATTTGTCTATCTTCAGAACCATGGGATCAACACAAGTTCTCCAGAACCCTCTAGCTGTACAGCAGTTTAATGCTTCATTTCCCAACCCATCAATAAAAAGATAGAGCGTTGTTTTTATGCCTAGATCCTTGACAGCATTGCACATTACTTTCATAAAATTAATAGTGTTGCGAACAGTCTTGATGCAAAAATCTACGGTTTCCTCGCCATTGTTACTTTCTTCATAAAACGGTGGGTCATCAAGCTCATGCTTTCTTTTTGATTTGCACAACATTATAGGCAATGAATAAGATTGAGAGACGCCAAGGTCAGTTTTATTTGAAGACTGATAGCACTTGGATAATAATTTTGAAACCGAGTGCATATCATTGAGAAATTCTGTCTCTTTTCCCCAAAATGCATATCCCCACATTCTATTCCATAAAGCTTCTTCGACTATCTTTCCTCGGATAGGCTGTGGAAATTTTGTGGAATTGTTAATTGCATAGGTGAAGTCATCTATGGCAGCCTCGTGTTTTCCAATGATAAGCAGTACTACACCCCGTTCAATATATAAATCCATTGATTCGGAATCGTTTAAAAAATTAAATTCAATTTCTTGATCCAATAACAGTAACTTCTCAGTTAATTTCTGCCAATTAACATGGTTGAAGGGAATAAGAGATTGCTCAGCTTCAGACAACGCATATGAGTAGGCATGTCCTAAGAAACAAACGAATAAACAAAATAAAAATCGCAAAAGCATATACCGAAAATGATTCAAAAGTTGGGAATTTGGCAAGGCGGCTGCGCAAATTTTTTGTCTGGAGCGAGCGACCATTGTGCAAGCACAAGGCGCGAGTGAAGACAAAAAATGTGCTGCATAGCCAACGCAGCCAAAAACCAACTTTTGAGTCATTTTCGGTATAGAAGCCTCATTGATAGATTGAACGCCGCAAATTCAAGTCACGTCTGTACCTCAATCGGGATGAAATTTAAATAAATGTCTAAAATGAATCAACGAAAATCTGGCAGCTGAATTTTTTTTTGGTTTCTCTCAGACGCGGTGAATAGCAACAAACTACCTTGAAGTTCTCTTCATGTGGAACATATCACTTAATCTCAAAGCAGCAAGCCCCCACGATCTTGAGCGCGGGGTCGCCCCATTGAAAAGGGAAGACGATCTGCTCTTTATTTCTCTTTAAAATGAGCTTGGCCTCGCCTCCATGAGGGTCGATAGGAAGATCGATCATTGCCGTCAACTCTCCATATTCACTCACCTCGGCTGTGAGAAGCGTTTGAGTTCCATTCAGGTCGAGAAACAATTCTATTTCCTCATGCGCATCGAGTTCTTCTGCCGATAAAAGGAATTTCTCCCCTTTTTGGTCTTGGAGCTCGAGATCGAGCTTAGCCCCCTTCTTTGACTTCATCTTCATGGGGAAGGGAACGAGTTGAGTGGAATAGGCATCCTCTTCCGACTTCATCCAAAACGTCAGCCTTTCTCCCCGTTTTACCGGACATATTGCGAAGATCTCATCTTTGTAATCCTCGGGGTGGATCAGGATTAAATGCCCCTTTTTATTGGTGATGTAATTGAATGTTTCCGTCTTAAAGCCATCATTGCTTTCCACAACCAGGCGATATTTTTTATTCGGCGGAAAATGTTCCGCGCGCAAGTGGTACCGGTGGAACTTCACTCCCTCCCATGTCCGCTCTCCCCAATTTTTCTCGCAATGGAGTTGGGGTTCTGAGGCTTGGATGGTGTAGGTTAAGAGGAATGTGAGTATGAATAGGGGTAGTTTCATAGTCTCTCTCTTACAGGAAAAAAAACGGGTTGTCATTCTTTTTTTAATTTGACATAGTGAACAAAAAATGGAATCCGATCTCATGTTGAACAAGTGCATCTCGCTTTTTTCTCCTCACGCGATCAGTGAACGACACCAACGCGGACTTCTTGTCCAATTCATTCTGTTCGAACTCTTTGAAGCGTATAAAGCGCATCTTAGGCAAGAGAGTTGGGAAACAATCCTTTCTCCTCATCCGCGCTATTTTCCCTATGATTGGTCTTCGCTCACGGGCTATCTCAACAAAGCTCAGGAACATAGCCTGTTGCTTAAAGAGAGCTTTCCCGAGTACAAGAAATGGGTTCGGGATTTTGAAAAGCAATTTTCTTTGGCCTTGGTTCGCTTAGGCAAAAAAAAGGAGCAATTGGGGCCTGCTTTGCAAAAAATTTATTGCGCTTTAGAGCCATTCATTGGGGCGTGCAAAGACAACGAAAACCTCCTTCACTTTCTGCTGAAAAACCGCGAGACGATCGATGCCCTGTCAGGGCAAGGATATCTTCACTCCTTTCTCCTCAAAATGCATACTTGCAATCTAGAAACTCTGGGAGAAAAAATGTGCGACCAGTATCATCAACGCGGTTTTTTTTCACAGATCCCCGAATTCAAAATTTTGCTCACTGAACTAATGCATGGATACGCTCTCTGACCTGATCCGCGACACACTATTGTTCGCGCGGGACCCACTCCAACCCAAGCAGCCGTTTTTAACGGATGCTGGAACGGCGGCTTTTTTTAAAAAAAATAGGGTTGAGGAAAAACCCACTGTGATTCCAAAAGTGGGAGAAAAACCTGTTCCCCCTGTTGTTCAAAAACCTCAACCACGAAACCCCGAGCCTCCAAAAAAACAGGTTCCTGTTGTCGAAGCGCCCGCTCAGGATCTCTCCCCGATAAAAAAAACACTGCAAAATATCGCACCTTCTATGAAGCTTGTCGACCAAGTCCCCGATGACACGCAGGCCAAGAGGATCGCGAGTGCCTGGAAAGAAAAGATCTCCGATGCCGAGGTGGTCCTGCTTGGATGCGATTCCAGTGCGGATACTCTGGAGTTCTTGAAAGGATTGGCCAAGGCGATTGACCAGCATTTGGCCAAAGCAAAAATCCTCATGGCCGAAAGGCTCGAAAAAGAAAAGCGATGGGACCTCTTTCTGGAGAAAAATGCATTGAAGCTCATCATCGCTTCCGACGGGATGCAGAAATTGCCTGAACTCATGCGCTTCTATAAGGCATTTCCTGCGAGTGCGCAATTTTTCTTGGATAAAACGCCCCTGTTTGTCCTCTCACCCGCTTCGATCTACAAATCTGTTGAGCATAAGGCTCTTCTTTGGAAAACGTTATGTCAGATCTTAAAGAAATAGCTGAGGTGCTTCTCGACGATGCGTTGGACAAATCGCTCGATTATCGGATTTCTTCTGCTCTCATTGGGAAGGTCCATACAGGCACTCGAGTCACAGTGCCTGTCAGAAATTCCTTCCGTCAAGCTACGGTCGTAGGGGTAAAGAATCATAGTCCGTTTCCCGAATTGTTAGAAATTTCAGAACTCCTCTCTGAAAAAACTCTCATCACAGAAGAACTGTTTTGTCTTGCAAAGTGGATTTCAGAGTACTACTGCACCCCCTTGCGCAAGGTCCTAAAGACGATCCTCCCCTCAAGTGTTCGAGGGAAGGCGAAGGCAAAAGAGCAGATGCTGGTCAAACCTGCGGTTTCCATTCCTGAGCTCGCATCACTTTGCGATGCATTGAGAAAGACGCACCCGACACAAGCCTTAGCTTTGGACTGCATTTTAAAATCTCCCAAAGGGATTTTACTTTCCAAGCTCTTGGAAACGGCCCAGATTTCACGAAGTCCTGTGGACACTTTGGTGAAGAAAAAGATCCTGCTTTGCCAAAAAATACAGATTGACCGATCTCCCCTCACCGATGAGGATTATTTTCCCACCAAGGCCAAAACGTTAAACGAGGAACAACAAGATGCTTTGGAAAAGATCAAGATGAGTTTGCATCAAAACCGTTTTGAAGTGCGGCTCATCCATGGCGTGACAGGCAGCGGCAAAACAGAGGTTTATCTTCAAGCGATTGAGCATGCTCTTAAGCTTGGGAAGGGAGTCCTTTTCTTGGTTCCCGAAATTGCCCTCACCTCGCAAATGATCGAGCGGCTGAGGAGCCGTTTCCAGGAAAAAATTGCGATCTTGCATTACCGCCTTTCTCTAGGGGAGCGCCATGACGCATGGCATCAAATCCGCGATGGGAAAACCTCGATCGCCATCGGCGCCAGGTCGGCTGTTTTCAGCCCGATTCAAAATTTAGGCCTGATCATCGTCGATGAAGAACATGAGGCCTCCTACAAGCAGAGTGACGAAGCTCCTGCTTATCATGCCCGCGATGTCGCTGTGGTGCGCGGGAAGATCGCGAATGCCACAGTCATTTTAGGAAGCGCGACGCCCAGCATCGAAAGTTATCACAACGTGAAAAAAGGGAAATACCAACTGAGCGTGTTAAGAAATCGAGCGGACAAAGCGGCGATGCCCAATGTCACGATCCTCGATATGAAAGCGGAATTTGCCAAAAACAAAGGATTCACGCTATTTTCCGATCATTTGCTGAGGGCGATCAAAGAGCGCATTGAGATTGGCGAGCAAGTGATCCTCTTTTTGAATCGCCGCGGCTATCACACTGCGCAAATGTGCATGCATTGCTCGCATGTGCTGCAATGTCCGCATTGCGATGTGAACCTCACCTTCCATCTCGGCGATAATGTACTCGCATGCCATCTCTGCGACTACCGCCTCTCCCCGCCTCCCCGCCTATGTCCGAATTGTCAAACGGAAGGAGGGCTTAAATTTAAAGGCGCGGGGACAGAAATGGTCGAAAGGGCTTTGCATGCAGTGATCCCGGAAGTCAGGACGCTGCGGCTCGATGCAGATACCACACGGCACAAAGGAAGCCATGAGCTCTTGTTCAAACAATTCCGCTCAGGCAAGGCAGATGTGTTGATCGGAACTCAAATGATCGCTAAAGGGCTGCATTTTCCTCAAGTCACTTTGGTGGGAGTGCTTAACGCCGATGGCAGCCTTCAAATCCCTGATTTCCGCGCGTCTGAAACCGTGTTCCAGCTGCTCACGCAAGTGGCCGGCAGATCGGGCCGGGGCGCTTTAAGCGGAGAAGTAGTCATCCAAACCCACATGCCGGAACATAGCATTATCGAGCTTGCCAAAGCGCAGGATTACGAGAGATTTTTTGCCCAGGAAATCGCTGTTCGTGAATTGTTCCAGTATCCCCCTTTCACCCATTTCATCAAATTCACCTTCAGCGGTAAAATTCCGCAACTTGTTCTCGATGCCGCCACGGATTTTCGGGAAGAGCTGATTCAAAAACTCCCTCCCACCTTTTCTATTCTGCCAATTGTGCCTTGCGGCCATGCTAAGGTGAAAGGAGATTTCCGCTTTCAATTTCTCATCAAAACTGAAAAATTGGGGAAACTGCTGAACATTTTACAGACTCTAATAAAAAAAGAGAAAAACGTCCGACTTTTCATCGATGTCGATCCCCTTTCAACTTTCTTTTGATTAGAGATATTAATGGATAAATAATACCCATTTACACCCAAGCTAACAAAACTGTTAAATATTGGCGAGTGGAAAAAGTGATGAAAATGAGACGTTTACGTTTTTGACAGGTTTTGAATGATTGCAAAATATGAACTGCGAAAATTGGGGAAAATGATCAAAGAGAGGCAGGTTAACCCCACCTCCACTTTCTTATCCAAAAATGACGTTAATTTAAATTTAATCTTTCCAATCTGCGATTATGTTCTGCGAGTTGCTCATCCATTGGCATGTAGACGTTAGTAGGGATGGTTCGACCAAGCACTTTACACTCATAATAAGGAACCCAATTATTAGAAGAGAAATACTCTTTGATGCGGTTAAAAAGTTTTGTAATAGGATTTGCAAGAACTTGACTATGCGATGTAGAATAAAATTGAATGAGTTTTTTGCAAATTTGAAATTTTAATCGTAGATCCTGAGGACTGACGTACCCTTCTTTCCCATCATCTAATTCATCAATAGGTAGCGTGGGAGTTAGCGCAGAAAGAGTCCGAGTTGCTATAGTTTCTAAAGCAAGAGGCACTATGGGCATTTCTACACCACTTTTACTCACAACTTGTCGTGTCCCCCAAAAATTAACTCTAACCGCACAGTCATCAAGTATTTGATTGATAGTTGATAAATTTCCATTATAGCAACCATCATGTATTCTACTTGTAAACAACTTACCATCATTGCTGTCATAAGTAGGATGGTAACCTATTGGACTAGAACTTGAAGCCATAATAACCTCCATTTAATTTCATTAAATCGAGTGTAATTATAGCAACAAAACAACGTTCAACTCAATAAGAAAAATAGATTTAGTTAATTTAAAATAAATCAACACAAAACATGCTACTTTAAGTTAACAAAAAAACACTGCCTAAAAATTTTCCTATACCCAAACAACATGAAGAATTGGGAATTTGACAAGAAGGGCGCCCTGAATTTGAGCCAGGCGTAGCCGGCGCGGAAGCAGCACAACTTGGATAAGTTGTGCGATGCACGCGGGCTCAAAGACAGTGGCTGCCCGACGCAGTCAAAAACCGATTCTTCATGTTGTTTGGGTATAGTTTGACAGATTTTTTTTCATTCTCTAGAGTGCACCCAGGAAGGGTTTATGTCGTTCGTTCTTTTTGTGGGTGTGCTATCAATTTTTCTTTTGCTTTATCTGTTCATGGCCATGATTTGGCCTGAAAGGTTTTAATATGCAATATTCCGACTGGCTACAGCTCATCTTTTTTTTAATCCTGATCACTGCGCTGGCAAAGCCGGTGGGCCTTTATCTGATGAAAGTGCTGGATCCTCAAGGGAAAACGGGGCTGGAGCGGGTGTTGAAGCCTTTAGAGAAATTCACCTATCGCATTTGCGGCATTGATACATCGGTAGAACAGGACTGGAAAAAGTATACGGCCTCGATCTTCATTTTTACTCTGTTTTGCTTCGTGTTTACTTTTTTGATTTTGTTATTCCAAAACTGGCTGCCTTTAAATCCGCAAAAGGCCCCTTCGATGAACTGGCATGAGATTTTCAATGTGACGGTCAGTTTCATGACAAACACGGACTGGGAAAATTATATTCCCGAAAAAGAGATGTCCTATTTTTCAACACTGTTCGCACTTGTGGTGCAAAATTTTTGTTCCGCAGGGGTCGGGCTTTGCGTAGCTGTCGCATTAGTGCGAGGAATGATCAGCCACTCTTCGAGGTCTCTGGGCAATTTTTGGGTGGACATTGTCCGCATTGGTTATTATTTGCTCCTGCCGCTGGGACTCATCTTTGCAGTCCTCTTGATCTCCGAAGGAGTTCCACAAAACTTCAAGCGGTTTACAACAGCGCAAACGGCAGAGGCAGAGCATACGCAATCGATTGTCCAAGGCCCCATGGCCTCTTTCGTCTCGATCAAACTTTTAGGATCGTGTGGTGGAGGGCCGACGCTTGTCGATGCGGCGCATCCCTTCGAAAATCCAACACCGCTGAGCAATTGGCTGCAAATGATTGCCATCTTGTTAATCCCTGCCGGAGAGATCTATTATTTTGGAAAAATGGTACATAATCAAAAACACGCCTGGTCGATTTATATTTTTATGGCCTTGCTCTTTTTTTTAGGCGTCTTTTTTACCACTAATTTGGAATCGAACGGAAATCTGCTTTTGCCGCAACAAGCATTTGATTTGAGCCAAGGAAATATGGAGGGCAAAGAGCAGCGGTTTGGCATCTTCGACTCCACTCTGTTTGCCGTTGCGACAACGACAGTGTCCAATGGGTCTATGAATTCTGATCATTGCAGTTATTATCCTCTGTCCCAAGCCATCTTACTGCAAAACATGCAAGTCGGCAATCTCATCTTCGGAGGAGTCGGCACCGGACTTTACAGCATTATCCATCTGATTATCGTGAGCACTTTTATCGCCGCTTTGATGATTGGAAGAGCTCCCCAATATGTGGGAAAGAAAATTGAAGCTTTCGAAATGAAGATGAGCTTGGCGCCTGTGATTGTTTATGTCCTAGGAATTTTAGGACTCACATCGCTCGCATTCTTGACCAGCTGGGGCAATTCTCACAGTTGTGGCACAGGGCCTCATGGATTTACCGCTCTACTTTACGCCTATGCTTCGACATTTTCCAATAATGGCAGCTATTTTGGAAACATCGAAGAAAATTCTCTATTTTATAATATTACCACCTCCATAGCGATGCTAGCCGGCCGATATCTCGTCATCCTTCCCACCATGGCGCTTGCGGGTTCTTTAGCGAAAAAGAAAAAACATCCAGAAAATGCGGGATCCTTTCCTGCATCGGGGATCACTTTCATCCTTCTGCTCCTCGCCGTCTATTTGATCATCAATGCTGTCGGCTATCTCCCTTCGCTTTTAATCGGCCCGACCTATGAGCATTTTCTTTTGTTGCAGCAGGTAGGAGGATAAAAAATGCCCTGGGACGAGATCTTTTTAAGCATATATCGAGGCATTCAAAAGCTCAATCCGTTCACATTATACCGCAATCCGACCATCTTCATTACGGAAATCGGCGCGATTCTGACCGGCTTGCAATTCTTTTTCTTCGAGACAGAACTCGGTTATTTTTCTTTGCACGTTAGCCTTTGGCTATGGTCCACCGTGATCGTTGCCAATGTCGCCGAGGCATTTGCGGAAATCCGCAGCGAAGAAAAAACAGCCCTTTTGCGCAAGGCCCGTTCAGCAACACTGGCAAATCTCTACGATCAAGACGGCAATTTGAATGTCGTCGGGCATCAAGAATTGAAGAAAGGGGATCTCATTCTCATCCGTAAAGAGGAGACGATCCCTGCAGACGGGGAGATTATTTCAGGACAGGCTGCGATTGACGAGTCTACAGTGACAGGCGAAACCCATCCGATGATCCGACGGGCAATGAGCCAGGCGCGGTATGTCACTGCGGGCACCAAGGTCATTTCCGACGAGATCGTTGTCAAAGTTACGGCTAATCCAGGCGAAGGATTTATCGATAAGATGATCGCCTTTGTCGAAAGCACTCAGCGCAAAAAAACGATCAATGAGCTTGCACTCACGATCTTGCTTTCGAGCATGTGTGCGATTTTTTTAGTGACGGTGGTCACTTTTCAATTCTTTGGGATTTATTACAAAGTGCATCTGGATATCACTATGCAGATCGCCATGCTTGCTTGCATGGTCCCGACGACGATCGGCGGTCTGTCCAATGCGATCACCATTGCGGGGATCAATCGCTTGATGAAAAAGAATGTGATTGCAAAAAACGGGCAAGCGATTGAAGCCGCTGGAGATGTCGATCTCATCCTATTGGACAAAACAGGGACAATCACTTACGGCAACCGCGCCGCTGTGGAGATGATCAAAGCCTTCGATGTCTCTGAAGAGGAATTTGCCAGAGGCTGCTATCTCACTTCTTTTGCAGACGAGACGAAAGAAGGCAGAAGCGTCTTCGAGCTTGTGCGCAGCCGTTTTCCTCTTTTATGCCAGCGTCCGCGGGTCAAATACGATTTTTTCCCCTTTTCGGTCCAGACACGGCATAGCGGAATCGATATCGGCGAAGAAAAATTTCGAAAAGGGGCGCTCGATGCGATTGAACAATTTCTGGAGAAAAGCGTCTCCGCAGATCTTCAACGCGCAGTTAGGATCATCGCAGAAGAAGGAGATACGCCACTTGTTGTCGCTGATCAAAAACGGGTTCTGGGCATTATCACTCTCAAGGACAAGATAAAACCTGGACTGTCCAAACAGTTCGAAGACTTTAAATTGCTCGGAGTCAAAACCGTGATGATCACAGGCGACAATCCGTTAACTGCCTCTGTTGTCGCTAAAGAAGTTCACGCGGATCATTTTCTCGCTTCCGCCGATCCGGAACAAAAATTACATTATCTCCGAGAGCAGCAACTGGAAGGCCATATTGTAGCGATGACAGGCGATGGCCTGAATGATGTCCCGGCGCTGGCTCAAGCTGACCTTGGGGTCGCCATGAACGAAGGGGTTCAGGCCGCCAAAGAAGCCGCCAATATGATCGACCTGGATTCCCACCCGAGCAAACTCTTCGACATCATTGAAATTGGCAAGCAAATGCTGATGACCCGAGGTGCTTTAACCGCATGGAGCTTTGGCAACGACCTTGCCAAATATTTTGTGCTTCTTCCCGCCCTGCTCATTCCCGTCTTTCCTGTATTTGAAAGGCTCAATTTTCTCAACCTCAGCTCTCCAAAAAATACGATCTTAAGCACTGTCGTTTTCAACACCCTTGGGCTGATGATGCTGGTCCCTTTGTCATTTACGGGAGTGAAATTGATTCCTAGCAAGTTGGACGCCATCTTAAAAAAGCATTTGCTGATTTACGGAGTCGGCGGGATCATTCTGCCGTTTATTGGGATCAAATTAATCGATCTATTAATCCTTTGGATAAACTGATGTTAAGAATAGGCTTTACACTTCTTTTAGTCTTTACCCTTTTCTTTGGAGGGATTTATCCTTGCGCCGCATATCTTATCGGACGCGTCTTCTTTCCCTTTCAAGCGGGAGGAAGCCTTCTGTTTCATCCAAAAACTCAAACGATCATCGGATCGCAGTTAATTGGACAGCCATTCACCTCGGCGATCTATTTCCATCCCCGCCCTTCGATGACGCCAGAAGGAGAATACAATGCCGCTCAGTCTCAAGGCAGCCACCACAGCGTCTGCTCTGATAGCCTCCATACAGAAATCTTAGGCCGCGCAGAAAGATATAGACAGCTCAATAGCTTGCCCGAAGACACCTGCATTCCCATGGACGCCGTCACAGCCTCCGCAAGCGGGCTCGATCCGCATATCAGCATTACCAACGCCCTCCTGCAAGCCCCGCGCGTTGCTAAAGGCCGCGGCATCCCCGAAGAAGAAGTCCACACTTATATTGAAAAATGGACAGAGCGCCCCTTCTTCGGCCTTCTCGGGGAAACTCGTATTAACGTGCTTATGCTCAATTTGGCACTCGACCACGCTTCAGTAGAGAAGGAAGAATGACCAACGATATAACGATAAAAACGATGGGGAAAAAGAATTTTAAAAAATTTTATCGTTCTTATCGTTATATCGTTTAATCGTTGATCGCACATGTCGGAAAGTTTTCAAGCTTGCGGCCATTCTAAAAAGAGTTTAAAATAGGGCCTCATTTTAAAATTAACCTTTAACTCCATCATGTCTGAGCCAGAGTACCACAAGCACGAAGAGTATGTTAACCGTTCCCAAAAACTTGCAGAAATCCAGGCTTTGGGGATCGATCCCTATCCTCCCGAGTTCAAGCCCAACGCCACTTTTCTGCGAATTAAACTCTAAATGGGAAGGCAAAGAATTAGGCCATAGCGAGGAGGCTGCGGAGGGAAAGACGGAAAATGTGTGCGTGGCCGGCAGGCTCGTGCTGTTTCGCGCCATGGGGAAAAACGCCTTTGCCCATCTGCAAGATGAAACAGGCCGCATCCAGATCATGTTCAACCGCGATTTGACGCAAGTCGAAGGCTTATCAGCCTACCCCCGAGATGTCCGCGATCAAATTCATCGAAAAAAAAATCGACCTCGGCGATATTCTCGGCGTCGAAGGAAACCTTTTCCGCACCCAGAAAGGAGAGCTCACCATTTTTGCAAAGAAAGTCACCTTGCTTTGCAAAACCTTCCTTCCCCTGCCGGATAAACACAGCGGCCTTGCCGACAAAGGCGTCCGCTACCGCAAACGGTGGCTCGATCTGATCTCCCATCCCGAAGTCGTGCATACCTTTCAAATGCGCTCCCGCATCTTTCAGCTCATCCGCCAATATTTCGAGCGGCTCGGCTTTATGGAAGTGGAGACGCCCGTCCTGCAAAATGTCTATGGCGGCGCTCAAGCGAAACCTTTCACCACCATACTCAATGCTCTAGAACAGGAGATGTTTCTGCGCATCTCTCTAGAGATCCCTTTAAAGAAACTGATCGTCGGCGGCATTCTCAAAGTCTATGAGATCGGCAAAGTTTTCCGCAACGAAGGGATCGACCGCACCCACAATCCCGAATTCACCGAACTCGAAGCCTATGCCGCCTATTGGGACTACAACGACATGATGGTCTTGACGGAGAATTTATTCGAAGAGATCGCCATGAAGCTCTTCGGGACGACCCAGCTCACATTCAAATCTGAAGACGGATCTGAAAAGACAATCGATCTGAAAGCCCCTTGGAAGCGCTTATCAATGAAAGAGAGCATCAAACTCTATGGAAAAATCGATGTCGATCTGCTTAACGACGAACAAATGCGCAAAATCCTTCTCGATCAAGGCACCCTCGATCCTAAAGAAGTCAACACAGCCCCACGCGGCGCTCTGATCGCGTTGCTCTTTGAAGAATTTGCCGAAGAGCATCTGATCCAGCCCCATCACATCATCGACCACCCCATCGAGACGACCCCGCTCTGCAAACTCCACCGCGACCCAAAATTGCGAGAAGAACAGTTCGTCGAGCGGTTTGAGACTTTCATCCTTGGCGGTGAGTTCTGCAATTCCTATACCGAGCTCAACGATCCCATTTTGCAGCGCAAACTCCTCGTCGAGCAGGCCCAAAAGAAAGCGCGCCGGCGATGAAGAGGCCTCCCCTCTCGATGAAGAGTTCATCGAAGTCGATCTGCCAAGGCATGCCTCCTACCGGAGGGCTTGGCATCGGCATCGACCGCCTCGTCATGCTCTTTACTGGCGTCCATTCCATCCGCGATGTCCTCTTCTTCCCCCTCATGCGCCCTGGAGAATAAGAGACTATTGGGATTTATAAGTTTTACCACCATTTTATTCACCAGTTTAAATTGGATAAGTCTTTCTATTTCCATTAAACTCTAATCGCATCATCCAACACAAAACCTTCTCGGAGAATATTATGGCAATCAGACCTCTTGCAGCCACCCCTCGATCCCATGTTCAGACCACATTCGAAGATCCCGCCTATGAAAAACTTAAGGCAAAAGTTGCAAATGTCACTCGGCATATGATCAACGATCTCAAAACCAAAATTCCCATCCAGGACAAATTCATCGAACAGTTCATCTGTCCTATCACTCTTGAAGTTTTTAAAGAGCCAGTTATGGATGAACACGGCCATACCTTCGAAAAAACCGCTATCGAAAAAAATCTGCTAATTTCTCCTAACTGCCCCCTTAATCGCCAACCTATCAACACTCTCACCCCCAACCGTGTTGTTCAAGAAGTCATCGAAAATTGGCAAAAACAAGATCCTATTCCTACCTTCTCTCTTTTTAAAAAATCTCTTCCTGAACTCGCGAAAAAAAATCTCGCCATGGTCCAAGACTACATCCATGCAGAAGAGTACGGAGAGGCCATCAGTTGCTATGCCAAGGCTCTGCAATACACTTGCCGCTGGAAAGACTATCAAAAGCTCCCCTTCCTATTTGAAAAGAATCAACAAAAAAACCACGCCCTCTTGTCTTATCTTTATCTCCTCGAATATCAGCTCCAAGATCAAAAAAAAACAGAGGCTCTGGACACCCTCCTGCAATGTATTACCATGTGTCCTACTGATTACTCCTTCTACAATAGTCTTTTCGACTTATATGGCATGATTTCTTCTGAAGACATTTTTCATTCCAACGTTTCTAATGGGGTATATGCTTCGCACTTGCTTGAAGGGCACACAGGAAGAGTCGGACTGATTATAAGTGATAATGGGATTCTTTATTCATGCTCTTCGGATAATACGATCAAGATTTGGGATCTGAACGCGAAGCCACCAATTTGTACAGCGACCCTTGAAGGTCACACGGAGCGGGTTGATTCACTCGCTATTGCTAATGGAAAGCTTTATTCTGGCTCTATGGACACAACAATCAAGATATGGGATCTCAATACGAACCCACCTCCCTGCATAGCAACATTGACAGGTCATACACGTGGTGTGGTATCACTTGCTGTAGCTGATGGAATACTTTTTTCAAGCTCTTTTGACAACACGATCAGAAATTGGGATCTGAACACCAAACCACCCCATTGCACAGCCATCCTTCATGGGCAAGTAGTCAATAGATCGCTTATCGTTGCTAACGGGAAGATCTTTTCATACTCTAATAATGAGATCAACATGTGGGATTATCCGACTTCACCCGGCCGTTTTGTCCTTAGGCTTATACAACACGGGAATATTAAGTCGCTCATTTATGCCAATGGGAAGCTTTTCTCAGGGTTTCAGGATGGGGTCATCAAAATTTGGGATCCGAATACGAATCCACTCACCTGTATAGCAACCCTTGAAGGTCATAAGGATGCTGTGATATCTCTTGCCGTTGCTCATGGGAAGCTTTTTTCTAAGTCTCATGACCTTTCGATTAAGATCTGGGATCTGGACGCGAACCCACCCACTTGCACAGCCACCATTGGATTACATTGCAGTGGCACTATGGCATCGATTGCCTTTGCCAATGAGAAGCTCTGCTCAAGTGTTTCAAACGTTAATTCAAATGCGATCGAGATCTATGATTTTATGGCAACGCACAATACGATCCTTATGGAGATTGCTAGCCGGTCTAAGAAAGACAAATCTGACGCCGCGATTTCAGCCAACTTCTAGGATGAATTTATACTGAACGCCATTTTCCAGAATTTTTAGTTGCACTTCAATCGCATGTCGATGGAGTTTTATACCGAAAATGATTCAAAAGTTGGGAATTTGGCAAGGCGGCTGCGCAAATTTTTTGTCTGGAGCGAGCGACCATTGTGCAAGCACAAGGCGCGAGTGAAGACAAAAAATGTGCTGCATAGCCAACGCAGCCAAAAACCAACTTTTGAGTCATTTTCGGTATAAATTGGCATCATCATTCAATTGAGCGTGCAGAAAGAGGTCTGAGTTCATAGATTGAATAAATTCAATACCAATGCTAGACTTTTTGCTCCATTTTTAAAAGGAGCAAAGAGTTATGACTATACCTGCTGTGCATGGAAAAGATCTTAAACATGACTCAAGACATGCAGACTATAATTTAATTGCCCAGCACCTCAACCAAATTGCCGAAGTTGTAAATAGTGTCAATTCGAGATTAAACACACTGGAAGAATCGATGAAATCATTGAATCGGAGAGTGGAGCTTTTAGAAAAAATTGCACTCGAAAATTATGGTGTAACACTTAGCAAAGCATCTAAGATGGTTAGCAAATTATAACTATCTGCCCTCATCCAAAAGCACTTGGACGAGGCGAAGGCCATGATCAGTTAAATACACGCTTGTCCCCTCCCCTTTTTTGATGAAGTTGGCTGCGGCAAGATCGCGGGCGATCACATTGGCGCCGCGGTCGTTCTGGCCGATGGCGCGCCCAATGGCAAACCGGTCTACTTCGAATTGAATATCCCCGGCATGGGAAGCCAATTCATAGAGTTTTAACAGAAATAATTCGTCTTTAGTGGTGGCTTTTTGATTCATAGCTTTTTCAGTCTTGCTCCATGCGGGGTATCTTCGATGATGTAGCCGCGTGATTGGATGAGGTTGCGGCATTCATCAGCGAGTTTCCAATTTTTTTCAGCGCGCGCGGTTTCTCGTTTTTGGAGAGCCTCTTCAAGTTCGGGAGGAATCGATTCTTCCTCGGGTTGCAGCGGCAGCACACCTAACACTTGATCGACCTTGGACAGAAATTTTAAAACCTCTTGTGCTTCGGAAATACCGACTTTGTCCTGGTCGCACAAAATATTGATCTCACGCACCATATCGAAAAGCGCCGCTAATGCGGGAGAGATATTGAGATCGTCGGCAAGGTTAAGAGAGAACTGGTCCAATGTCTTTTCGAGGATTGGTTGCACAAATCCGTGCTCTTTTTTCTCGCGTATCTCATTGAGTCGGAAAATAAAATCGGAAAATCGAGTTAACGTTTGTACAGCGGCATCCATTCCGGCAAATGTGAAATTAAGCTGGGTGCGGTAATGGGTCTGAAGCAGCATATAGCGGACCTGAGGCCCCGTATAGCCTTTGTTTAGCAGATCGCGCAGAGTGTAAAAATTGCCAAGGCTTTTCGACATTTTCTTATGGTCGACGAGAAGATGTTCGGCATGCAGCCAATGCTTGACAAAGCGGCAGGAAGTATAGGCCTCGGATTGCGCAATTTCGTTTTCATGATGGGGAAACATGTTATCGACGCCGCCGACATGGATATCGAGCGTCGTCCCGAGCAGTTTCATCGCCATCGCAGAGCATTCAATATGCCAGCCGGGCCTGCCTCTGCCAAAAGGGCTTTCCCAAAAAATGGTGCCGTCGCGCGCAGGATCGTACGCTTTCCAAAGAACAAAATCGCTGACATTTTCTTTGTCATATTCATCGAGCACCACACGTTCGGAGGCGCCTGCCTGCAACTCAGTCAAATTGAAATGGGAAAGTCTGCCGTAGGAAGGAAATTTTGCGATGGCGTAGTAAATGCTTCCATCGTGGCCATGATAGGCGATCCCTTTTTCGATCAAGCCCTGGATGATCGCGATCATATCGGGAATATAATCCGTCGCCTGGGGATAATATTCGACGAGTTCTATTCCAAGCGTTTTGAGGTCTTCAAAAAAAGCATCTTTAAAGGGCCGTGTAAAGTCATCGAGAGAAATCTGATTCTCAATCGCTCCTTTGATTGTTTTATCATCGAGATCGGTGAGGTTCATCGCCTGTTCGACAGAAAAGCCAAAAAATTTGAGCGTCCGCCGCAGCAGATCTTCAAACACATAAGTGCGGAAGTTGCCGATATGCGCAAAATTATAGACGGTAGGACCGCACGTGTACATGCGGATGGTCTGACCATCAGAGGGCGAGATCTCCTCTTTTTCTTTCGTTTCAGTGTTATAAAGTTTTAATCGGTATTTCATATATCCTAATTCATCCAAAAGACGATAATGGGTTTTTCCGGTGCCGGTCAAAGGAATCTGTTCGAGCGTACGCACTTCAGCAGATTTTGACGATCCTGCCCATGCCGCAATCTTTGAGCGCGGCATTGACATCTTCTTTAGTGATCGCAAAAGTCGTGTATAAGACGATCGCCGGCTTGTCGGTGTCTTTCTCGCGCACGCTCACTGCAAGCGGAGGTCCTTCTTCATTTCCCGTGACCCATCGGCTGATCATGCGCGAGGCGCATAAGCTCATCTTCGATTCCGCCTAAGCTGATCATCTCTCCGCCGATTTTGACAAACCGTTTGAGACGGCCTGAAAGGATCAAATGGCCCTCTTGAGTCAAATAACCGCGGTCGCCGGAGGCATACCAGCGCTTGCCTTGGATCGTCACAAAAGGATTGCGGGGATTCCCTAAATAGCCGTTGAAAACGTTAGGGCCTGCTATGCACACCTCTCCTTCCTGTCCGATAGGAAGAGGTTGAAGAGCAGCGGAATCGATGATCAACAATTCTAACCCGGGAAGTGGTTTGCCCACACCTTTATGAGGTTCCCCGAGGCGATCGATCGTCACGACAGGGCTGCATTCAGTGATGCCGTATCCTTCGAGAAGTTGTGTATTCGGCAAATGCACCTTGGAATATTCAAAAAGGTCCTGCGGAGTTTTTTCCGCACCGGAGACGACGATGCGCAAAGACTGCAGCTGCTGCGGCTTGGCCACTCGGAAGATCGCTTTAATGAAACTCGGCGCGCAGCAAAATAAAGTCGGTCTCCATTCTGCGATTGCCCGAGCCAGCCCATGGCTGTCATTAGGATCCGGCGAATAGCAAACCCTCATCCCGATGAAAAGCGCATAAAGCCCGGTCACAGAAAAACCAAAAGAATGAAAAGGAGGCAACACCCCCAACAGAATATCTTCTGAAGAGAGCGGCACAGCCTCAAAGCCAGCACGCAAATTGCTGAGCAAATTAAAATGCGAAAGAGGGACGCCTTTCGGAAGCGCCTCTGTCCCGCTCGTAAAGAGAATGACCGCAGGATCAGAAGAAGAGATACGGCGAAGATCCAGTTTTTTGAGTAAGCGGCTAGGCGAATATAAACTCAATGCAAGCGCGCGGATTTTGTCTTTGAGCCCGATGCCTTTGCGGATGTCTTCGAGAAAATAGAGCATCTCTTCGATCTTTCCCAAATCCGCATTTTCTAAACGGTCTAAAAAACGGGAAGAAGTGATCACAGCCTTCAATCCCGTCAGATCGGCTGCATGGTCGAGCGCTTTGATCCCGGATGTCCAATTCATCATGACGGGAATTTTTCCCGAAAGCAGAACTGCTAAAATGACTAAATAAGCGCCGGCAGAAGAAGGCAGCATGATCCCGATACGCTCGCCGGGCAGCTGTTTCATCTTGTCTGCAAGCAAAAGCGCGGCCAATTTCATCTTGCGATAAGTGAGCGGGCCGGACAAGGCATCGTAGCAAGCGACGAAAGAATTGTTGCGTTCTGCACTGCGCAAAAACACTTCCTGAATTGTCTCCCCTGCTGCAAACGCCAAAGCCTTGCGCTGTTCTTTTGGCCATACGTGTTGTTTGACGGCAATTCGCTCTTCGTCCTCTCTTTCTTTTTTATAGCCAGCAGCCGCTTGCAGCACATTTTCAACGGTGTGCAAATCCCCAGGCAGCAAATCCTTCACTTCATAACGCTCATCAAGAAAAATATACAATTGGGCGACATCGAGAGAGTCTAGCCCCAAGTCATGCGAAAGATGCATTTTACGTTCGATCTGGTCTGCTGGCTTGCCGCATAGAGAAGTCAAATGGGAATAAACGTCTGTTTGGATTTTTTTGGGGACCGAACGCTCTTCGCTGGGCTGAGGCTGGGCCGCCGGCACATAGACACTCGGCATTTCTTCTTTCCAAAAGGAATAAGAGACGAGTTTCAATGGTTCGGGGCCTTTTTCGGGATAGCGGTTGTACCAGTTTTCCAAGTACTTGTTGAATTCTAGACGCCCCGCTTGATAAGGGAAGTCAGCAGGCGGCAGCTCCAGTTCCACAACAACATCGCGCTTGGGCGCAAAAAATATGCCGTTTTTGATGAGGATTTTGACGCATTCCCAAAGAACCTTGCCGAAATCGGGCGAAGCTCCTGTCAACGCTCGTGAAAACTTGCTGCCCCAAAGTCCTGTCGTCCGGATCAGAACAATGTTGGCTTCAGGGCAGGCTTGCACCAAGTTATGCACTAAAGACGCTCCCCCGATCAATTCCATCCCCGTGTGTTTCAAGCGTCCGGAAGGATAGATCAAAAAGCTCTTTTTATTTTTCAGCTCACCCACAACATCATTGAATAGTTTTTCCACCTTCTTGCCGCGCCATTTATTGGCCATGATGTCCATGGTCGGCAGCGGCATCGCCTTGACGAGGTCCATGAAAAAACGAAAGCCCTTCAGATGATAAAAATGCTCCACCACTAAAGGCTTTGGCCGAAACTTTCTCAAGAGCACCATCTCTAAGATAATGGGGTCGATCTCCGCGGGATGGTTGGGCAAAAAGAGGATTCCCCCGAGACGTTTAAAACGGTCCGGCGTCAATTGGTCCATGCCTTTGATAACCAATCGGTAGCGTAAGGCCACTAGAAGGCGGACCAGCCAGAAGAGCACATACAACCCCAGAGCGATAATTTTGTCCTTCATCGACCTTTCCCCGTAACAAACCATGCAGTTTAAAATAATCCCCATATCTTATCCAGCAGGAATTAGAAGGAGGGGTGTTTTATAAAGAATTCGTAATTAAAAACTAATAAATGTGAAATTCACAGATTTGACATAATAATGCTGAATGTGTAATAATAAGTTTAATAAATCTCATCACAATTATGAAACAAGACCAAACTGACAATCAAAACAAACCTCCTGAAAAATCCTTTACCGTGGCTTTCGAGCAAATGGCCCAACTCCTACGCTCCGAGGTAAAAATGAAGGATCGAGAGACTAAGGTCCTCTCTTCCAGTTCTTTACCCGCTTCGTTCGCCAATGCGTTTAATCAAATGGCAAAATTACTCCGGTCCAAGGCCTCGAAACCGATAAAAAAACGGGTCTGGAAAAAGCGTTCTAATTAAGAAACTGTAAAGACAAAAACAATTAATAATTAAGACGTAAAAATTTATTCCGTTAAATTCCCGCCTTTTTATAATCACGATATTGTTTAGATTTTTAACCCTTAAGAAACAAGGAGAGTTTTATGGGTAAAAGAGTTGCTGGTCCATCTGTACATCGTGCAATCCCACCGCCACACGTCAAAAAAGCCGGGGCCCCTTCCGACTTAAAAAGTTCAAGCAATAAAACGGCAAAAGTCTTTATGAGTAAAAAAGAATCGCTGTGGAAACTCCCTGAGTTCTCTAAACACCCTTCTGGAAATTCTCAAAAAGTCGCTAAAGCAGCCCGTTTGGGTAAGTAACTCAAGAGCGCTTCTTTCTATGGAAAGAAGCGCTCTTTTATTAGAGCTTGAAGAGGCGTAAACCTTTCAAGAGTCTCGTGGCGAAAATCAATTTCAGGAAATCCCCAATAATGAATGGGACGATCCCTAAGACAATGGCTTGCTCCCAGCCAATGAAACGGGAAAGCCAAGGAACTCCAAAGAGATAAACAATCAGATTGCCCATCGCCATTGCCCCAAACGCTTTGGATGGGGTGCGATGCGTTGTGCGCTCCATCAAAAAGCCCGTGACGAATGCCGCAGCCACATAGCCGAGGATATAACCCCCTGACGGGCCAGCGAGGTAAAGAAGTCCGCATCCCCCTTTAGCGAACACAGGAAGTCCTATGGCCCCTTGAAAGATGAATGTTAAGACTGCAAGTGCCGCCCGCTTGCTCCCCAAAAGACAGGAGAGGAGAAGGATGACATGGGCCTGGGTCGCAATTGCTATTGGTGTGAACGGGAGACGGACGGCAATCTGCGCAAAGAGAGCGATGATGATGCTTGCTCCCACGACGATTGCAGCTTCTCTGATCCAAGAACGGGCTTCTGCCCTCTCCTGAATGGGATACGAATAACTCAGTGCCATAAATGCCTCCTTCCAAAGAGTAAATTAAAACCGAACCCAAAAGATACCAAGACTCGGCATTTTTTAAGAAACAATTTATTTGCTGAAGAGGTCAAAACAGGGATAAAAAAATTAAAAAATACAGGATGGTAGGATGTATACCGAAAATGACTCAAAAGTTGGTTTTTGGCTGCGTTGGCTATGCAGCACATTTTTTGTCTTCACTCGCGCCTTGTGCTTGCACAATGGTCGCTCGCTCCAGACAAAAAATTTGCGCAGCCGCCTTGCCAAATTCCCAACTTTTGAATCATTTTCGGTATCAAGGATAAAAGAAAAAATGCCCCTCTATCCTAACATCCTGTTTATTATTCGCTTTAGTTAGGGATGCGGAAACCCATTGCGCGGAGTTGAATCGCGAAAGTTGTGTAGTAAAACTTGGTGACTTTTTCCATCGTTTCGTCGCCATTGATGATGGATCTAGCAGACCCTTCACCATTACTGCCGAGTTTTGAAAGATTGTCTTTCAAACTGAGCGCTGCGGAGCCCATCACAGAGGCGTTCGCAAGAAAGCTTTCTCCTGCAGGGACGATATACTTTTTAGTAAAAGCTTTTTTCCCTGCTTCATCTTTTCCGGCAAAATGACAAAACCCTTTCAATGCCAAAGCATAAACGCCGCGGGCAACGGTTTCAAATGCAGCAAAAATCGCAATGCCTGTATAGGCCACTTCAGCTGAAATTTGTTTGAACAGTTTTTCCGTTTGATTGTCATATTTGTTAAGCCAATCTGTGACATGTTGATAAGCACATCCGGAAACGGATATTGAAGCTGGGATCGGACGCATAATTCTCCTAAAATAAAATTGTTAAAATAAAAACGGCGTAATTTTACTGAAATTAGGAAAATTAATCTAACTTAAAAAATAAATTGTTTTGGTCCAAATGTCAGAGCTGGCTGTCAATTGCTGAAATCGCTGGTTTAGCTGCGTCTGATAACCCAAAAACGGCCAAATTTTTATTTAGTTCTTGGAGATTTTGACGGATTTTTTCATTCATTTTTTCTAATTCTAAATGTTGTTTAAATTGTTTTTCTGTCAAAATAAATTCGCTAAACTTTTCTTGGGTTCCCTGTTCAATTTCAATCGCGCTCCGTTGTATCTTTATCCTGCTTAGGAGAATAGCTTGCTCGCTGCCCGCTTGGAAAGAGCTTTCAGTTCCATCATACGAACCGCCAACTAGATTCCACAATTGATGGTTAAGTTCTAAATACCGTTTTTCATCACTCTGATGTTGTGATGCTTGAAATCCTTTCCAAGCCCTATCAATTGCTCCATCAAATCCATTGGGCCCTCTAAGATGACGCACCTTTTCAGCATTTTGTTGGTACTGTTTTTTGAGTGAATTTAATAGTAAACCATATTTCTTGTAAATCATCTTAGTCTGTTGTTCATAAGTAAATCCGCATTCTTGAAAAGGGATAGTTTTCCGGCCCGGAATTAATTGATTGAGCTGACCCTCCCAAATCTCATTGATCTTTGTCGACAGATAGCAGCATTTGCTTGCTGCAGAAAAATTTGAAATATCCTCAATCGATAACCCACCCAAGATATTGATTGCAATTTCTGGGTGAGTGTTACAAATCACATCTGGGCAGCTAAAATCCATTTGATTAGCCGTAGGCAAATCCTTTTGAACAAATCCGGCAAGATCCCTGGAATCTTTGACCAAGCACTTTCCTGTTCCATATGGATATTGACCTGTCTTTACTATTCCATTTTTTAATTCATCTTTAAGTTGTTGGGCTTTCGGCAAATCAGAATCCAATTGAGATACACATTGATATGCGCATTTATATGCTTTTACATAGGGAGCGATAAAAGCTACACCCTTGCATGCGAGGATTCCAAGAGCAAAAGCGCCAATTTGAGAAACTGGATTTGATGGAGGGATGACTCCATACACAATTGCGACGGCAGCAACTTGGGCTGCTTGTTTATAATTAATGCTTGATGATTGTGATGCCATAATAAACCCCGAATTATTTTAAATAATGTTATATAATTCGCGTTTATTAATTTCAATGTCTTTATTTGCTTGTAAAAACAAAATTTTAATTAAGAGGGTAAAACAGATGTCTCTTGAAGGAGTTTGTCCCAATCCGTGCACGGGGAGGCAAAGTCCAATTCCACATGAGTAGAGAAACCGGGAATTGAAGAGATCAACACGGCTCCTTCTTCGGCGAGCTTGCAGAATTTAGCATGGTCTGAAGTGATGGTCCTGCCCAAAGAAAAGCAGCGGTGGAGATCGATGTGCTTTTGCAGGGTTTTGAAGAACATTGCATAAGTATTGGTGGTCGAGGGGGTCGTTCGCCAATGGCAGGAATTGGTGTGGTAAACCTTGGATTTGAGATCGGCGTATTGGGGAAAGAAATATTTATCTTTGTGATCGAACAAAGAGACGTAATCAATCCCAGGAAGTGTGAATGCCTCTCTTATAATTTGAGGCCAGCCTGGGCGGTGCAGATAATCGTCTTCGAGGAAATAGATGATGGTCTCCGGAGAAAATTGCTGCCGATGGACGTGTTCGAGCATATAAAGAAAGGACGCCGCTTCGGAGCCTGCTTCAAATTCAATGATCGGGTACACAGATTGTTTGAAAAGAAAATGGCGCTCTTTCACGGGATGGCGTGTATCGAGAAAAAAAGTGAGATTGATCATCTCATGATCTTTGATCGTTTCCAGCAAGTTTTCAAGACAGCGCTCCCGGGAAAAATGTTTGAGGCGCTGTTTGTGTGCGCCGACAGAGGAATAGTGGCAATGGCGGACGAAGATTTCGATGGGAAGGCATTTTTCTTTGCAGAAGGAATCTTTAATCTTGGTCAGCAATTCTTTAAACATGAGTGTATTTTTAAGAAGTCTGAATATTAAGACAACGTAAAAATTCCTGCAAGATGTGTCTGGCTTCGCGGAAAGTGAGCTGCTGCAACGCTTGCGCGATGGAAAACCATTTTGCTTCGCGGATTTCTTCTTCCTGAAGCACTAAATTTCCCTGAACAAGCGCGGGAAAATACTGCACGGTTTTGACGATGAATTGTTTTTTTCGCCTAAACTGATACTGTTCGGAGAGCGGCTGCTGGCGCAGGATGTCGATGACGGTAAGTCCGGTCTCTTCTTTGAGTTCTCGAGTGGCTGCTTCAAGGGGAGCTTCTCCTGGATTTGCTTTTCCTTTTGGAAAACCCCAATGATTGCCCTCTCGATGCAAGATCAACAGGACTTTCCAAGTTCCTTTCTCATTCAAAAAAGGGACGATTCCATAGGATTCGACTTTGATCATTGTCATTTACGGCTGATAGGGTGCAAAAATCAATGTCGAGTTGTGCCCGCCGAAGCCAAAGGAGTTGCTCAGCGCTGCGGTCACTTTATGCGGCTTAGCTACATTAGGGATGATATCGATCCCTGCCAATTCTTCTTCTGGCTCTTCGAGGTTGATCGTTGGATGCAGCATGCCTGTTTCGATCGCCTTGATCGTTGCTATCGCTTCGATACCGCCCGCAGCACCCAGGCAGTGACCGATCATCGATTTAGTCGCATTCATCTTAACATTTTGGACGTGCGGACCGAGGGCCTTTTTAACGGCGCGGATCTCGCATAAATCCCCCGCTTGCGTGGAAGTCGCGTGGGCATTGATGTAATTAATTTGCTCTTTGGAAATCCCGGCGTCTTTGATCGCATTTTCGATACATAAGCCGACTCCTAGGCCGTCTTCGCGAGGATCAGTCATATGATGCGCATCGCATGTGATTCCGCCGCCTAAGTATTCGGCGAGGATCGGAGCGCCGCGCTCAAGGGCATGTTCGAGGCTTTCCAAAAGCAGAACGCCCGCACCTTCTCCCATGACAAAACCATCCCGTTTTTTATCCCAAGGACGAGAGGCTTTTTTCGGTTGATCATTGCGCTCTGATAGCGCTCTGCAAGCGACGAAGCCGGCAACGCCGATCGGATTGATGGGCGATTCCGTTCCCCCGCACAGCATGAGATCTGCCTCTCCGCGCATGATGTGCTGCGCTGCAGAATAGATGCAGTAATTAGCAGTGGCGCACGCTGTTGAGATCGAGTAATTGGGGCCCATGAAGCCCAAGTCGATGGCCAGCAGCGCTCCGCCCATGTTCGTGATGATGAAAGGAACAAAAAATGGAGTGATCCGTTTAAACCCTTTTGTGAGCAGCGTTTCTGTGCCGTCGTAGAAGACAGTCATGCCGCCCATGCCGGAACCGATCAAAACACCACAGCGTGTTTTATCGAGGACTTGCAGCGCTTCGCCTGTTAATTTTCCTTGCTCTAACGCTTTTTTTCCTGCGACTGCTGTATAGCGGATAAAGGGATCGACGCGGCGCGCTTGCTTTTTTTCGAGATAATCGCCGACATCAAAATTGCGGACAACGCCGGCAAAACGGGTAGGAAAATCCTGACAAGGAAATTCTTCAATCGGAACGATGCCGCTTTCGCCAGCCAAGAGTTGATGATAAAATGCATCGACGTCTGTTCCAAAGCATGAGACAAGCCCCATGCCTGTGACGACCACGCGTTTTTTCTTCATAATACTCCTCAATATTGAGGTACAGAATATACTGCGCCCAGTTTAAAAATGTGAATTTAGAAGGTTTTAGAACAGCACAGATTTGAACGAAGCGTAGCGGTCGCGACGAAAAGGTATTAGAATTAATACCTTTGAGGAGCGATCGTTCAAAGATGGGCTGTTATAATGGCCTTATAAATTCACATTTTTAGACTGGGCGCAGTATAGCGCAAATCAATTAATTTTGCAACTCAGGTTAAGTAAGGAATAAATAATTTATTTTCTATAGAAATTTATTGGTTCGGAAGAAGCTTTTGGACCCACATCAATTTGAAGATCAACGATATGGCCTTCCTTCCAAAGTTGTTCTAATTGATATTTGTCGCGAAGCCCGGGCATAAAGATGTGGACCATGATATGCAAATAATCGATGGCAATCCAGTCCCCTGTCTTCATTCCTTCTACATACATTGGTGTTTGGCCGAGTTGCTGCAGCTGTTCGATGATGGCTCGAGCGATGGAAATGACATGTTTGTCTACGTTTCCTTCGGCAATAATGACGTAGTCTGTTAAAGAAGAAATTTGACGGACATCCAGAGCGAGGATGTTTGATCCTTTTTTATCAAAAATTGTTTGCGCGATTGCGTTCAAATAAAATAAGGGATCGGTCTTTTTCATGGCGTTTAATATAAACCATGCTCCCCAATATAGTCCAGCACAGCTGCGGGGACTAAATGGCCGCAATACTTTTTCTGTGATAAGCGGCTTCTGATCTTTGTGCTGCTGATCTCAAAATGAGGGATTTCTATTCTGCCGTTGCGGAGCGCCTTTTGAAATTCAGCGGGAAGCTGCGAAAGATCTCCTAAGTCCCGAATTCCGATCAGCGGGGGGGCAAGGCGGATCAACTCTTCAGCCTCCTTCCATCGATGAAATGCCGCGATATTGTCATCACCAAGGAGAAGATGCAATTGCAAAGAAGGGTCTTGGGAAAGCCTGCGGACGGTCTCAATCGTGAAACTGGGTCCTTTATTTTCCATTTCCCAATCGAGGATCCGGAATGTTTTGATAGGCAGGATGGCCAAGCGCACCATTTCTTTGCGATGGGCAGCCGAAACGGCTGGAGGAGCATTCTCTTTAAAGGGAGAAATAGAAGCCGGAACGAACAGCACTTCGTCAAGAGAACACATTTCCATCAAACTTATGCCTAAGTTCAAATGGCCGAAATGGATCGGATCAAAACTGCCGCCGAGAATTCCAACTTTCTTCATCATAAAATATGTAACATTTCGCGGTATTTGGGCAGAGGCCACAGACGATCATCGACAATCTCTTCCAAGGCATCAATGGTTTTACGCGCCTCTTCTAGTTTTGCAAAGACCCCGGCGCAATAAGCTTCCGCTTTTTTCTCAAGCGGCATTTGAGCGGCTTTTTGGCGTTCTTTTTCCATCGCATGGATCTGCTCGATGGCCAAACTGATTTGCTGGGAGATCTTCTTGACCAAAGATGTCTGCGAGGCAGATAGCGCATTTCCTGTCTCGCTCACAGATCCCACGCTTTGGGCCACATTTTTTTGCGATTCTAAAGCAGCCGGCAAAATCTGGGTTTGGAACATATCCTGCAAAAGACGCGCTTCGATGTTGAGGGTTTTACAATACCTTTCCGTCATGATCTCCACACGGGATTCAAGCTCGTGCTTAGAGAGGACTCCTTCGAAGACTTTAATGCTTTTTGGCGTTACAAATTCTGGAAAAGCGTGCAGGGATTTTTCAATCATGGGCAGCCCCCGCTTTTTGGCTTCTTTGCGCCAAGACGCCGAATAACCGTCCCCGGAAAATCTGACGGCCTTAGAGGCTTTCAAGAATTTTCGAACAACGCCAAGCGCGACATCTTTGAGCGGTTTTTTCTTCGTCAGCCCTTTTTCGATCTCATCGACGATTTGATTCAAACTGCTGGCGACGATCACATTCAATACGGCGACGGGCAATGCGCAATTTTGCGAAGAGCCGACAGCCCTAAACTCAAACTTATTTCCCGTGAAAGCAAAGGGAGAAGTCCGGTTGCGGTCAGTGTCGTCCAAAGGCACATCGGGGATCGGTGGAATCCCTAAATCTAAAGCTTGTCCGGTTTTGCTTTGATGGGCGCGGTCTTCCTCGATATTTGTCAGCCAGCGGTCGAGCGTTTCCCCTAAATAAACGGAAATGATCGCGGGAGGAGCTTCATGCCCGCCGAGGCGATGATCATTGCCGGGAGTCGCCACGGATGCTCTAAGAAGAGTGGAGTGCTCATAAACGGCATGGATCACTGCGGTGAGCGCGGTCAAAAACAGAAGCTGAGGCTGGTTGGGATCGAGAAGATTGAGCCCCGTGTCCGTCGCCAGCGACCAATTGCAGTGTTTGCCGGATCCGTTGATCTGTGCAAAAGGTTTTTCGTGAAGCAAACAAGAGAGGCCGTGCTGCGTCGCCGCCTGCCTTAACAATTCCATCAATAAGATGTTGTGATCGACAGCGGCCGATGCTTTTTCAAACAAGGGAGCGAACTCAAATTGGGCGGGAGCCACTTCAGCGTGACGGGTTTTTAGCGGGATGCCAAGTGCGTATGCTTTTTGCTCGACGTCGACCATGAACGCACCGACGCGTTCTTTAATCGTCCCAAAATAATGGTCTTCCAACTCTTGTCCTTTCGCAGGAGAAGCCCCGCAGAGGCTGCGCCCTCCGAGGAGCAGATCCGGACGTAAAAGAGTGAAAGCGCGATCAATGAGAAAATATTCTTGCTCGCATCCTAAAGTGGAAAAAGTAGAGCCGGCTTTGACATCGAGCAGGTGAAGCAGCCGCAGGGCTGCTTGGTTCAGTTTGGCGTCCGAGCGCATCAAAGGAATCTTCATGTCGAGCGCTTTTCCGGTCCAGGAAAAAAATACCGAAGGAAGGCAAAGGACCTTCGCCCCGCCCATTTCCCATAAAAAAGGAAGAGAAGTCGGATCCCAAACAGTATATCCTCGAGCTTCAAAGGTGCTCCGCAGCCCCCCTGATGGAAACGAAGAAGCATCCGGCTCTCCGCGCATCAATTGCTTCCCGCTAAATTTTTCGATCAGCTCGGAATGGCTGCCCCAATCGAGAAAAGCATCGTGTTTTTCAGCGGCAAGCCCTGTTTGCGGGAGAAACCAATGGCAAAAATGTGTGGCCCCATTTTTTACAGCCCAGTCCATCATTGCTTCTGCGATCGTTTGCGCATGAGCGGGATTGAGTTTGCTATTCCCTTCAATCGCCTCTTTTAAATTCGCCCACACATTTTTTGGCAGCATTTTCTCCATGATCGCTCGATGAAAAGTCAGATGGCCAAATGGCTCCTGTTCCTTTTTTCCTTCTCTAACTACATAGGCGGAGCGCCTTTGGATCTCTTTGATTGCTTTAAATCGAGGATTCATGATTTTTCAACCTATATTATTGACCATTGATGTTGCTGGGAAAAACGGCGCAATTTTCGATCGGGATTGACAGCGATTGGAGTTCCAGCGGACAGGAGTAACGGAAGATCCAAAAAACTATCGGAATAAGCGGTGATTTTCTCCCGGCGTATGGATAATTTCTCGGCGATTTCTTGTACGCAAGATGCTTTATCCTCCCCTTGCATGATCGATGTAATGTGGCATAACTTTTTCTCCTTGTCAACGGCGTACTGAGTCGCCCGCCAATCATTGACGCCGAGAAGCTGTGCGACCTTTTCTACGAGAAAACTTGGGGAATTCGAGAGAATCAGCGTGTAATGTCCTAAATGCTGGGCCAATCGCAATTCAGCAAGGGCGGGCGGATAGATTCGAGAAAAGAGATAATCCTGCAAGAAGGGCTCCACATTTTCTTCGAGCTGTTCTAAAGATTTTCCGCGCAAAAGGTGTTCGAAGACACGATGGTGCAGCTCGGTCAAGCTCATTCCAAAGAAGAGGTGTTTAAGATAATAATAGAGCGAGTAAATCGATGAGGAAGAAGGAAGAACATTTTTGCTGACCAAGTAGCGGCAAAAATCAAGACTGGAATTGTCCGCTACGATTGTCCGATCCAGATCAAAAACTTTTAAATGAGAAAACACACTATCCTTCAATCTCGTCGATTTTTTCTTCGATCTCATCAATGGAAGAATTGATCTTCTCAAGCGACGCCTTCTCCGCCTCGATCATCTCGCGGCACATCATCGCTTTCTCAAAATCAAATCCGGAACCGCCAAGCAATTTACGATAATTTTCTAACTGATTTTTTATCTCTTGCCGCCGCGCCTTTCGTTCCTCGAGAATAGCTTTAAGCTGTTCTAAGGCCTTTTGATCGTCTTCCGATAACATCAGGAGGGCTTTTTCCTTCTTCTCATCGAGAATATCTTTCACCTGTTTGAACAGACGATCGACAATCTGCCTTTCTGCCTTAGCAAGTGCAATCTCTTCAAATTGCACATGCAATGCGTCTCTTTTCGCAGCGAGTGCCTCTGCATCCAGGCTTGATGCAGTGCTGCAAAGCAGATTGAGCTCTTCTTTTAAGGCATTGATTGTCCCGCGCCGTTTCGCCTCAGCATCCCGTTCTTTTTTCTGCCGTTCTAAATCGGCTTCGCGAGCGCTGTCCAAAGGTCCGCGTTTAGCTTTGTGGATTTCCTCTTTGAGCAATCGGACCTCGTCCCTGCCGAGTTCGATTGTTCTCATGAAGCTAAGAATTTCATCCGCTTGCCGATTGCATTCCTGTGCAGGCATTTCTGCCAGGCATTGTTCTGCAAAAGGCTTGATCTTCTCCATGACGAGATCAAAATTCTGCTTATATTCTTGTTTCTTTTCTTGCGTCTCTTTTTTGCGCTCTTTTTCACGGTTTTTTATCTTATCCCAGCAAGAGCTCAATTTGACGCGGGTCTGCGTAAAAGCATGCGTATTGAGTGTTAAGATTTTTGCGATCGACTGAAGCTGTTTGATCTCTTCGCGAAGAGAATATAAATGCAGGTCCTTAAATTCCTCGTCTTGAAAATAGGATGTGACGAATTGATCGACATCTGCGATAAATTCCTCAGAGATATTCTTGATCAGCTCTTTGCGCCTGGGAAAAATGCGGTCTCCACAGACAGAGAGGCGTTCGAGAAGCTTATTCTTAATGCGAATGCGCATTTCAGTTTTCACCACTTCTTTGCGCATTGCGTTCACCCGTGCCGCCAAAGTGTTGAGCAAAAGAAGCTCTTTTTGCACTTGCGTATAGAACGATTCTTTATCTTTTAAGCTGACGCTTATGGGAATCTCCGGCGCCTCGGATTGGCTGAGCAAAAGGTCATAATGTTCGAGATCCCTTTCCAGCGCTTGAATGGCCAATTCGATTTGTTCAATGGCAAAGGCCGACTGTTCGTCGAGAATTTCTTTAAGCCGTTTGGCCTCTGTAGAAAGTTCTATGTATGAACTCCAGAGTTGAGAGCGGACCTTGGGCGAGATGTTTTCTTTAAAAAGAGGAAGGCATAATTTTCTCCCCTCCCAAAAATCTTTGAAACGGGGCATCCCACTATTGGAGAGAGCTGAGCGCATAAAATCGATGCTGAGCCGAATTTTTCCCTCCGCAGTCCCTTCTTTTTCAAAATTTTGTAAAAAATCGGTAAAAAAAGAGGAAACTCCTCTTTTCTCATCGGGCCTCCTCATTTCTTTTTCGCTGCCCTCGGTTGCGGTGAGATCGGAAGCTGCTTCTTCCGGCGGTCCTGGCACAAAATCATCTTCTTTAAGGATATCTTCGGATTCGCCGCTCAATTCATTTTCTGCATTCATTTTACCACTGACTTTTGGAAGGGAATTTCCATTCTTAAGATCAGAAATACTAAAGCAACGCGTTATTTTAGTGAAGTTTTTTTGAAACTTTTTTCAAAGTTTCGGGCATTAACAATGCTCCGAGGGTGTTGTATTGGTAAAATTTTCGCCAAATCAACGATGTAACGATAAGAACGATAAAAAAGAAGGTTTCTCATCGTTCTTATCGTTATATCGTTCCCACCGTTGATCTTGCGATAGTTTAAAAAATATTTATTATTGCCCTAGAAACTTTGTTCGTAGTCCTGGATGATGATCTCCGCGATATGCTCCAGTGGGACTTTATCGATATTCAGCCATCGAAAGAGAGGTTCTTTGCGAAACCAGGTGAACTGCCGTTTTGCATAACGGCGGGAAGCCTGCTTGAAAACCTCGATGAAATGGTCCCAGTCTTCCTGGCTTTGCGGAGATTTCAAATACTCAAGGCATTGCCGGTAGCCGATCGCTTGCGATGCGATCTCATTTTTACTCAACCCTTCCTTCTCAAGCTTTTTCACCTCTTCAAGAAATCCTTCGGCAATCATGCGATCGCAACGCATCTCAATGCGAGGGTAAAGAACTTCTTTGGGCATATAGACAAACCAGCAGCGAAAATCGTAATTTTCGGCGTTGTCGGAAGAGACAGGGGGCAAATCGGACACTTTTTGCTCTGTGATGGAAAGAATTTCTAAGGCACGGATAATTTTGTGGCGGTCATTCTGAGTGATCGTCAGAGCATAATCGGGATCAAGACTCTTGAGTTTATCGTACATAACCTGAGTCCCTTTCGAGTTCATTTCCTCCTCAAGAGTTTTTCTCAATGCGGGATCGGAAGGAGGGCCGCTGGGTGGGCCGTAAATTAATGAATGAATGTAAAAACCTGTGCCGCCAACGATGATCGGAACGGCCCCTTTGTCCAAAATTTCTTTTATGGCCTGGCACGATTCATGATAGTATTCGACGACATTAAAGCTTTCATCAAGGTCGCGGCTGTCAATCAAATGGTGGTGGATCGCTTCTCTTTCTGCAAGGCTTGCTTTCGATGTTCCGATATCCATCCCCCGATAAACCTGCATCGAATCTGCTGAAATGATTTCTCCACCGATGGCCTTAGCGATGATTAGGGAGAGCTGCGTTTTGCCAACGGCAGTCGGCCCTGCGATAATAATGATTTTCTTTTTTTTGGAGCGGGGGATGAGCTTTTGTTTCTGCGGCAATGTAAAATGCGTGAGCAAGACTTGCAATTCTTTATCTTCGAAAGTTAATCCCGATGAGTCCATTTGATATCTTTGCCTTTAATGCTGTTTGTTCATCGCCTTTGTTCGAAGGCGATGAAACAAACCATGTTTTAAAAAATAACTTAACGCCATTTTTTTAAAAACATTAAAATTACCGAGAATTAATGGACGAGTTCTAATCTCACCCTTCTCCCAAAACGGGCGCCTACAGTCATGGCGATCGTCCGGAGGGATTTAATCGTCCGGCCCTGCTTGCCGACGACTTTGGCGATATCTTCAGCAGAAACTTTCACTTCTACGACTGTTCCTTGTTGGCCGTCGAATACATTCACTTCCACGGCATCGGGTTGATCGACGAGATTTTTTATCAAATAAGCAATGAATTCTTTCATAGTTCACTGAAATTAGAGGGTTATATGTATGCGGTGGCCATTGAGTCAACGGCATCACTTGCCTCGAGAATTTAACATTAATGAAGATTTGAGTCTAGCGCACATCTCTCTAATTTTTAATAGGTTGTTTTCCTTTTGCTCGATACTTTAACAACTCTTTTTATATATAAATTTACTTATTTCTAATTTATTTTTATATATAATAAATTTAGAAGGAAATGGAAAACAGCCTTTCCTAGCGAACATCAATTCTTTAAAACACAATTACTTAAAGAAGATAAAATGTCCCAGTACCTTCCTAGAGATCCTCACGTGCCCAGTTTTCCCTCTCAGTTTCTATCAGCGGAAACCATTTCTCCTTCCGGAAAGCATTTTGGGCAGCGCCTCTTCGATGACACCACTGAATTTTACTCTTGGTATGTCTCCGCATGGTACATGTCCGAGAAAGGCACAGCTTCCACAGAGATTCTCCAAAAGAGCGAGTCTACGCGAAAAATCTTATCTTTGCTCAAGCGGATTGCCGAGGTTTCCATGAACGAAGGCGGCTTTCTTACGGAAAAGGAAGAAGCGAACGCCCTTAACGCACTTTGCACGATCGTCCAAGATCTCAGCTGCGGCAATTTGCGCAAACAAGATCTTCCCAGAGCGCTATTTTCCATATTAGAAAATCTGACTCAACATAATCCCAAAGCAAAAGTCGTAGCTCAAACGACCGAACTCGAATATTTGCTATGCATCAATCCTACTCCTGAACAATCTTCGGAAATTACGGACCAATGCCAACGCTTGTTCACACAAATCATCCAGAGCATTACCGCTGAAATGCGCGAGATCAATGCCAGCGCCATCGCTCAAGGCCTTTCGCGCATTCTAGAAAATCCAAGCACCATCGAAAATATGCCTCAAGCGATCCACGAAGCGATTAAGCACTGGGTTTAGAGGCGTAGGGTATGTTCACAGTGTCTTCGACCCAACGCATATAGTCGGGGTTTGCATCATCGATCATAATTTTAGAAATTTCAGGAACATTATAGGAACAGTGTCCCTTGATGTAGTCTCTGACCAATTCGAAATGAGAATCCAAAGTCTTTAGGAAAACTTTTGTTTCGCTCCCATTTTCGACTTTGCCTTCCCAAAGATAGATCGATTCCACATGAGGAATGATGTTGGCGCAAGCCGCTAATTTCTTCTCGATGAGTTCCTGAGAAATGCGCCGGGCTTCTTCAAGAGTGGCGCAGGTCCATAAGATCAGCACTAATGAGTTTTTTGACATGAGACTACCTCACTATTCAAACGTTTGATTTTTGTTGGATTTTTTGTCAGATTTTGAAACCGCTTCGCAGGACATATTTGAATACATAGGCCAAGAAGCGGTTTCGAAATATGGCAAAAAAGACACAAAAAGCAAATATTTTGAATAGTGAGATAGTCTCATAGAGGCTCCATTGAATTTGTCACAATGGGAAAAGAATACCACACATCGATGAAAAAATTAAAATAATTTATGCGTTTCGATTAATGAGAATTCCACCTAAAATGCTGCTGAAATTTTTTAAAAAAGAAAAAAATTATGGCATCTCCAAGTTCTCCAATAACAGTACCGCGATCCACAACAATTTTCCCTAATTCGGATGATGACGTTGAAACTCATATTATCGATTTCTCCGAAACCACGGACCTTATCCCTCTTAGCCGTGTGAATAAAGCAGCACAGGACAAATTGAAAAATGAGGAAATTTTCAAAACGCGGTTTTTTATCGAGCACCCTCTCTTAATGAAGTGCCCTAGGATCTTTAGGAGGGTGCATGAGAACCACCCTAATAGCAGCTGGAAACTTGGGTACTCGGCTATGAGGACTGACAATTTTCAAGTGAGTCTTTCTTTTATCAAGAATTCCACTGAATCTATTGCGGTTGCCCTCAACAATGCAAAAGAGGCTCTGGAGATCTACCACACAGGCCTGTGTGGCTCCCGTTTTGCGGATCCTGCATCTCCCATCCATAAAGCCTGGGAAGCGATGCAGCGCGGCGTCCAGGAATTACAAGAAATCCACAGCAAAAGACAACAACTCCTCCAAGATCTCCAGCAAACTTATGTTTCCCCAGAAGAGGCGCATGGGGCTTTGTTTTTTCTTACTATGGATCCTTCAATAGTTGATTTATTGCGCGATGGGGCTGAAGAAGTTATTTCTATTACATATTTTGATGCATCCCGACAAAAAAACGTCACAACCCGCTTTTATAAAGGCATTCTGCCTCTTTATGCGAAAAGCGTTCAATTGGATGCAGCGACCCGTATTCAACGCCACGTGATCTCAGAAAGAACGAAATGTTTTCAGGAAATGAAGAAACAAGAGTCCACATACGCTCAAGCTCTCAGTGATGTCAAATCTCAACTGCTGCAAATAGATCAATGGACAAAATCTCAAGATAAAAATTCCCATCATGATTTTTTTTCGCAAATTAGGGACAAGTTATATCAACAATTTGCGATGGCTAAGCAACTCGAGGAAAATATTAAATGTCTTCCAACACTCGAGGAATGCCGCGATTTGATTAATACGCTTCGCGAACAAAACGCGCCGCCGCTGCAAGCCGACCTCGATCGAGTTAGAGAGCTCATCAATTCATGTCCCCTGAAGATCATGACCAGTTTTTGGCTAGATCTCTATTTGCAATGCGCTCAAGGAGTGCACGAGGATCGATGGTCTGAAAACCATTTTGCTGAACATCTACACATGCTTTCAGTATTTGTGAAAACAAAAATAATTGAAATCCAGGATCAACAAAAGCAATTTGAATAATCTATTGCGGGTCAATGAAAGCGAGCTTTTGGATGCGGAAGTCGATGATCTTTTCCTTCATGCGGACGACAGGTCCCACCCCTTCTGAAATAGAGGAGCTCTTCATCTCCTCTTCTAAAAGCTGCTGGCGCAATTTCAGGTAGTTTCCAAGCTCTTGTGCATAGTTCTTTGTGCTGAGGCGCAGGATGCGAGGAAAGCAGAACTGCACTTCTCTGCCCTGGACGTTGCAGAGCACGGTATCTTCTGTAATGACGACGATCTCACGCGTTCCATAACTTTCCGCAAACGCATTCGATACATCGATTCTTTTCACAGAGAAAAAATCGGCAATCTTGGCATCGGTCAGCAGGGCTAAAATAGCAAAAGCGAGCTCCACATATTGTCCTTGAAGCGGGGATCCCCACTGCACTGTCGGCCGATCGGGATCTGTTGAGGGCATTCCGAAGCCGGCGCAGCCGAAATAGATCGATGGCAAATTCTTCGGGGAAAAGAATGGCGTGAAGGGAAACGGATATCCTTCTTTGTCTAAGACGACATTGGCATAATCTTCCAGCCAAGCAATGGGCTGGCGGACGGTATAATCGATATAAAGAGTATTGGGTTTGATCAACTTGATCTCTGCCTGAGCAATTAGCGGGGACTTGAGCAGGCGCTGTTTTGCCTTTTCGCAAATGAAATGTCTTCGCGCTATAGGGTCTATCGTAGGAAATCCCGATCCAGTTCTGCGAGATATTCTGTTTTCAGCGCTTCTTTTTGCGGTCCTGTTTGGACAATCGAATGGATCGCGAAGCGAGGATCCAAAGCGTGGCTTTTGCGCTTTTTTAAATAGTGCTTGAAGACGGAATAGGATGTCCCGCTGATCAGCAGAGTCGATGCGACGATCCAAGCCAAAGCGTGGGTTAACGGAAGGACTGGACCTGTTTTTTTATTTTTTATCATTGAATAGTCTTAAAACTTCTGCGCCGACTTTAGTGATATCGCCCGCCCCCATTGTGACGAGCACATCACCGGGATGTAAAAATTGAGCGAGGAATGCTGGAAGCTGTTCTCGCGGCACATAACGGGCATCAACAACTTTCTCTTTGATTTTGCAAGTAAAGTTTCATGGGTGAATCCCTTCGATGGGATCTTCTCTTGCGGCATAAATATCTGTCACAATCAATACATCTGCGCGCTCAAAAGCTGGGCCGAATTCATGTAAGCAATCTTGCGTCCGCGTATAGCGATGAGGTTGGAATGCGGCGATAAGTCGTCGGTGACCGATGGCTTGTTTGATAGCGCGCAAAGTCGCGAAAATCTCTGTGGGGTGATGCGCATAGTCATCAAAAACAGCGATCCCGCGGCACTCCCCTTTGAGTTCTGCACGTCGATTGACCCCTTCAAAGCAGGCAAAGGCCTTTCGGATCTCTGTTTCAGGGATATCGATCTTGACGCCCAGCCCGAAAACTGCAGCCGCATTGAGCACATTGTGGCCGCCGACGAGAGGGATTTCAATTTCCGTGTATTCGTTGCCCTCAAACGAGATATCGAAGATGTTCCTCCACCCTTCTTGCCGGTAATTTTCTATTTGCAGGTCGTTCTTCTCTCCAAAACCGTAACTGAAACCATTGAGTTTCAAAGAACGCAGCGTCTCATCATCGCCGCACCAGAGCAAATGCTGGGGAGATTCAACGAGATTGGCAAAACGTTTAAAGCCGGCAATCAAATTTTCAATGGTGTTCCAATAGGCGAAGATGATCATTGTCGATATTGGTGATGATGGCCCCAAAAGGGACATAGTTCAAAAAGGAACCATCGCTCTCATCTGCTTCTGCGACAAAATAAGAGCCGTCGCCATAGCCTCCATTCGAATTTAAACTGCGGACAATGCCGCCAATCGCATAGGTAGGATCCAATCCTGCATGGACAAGAAGATGGGCGAGCAGCGATGAGGTCGTTGTTTTTCCATGAGTGCCGGTGACGAGCAATGGATGATGATCTTTCATGAGTTGAAACAATAATTCTGAGCGGTGCATAAAAGGCAAGCCGCTTTGTTTGGCCTGTTTGATCTCAGGATTTTCTGCTTTGATATCGCTGCCGTAGATGACGATTGTAGAGGGCTGAATATGCGAAGGAGAATGCCCAATATAAATTTCCGCCCCACGGTCTTTCAATTGCTCGGTCACAGGAGAGACAGCCACATCACTTCCTGTGACTTTGACTCCTTGCTGCAAAAGAATGTTGGCAAGAGCGCTCATGCCGATTCCGCCGATGCCGATGAAATGATATTGGTCTTCCATTTTATTGTTCACCTATTAAAAATTTTGTAATTAAACCACCCAAATTTTCTTTTTTGTTCTGCTTTTTAAAATTCACAATCCGTTCTTTTTTCTCCAAAATTGCAAAGCGAATGATTTTTTCGCAGAGCGATGCAGTAGAAAGCGAAGATTCGGGGCAAAGAATGGCCCCTCCTACTTTTTGCTCCATAAAAAGGGCGTTTTTTAATTGGTGCTGGTCCGAAGCCGTTGGATAGGGAATCAGAATGGCGGGAACTTCGTAATGTAGGATTTCAGAGACCGTCATCGCCCCGCTGCGGCAAACGGCGAAATCGGCTGCACTCCAAATTTTTTCCATGTCCGCCTCAAATTTTTTCGCATAACAAGGGATCTGTAACGTTGCGCACAACTGATTGACTTGCTTTGCCATCTCTTCATTTCCGGTGAGATGGATCAATTGAAAAGATTTAAGGAGGGGCAATGCTTCCACAAGATGATGATTGATCTGTTTGGCCCCTTGAGAACCGCCAAAGACAAGCAAGGTCGGTATGCTTGGGTCAAGCCCTAGCGCGCGGCAAGCTTGCTCTTTGGGAATAGACTGCCTTGCGATTGGGATCTCCACTTCTATCGTTTTTCCTTTCAAATGCTGCTTTGCTTCTTCAAAATAGACCGCAGTGACGATCGCTCTTTTGGAAAAAAGCTTAATCACTTTGCCCGGGATGGAATTAGATTCAAATAGAATCAGGGGAATTTTTTTGATCACAGCAGCGCATAGGACAGGGAAGGCGTGAAAGCTTCCAAACCCGATGACAAGATCGGGTTTTTTCTCCGAAAGCAAAGCGAGGCTATGCACAATGCCTTGAAAAAGAGACCCGATCGATCGGAACGCTTTAAAAATATTTCCGCGCAATGGCGTGGCGCTGGGGATATCGCGAAAAGGGTATTTCACTTTATCGAAATAGGCATTTTCGGAAAGCTTTGCTCCGGCAAAAGATAAGTCGATGCCGGGATGCTGTTTCAACATTTGTTCGGCGAGTCCTTGGGCAGGGAAGAGATGGCCTCCCGTTCCCCCTGCAGCAAAGATCACTTTGTGAGGGCGTTTAGACATGTTGAAATTCCCTGTCAGAGAGCTTCGAAATGTTTAAAATCACACACAAGGCCAAGATATTTGCGAGTAGCGATGAACCGCCTTGGCTAAAGAAGGGCAAGTTAGTTCCTTTGCTCGGAAAAAGGCCCGAGACAACGCCTAAATTTAAAAAAGCCTGAAAGCAGATCAAAAAAGTAAAGATGGCCGCCGTGTAAAATCCCTCTTTTTCTTTGGCGCGCGGAAGCGATAGAAAATCCGCAAAAGCCAATGCTCATGTAGCAAAAGATCAGTCCCATCATGCCGATAAACCCGGTCTCTTCCGCAAAGATAGCTGCAATATAATCGCTGCGCGCTTCGGGAAGATATTCCAGTTTTTGCAGGCTCTCTCCCAAGCCTCTGCCGGTCAACTGCCCCGATCCGGCGGCGATTTTGGCTTGATAGGGCTGATGGCCTTTGCCCTTCAGATCGTATTCAGGGTTCATATAGACTTTAATCCGATCGGAAACATGGGGCATCTGTGAGGCGACGACGATGCCGCAAGCGCAAAGGATGCAAAGGGGAAGCGCCCAATAAGTCCATCGGATGCGGAAAAGAATGAACAAAATCACAAGCGCTGCGAAGATGATGGCGACCGTCCCGTTGTCGGGCTCGATCAAGATGAGTGCGAGCGGAACTGAGAGTTTGGCCAGCAAAATGAGGAAAGGACGCAATTCCAAAGATCCTTCTTGGGAAGAAACGGCCTGGATAAAATACAGTGGGATCAAAAATTTGACGAATTCCGACGGTTGAAAAGAATTGCCAAAGACATTGATCCATCGATGGGCGCCGTTGATCTGCTGGCCGATGCCAGGCAAAAAAACAAGAATGAGCAATAGAGTCGCCCCGCTCAATAAAGGCCCGCTCAATTTGATCAGATTTTGATAGCCGATGAACCAGATCCCGATGGCGCCGACGCCGCCGACAAGAGCGTAGAGAAACTGTTTGATCAAAGCGTGATGCGTGCTTCGATCTAAAAAACGATCGAGCACCTCCGCGGAGGTGGTATTGAAGACCATGATCAGTCCAACGGAGAACAGAAGAGCGACATGCCGAGATCAAAATAAGAGCGTAGCGATTCATCCGTCCTCCGTCGGAAACCCGGCCCTTAAGGGCCGGGTATTTCAAAAATTGACATTTGGGAGGGGTGCGAAGCCCCTCCCAAATCGCCATAATACTCCCCGGCCTTATAAGGCCGGGGTTCACATTATTGAATGCGGAGCTGATCGCCAGGCTTGAGGCGGCGCGCTTGCTCTTCAGTCATGTTGTTCAGCTTTAACAAATCCTCCACTTTGAGATGGTTCTTCACAGCAATCGTCCAAGGATTGTCTCCTTTTTTAACGGTGTAGAATTTAGCGCCATCGTTTGCAGGTGTTTGCGGAGAGAAAACAACCGCGGAGGGCTCGGCTTTTCTGATCGACTTATTAGGGATCTTCAAAACTTGGCCGATGCGCAGATTGCTGTTTGTCAGCTTATTGGCCTTCATGATTTCCGAGACGGTGGTGTGATGGTGCCGTGCAATTTTTTCTAAGACATCCCCTTTTTTGACTTTGATTTCTGTAAATTCAGAAAAGGGCTTGGCAACGGGAGCCAATAATGTTTGCGTTGTTGGGGATTGCGGTTGCGCCGGCGCTAGGGAAGTCTCAGGAAGAGCGATCGCTTTAAGATCATCCGCAAAACTCACGGAGGGGGTTTGTGAAGGAACTGTCAGAACGGACTGGGACGCGGGAGCCGCAGCTGCCATGGCGTTTTGCGTAAATTGTTTGAGGGCAAGATCCACTTCATCACCAACAATCGGCGCCGTCTCTTTTTTTAGCACTAATTCCGGGCTTTCTTGAATGATAGGCGCAGGACTTTGGACGAGTTCTTCGTCGGATGAATTGGATTTAAGCGCGCTGGCAAATAATACAATAAGCAGGCCGGCATTGATCAGCACGGCGATAATGATAGTATCTTTTCGGGTCATGATTTTCTCCTTTTTGATAGAATGTACATAGCGCTGAAACTCTTCCCCGCGATGCGCGTAATTGTGAAACATATCAAAACTCGAACAGCCCGGAGAAAGCAAGATGCAATCTCCTTCTTTTGCATCGCTTGCCGCAGTCTTTACTGCCGCAGCTAAAGAATCAGCGCGTTTCATTGTAAAATAACTCTCTAATTCACGACAGATCTTTGGTGCAGCGGCCCCAATGGCGATAATTTGTTTCACTTTGCCAAGAAATTCTTTCCAAGGAAGATAAGATGCTCCCTTGTCCACTCCCCCGGCAATCAAAATCACAGGCCCTTTCATCGCTGTCACAGCATGGATGACGGCATCGATGTTCGTCCCCTTGCTATCGTCAAAAAAAGAAACCCCTTCAATTTCGCGGATGAACTCGATCCGATGGGGCGGTTTTTTGAAGGTCTCAAGGCTTTTGCAAAATTGTTCATTCGAGATGGAAAAGGGTCGGCAAAGCGCCCAGGCTGCTAATGCATTTTCGTTATCGTGTCTGCCCATCTCTCTATACCGCAAAGGCATTAAGTATTCAATCTTTTCCCTATATTTTACCGTCATTTGATCGGTCCACAAATCACACTCTGTTTCCACGCCAAACGTCTGATAATTTTTCCCCTCAAGTAGTGGGAAAAATTCTTTTGCCGTTTGCGCATGCACAAAAAAGGAAGCGCCCTCTTTTAACAAATTTTGGAGCTGGCATTTGGCAGTCGCATAATCGTGCATGCCGGTGTATCGATCGAGATGATCGGGTGTGATATTCAAGAGAGCGGCGGCGTCGAAAACAGGCGTGCGCATCGTTTCTAACTGAAAAGAGCTGAGCTCGACAACAAAAGCTTCCTCGGGACCCGGATCGATCAAATAATCGCAGAGGGCTGCCCCGACATTGCCTAAAGCTTTCGCTTTGATCCCCGCCGAATTTAAAATATGCTCCACTAAAAGTGTGACAGTGGTTTTGCCGTTTGTCCCTGTGACTGCCACCATCGGTTTTTTAAAGTAGGGAAGAGCAAGTTCTGCTTCGCCGAGTACAGGAATCTCTTTGGAGACAGCCGTTTGATAAATGGGATGGTTGGGATCGATCCCTGGAGAGACAACGACGCGTTCGATCTCTTTCCAGTCAATCTCCTCGCTCTCATGTTGGCAAGGGAAACCTGTTTCCAGCCGTGAACGATCGCTGTCGATCCCAATCACGTCAATCTTCTGCCGATGCAGAAATTTCGCCGCCGCAATCCCGCTGATCCCCAATCCTAATACAACCGTTTTCATAATATTACTGAAACTTAAGTGAAGCAATCCCGAAAATAGCTAAGATCAAACTGACGATCCAAAACCTTAAGACCACTTTTGTTTCAGGCCAACCCTTATATTCGAAATGGTGATGCAAAGGGGTGCAGAGGAAAATCCTTTTTTTATTGCGCAGCTTGTAACTGCCGACCTGCAGAATCACCGACACTGTTTCCGCGACAAAAATCCCGCCGACGATGGCGAAAAGAATTTCTCTTCGCAAGAGAACTGCTGAAACGCCCACAATGCCGCCGAGGGCCAGCGAGCCGGTATCTCCCATAAACACCTGAGCAGGGTAGCCATTATACCAAAAAAATCCTAGACATGCCCCGATCAATGCAAATAAATACACTGCGATCTCTCCGCTCTCCTCGATGTAGAGAATGTTCAAATAGCGCGCTATTTCAATGTTGTTCGATAAAAAAGCCACAAGGCCTAATACTCCCGCGACCATGACAAGGCAACCCGAAGCAAGCCCGTCCAGCCCATCTGTCAAATTGACCCATTGGAAGAGCCCGTAATCACGAACATCGTCGCGAGGATGCCAAAGATCACCCCCGCTCCCTTCAAGATGAGGACAGGATCTTTGAAGAAAGGCAGATAATAACGGCTCATATAAGCTTGCGTAGTCAGTGTTGTCCCCACCCATTCCAACTTGCCGTCCTCTTTCTTAACAATGGTAATCTGTTCTTTGGCCGCCGGCGGATTGAACCAAGTGTTGTTCTGCAGCGCTTTGGCAACTCCAGGGCAAAAAAGGTAGAGGGCGATGAGAAAGGCGAGCAGATTCTGAAGCAAAAACTTTCTTTTGGCCGTTATCCCTTTTGAGTTTTTATATTTGAGCTTGAGATAGTCGTCGTATCCCCCTAAGACGCCCAGACAAATGGTCGTCATCAGCAAGATCAGGGTAAAACTGCTTTTCCAATCCATCCAAATCAGAAGCGATAAGAGCATCGAAGTCAGGATCGAGAATTCCTCCCATCGTCGGCGTGTCTTTTTTTTTCGCATGCAATTCTACAAGCAGCGGGCAATCCTCGACGCGAATCGACTGTCCGGTCTTCATTTCATAAAGCTTACGAATGAAGCGCGGACCGAAAAAAATGATGAAGAGCAATGAAGTCAGCGCGGCAAGCATCATCCGCGTCGACGAATAAGTAAACGCAGAAGGAATTTTCAATCCCAGCGAACTGGTTAAAACTTGATAGATCAGCAAGATCACAATTTTCTGATGGAGGTATAAATTAGAAGACTTATTCCCATATTACTGAGAATGGTAAAATTAGAAAAGTTTATTCTAATATCTGCCACATTTTCTTCGAATTGGACCCTTTGACTAGGACGACGTCGCCTTCTTCCGCAAGTTCAAAGACTCTCTTCTTGATCCGATCGAGTTCGAGAAAATGCTCGACGGGACGACCTTCTTGCTTGAATATTTCGACCATGGCTAGGCACTCCTCCCCTAAGCACAAGAGATGATCGATGTAAGAGAGAGCGATTTTCGCCACTTCACCATGCAACTGCTCCGAAAGAGAACCAAGCTCAACCATGGTGCCCAAGACGCCGATCCTTTTTTTTCCTGGAGCCGCTTGGGGAAGGTTGGTCAATGCCGCCGTCGTGGAAGTCAAGTTGGCATTATATGAATCGTTAATAAAGACAATGCCGTCCCGCTCTATTCTTTCAAAACGGCGCATGAAGACTTTCAGTTTTTGCGCTTGGGGAATAATTTCTGACCACTGCATTCCCATCGTTCTTGCCACGGCAGCCGCCCCGATAAAATTTTCGCATAGGTGGCTCGCTGCAAAGGGGAGGGCAAAAGCAGAAGTGCGGCCCCCCTTCTCTTTGGCATAAAAATTTTCCCCTTCGCGGCAGAGAACGAAATCGCTATCGTCCGCCCCCCCTTCCAGGCCATAAGTCATTTTCAAGCAGTGGCCTTTTTGCATCGCGACGAATTTTGCCGCTTGATGATTGATGATCCCCAGGCGCGTTGCAGGGTGGGTGAGAATTTCCGCCTTAGCCGCCGCAATCCCCTCGATGCCATCGGGAAAATAACCAACATGGGCAAATGCAATCCTGCTGACGAGGCACACTTCGGGAGGAGCGATGCCGATCAGCCTTTCGATTTGCCCAGAACCCGTCATTCCCACCTCCATGACAAAGATCTCTTCATTCCCTTCCGAGTTGAGAATGCTCAGCGGCATCCCCACTTGCGAATTGGCATTCCCGAGTGTTTTTCCCACTCGGAATTTTCCTTCCAAAAGCGTGGCGATAAACTCTTTGGTCGTCGTCTTCCCTACAGATCCTGTCACACCTACAACCCGCGCCGATCGAGAGGCATGGACAATTTTGGCCAGGTTTTGTAAGGATTCCAGTACGTTTTCGACCTTAATGAGCTTAAGGCCGAACTCTTTTCCTTGGTATTGATTGGAAACAACTGCACCAATGGCGCCTTTGGCAACGGCTTCTTGCAAATAATCATGGCCGTCGACTTTTTCCCCTTTAAGGGCAAAAAAGAGATCTCCCGGAATCACATCCCGGCTATTCTGTCTAAACCCAAGCACCTTCCCGGAAACTGAGACTCCGCTTCCTAGCCATTGAACGACCTCTGCAAAATCGAATTGCACCATGGTTCACCTCAACTTTTCCTCATCAGCTTACTCAAAAGGAATGTTGATTTGCAACAGTTCGACAAACCTGATCGCGAAGATGAAGAATAAACAATTGAACAGCTTTTTGCGGCCAAGCTATCTACCTATGCGCTCCTTTTTTTTAAGATATTTTTAATATCTTTAAAGAGAATAAATCGGGCAGATTTTTCTCGATTTTGCGGCCTCTCATGCTAACCACTTGGTTTTCCTAGGGTTAGCTCTCGCGATAATTCAAAATATTATTTACTAATACACATTTCGACCTGTTTCCACACAATTAACTTAATAATTGATTTTAAATGCAAAATTTTGTAAAATTGATTCTTATAATTACAAATTAATTTAAAAAAAGAGACGATTATGTCATATCAAATTGAAAGCACTAACTTTGATGATCTTTGGCCCGTAATTACTGAAATATTGGATGATGCGTCCAAAGAAAATTCCTCCCAACTCTTAGATTACCGCCTTGTCAGTTACCCTTGGTGCTCTCACTGTGAGACGTTATTAAAATGTTTGTGGAACATCCTTCAAAGTAATCCACCACAAGGAGCGTTCGATATCCTGTTAAACATGGACAGAATCAACAAAGAAACCTCCGACGTATCGGCAATCATTAAGTTTAAGAAATTGGCGAACGTTTTTAAGAAGCTTCCGGTGCTTTCTTTACCGATCAGAATTAATGATTTTCAATTGTTTCAAAATGAATATGACATAGCTTTGCAAACTATTTGGCCCAAACTGCGCAATGTACTTGCCACACTTCCAAACTTGCCACCTGTTGATGCGAGAGCCTCTGTGATCCGAACATTTTTAAATGATCCCAATAATAGCGCGGCATTAGCAGCGCCTATTCCTTCTCTTGATCTAGGTAGTCTCAATTTGAGTGTAGTTCCCCCTGAACTTGAACGATTGAGCGGGATACACAGTCTCAACCTTAGCAACAACCCGCTGGCTAAGGTCCCTGACTTCAACATGCCGAATTTAGCTGAGCTTCTCCTTATCAACATCCGGTTGGCAAAAGTCCCTGACTTTACTCGCATGCAGAATTTAACTCTACTCTCCCTTAGCCACAACCAGTTGACCGAGGTCCCTGACTTTGCTCACTTACCGGCTTTAGCTGCACTTTACCTCAGTGGCAACAAACTGACAGAGGTCCCTAGCTTTGCCCACTTACCGAATTTAACTTTGCTTAACCTTAGCGAGAACAAGCTGGACTGGGTCCCTGATTTTATCCTCCTAAAGAAGTTAACTGTTCTTCGTCTTAATGACAACAATCTGACAGAGGTCCCTGACTTTGACCTACAGAATTTAATTCATCTTTTCCTTCTCGACAACAAGCTGACAGAGATCCCTGACTTTACCCACATGCCGAATTTACGCTTGCTCGCCCTTAGTTGGAACAAGCTCGCCCAAGTCCCTGATTTTGTCCATTTGCTGAATTTAAACTCGCTCGCCCTTACCCACAACGAGTTGACAGAGATCCCTGACTTTACCCACATGGAATATTTAAAGATGCTCGGCCTTGACTTCAATCAACTGACAAAAGTCCCTAACTTTGCCAACATGCCGAATTTAACTGAGCTTCACCTTGACAGCAACAAGTTGACAGAGATCCCTGATTTTGCCCACTTGACGAAGTTAATTAACCTTTACCTTAATGAAAACAGACTTATGGTTATCCCCGATGCAATTTTGCAGAGATTCGCTGATTGTGAATTTGCTCGGTTATTTACTTCTCAATTAACCTATCAATGTCAAACTCCTCTAGCGTCGCTTTATCAAAGCTTTCTTGCAAACAAGTCTTCCCATGAGCAAATCCATGCTTTTGATGCGCTTGATCAAAAAGATAAAAATCTTATTTTTGAGATGGTTTGGGAAGCAGCTGGAAAGCCTGTGACCAGCGACTCTCAATGGGGGGAACATCACGCATTTGATGAGATGCCCCGATTTAGAATCGCAGTACAGAAAGCGATCCTTAAAAAACTCAACAGCTTATCTCCTGAAAAAAACGATCAGGTTTATGGCGAGATCCATCATTTGGCCGGTCAACCTTTAACAGAAGACTCTCAATGGGGTAAGCATCATGCAGAGGAGCATCCGGCTCGGCTTGCTGATGCGCTTTCGCGGGTGAATTAAGGAAGGGAAGTTCTTAAAAAGAATTTTATAGTGCTAGGTGCCTGCCGAGCTCGCATTTTCCATTGACCGCATATCAGTTTTTCAAGCATACTTTTTGGTTCAGTCGGTGGTGGCATAGCCAAGCGGTAAGGCAGAAGCCTGCAAAGCTTCCATACCCCAGTTCAAATCTGGGTGCCACCTTCATTTATTTGTGTAATTCTCGTGCTTTATCTTGTTGCAACACCTATCGGTAATCTCGCGGACATTTCGTTCCGTGCAGTCGAAGTCTTAAAAAATTGTGATTACATCTTATGCGAAGATACGCGTCATAGCCGCATCCTGCTCGATCATTATGGCATTAAGACTCCCCTAAAATCCTTCCATCGCTTCAACGAGGCAAGCGCTGAAGATCCGATTATCGCTGATCTCATAGAAGGTAAATCAATCGCTCTTATCTCCGATGCCGGGACGCCCCTGATTTCCGATCCAGGGCATGGGATTGTTTCCCGTTGCAGGAATGAGGGAATAGAAATCAGCGCCATTCCTGGACCCTGCGCTGCCATTGACGCCTTGGTGATTTCTGGGCTCTCTGCCGAACAGTTTCAATTCATTGGTTTTTTGCCCAAGAAAGAGAAAGAATTGCAAATGGTTTTAAGCCAAGCTTTGTTTTATCCGGGAACGACAATCGCGTACGAGTCCCCTCACCGCATCGTAGAGACGTTGAAACAAATAGCACAGATTGCTCCAGAGCGAAAACTTTCCATTGCCCGGGAACTCACGAAAATGCATGAGGAAGTCCTCACTGGGACTTCCCAGGAGTTGCTCGAGCACTTTAAAACAAGTCCACCGCGAGGAGAAATGGTCCTCCTGATCTCTCCCCCCGCAGAAAAAATTTTTCTCGAGCATCTTTCCCTCTCAGAACTGGTCGAAATGATTCAAAACGATCTTAAACTCACTAAGACAGAAGCCATCAAATTGGCAGCGGAATTACGCCGTCTTCCCAAAAGAGAAGTTTACAAGCATTTTACCAATGATTAGCACTTCTCGAACATGGACTAAGTCTAGGTGAGTCAACGACTTAAGGAAGTTAACTATTGTTTCTTGACTCAATTCTGGATAGAATTTACTATAAATGTAAGAATCTATAGCAAAACCTATCCAGAGTTCTATGGCTAGAAAAAAGAGCACGAAGATAGAGAAAAGGGCTCTCGAAATATTCCAGGCGAATGGGGGCATTCTACGCTCTAGCGATGCGATTAAGAAAGGCATCCACCCCCGGACTCTTTACGCCTTAAGGAACGCCGGTCTCATTGAACAGCTGCAAAAAGGGTTCTATTGTCTTCGAGGCCTTCCAGGTCACAACCAACCTGATCTAGTCTCCATAGCAAGCAAAGTTCCCAACGGAGTCATTTGTCTCATCTCAGCTCTTTTTTTCCATAAACTGACAACTCAAATTCCACACTTCATTTACATAGCGGTCCGACAAGGGTACAAGCCTCCAAAAATCGATTATCCTCCTGCCCGGTTTTATTGGTTCTCTAACTCTATCTTTGAGCTTGGTATTGAAGTTCATGAGTTAGATGGAATACCTGTGCGCTTTTACTCAAAGGAAAAAACGATCGTCGACTGCTTTAGATTCCGCAATAAAATAGGAATCGATGTAGCAATAGAGGCGTTAAAAAAATATTGGCAACAAGGCAGGCCTAATTTAGACTTGATCTTGAAATTTGCGAAAATCGGAAGAATTGAAAAAATCATAAAGCCCTATATCGAGACAATCATTAATGAGTCGTCATAATGTCATCAATGTCCCTGCGTCCATACGCGACAAATTGCTGCATAGATCGAGAGCCACCAAACGCCCTTTTCTAGAGCTTCTTCAATACTATTCTATTGAACGCTTCTTGTATCGACTATCCATTTCCAATCATAATCACAAATTTTTCCTAAAAGGCGCCTTGATGTTTAAAGCTTGGCAAGCACTTGATCATCGACCCACGATGGATATCGATCTTTTAGGTAAAACAATGAATTCTATTGAGAATTTGGAAACGATTTGTCGAGAAATTTGTCAGCAATCCACCCCATTAGATGACGGCATTCGCTTTTTTCCTGATACGATGAAAGGAAAGATCATTCAAACTGATGCTGAATATGAAGGCATTCGTATTGAATTTGCAGGAGATCTCAATAAAGCCATCGTAAATATGCAAATAGATATCGGATTTGGAGACATCATCACTCCTGGGCCACAGCTGTTGTCTTATCCGACTATTTTGGACTTGCCTGCTCCTCAAATCCAGGGCTATACCATTGAGAGCGTCATTGCAGAAAAATTTGAAGCAATGGTGAAAAGAGGGATGTCCAATAGCAGGATGAAGGATTTTTTTGATATTTGGGCTCTTTCAAAGCAATTTTCATTCAACAACAACACACTAGCCACAGCTATTCGAGCAACCTTTCACCAAAGGGGAACCCCTATACATTCCTCTCCCGAGTGTTTTTCAAAAGAGTTTGCCACTCATCCCATGAAAAATGCGCAATGGAGATCTTTTATTCATAAAAACCAGCTTGGATTAGCTCCAGATACATTTGCAGGAGTGGTCGACCATATCCGTCAATTCCTTGTTCCTATCCTCCAGAATTTTTAAAAAAACTCTTATATTAAAGGCGCGCGCTCTAAGTTGCACAATAAATTTTCTTATTCTATACTCTCCATTCTTCAAGAGATGAAATGATGGAATCTTTGGAACAGGAAGTACGGCGTACCATTGGTCTTGCTTTGCAGGAAGACCGGGCGGCAAGGGATATCACATCTCAAGCTTGCGTTTCCCATGAAAAGAGGGTGCGCGCTGATTTCGTGTTGAAACAAAATGCTAGAGTGGCCGGCTTGCATTTCCTTCCTTGGATTTGCGAAAGCATCGATGCTACACTGCTGGAACATGCCGTCGAAGGAGGAGATCATCCCGCCGGTACGATTTTAGCTTCCGTGGAGGGAAACGCGCATGCGCTCCTTGCAGGAGAGCGGTCTGCCCTCAATCTCTTGCAGCACGCAAGTGGAATCGCCCATCTCACGGCGCAATACGTCGATGCAGTACGCGGGTTTGACTGCGAAATTCTCGATACGCGCAAGACATTGCCGGGGTTGCGCGCGATTCAAAAATACGCCGTCAAAATAGGCGGAGGGACAAATCATCGGTTCCATCTCGAAGAACGCTTTTTGATCAAAAATAATCACCTCTCCTTGCTCAAAGAATTTGCACATCCCGTCCGCGAAGCTATTCGCCGAGCGAAGGCGTTGCAACCCCATTCGAAGGTCGAGGTGGAGGTCGAAAGTTTGTCCGCACTCGAAGAAGCTCTGCAAGAAAATGCCGACCTGATTTTACTCGACAATATGACAGCAGCACGGGTTGCAGAAGCCGTGAAGATCGCGAAAGGAAAAGCTTACCTCGAAACCTCGGGAGGCATTACGCTCTCCAATGTGCGCGAGTATGCTTCTACGGGAGTGAACGGGACTTCCATTGGTGCATTGACCCATTCCGTCAAGGCCGTCGACATCAGCATGAGGATTTAATGCCGCTCGATTTAGTTTTAGATATTGGCAACTCGCGGATCAAAGGAGGCATTTTCGAAGGGAAGAAGCTGCTCGAATTCTTTGCCTCCAATAAAGAGGAGTTCGTCCGTTTTCTTGAGGGTAAACAGATTCAAAATGTTCTTGTCTCTTCCGTCAATTCGAAAGCGGAAGAAGGGATTAAAAAATATCTGGAGCAGCAAAAAATTAAAACCCGCTTTCTCGATTACTCCAAACTCAAGCTTGTTTTAGATGTCGATGAACCGGAAGCGGTCGGCCAGGACCGGATTGCCAATGCTTACGGCGCGCTGGTGCGTTTTCCTCTCAATGATTGTATCGTTGTCGATATTGGGACTGCAATCACCGTTGATTTCATCGTCAAAGAAGGCCGCTATATGGGCGGAATGATTTATGCCGGGGCGGAAGCTTGTGCAAAAGCCCTTGCAGACTACACGGACAAGCTGCCTCTCGCCACGCTCAAAAAACCGGATTCCGCCCTTGCGAAGACCACAATGACGCATTTGCAGGCAGGCATTTATTATGGCCAGCTCGGCGCCATCGAAAGGATGATTGCAGAATTAAGAGCTGCCGCTCTTTCTCCAAGCTCTGTCAAAGTCATTGCAACGGGAGGCCAGGCAGAAAACGAAGACTTAAGAGATTTTGTCGATTTTATAGATCCGCACCTGACCATCGTCGGACTGCGAGAAATTTTAGAAGAAACCCAAAATAAGGATTAATTATGTCAACAGCAAAGGAATTGATTTTTGAAGAAGAAGCGAGAAATAAGCTTCGCGAAGGAATTGATCAACTCGCAGATGTGGTCGGCGTAACTTTAGGCCCTAAAGGGCGCAATGTGGGCCTGCAGGCTTCTTGGGGAGCTCCCACGATCACCAATGACGGCAATAGCATCGTCAAAGATATCGAACTTAAAGACCAATACGCCAATATGGGTGTTTCTTTGGGGAAAGAGGTCGCCAGCAAAATGAAAGAAAAATGCGGCGATGGAACGACATCGAGCATTCTTTTGCTCCGCGCACTGGTACAAAACGGCGTCAAAAATATCGCCTCCGGCGCTTCCCCGATCAGCTTGAAAAGGGGAATGGACAAAGCGATGGAAGCGATTATCCAAGAGTTAGAAAAAATAGCGATCGGCATCAAAAATGAAAAAGAGACGCAAAACATTGCCGTCGCGTCCGCCTCAGGCAACGAGGCGATAGGGGCCATGATCTGCAATGCCGTGCAAAAAGTCGGCAAGGCGGGAGTCATTACGATTGAAGAGGGCAAAGGGACAGAAGACACGATCGAGATGGTCGAAGGGATGCAGTTCGAACGCGGCTACATCAGCGCTTATTTTTGCACCAATGCGGAAGCGATGAACGTGGAAATGCGCGAAGCAAAACTGCTCATCACCGACAAAAAAATCACCTCTGTTCAAGAGATCCTTCCCATTTTGCAGGCTGTCGCATCGACCGCGACCGAACTGTTGATCATCGCCGAAGATATCGAAGGCGACGCCCTCTCCACGCTGGTCGTGAATAAGCTGCGCGGTACCCTCAAAGTGTGCGCTGTCAAAGCCCCCGGATTTGGAGACCGCCGCAAAGCGATGCTTGAAGATATCGCTATCCTCACCGGCGGCACATTGCTTTCCGAAGAGACCGGAAACACCCTCAAAGACGCTACTGCCGAGGTACTCGGATCTGCAGAAAAAGTGCTCGTCGATAAAGAAAAGACGACCATCGTGGGCGGACGCGGCAGTCACAAACAGATCCAAGCCCGGATCAAGCAGATCGATGCTGAAATCGCCAAAGCAACAAGCTCTTATGACAAAGAAAAACTCGAAGAGCGCAAAGCAAAGCTCAGCGGCGGCGTGGCCGTGATCCGCGTCGGTGCGGCGACAGAGCCTGAGATGAAACAAAAAAAACAGACTTTCGAAGATAGTTTGAACTCCACACGCGCAGCCATCGAAGAAGGGATAGTCGTCGGCGGCGGATGCGCCCTGCTCCGTGCGAGCAAGTCAGCCGCGCTCAAACTTTCCGATGAAGAAGCCATCGGCGCGCAAATCGTCTTCAAAGCGTGCGAAGCCCCCTTCAAACAAATCGTGTCCAATACAGGATTCGATAGCTCAGTCCTCTTGGACGAAGTGCTTGCTTCGGGTGCCCACTTTGGATTCAACGCCATGACGGAAAAAGTGGAAGATCTGCTCAAAGCCGGCATCGTCGATCCTGCAAAAGTCGTTAAAAACGCGATTCGTTATGCAGTTTCCACAGCCGGAGTCGTTCTCCTTTCCGAAGCGTTGATCGGCAACGCCCCAGAAGAGGAAGAAGAAGAAAGGAAAAAATAGATGCGTGAAAAAATCTTGGATCCCTCCTCGGGATCCAAGACTGCTGTTCTCCCCGCCCTTGGCATCGGCGATGCCTTGTTGATGATGATCGCTTCACACCAATTGAAGTTGGCGGGCTATCGCGTAACGACTTTCCATGATGGTCTGCCTGAACTTGCCCCTTGGCTTCCAGGACACGATTTGCAAAAGTGTCCCTCCATTGATGCCCTCCAACATTTCGACCTCATCGTAGTTGAGAATGACAACTCTCCCAAAATCAAAATCCTTCTCGAGGCGTTTCGACCTAAAGTTTCAATTTTATATCCGAGTTATTCTGCAACAAAACACTCCTCTCTTTTTGTCCAAGACTATGTTTTTGACGGGAATGTTCCAATGGCCGACAACATCGCAAAAAGCATTGCCTCTTTTCTTAGGTTGGCCTCCCCTTCCAAAGAAAATGGTCTAACCCCTCCTCACAGATTGACTTATCGGTTAAACAAAAAACGGGTCATCATTCATCCGATGAGTCGGATGCCTGCAAAGAATTGGAAAGTGGAAGGTTTTTTGGAGGTTGCCGAACAACTTAAGAAAAAAAACTATGAACCTGTTTTTTGTGTGGGACCTGCAGAGCGCGAAGCATGGAACAAAGTTTCCTTGGCCCATACGCCCACTCTTGCGGATCTGGCTTCCCTCGTCTATGAGTCAGGGTATGTGATTGGCAATGATTCCTTGATTGGCCATTTGGCATCGAACCTAAATATCCCAACATTGGTGATTGCCAATGATGAGAAGAGAATGCGGCTTTGGCGGCCAGGTTGGCATAAGGGACAACTCGTACTCCCCCCTCCTTACCTTCCCAATTGGAAATTTGTACGCTTGCGCGAAAAAAAATGGCAGCATTTCATCTCACCGCGCAAAATCTTAAGAAGCTTTGACGAGCTCGTCCGCTCGCTTTAGCGCGGCATCGATGTGCGGGAAGATATTTTGTTTGCCGACTTTCTTTTCCACGCCGAATTTCTTGAATTCTTCCGCCAAGACGCCCTTGACTCCAGACAAGATCAGCATAGTCCCCATACGACGGCATTTGTCATAGAAGTCACCGAGCGCATGCAGACCGGTCGCATCGATCGCCGGCACTTTTCTCATGCGCAAAATAAAGACCTTAGGCGGCAGTTCCATGTTCGTTAAGACATTTTGCAAACTGTCCGCAATGCCGAAAAAGAAGGGACCATTGATTTCGTAAACTTCAACATGCGGGGGGACTTTCTTTTTCGAGATTGCGTCGGGATCTTTTTCCTCGATCAGGCCTCCCCCATTTTCTTCAGCAAATTTACTCAATGTCACCGCATTGGAAAGCTCGCTTGTCCGCTTCATAAATAAAAACGCCGCCAAAATCATTCCTACTTCAACAGCAACAGTCAAATCGACAAGCACTGTGAGGAAGAATGCAGCGAGCAGCACGGCGACATCGCCAAAAGGAGCTTTGAGCAAATGCCGGAAACGCTCTACTTCGCTCATATTCCAAGCGATCATGAGCAAGACGGCCGAAAGCGCTGCCATCGGGATCATGCTGACGATTGGCGCAAACATCAGCACAATCAAAAACAAAGTGACTGCATGGATCATGCCTGCCACAGGCGTTCGTCCCCCTGTTTTGATATTTGTTGCCGTACGTGCAATGGCCCCCGTCGCCGGAATTCCACCGAAAACGCAAGATCCTAAATTCGCAATCCCTTGAGCGACTAATTCACAATTCGATTTGTGCTTGTGTCCAGTCATCCCATCGGCGACAACAGCCGATAAGAGGGATTCGATTCCTGCTAAAAAAGCGATGGTGATCGCATCGGGGACCAAATGATGCCAATTGGAAAAGCTCGTCGGCAGCGCAGGCAATGAAGGGAAAGGGAGCATTCTAGGAATTTCTCCGAAACGAGAAGCGATGGTGGCGACAGGAAGATGAAATCCCCAAGAGACCAATGTCGCCAGAACGATCGAGGCAATCCCCCAAGGAACAGTGGGAATGAATCGGCGAACCAACACGATGACCGCCAAGGTTCCTGCGCCCACTCCAAAAGCGGCCGCATCGGCTGTTGGCAAAGCTTTTAAAATCGCTCCCCACTTAGGAATAAAATCGGAAGGGAGCTGGATGATCTTCAATCCTAAAAATTCTTTCATCTGCGAAGAAAAAATGATCACTGCGATGCCGGTCGTAAACCCGGTCACCAAGGGATAAGGAACATATTTGATCCAAGTCCCCATGCGGCAAAGCCCCATGATCACGAGCAAAACAGCGGCGATCAATGTGGCCGCAATCAATCCGCCATAGCCTTGCCGGGCAATGATATCATAGACGATGACGACAAACGCTCCTGTCGGTCCGCCAATCTGAAAGCGGCTTCCTCCCAACAGAGAGATCAAAAATCCAGCAATGACAGCCGTATAGATCCCTCTCTCAGGACCAACGCCCGCAGCAATGGCAAATGCCATGGCCAGCGGCAAAGCCACGATCCCCACCGTCACGCCCGCTTGCAAGTCTTTGCGGAAAATCGGTAAAGAATAGGGTTCTTTAAAGAGGCAAACAAAGCTCTTTGGAACGAAATCGACCCATCTTTTTTTCTCTTTGCGCATTGAAGTAGAACTTTGGATAGAGAAGATAATAGACGTTATAACAGGTCGTTCTTTTTATGACTTCTATTTAATTCCTGTTCAGATTAGGGTGAGATGAGACTATCTCACTATTCAAACGTTTGATTTTTGTTGGATTTTTTGTCAGATTTTGAAACCGCTTCGCAGGACATATTTGAATACATAGGCCAAGAAGCGGTTTCGAAATATGGCGAAAAAGACACAAAAAGCAAATATTTTGAATAGTGAGATAGTCTCATTATTAAATTCTTTAACTGTTAGGGGCCCAATGAACAGAAGTAAGCGACCGATGCAAAAAAGATTGCAAAAGAAAATGGCAAAAGAGATCCGCGCTTCACAAGGCCGCTATCCCATCCTTGAAACACAACAGTACAGCGATACATTGACAACCCAGGAAATGCTGAAGAAATACCCCAAAAAGGGAGCTCTGAAAAAGGAAGAACTTTTAAACTCTTCTCAAAAAGGGATGTCGATCAAAAAAAAGAATATTCACAAAAACATCTCCCACAATACGACTCCGGGGCTTACCCCTGGGAGGGACTCTGCTCCTGCCCATGTCCACCCCGAAGGAAAGCGCTGGATTAAAACAATGATTAAACAAAATCAGACGCAAAGAGCGATTCAAACGCATAAAGGCACGGGTATCGGTAGGAAAAAATAGGAATAAAGGGTATCATATTTTTATGAATACCCTGGAAAAGCCATTGTTTAGACTGGCCCACATCTCTGATTTGCACTTTTCCAAGCTCACTTGGAATCCCTCTCAATTTTTTTCCAAAAGATGGATTGGCAATCTCAATCTTCTTTTTGGGCGCATGCAAGCCTTTCAACCAGAAAGTCTGACCACACTTTTCCCTATTTTCCACGAAAAAAAGGTGGACGCTGTTTTAATCACCGGCGATCTGACTTCAACCTCTCACGAAAAAGAATTTCTCTTGGCGCAGCAATTCATTCAGGGCCTCGAGCAGGAAAAATTTAAAGTCTTTACGCTTCCCGGTAATCATGACCATTACACAAAAGCTGCCTATAAGGATCGCCTCTTCTACCAATTTTTCAAACCTAGCTATACTTCCCCGCTTAGTCTAAAAGAGGACAGATTGACTGCTGCCGATTTAGGGCAAGGATGGTGGCTGATCGCATTAGACACCGCCATCGCAACTTCGCTCATTTCCTCCAATGGCTATTTTTCTCCGGAATTGGAAGAAAAGCTGGAAAAAACGCTCAAAGAAATCCCTTCGGGTCATCATGTGATCCTGATCAATCACTTCCCGATCTTTTCGAACGAATCGTCTCGCAAAAGTTTAATCCGCAAAGAAGCGCTCAAAGCCCTGATCGAAAAATTCCCTAAAGTGAAACTCTACCTGCACGGCCATACCCATCGGCATTGCATCGCCGATTTGCGCAATAGCCAATTGCCCATTTTTCTCGATAGCGGGTCCACTGCGCAAAAAGAGGGGGGAACCTGGAACTTGATCGACATCTCACCGACCGGCTGCGATGTTGAAGTCTTTAAAAATACCAATGCTGACGGAGACTGGCAATCTGTCCGCAAAACAAATTTCAAGTGGTGATATGATTCCTTGGTATAAAGATGGACTCCGTTTTAAATGCACTGGATGCGGCGAGTGCTGCACAGGGTCGCCGGGCTATGTGTGGGTTTCGCCATCGGAAGCGGAAGCGATCGCCGAATTCTTAAAAATTCCCGTCGACGAGTTCCTAAAAAAATACACGCGCCGGATCGGCAATCGCATTTCACTAAAAGAGCATCCGAAAAATTATGACTGCGTCTTCCTCAAAGGGAAAAGATGCGAAATCTATTCCGTCCGACCCAAACAATGCCGTACTTTCCCCTGGTGGTCGGAAAACCTCAAAACCCCTGACCATTGGAAAGAGACGGCCGCCCGCTGCGAAGGCATCGACCACCCTGATGCACCTCTCATATCTGTGGACGAAATCCAAAAGCACCTTCCCTGATTGTGATTTTCAGATCGTTTGTGTATGTTTTTTTAAACTGAAGGGGAACATATGCCTGCACTGCCTGCACCTCAAGAACTAACTCCAGACATACAGAAAAGAGTGGACTATTGGCTGCAAGGGCCTTTTGATCCAAAGACAAAAGAGGAAGTCCGCGCGCTCCGCGAAAAAAATCCTCAAGGCCTGGTCGATGCGTTTTTTACCGACCTCTCCTTTGGCACCGGAGGAATGCGCGGGATCATGGGACCTGGCACAACGCGGATGAATATCTACACCATCCGCCTCGCCACGCAAGGCTTGGCCAATTATTTAAAAAAGCAAAACAACCCCTTCAAACTCTCCGTTTTGATCGGGTTTGATTCCCGCCACCATTCAAAAGAATTTGCCAATGAAGCCGCGATGGTGCTCGCAGGAAACGGCATTCGCGTTTTTTTGCTCAGCGAACTGCGCCCCACTCCTTACATCTCCTTTGCCTGCCGTTTTAAAAAAGCCAGCGCTGCGATCATGGTCACCGCTTCGCACAATCCCAAAGAATACAATGGCTATAAAGTCTACTGGAGCGACGGTGCACAAGTCGTTTATCCGCACGATGCAGGCATCGTCGAAGAGGCGGAGAAGTTGAAAGATCTTTCGTCAGTAAAGCTTGCACCCTTAACGATCCCCTCATTGAAATTGTCCCTACATCTTTGGACGAGGAATACCTCAAAGCGATCGATCCTCTGCAACATTTTCCTGAAGAGAATAAAAAACAGGGCGCCTCTTTGAAAATCGTCTACACCAGCCTTCATGGCACCGGGATTACGATCGTTCCCACGGGCATTGAAGGGATGGGGCTTTTCGACAATTCAATCTGGTCGATGAACCAAGTCACAATCGATGGCGATTTTCCAACAGTTGCCTTCCCCAATCCCGAATACAAAGAAACGCTCAAGCTCGGCATTGAGCATTTAGAGAAGACCCAATCTGATATTGTCCTTGCCACCGACCCCGATGCCGATCGCATTGGCGTTGTGATCAAGCATCAAGGAAAACCTGTCCTCATCAACGGCAATGAAATGGCAGCCATTTGCGTCGACTATTTGTGCGAAGTGCTAACGCAATTAAAGACCATGCCCCCTAAAGGGGCCTTTGTCACGACAATTGTGTCCACCGAGCTGCAAAAGAAAATTGCCAAGGCATATCAAAAAGCCTGTTTCGAAGTGTTGACCGGCTTTAAATACATCGGCGAAAAGATCCACCTTTGGGAAACTTCCAAAGATGGCTATCAATTTATCTTTGGCGCTGAAGAATCCTACGGCTATTTGCTGGGAACCCATGCGCGCGACAAAGATGCGATCATCACTTCTTGTTTGATCGCTGAAATTGCCCTCTATGACAAATTGCAAGGCCGGACCCTGCTCGACCGCTTAACCAAGATCTACAAAAAATACGGCGTCTTCCGCGAAAAGCAGATGTCGATCAATTTCAATCCCGGCAAGGAAGGCATGGACCAGATGGCCGCCGTCATGAAACGGCTGCGCTCCAATCCCCCCAAGGAGATCGCCGGCAGATCTGTCGTCTCTCATTGAAGATTATGAAAAACGGCAGCGCATCGATTTACGTTCGGGGAAAACAGAGCCTCTGGAACTGCCGCAATCCGACGTCCTGCTTTTCCGCTTGAACGATGAGACACGTCTTGTCGTCCGCCCCTCGGGAACAGAGCCCAAAATCAAAATCTACGGCAGCGTCTCCTCAACATCTTTTAAAACGATCGAGGAAGCGATTCAAGAATGTGATAAAAGATTAGATGTGTTTTTAGACAATCTCAAGAAGGTGTCTGCAAAGTGACACAACTTGCCCTTGTCACCGGCGCCTCTTCGGGGTTGGGAAAAGCCCTTTGCTTCGCTTTGGCAAAACAAGGCATTCCGTTAATTCTCGTTGCAAGGAACGAAGCACAACTCAAAAAAGTTGCTTCGGATCTTTCAGTCCCTACGCAGATCCATCCCGCCGACTTGACAGATGCCAAGCAGCGCAAGGCACTGGTCCAACGAATTCATGAGCAAAGACCCGATCTCGTGATCAACAATGCAGGATTCGGACTCTATGGCCCTGCCCTCGCTCATCCCCTTTCCGATCTTCAAGCGATGATTGAATTGAATGTGCAGGCCTTGATGGAACTCTCCGTAGAGGCTGCCCGAGCCTTGGTCAATGCCAATCAAAAAGGAGTCATCTGCAACATTTCTTCCGCAGCAGCCTTTTTCGCCACCCCCTCTTTCTGCCTCTATTCTGCCACCAAGGCGTTCGTGAACAATTTTTCCCAAGGTCTGGACGCCGAATTAAAAGACCAAGGCGTTCGTGTCTTGACAGTTTGTCCCGGTCAGATCGACACTGGGTTCCGCAAGCGTGCTTCCGGCGGGTTCCCTTCCGGAAGGTTCCCCCAAGAAAAAAAGGGAATGACAATGCCCCCTGAAAAAGCAGCCGCGCTTATTTTAAAACAGATCGCCAAAGGCAAGGCGCTCTGCATCATCGATTGGCGCACTCGCCTTTTGGTTGGATTGGCCAGGCTCCTTCCCAAGGAGGTTGCCCAAACGTTAATCAAAAAAGAAGTTACTAATCGACAACGCTTCTAAATGTCATAACCATCTCACAATCAACTAATTACCATAATTCGAGATGGGAACAATTTAACTTCTTTCCGGGTATTTGATCCGCAAATGCCGGTTGACCATCAGGGCTTTGACGATCGCACGTTTGACGCGCCCTAGCTCTTCGAAAGTCAGCTGGCATTCATCGAATTGCCCATCTTCCGCTTTTTCAGCGACAAGCTTATCGACCATTTCAGCGACGGATTCTTCCGTCACTTCGTCCATGGAGCGGGATGCTGCTTCTACGGTGTCGACGATCATGATGATAGCCGATTCTTTAGAACGCGGTTTGGGGCCGGGATAACGGAAGGCTTTTTCATTGACTTTTGTAGCATCCCCGCCCATCTGCTCAACTTGCTTGCAGTAGAAATAGTACACCATGGTTGTCCCATGGTGCTCGCGGATGATATCGATGAAGCTTTGAGGCAGGTGATATTTGCGCGCCAGGACTTCTCCCTCCACAACATGGGCAATGATGACATGGGTGGATTCGGAAGGGGTCAGCAGTTGATGGATGTTAAATCCGCCGAGCTGGTTTTCTGTGAAATAGTGAGGATTGAATAACTTTCCAATGTCATGGTAGAGGGTAGAAACCCTGCAGAACAGACCATTGGCCCCAATAGCGCGCGCCGCGGTTTCAGCAATGTTCCCAACGACAAGACAGTGTTGATAAGTGCCGGGAGCTTCCAGGCTAAGCCTGCGTAGCAGTTCGTGGTCGGGGTCCATATATTCCATGAGGGTCATATCCGTCATCACATGGAATAACGATTCCAAGATCGGAAGCAGGCCCGCGACAAGGATCGCTGTGACAGCTAAAAAGATAAAACTGCTTAATAAGTCGCCGGAAAAAGTAAAATTTTTCAACCCATTTGCGATCAAATTCAAAGCAATGATCAAGGGGATTAGGCTCAACCAAATTTTGCCGCAAACAGCAAACACTTCTTTGCGCTTATGCAGTTTTTTTGCAAAAAAGACAGTGGCAAAAACGGCAAAGAAATTGGTCAAAAGAAAAGGAATGTGATCGACGGCGAGCGTGATCCCGAAAATGAGCAGGAGGAAAAGGCAGGATACAATGGCGACCTCACTTCCAATGAGCACGCAAATTAAAAGAGCTGCAAAAGGAAGGATGATCGGAAGGCGAGTCATTTCGAATAAATTTTTACTTTCATTCAAAAGCAAAAATTCTGCGGCTTTAGCAAGGACAATGCTCATCGTGATGATCGTCACAAGCAAGATCATTTTTTGCATCGATTTCAATACTTCGCGATGAAAATAATAGAGATATAGAATGCCAGCGACTATCAAGCAGAGGGCGACAAGCCCCATGCCGAGAAGGGTTAATGGGCTCCATAAGTTTCTGGCCTCGTCAAGCGCTTTTTTCATCGCTTGGACCATTGCCATATGGCGGGCGGTGACTTTTTCTCCTTTTTTGATGATCTGGCTTCCTGCGTAAATGTGCGTATAGCGGTCGGAAATGCCGCTCTGCACTTCCCCGCGAATGCTGCGCTCTAAAGCAAAATCCTGCTGCAACAGCCACGTTTGCTGAGAAAACGTTGTCAGGAGGTAATCGATCGTCTCGGGGTGGAATTTCTTTTGTTTCAAGAGTGTTTGCTGGATTTCCGTCCATAATGATTGAGGAAGAACTCGAGGCTCTGTTTGAGAAACGGACTGTTTGACCTGATAGAAATCAGGAACGGGAATCTTCAGCAGCTTCATTTTGTTCAGCGTCCGGCTGTCCGTGAAGCTGGCGGCTAACAGTTCCTCTTCAATTTGATCGAGAATGGTATAGATTTCCTCAAATGTACTACTGGGCAATTCTTGCCGCCACTGCTGTCTCTCGATTAGAGAATTCTCAAAGTCATGTCGGAAGTTTTGCACTTGATCTTCGTCGATCTTGTAAATGGCCCCGATGTCCCGGACCGCTTCTTGCCTAAGCGTCTGCGTCGCTTCTTCGTTATAAAAAGAAAAATCGGTCTGTGCGATCACATAGCGCGGGGCAGAAGTCCCGATTTCGAGCATTTCCATACGCACTTCGCGGAACTGTAAAAAACAGGTGAGGATGATGAGAAAGATCAAAGCGAGGATTAAGCGCTGGGGCGTATGGTTTCCGCCTAGCAAATCCTGCCACCGGCTTTTCCGAGGCGCCGATCGACTCTCGTCAACGTGCTGCTCTTGCATCTCTTTCTTTCCTACTCAAAACTGGGTAAAGATAATGCCCTGAAATGAGACCATTGGTTTCCAAACAAAAAGTAAGAACCCGAAAAAAATCTTGACGGGTACATCAGACTTTAAAGGTATCACAACTGAGGAATAAAAAATAACTTTTTTGATGAATAAAATTTTTGTTTACTCACTTTTTTCACGTTTGTCTTCTAACCTGGAATGCTTTATAATTAATTTTTACGAGGAAAAACGTGGATTCTAAACGAAGCACCTACAAGTGATCGCCCGCAAATACCGTCCCCAGACATTTGCCAGCGTAGTTGGCCAGGAGGCCATTGTCACGACATTGAAAAATGCGTTGCGCTTCAACCGCTTGGCCCATGCCTATCTCTTTTGTGGATGCCGAGGAACAGGAAAAACGACCCTGGCCCGCGTCTTTGCCAAAGCGCTCAATTGCCAGCCACCTCACTGACGGATTTCGAACCCTGCAACACGTGTCCTTCCTGCCTCGATATCAATCGCAGGCAGATCGCTCGATGTGCTGGAAATCGACGGCGCTTCCAACCGCGGGATCGACGATATCCGCCAGATCAACGAGACGATCGGCTATGCCCCCGCCTCAGGCAAATATAAAATTTACATCATCGACGAAGTGCACATGCTCACCAAAGAGGCTTTCAATGCCCTGCTCAAAACGCTGGAAGAGCCTCCTGCCAATGTGAAATTTTTCTTCGCGACAACAGAACCTCATAAAGTCCTTCCCACCATCGTCAGCCGCTGCCAGCGTTTCGATTTGAACCGGATCCCTTTTGAAGCACTCAAGAAAAAGCTTGCATGGATCGCTCAAGATTTGAATGTCGCAATGCGAAGATGAAGTATCTTTCATTGATCGCCAACCTTTCCGAAGGCTCGCTCCGCGATGCTGAATCGCTGTTCGACCAAATCATCTGCTATGCCGAACATCCGATCACACTCGCAAAAGTCTCCGCTACACTTGGCTTAATGCCGCGCACAGCTCTTTCTTCGCCTTGGACAAAGCGTTCGAAGAACAAAACCTCTCTTTTGCCTTTGAACTCGCAAGCGAGATCTTCTCTTCAGGCAAAGATCTCTCCTACTTTCCTCGATCATCTGATCGAGCATTACCGCTCTCTACTCAAATGCAAACTCGCTGCTCCTGTTTCCTTTCCTACCGCAAAACTCAAAGAGCAATACAGTGCTTCCTCTCTGCTTTACACAGAAGAACAATGCCTCTACATCCTCGATTTTCTTATCCAATGGCAGCAGCAGATCGGCAAAACGCCCTTCAAGCGCGTCGGCCTGGAAATGATCCTGCTCCACCTCATTCGCTCTAAACACCGCATTGCCTTGCCCCAGCTTGTCAGACGCCTTATAGAGTTAGAACAGAAGTTGCATGTGAATAATCCACCCTCCGCTCCGATTGAGCCCGTCATTATTTCTTCTTCCGAGAAAATTTCAGAAAACCCCTCTCTAGAGGACACTTTAATCAAAAAGATCCAGGAAAAGATTGAGTCCATACCACCGGTTGTGGAAGAGGCGGCCCCAGAAAAACAGACCCAATCTTCTTCTTTACTACTTTCAAAATCTCAATGGGAAACCATTGCCAATTCCAATAATAAAGAACAAAAAAACACCAACCCTTCCCCTGTTCCCGAAGCAAAACAGGCTCCGTTGCCCGCGGAGCCCCCGCCTGCTTCTCAAAGCCGTTATGAAACGTTGATGCGCTTTGCTGCTGTGGAACTCGAGGGAATCATAAAAAAGGAGCAAACACATGGGTAGCGGTTATTCCAAAATGAAAAAACAAGCCAAGCTCATGGAGCAGCAGCTCGAGAAGATGAGAACAGAGATGAAAAGCAAGCAGGTCACCGGCAGTGCTGGCAACGGCCTGGTGACAGTCACGATAAATGGAGAAAAAGAGCTTCTCGAAATCAAAATCAAACCGGACTGCGTTGACAAAAGCGATCTCGAAGGACTACAAGATCTCATCAAAGCGGCATGCGTTGATGCTTACAGTAAAACTTCAGACGATACAATGGGCGGGCTTCCCTTCCCTGGCGGAATGAATCTTCCTTTTGGCTTTTAATCCGCAAGCCTCTTATTTTTAGGGAATTAAGACTTAAAATCGTTCAGCAGGCATTTTCAAATAATCTAATCGGAACCTATTACTTCAGGCTATTGCTACAACCATCTCATCCTCAGCGCTTTAAGAATATTTAAATTAAGCAATTGTAGAATAAACAATCAATTGATATAATAATTTTACTAACATTTCTAAATAGGTTAATTATATGAGTTTTAATATATCACCTTCGGTAGTTCCAATCTCAGACGCTACAGCTAGTTATGTAGTGCAGCAAGGTCAGGAGGTTTTAGAAATACAAGAACCACCGGAGGAAACACAACTATCCTCTTATGCCGACTTAACAAAGCTTCAAGTTAATTCCAGTAACAAAAACAAAATCAATAAGTTATCTGACCAAATCAAAGAAGAAATTAGGGGAACTCTTAGAAATACATGGAATAGAATTTTTTCTTCAAGAACAAAGGAAATTTACATCTCAATAACAGATGCTGTGCTTATTCATCACATTTCAAAGAAGAATGATATTTTCGAGTTTAATAGTGATTCTATAAAAAAAATTCCGGTTGCTGACAAAAAAAGTGAGCTAAGTGCTCTATACAAATCGCTCGCGGATCGAGAATTGCTCGAGAAAGCACTTGGTCCTACATTAAAGGCTAAGATCCATGACATCATCTCGGGCCAGGGTCGACAACAATGCGTAGTTAAAAGTACAGCAGAAAAATTGAATTCTATTTACAAGGAACATATGAAGGGAGGAATTTTGTTTGATTTCGATTCTGTTCTCTCAAAAGCAGTCCAAGAAGCAAAAAACCAAATAGAAAAAAAATACCCTCAATTTTCATCGGCTTCGAAAAAACGTCCACCAAGCGATGAATCAATTTCACTGCAAGTAGTTCAGCCACCGAGAAAAAAAAGTCGAAGTGATAATACAGCTAAGATTGATTTATCAGCAGAACAGGATGATCAGCAACAACAAAATCCTCAACCTATAGGAAACCTTGCCTTTTCATCTCAACAAGAACAAGACCCAGTTGGTATGATTCAAGGACAATATTACCCGAACACACCCTTCAATCCCAGTTTATTTCAACAACAGAATCCTCAACCTGTAGGAAACCTTGCCTTTTGGTATCAACAAGTACAACACTATGATCATCAGGAAACACAATACAATGCTCATTTAATTCAACCACAGAATGATCAATATGAACAAAACAACGATTTTCTAACTGAACAATATAATAATCAGCAACAGTTTCATGTGCCTTATGAAGAAAATAATCATAGTCATCTAAAACAAATCGAGACTGGTTCATTTCAACAACAGACTACTGAACCTGAACAAAACAACGTTGTCCCATCTCAGCAAGACCTATACCCGCAATATAATGGTTCTCAGATTGAACAACCTGAGACTAATTTGCCTCAAGATCAGGTTAGACAACAAGAAGAAATTAATGATGATCTAATTTTGAAATTATTTGGTGCTGATCGGTGGTAATCGGTCACGGGGCATTGGGATGCCACACAACTTCCCATCCTAACACCCGAACCCTTATCCAATCCAATCTGCATTCCAGCGTCCTTCGGCGATCAATTGACATCGGCTCAGGAAGAGCCGCTGCCAATTGATGGGGTTAGAAGACTCTCTCTAGACAATTGCTTAGGGAGGAGATCCTGTACGTGCAGCTCGAATTGTTTCAGTAAAGAAATCCAAGACAGATTTGCCCTGACGGCTTAAGGTCTCCATGCAGCTGTGCATTACTTCACGCCATTTCATCCCGTAGACAGACTTAGAGCCAAAACACAACTTGCGTGCGATCACAAGGTTTCTCAGTGTCGAACTAGAGGATCCTGTCCTTCAATGCGGCGTTTAACGGCATCACTGAATTTTGTCGGTCTAACGGCTCCAAGATGGATTCCATAGGTTTATAGAATTCCTCGAACATGTATGAAACGTTGATGCGCTTTGCTGCTGTGGAACTCGAGGGAATCATAAAAAAGGAGCAAACACATGGGTAGCGGTTATTCCAAAATGAAAAACAAGCCAAGCTCATGGAGCAGCAGCTCGAGAAGATGAGAACAGAGATGAAAAGCAAGCAGGTCACCGGCAGTGCTGGCAACGGCATGGTGACAGTCACGATAAATGGAGAAAAAAGAGCTTCTCGAAATCAAAATCAAACCGACCTGCGTTGACAAAAGCGATCTCGAAGGACTACAAGATCTCATCAAAGCGGCATGCGTTGATGCTTACAGTAAAACTTCAGACGATACAATGGGCGGGCTTCCCTTCCCTGGCGGAATGAATCTTCCTTTTGGCTTATAATCCGCAAGCCTCTTATTTTTAGGGAATTAAGACTTAAAATTGTTCAGCAGGCATTTTCAAATAATCTAATCGGAACCTATTACTTCAGGCTATTGCTGCAACCATCTCATCCTCAGCGCTTTAAGAATATTTAAATTAAGCAATTGTAGAATAAACAATCAATTGATATAATAATTTTACTAACATTTCTAAAAAGGTTAATTGTATGAGTTTTAATATATCATCTTCGCTAGTTCCAATCTCAGACGCTACAGCTAGTTATGTAGTGCAGCGAGGTCAGGAGGTTTTAGAAGTACAAGAAACACCGGAGGAAACACAACTACCCTCTTATGCCGACTTAACAATGATTCAAGTTGATTCTAGTAACAAAAACAAAATCAAGGAGTTATCTGACCCTATCAAAAAAGAAATTAGGGGAACTCTTGCAAATACATGGTATAGAATTTTTAATTCAATACAAAATGAAATTTACATCTCAATAACAGATGCTGTGCTTATTCATCACATTTCAAAGAAGAATGATATTTTCGAGTTTAATAGTGATTCTATAAAAAAAATTCCAGTTACTGACAAAAAAAGTGAGCTAACTGCTCTACGCAAATTGCTCTTGAGTAAACGATTGCTCAAGGCAGAACTTGGTCCTGCATTAAGTGCTAGTATCCGTGCCATCATCCGGAGCCAGGGTCGACAACAATGCGTAGTTAAAACAACAGCAGAAACATTGGATTCTGTTTACAAGAAGCATATGGAGGGAAGAATTTTGTTTGATTTCGATTCTGTTCTCTCAAAAGCAGTCCAAGAAGCAAAAAACCAAATAGAAAAAAAATATCCTCAATTTTCATCGGCTTCGAAAAAACGTCCACCAAGCGATGAATCAATTTCACTGCAAGTAGTTCAGCCACCGAGAAAAAAAAGTCGAAGTGATAATACAGCTAAGATTGATTTATCAGCAGAACAGGATGATCAGCAACAACGGCCGCTTGAGAAATCTTTTAAAACATCGGAAGCAATGCAATCATCTTCTTATGCTGACTTAACAACATTCACATTGAGCCCTAATAACAGAGAAAAAATCAAGAAAATATCTCGCCCAATTCAAAAAGAACTTCGCGAAATTTTTGGGAAGAGTAAATGGAAGCATTTCATACTTGATACCGAAAGCATCTCAATAAAAGATGCTGTGGTTATTCATCAAATTTCAGGGAATAAAGACATTTTCGATTTAAAGGGCGATATTCCTATAGTAAAGATTCCGGTTATAGACAAATTAGATGAGGTACAAGCTCTACGCGATTCGCTCCATCGTCAAAAGTTGTCCACCCTTGAACCAGGACGACTTTGCTGGAACATCTTTACACACGATCAAAAATCGGTAACAAAAGAAACAGCAGAAAAATTGAATTCTGCTTACATGAAGTATGTGGAAGAGGGAAAGGTTTTGTTTAACTTCAATTCTATTGTCTCAAAAGCAATCCGAGAAGCAGAAAATCAAGTTAATATACCCCCGAAAGAATATAATCCTAGTCTGATAGAACAAATCGAGACTGATGTACTTCAACAACAAAATCCTCAACCTATAGGAAACCTTGCCTTTTCATCTCAACGAGAACAATACCCAGTTGGTATGATTGAAGGACAATATTACCAGAACACACCCTACAATCCCAGTTTATTTCAACAACAGTATCATCAACCTGTAGGAAACCTTGCCTTTTCATCTCAACGAGAACAATACCCAGTTGGTATGATTGAAGGACAATATTACCAGAACACACCCTACAATCCCAGTTTATTTCAACAACAGTATCATCAACCTGTAGGAAACCTTGCCTTTTCATCTCAACGAGAACAATACCCAGTTGGTATGATTGAAGGACAATATTACCAGAACACACCCTACAATCCCAGTTTATTTCAACAACAGAATCCTCAACCTGTAGGAAACCTTGCCTTTCTGTATCAACAAGTACAACGCTATGATCATCATAAAACACAATACAATGCTCATTTAATTCAACAACAGAATTATCAACATGAACAAAACAACGTTGTCCCATCTCAGCAAGGACTAAACCCGCAATATGATGATTCTCAGATTGAACAGCCTGAGACTAATTTGCCTCAAGATCAGGTTAAACAACAAGAACAAACTAATGATGATCAAATTCAGAAATTATTAAGCGAGACTGATGGATCGTGGATAGATAATCTCTAGAGTGTATTAATGCCTTGTTCTCTAATTGCGCGCAATTAGAGAACAAAGCCGTGTACTAACGGATTTTTGTTAATAGATATACGCAAGAAAACTGAAGAATTGAGAAAAACTTGTCAAAGTAGAATAAACAATCAATTGATATAATAATTTTACTAACATTTCTAAAAAGGTTAATTATATGAGTTTTAATATATCATCTTCGGTGGTTCCAATCTCAGACGCTACAGCTAGTTATGTAGTGCAGCGAGATCAGGAGGTTTTAGAAGAAGTACAAGAAACACCGGAGGAAACACAACTACCCTCTTATGCCGACTTAACATGGATTCAAGTTGATTCCAGTAACAGAAACAAAATCAAGGAGTTATCTGACGAAATCAAAAAAAAACTTAAGGGAATTCTTGGAAATACAAAATGGTCTAGAATTATTTCAAAAGAGAAAAGTAGCATCTCAATAACAGATGCTGTGCGTATTCATCACATTTCAGAGAAGGAGGATATTTTCGAGTTAAATAGTGATTCTATAATAATAAAAATTCCGGTTACTGACAAAAAAAGTGAGCTAAGTGCTCTACTCAGTTCGCTCGCGAGTCAAGAATTGGTCAAGACAAAACTTGGTCATACATTAAAGGGTAAGATCCATCACATCCTCGGGGGTCGACGACAATGCGTAGTCAAAAGTACAGCAGAAAAATTGAATTCTATTTACAAGGAGCATATGGGGGAAGGAATTTTGTTTGATTTCAATTCTGTTCTCTCAAAAGCAGTCCAAGGAGCAAAAAAACAAATAGAAAAAGAACGAACTCATCCTCAATTTTCATCGGCTTCGAAAAAACGTCCACCAAGCGATGAATCAATTTCACTGCAAGAAGTTCAGCCACCGAGAAAAAAAAGACGAAATGATAATACAGCGAGTAATAAGGATGATCAGCAACAACGGACGCTTAAGAAGTCTTTTAAAACACCAGAAACATCGGGAGTGTTGCAATCATCTTCTTATGCTGACTTAACAAGATTCACATTGAATTCTAATAACAGAGAAAAAATCAATAAATTATCTGACCCAATTAAAAAAAAACTTGAGAAAATTTTTGGGAAGAATAAATGGCAACAATACGGACGTGATGCCAAAAGTATCTCAATAAAAGATGCTGTAGTTATTCATCAAATTTCAGGGGAAAAAACCATTTTCAATTTAGGGGCCGATATTCCTATAATAAAGATTCCGGTTATAGACAAATTAGATAAGCTACAAGCTCTACTCAATTCTCGTCCAAAGTCGTCCTCCCATGAATTTGGTACATTAGCACAAGTTTGCCGGAGCATCCTTAAAGAGAAACAAAAAACGGTAACAAGTCAAATAGCAGAAAAATTGAATTTTGTTTACATGGAGTATGTGGGAGGAGAGGTTTTGTTTGACTTCAAGTCTATTGCCTCAAAAGCAATCCAAGAAGCAGAAAATCAAGTTAATATACCCCCGGAAGAATATAATCATGGTCAGATAGAACAAATCGAGACTGGTTTACTTCAACAACAGAATCCTCAACCTGTAGGAAACCTTGCCTTTTCATCTCAACATGAACAATACCCGGTTGGTATAATTCAAGGACAATATGAACAAAACAACGATTTTCTATCTGAACAATACGATTATCAGCAACAGCTTCATATGTCTTATGAAGGAACTAATTATAGTCATCTAAAACAAATCGAGACTGGTTCATTTCAACAACAGACTACTCAACCTGGACAAAACAACGTTGTCCCATTTCAGCAAGAACTATACCCGCAATCTGATGATTATCAGATTGAACAACCTGAGACTAATTTGCCTCAAGTTCAGGTTAAACAACAAGAACAAATTAATGATGATCCAATTTGGAAATTATTTAGTGAGACTGCTGAATGGTAGACTCGACTTTATCCAAAAATGATTCAAAAGTTGGGAATTTGGCAAGGCGGCTGCGCAAATTTTTTGTCTGGAGCGAGCGACCATTGTGCAAGCACAAGGCGCGAGTGAAGACAAAAAATGTGCTGCATAGCCAACGCAGCCAAAAACCAACTTTTGAGTCATTTTCGGTATAGCCATTGGAGTTAGACAGTACTCGAATTATTATAAGCTTCCATGAGTACCTGGGAGACTTCCATGGTGGAGTTCAGACGCAGGACGCGGCTTGCGAGTTCGTAAGCGCCGAGGAGGCTTGTCTGGCGGATGGCCCGTTTGACGATGGGGATGTAGCGCGGAGAACAGGAGAGTTGGTCGACGCCAAGGCCGAGGAGAAGAGGCACAAAAAGAGGATTGGAAGCAATCTCGCCGCAGATCGTGACGCTTTTGCCGTAGCGTTTGGCTTCCGTGTTGACCATTTTGATCATTCTCAAAACGCTGGGATGGGCAGGATAACAAAAATCGCTCATGGCAGGGTTGCTGCGGTCGATGCCCAAAGTGTACTGGACAAGGTCATTGGTACCGATGGAAAGAAAGTCGCTTTTTTCCGCCAGGCAGTCGCAAATCAGCACAGCAGAAGGGACTTCGATCATGCAGCCGACCGGGACATTTCGGTTGTGAGGGATTCCTTCTAGAGATAAGGCATGGGCGACTTCGTTGATCAGAGCACGCGACGTTTCCAATTCATTAAGATCGGAAATTAAAGGGAGCAAAATGCGCACATCGCCATAAATCGCAGCCCTTAAGAGGGCGCGCAGCTGAATTTTAAAAATCTCTCGATGACGCAGTAAAAAACGGATGCCGCGGCATCCCAGTACGGGATTGGGCTCTTTCTCTTCGTCCGGGAAAAGCTCTGGGTTTTTGTCTCCGCCGACATCGAAGACACGTATGACGATTGGCAAATTGCCGACACTATGGATCAATTTGACATAGGCGTGGTATTGGTCTTCTTCCGAGGTGATCAATTCGCGGTATTGGAAAAAAAGATATTCCGTTCGAAAGAGTCCAACTCCTTCAGCTCCTAGTTGCTGAAGGTTTTCGAGTTCATTGATATTGCCGATATTGGCAAAGACTTGAATGGAGCATCCGTCCATGGTTTCTGCCTCGTACTGTAATTCTTTTTGCAGCAGCTGTTGAGAAGTTTTGAGACGCGTTTTGCGCTGCTTATATTTTTCTATCGTCGCAGGTTTGGGATTGAAAATCACGTCGCCCGTCTGGCCGTCGACAATGACTGAACGTGTAGAAATATTTTGTACGGAAGCGATATCGATGCAAGCCACATACGGGATTCCCTTGGCTCGTGCGATCAAGGCTGCATGGGAATTCCCTCCGCCGGACTGGGTGACAAAGGCGCTGACGCGGCAATGCTCTGCGGCGGCCGTATGTGAAGGGATCAATTCTTTGGTAAAGACAATAGAATTGAAGGGAACGCCGGCAAGAGAATTTCCTTTGCATGGACAGAGATGTCCGAGGACCCGTTTGGCCAAATCCATCACATCGACAAGGCGCTCTTGAAAAAAGGGATTGGTTGTCTGCGAAAATCGTTTCTCGTAATCTTTCATCACAGATTGAAAAACAGATTCGGGGTTTTGAAGCGTCTGGCGGATCTTTTCTTCCATGTGCACTGTCATCAAGGGATCATCGAGCATTGAGATATGCGAATCGATGATGGTGGCTGCATCATCCGAAGCTTCCATCGCCAGATGGTTGCGCAAATGTGTCAAATCCTCGCGGCTGGAAAAAAGCGCGCTTCGATAACGGGCGATCTCTTCATCGACTTCCTTTAAAGAAATATCGAATGCGGGAAGCTCTTTTTCAATGGGCTGCAAGAAAAAAGGGATTCCAATCGCGATCCCTTCGCTGACAGGAAATCCACGGATCTGAATTTCTTCCTGGCTCTTCATTCTTCTCCGAATTGATTTTCAAAGGCTTCGACGATTTTTGCCATCGTCTCGTTCGCATCCACGCCATCGACAACAATCGTAATCAAAGAATTCTTGGTGGCTGCAAGCATCAGGATGCTCATGATGCTCTTCGCATTGATCGTCTCTTTGCGATAGGTAAAATAGACGTCGGACTGGGCCCCTTGAAGAAGTCGTACGATCTCAGTTGCGGGTCTCGCATGCAGGCCGAGGGGATTTTTAATTCGGACTTTTCGTAAAAGCTTCACGGATCTTCTTCCTTTCATTTTGCTTTTTTGAAATCGTTTCCAGCAATTTCGCATTAAATTCTTTGGCAGAATTATAACCCATCTCTTTCAAACGATAATTTAAAATAATGGTCTCAATCAAAAGAACGACATCCCGCCCGGGCTTGACCGGCAAAATGTGATAGGGAACATTGATGCCCAAAATATCACAATACTTCTCGTCCAACCCAATACGATCGTAAAAACGGCGATCGTCCCACTCTTCTAACTTGACAATGACTTCAACCGTTTTATGATCGCGCACGCACACAGCCCCATAAAGATGGGCAACATTAATGATCCCAATGCCGCGGATCTCCATCAAGTGCCGAGTCAATTCCGGGCCGGACCCTTCGAGATAGGCGCCTTCGCGCAGACGTATTTTAACGACATCGTCGGAGATCAGGCGGTGGCCTCTTTCAATTAGCCCCAACGCGGCCTCGCTTTTTCCAATCGAAGAATCTCCTTGAATGAGAACGCCTACTCCAAAAGCTTCGACAAGCGTCCCATGGCAGGTCATCGTGGGAGAGAATTCTTCATTGAGGAGCAAGGTCAATTTGCTGAGCAGGTTCATCGTAGGCATATCGGTTTTAAATAGAGGGATCTCATCTTTTTCGCAAACCGCGGCGAGTTCTTTTGGAGGCTGAAAGCGGCCGGCGACGATGACAGCCGGAGTTTGCGAAGTGAGAATGCTGCGCAGCCTTTTAGCGCGGATCTCTTTGTTCAAATCTTTGAGATACAGAGTTTCTACGTTGCCAAAAATGAGAATGCGCTGGCTGACATAATTTTTAAAATAGCCCGATAAAGGAAGTCCCGGGCGGTGCACTTCCGGCACTTTGACACGGCGCTTCAGTCCATTTTTTCCGGCCACCAGCTGAAGTCCGAGGTGTCCGCCAAATTTGTCTTTAAGATCCTGGACCGAATGCATGCACAACCTATGTAACGCTTTCTAGAAGATTATTAATTCGAATCTTCTACTATACCGAAAATGACTCAAAAGTTGGTTTTTGGCTGCGTTGGCTATGCAGCACATTTTTTGTCTTCACTCGCGCCTTGTGCTTGCACAATGGTCGCTCGGCTCCAGACAAAAAATTTGCGCAGCCGCCTTGCCAAACTCCCAACTTTTGAATCATTTTCGGTATACACACGATATTCAGAAATATACCCGCAGCAGTTTATCAGCTCCAACCTTTTTTGAAAAACAACAGTTGCAATTTAATCCTATTTGGAAAAAATCTTATTTTATGGCTTACACAAAAGTTGTCATTATTGGAGGGGGCTTTGGCGGGTTAAACGTAGCGAAGTCGCTCAATAAAGCTGAACTCGATGTTCTTCTCATCGATAAGACCAACCACCATCTTTTTCAACCCCTTCTTTATGAAGTCGCAACGGCGGCTCTTTCTCCCGGAGAAATTGCGACCCCCTTACGCGAAGTGTTGCGCCATCAACAGAATACGACAGTGATCATGGGCGAGGTTGTCAAAATCGATAAAAACAATAAGCAGATTACCATCGCCAACGGAGACATCATCGGCTATGATTATCTCGTCGTCTCCATCGGCGCGCGCCATTCCTATTTTGGAAGAGAGGATTGGGAGAAATTTGCGCCGGGGCTGAAGACGATTAACGATGCGCTCAAAATCCGAGAACAAGTCTTGATCTCCTTTGAAAAGGCGGAAAGGCTAGATAGTATTCCGGAAGCGACCAAGTTTTTAAACTTTGTGATCATCGGCGGAGGGCCAACCGGGGTGGAAATGGCCGGCGCCATTGCCGAGATCGCTTACAAAACGATGTTCAAAAATTTCCGGAGGATCAAGCCTGAAGAGTCCAAAATCTATCTGATCGAAGCCCTTCCTCAAATCCTTCCCATGTATCCTGCAAAACTATCTTCGCGCGCCGCACAAGATCTGGAGAAAATGGGCGTTAAAGTCCTTACCGGAAAAAAGGTGATCGAGATCAATGAAAGCGGAGTTAAGACCGAGGATATGTTCATTGAATCTAAAAATATTATTTGGGCTGCCGGCAACCAAGTTTCTCCTATGCTCAAAACTCTCGACGTTCCTCTCGATCGCGCCGGCCGGATCATCGTGGGCCCCGACTTGAGCATCCCTGAGCACGGGGAAGTCTTTGTCATCGGGGATGCCGCCAATTTTACAATCAAAGATGAAAAACCTCTGCCCGGCATCGCTCCCGTTGCCATCCAAGAAGCGCGATATGTGGCTAAAATCATCAAAAAAGGAATTCCTAAAGAGAGGCGGCAACCGTTCGTTTATTTCGATAAAGGGAATATGGCGACGATTGGCAAAGCCAAAGCCATTGCCATGGTCGGCAAATTTCAGATCAGCGGTTTTCTCGCCTGGTTAATGTGGGCTTTTGTGCACATCGTTTACCTCATCGGCTTCCGAAACCGCCTCGCAGTGATGCTTAAATGGGGCGCGACGATGTTCACGGGAGAACGCGGAGTCCGCCTCATTACCCGCTCCATCGATCAAGAAATCCCCAAAGAATACCGAAAATGATTCAAAAGTTGGGAATTTGGCAAGGCGGCTGCGCAAATTTTTTGTCTGGAGCGAGCGACCATTGTGCAAGCACAAGGCGCGAGTGAAGACAAAAAATGTGCTGCATAGCCAACGCAGCCAAAAACCAACTTTTGAGTCATTTTCGGTGTGAACCCAGGCCTTAAGGCCGGGGATTATTATGGCGATTTGGGGGGGCTTCGCACCCCTCCCAAATGTCGTTTTTATACCCGGCCCTTAAGGGCCGGGTTTCCTCCGGAGGACGGATAAAATAGTGAAAGCATCTTTCCGTTCTTTTTGGGCAAAACACCCCGCTCTTTTTTTTAGCCTTTGCATTCTTCCAGGAACCGCGGCTTGGTTTCGACAGCATTGGCTGCTCTTTTTTTTCTTTGCAGTGCTTTGCTGTAGCGCCAAACACATAAAAACTTGTGCTATTGCGCTGTTGTGCTTCTTTGGAGCGTTTTCCGCTGCTGCATATCGCTGCCCTAAGATTGTCCTCCCTCAAGAAAAAATGGCCGGGAAAGGGATCTTCCATATCGATCAAGTGAAAATTCAATCATCGCCTTTTTACCGGTCTGTTCTCTATAAGGGAAAGTTGAAACTATTTGAAACTGACGATCAACGCACTTACCATGACCTCCCTTGCCATATCTACCTTCCCTTATTCGGAAAACATCCCTCGGCAAATAGAGATTATGAAATCAGGGGATCGCTGTCCCAAAAAGGAGATTTTTCTTTTGTCTTAAAACCCAATAAAAAATCTCCATGGACACCTCTCCCCTCTTTCTTGAATTTGTCTCAGTGGCGTTTCGATGCCAAGCAAAAAATTGCAAAGCATTTAAAAAAAGAAATCTTCGATCGCCAAGTGCGCTCTTTCTTGAGTTCGCTCGCAACAGGAGATATCGATGAGCGGATTTTGAGCATGGAATTTGGTAAAGTCGGCCTTCAGCACATCCTTGCTATTTCTGGATTTCATTTTGCTTTGGCCGCCCTTTTCTTGAATTTCATTTTCCGTCTTTTCTTTCCCCATCGGATCAGCGCAGCTCTGCTGCTCATTGCCCTGACCGCCTATTATGCTTTTTTGGGAAACGCTCCTTCCATTCAAAGGGCGTATATCGCGATCGCTCTGATCGCTTTTGGCCAGATGTTTTCTTTGCGCACCTCTGGGCTCAACGTCCTGGGCGTAGGGTTGTTCATCGAACTTCTGATCAACCCCATTGTCGTCACACATCTCAGCTTTCAACTGACATTTCTTTGTACGCTAGCCATTTTGCTTTTTTATCCGTCCATGCACCGGTTGGTCGCTTTCCTTCTTCCCGAACGCCCTTACAAAGAGATTAAACAAATGAGCCTTTTCGACCGGCACGGATATTTGCTCTCCGCTCTTTTGCGAAAGGCTTTTGCCCTTAATCTTGCCGTCCATTTGATCTCGCTTCCGGTACTGCTTTATTTCTTTCACAAATTTCCCTTGCTCAGCATTGCGTACAATCTTTTCTTTCCCGCATGCGTTTCTTTTTCTTTGTTGCTGCTTTTTGCAGCCCTGCTTTTTGCGCCTTGGTTTCCTCTCCTCGGCCATGTCTTGCATGTGATAAACAATGCCTGGACATCGGCAATCATGACACTGACATCCCATCCTCCGGCCTTTCTCGATTTTTCCTTACGCACACAATCAATCTCGTTTTCTTTTCTTGTGTGCTATCTTTCCTTAAGTTTCTTAATCGGTGTCGTTCTCTATGAAAGACAAAAGGATTCGCATTCTTCGCTTGTTTTTTGAACTTTTCTATTTTAGAATAAATCCTTTTCACGAAGGCATACTATGCAAAAACGTTACTTGGGAATTTCCCCTCTTATTTTAATGACATTCTCGACCCTATGTGCGGGCGACTTACCTTCCTCTACTCAGGGGAAAGAAGCCGCGGGGCTCGTCAATCCTTCCAGCCGCTTTCAAGTCGACAATGGATGGAATGTTTTTCTCGACGCCGAGTTTTTATGGTGGGTTGCCAAGGAAGACGGCCTCTTTTATGCCCAAAATGGATTTACAAACAAGCAAACAACAGCAGTCCCTCCCGATGGAACGGTAGAATTCAATGGGCGCTTAGAAAAAGTCCATCCCCATTGGCATCCCGGATTTAGGATCGGCCTCGGCGGCAACATGCTTTACGATGAATGGGACATCTTCCTCAATTGGACATGGTTTAAATCGCATACGAAAGAAAAAAAACATGGGCTTTTGCTCGTCCTTTGGGGCCATCCCGATGTCGACACCGCGACAGGGGCCTCAAGCGCAGGAGGCAATTGGCGTCTCTATTACAATATCTTGGATCTAGAAATGGGCCGCGCATTTTGGGTGGGCAAACACTTTTCCCTTCGTCCCTTTTTTGGGCTTCGCGGAGCTTGGATCGACCAACGTTTTAAAGTCGAATACGATTTGACGACAGCTCCTTCCACCGATCTGCATTTGAAAGCCGAGTCCGATTTTGAAGGCGGCGGCATCCGCGCAGGTTTTGATGCGCGCTTTGCCCTTTTGGGCGGATGGAGTTTCTATGGCATCGCCTCTGCTTCGATGCTTTATGGGTATTACGATTGCGATTTCCGAGAAAAATGGGAATCGGTGAAAATTGCTCTCTCAAAAGACAAATTTCATCACGCGGCATCCACTGCTCAACTTGCTCTTGGAGTCCGTTGGGACTGCTACACACATAATGACCGCTACCATTTTGGACTCTATGCCGGCTGGGAACAGAATATTTGGTTCGGCATTAATAAAATGAACCATTTCTTCTCAAGTCTACACGATGGCGATCTACAACAGATGAACAGCGACCTCACACTGCAAGGCGGCACTTTTGGCATACGTTTCGATTTCTAAGAAATTTCTCTTCGCATTATTTCTCTTCACTTGCACGGCAAGCTTTGCTCAAGAGAAAAAACCAACGAGTGAAACTCCGGGTGACCGCGTCAACTACCCAAGCAATTTCCAAGTGGAAGGCGGAGTCAATCTTTTTGTTTTTGGGGAATACCTCTATTGGATCGCCCAAGAGGACAGTTTGTACTATGCCCATACGGGGCTCGGATCTGGAACTGCGGCGTTTCCCCCGGACGGGAATTTCAACTTCAAAGGACATTTAAAAAAAGTCAAACCGGAATGGACCAGCGGAACTCGCCTTGGATTGGGATTGAATTTCCCAAAAGCAGGTTATGATCTGCCTCTCTATTGGACCTGGTTTTCCACCGATGCCTCAAACTCCGTGTCTAAATCGGACGGGTCGATCTTCTCCATATGGGCGCATCCCGATAATCCTTCTACCGCTGCAGATATACGCGCTAGAGGCAAATGGGACCTCGACATCCAACTTTTCGATCTCGAATGCGGTCGTTCCTCGTGGTTCGGAGGCCATTTTTCTTTACGCCCCTTTTTCGGACTGCGCGCCCTTTTTCTCGAGCAATCTTTAAAAAATCGATATACCTACGCGACAACTCCCGCAGTAACTGGAAGATTGCATTCTGAGTCCGATTTCCGCGGAGGGGGTTTACGCGCTGGAGCCGATGTCCGCTTTGCGATAAATTATGGATTTTCGATCTATGGCATCGCATCCGGCTCGCTTCTGTATGGACAATTTGACTGCGACTTCAAGCTCAAAGAAGATTCCTTCACCATCGCCCATTCTAAAGACCAATTCTATAAAGGGATCTCTTCTCTTCAACTCGCTCTCGGCCTCGGCTGGGACACTCACTTTGCCAAAGATCGGCTCCACATTGAATTTCACGTCGGCTGGGAACAAAATCAATGGTTCGGCGTCAACCAAATGAACCATTTCATGCAGGAAATCGGCAAAGGGGTCTTCTATCAAGAAAACAGCAACCTATCGCTGCAAGGCCTTGTCGCCGGCGGCAGATTCGACTTCTAATCCTGCAAGGGACCAGAAATAAGCAGATTAATCGTAGTTTCGAAAAAACCTTTGTTCTTATGTTTCCTTAGAGGTCGAAATGACTGATATAGAGACGCTTATTGATGGTCTTTGAAAAAATATGATTTTTCCAGAATTGCTGGAATTTTGACAAATGTACTACATTGTGTTACAATTTCTATGAAAAGACTGATTATTCAGACCAAGGTGTTTTCGAACGATTTGGATGCATTGATAGCAGAAAAAAAGCTATTGACCAGTGATTATGAAGATTTAGAAAAATTGCTGTCCAGTCAGCCTGATACAGGAGCCTTAATCGCAAAAACTGGAGGGTTAAGGAAAGTTAGACTGAAATCTTCATCCAAAGGGAAGCGGGGAGGATTTCGAGTATGTTATTTTGACTTCCCAGAACAGGAACAATTATTTTTCATAGTTATTTATGGCAAAAACGAACAAGAAAATCTCTCGGAAAATGATAAGGCGATCTTCAGGAAGCTCGTCGAAAAAATCAAACGGCGGTAAACCTACGAGTGCATTTTCCGAAAAAATAAGGAGAGGTTTAGAAGAAATTCTCGAGTACAAGCAAGGAAAAAGGACATTAAGAACAAAACTCATCGAACTTCCAGAACCTCCATTGGAATATAAGGCTGAAGAAATTAAGCAAATTCGAGAAAAAGGAAACTATTCCCAAGGCGTCTTTGCTGTCATTTTAAATGTCAGTAAGAGAACAGTTCAATCTTGGGAATCCGGCGTTCGATCTCCAACCCACTCCGCATTGAGATTATTAGAGATCATCGACAAGGGCGTGTATCGTCCAAATCTATAGAACATAGTTGAAAACTAGACCTTGGACATGCACGAGAAGCTTATGAAAACCTTAAATAATATTTACCAAAAAAGTTAAGCAGTAATTTTATAACAAAATTAACACTTTAAATCAAGTTCTCATCGATTTTTAAAAATAATATTACACGATGTTTAACTTCGGGACACGGAAGACATTTGACGCAAAATTCAACTCTAGATTACTCTTTTAGCCTTGTCGTTCATGGCGGTCGTAGCTCAGTTGGTTAGAGCATTGGATTGTGGATCCAAATGTCGCGGGTTCGAGCCCCGTCGATCGCCCTTCTTCTCGAATAATCATCATCTATGTTAATACTATAAAGAAAACATCGAGGCGAAAGGTGATGTCCTTTTCGAAGCGTTTATTCTTGGGTTATTGCAAGGATTGACGGAATTTCTCCCGATCAGTTCTTCGGCCCATGTCAAACTCGCCAAGCTCTTCTTTCATATCGAAAGCTCTGAATCCCAAGTCATCTTCGATCTCGTGTGCCATCTCGGCACCTTGTTCGCCCTTCTCATTTTTTTAAGAGAGGAGATCAGCCTGATCTTCCGCCGCGACAGGCAAAAGCTATTCCTTCTTTTTATTGCGATGCTACCTCTGATCCCCTGTTATTTTTTGCTAAACCGCTGCGAGATTTTGCTTCCCATCCTCAATTTTTAGGGATTTGCCTGATCGCCACGGCGATGATTTTGTTTTCTGGGGAGCGATGGAAAGTTCCGACGGACAAGCGAGACGACGACGTTAAAGCGGCAGATCAGCGATGTCCTTTGGATCGGGGCGATGCAGTCCGCTGCGCTCATTCCCGGCATCTCGCGCAGCGCCTCGACGATTTCATGCGCCAAAGTCCTCGGATGGGAGGCGCCAAAGAGCGGTCCGCTTTTCTTTTCTGCTTTCCATTCCCACGATCATCGGCGGCAACTGTTTGGAGCTGCTCAAAATTTATCTGTCCCATGAAATGCCATCTGGCATTTCCTTCCCTGCTTGTTTTGTCGGTTTCGTCTCTTCCTTTGTTTTTGGATTTTTCATCGTGCCGATTCGCTCTTTCCTATTTGGAACGAGGAAACCTTAAACCGTTTGCTTGGTATTGTCTTGGCTTTGGAATGATTGTCACTGTATTCCTCAACTTTGTTGGAGTTCATAATGGCAAAAGAATCTGCTCCAAAGAAAAAAAATGCGCATGCCTACAGAAGGCAAAGGACTGATTTTCCTTGGGTTTTCACTGATCGTCCTGCTCAGCTTGCTAAGTTTTCATGTTGAAGACCACTCTAAAAACTGGCTTGGACTCGTCGGCTGGGGGATCGGCTTAGGGTTCAATTTCCTTTTCGGACTGACGAGTTATCTGGTCCTCGCTTTTTTAGGCTGGCTCGGCTGGCAATTTCTCTTGAACCGAGAAGTGCCTTCGCTCCCATCCAAAATCGTCTACTTTGGCATTCTTCCTGATCTCCGTGCTGCTTGCTGCTTAATCTCTTCGCTGAATCGAGCGTGTCGCTTGGCAGCTTCTTTGAAAATCAGGGTCTATTCGGAGACCCATTATTCGATTTCCCCTATCCTCATCGCACCACGCGTTATAATTTAGGCGGCGTTCCATTCTATTATCTCTATCGCGATCTGCCGACATTGAATTTGCAGCGGATGCTTAGCGACGTCGGCATCGGGCTGACTTTTTCGATCACGGCCATTGTCTCCTTTCTTCTGCTGACCGAAATCCGCATGGTCCCTCTCTTTTCGCATTGCTAAAGCAAAAAATTGCCGCTCTGCTTGAAAAAAGAAGCCGATCTCCCCTTCTTGCGACAAAAACAGCTGAAGAGATTGAAAGCACGCTTGCTAAGCGCCTTCCGCAGCCGATTTATCAGCCGCGCAAAGACAAAGAGGGCGAGGTGAAAATCCGCACCATGACGACAAGTCAGATGCAAAGAAGCCCGCTGCTTAACCCTCAATAAACGGCAGGCCGCCATCAATGCCCAAAAGGTGGTGAATGGAGATTTCACCACCTATCAGCTTCCTCCTCCTTCGCTGCTCAATCAACCCAAAAAAAGTCGATCAGCCCTCGCTGAAAAAAGATCTGAAGCGCCAAGCGGAGATTCTCGAAGAAACGCTGATGAGCTTTGGCATCGAGGCCAAAGTGGGCGAGATCAACTGCGGGCCGACGATCACCTCTTTTGAGGTGCATCCCGCCATCGGCGTGAAGGTGCAAAAGATCAAAACACTGGAAAACGACATCGCCTTCAACCTTCAGGCCAAATCGATCCGCATCATCGCCCCCATCCCTGGCAAAGCCGCTGTCGGCGTCGAGATCCCTTCTCTGTACCCTCAAGAAGTCAGCTTCAAAGAGCTTCATCTTAACTATCAGCAAAACCCGCGCAAGATGATGGTCCCTCTGCTGCTTGGCAAAACGGTCTCGGGAGACAATGTCATCAGCGATTTGAGCAAAATGCCCCACTGCCTCATCGCCGGCGCCACAGGATCGGGAAAATCGGTCTGCATCAATACCGTCATCATGTCGATCTTGATGAATGCGCGCCCCGATGAGATCAAGCTGGTCATGATCGACCCGAAAAAAGTCGAGCTGACCCCCTACACAAACCTTCCCCACATGATCGCTCCTGTGATCACAGAAGCCCACGGCGCTTATGCCGCGCTCAGCTGGCTCGTCAAAGAGATGCAGACGCGCTACGACATTTTAAAACAGCTCGGCGTGCGCAACATCACCGCTTTTAATAACCGGCAAATCAACAAAGAGCTCGAGTCCTCTTTAAGCATCCCCATCCCGATCAAAATGCATGCCATCGTCGCGATCATCGATGAATTCGCCGACCTGATGATGGCCTCGAGCTCCGATCTCGAAACGCCCATCGCCCGCATCGCTCAAATGGCCCGCGCTGTCGGCATCCATCTCATCCTCGCCACGCAGCGCCCCTCGCGCGAAGTGATCACAGGACTGATCAAAGCCAACTTCCCCACGCGCATCGCCTTCAAAGTCGCCAGCCGCGTCAACTCGCAGATCATCCTCGACGATGTCGGCGCAGAAAGCTTGCTCGGCAATGGCGACATGCTTTTTCTGCCGCCGGGCACCTCGACGCTGATCCGCGCGCAAGGCGCTTACATCAGCGATGAAGAGATCAACCGCGTCGTCTCCTTCATCTGCGATCAAGCCCCGCCGAATTATCTCATCGAATCCTTCGATAAAATGCGGTTCGAGGAATCTGCTGATTCAGAAGCCGGAGAGGATGAAGAGAATAACCCGCGCGACACCCTTTACGACCAAGCCCTCGCCATCGTCGTCGAAACGCGGACGGCCTCCACCACTTATTTGCAGCGCAAATTAAAAATCGGCTACGCCCGCGCAGCTTCGCTGATGGACGAATTAGAGTCAAAGGGCGTGATCAGCCCTCAAGAAGGCGCGAAACCGCGGCGGATCTTAATCGACTCCAAAAACTCCATCCCATCTTCAAAAACCGGGAATTCTTATGAAGAACAAGAGCTTTTCGAGTAAACTCGAAGAACTGAAACACTCCCGTTCATCTCGAAATCGAGCGCAAATTATTCCCCCGCCTCAAATTCATGGGCTATGTGATGTGCACGCTTTGTTTGGCCTCATTGGCTTTTGCTATGCTAGTTGAGGTGGAGACAGAGACCATTGAACCTCCCATTAAAGAAAGAATTGCCGAGCCCGATCAGATAGAAGCGATTCTTAAATTCGAACTGCTCACACAAAACGATGAAATCGAATTGCATCCGAAAGAAGTGCTAAACTTTTACCTCGTCGCTGTGATTTTTGCCTCCGTCGGGGCAAGCTGTTTTTTAATCGCCTGCAAAAAAAGGAAGACCCTCTTCCAAGAGAGGAGTGAATGATAAATAAGACCAAAAAGAAAATCCTGATTGCCGATCCTGACGAAAGCATCGCCAAAACCCTAAAAAAAAGTAAAAACGGTTCTTCTTTTATATTTGAAGTCGCAAAAAACGGCTTCGAGTGCTTGGCAAAAATCGACACTTTCAAACCCGATTTGATCCTCGTTGAACTCATGCTTCCTCATATCCATGGCATGGAAATCCTCCGTAAAATTAAAACAGACCCGCGAACACATCACATCGGGGTCATCCTCACTTCCGCACACGCTCTCATTCAGAACTACCGTGCCGCCTTGCTCTTTCATTGCGATTACTTTCTCGAGAAGCCGTTTGAGATCGCTCAACTCTTTTCTCTTTTCAAGCTGTTTTTCAAAAATAAGCTTCAGCCCGATCCATTTTCAGGCCAAGAATCGACGATGGAGGGAAAACATTGCTATCTTCCCAAAATGCATTCCCCGGACTCTTATATTAAGTTCTGGGGCACACGAGGCTCTAACCCCGTCTCCGGGCCCGATTATGTGCGTTTCGGAGGAAACACATGCTGTTTGGAGATCCGCCACGGGGAAGACTATGTGATTATCGATGCCGGCACAGGCATTCGCCCCTTGGGAACTTTGATTAGCGAATCGAAACCCAAAAATGTCCATCTCATCATCAGCCATACCCATTGGGACCATCTCGCCGGATTCCCTTTTTTCGCCCCCATCTATGATCCCCATTGCGAAATCGACATTTGGACACCGATCGGGTTCGAGAAAACAACCCATGAACTGTTTACCGAAATGCTCGCGTATGCCTATTTTCCCGTCAGGCTGGACGATATTCAAGCCAATCTCGTCTTTAAAGACATCCAAGAAGGAGTACCGTTCAACGTGGGCAGCATTGAAGTCAATTCCCACTATTCCTTCCATCCCGGGGCCACACTCTGCTTCAAATTCAAAGTGGGCAAACTCAAATTCGGCTACGCGACAGACAATGAGTTTTTAATGGGCTATCACGGAAATCCTAATCTGATCGGTAAAAAACACCGCCTTCTCGAACCCTACCAAAGCCAGATCGAATTCTTCAAAGATTGCGATTTCCTCATCCACGAAGCGCAATATACGCCCATTGAATACCAGACGAAGGTCGGCTGGGGCCATTCCTCGGTGAACAATGCGACCGTCCTCCTCAAGCACACTGGCGTGCCCGAATGGATCCTGACGCATCACGATCCTAAGCATAGCGATTCAGAAATGTTGAAGAAATTCCAACTGCAATTCGACATTCTCGACGACATGCACATGAAATGCCGTCCCAGGCTCGCCTTTGACGGAATGATGATCCCTATTTAAAACACGATCGGCTTGCTGATCATTTCTTGATAGGCGATAGAGACTTCCGTCGTTCCCTGCAGAGATTGCAGTTTTTCTATGATGGTCTTTAAGGCCAATTCTGGAGCATTGCACTCGCTCGACAAATGAGCGAGATGGATGTGCTTTAGATCGCGATGATGGATCAATTCGATCAATTTGGCGCATTCCCCATTCGATAGATGCCCTTGGCGGCTTAAGACGCGCTGCTTGTAAATCTTTGGCCGCGCTGAAGCGTGCACCATGGAAGGCTCGTGATTGGCTTCGATGTACAAATAATCGCAACCTTGCAGTTGACTGGAAACCAGCGTCGTGACAAATCCCAGATCAGTGCAAAAACCGAACTTCAATCCTCCCGTGCGGATCGTAAATCCAACCGGGTCGATCGCATCGTGCTGCACGCTAAACGGATGGATCTCGAGATCGCCAAACTCAAAAGTTTCTCCTGTGGAAAATATTTTAAATTTGGGGCACTCGTCCAAAACGGCATAGATTGCTTTGGCAGTATCACTGTTGGCAAAAATGGGAATCCCCATTCTGCAGCCCAGTACATCCAGCGCTTGGATATGATCTGTATGCTCATGTGTGATCAAAACAGCATCGATCTCTTCGATCGATACCCCGATTGTTTTCAGCCGCTCTCGAATCAGTTTGGCGCTGATCCCTGCATCGATCAAAATTTTTGTCGTCGGCGTCCCGAAATAAATACAGTTTCCTTTCGATCCCGAGGCAAGAGGGCAAAATCCTTTCATCTGAAAAACACTCGATTATTGCCCTCTTCTTTTACCACCATTGGGAGAATTTTTCAAATTGTGAAATTCAACTAGAAGTGTTAGGTTTTTATTCAAACTGAGGGAAAATCATGTTCCGCTCTCCGCAGAATTACCGCACTTTCTTAACCATCTTGATGACTTATACTCTCGATTTGGTGGGATATTCCATTGTATTCCCGGTGCTGGCTCCGCTCCTCCTCAATCCGAACTTGCATTATTTCGCTGCCAATGCGACCGAGTCGCTCAGAACCACGGTATTGGGAATTCTTTTTGCCATCTTCGGCATCAGCCAATTTTTCGGAGCTCCAATCGCCGGCGCTCTGGCAGATCATTACGGAAGATATAAAATCTTTCTGGTGACTATTGGGATTAGTGTCGTCGGCTATAGTGTGATGGCCTGGGGGGTGTTCATCCAAGATTTAAGCTGGCTGTTTGCTGGACGTATTCTCACAGGGTTCTGTTCTGGAAATTTCGCCCTGGCGCAATCGGCGACTGCCGACCTCACGGATGTGCATCATCGCAGTAAAGCGTTTGGCGTTTTGCTCGGCATCGGAGGACTGGGGTTTGTCGCAGGCCCTTGGATTGGCGGCAAACTTGCCAATCCGCATTGGCTGTCGGGTGCCGGCGCTTTTATTTTTGCCGCCATTGCAGCATTGATTAACTTGCTTATCGTCTATTTCTTCTTTGTCGAAACTTTCAAGCATAGAGCCGGACATATCAAAATTGGACTGCTCGACACGTTTAAAGATATGCGTTTCGTCTTTCACAAAAAAGTTTTGCGCGTCATTCTGATGACTTATCTCCTTTTTTCCATTGGCTGGGGTTTGTTTTTGATTTTTTCTCCCACCTTTCTCGTGCAACGATTTTCATTAGGAGCGGATCGGATCGGAGACTTTTTTGCCTATATGGCTGTGGTTTGGTTTTTTGTTTCCATGTTCTTGAACAAAGAGCTCTCAGGCAAGTTCTCGATCCGCAGACTTATTTTGATCGGGACAATGATCGCCGCCGTCGGCGTCGCACTATTTGTGTCTCCGAAGCAGCTATGGCCTTATTGGTTCATCATTCCTTTCGCCCTGCTCGGAGGCGCTCTCAGTTGGGTCAACCTGGGAGCAATCGTTTCCATCAGAGCCTCGGAGGCCATGCAAGGCAGAGCGCTAGGGGTCAGCGGATCGATGTGGTCAATCGGCCAAATCGTGGCCCCACTCGTTGCAGGTCCCCTCGCCGGATGGAATATTTATTCCCCTCTTTTAATCGGTGCTGTTGTTATTCTCATCTCATTTATTTACTTCTTCATTAGTTATCAAGAAAAGTAAATTATCTTTTGTTTATTAAAAACAAGACATTATTTTGATATAATTAAAAATTATATCATATGTTATAATTCGTAACATTCAAAATTTCGCAAAAATGGAAAAGCCCTAATTCCAATCATTGGTGTAAATTGATGGGCAAGTTTAACCAAAAAAACGTCCTTACAAATGACTGAAGAATACTTTAAACGGATTCTAAAAGTTCTCATCTATATAGAAACGAATATCGATGAAGAGACCGATTTGAAAGGGCTTGCAAAGCTGGCTTGCTACTCCCCGTTTCATTTTCATCGCATCTTCCAGGCCATCGTTGGCGAGACTGTCCATCAGTATGTCAAAAGATTGCGCCTTGAAAAAGCGGCGATGAAATTACGCAACACAGACAAGCCGGTTACTGAAATTGCCCTAGACGCCTGTTATGAGACCCCATCAGCATTTACCAAAGCGTTCAAGCAACAAATGGGAAATTCCCCGCAAAACTACCGCGGTTCGCATCATTTCGTCACCCAAAAACTCGAGGAGTTACCGATGATACATCCTGACAAAATTGAAAAAATGGAAGACTTAAGTGTTCTTTTCATCAGAAAAAAAGGGAATTATGACAAATCTCCCTGGGAAGCTTGGCCGGCAATGGGCCAATTTATTCAGAAAAGCGGCCTCTCGGGCGTTCATTTACGCCGTTTTAGCATTCTACACGATGATCCGCAAATTACAGGCGAGGAAAAATTGCGTTTTGATGCATGCATCCTTGCCCCTCCCAACATCAAGGAAAACGGTGAAATTGGCAGGCAAGTCATCCAAGGAGGCAAATATGCAATCTTCACACACTTGGGTTCCTATGAGAAATTGGAAGAAACTTTTATCCATATCTATTGCAAATGGGCGCCAACAACGCACGAAAAACTCGATGATGTGGATAGGCCCTGTTTTTGTGAACAACTGAACATGGAGTATATTTGGAGTGAACCTGATAAATTAATTACCAAAATCTATATCCCAATAAAATGAATATGCAAAAAATAATTGTTATCTCAATCACGGTATTATTGTGGAGTATTTCTCCACTATTTGCCAATCACGATCCTATCACAGTTCTTGTGATCGGAGGCGGTCCCGCGGGCCTTGCCACAGCAATTGAAGCTGCAAACAGTGGAGCGCAAGTCACAGTTGTCGAGAAACGAAAAGGTTATTCGCGCGGTCAGAGTGTCTTCCTTTTAGATGCTTCGATAAAACTTTTGGAAAAATGGAAAGTCAATATTCCTGAAATGAAAGCCACTGATCTCGGAGAAGAGGGTAAGTTTGGACTTGTTACTATAAATCACTTAGAACAGGGCCTGTTAAAGAGAGTCAATGAATTAGGAATTAAGGTCATCCATGGAGAATTTAAAAGATTGGAAGGAAAAAAAGCTGTCATCACCCTCTCAGAAGGGGAAATTCCCCTTCCATACGATATTCTTGTAGGAGCTGATGGCATGCACAGCCATGTAAGAGAAGAATTGGGCATCTCTTGCGCATCCCTGGGAAAGGCCATCGGCATGTGGTCGGCGACGAAATTTGAGGATATGACTGGAGAGTTTGATGTTTCTCCCACCATCGAAAAAAATGGTTTTTTCATCAGAAAGATCACTGCTTCACCGGTCAATATCGTTTTCGTTCAAAGCTGCAATACGGATCAAATTTCTTCCAAAGAGTTTGAAAACCTTGTCAGAGCGTGCAGCTGGGAAAAAGTGGCGGATATGATGGCCAGCTCCAAAGCTAAAATTTCAGATGGAATTGAGATTGTTCTTCAGCAAGCCAAAGAGTTTTCGAATGAAAAAAATTCCGGAATCCTCGTTGGGGATGCGGCAGCTACAGCGAGTTTTTTCCAAGGCTTAGGGTGCAACTCTGCTTTGAAAACAGCTTCCGTTGCTGGCGATTTCTTTAAAAACTTAAAACAAAACAAAAACGCATATTATATTTTTAACAAAGAAATCAAAAAAACGACTGATTCGTTAATTGAGGACAGTCGCTTTTTGTTCAAATCCAATTAGACCAATTGCATGAGATAGGTTTTGTAATCGATGATCTTTCCTGGAAAGCCCAGTTCTTTTTCTGCCTGCAATAAAGCCCGTTGTTCTCGTTCAGAGGTCGTCGGATCATCGGCTTCCCAAACCACTTGAATCAACTCATATTTACCCTTTTGATCTTGGACAACGAAATCCACCTCATATCCATCGGAAGTGCGGTAATAAAAAACTTTTTTTCCAGCACGTCGCAAATCTAAATAAACCTGATTTTCAAGTAATTTTCCATGATTCTCAGATAAATTAAATGTATTAGCAACAATCAAGCCATTATCGATTGCGTATATCTTTTTCGGCGTTGTTTGCATTTGGCGCAATGATTCAGTAAAAATGGGCACTGAAAAAAGCAAAAAGGCGTCTTCAAGATAAGCAAGATAAGAATAGAGCGTGTCCTTACCTACATGATATCCTTGACTTTTGATATCGTTGTAAAATTTATTAATCGAAATTGGCGCAGCGATATTCTTAAGTAAAAAGCTGATGAAATATTTCATTAGCGCAACATTGCTGATTTGATGACGTTCAATAATATCCCTAAAAACAACTGTTTCGACATAACCCTGCAATGCTTCCACTTGCTCATGGTGCGTCATCGATTGAATTCCAGGAAATCCTCCGATACGGAAGTAGTTTAATAAATGGCTTCGATGATGATCGAGCATTTTCTGTCCAAAGGGTTTTGAAGGCATTTCTAAATGATGAGCTTTAAGAAATTCCAAATAATGATATGGCAAAATTTCAATAGGCAGAGAACGGCCTCGGAGCGAAGTGGCTATTTCTTTGCTCAATAGCTTGGCGGAAGAGCCTGTTGCGTAGATCTGGGTGTTTTTCGTGTCCAAAACCCTTCTTAAAACAAGGGGCCACCCCTCCACATTTTGCACCTCGTCGAGAAACAGATAGCAACAATGGTGATGATTGTTGGGGTATAAGGTATACCAAGCATCAATCATCTGCCCCATTGCCTTATGGTTCATTGGTAAAATGCGGTCATCTTCAAAATTGAGGTATAAAATACGATCCAAGGGAATCCCTAGTTCTGAAACCAACTCTCGAATCGTTTGAAATAAAAAATAGGTTTTCCCTGAACGTCTCATTCCAACGGCGACCTTGATCACGCCCTTGGCTTCGGGGAACTGATAGTTGCGAGGAGTGCTTCCTTCCGTTTCTGGAAGGGAGCTTCGGAACTCTTCTAACAAAGTCTGTAAAATGGGCGTCATTCCTTATCCTTTTCTATAAGGATGATTATAACAGTTTCCATCCTTTTACAGAAGGATAAACTTAAAATCTTGATAACTAGCTATTTAGATTATTAGAACTTGAATTCTCTTCTATAAAAATGACGGGGAAATAGAATATTAAGTAAAGCTCCCTTACTCATTCCACCTCGTTCTAGAGTTGGAAACATTTTGTCATGCAGAAGTCGTCAATGACGATTAATCTAAGCTCCTAATTATCAATCATTAAATAATTAATATTACAATTAAAAAAAACATGAAGTGATTAATTACGCGCTGTATTATAATTATTTAATAAAATTACACTAAGAGGACGTTATGAGTACTGAATATTCAAGCCCCCTAAGTTCCCCGTGTTCGATTCTTGATGATCGCATTACAATTCAAAGTAGTCATAGAAACAAAATTGATGAATTGACTGATGATAAAAAGAGAATTATTAATTTTAATTTAGGAAGCGGCTTTTGCAGAACTATAATTAATAGAAACGATGGCCGGACTTTAAAAACGGCATCAAATTACCAAGCTATTATAATTAATGCAGTTGCAAAGAAGAATATCTTCGAAATCGACAATGACGCTCTCCAAGAATTTAACACCCAACATCCGGACTTTAATCCTGTGCGTGGTCGTCAAGTTGTCGTTATGCCTGCGATTGATCATCAAGTTTTCGTTGAGCCTGTTCATCGACTCAGAATAAAGGAATTGTCTGAGCTAGCTCGGAAGGCGCTTGTTGTTTACTTTGGAGATGCCTATTATAAAATGTTTTATTCTGATTTAACCATACCAAAAGAAGCTGCCATTGCAACTAATGAAATTACACAAACAATAATCTTTAGAATGAATGAAGAAGATGATAAAAATACTTACATTCCTCCTCAAGTACGAACCAAAGGACAAAAACGAAAATTACCAGCACCATCGGAGAATCCTGCAGCATTGAGCTCAAAAAAAACACGAACCGAACTGCAAACCGATGCTATTGTTCAACAGACTACCACCGATGTAAATGCGCCGTATCACTCTCAGATTCCTTTGTATCCCTCTAGCGAAATCTCGCTACAAATAGCCGTCTCAGAACCACCACAGGTTGTAGTGGCTTCCCAGACTTCTGATGATTATTCAAATCAAGGGGATTCTAATCCAAGCCAAGCTGTGACAGCCCTTCCAACCAGAGAACAAATCAATCAAATTCGCCGTCTAATTGAGAAACCTCATCTTGAAAAAAATCGCATTTCAATTGTGGATTGTCGAAAAAAAATAGAGAATTTAGATAGGGAAGTTTTGAAAGAGGTTTATAAGAGCATGCCAGGCATTAGAGATGCATTTCAATCAAAAAAGCAAACAACAATATTAAAACTGGACGCCTTTATGCTTAATAAAATTGCAAAGGCTGAGATCTTTAAGTTCGATAAAGAAGATGTTCGAAAATTTGAACTATCTTTTCAAAGATTCTCTACTCCTGATAAAGGACAAAAACGGCAATTACCAGCATCATCGGAGGTTCCTGCAGCTTCGCACTCAAAAAAACACCGATATTCCCATCAGATTCCTTCGTATATGGGTCAGGGTTCCATCCGCTCACCCATAGCCATCCCAGAAGAACCACCACAGGTTGTAGAGGCTTCCCAGACTTCTGATAATTCAAATCAAGGGGAGTCTAATCCGAGCCAAGCTGTGATATTGACAGCTGTTCCAAGCACACAACAAGTTCCGGTAGAGCCACCCCCACACTTTAATTTTGATGAGACTGAGTGGTACAATTTTAACTCTTTTAACCCTGAGGGGTTGAACAGTGGAATCGCCGCAGTTGTTTCGAATAATGAGAACGCGCTTTTAGATTTAGATATGACGGACTGGAACAATGATCAACAGACTACTACAGATGTATCAGTAACCACGCCCCAGGAATTTATCAATTTACCCGAAACGACTGTCGCGTCTGATCGTCCATTCGATTTCAATACCACTGATCAATATCAATACTTTAATATTGATGACCTGAGTTGAACAATTTTGACCCCGTGGTTGAAAAGTGGGCGCGCCGCAGTTGTTTCGAATAACGAGAACACGCTTTCGAGGTCTTTACAATAAGGGACGGGGCAATCTTTCCCCGTCACGCGCTTGAGTGGGCGCAGTATAAAATGCCTCTTCCACGAAAAGAGTTTTTCCCATATTAGGACGGCTTGGGCTGCAATCATTTTCATCGCATTAATTTACTTCTTATTACCTATCAAGAAAAATAGGATTTAGAACCGAACAAGCTCTCGGATTCCTTCTTCTAGGTCCTTAAGCTGAGGCAGCACTTCATCTTCGAGGTCTTTGCAATAAGGGACAGGGCAATCTTTCCCCGTCACGCGCTTGATCGGCGCATCTAGATATTGGAATGCCTCTTCGACGATGCGCGCGGAAATTTCTGCTCCAAAGCCGCATTGCGGGGAGCTTCATGCGCGACGAGGAGCTTTCCCGTTTTACGGACCGATTGCAAGACTGTCGGAATATCAAACGGCACGATGGTGCGAAGATCGATCACTTCGACGGAAATCCCTTCTTTGGCAAGGGTTTCTGCGACTTGGGAGGCCATGAAGACCATCATCCCCCAGCAGACAACAGTGACATCGTCTGCCGCTGCGGACGATTTTGGCTTTGCCAAAAGGCTGCAGCTCATTCTCTTCGGGCTCTTTGCGGGCGCAAAAGACACGCTGGCGGTAAAGGGCTTTATGTTCGAGGAAGATGACAGGGTTAGGATCGCGGATTGCTGCTTTGAGGAGGCGTTTTGCATCGGCGGCATTGCTCGGGACGACGACTTTCAGTCCAGGGGCATGGGCTAAAAAAGCTTCGATACTTTGCGAATGGTAGGGGCCGCCTTGGATATAGCCGCCATAAGGCATGCGGAGAACGACAGGGCAATTCCATTCGCCGTTGGCGCGGTAATAGAGGCTGGCGAGTTCATTGAACAGTTGATTGACGCCCGTCCACATATAATCGGCAAATTGGATTTCTGCGACAGGTTTGCAGCCGGCCATCGACATCCCCATGGCAATGCCGATGATGCTCGATTCAGCAAGTGGTGAATTGAAACAGCGCATCGACGCCATATTTGTCTGTGAGGTTGCGCGTGATGCCAAACACCCCGCCTTTTCCATGGGCGACATCTTGGCCGAACACGACGACCTGGGATCGCGTTTCATCTCTTCATCGAGGGCATGGTTAAGCGCATCCATCATGACGATGCTATCGACTGCAGAGGGAGAATCCTCTTCGGAAAATGGGGTAAATTGGGAAGGGTCGACTTCTTTAAAAACCCTTTGGCCGCTGTCGCTTTTTCAGGGAAAGGGAATTTGTTCTGCTTCTAAAGACGCAGCTTCGACTTGATGGAAGCAGCGCTCTTTCATCGCTTCGAGCTCTTCGGGAGTGATCAGGCCCATGTCGAGAAGCCACGTTTCAAAACGCGGGATCGGATCTTTGGCTTTTTCTTCTTCGATGCACGATTTTTCTTTGTATTTTGAAGGGTCATCGCTGCTGCTATGCGCTCCGATGCGAGGCACTTTAGCGACGATAAGGCTAGGACCTTCTTTCGCGCGCCCTTTTGCAACGGCTATCGGCAATCGCTTTGGAAAGTTCTTCATAATTGCATCCATCGACATCAAACACAGACAGCCCTTCATAACCTTGCGCCATTTTGACAATCGTGCCGCCGGCCGTTTGATCTTTGACAGGCACAGAGATCGCCCAGCCATTATCTTGAATGACGAAAATCACACTTAAACTGTGAAGACAGGCAAAATTGATCGCTTCGTGAAAATCGCCTTGAGAGGTGGCTCCATCGCCTGCAGAGACATAGACGACTTCATCCTTGCCAGCGAGCTGGACGGCTTTAGCGACACCGACAGCTTGTAAAAATTGCGAGCCGACGCAGCTCGATTGGCAAGGAATGCGCAGTCCTTTATGAGTAAAATGCTCGGGCATCATCCGTCCGCCGGAATGATGGGGAACAGCGCGGGCAAGGCAAGCGCCGATGATGTCGCGTAGATGAACACCCAAGTCCAATGGCAAAAGCGCGGTCGCGGTAATAAGGCAGTCCCCAATCTTTGCCAGGGATCAAGCGCAAGAGCGCAGACAGCCACCGACCATTTCATGGCCGGAAACGCGAAAGATGAAAAGTGCCCCCTTTATTCTGACGGACGAGCTTTTGCATCTTTTCATCGGCAAAACGGGTCAAATACATCACCTCAAGGGCCTTAAGGCACTTTTCTTTGCCGCTTAACTGTTGCTCTTCGATCGACGTCAGTTGATAGCCATGTCATTTTTTCTTGGGTTTTTTGGATTCGATCTTAGTGACCATTTTAACACCCGGCTTTTTCACTTCCGTCTCAGGCTTTACCGACGGGTTTTTCTTTCTTCTTACCACCGGGAAGAAATCCTTTGACCACTTCCATGATCCGCCGTTTCTTAGGAGGATGCTCTCCCGTCTCAGCTTCTTCCTCTTCTTCTTTCACCACTTCTTCCGTTTTCTTGCTGACAGCTTTGATCAGGCGGCCTTCTACACCGCCGGTGATATCTTCGATTCCTGCCAATCGGCTGGAAAGCGTGCGCAAAGATTCAAGGCGCTCAGAAAGCGCTTGCAGCCGTGTATCAACTTTAACGCGCGTGCTTCCGCGCAAAGTTGGCGAGAAGCTGCGCTTCTGTATCGAATTTCGCGGAGAAGGTGACGCTAGCCGCGCTCGTAATTTCAGGCAGATAGAGAAATAGGCGGCAAGGTGGAGGCACTGTCGTATACATATCGACAGTGACTTGCGGCTCCACTTCGACTTTGGCCACTTGTTTAGGAGGCCTTCCCCGTTTAGGCCGTGGATTCAATGCTTCATTGGAGTAATAAGTTTTAGCTTTGGCAAAAGAGCCTCGCGCACAGTGGCGATCTCTTTGGGACTTTAGCATCGAAAAGATGGCGCTTGAGTTTTTCCATCATGTTTTTGTTGACATCGAGATCTTCTTCAAAGACAAATTGGATATTTTGCGAGCGCAGCCATTCAATGATGCGGATGCGGGAGCGCTCCACGATAATACTGTTGCCATTTTTCGAGCTCGGTCAAATGGTCGTAGATGAATTCAAGAAAGTTTTCCCGCGCTTCTTTCGATTGGATGATATCGAGCAGCTTTTCTTTTGTATCGATATCGTAAACTTTTTCGTTGACAAACCCTTCCATGAATTTTTTTGTTTCATAGAAAGTCATTTTTGGAAGCAAGCAATACCGTTCCGCGTTCGCGGTCAGCTCATGCTTCCAGATCGTCGAGCTCCTTTTGTCCTTTGTCCAGGTCGACATAAACGATAAACCCTTCTATCTTATCGAGATAGAAATCCCGCTCATCATCGGATTTGGCAAAGGCGTCCATCAAGCGATGGTAGCGCAGAAGAAGCGGGTTTTGCGCGACAGGAAATTTGGACATAAAGGGAGATCCTTGTTTTCTGCGAGATTAACATAGAATCCCGCTCAATTCAAGGACAAAAGCCACGTGCGTAAATTTTTTATTACATAATAAAAAAGGTTCAATATGGCCAAAAACATAAAAAAACCTTTTTTTGCCTTTGATTCCTCCAAATTCCCCCAAGGTTTGTAACCGTCAAAAGTAATACTTCCAATATGTTCCGTGTTAAATTAAATTTTACTGAATTGTGCATTTCAGTGTTACATGTTATAATGGCATTTAAATAGGAGGTGCCGTGTGTCTACAAGATCAATGCCCGGAAAGACTCAGCGAATCACGCTTGATGTCCCATCCGCGCAACACAAAAAAATAAAAACGATAGCTTCGATGATGGATCTATCTATCAAAGATCTCATGCTGATGAGTTTCGAAGAATTCATGCATAAAAAGTATAACAAAGTGACTGAAAAGGCCATTAAGCAAACATTGGCAGGCAAGAATGTAAAAAAATTCAAAACTCTCGATGAATTGATTGAGGACTTGGAAGACTAAATGCTGAATGCCGTTCGTGCAAAACAATTTAAAAAAGACTATAAACTAGCGAAAAGCCGTGGCAAAAGCATGAAGAAGCTCATTGATGTCATGGATAAGCTAATGAAGGAAGAACCTCTTGAACAAAGGCATAGAGATCACAATCTTACAGGAAATTATGTAGGCTGTAGGGAGTGCCATGTAGAACCAGACTGGTTGCTAATCTACAGCAAAACCGGTGCCGATATCTATTTCATCAGGACAGGCACTCATTCCGATTTATTTGGAAAATAAAAAGACGTATCACCTTATAGGTCTTCTACTTCAACATCCCATCCTAGATCTTTGAGTCCTTGTACTACAGTTTTCTGATACAAATTATCGCAAATCAAATGAGCAGTTCCATATGCGAAAAAGCCTTTTGGGATTTCTTTTCCTTCCACATGGACTTTCTCGAGGGCCGATAGACAAGCATGAGTATTATTGATCAAAGATAATTGCCGTTTATTTTCATGCATAGGATTGTGTGATTCCGGGTGTTTCAAAACCATTTTTTCAAAAACATCTTTAAGTAGGTTAAGCCGACCTTCGCGATAAGGTTCTATCACAGCATTCAATTGCTTTTCATATTGCATTCGAAGCTCAAGGATTCCTCGAATTTGAGATTTGTTTTCCTCACTAACGTTGTCTGAGTGCAACCAATTCTTCATCGACTCTTCGTTTTCTAAAACAAAACTTCTCCAAAAACCAGAATTGACAGCTTGATTTAGGTATGTATTTTTTTCGACCGTACTCTCCCTATCCCCTCCATCTCGATCAGTTGAATCCATTCCAAAGTTTACAATTCCATTGGGTCTGGCGAATTTGAGCAGATGATTTTCTACTGAATCATTCACAGATCCATTTGTCAATTTGATCTCGGTACAGATGATGGAAGATTGAAATAGTCTCTGATAAATACTCTGACAAAGATCGGTAGCTTGTTTCATTTCTGCTGGGGTTAGATTATGTAGTGTTCCAAATAACCACCCCCTAAGCTTTCCATTTTTTTTAATTGTGAATAGAATGCCTTTCGAATGACCTTCTGGATAAGCTGTCGAGGGAAGAAATTTTCTGAAGAGTTCTTGGCAATCAACAATTTCTTTAATCCAACCATCAAGATTCTTTAAATCGGTTTCGGTAATGACCAATCTAAAAATGCTTGTGCTCAAGTGATTGATAAAAGCTTGGATGGTTTTCTTCGTAGAGTCATTAATAGTGTCATTGGAATGATGAACTGTCAAGGCGATCGTTTTCAAAAATTTCAAATTCAATAACTGTTGTTGATTGAGGTCTAGATGTACCACATTTGAATCGGAAATAAACGGAAGAGACAGCACCTCTTTCTGAAGATTCAATGCAGTACTTAATACGAGCTTAAAATTTCTGATTTTTTCCTGTTCATCAGGTGATAAAAGTTGCTCAGTGTTAGAATTGATTGCAGGACTAGATAATTTTGATTGTAGATCGGACTTAATGTCGTTAATTAATTTATTAGATTTTCTCAATTCGTTAAGCCCTTCTTCAGACTTAATCAATCCGTTAAAGAGGTTAGGATCAATATTTACTGAAGAAAGATAATTAACATTTGAAGAAGACGACGACATACTTACCTCGTTTTATAATTTTTTAATCATAATTTAATTTCCAGTTTATTTCAAAATATCAATTATTTTAATTTTGCGGATTATTTATAATCGACCATGCTAATGAACCAACTGAGGCGTCGGGCGAAGTCCCGACGCCGAAGGCGGTAGAGGGAGGGTTAAGAGGATCTCCTTCTCGATTTATCCGAACTCGAGAAAAATGTTTTTGGTCTCCTGGTTCCCCATTTCCCTCCATTGACAATTAGGAATTAAGATCTTATAGTCAGCTCTCTATTCTAATGAGGAGCCTTTAAGATGATCGATATCAGGCTCGTCCGCGCCGATAGACATGCGGTGGAAAAAAAATTAAAAACAAAAGATCCCGAGATCGATCTCTCTCCAATTATTGCCCTCGATGAACGCATCCGGGTCATCAAGATGAATGTCGAAGAGCTCAAAGCCTCGCGCAATCACCTCTCCAAAGAAATCGGAGAAAAAAAGCGGCAAAAGCAAGATACTGCCGAATTGATGAAAGAGGTCTCCGGACTTAGGGGACAAAATCGCCATCTTCGACCATGAACTGTTCGCCCTGGAGCATGAGCTCAACCAAAAACTGGCATGCTTGCCCAATTTGCCTCGCGATGAAATCAAAGTCTCTTCCGATCCCAAAGACAATGTCTGCATTAAAACAGTTGGCGCAAAAGCGGGAATTTTCTTTTCCTTTTAAAAACCACGTCGAGCTCAATGAGCGGCTTGGTCTGTTTGATTTCAAACGCGGTGCCAAAGATCTCTGGCAGCGGCTGGCCTGTTTACCGCGACATGGGCGCCCGGCTCGAATGGGCCTTGCTCAATTACATGATCGACATCCATCTTGAAAATGGATTTCAGATGTGGATGCCCCCGCTTCTCGTGCGCCCGGACATCATGTTCGGCGTCGGCCAGCTTCCGAAATTCGAAAAACAGCTGTTCAAAATCTCCGATGAAGATTATCAGCTCTATCTCATCCCGACGTCCGAGGCTGCGCTTCAACGGACTGTATTACGATGAGATCCTCAAAGAAGAAGAGCTTCCGAAAAAATTCATCGCCTATACTCCTTGTTTTCGCCGAGAAGCGGGCGCGGCTGGCTCTCAAGAGCGGGGCTTGATCCGCATGCATCAATTCAACAAAGTGGAGATGTTTGCCTTCACCAAGCCCGAACAGAGCGACCAAGTCTTCGACCAGATGATGGCAAGCGCGGAAACGATCCTGCAAGGACTCAATCTGCATTACCGCAACATGCTGCTTGTCACGGGCGACATGTCGTTTGCCGCCGCCAAGACGGTCGATCATCGAAGTATATCTGCCCGGCCAAAACCGCTATTACGAAGTCTCTTCCGTCTCCAATTGCACGGACTACCAAGCGCGCCGCTCTCAAATCCGCTACCGCCACAAAGAAGAAAAGCCAGAACTTGTCCACACTTTGAATGGATCGGGCCTTGCGACATCGCGTCTGATGGTCGCTCTACTTGAAAACAATCAAAATGAAGATGGCTCCGTAACTCTTCCTGTGGTATTACATAAATATTTGAATGGGATCAAAGAGTTACGACCTATAGCGTGAAAAAAATGTCATGTCGCACATTTTGACAGATTTTAAAGCATTTCTCGATGCTTCTCCCACATCTTGGCATGCCGTCAAAGAGATCGGCAATCGTTTGGCGCTGCGGGACTTTCATCCTTTGAACGAAGAAGAAAAATGGCATCTCGAGCTGGGAAAGAAATATTTCGTCGCACGAGGCGGGGCGCTTTGCGCTTTCTGCCTTCCCGGAAGACAACCCGACACAAGCGATGATCTTAGCCTCTCATACCGACAGCCCCGCGCTCAAACTGAAACCCGATGCCCGCCTATCAGAACGCACAACATGACCCAATTCGGCGTCGAAGTCTACGGCAGCCCGCTTCTCTCCTCCTGGCTCAATCGCGATCTTGGCCTTGCCGGAAGGGTCGTCGATGACAAACGGCTCGGACAACCCGAAGAAAGGCTTGTTCATCTCGACGATGCGCTTCGTCTTCATTCCGCAGCTCGCCATCCATCTCGACCGAGAAGTCAATGAAAAAGGGCTGCATCTGAATAAACAGGACCACTTGTGTCCGATCGTCGGACTTTCGGAGAATCAGAGTCCCGCTGGATGCATTGGAAAAACTTCTGCGCCGCCATCTCTCTTTCCACTCGCTGCTCTCCTTTGAGCTTTTTCTTCGTTCCCCACGAACCCGCGCGCTTTGTCGGACTTGAAAATGAAATGATCGCCTCTTATCGCATCGACAATCTCGCCGGCGTCCATGCTGCCTTTCTGCTCATCGGATTTTTGGAAAAACCCTCCGCAGCATACGCTTGCAAATGGCCCTATTCTGGGACAATGAAGAGATCGGCTCGCGCACCAAAGAAGGCGCAGCTTCCCCATTTCTTAAACGACATTTTGGAGAGGATTGCCTTCAGCCTGAAAATCGATCCTGAAGAGCTCCTGCTCTTAAAAAACAACTCTCTTTGCGTTTCCATCGACATGGCCCATGCCTTAAATCCCAATTATCCCAAAAAACACGATCCGCACCACACTCCACTGCTCGGAAAAGGAATCGTCCTCAAACACAACGCCGACCAGAAATATGCCTCCAACGCCCTTTCCGCAGCCGTCATCGTCCATGCCTGCCAAAGTGCTCAATCTGCCCTATCAATCCTATGTCTGCCGATCCGATATGCCCTGCGGCAGCACTGTGGGGCCCATCGTCGCTGCAAAGACCGGCATCAACACCGTCGACATCGGCTGTCCTCAGCTCTCGATGCATTCGATCCGCGAAGTGATGGCCGCCAAAGATTATCTCGATATGGTCAAGCCTGCTCACCCACCTACTTGCAGGAGGGATAAGCGATGACACTTCCTCCCCCTTCCGAACATTTCCAAGGAAAATCAGTCGTCGAACATCTCAAGGAAGCGCGGACGCGCGGGGCCATTGCCTCCGCCGAAGTCCACGGCACTGAAATGCCCGGCCACATTGCTGCAGGCAGCCGATGCCGGCAAAGAGATGGCGATCGTCCTTCTTGATCCTCTGGGTCATCCTTCCCCATTTTTTCCCTTGCAAAAGACCTGGCTTCTCTTGCTCATCTTTTCCGCGGGCTGGGTCGTTTGGAAAACGGCGCGCAGCGCGCTGCTCGGCTGGGCGCGCATCGAACGACTGCATCGCGTGATCGAAGAAGAGCGCTGGGAAATCGAACACCACCGCGCAGCAAGAAAGAGAAGAGCTGACAGAAATGTACATGGCCAAAGGGCTTACGCGGAAAACTTCTCGAAGAAGTGATCGATGTATTGATGGCCGACGACAACCGCCTGTTGCGAGTCATGCTCGAAGAAGAGCTGGGCCTGACCTTGGAAGCCTATGAGCATCCCCTCAAACAAGCCTTCGGCGCTCTTTTGCGGATCGTTGATCAGCGCTGCGTTCTGCCTATTTGGATTTTGGCTGCATTCCCGCATTTGGCCTTCCCCTCTTCGCCGCAATCAGCCATCGTCATCTCTGCACAATCATTTCTGCAAAATTAGAGCGCAACCGCGTCTGGAACTCCATCATCTGGAATCTGGCTATCTGCGGCACTCGTCGCCGGCTGCGTCTATTTTTTAATCCCGTTCTTGGCCTGTTTTCACAATGAATCCGTCACTGCCCTTATATCTTCGATGAGTTCTTCGCTTCGGGAAAAGAAGAGAGCATCAGCCCTTTTCTCACGCCCACTTCCCGCGCCTGGGGAAAAAACCTCCCTTTAAAAACAGCCGTCTTTTCCGCTGTTTTGCTCTTTTCTTCCTTCACCACTTCTTTCTTTTTCCCTCCGCTTTCCAATCTTTTGTTGCTCTTTGTCTATTTTTTTGCCGGCACTCCTGCCCTGCTTGGGCTCCATCGAAGACCTCAAAAATCTCGAGATCAATATCGATGTCTTGATGACCCTTGCCGCCCTGCTTTCCGTCATCATCGGCAGCGGGATGGAAGGAGCTCTTTTGCTCGTCTTATTCGAACTTTCTGGCTGCCATGGAAAACATGGTCTCCGAAAAGACCAAAGGCACCCTGCTCAGTCTTCATCAGCTCTCTCCTCGCTTTGCCTGCGTGATCGCTGAGGATGGCACTCTTTACGAGAAGGCCGTCAAAGAAATCCCGCTCGGCACCCAGCTCTTGATCAAGGCAGGCGAAATCGTCCCCTTGATGGAATCGTGATCGACGGAAGCTCATTTGTCAATTTCTTCCATTTGACAGGAGAAAGCCATCCTGTCCCCAAAAAAAAAGGCGATGAAGTCCAGGCCGGAGCCAGCAACCTCGACGGCACTTTCACGATCGAGGTGACGCGCACAAGCAGCGATTCGACACTTGACCCGCATCATTCAGCTCATCACTCAAGCCCAAGAAGCCAAACCCCAACTGCAGCGCTTTCTCGACCGTTTTGGCAAATGGTATGCCATGACGATCATGTCCTTATTCTTTATTTTCGCCCTCACCATTCCTCTCTTTTTTCCATTCCCTATTTCGGGGCAGAAGGAGGAATTTATCGCGCGCTGGCCTTTCTGATCGCCGCCTCCCCTTGCGCCTTGATCATCGCCACCCCTACTGCCTATTTGAGCGCGATCAGCAGCTGCGCCCGCAAAGGCATCCTGCTCAAAGGAGGCGTCGTCCTCGATGCCCTCGCCGGCTGCAAACGGATCGCCTTCGACAAAACAGGAACTTTAACTACCGGCAAACTCACCTGTGTTTCTATCGAACCCATTCATGCGAGCAACCAGCTGGATTCCAGAAGAAGCTCTCGCCATCGCCTATGCATTAGAGCGCAATGCCGTCCATCCCATCGCCGATGCGATCATGAGCTTTGCCAAAGACAAATCACATCAAGCCCAAAGAACTCCTCGATTTCAAAGCCGTCCACGGCTACGGATTGGAAGGAAAAATCGAACACCATGGAAAACTTGTCTCCGTGCACATCGGCCATAAGGAATTCATCGAACAAAAGATCCCAGACGCCCTCAAGAAAAATTGGGAATCTCTGCAAACCACACTCCAAAAAGAAGGTCACTTAAGCACTTTGCTTCTCGTCGAAGATACTCTATTCCTCTTCCATTTCCTCGATACAATGCGCGCAGAGTCGATCCCCCTGATCGAACGCTTGAAAGAACAGGAGCAATTAAAACCGATGATGCTCACAGGCGATCATTCCGATATCGCCCAAGCTGTAGCCAAAAAAGTCGGAATCGACGAAGTCTATGCCAATTTACGCCCCGAAGACAAACTGGCAAAAGTCGCGGAATTCTCTAAAGAATCAGGACTGATCATGGTCGGCGATGGAATCAACGATGCCCCCGCGCTTGCCCGTTCCACCGTCGGCATCTCTATGGGAAAAATCGGCAGCGCCACCGCCATCGATGCCTCCGACATCGTCTTCCTCAATGACGATCTCTCCTTGCTCGACTGGCTCGTGCGCAAATCCAAACAAACCCTTTCCATCGTCAAGCAAAACATCACGCTTGCCCTATGCGTGATCGTCTTCGCCACCACCCCCGCCCTCCTCGGCCTCGTCCCCCTCTGGATCGCCGTCATCCTCCACGAAGGCGGGACTGTGCTTGTGGGGTTGAATAGCTTGCGGCTTCTTAGGAAATAGCATATATGTCTTATAATTAACCAGTTAAGATTTAATCCAACAATAAACTAGACCAAATAGTCTAAATTGGACTATAATGTCTATTAAGGAGGACGATCATGAACAAAGAACTCAATAAGTACACAGCAGTGGCACGAGCTATTAGTATGCTTCTTCACCCTCATGCAGAAGTTGTACTCCATGATCTATCAACAGGTCGCATCGCAGCGATTTATAATAATCTTTCTAAAAGAAAGATCGGTGAGGAATCATTACTAGAAGAAACGGCTAATTTGGACAAGCTTCCAGATGTATTCTCCCCATATTCCAAGGTAAATTGGGATGGAAAAAAGATGAAGTCGGTAACGGCTACTATACGCAATCCAAAAGGAACTCCGATCGGACTTTTTTGCATCAATCTCGATCTCTCTAAATGGGAAGAGATGCATCTGTTCATTCTAGGATGGATAGAGGGCATGGACGCCAAAGAAAAACCAGATGTCCTTTTTAAAGATGATTGGAAGGAAAAAATTAATACCTTCGTATCCGACTACTTGAAAAAAGAGGCTCTCTCTTTAAAGACCATAACAAAAGAACAGAAACAGGAACTTGTACGTATACTTCATAGCAAAGGCGCTTTTCAAGCCAAGAAAGCCGCTTCCTATGCAGCTGATGTGCTAGAGATTTCACGTGCGACGATATATAACTACCTGAGGTAAACTACAATGAAATTACAACCTTTCAAACTCGAAGAATTTTGGAAAAAATATGAATTTAACGCCCCTTACTTACTTTGCCCCTCTGATGCTGAGAGCTGGGGCTTAAATGAACTAGTCGATTTAGCTGACCCTGAATCCAAAGAATTATGGAAAACTTTGCGTCTTGGATATACGGAAAGCCCAGGACTCCCCATTCTTCGTGCAGAGATCGCTAGGTTGTATTCTTCGCTTCACAGCGATCTAATTCTTACGACCGCCGGCGCAGAAGAAGGGATTTATTGTACCATGCAAGCTCTACTTTCGCCTGGAGATCATGTCATTGTTGTGACTCCTTGTTATGAATCGCTCGAAGGCATTCCGTTAGGAATTGGTGCTGACGTTACGAGAATCGCTCTTGACCCGAAACAAAACTGGCAATTCAAATTAGAATCCTTGCAAAAGGCATTTAGGCACAATACAAAGCTACTTGTGCTTAATTATCCTCATAATCCAACTGGAATGCTTCTGGATCGAGAAGTATTTCATGGAATGATTGATCTAGCAAAAAAAAGTGGAAGTTATATTTTTTCTGACGAGGTCTATCGCTATATGGAGATCAACGAAGACAAGCGGCTCCCCTCCATTGTCGATGCTTATGAAAAGGGAATTGCTTTAAATGTGATGACTAAAGCCTTTGGTCTTGCTGGTTTACGGATTGGCTGGTTAGCCTCCCGTGATCTGGATTTCATGCAAAAGGCTGCTTCTTATAAACTCTATTTATCAATTTGCAATAGCGCTCCTAGTGAAATTCTTGCTCTGATCGGCCTTCGCGCCAAAGACACTCTTCTGAGGAGGAATCGTAAAATCATGCTGCACAACCTGGAAATCTTAGATGCTTTTATGCAGCGACAACGACATCGTCTTGCATGGGTTCGCCCTCAAAGTGGAACGATTGCTTTTATCGAGTTACTCATGCCAATTCCAATTGAACAATTTACTGAGCAGCTTGTGGAAAAAACAGGAGTATTAATTATGCCAGGTACTATTTTTGACGTTGCCGGCAATTTCTTCCGCATTGGATTTGGGAGAAAAGACATGCCTGAAGTCCTTGAACGTTTTGAGCAATATTTAAACACCCTATGAAAGTTTATACAAAAGAGCAAATCGAGAAATCCATTGACGTTCCTGTGATCCTCGAGGAATTAGAAAAAGGATTGATCCTCTATTCTGAAAAGCAAGTGGAGATAGCGCCTGTAGATTTCATGCATTTTAAAAATCCTCCTGGTGACGTACATATTAAATCAGGTTACATTCCAGGCGAAGATCTATATGTGATCAAGATTGCTTCAGGATTTTACGATAACTCCAAATTAGGTCTTCCCAACAGCAATGGCCTAATGTTGCTCTTCTCTCAAAAAACAGGTGAATTGCGAGCAATTCTTCACGATGAGGGACGGCTCACCGATTTGCGCACTGCCCTTGCAGGCGCGATCTGCGCTAAATACTTAGCACCTCACCATATCAAGCGTATTGGGATTATCGGCACAGGAACTCAAGCAAAAGAGCAGCTCTTCAACTTACAATTTGTTACCGCTTGTCGTGAGGTTGTTGTCTGGGGTAGAAATCCCTCAAAAGCTTCATCGTTTGCCAAAGATCCAGCACTTTCTTTATTCAAAATCCACTGTGCAAGCAGCATCGAAGAGGTAACGCAAAACTGCAATCTAATCGTGACAGCTACCAATTCAAATCATCCCCTGCTCTTTGGCCATCAGTTAAAACCGGGTACACACGTTACAGCAGTCGGCGCTGATGATGTGGGCAAACAGGAGCTCGACGCCAGCGTGTTTGATGTATCTGATCTCATCGTTGCCGATAGTTTGTCGCAATGCCTCGAATATGGAGATCTCGCCAAAGCTAAAAATCTCGAAGATAAGCAGCTATTCGAGCTAGGCTCTCTTTTGAAAAAACCGCGCGCACGTCAAGACCATTGGATTACAGTTGCCGACCTGACAGGTGTTGCTATCGAAGATCTTCAGATCGCCAAGGCTGTCTTTTCAAAACTTCGACGTGGAGAAAAACAATGAAGTTTTCTACGGTTCGACTTCGAACCTTGAATGCCTTCATAGACTTCATCTTCTTTTTGCAAATAGGGATGGAAAGGCCTGATTAGATCATCCATACGTTTAAGTGTTGGAGAGGTGCTTACGAATTTCATTATAGTCCTTAACGCGAATAGCACCTTTTTCCTGAAATTTTTTTGGCCATGAAAGATTAGGATTTGCAAAATTATGATCGAGAATAAAAAGCTTTCTGCCTTGCTCTAATGCTGCTCGCGCTTGAACTAAAGTCCCCGAAGTCTCACCGGCTTCCACGATGATCGTGGCTAAGCTTAAGGCAGACATAGTCACATTTCGTTCGGGGAAGAAAAATCGATTTTCTCGATATGTTTGTTTAGCATATCGGGAAAATGGAACTTGACTGATCAATAGATATTCTTTTGCAATTTTGTCCTGCAAATGGCGATTTTCTGGAGGATAATAGCAGTTTAATGGTGTTCCTATCACTGCCACCGTAGCTCCTCCACAAGCGATAGCAGCATTATGAGCCGTTGTGTCAATCCCTCTTGCAAGCCCTGAAATGATTACAAACCGATCTTCAACCAGCTTTTTAACTAAAAACTGTGTTCGACGAATAGATGCTTCAGTGGGCTGCCTTGTGCCAACGACTGACACACCAGGCAAATATGTTAAATCCCAATCCCCTTGATAATAAAAGATTCTCAGAGGATATCGAGCATCATTTAAGCGACTAGGGAACTCACTGTCCCCATAAAGTCTAACACCAAAATTAGGCAAATTATTGATGACAGGCAGTAAATGCTTTTTGTATTCTTCGATTGCGCCGGAAGGAGTGGCTAGAGAGCGATGAGGATACCCTTCTAGCTGCTTAGAAACAGACTTTGAAGTAGAACTTGGAGCGTCCCATAATGCTTCAAATGCAAGCATTTCTTCTAGTGGAGAAATAGCTCTCATTTTCATCCACGATTCCCATTTAAAAGCAGTTGCCATGACTTGCACCCATTAAATAACACTCGAGTTTGCCAAAGTCTACATCAAAAAACAAAGAAGAAAAATTGGGCCAGAGCCGGAGCGTTCTCGAACCAATTTATCGAGGGAATGAAGCTTCTCTATGAGTTAGAACCCCTTATCAAGGTAAAGCCCTACCTCACAAATCAGTGGGAAAAGAGCGCTGGTCTGGTTAAAAACGCTTCCTGACTGAGCAAATCTCCTGTCTTGACGTTCCCTACTATGAAATAGAACCAGGGTACTTCGTTGTTTTTTTCTCAAACTTTTGGACATAAATATCACACATGCAGTACATTTTGGGCTGTACTTATTGGCTTAGGTACATTTTCTAGCGATCTCTGCCTTTGATTGGGCCCTTTAACTCTTGATTGAGAATTGGATTTTATTAAATTTAATTATAGGAAAAAATTATGAATGAAAACATTGATCTTTTCAAATCTCAATTAGATTCTATTTCGTCCGATATTAAGAACATCCAAGCATCGCTAAAAGATGCTAATGTTCCGTTTGAAATCCGTTATTTCTGCAAAAAAGAAGCTTCCATCGGTAGATTTGGCGGATTTGAAGCCTTTGGATTTGGCCCAGGGATTGAAACTACAAAATATCTCGTTTGGAATATATATCAGAACAATGGAAATCAATCTGATTGGTATTTGTTATACGAGGAGATTGAACAAAAGGTAGCATTTGAAGGCGATTCATATGTTCCTGCTGGTGACCTAATAACAAAAATCAGAAAACCTCTGCTTGAGTGTAAAGCACCGATCAGAATTGAAATGTATGGATTTTTAGGAGGTTTCATCGAAGAGGTCTCAAAGAAACTAAAATTGCAGGATTTTAAAGAAGAGCAAAGAGGCGTGCATAGCGCCATTCGACAATTCTTATCTCGGCAATCTGAAGTAAAGGAAGCAAGTGGCTCCTCCTAAAAAGCCACATAGGTAGCTTGCCTACGACAGTTCCGCAATTTCGCGAAAAACACGTGAAGAGAGGGAAAGAGACTATCCCCTTTCCCTCAAGCGCGTACACCGCACCGCACCGCGCTTGGGAAGCTCTCACGGCAAGCCTTCTACTCACTCTACCGGACCAGCGGGCTCGCCAAGTTTTTACGAAACGTAAAATGATGACCAGTAGCGGTTCTGTGCGTAAGCTTCCAAAGTTTTTCTAATTACTCTTTAAGTTTTGTAAGAAAAACATAGTAATATTTCTAACATAAAAACAAATAACTCATTGATTTTAAGTCTGTTGCGCTAATTTTTTGAAGTCGCATTGCAAAAAAATACAAGATGCTGCTTGCATTTGTAAGAAAAACATGCTATTATTTCTTACATGAAGAGGAATCAAAAAAAACCGAATAGCATTGATCAGCAAATACTTAAGGCTATAACCACCCTTGGGCATGGCGCTGTATTTGTTCCAACGGACTTTTTGAGCTTTGGCAGTCGGCAAGCTGTCGATATTGTTCTTCACCGACTCGTTCGAAAAGGAACCATTCGCCGCCTCGCAAGAGGAATATATGATTTTCCTAAAGAACACCCTAAGCTTGGAAAACTTCAACCATCTCCAGAAAAAATAGCAGAGGCATTAGTTGGCAGAGATTGCACGCGTATTCAACCAACGGGCGCTTATGCAGCAAATATCCTAGGACTATCCGAACAGGTTCCTGCTAAAGTTGTATTTCTGACAGATGGGCCAAGTCGAACGGTAAAAATCGGCACGACAACCATTCAGCTGCGACGAACAACTCCCAAAAATATGGCGATGGCAGGACGGCTCAGTGGACTTTTAGTTCAAGCTCTCCGTGAATTAGGTAAAGAAAATATCACCCCAGAACGACTTGAGCATTTAAAGCGGACTATTCCACTGGATGCACGACAAGAACTACTCAAGGATATTCGATTTGCACCGGAATGGATGCATTCCATTTTCAAGGAATTAGCCGAGGAGGCTTGAAGTGAAACTTGACTTTTTAAAACTACCTTCTGACGAACGACGCCTGTACATTGAACAAGCCGCCATTCAAAGAAACATATCCCCAGTAATCATGGAAAAAGATTTCTTCGTGTGCTGGTTACTCAGTATTCTATTCGAGTCGGAGTTCGCTGAAAGCCTTGTATTCAAAGGGGGCACTTCCCTATCAAAAATATTTGGCGCAATCAATCGGTTTTCTGAAGATATCGATCTTTCGCTGTCGCCTACTTTTCTTGGACTTCCTGAAACCGCTGCAAATCGCAGCCAAGCTGACAAATGGTGGAAAAAAGCTGAAGAGGCATGTGAGAGTGCTGTTCAAACTCAGATTATGTCGATGCTAGAAACATCAGCATTGGACGTATTAGGAAAAAATGAGCAGGCAAGATTCGAGTTTTTAAAAGACCCTCAGACCAAATCGCCAGTAATTCTTTTTCACTATCCATCATCGCTACCAACAGGGCTTGCTTACATCAAGCGTTCTGTAAAACTCGAATTCGGCTCTCTAACTGATCAGCAACCCACTGGACGCTATCCAATACGACCTTGGATTGCCGAGGTTTTCCCCACAGCCTTTCCCGATTGGCAATGTGAAGTCATAGCTCTAGAGATCGAGCGAACTTTCTGGGAAAAGGCTACGATTCTACATGCAGAATATCATCGACCACTTGACAAACCAATGCGAGATAGGTTCTCCCGCCATTACGCTGATACTGCGGCACTAGCAAATCACCCTGAGGCAATCAAAGCTATTGATCACCACGACCTCCGAGACAGAGTCGTTTCATGGAAAAATCTGTTCTTTCGTGACTCGTGGGCAAACTATACTCAAGCCAAACCTGGTACATTTCGCCTTGTTCCTAGAGCTGAAAGACTGCCTGAATTGCGACGTGATTACCAGTTGATGCGCGACATGTATCTTACTGAGCCTGTAAATTTTGATGACATACTGAGCACCTTGTCCGAACTAGAACATCGTATCAACCTCACAACGCCTTTGCTTTCTCTAGGAGAAGCGCTAGTCAAGCAAAGAGGAGAGGAATTAGTGCAATCCGTGACGAAAATCTTAAACACGGGCGCTAATGTTAATGACACTTCCTGGAATGGGCATCGTCCACTGCAATTATTAATTAAAGCCAAGCTGGAATCGCGCAAAAAACTTGAACTAGTCAAACGCCTAGTTAGCCTAGGAGCTGATATCCACTCTGCTGATAAAAGTGGATTAACACCCTATCAGGTTGCTATTTCTGAAAAGAATAAATCTATTTCCGATCTCTTACGTTCCAAAGGGGATGATTGATATCCAGGCTGTAACCGCCATTTGGGAAGCAGCTTTAGAGGCACCTAGGTGGTCCGAGTCGCCTGTTTGGGTACATGGCGATTTATCTCCTGGTAATCTTCTCATCCAAAATGGGAAGCTGTGCGGTGTCATCGATTTTGGAAATTTGGGTATTGGAGATCCTGCCTGTGATCTGATCATTGCTTGGAACCTTTTACCAGCTCACATGAGAGATGCATTGCGCAGAGGACTAGAAGTCGATGATGCTACATGGCAGCGAGGGCGCGGCTGGGCCCTATCCATCGCTCTTATTGCACTACCCTATTACAAAGATACAAATCCCACATTAGCGAATAATGCGCGGCATGTCATCCAGCAGATCTTGATTGATTCACACGGACAAACTAAATAGGAAAAAACTAATGGCAAAAAAAAGAAGACCAACTCATCCCGGAGAAATGCTGGATGAGCTTTATATCAAGCCTCTTAACTTGAATTTGCAAAAGCTTGCCGAAAGACTTGGAATGTCTCGGAATTCTTTATTCAAAATTCGCTCTTGCAAAGCAAACATCACTCCCCATATTGCACTTGCTTTAGCAGAAGCATTTGATACAACTCCCCAGCTTTGGGTGAATTTACAACAATCCCATGACTTATGGGAGAAAAAATAGCAATAAGCAGCTTGTCACTCCTCCTTCTCCTGTGTAGTTTGCTCCACTGCCACCGTCTGAACATCCATTCGCATACCAGTGATAACGCCGTTGTATTCGTCGTCGGCGCCGCTGCTGACGACTTCGAGGCCGCGATCGGTGGGATACCCTCCAATGGCTACAGGACGAATCTCAGGGGGCAATTTCAAGGTATTGGCCGTGCGCGCGTACGGCGCGCCGACATTGTCTGGACACGTGCCCGTCTTTCGGATCTTTATTCCATCAAATGCAGATCGGACAGTTAAAGGAACTAGTTCAAATCCCTTTTCCTTCACATCTTGCGTTTGTATAGAATAGGCATGATTTTGATAAACAGTTTGTTCCCTCATCAACCAAAGGGTTGTTTTTCCTGAAACAGGACTGCATTGAAGCAATACTTCAGGGTGAAAATAGCCGAACACGTTGTGACCAGAATATTCGATCAGCAGGATTTGGTTTCTAAGCGTGAATGGAATCTTCATCTCTTCTCCATCTTTGTTTTCTGGTTGATCTTCCTGGAATTTGGACGCCTTGAGTAGAATATAGAGCTCTTTGTCATAACAGCGATAGACATGAGAAGGGTTTAAGATGATCCAAAATGTACGGCAAATTTTTTGCTGGGGAACATCTGCGGAGGTGAAGGGGTCGTTTAGCTCCGCAAACATTTTGTATTTATCTTTGGCAAGAAGTGGAATGTCCCTGACTTCTCCAAAGCACTCCTTAAACATTTCGCCGCTGATTGTTTTTGGAGAAAGGGTAATGTAGATTTGTTTGTAATCTTTATCGGTGCCCTCCACAAAGGGAAGCCCCTTTTTTACAAAGAGGTATTTCCAAAACTCGTCGCAATCCACGAGTTCATTCCAATGTTTGCAGACTTGGAAAACGCTGTGGATTTCTTGATTGGATAACAATGCGAAGATGATTCTCATCGCATCAGCTGGAAAAATGGCGGAAGACATATTTTTACCTGACTCTCTGATTTAGAGTGGTTATTTTGATTTTTTTTGTTTGCAGTGGAGGACATAATTACCTCTTTTTTTTGCACGCATTAATTAATAAAACAGTTTTATTAAAATAGTATAAAGAGGCTGCTCTTCGTGTTTTAGATGTATAAAATACTTGAAACTGCTATTTATTCGATTTAGACAGGAGAGAATGCCATGGCCCGTTCGAAGCGCCCTTCTCAAAGGCTATCCAAACAAGAGCTTCAAAAAGCGATTGCCAACGAGAGCAAAAAATTCGAAGAGAATTACTCTTGGATCGATCAGCACATGCCGGCGAGCTTTTTCGAAGAGGTAGACCAGGAGAGCATTTGGCTCATCGTGCACAGTTTAGAGAATTTTAATCTCAACGACTATTTCTCCCACCTTCATCTCAAGAACGTAGGGTATGCGATGTGCCTGGACAGTCCGGACGCGGACTTGCGCATTCTCAAGCAGTACAAGCGCTATGGGATTAAAAACTACCGCTCTTTTGTCTCTAATGAGCCTCCCCCATTCCCCGGCATCAAAGCGCCGCTCCGCATTGCCAGGCTGCTCTTTAGCGAATATGTCGAAACACCTGAAGCTGATCTTTTGCCCGCAGAAAAAGAGAAGGAGATCCTCGGTGAGATTCAAGCGCGCAACCCCCAAGTGAACGCACGCGATTTACACAGGCTTGTGGAACAGCTCAGCCCGATGTTTGTCAAAGCGATGACCAAAGAGCGGCTCGTCATGGCACTGGACATGTTTTTCCGGGCGAAATCGCGGGATAATTGCCAATATGAAGTGCGTTACAATGAAGATTGGAAAAAGAAAAAAGACGCGCCGTCGTTGCAGATCGTCTTCGCTTGGCGCAATGTTCCCAAATACAATTTTCTCTATCGTTTGGCTAAAGTGATCCATCGCCATGGGCTAGCATTAAAGCGCGTCAATGCGGCGCTATATCGATCCCTACAGCACGCAAAACATTTTGCTGATGTCTTTAGGGATTCATGGAAGCAAAGGAGGAGCTGCCTGGGACGAAGCGGATATGCCTGATTTTCTCAAAGAATTTGTCACTTTGAAATACTTCGAAGGGATGGACGTGATCGAAAGTGCCTTTGTCGATACGGGCCTCTTGACGGGCAATCAAGGCAATCTGATCAAGACGATGGTCTATTTATCCACCAAGTGCTTGTCCATGCCGATGTGAACATGTATGCCTTAAACCACATTGAAGAAGGGATCTGCCGCCATCCCGAATTGATCGTCAAACTGATGCAGGCGTTTGACGCCAAGTTCAACCCAGAACGAACCAACCTCGAAGAGTATTTGAAAATCCGCGACCGATTATTTTCATCTCGTCGATCGATCTCGACACAGGAAACGAGCTCAACGATACACGAAGGAAAAACATCCTGAAGCAAGGGATGAACATGGTCGACTACACTCTAAAAACTAATTACTACCGCAAAAACAAAACGGCCTTTTCCTTTCGCCTTGATCCCGTCTATCTCGATCATGTCCCTTTCGAACGCAAGGACAAATTTCCGGAACTTCCCTTCGCCGTTTTCTTCATGAAAGGGCTCTATTTCATTGGTTTTCACATTCGCTTCCGCGATCTTTCCCGCGGGGGCTTGCGACAGTCTTCCCTGACCGGATGGAACAGATGATCGCCGAAAGGAACAATGTCTTCTCCGAATGTTATAACCTCGCTTATACGCAAAATAAAAAGAACAAAGACATTCCCGAAGGCGGCGCTAAAGGAGTCATTTTTCTCGAACCTTATGAACGGCTGTACGCTGACGAGGAAATCTACCAGCGCGAACTCGAAGAGGCCGAGCTCAAGCCGGAAGAGATCAAGGAAACACTTGTGCATTTTCATAAAGAGCAAAAACTGGAATATCTCTATCAGACCCAGCGCTCTTACATCGAAAGTTTTTTAACGATCATCAACTGCGAACCAGACGGCACGCTACGCGCCAAACATATCGTCGATTATTAGAAAAAGCCCGAATACATCTATCTCGGCCCCGATGAAAATATGCATAATGTGATGATCGAATGGATTGCTGCATTTCAGCAAATACTATGGCTACAAGCCCGGCGGAGCTTTTATCTCCAGCAAACCCGGAGCGGGGATCAACCATAAAGAATACGGCGTCACATCACTTGGGGTCAATGTCTACATGGAAGAAGTGCTGAAATCGCTTGGCATCGATCCTAAGTCGCACGAACTTCACGATAAAAATGTCCGGCGGCCCGGACGGCGATGTCGCTGGCAATCAGATGTACAATCTTAGCCCGATTTTACCCTAAGACTGCCAAACTGCTCGCAACCATCGATGTCTCCGGAACAATTTTCGATCCCAAAGGACTCGATCTGAAGATCATTGACCAAGCTCTTTAAAGAATCAAAGCCCATCCGTTTCTATCCTCCCGAAAAACTCAATGAAGGCGGTTTTTTACTCGATACGCGGACAAAACGGGAACAGACAGCCTATACTCAGCAGACTTTGTGCTGGAAGAAAGTCAAAGGAAAAGTCGTTGAAGATTGGCTCTCCGGCAATGAGATGAACCACCTGCTGCGCCATAATGTCCATCAAGTCAAAGCCGATATTTTTATTCCCGGAGGGGGCCGTCCTCGAACGCTCAATGAAAACAACTATAAAGATTTTCTCGACGAGAGCGGAAAACCTACGGCGCAAGCGATCGTCGAAGGAGCCAATCTCTATTTGACCCCATGGGCACGGCGCGCTTTGGAAAAGCTAGGCGTCATCATCATTAAAGACAGCTCAGCGAACAAAGGAGGGGTCATTTGCTCGTCCTTTGAGGTGCTCTCGAGCCTCGCCTTATCCGAGGAGGAGTTTCTAGAGGAAAAACCGACGCTTGTGGCTGAAATTCTCGAAATCATTAAAATGCGTGCACGGCAAGAAGCCCAGCTCATGCTGAAAACCCACTCCGAAACCCATGCGTTCCTGACAGACATTTCTGAGTGGATTTCCGAACGGATCAACCTATATAAAGACCAGCTCCTGGCCCACCTGCAGATGGTCACCCTTCCGGAAGATCCCCGCGATCCCTTTATCCGCTGTCTGCTCAATTATTGCCCTCCTCTGCTGAGGACGAAGTATCAGAAAAGGATCTTGAGCGAGGTCCCCGAGGTCCATAAAAAGGCAATTATCGCCTGCCATATCGCCTCCCGGACTCGTCTATTATCGGGGGCTAGAATGGTCGCCTTCCTTGATCGATGTCCTCCCTATCCTGGTCCAAGACCCCTTAATCGTTGGAAACTAAATACCTAATTATAAGCAGTTTACATAAATAATAAGCACTCTTCCTGCGAGACTGCTAATTTTCTCTTGCCTTTCCTGGCAGGTCTTTGCTATTATTAGTGGTAAATATGAAAACACTAACACCCAAAAAACCCGCTAAAGATAAGCGCGAAAAGCTGATCCTTTTCGGCCTCGTTGAGCTCTACCTGCAAACCGGCAAGCCGATCGGGTCCAATACGTTGCGCGAAAATGGGTTCGAAGCTTTGAGCTCCGCCACGATCCGGAACTACTTTGCCAAATTGGAAGAAGAGGGCTATGTCAAACAGCAGCATTCTTCTGGGGGAAGAATTCCTACAGCCGCCGCCTATAAAGCCTTTGCGGAAGCCTTCCTCGACAAACCCCGCCTTTCCATAGAAGGAGCCAAAGAGATCAAAGAGGCATTGAGCAAGGAGACGCGCGAGGTGGCCGCCTATCTGTTGCAAGCTACCGAAAAAGTCAGCGAAATTACCCGCTGCGCCGCTTTTCTCTCCGCGCCTCGTTTCGACCAGGACTTCATCCTCGAAATCAAACTCTTACATATCGATCAAAACCGCCTTCTTTGCGTCTTTGTCACCGACTTTGGACTGATCCGTACTGAAATTCTCTATACGGATAAAAAACTATCGAGCTTTGCACTCAAACGCTTAGAAGCTTATTTTAATTGGCGTCTGAATGGCATCGAAAAACCCAGCCTCGATCCCGAAGAGGAAGCTTTGGGTGCAAGATTGTACAAAGAGCTGATGCTGCGCCACATTGTCAGCTACACGAATTTTAGCACGGAAGATCTCTTTCAAGCGGGGTTTTCCAAATTGCTCGCCTATCCCGATTTCAACGATGCAGCAGCGCTGGCCAGCGGACTCTCCCTTTTCGAAAATAAGCAGATGTTGCGTAAATTGCTTTCGACAGCGACCAGCGAAGGAAAGCTCACTTGCTGGATTGGAGAAGACATCTCTCCATTTGCCCCCGAAGCCTCGGCCTGTTCCGTGATCGCAGTCCCTTACCGCATCAATCAAACGATCTCGGGCGCTTTTGGCATTTTAGGCCCTAGCCGCATTCCCTATCGCGAACTTTTTGGCCAGCTCCAGCAAATTGCCGAATCGATTTCCCACTCTTTAACGAAGAGCGTGTACAAATTTAAAATCTCTTTCCGCAATCCGACCTCCCCTCCAGGATTTTTGGACAAGAGCAAAACTTTATTATTAGAAGATCAATCCATTGAGGAGAACGAATGACCGAAGAAAAAGAAGAACCGATCGCAGCTGCACCGGAAGATGAATTGAAAGAATACAAAGAAAAATACTTGCGCTTGCTTGCAGAGATCGACAATACGCGCAAACGGATGCAAAAAGAAAAACAGGAAATGACCCGTTTTGCCGTCGATAATGTGATCGCAGAAATTTTAGGCCCGATCGACAGTTTGGAAAACGCCTTGCAATTCACTCAGCACATGTCGGAAGAGATGCGCAATTGGGCGCAAGGATTTTTGATGATCTTAGGCCAATTTAAAGATGTTTTGGCAAACCATGGCGTCACATCATTCCATTCCGAAGGGACGCTGTTCAATCCGCAAATGCATCACGCCATCGAAACAGAAGTGACTGACAAACCTGAAGGCACTATTTTGAAAGAATATATCAAAGGATACCGCAGCGGAGACCATGTTATTCGACCTGCCAGCGTCAAAGTTGCGTCGCAAAAATAAAGAAGAAGAATAAGGAGAAACATATGACAGAACAAAAAAAGAAAAGCAAAGTCATCATCGGCATCGACTTAGGAACGACTAACTCTTGCGTTGCGATCATGGAAGGGGGATCTCCGAAAGTGATCGCGAATGCTGAAGGTGGCCGTACGACGCCGTCTGTCGTCGGCTATAAAGGAGGCGAGCGCCTCGTCGGCGTTGCTGCTAAACGCCAAGCCGTGACAAATCCTGAACGGACAGTGTATTCCGCCAAGCGGTTCATCGGACGCAAGTTCAACGAAGTGCAGTCGGAAACGAAAACCGTCCCTTACAAAGTCACCAAGAACAATAATGGCGATGCTGTCTTCGAAGTCGAAGGCAAAGCCGTCACCCCTGAAGAGGTCGGCGCACAAGTCTTAATCAAAATGAAAGAGACCGCAGAAGCTTATTTAGGAGAAGAAGTCACAGAAGCCGTCATCACCGTTCCTGCCTACTTCAACGATTCCCAGCGCCAATCGACAAAAGACGCAGGGCGCATTGCAGGGCTCGATGTCAAACGGATCATTCCAGAGCCTACGGCTGCTGCCCTCGCTTACGGCCTCGATAAACAGCACGATAAAAAGATCGCTGTCTTCGACCTTGGCGGCGGAACATTTGATATCTCGATCCTCGAAATCGGCGACGGCGTCTTCGAAGTTCTCTCCACGAATGGAGATACCCATCTCGGCGGCGACGACTTCGATAATGCGATCTTGCATTGGATGCTGGATGAATTCAAAAAAGAGCACGGCCTCGATTTGAGCAAAGACAAGATGGCCCTGCAACGTCTGCGCGATGCTGCGGAAAAAGCCAAGATCGAGCTCTCGGGAACGCAAACGACAGAGATCAATCAGCCGTTCATCACGATGGACGCAACCGGCCCTAAACATCTCGCTTTAGCCCTATCCCGCGCTAAACTCGAAAGCCTCGTCCACGACTTGATCGAAAGGACAGTAGAGCCTTGCCTCAAAGCGCTCAAAGATGCCGGCTTGACCAAAGATCAAATCGATGAGGTCATCCTCGTCGGCGGTATGAGCCGCATGCCTGCGGTGGAAAAGAAAGTGAAGGAGATCTTCGGACAGGGAACCACATAAAGGGGTCAACCCTGATGAAGTTGTCGCCGTCGGCGCCGCCATCCAAGGCGCTGTCCTCACAGGAGATGTTAAAGACGTTCTTCTGCTCGACGTCATCCCGCTGACACTCGGCATCGAAACATTGGGCGGCGTGCTGACGCCGATCGTCGAGCGCAATACGACGATCCCGACGCAGAAAAAACAGGTCTTCTCCACAGCGGCAGACAACCAGCCTGCGGTAACAATCGTCGTCCTCCAAGGCGAGCGCAAAATGGCCAAAGACAATAAAGAGATCGGCCGCTTTGATCTGACCGATATTCCTCCCGCTCCCCGCGGCATGCCGCAAATCGAAGTTTCCTTCGACATCGACGCCGACGGAATCTTGCACGTTTCCGCTAAAGATATGCAAAGCGGAAAACAGCAGAAGATCCGCATCGAAGCGAAATCCGGACTCACCGAAGTCTGAGATCAAGCGGATGCTGAGCGATGCCGAAGAGCACGCAAGAAGAGGATAAAAAACGCAAAGAAGAGATCGAAACGCGCAACGAGGCAGACTCCCTTGCTTTCCGCGCTCAAAAGGCCCTCAATGAATACAAAGACAAACTCCCTAAAGATGTTGTCGATGAAGTTCAAGGAAAAATCGACGCCCTGAAAAAAGCGCTAGAGCAAAACAATCCAGCAGAGATCAAAGCAGCCTCCGATGAGCTCAATACGAGCATGCAAAAGATCGGCGAGGCGATGCAGCGGGCGGGCGCCGGCGGCGCTGAAGGCCACGCGCAAACCCCTCCTCCTGGCGGCCCTCAAGGCAAGAAAGGCGGCAAGGACGACATCGAAGAAGCTGAGGTCGAAATCCTCGACGACGAGAAGAAGTAAACCCTTCAAACAGAAACACCCTCTGAGAAATCAGAGGGTGTTTTTTTATTTATAATCAATTTGCAACACTCACAGGAAGTTTTCCCTTCGGAGAAAGCTTTCCCAATAGGACATCTGCTGCGGCTTCTTGAGCTTCAGTTTGGTTTTCATATGCCACAACAATGGCGTCGAAAAGAGGGATTTTAGAAAGAGTGTAAGGGCTGCCGAATATAACCGCAACAGTGGGGATCCCGCAATGAGAAAGCCGTAGTAAAGTCTGTTCCTCACTTGTTTCAATTTTTGACAAAGACAAGACCAAACAAGTGTACTCTTTTACTTTTTCAAAGAGTTCTGGATCGTTGAATGGAAAACGGTCCGCACCGAGTTTGTTTGCAAATGCAGAGGTTTCTTCCCACTCGATCAATGCGATTTTCTGTTCTCGCAAGGGCAATACACCTTCATTGCGTACAACAGTGAGGGCCTCCTCGAATAATCTTTGTTTCAAGGCATAAGCTTCGGGAGAGTTGATCTTTTCAATCACATTCTCAACGTCCTCTATCTCCTGGATCTCCCCTTTGACCTTTAGAATTTTGTCGACTTTGGCATCAATGAGAGACTCGGAGATTTTTCCACTTTCTACTGCAGCCTTGATTGCAGCAATCGCTTTAGGGACATCGTTGCGCAAGATCTGATCGATGTTGGGAGCGATATGATCTCCATACAGCAGCAAATCGTGCCCAGCAAGCAACGATTTAATGGCAATTTGCTCGGGAGAATAACGCTTGGTCAATGCCTTCATATTCAATGCGTCGGTAATGATCAGACCTCTAAATCCTAATTCCCCCTGCAACAGATCTGTCAATAATCGCCGCGAAAAAGTTGCGGGCAACAAAGATTCCTCTACAATCCCCTCCACACATAAATGGGCAGACATGACCGCTTTCACCCCATTTTGAATCAAATGCCGAAAAGGAAAGAGCTCGACAGTTTGCAACCGCTGCAGATCGTGCTTGATCACTGGCAGATCGACATGCGAGTCGGTAATAGTATCGCCATGCCCTGGGAAATGCTTGGCGCAAGCGAACACGCCCATGGACTGCATTCCGGCCATCACACACTGGCTGCGCAGCGCAACTTGAAGAGGGTCCTCTCCAAATGATCGTGTGTGGATGATCGGATTTTGTGGATTGCAATTCACATCGCAGACGGGAGCTAAGTTGAGATGGACCCCGACTAGGCGGCATTGCCTCCCAATTTCCCCGCCGAGTTGGTACAGCAAAGCAAGGTCTTGTACAGCGCCTAAGGTTAAATTGCGAGGGAATTGAATAACATCGTTGAGGCGCATGCCGACTCCCCACTCCCCGTCTTGGACACAGAGAAGTGGTAAAGAGGAAAGCCCCTGAAGCTGTTGAATGAGGTTTCTTTGTCCTTCCGCGGTCCCCTGTTTTAGAATGATTCCGCCGATCTTTTGTTCTTGAATCAGCCTCTTAAGATCTTCAAAATGGTCCTCCCCTCTCAGCTGGCAAGCGGGGATGATAAAGAGCTGGCCAATCTTCTCGTCCAAAGTCAAAGCAAACCCTTGAGCGCCAGTGGTCAATAACATAAACATTAAAATAATAACTACATACATATAATAAATAATGTTATTAATCCATAGGTTTTATTATAATTAATGTAATTTAAAAACTAAATGGGATATTATGAGTACTACAATTAATTTTAATCAATGGGACTCGGCTCCAGCCCAAACTCCAACAGCCTCGCCACGCAAGAAACGGGGTACTGATCTCTGGGAATTTCATGAATATCAACCACCGGTCTCGGCTCCAAGCCAAACTGTGACAGCCGTTCTTCCAAATCCACATCAGCTTGCTGTAGCTTACTCGACCCAGGATTATTACTTAAATCAGGAGTACCCAGTTCCAACCCAAACTGTGACAAACGTTCCGAATCCACAACAGGTTGCTGTAGCTTACTCAACCCAGGATTATTACTTAAATCAGGAGTACCCAGCTCCAAGCCAAACTGTGACAGCCGTTCCAAATCCACATCAGCTTGCTGTAGCTTACTCGACCCAGGATTATTACTTAAATCAGGAGTACTCAGCTCCAAGCCAAACTGTGACAAACGTTCCAAATCCACAACAGCTTGCTGTAGCTTACCCGACCCAGGATTATTACTTAAATCAGGAGTACTCAGCTCCGAGCCAAACTATGACAGCCGTTCCGAATCCACAACAGGTTCAAGAAGTACTGCAGCCGCCCCTTGAAGTACAAGGCCAAACGGAAAGAGACGCCTCAGCGACCTTTTCCTATGCTAAAACAATATGGATTGAGATCGATGATGAAACCCTAAAAAAACTTAAGTCCCATGGAGTAACAAAAGTCCAACAATGGGCAGGAAAATCGCTGCATCAAGTTTTTAACGGGTCACAAAAAATTATGTCTCTCGAGGATGCTAAAATGATCAATGCTAATGTCCCAGAACCGATAATTCCAACCACGTTACCAAAGGTTAAGGTTGTCTATTTTACAGTGGATCCCATCATTCGCGAACGATTAAAACCGATATCCGCTAGCATGATAACACCATTACTCGAAAGAATAGGTGTAAACGAAGAAAACTTCTGGTACTTAAAACTCTACACAGACTCAGTCCAGACAAAACATGCAGAAGAATATAATGAATACTTTCGACAACACAACTTAGGGGCTAACACACAGAATACAGGCGTATTTGATTTGGAACGAATTCTTAATTTGGGCAATGATGAACCAATTGAAACAACAAAAAAATTAGAGGCTCTCATTAAATTTGAGCCTGAGCATCTAAAAAAATTAACGGACATTAGAATTGAGGCTAAGCATCCAAAAAAATCAATGGAAAGATCTAAGAATGATTATTCGCTTTATAGAGTCTTTGAAAAAAACTTTTTTCGATTTCGTAAGGACACAAAAACAATATCATTAAAAAATGCCATTCTGATTAATAAAATTTCAGGGGATGAAATCTTCAAGATCAATGAAGAAGCTGTGCAAAAATACTCCATTCATCAGGGTCAAGTGAAGGAGTTAGAATCTGTTTTAGAAGGAGGCAACCGACACAATAAGATTCGAACTTTAATGCGCGCAATTAAATATGGAAAAAGAAATTTTGTCACTGTTCAAGAAGCAAAAGTTTTGAATGCCCACTTAAAAACAAATCCGTTTGGTTTTGCATCTTACTTGTCCTCTGCAACCCAAGAAGCAGAAGATGCATTCAAACAATTGTCGAAAGATGCATTCGAAGATGCATTCAAACAATTGTCGGATCTTCCTACTCATGCCAGAGGAAAAAAACGAAAATCCAGAGGAAAAAAACGAAAATCAACAACATCATCGGAGGATCCTGCCACATTGCGCTCAAAAAAACGACGAACCCAAGCTGATGATCAACAGATTCCCCTGAATGTGAATCAAGGTTCCTTCCAGGAACTCCAAACACCGGTGGTGGCTTTCAATGCATCGGTAACCTTGCCCCAAGAATCCATCATTTCACCCGAAACGACTGTCATGCCCGAGGAATTTAATAGTCCAGTCGGTTCCAATGCCTTTGCTGAAACGAACCAAAATGACAGCTCCTCGGCCCTTTTTTCGCCGTCAGAATTATTTCAAGAGTTTAATGGTTTTGAACCTGACGAGGTAAATGATGGTAAGAACAGCATTCTTGATTCGAGCGACTGGACCTTCCTCGACTCAATCAGTGAAGACTTCAACCAGTGAATTTGATCTATACCGCGCTCCGTCAGGTTTAGTGAATTTGGACTGGCTGCGGCTTTGCCCAATCGATCCTCTTCCTCAGCCATAGTTTTCACTATGGCTTCGTCATTCGGACCGCAAGCTTCGATTGTGCTTTGCCTCGCTGAGTCCAAATTCACAAAACCTTCCTGCGCGCGGTATAATACCCACAAGTTAGTGAACCCCGGCCTTAAAGGCCGGGGATTATTATGGCGATTTGGGAGGGGCTTCGAACCCCTCCCAAATGTCGTTTTTTGAAATACCCGGCCCTTAAGGGCCGGTTTTCCGCCGGAGGACGGATAAAAAAATAAAATAATAACTTTATAGAAATTATTAAATAAATAGATTATAATATTCATAAAAATTAATTCTGGGTTTAAACATGTCAAAACAAGTCAGCTATTCTCATATTAGCCATAATAAAACAGAATTTGACGCCATCTATAATACAAATATTAACAATAGCGACCCCACACAACTTCAGAAAACCGTGGAAAGAATGATCCAACTACAGGATCAAATCAATTACAGTTTAGATCAAGCGCCGGTCAAGATCTTTGGATGGTTCATAGAGCCCACTATCGATGTGAAAAAAACAAAGCTTGAAGTGCAAGACAAGCTCGCAGTGATGATTGCCCGCCATGAAAGTTTAATCTCTTCCGGCAAATCGGTCACTCCTATTTACTTCCCTACTTCTTCAGCCCAACAAGTGCACACTTCCGCCTCTGACCTTGCTGTCGGCTTTGAAAATTTATCCGCCAATTGCTGGGCGAATTCTCTGCTTTCCATGCTTCTCTCCATGCCTAGCTTCAGACGCGCCTACGAGACAGTCGCCAATCACTATGTTCATGACTATTCAAATCAGCAAAACCAAATTCATGGGCAAGCCTTGTTGAATGCATTGAATGCTTATGATACCGCATTAATGCATAGAACAGCTGTTCCGAGCTCTGTTTCTCAAGATGTCCGCCTCGCCTTTCATCATTTTTTTGGCTATCGCAACCCGGTGACCACTCACGAGGTTTTTTCTCAGCAATCCTCCTGCCAAGAAGATGCTTCGGAAGGGATGCTAAGGCTCATGGGGCGCTACGAAGACATTATGCGCCAAACAGGGCATTTAAATGGACCCTATTCTCTTTTAGAGACAAAACGGTTTTACCGCCCGATCGGCCAGGAGCAACCCGCCGTTAGAAATGATTACTCTCGTTTGTCGAATGGCAATGTCTCTTCTACGACCAATCACGATTATCAAATCCTCTTAGATTTGCAAAACAAAGGCCATCTTTCTTTTTCCGAGCTGATTTCTGAATACTTCCGCAGCACTCAAGTACAGGGCAATGATGCCGCTACCTATTTGCTCCCAAATGGCAACGTCCAGCAATTCGAATTGATCGGCGAAAGCAGGCAATTTGTCAATGTTCCGGATGAGCTATTGCTGACCGTGAAACGGTTCGGCGCCAACATGGCGGGAGAGGGCTATAAAATTGCGACTCCCCTCGCGGTCCAACAAAGACTGGTACTGCCTGCAGAGGCCACGCAAGCAAATACCCCTGTCGTTTATGAACTCGATACTTTTAATGTGCATAGCGGGGGCTTCGGCGGCGGCCACTACATTGCTTACAGAAAAATCAACGGCCAATGGATCGAAGCCAATGATGGAGCTGTCCGTTTTGTCAGCGAACAAGAGATCGATCAAATCCTCTTCGGACAGTGGGGAACCTACTACACTTGTTACATGCACCATTACACGCGGGTTTCCGCCGTCCACCAACAAACAGCCGCTCCCTCTCCCGTACCCGTAATTCCAACGCCTCTCAATTCTCAAACAGAACCCCAGCATGAACAGACACTCAAACTGATTGAATCATTGAATACTCCTTCTGCCAATCTCAGCACCTCCTTGAAAGAATTGGAAAAGACTGCCCCTGAAGTGGCCAAGACATTCCAACATGCGATTTGGCTGAACGATAAAACACCGGATGTTCCCGATTATGGCTCTGCAATACTCAGCAACAATCCTGGAAAGCTGCAAGAGATTCGGCATCCCTGGCTCATCTCTTCTTTAGGACATAATTTGGTCGAGCAAATGCTCAATGTACAGAGAAGGAAACGGGAAATTGCCGAGGAGAAACATAAAGTAGCTTCATTGCGAGAACTCCTAGAAAAAGCGAAATCCTCAGCAATTTCGAATGAATTATTACGCAAAGCGTTAATCGCATTGCCCGATGGGCTCAAAAATTCTCTCCATGGGCTTGTCTATCAATCCCATTTGAAAAAATTCGGCCCAAACCACGTCAACAAAGAGGAATACAAGAACGCGTATGGAAGGCATGTGATAGAGAATGGCGATCTCAAACAAATCCTGACAGAATCTGCAGAATCAATCCTAAATCCATGGGGCAAAAACATTCTGGAACAATTGATCGAATCCCATCGCCTCAGAGTCGCAAAACTTGAATACGCTTACGAGAAAGAACAACTTCAAGCTTTGCACGAACTTATGCTGCGCCCCCTTCAGGAAATTTCAAACTATCAGCTCTTCAAAGCTTTTGAGCGTCTGGAAATCCGCAATGAACTGAGGGAAAAACTCTATTGGCATATTTGGCATGCCCATCGCGAGCCTCCCATCCCCAATTACGGAAGCAATACTTTCAAAGAAAACCCGCGCTGCGTGCTCGGCATTTGCGAACCTAACCTCGCACGCCCTCCTGTCTGCGAACCAGGAGCCAATATCCTCTTGCAAATGATCAAGCTATTAGAGAGGGACTCTAAGCCCTGACAACTTGGAGAAGGGGCGGTGAGTTTCGTTGTTGCATCGACTCAAGATGAGCGATCCTTTCCTTGATCAGAGGATGGGACTTGGTGAGAGAATATTCATTCTCCCCAAATTTTAAAGGCGAATTTTCTATTAACCATGTCACAGCGTTGATTAAACAGCGCCCAAAACATGTATCCTTTGCTGGCTCAAGAGCCTTTAAAACCAGGTCATAATCTTCTTTCGCGGATTCATAACTCATTTTGTTAATCTGCTGCCAGACTTTGCACATGTGAATAAAACCATCTAATGTGTCAGGGCCATGTTTAACCGCAAAATCATCCGCGCGCTTTTCAAATGGCAGTACATAAAACCGACGTATCAATAAACCTATAAAAATTCGATTGACACAGGAGGCTACAAAAATAAAAGGGATCGAAACAGGGATCACAACCACTAAAAGCAGGCCTGGGAGTACCGAGCATAGGCCAATCGTCGCACCGATAGGGATTAAGCAGGAGATAATATTTTGGATAATGGGCAGCATCTGCGTCATTTTCCCCATATCATCGTGATAGACGTGACCTAACTCGTGCAGCAATGCGAATTTGATCGCGTCTTTTGCCAAGGATCTATTTTCAAAAAGCAACTTATTGCCCTTCAAGCCGACCTCATCAGAGAGTTTCTCGCCTCTCGGCATAGCCAATTTGTCATAGACCCACTCTGAATATTTTTTTATAAATTGCTTCTCTTTAAGACGCGGGTCGTCAATATCTGTCACTCTAAATTCCGGTGGAATTTCAGCAGAATCGATCAACGATAAAAGAGGAACATGCATTTGATTGGGCTTGGGAACACAAAATTTTGTATGGTCAATCGATTTGTCATAGTCGACCGTAACTTTGTCCCCTTGAGGCACAGCAGATTTATAGAGCCGATTAACGACCTCTTCAACGACTTGTTTTCTTTCTTCGATGCTTGCAGGAGTAGATTGAAGAGGAGTACCCGTTAACTCAGAACGCAATTGATTGAATATCTCAAACATAGTTTTCCCATTTTTGCAGATATTATGCGTCGTTGAAGCATTTTACGGTAGTGAAACAAGTTATTTAAAAAATCCGGAAAACAAACGCATGAGGTCGTTATAGGTCATGTAGATGAAGAGGGCGACGAGGAGGACGATGAACGGGATGATGAGCCGTTCCATCATTTTGGCTTTGATCGGCTTCTTGGAGATCCATTCCCAGAGCGAGAAGCAGATATGGCCGCCGTCGAGAACGGGGATGGGGAGAAGGTTCAAGACGCCGAGATTGAGGCTGATCATGCCGAGCCAGAAAAGGGCTTCTTTGAATCCATAGCCCCAGCTTTGCTGCATCACGTGGACGATACCGACCGGCCCGGTCATATATTTTGGGCTGACATTGCCGGTAAATAAAGCGACGATGGTCTTCCTCGTTTCTTGAAAGACATTATGAAACAAGACAAAGGGAGAAGGGTTATAGATCACTGTGCGGTTCACAGGAAGGATGCCGAGTTTGACTTGGTTTTGTCCCGCCTCGAACATCCGTTCAGCTTGGGCTTTTTGTTTGGGATCTTTGATCTCTTCAATCTCTTTGCGTTGGGCAGCGATAGCAGCTTCCATTTGTTCCCGTTTTTCTTCGGGGATCGCCAATTGGCTCATCGGTTTTGGAGAAACGGGATTGAGCAGCTTAAGAGTTTGAAGCTGCTTCATCGGTTCTTTGGTCCCGATCGATTGGATCATTTTTCCTAGATCTTCCCAATCAATTGCGGAAACAAAAGCTTGATCGGCTTCTTTCCAAGAGACCGGCGAGATATTGGGGCTCTCTTGATTGACGATCATTTGGATATGCCGCGTCTGCAATAGAGTGATTAAATCATAGGCAGAAGAGACAGAAAGGCCGTCGACAGCGATCACTTGGTCCCCTGGCTGCAAGGGGATTTCTAACGGTGAACGCGCTTCGCCCATCGGCTGCTGTTCGATCGTTTCGCCATTTAGAAAGGAAACAGAATTTTCAATGTGGCAATCATAGGTAAGATTGTAGGGAATGAAGAAAAAATCGGACGATTTTCCTTTGATTTTGGCTTCGTGCAGCCAATCTTCGAGCTCAGCTTTCCGAACCGCGCTTAAGCGGAGATCGGAAATTTTCAACCGTGGAACGCGCGCTAAAAATGTGTGGTCCCCTCTTTGAATGGTCAAGAGTGCTTTGGGCTCATTGATCGTTTCAATCAATTCTTGCACAGAAAACAGCAATTTTCCATCCGCCCAAAGAATCCGGTCTCCATCTTGTATGCCGCTCTCTTTCATGGGAGAGCTGTCCAGAGGAAGGCTCTTGTTGCCTTGATAGATCAAATAAGCGGCGGGCTGCAGCGTGCTATAAACGGTGCGGATGTATTCGGCGATCGAAGCGTCTTTGGAAATCGGGAACTGGTATTGGAAAGCCGATTTTTCTTTAGTGAAGTAATCGATCTCCTGGCCGCTGATCTGAGTGGAAGTGCCGTCAAAAATGGCGGCATAGATAAAATCTTGAAAATTGCGGAAAGGCTTATTGTTCAGCCGAGTAATCTCATCTCCTGGACGCACGCCGATTTGATAAATTTCAGAGCAGGGATCGACCCAGCCGATTAAATGCGTGTATTCGGAAAACGGTTTGGGGCGGCCGCCAAAGACCCATAACAGGCAAAAGGCAAAAAAAGCAAAAACGATATTGACGATCGGACCCATGAGCGCCACTTTGATTCTCGCCCAAGGCTTCTTTCCATAAAATCCATCAGGAATTTGGTAAGGTTCCAGCGCGCCTTTTTTTTCCATGCCCGCAATACGGACAAATCCGCCGAAAGGCAGCCAGCAAAATTGCCATTTGACGCCGTTTTTTTCCCAACTGTAAATCGGCTTGCCGAATCCGATAGAAAAAGCTTCGACGGTCATCCCTTCTCTTCGCGCCATCCAAAAATGGCCAAGCTCGTGAATGAAGATGAGAAACCCTAGACCGAAAGCTGCCAGGATCACGTAAAGAATGCTGATGATCATAGTTTAAATTTTTTAAAACCTATACCGAAAATGACTCAAAAGTTGGTTTTTGGCTGCGTTGGCTATGCGGCACATTTTTTGTCTTCACTCGCGCCTTGTGCTTGCACAATGGTCGCTCGCTCCAGACAAAAAATTTGCGCAGCCGCCTTGCCAAATTCCCAACTTTTGAATCATTTTCGGTATACAGTGTATCATTGATGACTCCTGAACGTCAACCGTCTAATTCCGAAAACCAGCAGGCTTCCAAAATAGATCAATCCCAGGATGGTGGCCGAGAGGCCCGACGTCGAGAGAGGAAGATGATGGACCGAAAGCAGATGCCGCGAAAGGGCGACGCTACACAGCGAGGCTAAAACGCCAATCCCCATCGCAAGCAGAATCAAGGTTTTAAGCCGATGGGTAAAGAGGCGGGCCGTGAGCACAGGGCCAACTAAAAAAGCGAGAACGAGGAGAACGCCGACAGCCCGAAAAGACCCAATCACTGTTGCCGATGTCAGGACCATGAGCAAATAGTTAAAAAAAGATTTTGGAATCCCTTGCGCATCCGCAAAGGCCCCATCAAAAGTGATCGTCTTGAACTCTTTAAAAAAGAAAAAAACCACCGCGAAATCGAATAGACCGATCCAGAAGATCAATTTTAAGTCATGCAGGTGCAGAGCGTCGACGTTGCCCATGATCGCCTCTGTGCCAAAATGGCTATTGCGCGTGAACGCAGTGACGAGGACGATCCCCAGCGCAAATAATGTGGTAAAGACAAGGCCCGTGCTGGCGTCTTCTTGAAGCTTGAGGACATTTGTCAGCAATTGCGTCAAAAGAGTCGTAATCAACCCTGTAATCAAAGAAGCGATGAGAAGCGCTTCGATCTCCAAGCCGTGCGCATGAACAGGGCTTTCAGGAAGCCATGGGAGCAAGATCAAATAAGCAATGATGATGCCAAGTAAGACCGTATGCGAAAGAGAATTGGCAAGCATCGTCATTTTTTTTAAAACCAAAAAAGTCCCGATCAGCGCACAGCAGCAAGCAACTAAAGACAGGACGAGTATTTGAACTTCGTCGGAGGCCAAATCGCCGATGCCGATTTTCCCCATGCAGAGTTCGCCCATGCGTTGAAAAAACAGGATAAGGAATTGGATAAAATCTTTGCCGTAGTAGGGATTCATGAGACTATCTCACTATTCAAACGTTTGATTTTTGTTGGATTTTTTGTCAGATTTTGAAACCGCTTCGCAGGACATATTTGAATACATAGGCCAAGAAGCGGTTTCGAAATATGGCAAAAAAGGCACAAAAAGCAAATATTTTGAATAGTGAGATAGTCTCATAACTTCAGCTCCTTGGGAGGGATCGGCTGTGCATGCGGATCCTGTTTAGGATCACCAAGCAGTTCCGACAATTCTCTTTCGAGTTCGGGCGTAATGATGTGCTCCATCTCTTCCGCGCTTCGATGGACTTTTTCTGCCCCCTGCCCCAAGAAAACGAGATAGGCTTCCCATAGTCGGTGTAACCTGACGATATGCGCGGCGCGCAAATAACCGTCTTTTGTGAGCCGAAGAGCATGGTAGCTTTCTATTTCAATCCATCCTTGCCGCTTCAACCGCCATAAGAGAAGCCGCATTTGAAGAAAGGAAAGCGCCTGCCATTTTTTGAGTTCACTCCATCCTACTGCAGCCTCCGGTCCATGGCGCCAAAGAAATTTCAATAAATTTTCTCCCATGCACTGTTTTCTAAATCGAAGGATGCGGATCAAGCGACTGACGAGCCCATTTTTAGGGGCAAATAAAAGAGTTAAGAAACAGATTGCCGAAGCAGAGAGCAGGATCATCGGCCCTGTGGGAAGAGAGAATTTCCATTTGCCCCACTGGGGAATTTCGACGGAAAAATAATTGCCTAGAAAACCGCTCAACGCCCCAAAGGCCCCGGCAAGTAAAAACACGGCCCATAAGCGATGGCTTAACCATCGCGCGGCGACGGCAGGGGCGATTAACATGCCTGACATTAAAACGACGCCGACGCTTCTAATGCCGATCACAATCGCTAAGACAAGCAGAACGAATAGCACATTGTCGATAATGCGGATTGGGATGCCGACTGTTTTAGAATAATCGCGATCGAAGACCACCATCTCAATCTGCCTGTACAGAAGAAACAATAGGCACGCGACAATGAGTGCAAGAAATACATAGATGAAAACATGCACATCGGTCATCGTCGCTGCTTGACCGTATAAAAAAATTTGAATCGTCTTGTACCACAATGCATGAGTAAATTGGACTCGGCTCGCAATCAGAACGCCGGCGCCGAAAAAGACGGAGAGGACAAAGCAGAGCGCGGCATCGTCTTTAACACGAAATCGGGACTGCATCTTTTCAATCGTCCACAAGCCTAAAAAAGAAGTGATGAACGCCCCGATCAAAATCGCGATAGCGGTAAAATCGGAAGAGAGAGGAAAAAAGACCGCCATCAATGAAATACTGATGACGACGCCTGGATAGGCTGCATGGGAAAGCGCCTCGCCAAGCAAAGAGCGTTTGCGTAGAAAAACGATGACTCCCACAAGCCCCGACGAGAGGCACATTAACATGCTGCCGATCGTTGGCGCTTGAAGAACGGGATCGGTAAAATATTGCCAAAGAGAAGAAAACATCAGTTTTTAATCCCAGACGTTTTATTCTGCGTGAGTTTGGCGGCTTCATCGAGCAATGCGCTTCCCCTTCCGTAGGTGCGAATGACCGTCTCTGGGTTAAAAACCTCGGAAACGGGGCCGCATGCAATCAGGCAGGTATTGAGCATCACGATCCAATCAAAATAGTTGTCGACCGTTGCCAGATCATGATGGACGACAAGCAATGTCTTCCCTTGCACTTTTAATTTGTCCATGAGAGCGATGATCGATTTCTCCGTCGCCATGTCGACTCCAGCAAACGGTTCGTCCATCAAGTAGAGATCGGCATCCTGCAAGAGCGCCCGTGCAATGAACAAACGCTGCTGTTGGCCCCCGGAAAGCTGACCGATCTGTCTTTGGGCAAACGTAAGCATTCCCACCAGATCGAGCGCATGCCGCGCGGCTTCTTTGTCTGCTGCCGTTGGCCATTTGAAAAGCCCCATCTTCCTATATCGCCCCATCAAAACCACTTCAAAAGCCGTAATTGGGAATTCCCAATCGACCGAAGAGCGTTGTGGGACATAAGCTACTCGATGGCGCACTTTTTTGTAAGGCTGTCCAAAGAATTCGATCCGCCCCGAAAGAGGATGGGCCATTCCAAGCAACGATTTTAGCAGCGTGCTTTTTCCTGCGCCATTGGGTCCGATGATGCCGACCAATTTTCCTTCTGGAATGCTGCAATGGATATCCCACAGCACTGGAGTCTTATCGTAATTGACGCTCAACTGTTCTATTTTTATGGCTGGTTTTCTTTCTTGCATTTTCCATTCCAAGCTTCGATCAAGACATGGGCATTGTGTCCAATCATGTTGAGATAAGTCTTTGCGTCGCTGCTGCCCGCACTCATTGCATCACCGTAGAGCGATTCTTCAGCTATTTTGACCTTTAGACCTTTTTGCGCACAGGCGTGTACGATTTTTTTCAAAGAATCGCGGCTGATATTGGATTCAGGGAAGACAATTTCAATCCGGTAGGCAATGAGATGATCAACAATTTTCTGAATATCCGAAGCGCTGAGCTGCCCGTCCGGAGAAAGGCCTTCGGGAGCTGCGCATCTTTTTTGCCATTCGCTCCGCCCTGTTTCATCGGGAGAGGCGAGATAGGCCCGTGTAAAATAGTTAAAGGCATCATGGCTGGTAACAAGAAATCGCTTATCTTGGACGATGCCTTGAAGACTATCATGAATGCGGCAATGTTCTTGCAGCATTTTTTTTTGCAGCTCCTCGCCATTGGTGCGATAAAAATCCCGCCCTTCAGGATCGGCTAGCGAAAGCGCCTCGACGATCGGCGCAATGATTTGGCTCCATAAGGAGATATCCATCCAGATATGAGGATCGACTTCCCTGTCGGAATGGAGAACGAGCCCTGGCTGCTTTTCTAAAATGACATTCCCCACGCCCACTGAATTAGGATGGCGTTCGATCTGATAGCGCAGACTCGCCCCATGTTCCAATCCAAGGCCGTTGAAAAAGATCAACGTTGCCATCGAAAGTTTTTCATCATCGCCTTTGACCAGTTCGTAACTATGCGGGTCGATCTCACCCGTAATTAACGGTAGATGGTCAATCCGCTCTTTCCCGATCTGTCCGACAACATCATCGATCATCGCCGTTGTTGAGAGCACTTTCAATTTACCATTTTGTTCGGCCCAAGGATCCACCGCCGAAGGTGTTGAATTGGAACACCCCCAAAGAAACAAAAGGCATAAGTATAAGAAAAATCTGCTTTTCATCCGTCCTCCGGCGGAAACCCGGCCCTTAAGGGCCGGGTATTTCAAAAAACGACATTTGGGAGGGGTTCGAAGCCCCTCCCAAATCGCCATAATAATCCCAGGCCTTAAGGCCTGGGTTCACATTTCCCATTGAAAAAGAATAAATTTTACCACCAGAGCGATCAATAAGTATACCGAAAATGATTCAAAAGTTGGGAATTTGGCAAGGCGGCTGCGCAAGTTTTTTGTCTGGAGCGAGCAACCATTGTGCAAGCACAAGGCGCGAGTGAAGACAAAAAATGTGCTGCATAGCCAACGCAGCCAAAGACCAACTTTTGAGTCATTTTCGGTATAAACAGATGAAAATCTTTTTTCTTCCAAAATTTTTTCGAAAAGGGTAACTTTCTGAAAAAAGATTTATTCTTTAAAAATTTATTGAAAAATAGGCGGCCTATTCCTAGAATCAAAGAAACATTATTTTCGGCAATATATATCTTTTGAGGGGTTTTAATTAATTCCCCTCTAGAAGAGAAAAATAATCGAGCACTTGAACAAAGAGGATTGCAAATAAAATCGGGATAAGATAAATCAACTGAACAACATTAAAAGTAATCATGTTTTTAAGTCCGAACTCTCTCATATTTAAGTACGGCTCCCCTCCCAAAAACAATTAGGAATAAGAAAGAAATTAACCAATTTTTAAAGAAAGGAAATTTTATGAACCCACGTGAGGAAACAATGGAATCAAAAACAAAAAATCTTCGCGAAATTGAAGATGTGATTGCAAAGGCGATTAAAAAAGTGAATGGAAGAAAAGAGAATGATCTCTGCAAATATCTTCCTATGGGCATCTGGCGGCTATATGCATCATTTTACTTTGCGTAAAATGAAAAACAGACAGCCTTCTGAACTAGGCACATTAATTGAAAAATTTATCATTAATACAGAAAAACCTTCTGTCGTCGCTCCTAAGCAAAGAGCTGCACGAGGCTCCCGCAAACGCCGCGACCAAGTCACATTTACCCGCAATCAATTAGAAAGAATGCTCAATATCGCCCGCCTCGCTGGTGATAAAGAAATGGTTTCCATCCTCGCTCCTAAAAAATCTCTTGCCACATGCAAAAGAGAATTGATTTCTTCCATCCGCCACGGCCGAGTAGAGCCAGAACTTTGGAATGCTTATGTAGAATCCTTAAATGCTATCCAACAAGCTCCAATTAATGAAATGATCTCCGCCCTCTCTGGCAACAAATAAATATCCTCCGAGCCGCCTTTGATGTGCATCGCACACAAAGGCGGCTTTCTTCAACCCCCCTTAATTTCAAAAACTTTATTTACACTTCTCAGAAACCTCCCTTCTTTATACCGAAATGAATTCAAAAGTTGGGGGTTTGGCAAGGCTGCGAAGACACGAGAAGGTCCAGTGGACCTTCGCAGTGCAAAGCAGGTGAGCAAAGCGAACCGGGCGGAAGGCGCCCCTGAATTTGAGTCAGGCGAAGCCGGCGCGGAAGCAGCACAACTTGAATAAGTTGTGCGATGGACGCGGGCTCAAATGCAGTGGCTGTTCGACGAAGCCAAAAACAACTTTCGAATTCATTTCGGTATATCATTAAATAACACCGATTTTCCTTGAAAAAAAACGAAAACCAGCTACAATTCTTTGGCTTGAGGTAATGCAATCATGAACCTCAAAAAAAAGTGGGTTCTTTTGGAATAATTGTTCGCCTGTTTTCATATTTAGGTGAAATGTTTTAATGAGCGAACATTTGCACGAAGAAAGTCCACTACAAAACATGTCTAGAGGAACAAATACAATGTCTGAAACTAAAAAAGCTGAATTTGGCAAATGGCGGTCATTTTTTTGGCCCGTCCATAATTTCGAGCTTAAAAAGCTCCTGCCAATGTTCTTTCTTATTTTTCTTTATCAACTTCAACTACACGATCTTAAGAGACACAAAAGATGCTCTTGATCGTCACTGCCCCGGCTCTGGGGCTGAAGCGATTCCCTTCCTAAAAGTATGGGGAGTATTGCCGTTCGCGATCATCTTTATGATCGTCTATTCTAAATTGAGCAATATCTTCAGCAAGCAAAAGCTGTTTTACACGACGATTGCATTTTTCATCGCCTATTTTGCCGTGTTTGCTCTTGTTCTTGTATCCCAACCGCGATGCTTCTGCACCCGACAGGGCTGCTGATCAGCTTCAAGCCTTTCTGCCTGCAGGTTTTAGCGGACTTGGTTGCGCTTGGTTAGAAACTGGACTTATGCCCTTTTCTACATCATGTCTGAACTGTGGGGCAGCGTTGCGATCTCTCTTCTCTTCTGGGGATTTGCAAACGATACACAAAAATCGGCGAATCCAAGCGTTTCTATGCTCTATTCGGACTTGGCGCCAACGTCGCTATGCTCTTTTCCGGTCCTGCGATCATTTACTTCTCCAACATCCGCAGCAAACTTCCCGCCGATGTCGATGCATGGGGAGTGACTCTCAACTACATGGTCGGCATGGTCGTTCTATCAGGCTTGATCATCATGGGAATCTACTGGTGGATCAATAAGAATGTCTTAACAGATACTCGATTCTACGATCCTGCCGAAATGACAGCGCGTCAAGAAAGAAAAACCCAAGATGTCCCTCAAAGAAAGCTTTATGTATCTTGGCCCGGTCTAAATACATCCTTTGCCTGGCGATCCTCGTGATCGGCTACGGGATTGCGATCAACCTCGTTGAAGTGACCTGGAAAGGCCAGCTCAAGCTGCAATACCCCAATCCAAATGACTACAATGCCTTCATGGGTTATTTCTCTACAATCACAGGAACAGCCACGATCTTGATGATGCTCTTTGTCGGAGGCAACGTCATCCGCCGCTTCGGATGGAAAACAGGCGCGTTGATCACGCCTGTCGTCCTTCTGATCACTGGCGTCGGATTCTTCTCCTTCGTCATTTTCAGAGACTCTCTGACAGCATTCATCGCGATGCTGGGAACAACGCCTCTCATGTTAGCTGTCATTTTCGGTACAGCGCAGAACATCATGAGCAAATCTGCCAAGTATTCTCTGTTCGATCCGACAAAAGAGATGGCTTATATTCCTCTTGACCAAGAATCCAAAGTCAAAGGAAAAGCGGCCATCGACGTCGTCGGAGCGCGCCTTGGAAAATCCGGCGGTTCTTTGGTCCAGCAAGGATTGATCATCGCTTGCGGATCTTTCGGAGCGATCACTCCTTATGTCGCAGGAATCTTATTCTTCATCATCTTCGCGTGGATCTATTCTGCCAATTCTCTCAGCAAGCAGTTCCAAAAACTCAATGCGGAGAAAGAAGAGCAAGCAAAAGCCGCTGCTGCAGCAGAAGCCGCCCAAGCGGTCAAAGTTCAGCAAGAAGTCTCCACAAGCTAATTTTTGTGGAACACTTCCGCGAATGCAAAAAGGCCCGTTCTTAGGAACGGGCCTTTTCTTTTCACATGCTCAACACAAGTGAACCCCGGCCTTAAGGCCGGGGTTCACATATCAAGTTGCTTTGGCAAAGTGAAAGATGTAGCCGTCTTTCATGGCCTGATGGGCTTGAGTGGAAGAGACTTCGTAGACGGTAAAATCGGAACAATACCACCAAGTATTTTTCACTTTGATATAGGAAATATAGTGTCCCGACTCTTTGTTCTCTCCGATGTGGAGAATAAACCCATCACAAATATATTCGGGGGATTCTCCTCCCGACCGCATGAAGTTTTGAGGGATGCCAAGTCGCTGAGGAACATCAAACTGAGCATTGATTTTCCCGAGTTGAGTAGTGTTGGTGGCCGGATCGTTCCGCTGATAAAAACGCTTGATTTGGAGAAGGAACTCGTCAGGCGCACGCTGAAAAAATAATTGGACTCGCTGGCCGATATCTGAGCGACAATCAAAGAAATTGTTAAATAATTGCCGGAAATTGCTTTGCAGATTGGAACCGGGATCGAGTTGAAGCATTGGCTCTCGGCGCACAGCAGAAGGCGCCGAATTAAGCTGTTGATCGAATTGCAAAAGAGTATTTGAGCCTTCAAACAGATATTCGAATAGTTGTGCGGCATCCTCCTGCTTATGTTCGCTGGAAATTTGACCTGCAGTTTCTCGACTTAACAATTGGCGCAAGAGATCTGTGTCAATATTTTTTGCCATTTTTTGATGATCGCCGCGCGCTGCCGCATAGGAATCTAGAAATTGAGAAAATTCGGGAATCTGGCGCAGCCGGCGATGCAGGGAGGGAGAATTGGCCAAGAGCTGCAAACTCGAATTCAACCAACAATTATTTCCTCCATTCGAGAGTCCGACGGGCTGGCCCGCAATAAAGGGGCGGCTCGCTTGCCAGAGCTGATTGAGCTCTTGCGGACCTCCGGCGATCCATGTTCCCAATGCTCCAAACGCGATCGCAGGAATGATAGGGAGGAGCGCAATAGGCCCGACTAAGAAAGAAAAACCAATGCATGCCGTCGAAGTCCCAATAGCTGCCGCTTGCAAAACGCGTCCAATGATGAAGAGGACATAGACTTTATTGTCTGTTCGGCACGGGCTGCAATTGTTATTTTGGAGAACCCACACTCGCTGTTGGGCAGAAACTGGATTTATTGTCATATGAACCTGCAATGGATCGAAACAATATAAAACGGATGAGATTTTTCTTCAATTGACCTTGCCATCAAGTCGAAAACCCTCTATAGTTATGTAATTATGTTTGAGACTAAATGTTTAAATACGACTGCCGCTTTATCCGCAATTTTTCGATCATCGCCCATATCGACCACGGCAAATCGACGATCGCCGACCGGCTTCTGGAACTGACGCAGACGATCGCTCAAGCGCGATATGCAGGAGCAGGTCCTCGATGCGATGGACCTGGAACGGGAGCGCGGCATCACGATCAAAGCCCATCCTGTCACGATGTATTACGAAGCCGAAGATGGCAACACCTATCAGATCAATTTCATCGATACGCCCGGCCACGTCGATTTTACTTATGAAGTCTCGCGGTCCTTGCTGCTTGCGAAGGAGCGCTTCTCGTCGTCGATGCCGTTCAAGGCGTGCAGGCGCAAAGCCTGGCCAACGTCCATCTCGCTGTCGAACGCGGGCTTGGAAATTCTTCCCGTCATCAATAAAATCGATCTTCCTTCCGCCGATGTCGAAGAGCGTCAAACAGCAGATCGAAGATGTGATCGGCCTCGACACTTCCAACGCCATTCTCTGCTCTGCAAAAACAGGCGTCGGCATTAAAGAAATTCTCGAACAGATCTTATTTACCGTTCCTCCTCCCAAGCCTCCACCTGACGATACCATCCGCGCGCTCGTCTTCGATTCCCATTACGATCCTTACCGCGGCGTCATGGTCTATGTCCGCATCATCAGCGGAGAGATCAGCAAAAAAACGATGATCCAAATGATGGCCACCGGGAAAAATTTTGAAGTGCTGGAAGTCGGCATTTTTTCTCCTGACAGAAAAACCTGTCGATGTCCTCCGCCCCGGAGAAGTCGGCTATCATTCTGGCCAATATCAAAAACACCGCCGATGTCAAAATCGGCGATACGATCACCTCAGCCAAAAAACCTGCTCCTGAGCCGCTTCCCGGCTTCCGCAATATCTCCCCTGTTGTTTTTGCGGGAATTTATCCTGTCGATTCCTCCGATTTCGAAATGCTGCGCGATGCGCTTGTCAAATTGCAGCTCAATGATTCAGCCCTGCATGTCGAACAAGAGAGCAGCATGGCGCTCGGCTTTGGCTTCCGCTGCGGCTTTTTAGGGCTTCTGCATCTGGAGATCGTCTTTGAGCGGCTGCAGCGAGAATTCAATCTCGACATCATCACCACAGCGCCGAGCGTCGTCTATAAAATCACCTTCACCGATGGCAAAGCAGTCAAGATCGACAACGTCGCCCACTATCCCGACCCCACCTACATCGAATACATCGAAGAGCCTTGGGTCAAATGCCATATCATGGCCCCTGCAGAATATCTGGGCGCCATCATGAGCCTCGGCATGGAAAAACGGGGAGAGCTGACCAAAACAGAAACGATGGATGCCAAGCGGCTGCTCCTCACCTACCGCTTTCCCCTTGAATGAGATCATCACCGATTTCAATGACAAGCTAAAATCGGTCACGCGCGGCTATGGCTCTTTTGATTACGAATTTGAAAAATATGAGATCGGCGATATCGTCAAGCTCGAGATCCGCGTCAATGAAGAGCCTGTCGATGCCTTCTCCTGCCTCGTCCACCGCACCAAAGCGGAAGGCAAAGGGCGCGCCATCTGTGAAAAACTCGTCGAAGTGATCCCGATGCAGCAGTTCAAAGTTCCCGTCCAAGCCGCCATCGGCGGCAAAGTCATCGCCCGCGAAACGATCCGCGCCATCACCAAAAACGTCACCGCCAAATGCTATGGCGGCGACATCACCCGCAAACGCAAACTCTGGGAAAAGCAAAAAGAAGGGAAAAAGCGGATGAAAGAGATCGGCAAAGTCAATATCCCTCAATCCGCCTTCATGGAAGTTCTTAAAGCCAGCGAATGAGGTTTTTATGGCAATATCAACCCCAATATCAACCCCCGTAAAATTGCGCGGAGCAGACCAAACTCAGCTAATTGTGCTGCCGCCCATTCAACCATCCCCACCATTAAATTTAAGCCCCTTGCCCCGCCTTGCAACGATGCAAATTCCGTTCAATTCCTTGCCAAATCCAATATTTCGACTCGAGGCTAAATTGCAATTGCTCAAAGAAGAGAATAGAGTGTTGAAACACAGATTGGCTGAACTGGGGGAAAGAAATAGGATTCTTGAACAAAAAGTCAACGAAGCCGGGGCAAAACGACAGCCTTTTCATCAGCTTCCTATACCTGCTGGAGTTCCCATTTCCCTTTCTTTGCCCTCTTATCAAGGACAAAATTATCCCGCTGCTGCTCCCCCTCAATTTCTCTTACCTCCTCACTCATCGCAACCTCTGATGCCTAAGGCCGCTCCTGACATTGGATCTCAATTGGATTTGACGGTCCAATTGATAGAATTGAAAAAATATGATCAGGCTCTCGAATATGCCAACGCAATCATACTCCAGGATCCTACCAATGCTATGGCCCTTTGTCATAAAGCACAATGTTTGCTTTGTTTGTCTAGATATGAAGAATCATTAACAATTTGCGAGAAAGTTCTTCAAACACAACCCGCAAATGAATTTGCTTTACAAAGTAAAATCGAGTCCCTATTTCTTCTTAAGAAGAATGCAGAGTGTATTGAGACAATACGCTTCATGTTAGATTATCATCCGTATAATCGCAAAGCAGCTGGTATCATGAATAAGCTCTCCGGGCAGTAAACTTCACACATTATAAGAACCCGAAGTCACATTCCCGCCGGTTCCCGTCCAATTGGTATGGAAAAATTTGCCGCGCGGCTGATCGATGCGCTCATAAGTATGCGCGCCGAAAAAGTCGCGCTGGGCCTGGATCAAATTGGCAGGAAGCCGTCCGGTGCGGTATCCATCAAAGAAGGCAAGCTAGTGCTAAAACAGGGCACTGGAATCCCATGTTCCGCAGCTTTGCGAACAACGCGTCGCCAAGAGGCTTCCGCCTTCATGATCTCTCTGCGGAAGAAATCATCGAATAGAAGATTGGCAAGATCCTGTTTGCGGTCGTAAGCTTTTTTGATATCGTTCAAGAACCGGCTGCGGATGATGCACCCTGCTCGCCAAATCAAAGCAATCGATCCATAATTGAGCTTCCATTTCATCTCGTTTGCCGCAGCGCGCATCAGCATAAACCCTTGCGCATAGCTGATGATTTTTGAAGCGTAGAGCGCTTGGCGCGATATCTTCGATGAACTTCTTTTTATCGCCGTTGAATTTGACTGCAGGACGCAGGAAAAAGTTTTTCCGCTTGCAGCCGCTCTTCTTTTAATGCAGAAAGGCAGCGGGCAAAAACAGCTTCTGCAATCAGCGTGACGGGAATCCCGAGGTCGAGCGCGCTGATCCCCGTCCATTTGCCCGTTCCCTTTTGTCCTGCGACATCGAGAATTTTATCGAGCAGAGGTTTGCCATCGGTATCGCTGATGCGTAAAAATCTGCGAAGTGATCTCGATCAGAAAACTATTGAGCACTCCTTTGTTCCACTCATCGAAAATCGCATGCATCTCATCGATGGAGCATCCGAGCAGATTTTTAAGTAAAAAATAAGCCTCCGAAATGAGCTGCATATCGCCATATTCGATCCCGTTATGGACCATTTTGACATAATGGCCAGCTCCGCCGTCGCCGACCCATTCGCAGCAAGGCAGTCCATCTTCTTTGGCTTTGGCGGAAATCGCTTGAAAGATCGGTTTGATCGCAGGCCAAGCATCGGGATTGCCCCCTGGCATGATCGAAGGGCCATGGCGCGCCCCCTCTTCTCCTCCGGAAACCCCCGTGCCGATAAATAAAATCCCTTTGGCCTTCAAATCATTCACACGCCGCTCTGTATCGGGATAATGGCTGTTGCCTCCATCGATGACGATGTCCCCTTTTTCCAAAAAAGGAAGGCATTCTTCGATCAGCTCATCGACAGGCGCTCCCGCTTTGACCATGAACATCACTTTGCGCGGTCTTTTCAACGCTTGAAAAAATTCTTTGAGAGAATGGGCGCCGATCACATGCGTATTTTTGGCAGGGCCTGCCAGAAAATCATCGACTTTGGAGACCGTGCGGTTAAAAACAGCAACCGTAAACCCATGGTCGTTCATATTCAAAACGAGATTTTGTCCCATCACGGCCAGGCCGATCAGCCCGATATCTGCATTTGCTTGCGCCATTTTCTTCTCTCCGTAAATAAAATTATCGTTATTTTACATTTGCAAAGATTTACGACTAGTCTAAAATGTCCCTTCTTTGTCCTCGTAGCTCAGGTGGATAGAGCGGTCGCCTCCTAAGCGGCAGGTCGCGCGTTCAACTCGCGCCGAGGACGCATTTTTTACATTTTCATGTATTTGTCGATTCCTTGCGCAATCCCGACTGCCAACCGGTCAAGATAGGCTTTATCGCGCAATTTTCCCCTCTCTTCTCGATTGGTGATGAATCCCCCTTCCACGAGCACTGCAGGCATCTCCGTCTCTCGGATCACATGAAAATTGCCCTGCTTGACCCCCCGTGAGAGCGCTTCCGTCTGATCGACAATCCGGTAAAGAATGCAATTGGCCAGCCGTTTGGACGCCCGCGTGCGCCACATCTCTTTGGAATCGTAGTAAAAAATCTCGATCCCTTGCGCTTCCGCGCTCGGAGAAGAATTGAAATGCACACTGACAAACAGCGACCCTTTGGTCTTATTCGCAATCGATACACGCCGCTGCAAAGGCAAATAGACATCGCGGCTGCGCGTCATGATGACGCGATAGCCAAGCTCTTCGAGATGCTTCTTAGTCAGAAGCGCCGTGGTGAGCGCGATTTTCTTTTCCATGAAAGTGCTGACCTTGGCGCCCTCATCGGTCCCCCCATGGCCCGCATCGAGCACAATCAGAGGCTTTAACCGCGTCCGTGGACGTGATCGAGCTCGCCTCATAGCTTCCCTGGACGCCGTGATTAGAAGGCCTCCTTCCAGCAGAACATGAGACGATGAACGCCAAAATATTGAGAATGAAAAATAGCGCGCGCAGACGAAACCCATCCTGAAATTAGGCTTGAACTCAACTTTAGAGACAGGCTTTTTTAGAGTCAATGGGGAGTTGTGAGAGCAGGAGCTGCTCTCTTGAAGTCCCAAATAGGCATCTGGCCGTTTTCTAGCCCCGCATAGAGAATGTCTTTATGCATGTAGACACATATGACATGAGCATTGCATTTGAGCGTCAGCAGTTCTTTTCGGGTTTTGGCATTCCATAATTTAATCGTATTATCGGTTGCGCAGGTAATCAGCATGTCCTTATAGACTTTCATGTCTTGGAGCCAAGTAAGTTGTGGGGTTTCATGACCCTTCAATGTTTGCAGCCATTCTTTTTTCTCGAGGTCCCAAACTTCAATAGCCCCTGTCGGTACTCCCGCGAAGAGAGTATTTCCATGGATTGCGATTCTCTTAACCGTGCGAGATCTGGGAACTGATTCTTCTCCACTCTCAGACGGTTCGGGGATTGCGAGGGTATACAACTCTTTTCCGCTCTCTACATCCCATCCTTTGATGGTATTATCTGACGAGCCGGAAATGAGATTGCCTTTATAAATGGCCAAGCAATTAAGGTAGTGATTAGCGGCATGGCCGAAAAAGGTGTGCAGCTCTTTTCTTTGATTTAAATCCCAGCTTTTAATTTGACCAGTGTCGCATCCCGAATAGAGTCTATCTCCATCTACGAGCATACAAGTGACCCAACCTTCATGACCTTTTAGAACAGATGTTATTTCTTTTAGAACTGATCCCATTTTTTTTTGCTTTATATCCCAAATTTCGATATCGGAATTTTGAGCAAAAAATACGCTGTCTCCTTGGACTTTAAAGCAATTAGCCCAACCACCAAAATTCAGAGAAAAGAGCTCTTTTCCTCTATCATTTAAGTCCCAAACTTTGATGGTATAATCCTTGGAACCTGAGAAAAGTTTGTCGTCGTGCACCTCTAAACTGAAGACTCTCTCTTTATGGCCCTGAAGACTGCCCTCTTTGCTGATGAGATCGATAAGAGTTTTGATATCCTCAACAGTGAGATCGGGTTGATAATAATGGGGAAAACGGTTCTGCAGAATAGCACCCCATAGAGGCCGGTGATTGCAAATGCAGTTGTAATAACGCTGATTAACCGACATAAGGGCACCGATATCGTTCAGTTGCGGCAACAAAGAACAAATCTTATAAAGAAGCTCTTCTGGAATCGTATCCATTGTAGTGTCCAATGGCAAAGAATTGGTGTTCACCAAGCCAGCTGTGATTGTAGTTGCGGTCATTGTAGATACTGTTAAAGAAGTAGAGAAAGTGGTTGTGCCCATATTATTACCTCGGGTTTTATACCGAAAATGATTGAATAACTCCTCCTTTGGAAAGGAGGAGTTATTCAATCATTTTCGGTATATTGTTTGAGAAAAAGTATCATTAAGCACACATTTATTTAAACAAAAACCACTTCAATTAATATGTGTACGTTCAAAGAAAACTATCGGCTTGATCCCCAGAGCTGCTTGAGACGCTTATCCCTTCCGCAAGTATAGCGGTAATACTTGTAGCGGATAGGATTTTTCCGATAATACTCTTGGTGATAGTCTTCGGCAGGGTAGAAGGTTTGGGCTGGCAAGATTTGGACGAGAACTTGGGGAAACTGTTTGGAATCGATCAATTTTTTTTCGTACGCTTCCGCCAATTGTTTTTGTTCATTGTTATGATAAAAAATTACCGGGCGGTACTGCTGCCCGGAATCGCAAAACTGTCCATCGTCGCGTGTGGGATCAATATGGTGAAAATAAAAGTCCAGCAGCTGTTCGTAACTGACTTTATTGGGATCATAGGCGATTTGGACCGATTCGACATGCCCTGTTTCTCCTGAAGAAACTTCTTCGTAGGTAGGATTGGTCTTAGAGCCTCCTGTATAACCTGCTGTCGTTGAGATCACTCCGTTCACTTTGTCAAAATCGGACTGAACGCACCAAAAACATCCGCCTGCAAAAGTGGCGACTTCACGATTTTGAGAGTTCACTTGGGTGTCCTCTGCTTGAACAATGTTGAAAAAGAAAAGAAGCGCAAAGAATAACTTACTCATTTAGGAATAAATTTTAAAGCGGCGGAGTTCATGCAATACCGTTTTCCCGTCGGAGGCGGACCGTCATCAAAGACATGACCCAAATGCCCAGCGCAACGGCTACATGATACTTCGGTGCGGGTCGAAAAAAATCCGTGGTCTTCGCGATAAGAGACGTTATCGGGGCAAATCGGCTCCCAAAAACTGGGCCAGCCCGTTCCGGAATCGTATTTTGCTGCTGAACTATAAAGAGGCAGGGAGCACCCAGCGCATTCGTAAATCCCTTCCCGTTTGTTGTCCGCATAGGCATTGTGGAATGCTGGTTCGGTCCCCCCTTTTCGGAGCACTTTGAATTGTTCTGGGCTGAGGCGGGCTTTCCATTCTTTTTCGGTGAGAGTGAGCTTTTCTCCATCAAAGCGGTATTCTGGCAAGCAATCTCCTTGATTTGTTTGACAAAAGCCTCCCATCGGAATATGAAGCAGAAGAAGGCATAAGAGTAATGTTTTCATAATTCCGCATTATGTTTACTTCGCAACAATAGTCAATAATTTTTTTAAAATGAAACAGTATCCAATTGTTGTCATTGGTGCAGGCGCTGCTGGTTTAGTCATCGCGATCGGAGCTGCCCGGGCAGGAAAAAAAGTCCTTCTTATCGAGAAAGGAAATTATGGCGGCGATTGCACCAATTTCGGATGCATCCCAAGCAAATCGTTGATTGCGTCGGCGCACGTTGCCCACTCGATCAAAAATGCCAGCAGCTTGGGAATAGAGTTTTCACTGCCCACAATCGATGCGAGCGGATGCTTGACGCGTACGCGCCGTATTGTCGAAGAAGTGCGCTCTCACGAGGATCCCGCGGCGCTGTCAAAACTCGGTATAGAGACATTGACCGCAGCGGCCTCTTTTAAAGATCCGCATACATTAACGGTCCAAGGCGAAGAAATCAGGGGCAAACAGATTGTCATTGCAGCCGGATCTTCTCCTTTTATTCCTCCTGTGAAAGGTCTAGACAAAACTCCTTTTCTGACCAATGAGACGATTTTTGATCTAAAAGAAATTCCGCAGAGCTTGGCCGTGTTGGGAGGCGGCCCGATCGGATGCGAACTCGCCCAAGCTTTTCAAAGGCTGGGCTCTCAAGTCACTCTCATTCATTCTCACGAAGTGTTGCTCAATCGCGAAGAAAAAGTCACGCAGACCACGATTGCGGAGATGTTTGAAAAAGAAGGGATCTCCCTTGTCTTGGGAACTCGTGTGCAAGAAGTTCTCTATCAAAATGGGCAGTTTCAGCTGCTTCTTGATCAGGGCAGGAGAATCGCCGCCCAGGCGCTGCTTGTCTCTGTGGGAAGGCGGCCTAACGTCGAGGGTTTGAACTTGCAGGCGGCAGGCATCGCTTATTCTGAAAAAGGGATTGGCGTCGACGCCTATGGCCGCACGAATCAATCGCATATCTGGGCTGTGGGCGATATCATTGGAAGTCCATTTTTTACTCATTGGGCAGAAAACCAAGCCCGCGCAGTGCTTGCTTCACTATTGCTTCCCTTCAAGAAAAAGATCGATTGCCAAGCCATTCCTCGGGTCACTTTCACTGATCCAGAGATCGCAACCGTTGGTCTGACAGAAGACCAAGCCAAACAAAGCCATCGCATTGCCGTTTACCACGTCCCTTTTAGTTCGGTAGATCGCGCGATCACTGCTGGGCGGGAAGAGGGTTTTGTCAGAATCATCACTAAAAAATGGAGCAGCCAAATCTTGGGGTGCACCATTGTGGGTCCTAGAGCAGGTGAAATGCTCGGCGAGGTCGCTTTGGCCATGAGGGCCAAAATCCCCTTGCGCAAACTCGCTGATTTAATCCATCCCTACCCCACTTATAACCAGGCGATCCGAAAAGCGGCCGACCTTTGGCTGACGCAAACGTTGTTAGGAGTATTTAGGAGGAAAAAGTGATGAAAAGATATTTGCCCATCCTCATTATTCTGATCGCCATGGCAGGGATTTATTTTTCGGGTTGGTATCGGTATTTTTCGTTTGATTGTCTCAAATTTTATCATCACAATTTAAAAGAAGTTGTCACTGAGCACCCTATCGCAGTGCCGCTATTGTATATCCTCGCTTATATTGTTCTGACCGCCCTTTCTGTGCCCGGAGCGATTTTTCTTACCCTGCTGGGAGGATATCTCTTCCCTTTTCCATTGAGCGCGATCTATGTCATTTTCTCGGCCACATGCGGCGCGATATTGATCTTTCTGGCTGCGCGCACGGCGCTTGCTGGATTTTTAAGAGAAAAAGCCGGACCTTTTTTAAAAAAAATGGAAGCGGGATTTCGAGAAAACGCAGCGAGCTATTTACTTTTCTTGCGTTTTGTTCCGTTATTTCCTTTTTGGCTGGTCAATATCGCGCCTGCATTTTTTGGAGTACACTTAAGAACTTTCATTTGGACAACCTTGATCGGCATTGCTCCGGGATCGATTGTCTTTACCTTGGCGGGCGGGGGCCTGGAAAAAATCTTTGAAAGCGATCAGCCCTTTTCCATCAATGCGATTTTCAATACACAAATGAAGATCGCATTGACATTGCTCGGCATTTTTGCGTTAATGCCCATCGTGATTAAAAAAATAAAGCAAAAAGATGATCGAAACACACCTTCGTAAGACCTATCAACAGATTTGCATCGACCCCTTGCTTCGTTTCAAGGGGTTGCAGAAAGTCCATCCCATTGTACTCACCTGTTTGGGAGGAATTATTGGAGTAGGTATTTTTCCTGCTTTGGCTTTTGGCTTTCCTCTTTTGGCTTTGTTCCTGTTAATTCTTTCGGGATTTATCGACACCCTCGACGGCTCTCTTGCCCGCCTCTGTGCAAAGGCCTCGCCGAAAGGCGCGGCCTTGGACATTGTCTCGGATCGGGTCGTCGAATTTGCAATTCTACTGGGCGTATATAGTGTAGATCCGGCCTCTAGGTCCCTTCCCGTCATTTTGATGCTGGGAAGCGTTATGATTTGCGTCACTTCCTTTCTCATCGTTGGCATGTTTACTGCAAATGATAGTCAGAAGAGTTTTCACTATAGCCCTGGAATCATGGAGAGGGCGGAAGCTTTTATTTTCTTCGCGGCGATGATCCTGCTGCCATCAACTTTTGTTTGTCTTGCCATTCTTTTCAGCTGCCTGGTTTTTATGACCGCTGCAATTCGTATGTTTCAGTTTTTGAATGCTTAAAAGGAATCACAGGAATGAATTGTGACGTGTCTGGGTGTTTGAAATCGGAAGGAAAATCCCCCTCTTCAACGGGATACCAGAGTTCATTTTTTCCGACGAAAAAAAGCTCTCCGCGGATGACCAAATTCCCATCTTTGACCCAGACGACCGAATCATAAATTTTTCCGCTTCGGGGATCCACGATTTTTCCTCGGTATTTGGCCCCCTTTTTTTGCAAATCCCAAATCAAGTCCATGCCGCAATAGTAAGGGCTGCCCGACACTTTTTCGGCGCGGTCGATGGGAGCATGCAGATTTTCTTTCATTTTCCCTTCCGCATCATAGGTTCCGACAATCCTCCCGTAATATTTGCCTTGGTAAGGATAGATGGAAATAACGCAATGCGTATTACCGGTATTAGCATTGATCCGTTTCCAAAGTCCTTCAATCGCTTGGGCAGACAGGGAAGAACAAAGAAACAAGCACAGAATCGTGAATTTTGTCACAAGACCTCTTTAACCTGAGTTTTGGGTTCATTTCATAGCATCTTGCCGCATCTTTCGGGCGCTTTTTGTAAATTTTGGCGCGTCCATAGGTGCCTCCAGCTATTGAACGCGCCAAAATTTGCAAAAATCACCTCGAAATCTACGGCAATCTTCTATAAACTGAACCCAAAACTCAGGTCTTTAGTTTTACAGGCTTCCAAAGCAACGGTTCTATCATCAAAGGCAATCGTTTGATGGGAGAAGATTTGATAATTTTCATGCCCTTTTCCGGCAATTAGTACAATATCATTGGGCGAAGCAATGTGCACGGCCTTGCGAATCGCCTCTTCGCGGTCCACGATGACTTGCGCTTGGCCTGGGTGTTTTAACCCCGCGAGGATCTGCCGGATAATCTCTTCGGGGTCTTCGTGCCGAGGATTATCGCTGGTGATGATCGATAAATCGGAGAGAGCTTCGACAACAGCGCCCATTTTGGGGCGTTTAGACGCATCTCTGTTGCCGCCGCAGCCAAAGACGGTGATCAATCGCCCTTTCTTCAATTCATTGAGGGTATTCAGAACGTTGAAAAGAGCATCATCCGTGTGGGCGTAATCGACAAAAATATTCATTCCTTTATCATTGGGCACACGCTCGAGCCGCCCGGGAACCGCGGTAAAAGTGCGCAAAGCTTCTAAGATCTTTTTTAAGGAAAAACCCCGCGCCAATCCTACTCCCATTGCAGCGAGAAGATTGTACACATTAAAACGGCCGATCAAGGACGAGGAGAATGGAAGAGTTTCTCCCCGATATGACACTTGAAATTTCAACCCCGAGGCGGATAACTGGATTTGATCGGCCCGAAGATCGCTTGGCTTCTTGATACCATAGGTTAAAACATTAGCGGAGCATTCTGAGATCATTTGCATCCAAGAATCTGAATCGGCATTGACAATCGCCCATTTGGCAAAAGGTTTTTCACCCTGTGGGTTCAACTGAGAGAAAAGTTTAGTTTTTGCCTTTGCATATTCCTCCATCGTCTTGTGGTAATCGAGGTGGTCTTGGGTGAGATTTGTGAAGACAGCAACATCGAATTCGATGGATCGGATTCTTTCTTGGTCAAGCGCATGGGAAGAGACTTCCATGACACAATTTTTGCAGCCAGCGGCGACCATGTCGTGGAAAAGTTTATAATTTTGCAGCACATCGGGAGTGGTAAGGCCCGAAGGGAAGACATGCTGGCCGACGATCCATTCGATCGTCCCGATGAGTCCGCAAGGCTCTCGATTGCGCTCAAGAAGATGGCGGATAAGATAAGAGGTCGTCGTCTTGCCGTTTGTCCCCGTGATGCCGATCAAAAACAACTTGCTGCTCGGATGTCCGAAAAATTCTTTTGCAATCGCCGCTTCAATAGAGGCGACATCCGGGTGGATGATCTGCACGACGTTCGAGATAAAAGGATCGTAGAGGTCGGTCAAGATGGCCGCGGCTCCTGCGGCAATGGCATCAGGGATGAACCGCGCGCCATCGTGCGTCAGCCCTTTTTTTGCGATGAATAGATTGCCGGGGGCAACCAACTTTGAGTTTGAGCACAGCCCAGAAATCTCGATGTCTTTGGATCCCTTGATCGATTGGACTGGAATGTTTTTAAGGAGTTTTTTTAATTTTACCCGTTCCATTGCTGATACAGTTCTTTCAATGCTTTTGTTTCTTTGACCCAATCTGCCTTATTTTCATCCCGCCGCGGGTCTCCCACAGGAAATCCATGAGGGTCATCGGGTTCAACGCCGAGGTATTGCAGTGTGCGCAGGCCGATCTCGCGGAAGGCTGGAGCGCAACAATTGCCTCCAAGCTGATTTTTTCCGACGCCGGGGATATATTTAAATTCAGGCTCATCAATCGCGATAAGCAGCACAAAGCAGGGATCTTTCACAGGGGCAAACCCAATGAACGTAGAGATGTGGTTCTTCTTCGAATAAGTTCCCCCAACTATTTTTTCCGAAGTGGCGGTCTTGCCTGCTTCCGTATAGCCGTTGATATCCCCTTTTGGGGCTGTCCCTCCGGGTTTGGTCACATATTTCATCGCCTTGACCACCTCTTCGACGATTTCGGGCTCGAGTAATCGACGGTTATTTTTTATCCGTTCCGGAGCCGTATTGTCAAGGAGGACCTCTTCGGAGCCATCCCTTTTTTGCCGGACGACCTTTCGGACAAGAGTCGGCCGGACTTCATACCCGCCATTGGCGATGATGGCATAGCTGCGCAGCATCTGCATGCTGTTGACTAGAATATTGTGGCCAAATGCGATCGAAAAGGGGGTCGGCGTCGACCATTCCATCTTTCCATTGGGATGCAGTTTTCCTGGAGTCGGGAGCATACAAGGACTTTCGGAAGGCAGTTCGATTCCTGTTTTCACCCCAAATCCAAAAATTTCTTGCAAAGCAGTCGCGGTACCAGTTCTCGCCCAAGGCATCGATGATCCGCTGCACCATTCGGGCCATGTAAATGTTAGACGATTTTTGCAAGGCCAAGTACATATTGAGATAGGCGTGGCAGTGCGTGTCGTGGATCGGTTTCGACCTCCCCGGAAAAGAGCCATTCGCCGTCGCCACTTTTTCCAAAGGAGAAAAAATCGGTTTTTTTCCCTGTTTTTTTAATTCGACATTGGCTTTTAAGGCAAGGGCGATGGTCAATGGCTTCATCGTCGACCCGGCTCATAAGGGTCAGAGATCGCCTTGACTTTCGTATTTTCTTGCAATTTAGGATCATTGAAATAATCGCGATAAGACGCCGGCTCAAACCAAGGATATTGCGCCAGCGCCCAAATCTCTCCTGATCTGGGCTCCATCAAGATCGCCCAGCCGCCCTTGGCATTGGCATTTTTCACAGCTTTGCAGATTTCTTCTTCTGCAATCGCTTGCAGATAATGGTTAATCGTCAAATAGACATCCGCTCCATCTTCGGGATAGGAGAGGATTTTTCCCGTTTCCATAGGATGCCTTGGAGAGCGCAGAAGAAGCCGCTTGCCCTCTTTGCCTTGCAGAATTTTATCGAAGACCAATTCCAGCCCTCCCGTAGGGATCGGCTGCTTTGTCTTCGCATCTTTTTCTTCGCGCACCGTGTGAAGGACTTGCCCGAGAAGCTTTCCGAAGGGATAAGAGCGTTTGTAGTCCTGCACGAAGAAAAGGGCATTGCGCACGATTTTTTTTTGCCGCGCAAAGGGAAACCACCATTGATTCACCACGTCGCAGTGCTCTTTATCGAGCCATAAGGCCAATTTGCGCGACCGGCTTTTCTTTTCGAACTGCTGGCGTATTTTTTTGCTCTCGTCGCCTTGGATATTCAGCAAATGACAGATCTTTTGGGTGATCTCCTCGCGGAAATTTTCTGGAATACTGCTTCGGGTCGGCATATAGATGGAATTTGGGAACATCGATGACGAAAGCCTGCGGCATTTCAGGATGGCCCTGCTTGATCGAGGTGTTGGAATAAAACAGGCCCCGTTTGAAGGGTTCGGTCACGACAAGCTGATGTTGGGACTTGGCTTGGCGGTCCATTTTTCCCCTTCGATGATCTGAATTTTAAAAAATTGGACGATGAGAAGGCAGAATAAAAGAAAGACAAAGAGAGAGACCCAGACTAGACGCTTGCGAGCTTCGGAGGCAACAAGGCGTTTCATTCATTTATTGTTTCGCTCCGATCGCAAATTTAACTTTAGGCCCTGTGGACGGTTTTTGTTCTTTCTCTTCGGAAGAAACTTGCAAGGCCAAGTCCTTCGGGCAGCGTGACGATCTCTTTGAGCATCGGGTGCTTTAAATGGCTGAATTCGCTATGACGCGCAAGCTCCATCAGATGTTCGGGACTTTCAAAAAGTTCGATCTCGTATTGAAACGGGTATTTTCCTCTTTAATGTCTTTGATCTCTTTGGCCAGGACAGGAATTTCCAGACGCCGTTTGCGTGACAGCATTTTGTTTATCGACATAGGAATAGAGGAATACCCCGCAGACACCGATGCAAACCAAAATGCGTATTAGAGTTCCTTATTCCATATAACCATCACATTCTTTCCGCAAACCGCAATTTCGCACTTCGTGCTCGAGGATTTTCCCTCATTTCTGCAAACGTCGGCACCATCGGCTTTTTCGTCAAAAGGCGAAAATCGGCAGCGGCCCGCTTGTTCCTTTTTTCGGAGGCGACGAAGCTTCTTTAAAGATGTTTTTCACGATCCTGTCTTCAAGGCTATGAAAACTCATCACCCCAATTCTGCCTCCTTTGGAAAGCAAATGGATTGCTTTGGAAACCCCTTCGGCAATCGCATCGAGCTCTTTGTTCACACACATGCGCAGCGCTTGAAAAATCAATGTCGCAGGATGCCATTTCCCTTTCAGCGGCGTCTTTAAAGCGGAAGAGATCACTTGGGCAAGCTCCGTGGTCGTCTTAATCTGTTTTTTGCGGCGCGCTTCGACGATCGCCTTTGCAGCTCTTTTCCACCTGGGCTCTTCTCCTAAATCGCGAAATAATTGGCCAAGTTCCATTTTCTGGCCAAGTATTGACGATCTCTTTTGCAGTCAGATCGGCAGTTGGGTCCATGCGCATATCCAGAGGACCTTCTTTGGAAAAACTAAAACCTTTGTAATCTTTGTCTAGTTGCATAGAGGACACTCCGAGGTCAAAAAAAAACCGTCGACAGCGTTAATCTTTTTATCTATTAAATAGTATCGAGCTTGCTAAAATCTCCATGTACAAACTCAAGTTTGTGCGCCCAGGGCGCTAGTCTCTCTTTGGCAATTTCAAGAGCTTCCGGGTCTTTATCGCATCCGATGTACCGTTTGATCTCCGGGATGCGCTTCGAGAATGGCTTTCGCATGCCCGCCCGCTCCTAAAGTGCCATCGAAAAAAATCCCGATCTTCACATCTTTTAAATGAGAGATGACCTCATCCACCATGATCGAGCGATGGGGAGCTGTCATATTCTACCTCTCTTTCTATCATTGCATCAGTACCTTCATGGGGCGCATTTGGCAACCCTCTTCCCACTGCAAAAAATTTTGAATGCTCACTGCCGGCCTCTTTAGCATCATCTAGCAGGGCAAACGCTTCTTCCGTCAATTTCGCCAAATTCATTTCCGCGTCCTTGCCGCTTAAAACAGCCTCGAGCTGGGAGTCATAACGCTCTTTCGGCCAGATCTCGATCTTGTTAAGAACGCCGGCAATCACAATCTCCGTCTTCATTCCCACCGCTTTCTTCAAGAGTTGGCGGGATGATCACCCGGCCGACCTTGTCGCAGGTCGTTTGATGCAGCGTCGAGAAGAACAGCGTGAAAAACTTTTGGTATTTGCCCAAATGCTGCTTGGATTGGAACTTCGCGACGATCTTCTGAATATCGCTCTGGCGGTAAATCGCCAGGCAGCCGCCAAGCCCAAGAGCAAGGCTGAATTCTAAAACTCCTTCTTCAACGAGGCCAAAGCGCATCTGCTGAGGAAGGACAAATCTTCCCTTTTCATCGAGCTTTGCAGATGTAGAACCACTGAAGAAGAACTTTCCCATAACTCGTAGAGACGGTTGATTCCCACTTTTTCCCACAATTTAACACCTCACCCACAAATCAGCAATCTTTTTTGTCAAATTTTCCCACTAACACCCCTCCCCTATCGATTTTAAACCCCTCACTTTCAAACCAATAAAGGATGCGCAAGAAAAAGTGGGAAATGGTGGGAATGGCAAATTCCTAAAACAACATTAGTTGAAAAATTACCTCAAGGCATGGCAAATGAAAATTATTGTTGTAATTGATAAGGAGTACTCATGCCTCCACGCACCATCGACAACCTCGGGGTTGAAGTATCGACACGGTACGCTGAAGACAAGCGGGACCTAGACGAAACATTAATCAAGGAAGCGCGCGGGATCCCGGCCCAGACGGAGATCAGGTCACCGCCCCATTTTTCCCCAGTGAAGTCGAAGCCCTTCTGCACTTTCAGCCCACAGGCCTGACCTGGGCCTCCTTTTTCCCCCCTACCTATTATTTCGAACAAAGAAAGCGATTATTTACCTTCCAGCTCATTCCCTCGATGGGGTCAGAAGACAAGAAAGAGTCCCAAGCCCTGAAAATCCTCGCCAAATTGCGCACCATTACCGAAGAACGGGAAGGGAAAGACAAACGTCAGCAATACGAAGAGAAAAGGGCTTTGGAAGAGGAAGAAAAAGAAAAAAAAGTTCTTACCTCTCTTTTTAATACAATCGCTCTTTTCGATAAGCTTATCATTGAAATTAATTCACGAAGAAGCCAATATCAAAAGGGCTAGGCGGTAAGTAATGAGTCAAGTTGATTGGCTTTCGATATTAGGTTGGAATAAGGATGAGCTCGAAGATTTGCGCTTCGTCGGCTATTCCTATATTAAGCAGGGAAAGTACGATATCGCCATCACTTTCTTTGAGGCCTTGACTATCTTATCCCCTGATTCCGTTTATGATCTGCAAACCCTAGGCGCCCTTTATCTTCAGAAAGGGAACAACCTGATGGCGCTCAATTATATTGAAAAAGCGATCAAACTCGATGCCTACCCACCTTCCCACTCTGCTCAATCGCACAAAAGCTCTTTTTGCGTTAGGCTACAAACGGCAAGCGCTTTCTCAAGCGCGCGCATTGGAAAAATGCCCTGAAGAGCAAATCGCCGGCCAAGCCCAAGCGCTGATCCTCGCGTACGCCTAACCGACTCGACCTTTGTTGATAACTTCCAATTTTTCGCAATTTCTATTTTTTTTTCGTCCTTTCCGTTTTTGATGCTTAACGATTTACCCACCAACCAGAAAACTTAAGACAGAAATGTGTTGCGGCCTTTCAGACGCGATGCTAACTTGACGTCGTCAAAAAGCCCCCAAAAAAGTTTGTGGAAAGATTGTTCATAACTTACGAAAAATCATGCTGACAAAAACACCGCAAGAAACTTGGTCTCAGTTCTTAGAATTCATCTCAGAGCGCTGCTCGGCGACGGAATTTGAAAACTGGTTTAGCCCGATCCGCGTTCTCGAAGCCGAGGGCGAAGAGATTATGTCTCGAAGTGCCCAACATCTTTGTGCAGGAATACCTCCTCGACAATTACAAAAAGGATCTCTGCTCTTTCCTTCCTATTAAAATCCTCCGGAGAGCCCGCGATCACATTCATTCTCGCGGAAATCAAGAAAAAGAGCGCTCCCCCTCCGGCGCTTCCTCGGAACCCGTTGCCGCCGCAACTTCCACTGACACAACATTCCGCACTCGCCAGACATCAAACTCAATCCCTTTTACACTTTCCAACACTTCATCGAAGGTCCCGCGAATCAGTTCGTCAAATCGGCAGCCATGGGCGTGGCAAGCCGCCCCACCAAATCCTACAATCCCCTCTTCATCCATGGCGGCGTGGGCTTAGGAAAAACACATTTGCTGCATGCGATCGGACACTATATCCGCGAGCATCACAAAAAATTGCGCATCCATTGCATCACGACAGAAGGGTTCATCAACGACCTCGTCGACAATTTGCGCAACAAGTCGATGGATAGGATGAAGCGATTTTATCGCTCTCTCGATGTCCTGCTCGTCGACGATATCCAATTCTTGCAAAGCCGACTGAATTTCGAAGAAGAATTCTGCAACACATTTGAAAGCCTGATCAACCAAAGCAAACAGATCGTCATCACAAGCGACAAACCCCCCGGGCAGCTCAAACTCTCCGAGCGCATGATCGCGCGGATGGAATGGGGCCTTGTCGCACATATCGGCATTCCCGACTTGGAAACCCGCGTCGCCATCTTGCAGCATAAAGCCGAACAGAAGGGATTCCGCATCCCCCAAAAAGTCGCCTTTTTCATCGCCGAGCACATCTTCAATAACGTCCGCCAGCTCGAAGGAGCGATCAATCGCCTCGGCGCTTATTGCCGCCTCATGGGCCTCGATATCACAGAAGAGAGTCGTCGAAAAAACCTTGAGCGAGCTCTTCCAATACGCTCCCCACAAAAAAATCTCCGTCGAGAACATCCTCAAAAGCGTCGCCACGATATTCGGAGTGCGCGTCAGCGACCTAAAAAGCGCATCGCGCACCAAAGATGTCGCTTTCCCGCGCCAAGTTGCCATGTATCTGGCCAAAGAGATGATCAACGATTCCCTCATGCGCCTCTCTTCCGCTTTTGGCGGCAAGACCCATTCCACCCTCTTGCATGCCTGGAAAAAAATCGCCGGCCAAGTGGAAAAGGATGAGACCCTCCGCCGCCAAATCGACATGGCCCGCCGCAATATCGAAGCTTGAGGCTTTTCCCCTCTATTGGTATAAGGAAGGTAAGAGGAACTTACTGAGGCTTAACCCATGTTCAAGAAATTCGGTAAAAATTTATTTGATAAACCAACCGATGATCTCGCCAACCGCCCGCCCAATCCCTTCACATCCGATCTCATGAACGCTCTTGAACCCCATGCATTCGAAGTCGCTGAGCAAGAACCACAAGAAGAAGAAGAACCCGAAACAATCATCGCTGCAAACGTCTCGATCAAAGGGACAATGTCGTTTCAAAAACTGATCCGGATCGACGGCACTTTTGAAGGAGAACTCCTCTCGTCGGGCAAGCTGATCGTCGGCCCCACCGGCAGCGTCAAGGCCAACATCAATCTCGACGAAGCCTTCATCTCCGGCAAAGTCACCGGCGATATCACCGTCAAAACCCGCCTCGTGCTACGCGGCCGCGCGGAGGTCCGCGGCGACATTACGGCCCCCCTCCTCAGCGTCGATGAAGGCGTATCTATCGTCGGTATCCTCAACGTCGTTCAGGAGGCCCCAATGGAAACTCCCGACACGGATCCTTATTCTGAACCCGAGAATTGAATTTCATTTAATCGGTGAATCGGTACACTTTTCTAGCTACATTCTACAGGTTCTAAAAAGAAGGAACCATAGCCGTTACGAGTATTCCAACAGCGCACTGAGTGATGAGGGCCGTGCTGGCCAATACAAGATGTACTCTGCTTCTTCGCGCAATTTGGCCAAAATCCCCATGATCTCTTTTTGTAGCTGATTCATAAGCGCAAATAATTTCATTCGCCATGCACATGAAGGCTCCATTCATCAAGACTAGGGTAACTGGCCAAGGAATATAGTTCTCCAAGGCTTTGGTAGCAACTAATTTGCAAGTCGCAAAGGCCACGTCCCCCATAGGTCCAGCAACTTCAATAAGAGTATTTTTCCAATCATTTGAAAATGAGTCAGAAACAGAAATAGTGGACCCTGTGCAATCATCGGTATTACAGTAGACATTCGGAGTTCGATTCAAAAGTAGTTTTGTCATCATTGCATGGCTCATTTCGTGGGCAAATAAATGGGCATAGGCTTGATTCCCCAAACGAACAATGTTGTTATCCAACAATTTTTTCGCTAACCGAGTTGTTAAACTTCCATCATCTTGGGCATTAGTAGTAATAGAATACTTTCCGAAAGTTACAGGGATTCCTAAAATATTATAAGATCCCTCAGCGCCAAGAAGAACTGATTTTAAAATTGACATATTCTTTTATTTCCTTTTTGAAAAAATTATGCAAATTATCATCTTTTATTCTTAGGTGAAAACAAGTGATGATATTGCCAGGTTCTAATCTCGTGATTTAATCATTAATTATAACAAATTATTTACTTATATTCAATTATTTCCCTTTTTTGACAAAAATTTATTTTAAATACAACAGAAGCTTAAACACTACAAAGAAAGGAGGTTAGTGTGTAGGGGGTATTTTCTCTTTATTTTTTCTTTCAGAGTCATCCTCTGCCCCATTATCAGGCCCTCCAACCATTTCTGGCTCTAAATGGAAACATACTTTGCATGGATTACTACGATGAAACGGGCAATACGCAAGGGGAAGGATATAGTCTCAAACCATTTATAATAGGCGTTTTACGCATTATTGATATTAAAATTGTATCTTTGCTACAATAATAGGAAATGGAAAACGATTATCGTAGCGAAAGACCCTTCTAACTGGATTAAAGACCTTCTCGATGTGATCAAAAAACATGAAGGCCGCATGATGATCGTCACTGTTTTTATTCAGGGTAAAACAAAGAGAAAAAAATGAAAGATCGTAAAACACAAACAAGGATTTTTAAAGGGCTTGGGTTTCCGATAAAACTTATTGATGTTCCTATGAAAAAGATGCTCGGCGAATGGATCATGGACATTGATTTTACAGTTCTTCAATTAGTTGTTCTTCGAGCCCTTGTGCATAAGACGATCCCATTAACCAAAGATGAATTAAAATTTATTCGCAAATTCCTTGGTATGACAACAACTGAGTTTGGGAAAGTCTTTGGTGTCACGCATGTTGCTGTTTTGCAATGGGAAAACGGAAAAAGAAGATTAAGCCCGCCTCTAGAGCTATGTCTCCGTTTTTATGTTCTTGATCATCTACACGCAAAAGATAAAGAATTTCGAAATCTATATCACAAAATCAGCCTTGAAGACCTTTCAAAGAAAAGATCGGAGAAGATCGTCCCTCTTGAGATAAATGCTATCGAGGTTCTTAAGATCGCTCTCTAATCCTCTTAAGAGAGCTAAAAAAACTCCCTTTTTCTGTATACCGCAATCGGCCTAAAACTTTGAATTTTGACTCAGCGAGACAAAGTCAAATCGAAGCAGAGCGTTCCGACCGACGAAGCCCTGCCCCAAGCGGGCAGGGTGAGGCTGCGGAGACACGAGAAAGTCCGGTGGACTTTCGCAGTGCAGAGCAGGTGAACGAAGTGAACCGGGCTGATCGATTTGACAAAGTCGCAGCCAGTCAAAATTCAAAGTTTTAGGCCGATTGCGGTATAATTTGTATTTCATTTTCATCTACAACTTCGGCCCTTGGCTTCCTTACAGAATTAAACATGCCATGTTCAGACTCGTATTAGGAGGTTTTTACCCTCTTAATCATTTCTTCCATTTCTGCTGGAATCTTCTTTTTGATAAATCGGCCAAGGATGCAAGCATAGAAAAGAGATAAAGGACCCCGAATCTCTACCTGGAAAGTCACTTGCGTTTTACCAGCGATGTGGTCCATGGATTGGTGGCTGATCACTTTCGCAAAAGAAAGATAGGCTTCTTGAATGACTAACTTATGGGGCTCTACCTGGGTTAATAGGGTTTTGATAAGAGGGGTTCCTACAAATTTGGTACAACCAGTTGTGCCAGCCTGAAATGGGCCATCGAGTCGGCTTAACTCAATCTCTCGATCCCAAGTTTTCCAGTTTTCAGCATCTTCCCAAATCTTCCAAATTTGAATGGGAGTGGCTTCTGTCTCAATGGTATGTTTAACAATGAGCATGTTCTAAAATTCCTTTTTTTAACCATGTTATTTCTGATGCAAGTTGAGCGATTCCGTATCTCAATGCTTTGAGACGGATCGCTTGACTGGGAGATTCGTCCAGGGTTTCCAGCCTCTCTTCGATCTTCTTATATTCTTCGTAGATCTGTTCAGCTTTTTCCAATCTTTCCCGGAATAGCCGAATTAATTCTTTTTCCTCAGTGACGAAAAAGAGCTTGAGAAGGAATTCATTGCGCGGCGTTTCCGTTCCAGTCTGACTCTCTAGCCAAGCTTTAAATTCCTTTCGGCCTGTCTTTGTAATAGAAAAGACCTCTTTCTTTTTCTTTCCCACAAAAACGACCCTGGAATTTACTTTTCCTTCCATAGCTAAAACTTTTAGCATTGGATAGATTGTCGAGTCAGACTCACGCCAGAAATAGACTGTCGACCTTCCCATAAGAGACTTGATCTCATATCCTGTGGTGGATCCCTCAAGGAGTACACCCAAAATAGCGTATCTTGTTTTATTGGTAGATTTCATGAAAAATACCTAGTTTCTGGGTATTATGCTGAGAAGGTGATTTTCCAGCTACACAATTCATGATTGAGAAATCTTACTTGTATTAAAATTATCTCTTGCTTCTTCGAAATAATTGCTTGTAAATCACAATTTTTCATATGTTCTTTGCCTTCCATCATTGAAGTCGTGAGTTTTTATGACTGCTCCCCAGGTATACATTACCCCTTTGCAAAACGTCCCACAAAGTGATCTCGAGCGTGCGAGGGCAATGAGGGCAGCGAGAGCAAAAACAAACACAAATGCCGACCAGATCCCGAGCCAACCCCCGACAACAACACCGGAGCTTAAGTGATTTTGCTGCACTCCTTGCGCAACAACAAGCCTTATACAGCCTATGTCTTTAAGGAATCCAAATGGTTTCACTGCGATGACTCAAACGTCTCAGAAGTGGCGCGCCCCCCCGCCGAAAATGCAAGTTTCTTCGTCTTTGATAAAATTGACTCTTAAAAATAAGTGCGCGAGGTTAGACTTGTTGTCCCCCAAACTGGAGGTCATATGCGTATTCGCCATCTCATCATCACTACAATTTGCATCGCTATTCAAACTCAACTTCTATGTGAAGAGCAAAATTTTCTCCTCTACGATCTCAATGAAGAAAAATGGCTCTGTGAAGAAGGCCCTTATTGCGATGAACGGTTTTCGCCCTGTTCTTCGTTTAAAATCCCGCTCAGTGTGATGGGATTTGATTCGGGAATTCTACAGAATGAGTTTTCGCCGAGATGGCCTTTTGTTGAAGGTTATGTAGAAAATCTTGACAAATGGAAACAGCCGCACACACCGAGTCTTTGGATGCGCAATTCTTGCGTTTGGTTCTCTCAAGTGCTCACCACGATGCTCGGCATGCGTCAATTCGCACAATACATTCAACTTTTTGACTATGGCAACATGGACTTGACTGGAGACAAAGGGAAATTTAACGGATTGACTAATGCTTGGCTGGAATCTTCATTGAAAATCTCTCCGCGGGAACAGATTTTCTTTTTAGGGAAGTTAGTTCGAGGCACGCTTCCTGTTTCTCACAATGCGATGGAGATGTCGAAACGGATCCTATTCCTAGAGGAGATCAATGGTTGGAAACTGTATGGCAAAACAGGTTCTGGTAACCATATGGGCGTGAAGCAAGGCTGGTTCATCGGCTGGATAGAAAAAAATGATCAGCCTGTTTTGTTTGTCAATTATATGCGATTCGATGAACCCGTTGAAGGTTATGGCGGACCTATCGCAAAACAAAGAACCCTAGAATTTCTGCGGGATTTCATTCAAGAATCAAATGTTGCAAACGCCAGTGCATCGATTTGCGAGGGAAAATGAGTTTTAAGTTCGTTGCCTGCATTGCGAAATTGAGCATCATCAAGCACGGGTGCTGTGATCAGCACCCTGCGATCGCATAGCATTTCATTTTTTCTTTGAATGGAGTGGATTTTCGTATGAAATTCTCCTTTCGTTAAAAATCGTTCACGATCAAATTTTCTCTGTAGGACCGGTTTCACGGGTATGGAAAAGATTTTACCGAGTTCTAAAGCAAGGGAAAGTTGAGGATCGCAACCTAATTTCTGTTTTTCCCAAAAAGAAGTGGGCATAGGAATAATTACATCGGGAATCGCCATTTTCAATTCTAGCCATTGATAGGCCATCAACGAGGCAGCTGCAGAACAGCATTCGCTCTTGCCGAAATGTATGCCGCTCAGGATCGCTGTCGCAGGCCCATAGGATTCACAGGCTGCTATTTGCCGATGGATGATCACGCGGCGCTGCATGCATCTTTCACACTTTCCTTTATGAAGATCTGCAAAACATGTTCTGCACCGTTCTAAAGTTTCTATAAGAGAGAGAGACTCTAAACAGGCAGTGCAGAACAATACGTCCCGTTTGGGAAGAGACTTTTGGCAATGCAAACAAAGATGAGGATAGAGTAAGTTAAGAACTGCATTTTTGGCTTGTCGAATCAAGTTATCAATACTGGAGCCCATAGCGAGGCTTTTCGAGCGTTCCACGGATCGTCAGGGTGAAGGGTTCGGTGATCTTCAACATCACATCTTGATGCATCTTAAGGTCGATATGGACTTTTCCGTCGAGATCGATGTATGAGAGTTCTGTGGTGGGAGCGAGGTAAAATTCCGCGCGTTCACCTTCGCTAAAAGAATTGTGCAGAGTCATCAGATACAGCTTATCTCCGCGTAATTCGAGCTCCAATTCCCCTTTCACCGGGGTCAGCAGGTTAGGATCGAGTCCGATTTTCTTGATCATGTCCAGGGGAATATCGAGCAGCGAAGTTTCTTTTTTGAACTGATTGACAAAGGTCAGCTTTCCTACTCCTTCTAAACTGGATTTGTCGCTAAGGGTGCAGCGGATTTCAGAGAGGCTAAAATTTTTGATTGTGAATGGCTTGACCACATGAGGATCGCCGCTGGTTTTCTGCATGAGGCTTGGCTGCCAATGGCGTACGAAGATCTGTGGGATGTAAAGGCGCCATTTTTCAGTTTTGTTAAGTTCGCATTTTTTGATCCCGATCATGCCTGCCGGATCTTCGATCTTCAGCTCTGTAATCATCATCCGTTCCGGAGTAGCCTCCAGATTTCCTTGAAGACGGTGGAACCGATAGCCCATCAACTCAAACTCGTTGCCTGTTAAGGTTCCGGTAGCTTGAAATCCTCGTTTAGGCTCTTGCCATAGGATTAAATCCCCTTGCCATCCATAACCTTTGCCTATTTTTAATTGGCTAATAGCTACCTTGATCTCTTTGGGGAATAAGGGAGAGAATGCTTCATAATCGAATTTGAGGCTTCCGGTTAACACAGTGGCAGAAGGGATTTTACGCGATTTATTTTTCGTGAGGTCGCAATCGATGCCGTAACATTTGCCTTTGGCGCTTTCATATGTCAAGCTCCCGCTTGAGGAACTGAATACAATTTTGAGTCCGTCCGATTTGGGATGATCGTAAAGACTAAGGGCTCCAAAAGGCTCTTTTGAGAGATCGACTTGGAGCATGCTCCATAATGGTTTGTCTTGGATTTGTGTTTTGCCTTTCAAGGTGAGCAGATTATTTTCATAGCGCGCATGCAGTTGTTCAAAGGGAAGATCTTTACCTTTAAATCCATAGCGTCCCGGCTTGAATGCTGCTTGGAAAATGGGTCCAGAAGCGAGATGAAAATCGCCGCTGCCCTCTAAATTGCCTTCCCAACTTAAGTTTTTAAGAGACGGGGGGATCAATTGTTTTAATTTTGGAGAGAGGGAAAATTCCATTTTTTCCAGCGACAATTTCCCTTGCTGCGCCAATAACAATTTCTCCGCTTTCAATTCCGCGACATTAGATCCACTCGGCTTGTCCTTAAACTGCAAATCGATCCTATTGCAGACGAGTCCATGCGAAGGGTCGTAGGCAAACTCGATGGTTTTTCTGTTTTTCGCTAAGAGAGCAAGAGGCGTTTGCAGCTCGAGATAGAGATTTGCTTCTCCCACGCATTGCACGCCGTCGGAAAAATCTCCTGAGGCAAACCCTGAAGCGATAAAATTGCCATTAACGGATTTTAATTCAAAAAAACTCCCTTTGACAGATTCAAAATTGCAGGAAAACTTTTTTTTGTCTGTTTTGATCTTGCCGCTGCCTTGGCATTCCATGTTTTGCCATTTTGCTTGAAATTGCTTAAAGGAGATTTCCTCGCCCTCGACGACAAAGGCCCCTTTAAGGGTCATGCCGCCTCCTTCTAAATGCTCAATTAACCAATTGTCTCCGATCTTATGCGCCTTGAGTTGAAAAGAGTTCCAAGGCTTGCCTCGTACTTTAATATCGCGGCTCTCGGCGTGCAGCGAAAACCCTTTGTCGGCAGACTCGGAAAACACACGCGTGTGCAAGGTCCCCTCAAACTGCCATTCCTGCAAATTTTTCGCGGAAAAGTTTTTAGAAAGAAATCCGGCATTTTGCAAAAAAGCAACTTGGGCGTGTAGATCTTGGCATTTGAGGATTGGCCTCATTTCAAAAGAAGCTAAACTCATCTTTTCATCAAGAGTGCAATGGGAAATATTGAGGTGCGTTCCCCCAAAATAGGTCTTTTGCGAATCGAAATCGATTTTCCATTGTGCTGTATCAGCGCGCGCCGCTTTGCCTTCAAAGTAGGCGAACTCTTTTTTTCCATCGAACACTTTGAAAGCAAAATTTAAAGTGGGGGTTTCAGAAAGTTGAGTTGAAAATCGAGGGACTTGAACAGTCAGCGAAGTCCCATCCAATAAACGCCAATTCCCTTCAGCGCGCTCAAGACTTAAGCTTTGTTTTTTTGAGTCAAAGAAGAGATCGCAACGGCCTTGTGTGATGGATGTTTCGTTATTAACAGGGAGGGAAAGCGCGTTGAAGCTTCCTTTAAAACTCCATTCAGTATTTTCTGAAGAAGTACTAAGAACTAAACCCTTTTCTCCACTCGTAAAATTCCCTTCCACCGGAAAATCGGCTTGGGGAAGAGAAGGGAAATGGCGGAGTACTAATAGTAAATCCCGGATGTCGCCTGTGATGGAAGAAGTGGAGAGTGAAATCTGCTTGCCATCGCTCCCTAAGAGAAGGTCCATATTCCCTTGCAGCGATAATCCTTCGCATTCGGCAGAAAATGGGGAAACTGTGAGATGATTGGCATGAACTTTCATGATCCCTTCGAGTTTCTCAAAGGACAAGTCGTTCTCTCTATAATGCAGGTGGCCGCCTTCCAGAGGAATTTCTCCCTCCCATTGTTGCTCCGCAGCATCGTAGGAAAACCGGATTTTTTTCTCTTTGACCTGCGGCAAATAGAGCTCGGCGAGGGGGTGTTGCAAACAAATCTCCTGGCCAGCCGCCTCAAGATGAATCCCTGAAGGGAGAATGGCCGCTTCCGCTTGCACATTTCCCGTAAGCCCAATACCGGGAAGGAGCAAGGGCAAGAATGGCCCATAACTTTTTTCTGTTAAGGATTCCGTTTCCACTCTTGCTTCTTTGAAAGAGAGATGAGGCAAGAAAGAGGTGTGAGAAATAGAAAAGAGAGTAGAACCTTTTATCTGTTCTTCTGAAAGAGTGCCTTCCGTTTCTAAAAGGAGCTCCGAGGAATCAAGCTTTGCAGTGATGTGAAGGTCAATCGGCAGAGACTCAAGATGATGATCCGAGAACAATGCGAGAATTTCTCTCCCGTCGCCCTGAATTCTCGCTTCGGCGTTTTGGGGGCCTAACAATGAAATTTCGGCCTCGAAACTTCCTGCACGTACCTCGATGATTAGAGGTGAATTGCCATTTCCGACACATTCGAATGGGATTGTCTTTGCATGATGAAGGAGATTTCCATTGAAAGTCATTGTCTCTAAAGAAAGAGAGCCGTTGACATCCCCAATACAGAAATCTTGATTAACGACATAATTTCCATTTTTTAGACGAAGGATGGTGCTTGACTCAGCTGGAGGATAAGAAAACTCCCCTTGGATTTCTTCGCAGGATAGATCGATCCCCATTTCGGGTGCAGACAAGACGATCTCTTTTCCTTCCCCTCGGCAATGCAGTTGCTGGAATTGAAAGGAAGAGTCCAAAAAGAGAAGGCCTTCTAATTGAATTTCTCCGCCGGCCTGGTCCCATTTCCTGGGAATTTCGGGAACAATCAGAGCGGACAGAGGCAATAAACGGCTCAAATCGCTTTCTTGTAATTGGAAACCGATTTGGAGCTCCTTTTCCGCAAGGGATAGAGTGGCGGAGAACATCGGCGGGATCATTGGATCGGGATCGGACGAAAACACAAAATGGCCGATCGTCTCCTTCTCTTCTCCTGGCACCATTGAAAAATAAAAACGGCCGCCGGTCGGCAATTGGAGCACTCCGTTTTTAATCTCCCAAGAAGGCTCCATAAAACGGGTGCGATATAAAAAAGGTAAAGAAAGGGCTTGTTGTTCGCCTATTGAGGAGATGAGGATCTGCGGGTGCGACAGAGTGATTTTTGGGCAAAACCGCAGAGGACTCCCTGACAGCTTGAGCTCGATCCGATCGATTGCCATTTCGGAATTAAGGTCCTTCCTCATCAGACCGGAAATGACGATGGAGCCATTTTCCCACTGCATTTTTTCGTAAGAAACATTCCCGCCTATGCGATGCAGGACGAACTTGCATCCGATGAGCAAGAGCGGTTTATAGAAAAAAAGGACACATAAACAAAGAAGACCGAGAATAAACCATTTTTTCATGAACTCATCCCGAAATTCGAAAAATTTGATTTTTGAAGGATTTTTTTCACAGGTTTTAATGCCACTTCGCAGGACATACTAGATAAGTAGACCAAGAAGTGGCATTAAAAGATGTGGAAAAAGACTCAAAAAGCATTTTTTCCAATTTCGTGATGAGTTCATTGGACCAAATCTAAGTATTGATTGCGGTTGAGGAGTTTGTCGATTTCAGAATAGTTCGACAATTTGATCTTGAACAGCCATCCTTCCGCTTCTGCTGAAGAATTGATATGATGGATGAAATCGCAAAGTTTTTGGTTGATCTCTACAATCTCTCCCGAGACCGGAGAATAGATGTCGGCTGCGGCCTTGGTCGATTCTAGAACCGCGACTTCCTGTCCGGCTTGGACTTGTTTGCCAACTGCAGGAAGCTCGACATAAACAACCTCTCCGAGCTGTTTTTGGGCTTGGTGGGTGATTCCCACGGTGCCGATGCCGTTTTCTACTTTGATCCATTCATGCGAATCTGTGAATCTCACGTCACCACCTCTTTTATTTAACGAACTTAAAAGTTGCCCAAAGACGGGGATGTTGTTCAAGCGTAAAATGCTGAGAGCTTAAACAAAAATGCTGCGACATCCCTTTAAAACGATGAATGCGGTAAGTAAAGCCGATCCGCTCAAAGGAGGAAGGATCGTACCCATGAAGGCAATGGGCAGGAATAAAGACTTGAAGCTCGTAGGAAGTTTTAGAAAATTCGGCGGACACTTGAAGATCCGCAGCATCGCAAAGAGGATGCGTATCTTCTGTGCGGAAACGGGTCAGTTCTTGGGCTTGGATCTCATGCACGGCTTGAGGAAGGAAAAGGAAATGGTGGCAAAACCGGGTCGCAAAACCCGCCGTCTTAAGATCGCGAGTATCGATAAAAAGCTCAAGAGCATCGCCTTCTGAAAACCCTGGATAAAAAGCCTCCTCAAAAGGTTTGTCCGCAAAAAGAATGAAAAACAAACCCGATTCATTCCAAGCTGCCGCCATCTCAGCAAAATGCTCCTCGCCAAGCCACTCGGATGTATTGGGAAGCAGGTAATTGCGGCTTTTCCATTTCGAGGAAGGGATCGCTTTCGAATAACGAAATTCTCCTGCGATGGAAAAAAATTCCAAAGGGGCCAATGCGGGAAGTTTTTCGAGGACTTCGAAATTCATGAGCTTGCATCCTCAGCCGCTGATAGAAGGATCGCTTTTTTCTGCTGAATCTTTTGCAAGATGTGCAACATCATATCGCGCTTAGCATCAAACGACAGAATTTGATGCCCTTGTTCGATCGACTCGATAGGAGCAGTTGTCGAAGCCCCCTTTTCTTTAATAAAATAAAATGCCATGGCTCCCCTTTCTCCCATTTTTATGGGCGACCACTGTTCTGGCGAAAGTTGAAACATCTCGTCCTTAGAAAAGGGAACTTGGGTACAACGCTCCATCACTTTTTCTGTTTTTTCAAGAAGCCATTGAGCGGCAAAGTCTGATGCACCTTCTGTCTTAATCCAAGTCAGATCTTCAGGGTTCGATTGCAGACGAGATTGGACTTCATGCATAAAGGGCAAGAGCCGCGCATTGCTGTAAAAGGCTAAAGGAAGATCTCCTTCTTTTCCAGGGAGGACGCCAAAGTGCGCGCGATAATGATTTTCGATCGAGAGGAGTAATTCGGCAAAAAGAAGTTTGCCAATTTGATCTTTCACTTCTTTGAAAGGTTTCCATTGGCCATTACTTTGCTGAAAAGCGCGCGCATTGCGTTTACGGATTTCCATGTAGGACTCTTCAAGGCGATGATCGAGAAGCTTGTCCAATGTGCCATCCTTGATAGCTTCCTCGAAAGTCAGGGCCTTTTTAGTGTTTTCGCGGTTCAGGACTTGCAGGCAGTAATAATGTTCTTGATCTGGAGTATAGAAACGAAGTTTTTCTGCTTCTGTGTTGGAGGCTTCGCCCTTTTTAGAGGCCTTTTCTAAGAGCAAGGCGAGATCTTGCCCGTCCTTCACGCCTGCGAAGGGGAAAACGGTGTTTTTCGTTCTCAGTCCAATAGTGGAAGTTTTTTGTGGTGCAGAGTCTAAAGCGCGTTTGATTTTGTCGCTCTGCTCTCCAATCATTTTTGAACGGGCGAACTGATCGATTTTGGCGCGTAATTTCTTGTCTAACTTTTCCAAGGAGGTTTCCGAAATTTCAGGAAATTGGGTTTTTAAGACATTCCAATTCGCATCGACAGTTTCCCAATCCCAAGTTTCTTTGACGCTGATCGATCGAGAGAGCTCTTCTTTGGTCACTTGGCTCCATTCCACTTCAATGCGCCGCTCTATAAGTTCGGGGGCTCTTTTTTCAATCTGCTCCAAGGAAGCGAGCTGTTTTGGAATCCGTAAATCGCTCCTTAAGCGGGAAGGATCCGCCGCAAGCGTTTCGAGATAAAGCTGGAATTTAAGCATGCTGCGGAAATCGGCAAATTGAAGCGTTTGAGGCAATTGATACAAACAAATGCGAACATTTTCTTTCGCAAACTGGTCAAAATGCTGATAAGCGAGAGGGTCGATGAGAACGCTGCCGCTGGCATCATCGAACAAGCGGCGGAAAAGCATAACCTTCTTCCACACTTTAAGCAAAGCCGTCTCATCAAGCCCTAAACTGCGCATTTTGATTTGGTAATAATGCTCTGCTTCTTCAGCACTCATCGTTTCATTGCGGGAGGTCTGCTGATAGCCTTGGTAAATATTCTGAAATAAATCGGAGCGGATTTCCTCCGCTTTCACTTGATAGCCATTCTCTTCTGCAATTTGCGCCGCATTTAAGATGAACTGGCCAACTAAGGAAATGAACCTCGGCCCAAACCAATCTTCGATCGACTTGAATCCAAAGAGCCTGAGATCTGAATTCGCTAAGACGGGATCGGGTTGGGCGCCCAACTGATTCTGCTGCATATTTAAGATCTGTTTCAAAATGCTCGGAGACATTCGCGCTTGATCGAGATAGAGCTGGGACATTAGGGCAAGTGTTTCTGCTGTCGACGGGTCGCTTTTTTCTTTTAGCGCGCGCAAATGCTCGATTAAAGAAGGAGAAAAACGGGACCACGCCCCTTCCGCGCTGATCTGAATCGTCCGAGGATGGACATACGAGCGGAATTGGCGGATCTTGTGCATGCGCTGGTCCAGATCAGTTTGGAACTCATCAAAATATTGCTTTGCGAGAATGACGCCTAAACCATTTCCCAAAAAATCTTTTTCAATCACGCCGTCATTTAACAAATTCGGCATTTCACTTCTTTCCCCGTCGGTCAGATCAAAAGGAGAATGTTCAATCAAACGGCAAAGCGCCGAAAGCTCCTGCTGCATGATCGGAGCGCCGCCAACGCCGCGCACAAGCTCTCTGTCGGGGGCTTCATCCCGGTTCCCAAAGGTGCTATAAGTGCCAAAAAAACAAAACGATACGATGATGGCAGTCGTAATCACGATAAAGAAAATACGCTGATGTTTTCTCAAGAAATTAAGCATTGCTTCCCACCCTGCTGTAAAGGGAGATGATACTGAGTACAGCTTATATTTCTAAAGGCTTTATTTCAATTCAAACGCGGAGGCGCAAAGTCGCGACGACGCAGAGAGAAGAAGAATGAAAGGCCGGTAACCATTCTAGGCAAGCCAGCCCCCAACATTTTGTTGAAGAAAATCATAATCAAATTAGATCATGATCACACAACGATGTTAAAAAAATTAAATTTAGGGCAAACCAATGAGCATACAACAGAAGAATTTAGACGAAAATCCCTATCTTGAGCGCATCATCCAGCAAACAGAGACTTATTCTGACCGTTTAAAACAACCCTTAACCTGTCCTATTACTAACGATTTATTCGATACTCCTTATATCACACCCTGCGGTCATACTTTTGAATATTCTGCCATTTGCCAATGGTTGGCCTATAAAAAACAATGCCCCCTTGATCTCAAACCTTTACAAATTGAAGATCTGACCCCTAATACCATCGCAAAGGAAATGGTAAGTTCTCTCATAAAAACTAAAAAATTTATGCCTATCTTTCTCACCTTTAGAGGCGAGAATTCATATCCGCATAAGTGTATGATCAGTAAAAAACCTCTTCATGACGCCAGCAAATTACCCTGCGGCCATGTATTCGACCATACCGCAATTACCGAATGGATAACTAACAAAGAGTGTTGTCCGCTTGAAAATGGTAATTATAAAATTTCAGATATTGTTCCATGCATGGTTACGCGTCAAATTGTTCAAAAAACATATCCTCAGTATTTAGAAAAAGTAAAAAAATTTAACGAAAGTCTTACCTCGAAAGTCATAGATTTACAACTAGATGATCGGATTTCTTTAGCTTCTCACCCTAGACTATCTGAAATAATAAAATGCCCTTTATCAAATTCATTAATGAAGAGTCCTGTGATCAATCATTGCGGGCACACAGTTGATCTCGATTCCATTAAAGGGGAGTCTGCTATTTGTCCTCATCATGATCATGAATTGACAAACTCGAGCAAATCTATAAATATATTAAAGTCAAAAGTTGTTGCCAATCGATTAGCGCAGGATGTTCTAGAAGTGATAAAGAATATGCACACGGTAATCGATCATAACATTTTGAAGAAGTATGAGGATAAAATGGGCGTGTTTATTTTTCTTGATCCCACCACCAGCAATCTATCTCGCATTGGTAAAATTGCGACAATATTGAATCTTTTTACGTCTCCCGATCAACCTACTCCTAACCAAGTCCTTAGATTTGTCCTCATCCCAAGCTATCGCACTCTCACTGACATAAAGACTCCATTATCACATAGTGACGAACTTAATATAGTATACGAGAAAGACATTCCCACATTAATCATGGTTTAGAATTTATATCGAATCTTTAAATATCTGCAGAACTACAGGAATCCTAATAAGCTTTGGCATAAATGACGCGGCGGGTGCTCTTTTTCCCGGAGAAGGGGCACTTGCCCTTCTTCTTCAGGGGCATCGAGCGGGATGCAGCGGATGGTGACGCTAAGATCGCGTTTGATCTGCTCTTCGATCGCAGGGTCTTCTCCCCAATGGCTCAGGGCAAAGCCGCCGTGGATCTCCGGATTTTCGGCGTTTTTAGGGGTGAAATACGCGTAGAACTCTTCTTTGGTATCGATTTTTTTGATATGGCTGTCTCGGAATTTCTTCGCTCGCTCGAAAAGATTGATTTGGATATCTTCGAGCTGGCCAAGAATTGTTGAGAGAAGCTCTTCTCGCGATTGATGGGTGGCCTCTTTATGCGCCGCGGTCGCGCCGTGTGACGGGGAGCTTGATTGGCGGCGATATCGCGAGGGCCGATTTCAATGCGCACAGGGACCCCTTTTTTGATCCAAGACCACATTTTTTCCCCTCCTCGCATATCGCGCTCGTCGACGATGACATTCAAGTCCTCGTCCGTCGTAATGCAAATGACGGAGTGCGCCCGCTAAAGAGTGGCAATAAGATAACACTTCGCTTTCGTCTCTTCTTTGTGGATGACGGGCAGGATCACGATATGCGAAGATGCAACGCGTGGAGGAAGGATAAGGCCATCATCGTCGCTATGGGCCATGACCATCGCCCCGATCAAGCGAGTCGTCGATCCCCAAGAAGTGGTCCAGGCATGGCGGACCTCTCCATCGACGATCGCGGAATTTGATGTCGGAAGCTTTGGCAAAATTTTGGCCAAGAAAATGGGAAGTCCCGCCTTGCAGCGCTTTGCGGTCTTGCGTCATCGTCTCAATGCTGTATGTGTTGGCGGCGCCGGGAAATTTTTCACCAGGAGTTTTTTCTCCCTTGATGACAGGAATGGCCAGATGATTTTTCGACAAAATGGGCATAGACGTCGAGCATGCGCATCGTCTCTTCACGCGCTTCTTCTTCCGTCGCATGCGCCGTATGGCCTTCTTGCCAGAGAAATTCGGTCGTGCGCAAAAACATCCGCGTCCGCATTTCCCAGCGGACGACATTGGCCCATTGGTTGATCAAGATCGGCAGATCGCGATAAGATTCGACCCATTTGGCATACATCGCTCCGATGATCGTCTCGGAAGTAGGGCGGACGATGAGAGGCTCTTCGAGCTCGCCGGCGGGGACGAGCTTGCCGTCTTTGCCTTTTTCTAGTCGATGATGCGTGACGACAGCGCATTCTTTGGCAAATCCTTCGACGTGCGCCGCTTCTTTTTCCAGAAAACTCAACGGGATAAACAGCGGAAAATAAGCATTCGTAGTGTCCTGTCGCTTTGAACATGCCATCGAGGATGCGCTGCATATTTTCCCAGATCGCATAGCCCCACGGTTTGATCACCATGCATCCGCGCACAGGCGAATGCTCAGCGAGATCGCTTGCTTTGATGACCGACTTGAAACCATTCCGGATAATTTTCTTCTCGCGTGGGTTGAATGGCGGTTTGCGCTTTTCCTGACATCACTTTTCTCCTCGAAGATCAAGATGATAGAGAGGATTCCCTTAAATGTGTAGCCAAAAGGCTGCGAAGGCGCTGCTTTGGCCGCGTTGATTTTATCGGGATCGCGACTCATTCCCAAAAGGGGGCATGTAGCGCAAGCATCGCTTCACGGACTTTGGTTCCGGGAAGAAGAACTTCCTTAAGATATTCCATGTGAGGCAAGAACAAGAGAGATCAGTCCCCTGATGTAAAAACCCTTTTTTGGTCTTTCTCTGGGCGGCCCCGGCAATTTTTTTCCCTTCCCACATCACATCGTATTTGGTGGGCTTGGCCATGCAAAAATGCCCGCAATTTGCGTCCCAGCGCAGTAAAATCTTCCGGTGTCAACGAAAGCAGGCGGCTTGCCATCGAGAAATTCTTTAACTGCTGCCAAGAACGGCGTTGTTGACAAACGCGTAATTGTCAAGAGTATTCGAGGAAAATGCAGGACAGAGCGCAGGGACAAGCACAGAAAAGGCCATGTCCCAAATATGGAAGACGATCCCTCCGCCTGTCGGCCGCTGAGCCAGATGCAAAGAAAGGTCTTGGGCACGAGTCAAGATCTAAGAACTTGGCGGGATCGATAAAATGGCCATAGGTGGCGCTGTCTCCTGCCCATTCATAAAGATGAAGAATGGGACAGCGAATATGCATCCGCCATTTTCGAGTAACTCTGAATCCAAGCGCATGTTTTCTTTTGCGCTCTGCCGTCCCGTATCGATGATCTGTATCAACGCGCGTCCTCAATCAAACGAAATCGTGGAACCTCTTTCCCATCGAAGAGGATGGTCTCGAGGAACATCTCCAGCGGGCGGACCCAAACAGCGTGATCGCCGAATTGCGCATCATTGTAGAGAGACTGATAGACAACGCACATCTCCAATGTTTCAGAATGGCGCGCCACACCCAGTATTTTGTACTTTTTTCCCTTGTAATGCTCAAATAGGGCCCCTGGGGGAACTTTGGCAATAAGTCGAATCCATAACAACTCCTTATATGCCAATTAAACCCTTAACCTTTAATTCTTTGCAACATTAAAAATATTATTTACTATTTGCCAAAAAAGGAAACCCCTTACAATTCAACATGAGGGCAACCCCTCGGGGAAAAGCTTATGTTTGATAAATTCACCAATCGCGCCAAACAAGTCATCAAGCTCGCAAAAAAAGAAGCCCAGCGGCTGAATCACAATTACTTAGGAACAGAACACGTGCTTCTCGGCCTGCTCAAGCTCGGCCAAGGGATCGCCGTCAATGTGCTGCGCAACTTCAATCTCGACTACGAAACCGTGCGCGCGGAAGTCGAACGGCTAGTCGGATTTGGCCCTGAAATCCAAGTCTATGGCGATCCTGCCCTCACAGGAAAAGTTAAAAAGGTTTTTGAATTTGCCAATGAAGAAGCGGCCAGCCTCAACCACAACTATGTCGGCACAGAACATCTGCTTCTTGCTCTATTGCGCCAAACCGATGGCGTTGCCGCCCAAGTCTTAGAAAATCTCAACATCAACCTCAAAGACATCCGCAAAGAAGTCTTGAAAGAACTCGAGACATTCAATCTGCAACTGCCCCCCATGGGCGCTCCCGGAAGTCCAGCTCCTGCCACCCTGCTTCCTCAAAGGCCCAAGACAGAGGCAGGAATTTCTACCGACAAAATGCCTGCCCTCAAAGCCTATGGCCACGATCTGACCGAACTTTGCCGCGAAGGAAAACTCGATCCTGTGATCGGCCGAAAAGAAGAGGTCGAACGGCTGATCCTGATCCTCTGCCGCCGCACGAAAAAACAACCCCGTCTTGATCGGAGAAGCAGGCGTTGGAAAAACAGCGATTGTCGAAGGGCTTGCTCAAGCGATTGTCAAAGGAGAAGTCCCCGACCATCTAGCCAAAAAACGACTGATCTCTCTCGACTTGACACTCATGATCGCCGGAACAAAATACCGCGGCCAGTTCGAAGAGCGGATCAAAGCCGTCATGGACGAGATCAAAAAGAATGGCAACATCCTCTTCTTCATCGATGAATTGCACACGATTGTCGGCGCCGGCGCTGCAGAAGGCGCGATCGATGCTTCCAATATCTTAAAACCTGCCCTTTCCCGCGGAGAGATCCAGTGCATCGGCGCAACGACGATCGACGAATACCGCAAACACATTGAAAAAGACGCTGCCCTCGAGCGCAGATTCCAAAAAATCCTCGTCGCTCCTCCTTCCGTCGAAGAGACCATCGCAATTCTCACAGGACTCAAGCCCAAATACGAAGAGCATCACAAATGCATTTACACCGATGCTGCCCTCAAAGTCCGCCGTCTATCTTTCCGACCGCTACATCACCGGCCGATTTTTACCCGATAAAGCGATCGACCTCCTCGATGAAGCAGGCGCTAAAGCGCGCATTGCCATGATGCACCAGCCTCAAGACATCACCAAATTCGAAGCTGAAATCGAAGAGAGTGCGCCTCGCAAAAGAAGAAGCGATCGGCAAACAAGAGTATGAAAAAGCCGCCAAACTGCGCGACAAAGAAAAGACCCTGCGCGAACGCCTGCAGCAGATCCGCACCGAATGGGAAAGCAATAAAGAAGAGCATCAAGTCATCGTCGATGAAGAAGAGGTCGCCGACATCGTCGCCAAACAGACAGGCATTCCCCTCACCCGCCTCACCGAAGGAGAGACGACCAAAGTCCTCAAGATGGAAGAGGCGCTTAAAGCACAATATCATCGGCCAAGATGAAGCGGTCAGCACCGTCTGCCGCGCGATCCGCCGCAGCCGCGCCGATATCAAAGATCCCAACCGCCCCATTGGAGCCTTCCTCTTCTTAGGCCCGACAGGCGTTGGCAAAACACTTCTTGCAAAACAGCTCGCGATCAACATGTTCGGCGGCGAAGATGCCCTCATCCAAGTCGACATGTCCGAATACATGGAGAAATTTGCCATCAGCCGCATGACAGGATCTCCTCCGGGATATGTCGGACATGAAGAAGGCGGACAGCTCACAGAACAAGTGCGCCAACGCCCCTATTGCGTCGTGCTCTTTGACGAAATTGAAAAAGCGCACCCCGATGTGATGAACCTTCTCTTGCAAATTCTAGAAGAAGGCCGCCTCACCGATTCTTTCGGCCGCAAGATCGATTTCCGCAATACGATCATCATCATGACCTCCAACCTCGGCGCCGATCTGATCCGCCGCTCGACAGAAGTCGGCTTTGGCGTGCAAGAAGGAATGCTCGATTATCAAAGCGATGCAAGAAAAGATCGAAGGTTCGGTCAAAAAAGCGTTCAAGCCCGAATTCATCAACCGCTTGGACGGCATCGTGATCTTCAAACCTCTCGACCGACCTCACCTGTTCCAAGTCATCGAACTCGAAATCAAAAAAGTCAAAGCGCGCCTTTCCCGCAAAAACATCGACCTTTCTCTCGACGAAAAAGCCAAAGACTTCCTCGTCTCCAAAGGATTCCAGCCCGAAATGGGCGCACGCCCCTTACGCCGCGTCATCGAACAATATCTCGAAGATCCGCTCGCGGAAAAGCTGCTCCTGAATCCGGGCAAAGGTGGCAGCTGGATGATTTCTGCGGAAGGCGACAAACTGATCTTCATCGAGAAAGAGCCTCCTCCCAAGGAAACAAAAAATCACCTCGCCCTATCCGGCCCTCCCGCTGGGGGTTAATAACCTGAGTTTTGGGTTCATTTCATAGCATCTTGCCGCATCTTTCGGGCGCTTTTTGTAAATTTTGGCGCGTCCATAGGTGCCTCCAGCTATTGAACGCGCCAAAATTTACAAAAATCACCTCGAAATCTACGGCAATCTACTATAAACTGAACCCAAAACTCAGGTTAATTAGCATTCGCCCTGTTTTAAATAAATAATTATATTATTTGTTAATAAAGATTATTTTAATAGAAATTTATTAACAATACACGTATAATTAGCCATTATTTTAATCAATAAAGGTGAATTATGAGTTCAAAAGTTGCTATACAACTCCATGACGATATTACTAATTTCGAATTCTTTGTCCTTGGAAACAGATTAAAAAAAGAGCAAAAAATTGACGTTGAATTTGAGATCAATCGCTTTGCACGCGTCATTATCGAATCTCCGTTGGGAAAAAAAGATCGCGAAGAATTATTCGATCGATTGCTTAGAGTCCGCGACCTGACAATCCACCATTTTCCTGTCAACGGCCTCAAGGTAACCTGCCTATTTTTGAATACGATCCAAAATGTCCCTCCTAGCCCCCTCTGCCCTGCTTACAACAAACTCGCCTTCCCGACAATCAGTACATATAACACCATCGGCAACAACTTCGTTTGCATCCGGCTCGACCCCAAAGCCCTTGCACTTGTTCCCGGAAGAGTCTTAGAAAAAGCAGGCTCTCTTGAAGGAAAAGAGGTCGACCTTTTATACACAGTTGTCCATGGCGAATTTTATCAAAATCAGAAACGCTCTTTGAATAATAACGTCCATCCTTGGGCTCATATCCACGCTTTGCCCGGCGATGATACTGCTTGCGATGTGAATATGGGGATCTTCCCCGAAATCGGCCTGGAAAAGGCTAATGTGCCGGGAGCTGTTGCCTTCAATCACTTAAGCCCAATGAATGTCCACGTTCATCCTCGGTCTGGGACAAATGGAGGAAAAGGCAATATGGACTATTCTCCAGACAACGCTCATTTCAACCTAGTTCCCGGCTCTCCTTTCAGCGTGGACTGGTCTGTCATGCAAAAAGACAACCGAGTCGCCATCACAAAAAGGGTTGTTCTCTTTGATGAGACCCACCCGATTTGCCAGGCGATCATTAACTCTATTTATGGATGCCGCGATTTACTCGACCATATAAATCGTTTGGAAGGAGTCGCGCAAGCTATCGATACAACCTTGATACCCGTGAGCGAGGCTTTTGCATACGATGACCCTGATGCGATGAGAATGTTCCATCATTTGCCGACTGCTTTCCAGCATGGTATTTACTATCAGGCCTGGGCTGCGTTTGATCATCCCCTTAACATCCACCCAGACTTTGGCAGAGCCTCTTTTGAAAATGACAACGGGCTTGCCGAACAATACCATTGCACTAACAATCAACGCGCCGTCATAGTCAACAACTTTTCTGCCTATCTGCACGGTCTCCTTGTGGATTCGCAGCGTGATTTATTGCACTCCCAATCTCTTGTCAAAGGCGATAATGTGCTGACAATGATGAAATGCGCACAGCTTTTTTTTAAACGAGATGTTACCGAAGCGTTGAAAGCTTATCAGCAACTTCAAGTTCAGGAAAGAGAAGCAATCCAGTATGCTTATTGGGAATTGAACGGATGCCCGCGCACCGGGATTTTCGATCCATTCAATTTCCCAACTAAAATCGACGATGCAAAACTTAAAAGGCAGTCCATTCTTTTAGCAGCCTCGCGCCAACCGCATCGCTTCGAGAAACCCCTGATCGAGAATGTCGTTGAGAGCAATGCTGTTAATGGGGATTATGAGCTTCCTCCCGAATTGCTTACTCCTGAAATGTTGGGCGAATTCCAACCTTTTAAATTGAACACCTCTCCCGATCTGGACGACAGCGACCTGGGAAATTTCTTTATTCCAAACCCACCACTCAATTACGTGGACAATAGCGTTCGAGTTGAAGAGGTCAATGAGGATGAAGAGCTTCCCGCAAGTTCTGCTTATTCTTCAACTTCGTCCACATCCTCAAGCTCAACCACTAACACTACTACAACAGATGATGGGAATGAACTTCCTCCTGGTTTTTTGGCCAATATCCGACGGCAACTCCAACTTGATCCTGAATTTGAGGTCGAAGATGTAGAGCTTCCCGCAAGTTCTGCTTATTCTTCAACTTCGTCCACATCCTCAAGCACAACCACTAACACTTCCACTACAACAACAACGGCAACCACGACGCAACCGACTCCGGAAGAAGTCAATAACCTCATCATCAATTTGGTTTACGACATAGAATTCCAAAGTCGGAGCAATAAGGATAAAGCTAGCAGCGTAAATAATCTTCTCGCTATTCTACCCAAAGAACAGAGAGATTCTATTTATGGCAGCGTGTGGCATAACTCTCGCGATGAAAAGAAAGGCGGAGATTCGTGGGGAGAAAACCACGTCGCTGATGATCTAGAAGTTCTTGTCGAGGCTCTTCAACAAGTCTTCGGAGCTGGAGCTTAATCCCTCACACCCCCTTTTCGACAGAGACGGGAATCCGTTTGGATTCCCGTGTTGTTTATACCGAAAATGACTCAACAGTTGGTTTTTGGCTGCGTTGGCTATGCAGCACATTTTTTGTCTTCACTCGCGCCTTGTGCTTGCACAATGGTCGCTCGCTCCAGACAAAAAATTTGCGCAGCCGCCTTGCCAAATTCCCAACTTTTGAATCATTTTCGGTATAGGCTCGATTTTATTCTACAAAGATTATTTTAGTTTAAAATTATCGTGCAAGAATAATAAAATTGAACGACTTTTTAACCAAAAATGGTGAATTATGAGTTCAAGAGCCACTCTGCATCAACACTCCTCTCCTCTTCAAAGCCTCCAAAGTGAAATTACAAACTTACACCAGATCGCTCAAGGCAAATTAATCAATGGCCAAAAAATTGATTTTGAATTGGCAGTCAATGAGGTTGCACGCGCCATTATTGAAACTCCATTAGAGAAAAAGGATGCAGAGGAATTGTTTGATCAATTGCTTGGCATCCGCGCGCTGACGATCCATCATACTCCTGTGGGCGGCCTTGACGAGGGTCAACTATTTTTAAATATGATCCAACATGTCCAACCAAGTCCGACCTACCCTGCTTACAATAAAATGGCCTTCCCTACCATCAGGAATTATGCCGCGCCCGGAAACAATTTCGCTTGCATTCGACTCGATCACACCAAGGCCATCGATTACGTCCCCGAAGCTGTCAGAAATACCTACCCTCTCGAAGGAAAAGAGATTGATCTTTTATATACAACAATCCGCGGCGACTTTTATCAAAATCAGAATCGCCCTTTGAATAATCACGCACATCCTTGGGCACTCATACATGCTTTGCCTAGCGAAGCTACTCATTGCGATGTGAATATGGGGATCTTCCCCGAGATCGGTTTGCAAGAATCAAATGAGCCAGGCGCGATTGCCTTCAATCATCTCAGCTCGAATGTTCATTCAACCGATAACGCGCTATTCAACCTAGTTCCCGGCTCTCCTTTCAGCGTGGACTGGTCTGTCATGCAGAAACGCAACCGAGTCGCCATCACAAAAAGAGTTATTCTCGTTGATGAAAATCACCCGATTTGCCACGCAATCATCGCCTCCATTCATCGATGCCGCCATTTGAGCGACCACTTAGAACGTTTAAATGGAGTCTCAGCAGCCATCGAAAACACCTTTAAAAGTGTAATCGGCGCCTTTGAGAGAAATGAGGAACCTAATGCAATGCGACTGTTCCATGAATTGCCGCTTGCCTTTCAGCATGGCATTTACACAGAGGCGTGGATTGCATTTGGTTCCCCTCGTATCATCCATCCTGATTTTGGAAGAGCTTCCTTTGAAAAAGACAATAGTCTCAATGCACAATACCACTGCAATCACTTGCAATGCTCAGGCGCGGTCCAACGCTTTTCCGATCGACTGCAGCGTCTCCTCGTGGACTCTCAAAACGATTTATTACTGCACTCTCAATCCCTCGTCAAAGGCGATAACGTGCTGACTATGATGAAATGCGCGCGCCTTTTTTATGAACAGCCTTATACTAAAGCATTGGGCACATTTGACCAACTTCCAGTGCAGGATAAGGAAGCAGTCCATTATGCTTTTTGGGAATTGAATGGATGTCCGCGCATCGAGAATTTTGGTGCGGAGGAATTTCCTCTTAATCTCAATTACAACTCTCACAGAGAGCTAAAGATCCAATCTGTTCTCTTAGCAGCCTCGCGCCAACCGCATCGTTTCGAGCACCCTCCGATTGAGAAGAATGGGGCTGAGGGGAATGAACTTTCTCGTTTGAAATTAGACCCTGCTGCATTGCAACAATATCTCGAACTTGCTGACAGCGACCTGCAGATAACAAACGGGAATGGAAAAAGTGTAGAGAGTGATGTTCGAGTTATAGATTCCGATGATGATGACGAGCTTCCTGCAAGTTCTGCTTATTCTTCAACGTCGTCAAGATCGTCAACATCATCAAGAGCAACAGCAACCACTACGATAACTACTCCCCCCGCAATTTCTACTTACTATTCAACTCCATCCACATCCTCAACAGTAACAAAGGCAGCCGCCCCGGCTGATTTAAAAGAAGCCGTCAATGATCAAATCATAAAATTGATAAGCAATCCAGAATTTGAAAGTCGGAAAAATAATAAGGAGAAAGCCCAGAGCGTGAATCAAATTCTCGACCAACTTCCGGAACTTGTAAGAAATAACATTTATGGCAGTGTGTGGCATCACTCTCGCGATCTGAATAAAGGCTCCGAGAATCCTAATTGGGGACGAGACCACGTTGCTGATGATCGGTCAGTGCTTGCCGAGGCTCTCCAACAAGTCTTGTTTGAGTGAGGGAATTAAGGGCCGTCCCCTAACCCCAAACTTCTTCAAAGGCAACCAAGGACAAAGGCGGGAATGCAAAGCTGAAATGCGTTGGATTCCCGTGCTCATCTCTCTTAATCCAGGCCCATTGATTTCCAAATTGGGCTGTTCCTCCATACTGCTTTCCGTCAGTATTGAAGACCTCGTTGGCTCCTCTGATGTAGCGCAGATCGGGATCTTCACTCAGCGGAGAAAGGGGGAAGTCGTATTGTTGATACCCTTTCGGAGAAAAATTGAAAAATAATGCAATTCGCTGGCCTTCGTAATCGAATCGGTGCATCCCAATCATTTGATTAGGGGCGTATTCCGAGATCAATTGGAACCCGCGTCCGCCTTGTTTCCAAAATGCGGGACGAGAACGGTAAAATCGATTGAGGTCGCCGACGCATTCTTGCAGGCCGCGATGATAAGAACCGTCTGGATGCTCGCCAAGAAGATGCCATTCTACGGCCCCTTCACCCATATGCAGCCGTTCGTTCCAAGGCCATCTCTGGCCGATTTCATCGCCCATGTGGATCGCGTGTCCAAAACCGGGAGTCAGTAAGTTCCAGGCATGGAAAAGGCGCATATCGGCAAATTTTCTCCAGGCATCGTCTGTGGGAAGCGATCCATAAATGGTTGAATGGCGCGGAGGAGATCCTCCGGCGGCATCATCATGAGAATGCGCAAGCATCCAACGTTCACCGTGTTTGTGTTCATTCAGACTGGAGAGCAGTTTACCGTGATGATGTTCGTCCTTCCCCCGCTGGTCGTAAGAGGTTCGAAAATAATTGCGCATCTGAGATTGCATCGGAATGCCGATTTTCACATCAAACCCAAGTCCGCCGTCACATGTGGACCGAGTGACATGGCTGTATCCTTCAGCCTCTTCGGCAATCATGATTGCAGGATATTGTTCATGGACAACATTGTTTAGCTTTTTGAGAAATTCCATTGCCGCCCAATCCTCTCTTCCATGAGGGCGCATCATCGGGCCGACAGCATCGACCCTGAGTCCATCGACATGCATTTTTTCAAACCAATATAAAGCATTGCCAAGGAGAAACCTGCGCGTTTCCTCTTTATTAAAATCGAAGAACTTCGTCCCCCAATAGGAATTCTCATCCCCAAAAAGATTACTTCCATCGTATTCGTACATCCCTTGTGAGCGGTCCCCGCAATGCTCGTGCTTATAATGGGCAGGGATCCAATCGACGATCACACCAATTCCATGCTGGTGGCAAAAATCGACTAAGAACATGAAATCTTCTGCATTGCCAAGCCTTCGGTTAGTGGCAAAAAAATTGTCGACCTGATAGCCCCAAGAAAAATCGTTTTTATTGTCGAGCACGCCATACAGTTGAACGTGTGTAAAGGGAACTTTCTTTTGATAGTCGACAATCGCCGAAGCGAGATTTCGAAAAGACAAAGGCTTTCCCCACTCTTTTTTCCAGGAATCGACGTGGAGCTCGTAGATGGAGAGAGGTTTTTTGCAAGGATCTTGACATGCCCGGTCTCGCATCCAGTCGTGATCATTCCAACGATATGTATCTATATCCGTGACGACAGTTTCCACTAAATCGCCCGTTTGCGTCACGGAGAAACTAAAGGGATCGATGCGCGTATTCCAATTCCCATGGCAATCCTCGATCAGATAGCGGTAAGTCCTTCCAGGTCCTGCATGATGAGTATGCGTTTCGAACACACCAAAATGATTGCGCTGCATCGGAATGCAATGTTCTTCTTTGCCGTATGCAGTGAGTATTAATTTGACTTGACGCGCCGAGGGAGCAAACAGTTGAAATTGGGTCCCGTCCAGTTTAGGATGGGCTCCCCGCCATTGATAAAGATGATGCGCATCACAGCGGACCTTCTGTTTTTTATGGGCGAAAGTCTCTAGAGTGGAAAGCAATTCTCGCACTTTTTCTGAAACAGGATGGAGCACTGCCTGCCATTGCGGGCGGCTGAGTCGTTTATATAACAGCGTTAAACGGTCGAAATCTTCGACTTCCTTCATCTTTTCTAAATTTTGCAGCAGGGCGATCTGTTCCTTCATACGCGGGTCATTCATCGAGCCTTCTTTTTGCAGAAGCTGAACAATGGTTTTCTGTTTATCCAGAAGATAGAGCATTTCGTAGTGCTGGATCATCTGTTCGCAAAGATTCTTTCCTTTGAGATGCAAAAGCGGTGTTTGGATTTCATTGAGAAGAAAGGGATGGTCGTTGAATTTTATTTCACCGAGTTGACCATGCTTGAAAAGAGCGCCATCATCGACCCAGATTGCCCAATGAAATAATTCGCGCACTTCTTTTGGCAGCGCATGGAAAGCGTCCTTGACTTCCTTTTCAGAAGCGTTGGCTTTCAATTTTTCATCGAGCCCGGCAAGGCGTTCCCGCACTGATTCGATATATTGGATGGAAGCATTTGGAGCGTCTGGCCGCAAGATCCTTCTAGCAACCTGATCATAACGCTCGCCCGAAACCAACCCGACAAGCCAGCTTCTTTCTTCAGCGCCCTCTGAGTTAGTCAAGAAATCAGTTATTTTGCCCTCAATATAAGAAAGACGGCCTAACTTGGGATGCTGCCAATCAAACCCACATCGTCTCCATTGATGAATCAGATCTAGACACTGTCCTATAGCCATGTTAAATTCTCGCTATTATTAATTTACAAAGAATCATTAATTATACATAAATTATTAATTAACAACAATTTATAAAAATTAATTTTATTAATTCTTAAACTATTGATTATTAGAATGATATACTAAAAGTGACTTCGGAACCACTCTAAGGCAAGGCGGGCGACTTCTTCTAAGGCCCCGGGTTCTTCAAAAAGATGGGTGGCCCGAGGAATAATGACCATCTGCTTATCGCAGGACAGCAGGCCGTAGGCCTCTTCATTCATTCCTATGACCTGAGCATCGTAGCCGCCCACGATGAGCAAAGTGGGGGCCTCAACCTGAGCCAAAGCTTTATGTGCAAGATCGGGCCTGCCCCCACGTGAGACGACCGCGACAATCCCTTTCTTTACCTCAGCGGCGGCGCAAAGGGCAGCCGCCGCTCCCGTGCTCGCCCCGAAATACCCGATAGGGAGATGTTTAGTTTCTTTGGAGGTTTGCAGCCACTTCGTCACCAGGCACAGCCGATCGGTCAATAGATCGATGTCAAAACGCAAAGCCCCAGTAAATTCATCGGCCTCGCCCTCTTCCTTAGTCAATAAATCAATGAGCAAGGTCGCGACGCCGCCTTTTTGGAGCAAATCGGCGACAAAACGGTTGCGGGGACTATGGCGGCTGCTGCCGCTTCCATGGGCAAAAAGGACGAGCCCCTTGGCTTCAGGCGGGATCTGCAAGTCCCCTTCCAGAACCCCCTTCTTAATGGCAATATGGACTAAGTTTTCTTTCATATTTCCCACCCTAAATTCAAATAATTTTTATTACTAGTTTTATTTACTTCCCTAATTCTATGATTATTCTCTATGAAAAAAGTCGTTGTGGGCATGTCTGGAGGGGTAGATTCTTCCGTATCCGCGCTTTTGTTGAAGCAGCAAGGATACGAGGTGATCGGCATGTTCATGAAAAATTGGGAAGAAAAGGATGAAAACGGGGTCTGCCGATCAGCCCGGGACTATGAAGATGTGGTCAAAGTCTGCAAACAGCTGGATATTCCTTTCTATTCCGTCAATTTCACAGAGGAATACCGCAATCAAGTCTTCTCCCATTTTCTCGCAGAACTCGAAGCGGGTTTTACTCCTAATCCCGACATCCTTTGCAATCGGGAAATCAAATTTAAAGCCTTTTTGGAAAAAGCGATCAGCCTGGGCGCAGACTTTCTCGCGACAGGCCACTACTGCCGTATACACAGAGGGATTCAAAATTTGGCCAATGGCAATGTCGGCGCTTCAGATTTGCAGCAGGCGAAGCCGTTGGAGAAGCAGAGAATGTGCAAGCACATTCTCGATGCATCCAGCTGCAAAGATGAGGATGCCGACGAAGCCAGTGGCCAACTTTTGAATCACGATGTGTATAAAAGTGAATCGTGTGAACTCTTGAAGGGATCAGACCCCAATAAAGATCAGAGCTATTTTCTCTACACCCTACCTTCCACGGCTCTCCAAAAGGTCCTTTTTCCGATTGGGGGGATGCTGAAAACGGAGGTGCGCAAAATCGCCAAAGAATTTGGGCTGGCGACCTCAGAGAAAAAAGACAGCACGGGAATCTGCTTTATCGGCAAACGGAATTTCAAAGAGTTTACCGGCCGCTATTTAGGATACAAACCCGGGAATTTCGAAAATCTCAAAGGCCAGGTGATCGGACAGCATGACGGGATTGCTTTTTACACCATCGGCCAACGCAAAGGGCTTTGCATCGGCGGGCCCGGCGAAGCCTGGTTCGTCATCGGCAAAGACATCGCACGCAATGTCGTCATCATTGAGCAAGGGAAGGACCATCCTTCTCTCTACCAAAGTAGTTTAATTGCTTCTGATCTTTCTTGGGTTGCCGGCCGGCCTCCTTCTTCGCTCCCTTTTGCCTGCTGGGCCAAAGTGCGGTACCGGCAACCAGAACAGCCTTGCACGATTGAGAAAATCGAGGAAGGCAAGGCCTATATCTCTTTTCAACAGCCTCAGCGCGCCATCACCCCCCGCCAGTCGATCGTCTTTTATATAGGCGATTGTTGTCTGGGCGGCGGCATCATTCAATAAGTTATTAAAAAACAGAAACATCTTTTTTAGTGATTCAAAATCGAGTTTATTCTATTTGTAAGAATAGGCAGCGTTATCTTTATGATATTTAACTATTTCAAAATTATCTGTTTATTTCTTTTAATTTTGTCAGGTTGCGGAAAAGTTTCCGATGACGAGCTCGCTAAGATTTCTTCCCCGCCCGCATTAGATCATTCGTCAGAAGCAGCGCTTGCCAGAGAATTTTTTGAGCAGGGAGGCTGGCCTACCGAGCGATGGTGGGAGATGTTCGAGGATCCCCAATTAAATGCGCTCATCGAACGGGCTTTGAAGGAGAGCCCAACGCTGCATAAAGCCTTGGCCAAAGTCGATCGAGCGGAGAGCGAAGCCCGAAAAGAGAGGGCGGCGCTGTTTCCACGCTTAGGTCTTGAATACTTAGAACAATGGAACTATTTTAGTAAAAATGGTTTTGAACGCTCTTTCTTTCCCATTCCGCCGGGTTCTCCCCCCATTTCAGCAACAGACAATCAGATCGACCTGACCTTAAACTTCAACTACGAGATCGATTTTTTTGGGAAGAACCGCAACCTCTATAAAGCAGCGCTCGATCAGGCCCGGGCAGAGCGGGCGGAAGCTAGCCAAGCAATCTTGATCCTTACAACCCTGATCGCGCAAACGTATATTGAACTTCAGACAAAGCTTGTGCAAAGGGAAGTCCTTCTCGATCAACTGGACGAGCGCAATCAGCTTTTTGATTTGGCAGTCTTCCGCAATCAGTATGGGATCGATGCTGCCACTCCAGTCCTAGAAAGAGAACAAAAGATCTACGAAATCGAGCAATCGATCTTTCAATTCGATAAAGCCATTGCCCTCGATCGTCACATGTTAAGCGTTTTGGTAGGAGCAGGCCCTGACCAAGACCTCGCTCCAAAACCGATGCAGGCGATGTTTGAAAAGCCTTTTCCCATCCCCTCCAATCTTTCCAGCGATCTGCTCGCACGCCGCCCCGACCTCACAGCTCAACTCTGGCGCGTCGAGTCGACGGCAAGAGAGATCGGCGCTGCAAAAGCGGACTTCTATCCCAGCGTCAACCTGATGGCCTTTGCCGGCTTAGAAAGCCTTTCCTTTAACAAACTGTTTTTGATTAGCAGCAAACAGGGAAGCTTAGTTCCCGCCATCCACCTTCCGATCTTCACGGGGGGTAAATTGACGGCCAATTTGAAGAGCAAAGTGGCCGCCTTTAACGAAGAAACGTATCGATACAATGAACTGCTCCTCAACGCTGCCCGCGAAGTTGCAGATCAAATCGCTACACTGACCGCAACTTTCGACATTTTGAACCGGCAAGTGAATTCTCTAGAAGCTGTTCAAGAACAAGTCGAATTGCAGTTTTCCCGTTATCCAAAAAGGGACGCGGGATTTTCTCACTGTCTTGGAAAAAGAAGATGAGATGCAGATGCAACGTCTGCAATTGTTCGGCAGAGAAAGAGATTATCTGCTGGCCGTGTTAATGCTCGTGAAAGCTTTAGGCGGGGGCTACTTTGTATCCCCTCCCTATCCGCGGGGGTCTTAAGATGCCCTCGAAAAGAAAAAAAGCGATCGCGATCACACTGCTCATCTTTGCGGTGCTCGGGGCTGGCTGGCTCTCTTATTGGTTTTTCTACGGCAGATTCCATCAATACACGGACGATGCGTACGTGGATGGCAACAATGTCGTCCTGACGCCGCAAGTCCCCGGCATCGTCGTCTCTTTTTCCGCATTGGACGCCGATTATGTTCTCAAAGGGAGGGTTTTGGTCGAACTCGACAAGACCGATGCTAAGATTGCTTTAGATAAAGCTGTAGCCGATCTTGGGCAGGCCGTGCGCAACGTGATGCAAATGTTCGAAACGGCCAAAAAATACGAGGCGACAGTCGTCATGCGAAAAGCAGAGTTCGTCAAAGCGGCGCAAGATTATGAACATCGGAAAAATTTGATCGATGAAGGCGGGGTCTCTTTAGAAGATTTTGAACACGCGGAAGCTGCGCTGAAAGCAAACTTTGCTGACTTGATTGCCGCAGAACATCAATGGATCGCCGCTTTTGCTCAAATCGATAATACCACCGTCGAGACGCATCCCATCGTCGAGCAGGCTAAAGATCGAGTCCGAGATACTTTTGTTTTCTATCAACGCTGTACAATCAAAGCACCTGTCAGCGGAATTGTGGCCCAGCGCACGGTCCAAGTCGGCGAAAGCGTAGATGTCGGTCAGCCGTTGATGGCGATTGTTCCTCTCGACCAAATGTGGGTCACTGCCAATTATAAAGAAGTGCAGCTGTCTAAAATGCGCGTTGGGCAGCCCGCTGCTGTCCGTTCCGATATTTACGGCGGCAAAGTGAAGTATCATGGGAAAGTGGCGGGCATCGGCGGAGGGACTGGAAGCGTGTTTTCCGTTCTGCCCCCTCAAAACGCCACAGGCAATTGGATCAAGATCGTTCAGAGGATCCCAGTCAGGATCGTGCTCGATCAAGAACAGGTCAAGCAATTTCCCTTAAGGCTCGGGCTGTCGACGGAAGTCACTGTCGATATCAGCGATACAGATAAACCGTTTATTCCGTGCGAGAGGCCCGAAGGGCCATTGTACACAACGGAAATCTTCTCCAGCCAAGAACAAGGTGCAGAAATCCTGATTGCGGAAGTGATTGAGTCCAATCTTTCGCCAATCTTCATGGAAGATATGTCGGAAGGTATGCCGTGAACCCACTGACTGGACTGACTCGCGTTATCGTCATGTTCGCTTTGGCCACGGCGACATTCATGATCGTTCTCGATTATTCGATCGCCAATGTCTCGATTCCTTATATTTCCGGCGATTTGGCTGTCAGCACCAACCAAGGCACCTATGTCATCACCTCGTTTGCCGTTGGCAATTCGATTGCCCTGCCCATTACCGGCTGGCTGACAAAAAGGATCGGCGCTGTCAAATTGATCTGCATTTCTTTACTGCTGTTCACTTTTTTTTCTTGGGTCTGCGGAATGTCGCTCAATATCGAAATGCTTGTCGTCTCCCGTTTCTTGCAAGGCCTTTCCGCCGGACCCTTGATTCCGCTCAGCCAGACGCTGCTCGTCATGATCAATCCTCCCGAGAAAAAGAATTCAGCGCTTGCGTTTTGGAGCACGATCGTCGTCGCCGCTCCTGTTTTGGGCCCCATTTTGGGAGGATGGATCTCTTATGACTATCATTGGCCTTGGATCTTCTTCATCAACATTCCTGTAGGCATCATCAGCGCAGCGATCATTTGGTGGACTCTGAGAGATAAGGAAACACCCTTGGAAAAACCTCCATTAGATTGGGTGGGGCTGATCTTACTGGCCTTGGGGGTCAGTTGTCTGCAATTTCTTCTCGATAAAGGGGAACAGTATGATTGGTTTCGGTCCAATCTGATGAGGACGATGGGGGTCACCTCGTTTGTTTCATTTACACTCTTGATCGTTTGGAGCATGACGAGCGAACATCCCTTGATCGAACTCAAATTGTTTAAAATCCGCACCTATGCTCTTTCTGTCTTCTATATCGGCATCGCGTATGCCATCTACTTTGGCTCCGTTGTGTTGGTGCCGCTTTGGCTGCAGACGAGCATGAACTACACTTCGATCTGGGCGGGAATTGCCGTCGCTCCCATCGGGATCATCCCATTAATTTTTGGCGAAATGACAGGCAAACTCATGACCAAATACGGGCATACCATCCTCCTGGGCATCTGCTTTGTACTCTTTTCTGTTTCTTGTTTTTACACCGCCTTCTTAGATACCGATGTCGATTTCTGGCATATCGCGTTCTCCCGATTTTTGCTCGGCTTTGCTCTTTTATTTTTTATCACCCCTCTCTTTGCGCTAAGCCTTCAAGATATCCCGGGGCCTAAAATGGCAAGCGCGACAGGCATTTTCCATTTCGTCCGCGCCATGGTCGGAGGTGTGGGAACTTCCGTATTCACCACGATGTGGATTCGCCGCAGCGAATACCACCATGCAACGGTAGGGGAAAATGTCACCGCTTTTTCTCAGCAGACAAAAGCTTTTCTTCAAAATCTCAAAGAGCTGGGCCTATCTGGCCAGCAGGCCTTAGAACAGATGAATCTGATTTTGAATCAACAAGCGGACATGCTTGCGATCAACGATTGCTTCTATTTGATGGGCTGGATTTTTTTAGGCTTGTTGATTTTTCTGCCGTTCGGCAGAACGAAAAAGACTCAGAATCAACAAGATGGAGACCGTTATTCAAGTAAACTTGAATAACGGCCCTCTTCCCTTCGTTATTCAAGTTTGCTTGAATAACGAAGGGAAAATTACTCAACTGGTTATTTCTTTTTTCTCAATGCCGCACGGACTTTGCTGTGCTTAATGCTATAGCTAAAATAGATCACGCAGCCGATGATCATCCAAATCAAAAATTGCATCCAGGTCACTCCTGGAAGGGCGATCATTTGGATGATGCAAGCAATCGTTCCGGCAAGAGGAATCCAAGGCACAAAAGGCGTTTTGAATGGGCGGTGCAGTGTCGGCTGATTATAACGCAAGACAAGGATGCCGAAGCAGACAATCGCAAATGCCAGCAGCGCTCCCATGCAGGTCAATTGGCCTAAGATTCCCACCGGGAAGATCCCGGCGAGGATGAGGCAAACCAGCGCTAACGCAAACAGTGGAGAAAAACGGGGTCTGAAAACGGGAGCTGGATCTTTGGCAAAAGATTTTGGCAGGAGCCCGTCTTTTGCCATCGTATAAAAAATGCGCGCTTGGCCAAGGATCATCACCAACACAACAGAGGTCAGACCGGCCAGGATCGCAACTTTAATCACAAAGCGCAGCCAGATGAATTTGGGGCCCAAAGCATTGACAGCAACAGCGATCGGATCGGGAACATTGAGCATGGTATAGCTGACCACGCCTAGAAGGACAATCCCGACGATGATATAGACCACAGTCGAAATCCCCAGCGAGCCGAACATCCCGATGGGCATATGTTTTTGCGGATTGCGGCATTCTTGGGCCATTGTCGAAAGAGCATCAAAACCAATGAAGGCAAAAAAGACAACTCCTGCTCCCCGCAGCACGCCGCTCAAACCGAATTGTCCAGAATGTTCCGGTATTTTGAGGAATGAAGGGGGTCAAATTGTCTGAATTGATATAAGCAATCCCGCAAGCAATAAAAAGAGCAATGGCCGCCAATTTGACGATGACCATCACATTATTAAAGCCAGCTGCCGCCTTAATCCCAACTGCAACGAGTGCTCCCATCAAGACTACAATGAGCATCGCGGGAAGGTTGATGATAGCTCCTGTCTTCACCCATCCGATCCCCGTTTCATAGCCAATCGGAGCATTGGCAAATTGAGAAGGAATCGTCATGCCCATATCCTGGAGCAGGCTGACAAAATACCCTGACCAGCCCACCGAGACGGTGGATGCGGAAAAGAGATATTCCATGGTCAAGCCCCAGCCGATGATCCAGGCCGTGAGTTCCCCCATCGTCGCATAAGCATAAGTGTACGCGCTTCCGGAAATCGGGATCAAAGAAGCAAACTCGGCGTAACAGAGCGCGGCAAACACGCAGATGATTGCCGCCAGAACAAAAGAAAGGAGAATGCCCGGGCCTGCGTATTCTGCGGCAGCCTGGCCGGTCAATACGAAAAGCCCCGCGCCGATAATCGCGCCGATACCCATCGCGGTCAGTGTCACCGCCCCGAGCGAGCGCTTCATTGCATGCTGGCTCTCTTGAGCTTCATCGAGCAGTGTCTTAATCGATTTCTTAATCAATAAATCTTTTGCCATATATCCTTTTCATCCAAATATAAGTCTTCATTTAGTTTCAGGATAAAGAGAATCTGAATTTTCGAATAGGGAAATAAGAGACTGTTGCCGATTTAAGGCTTCGTCGATTTTCGGGATTATTTTGATTGACAGAAGCTTAATTCGACAACAGTCTCTAAGCCAATTAACCTATTGTACGAACTTGACCTTCCCAATTGCGGATGAATTCAAGCAATGCCTTTTTCTCGGGTTTTGAGCTTAAGAATTCGAGAGTCTTTGGATTGCTGCCCAAATGAGCGAGCTTGGCGAGAAGCTGCAAATGGCCTTTGTCATTGCTGGCAAAGAGAAAGAATAGCGTATGGACCGGCTTTTCCATCCAAAGCGCCGTAGTCAAGCGGATCTTTCGGATAGACGACAAAGACCATATCGAGCGGGCCTTTGCGCAAGAAATCGCGCGTATGGGGAACTGCGATCCCGTTGATTAAGCGCTGTCGGCATCAATTTTTCGCGATCGAGCAAAAGCTCGGAAAGGACTTCGGCATCGACGCTCAATTTCTGGGCGATGGCCTTGGTCGTCCAGCGGATGAGTTCTTCTTTTGTCGTCCCAGGGACGTTGGAAAAGACATCGCCTTGGTGGACTGCCCGATAAAGGCAAAAATGCTGCATGCCGCCACGGACGGAGGCTTCTGCGGAATCGCTTTCGTCGAGGGGCGGATAGATTTGTGTTTCTTTGAAAGGCGAAGATCCCTCTTCGTGAGATTTGAGTTTGCAGCTCATCATCCAATTTTCGATTTCAATGCGGCTAAAACGGTATTGATGATTGATGCGATAGGCAGGGATTTTTCCATCGGAGAGCCAGCGGCGGATGGTCGTTTCGGAGACATTCAACAATTCAGCGACATCTTTAATCTTAAGATCCATAACCCCCTCTTTTAACAACCAGCAAATAAGCCGATCACATCTTTTGCATCATACGTCTTAAGCAATTTTTTGCGCCTCTCTTCATTTTTAATCGCCATCGTGAGATGGGATAAAATTTTTAAATATTCAGTTTGTTTATTCTCAGGGCCGCCGATCATAAAGATCAAGCGGACGGGAGAGCCGTCGAGCGCATTCCACTCGATCCCTTTTTTCGTTTGAACGCCGATAGCGATGAAAAACTCGTCATAGCCTTGCAAGTTTAGCATGAGGGATGGCGACGCCCAAACCAATGCCTGTGGAGACAATTTTTTCCCGCTCCAAAATCGCATCGTGGAAAACTTTAGGATTTTTTAATTTTCCCGCTTTTTCCAAAAGATCGACAAGCTGCTCGAGGGCTTCGTCGCGCGAATCTCGCATTTAAAAATAGGACGAGACGCTCATCCAAATAATTGGAGATCGCCACACACTCTCCTTTCTTAAAGAGTTTTTTCAGATCGCTAATACTACCGACGATCTGATGATTAATGCGTGCCAGTATGGCCAAAACCGCCCTCTCCGCGTGAAGTTGACTGCTAATGACTCCTCGAGGCAAAATTTGCCCTTTCCACGCGCGCAAGCACGATTTGCGCAATGCGCATGCCAGGAGTGACGATAAAAGGATTTTTCCCATGATTGATTAAAATGACGCCGACCTCTCCGCGATAATCCGCATCAATCGTTCCGGGAGTATTCAATACGGTGATTTGATTTTTTAGTGCAAGGCCGCTGCGCGGACGGACCTGAATTTCAAATCCTGCAGGGATCGCAAAGCGCAATCCGGTGGGGATCAATGCAGAAGCGCCGGGTTCGATCATGAATCGGTTCTTTGAGTGCAGGCTTTGACATCTGCACCTGCAGCAAGGGTCGAGGCATAGACTGGAATCAATTCAGGCTCGGTCGGCAACTGTGGAAACTTCGATTTCTTCCATTACTTCACTGTGTTCTGTTTCTGCTTCAACTAATAGTCGAGTTCTTTGAGTTTCTGCGGCAATTTGCCGAGAGACTGGCCATACAAGACACGATAGGCCGAAGAGTTCTTGGTACTCTCGCTCATTGCTCGTCAGAAACTCTAACAATTGGAACAGTTTCTCTTTTAATTGATGGCGATTAACAATGCAATCGATCATTCCTTTTTCAAGCAAAAATTCGGAGCGCTGGGCGCCGGGAGGGAGTTTTTGCCGAATCGTCTGTTCCACGACGCGCGGTCCGGCAAAACCGATCAAAGCATCAGGTTCTGCAATGATGATATCCCCAAGCGATGCAAAAGAGGCTGTCACCCCGCCGGTCGTCGGATTGGTCATGACGGAAATATAAGGCAGGCCTTTTTCATGCAATTTTGCCAGCGCGGCGGATGTTTTTGCCATTTGCATGAGAGAAAGAGCCGATTCTTGCATCCGCGCTCCGCCCGAAGCGGAAACGATGATGAGGGGCAGCCTGGTTGCAAAGTGGCATATTCGATGATCGACGTCAGCCGCTCCCCAACGACCGATCCCATCGATCCCGCCATGAAAGAAAAATCGAGGACAGCCAGCGCGACTGCTTTTCCTAAAATTTTACAAGTGCCGACCATGACCGCTTCATCGCGGCCTGAATTCTTTTTGGCATTTTCGAGCCGTTTGACATAAGCTTCCGTATCGACAAATTGAAGAGGATCGAGCGGTTTGAACTCATTGAACATTTCGACGAAAGTTTCCGGATCGGCCAATAACTGAATCCGCTGCGTGGCAGATAAACGGTAATGATAATTGCATTTCGGACAGCAATGCAGATTTTGCTGCAGCTCATTGGCATGCACCATTTCATTGCAATGCGTGCATTTGACCCAGCCGCTATAGCCATCTTTTTTTGTCGTTTGAACTTTAATTTTCGGTTTATTACGCGAAAATAATCCCATAAACTTCCATTTTTAAAGTTCCATCTAATTTACCACAATTGAAGGGCATCTTCAATATAGAATATCGTTAATTAAAAATTTTTTTATTTCTTTGCCTGAGAATAACGCTCTTCGACATTCTTCCAGTGGACGACTTTCCAAATATTTTTTACATAGTCGCCGCGCACATTCTTATATTGCAGGTAATAAGCATGTTCCCAAACATCGATCCCTAGAAGAGGAACAAATCCTAGGGTGCTGAGAGGATCTTGATTGGAGCAGGTCGCGATCACAAGCTTCCCACTGCTTTGTTGTAGCCCAGCCATCCCCACCCAGATCCTTGGATGCCGACAGCAGCTGCGCTCATTTTTTCAATAAAGGTTTCCACAGAGCCGAATTCCGCTTGCAAAGCCTGAGCTAAATCCCCTTTGGGGCTCCTCCTCCCCCTTTATTCTCTGGGGCGAGATTCGTCCAAAAAATCGAATGGTTGACATGCCCACCGCCATTGAATTTGATCGCCTGCTGCAGGGCGATCATAGCTGCAATGTCGTTTTTGGCTTCGGCGTCTCGGTATTTCTCTAACGCCGCATTGAGATTGGTGACATAGCCTTGATGGTGCTTAGAATAATGCAGCTGCATGATCTCTGCAGAGATCACCGGCTCCAGAGCGGAAAAATCATAAGGGAGGTCGGGAAGTTTATAAGGCGTCATGTTAGACATAGTAGACTCCTTTTGAGGGTGTTCGAAATCCTACTTTTTCGAGGCAATTTTTGTAAAATAAAATAATGAATGAGAGTCCGAGCACTTCCTAATTGCTATTTAAATACATTAATTGTAAAATTTTTGTATTATTAATTATTGGACCGCGACCTTCAGATTACCAAGCTGAAAGCCTACCTTCATTAAGAATAACGAGAAGAAAAATGCCATTAAATTTAAATTCACAAAATATAGTTCAATCAAAAAACCTGAATTATAGAATTGCGCTGCCCGAAATTCTTCCCTCTAAGATGCCTCAAACAAATTCTAATCTATCAACAATGGCTTCTCTTCAGATTTCCATGAGCCCTTTCGAACAAGGGATCGAGAAGATATGGAATGCGATCACAGGTTTTTTTAGATCTCTATTCTGCTGCCGTAAGAGTTATTCGACAAATGGATCTCCTCCGAATATCCCTTTGGACGATGTTGCGGGTCAAAAAAATTACCGCATACAAGTCATGAACGATACTTTAAAGCTCCTCAAAACGGGATCTTATACTTCTCCCGACGGCAACAAGCATACTCTTGATCTCTCGCGGGCTGCACAAGAGGCCAATCTTCTCCTCAACGCTGGCAATGGAGGCCAAAAGCCGGGCAGCGAACAGATTCGAATCCTTGTAAAAAATCAAGATTGCCTTTACGCCGCTGCGCAGCTGCATGCAAGAGGACTCAATCCGATCATTCTCGATATGGCCAGCGATGGACATTTCGGCGGCGGATATTTGACAGGAGCGCGTGCGCAAGAAGAAGACTGCTGCCGCAGAACCGGCCTTAGCGTAGCAGTCGATACGCAACACGGCGTCCAACAGCGCAATTTTTATCCTTTAAGCCTTCAAGCTTCTTCTGCTGGGGTATATGTTCCCCATGTCCCGATTTTCCGAGCAGGATATGATCAAGGGTATCAGTATTTGGAACATCCGTTTGAAGCCGCCTTTGGAATCTTCGCCGGATTTAATCGCCCGCCTTTAGATTACTCCTCCGGAAAACCGCGCCTTCGGCAAGAAGAAGCGGGAATCACTCGGGAGAAAATCCGCACTTTCTTTGAAATGGCCCGTCAGCAAGGACATCAATCCGTTGTCTTCGGCGCACTTGCTTGCGGAGCTTTCAAAAATCCTCCAGAGCATATCGCGGAAATGACGATGGATGTCCTCAATAATGAATTCGCTCATTGCTTCAAAGAAGTCGTGATCGCAATCCTCGAAGACCACAACACGGGCCGAGCCCACAATCCGGAAGGGAATTTTAAACCTTTTGCCAGATGCGCTCTTGCCGCAGGCGGCCAAGCCTTCGATGCCAATGGCCAACAAATCACTTCGATACAATAAAAACTTTTGTTTCATAGACAAAAACTCGTGCAAAATCGCATAATCTCCCTGCTTTATCAAGGGTTTTATGGCAGTTTCTGCAGTCGCACAACCACAAGTAATTCCTTCCAATCCACCCAAGGAAGAAACAAAAGAACACAGCCTTCAGCCGCGAAATTTTCTGTTTTTGATTCCGACGATTACAGGGATTGCTTTAGGGCTTCTGCTGATTCCCAATTTCGGGCTTGGACTTGCTGTCGGTGCGGCTGATTTGGCAGTCACCGTTGTTTCTATGTTTTTTTTGACTCATGTTGGGATTGTTGAAGAGGACAAAGAGAAAAACAGCAAGTACGGCAAATATCTCCGTTCCTCTTTACTCAACGTCTCTTTTTTTGGACCCATTGCTGAAGAAGGGATTTTCCGAGGATATATTCAACCGCTAATGACGAAAGCAATTCAGGTCCTTGCCCCTGCTGCCGCTGTGGCCTTGTTGGGAGGCGGAATGAGCGTCGCTGTAGTCGTCAGCATCGTAGCAACCTCTATTCTCTTTGGTGCTGCTCATCTCATCAATCCCCACAAAGGCGCGCATGTCCAAGCGATTAGCGCTACCGTCACCGGCGTTGTCCTAGGAATCTTGTCCGCCCAGTTCGGCATTGGAGCATCGATTGCTGCGCATATTGCCAATAATTCTATTCTCGGCGCCGCGCTCGCTTGCACGCTTTCAAATGAAGATCGGGTTCAGATCCGAGACCAAAAACAGGTTAAATTTCAAGAGACTCTTCCGGCTTAGGGGGATGTTGAAGATGTTGGTAAGACCAGTCTTAAAAAGATGGTGGTTTTAGCTGCGATTATGCTAGATTTTTTCCATGTTGACACAAGAACATCAAAAAGAAGGTCTTAGTCGAGCATACGTGCAGGCTGTCGCTGCTGTAGCCGGCATAAATATTTCTGTTGGAAACCGGTCGCATGATTATGGTGTTGATGGAGCTTTTCATGAAGTGTCTTTTGTGAATGGGAAAAGAGTAGATAGTGGATTCTCTCTCGAATTTCAACTTAAGTCATCCAGCTTTCTCAAAGATGCAGGCGACAGCTTCAAATACGCGCTTGATGCGGATACACACCATTGTCTAGTAAAACGCGCTTCCAAGCTTCGGGCAACACCTGCAATATTGATTTTGCTTGCATTGCCGGAGCTTTTGAAGGATTGGCTTGAATTGTCAGAAGAAAATTTGATACTAAGACATTGTTGCTACTGGGTTGCACCGACGTGGACGCCAACCAACAATACGAGTTCTGTAACAATCGATATACCAAAAAAACAGACTCTGACACCTGAAGTCCTCCAAGAATTGATGAAAAAAATATCCAAGGGAGAACCGCTGAATAATGACTGCTACCAGATTTACAGCTCAGTCTGAGTCGCATATTCCAATTACTTCTGTTCCTTTGGAATCTCTAAAACGGTTCCTTAAATTGAGGAACTGGCGTCTTAATGATGACCGCATCGGGGGTTTATTGGTATATGGAGGGCCTCAAGACGACAGTGGGCGTCCTATTGTCTTGACCTTACCCTCTACTGCTGAGTTTGAAGACACTCCAGAAATGATATCTAAAGTTCTATGCGTATTGGCCGCCCTCGAGCGTACATCTATACGATCAATCTGCGAGGTAATCAGTAATCTTGGATGTGATTTTCTCCGCCAACGCATCATTTCACCCTCCAATTCAGCATCTATTCCATTGAAGACTGCTGATAGATTGTTGGGCACTCTGAGCGATTTGATCGACTATGCAGCCTGCCTTGAAGAAGATCCCCAACCATTTTATGAGCGTCGCAGGAAGATTGGAAAAACATTCACTGAAAAATGCCGTTTTGGACAGACATTTTTGGGAAGTTTTGGAATATCGATTCAAATGCCAATTCCTCCTTCATTAAATAATAATTCGGAACAGACTCCTTTTGAACGACGTGTTATGGTTCGCATAGCGAGAGGATTATTATCAATCTCAAGAGGATTGCAAGAGGCAGATGTCGGCATTTTGACACAAGCGTATCGTCAGGGTTTTAATGCTGATCTTTTTGAAACTATTCTGGAAATGGCTGAGGTTTTGGATAATCATACTATGGAATTTCAATTTCTATGGTCTCCCGAATTTCCTTCCCCGGCTGAAGTGCGAATGAGCACGCGCTTATCTTTTTCATCTGAAGCCATAAAGCCTTTGGTAGAAAGTGCTGCAAAATCGTTGCGGTCTAGTTGTGAATCTAGAGAAACGACTATAGAAGGACCGATTGTACAGTTACGTATTGATGAAGGGTCAAATGATGAAGATGCAATTGAACCGGGAGCTATAAAATCAGGTCGTAGAATTATATGTATTCAATGGGAACTTGAACATAATCGATTTGCTAATATTCGGGTTCCTTTGTCGCTTGAAAATTACAAACAAGCTTGCGATGCGCATAGAGATGGCAAGCTGGTTTCAATTCGAGGCCGACCTGAGAAAGCAGGTAAGTTTTATTATCTTACCTCACCCTCAGCGTTTAGTGTACTAGATCGTATTTCATGAAAACAAAAAGAGCAAACAGATTTGTCTACGAGGGATTGGGATTCCCGATTGTTTTAGTCAATATTCCTCTAGTCAAGAAAAGAAGTATTTGGACTCCTGAAATCGATTATAACAAATTGCAAAAGCAAGCTCTTGTAGCATTGACTCTCAAGCCTATTGCGCTGAGAGGAAATGAAGTACACTTTATTCGCGCTTATTTTGAGATGACTCTTGAAAGCTTTGGAAAACATTTTGGCGTTACACACGCAGCTGTTTTGACATGGGAAAAAATGGGCAATAGACCTGCAAAGATCAATCCAACGACAGAATTGTGCATTCGTCTATTCATTTTGGAAAAATTAAAAATGAGCAACCAGGTCTTTCGCGACGCTTTTCGTGAATTTGATATGGAAGGCATCGTAAAAGCATCCAAAGCACCATCACAAGACTGAAAATCCTTGTGCACTGGCTCGATTCCAGTTCTGCCATATTTTTTCTTAAAGTCAAAATTCTGAAGTTTTCTGGAGCGTCAACCTTTACCTGACTATGTAATTCCTTCACTTGAGTTAGGGGTTAGTTATAGTCTAAAGCTAAACAATTAAAAATGAGACTGTTAATGAATTTCGCGCAAGAAAACCTTGCGTAAAATCAATTTTCTGGTAGAATTAAAGTAGATAAAGATTCTGCAAAGGAGTGCTCAGATTTGTATGGAACCCAAGATCGGCCAAAACATCAAAAAAGCTCGAGTTCTTAGAAGGTTTGAGCAAAAAGATCTCGCTGAGGCTATTGGGTTAGTCCGTCAAAGCATTAGTGATATTGAACTGGGAAAGCGTGAGGTCAAAGCTTTGGAGCTTTATGCGATTGCGCGCTTCCTAGGGGTAAGTCCAGCCAGCTTGCTTGGGCAAGGTGATATGGACTCGGAAAAGGCTGTATTTGTTCTTTGGCGCCAAAAGCCGGCTCAAGACGAAAGGATAGCTGAAGCTAAGTTTGTTGCTAAGTGCGAAGATCATTGTTGGATTGAACAATTGGTTTGTGGATCCAATGCGGGGCATAAAATTGTAAATAATTTACCCAATATATCAATCGATTTAGATCAGTTTACGTTGCGAAAATGCTTATGAATTAGCTGAGTCTTTTAGGCGAGAGATGTCTTTGGGAGACTTCCCTGCGTCTCAATTGATTAATGTTTTAGAAGAGTTCTATAATGTTAAATTCATTATTGATGATGAATGCGATGCTTCCGCAGCTTCTTCCAGATCCTCATAAAGGATTATTTACTTTGATCAATGGAAAAAATGTTGAGTCGCGACAACACTTCAGTATTGCTCATGAATTATTTCATTTGCTTACTTGGAATGAAGAATTGGTGCTTTTGGTTAAAGGCGATGAGAAATTGCACAAGAAAAATGAGCAGTTAGCGGATGCCTTTGCTGCAGGACTATCTAATTCCTCAAGAAAAATTGCGAGCTGAAATTGCTAGGATTTGTGGGAAAAAGCTCGATTACTTCCGCCGACGTTATGGCATTAGCAGAACAATTTCGAGTATCAGGATTGGCTATGCTTTATAGGGCTCGCAACCTCGATTTAATCTCTAAAAACCAATTAGAGGAAATTAAAAGTCAACTGCCAGTCACGCCTCTTTCTTATCCCTCTGCGCCACTTGCATATCGACTAAGGAGCAAATTTGTACGCCTCGTTTATCTTGCTTATGAACGTGTCCAAATTTCAAGGGCAAAAGCCGCTAAACTCCTGGGAGTGGATCTAAGTGATTTGACAGATTATTTTCGACAGCACGATCTTATTGAAATACATGCCCACTAAGCAGTTGAAAGTCATCATTCCAGATGCACAAGTGATCATTGATTTACACCGCATCTCTCTTTGGAAGCATGTTATCAAGACCTTTGATATTGGAATCACACCAATCATCCTTCAAGAATCGTGTTTTTATAAGGACGACTGTGGGAAAAAACAGCCCATATGGCTCAAGGGCGATATAGAAGCAAAATCAATTCGAGAAATTGAGACGTCTATAGATCAAATCACATTTTTGTATGCCCTTCTCCATCCTAATATGCAATCTCCGCTCGATGCCGGGGAACTGGAAGCAATAGCCTTTCTCAAAAGTCAAAAACTTGATGAGCATCTCTTCTGTTCCGGAGATGCCCTTGCAGTAAAATATATGGGGGCTCTTGGATTAAGGCATCGTTCAATATCTTTGCAAAAGCTACTAGAACAACGAGGCATCAAAACTAAACTGGAACACAAATACTCTGATAATGTGTTCCAGAAAATGCTCGATGAAGGGTTTAGGGACGCCCAATTTCTGCTTAGGAAAAGTTAAGAATTCTCCAGTCTCTAATGGTCTCAAAAAAAACGATCTTTCTAGATGCTAAAATAACCAGCGGGAGCAGGAAAATTGAAATTTTTAAATTATTTTTGTTTTTTGAATTTTGCATGATCACTTTTTTTATTTGGATTTGGCTGATCTAATAACAATCTTTTGTATTTTATAGATACTGCAATTCCCCATATTAAATAGATGAACCATGCCAAATTGTCGTTTGTCAAATTATGCCACGCAAGATAAGATAAACAGCTTAATTGAAATAAGCAAATTGTGTGTAAAATCCTTTTAATTAGTTTGTCTTTTAGGATATATTGAGGATTCCACGTCCATATAAAAATTGTGCAGAATATGCTTGAAATGCCACCTAGAAAATAACCAATAAATTCACTTCTGCCATAATAAAAGCTGTCTCCAAAAATACTGTATAATAAACTCCCTGCAATGCAGACTCCAAGATCTAAAACAAGATTCTCTCTTCCGGAAAAACGTTTTAATGCCATTAGTTGCCTCCAAACTGAATAGACAGGAATGCAATAAAAATATAATTTAAAATATTCGCATTCTATCTTAATATTTATGAAATAATTAATCAAGGCAACTATAACATATCTGAAATTAATTTAATAGGAAAAATTTCCTTGTTATAAAAGACTATATTGGGCGAGACTTGTTCAGTAAAGAAAGATCTGGCTCGGGGAATTATATCTGTCCTACTATTCTGTTTCCTATAAGGCTGCGGAAAACAGTGACGCCCATGACTGGGATTGAGGCTATGAATCAGCTTGGAAAGGAGAAGAATCCCCATTCTTCATTTTGAAATAGCGAAGCCAGAAGGACGGATATGAGCAAGGCTTAATTGATGTTTGGATCTACGATATTGAGCACTACGACGGATATGAAGAAAAGAGGCCTTAATAGTTCAATGCCCCCCTCTACAAGGAAGCTCATAAAAATGAGAAAAAAGATAAAGAGCGGAAATGGTAAAAAATAAAAAAATTAGTTGGGTTAAAGGGTTTGATCGAATTGCTATTTTGGTCTGCATTCCTATAGCCATATTTGGAGCATATTATTGCTCCAAAAAGTATTCTGAATCGAAAGCTGTGTGGGTATATCTCACTAAAGAAGAACAAAAAGAATTTGAGTCTACTTATAAAAAAGAAAATCCTAGAGCGAATTCTTTAGATTTATTTTTTTCTAAGCATGAAATTTTCGATGCTCCTGAATTAAACGGTATAATAGCAGAGGGAAAAAATAATCTCAAAAAGCAAAGTGAAAAGTCAGAAATCGCAAGCCTTATATTAAATAGAGCGTTCGAAAATAAAAATGCTGATCCAGAAGGTGGGCTTGTTAATTACTCATTCGGTTTGGAGACGCCAGGCACGGGTTGGCTTCTAGTCCCCTCTAAAACAAAACGATATTTTGCTGGATTTCTGGGTGCAATAGCTTTTCCTATAGCAATTTTTTTTAGTATTCGTTTCTCATTCAGAACTTTGCCAAGAATTTTCAAGTGGATTAGAACTGGATTTAATGCGAAATGAACTAAAACAATGATGATGAAAAATAAAACATTATGCCTCCTCCATATGTAAAAACGATTAACGATTTGATCTTGTATCAGTATGCCAAAATTATCGCATCTTCAGCCAAAATCCCTGGTTACGGCTTTATTATTTCCACTATGCAGAAACTCTCTTCCGGAGAAATCAAAATGAGTGCAGCTCTAAGAGAATTAAAAATGCAAATGTCAAGCACAGACAATTGCTGTGAATACTGCGGCTCAAAAGACAATCTGTCGTGGGATCATCTCATCCCTCGTGCTAAAAACGGCCTCGATATTGCCGAAAATCATGTACTTGCTTGCAAAAAATGCAATTCTTCCAAAGGGGCAAAGGGGATTTTCGAGTGGTATGGGCTCAAGAATAAAGATGCCATACCAAGATTAGTACGAGGAAAATATTTGAAGCTACTTTTTGAACTGCATGGGAAAAACGGCACTTTAGATGCAACCGATTTGAATGGCGACGGTCAGCTTGATGTGCTGGATTTGGAGGTGTTTTGATTTTGATGATGGTTGGAGGCTTTTGAACCTTCATTGGACTAGACCCTGCAGAATTCAGAGGATTCAAAGTTGCCGTGATGTACGGGTTAAAGTTGAATTTTTCTCCCAACCATGTTTGTTTCTTGGGACAAAAATGGGACAGCAGCAACTTAAAATCATCAAAAATACTCAACAAATAACAATGCTTGCTCCTGCATAAACTTTTGGATTTAAGATTGATAAGCGTTGAGCTTTGCTGTTGAAAATTGAATTCCGACCGACTGTAAATCCCAAGAATGATTTGCGGGTGAATCTGTCACTTAGATTCTGACAATTAAGAATGGAAGATGATACTATAGCCTTCTTAAGATCCCTCTGCGCCAAGGTCAAAGAAGTTGCCACCCTCTGCGATGCTTATCTCGAACAGGAGGCCAAGAAAAAGGCCAAGACCCCTCCTGTTCCTGTCAACGAGGAGAATCCTCATAGGAATAGGCCGATCCCTCTTACAAAATGGAATAAAAATCATGAATGGCCAACTATCAACTCGTTCCGTGCGATGATCTTCAGCAGCTATAAGACAGGGGCCGACTATTTTGTTCGAAGAGCTGGCCACCGCCTTTTGATCTGCAAAAAGTCCTTTTTTAAGTGGGTTAACATGTCCGCAGAGGAGAGGTTGAAATCGAGCCCAAAGGCGACACGCTTCAATGAACCGTTCAAAGTCCGAAAATAATCGCTAGTGCAAATTGTGCAAAAGCCCAGTAAAAATGAAGCCACTACCAATTGTTGGTAGGCCCAATAAATGAGGAATCACTAGTGCCGATGCAGCAAGACCATATTGTCGCCAAATCTTCATTTTGACAAGCTTGTCTTCGAAGAATTCTGCTCCAACCCATAGTATTATAAGTGATAGCAATCCTGCGTACTCGCCAATGAAAAATAGGAATACAGCTATCAGAAAAAGTGCTAAATGTGCCTGCCACTTCATAAATACGCTCCTTAATTGACAATCGCAATGATTATATTGGTTTATTTATTTTCACATTAATAATAAACATTAATTTTATTCAATTGAATAAAAACTTGTATATAATCAATTAAACAACAGCGAAAAGAGCAAAGCGCTTTTGGCCTATTGGAGTGCTGCTTCTATCGCCTTCTTAATCGTCGAAGAAAGCGAGAGCGGCAGGATCTACCCATTTAAGAAATAATTTCACAGCCCGTTCCGACCGTATCCCATAGGGAAGGCCGCTCCGTAAAATTACGGAAATCCAACGGAGTTGCCAATTTCCAGACCTTGAAATCAATTACCCTTCACAACCCAGAATTTCTTGCACAAATCTGATTCTCGCTAGAGACTTTAGCGATCTTGGTTGATTTAAGTTACCTTAAGGCAATTTAGGAAAGTGGTTTTCTAGGACTGAAAATCCTTGTGCCCTGGCTCGATTCAGTTCTGGCCAAATTCCATTTGGCCAGAAAAAAAGCCATACCTTACGTCTTTAGGCATGCTAGCCAAAAGTCTAGAGCGCTCAGTTTATGACTTATTACCCGATGATCTGCAAGAGTTAATTTGAAATCCAAATGGGACGGTTGGCCGCTCCTAAGGACTGTAAAATTTTTAATAATTCTTTATTTGTTTTGGTAATATTAACGGTTTTTTCAAGTGTCAGAAAGCTAATACAGTTGGTTGGGTTTCTTAAAAAAAACAATCGGCCAACATTATCAAGATTTATAAATTCAGAAGAGCCGTTCAAGCAACGGAAGAGTGTGTTAACAATAATGTCAACAAGCCTCAGTCCTGGGGTATCTTTATCATCCGGGAAACTAAGATGTTCTGTCATTATTTTTTTTAAATCTAATGGATAGTCCTCTTTACTAAGTTTTTTCCCTGAGTCCGTGTGGTATAATTCTATATCCGAATCCGAAATCGCAAATCTCTCGAAGTAACTGTAATCATGACCTGTAATGGAAATTAAAGGTGGTTTACATTGCAAATAGGGAAGAACAAGTTCTGTCCATAGCTTTTCAAAATTTGTGCATTGCCCCGCTTGTTTAGGATCTACAATCCAATGAAATGTTCCTAATTCTTTTGGTCTTTTTTGACTGTAATAAATAGTGGCATGACGGAGCACTAATTCAATTAATAGCCAAGTGAGGTTTGCTTGTAGGTACAGGGGAGAGGAGGTCGCTCTTATTTTTTCGGCAAATGTTGATCTTATCTTTTGTAAAAAAGGATTTACTGTTAGCGGGGTGCTTTCAATATATAAGGCTCTTTTTTGTTGATGTTCCGAGGTTGTGTTGATCGAATGCGTCCTCATGTCGATTGCTGTGCATTCCACAAAAACATCAAAATTTATTAGTTCTTCAAGAATTTTGTTTCTTAGTTCTGGGGACAACTTTCTTCCTTTGAGAAGCTCTCCTTGCTTTTTCTCGATTCCCAAAACCCATTGATTGATTTCTTCGATCTGTGAATCAGGAATAGTCAATGCAGCGACGCATGTAAAAGATTTTTTATCGAGAGGATTCCCCCTCCCTGCTTCATCGATGAAAGTGTGCATATAGTAGATATAGGTTTAGTTGCTTTGATTTTGAGTGATAAATACTTGATTTTCAATAAAATTTTTTTGTAAATCAGCTGCTATTCAGCTAAAGACGAAGAGGAATCAGTCAAGATTGCATTTATTCTTCCAGTTTAATTCGACAATACGCTCTTAGCAAGGGTATTTAAAGCCCATTCCGTCACTGGCCCGATAGTAGTGAGTTTTTTACCCTTTGGCAAAGCTCCAAAAATTTCAATGAAAGCATACACAGTCGAAGGGCTAGTGAAGACAATCTCATCCACTGCATCCAAATCAGGTTTGGGCTCCAAGATTTGGGTTGCAGTATCATAAAGATCGCAAGCGAGAAAGCGGATCCCTCGCTCTTTAAAATAATCAACGAGGACAGGCCTCGATAGAGAGGAGCGCGGCAGGAAAACGTAAGGTTTTTCTAACGGCATCGTTTTTAATAACTCTACAATCCCCTCTTGAGTTTCTTCTGGGGAAGTGAATTGTGGAAATAAATTTAACCGGCAAAGATGCGCCGCAGTCACAATACCGATGGCAATGAGAGTTTTCCCTGCAAGACTCTCTGGCTTTATGTAACCAAACAAAACTTTCACGGCGTTTTTACTAGTAAAAATCACATGGGTAAATTTGTTCATTTCGGCATAAGCGTGCTTCAGTTCGGGATGTTCTAAAGAACGGGGAACAATTTTAATTACCGGATAATGGATGAGATGCCCTTTGCACTGATACTGCAAGGGATCAGTTCCCAGATACAAAATGGTTTTCATATTTTCTTACATCGATACAACTAAAAAGTTCTTCCATCTCCATATCGTCCTCCAATGCCAAGACAGCAAGCTGTCCTTGTAATGCGGCCCTTTCTCCGGGAAGCGGGATGCGCGTGCGGTGGGTTAGTTGCAAGCGGATCAGTGCTGCTTCTGCGATCACCAAAGCATCGATGACGCCTTGATCGAGCAGGGCCAATCTGATCGGGATCGTTCCACGGACATCGACGCAGACGAGATCTGAGCGCAGATCGAGAATGTTTTGTTCGCGGCGCACACTCGATGTGCCGATCTTTGCCCCTAATGGCAAAGCATCGAGCGTATCACCTTGGCGAAAGACGAGAGAATCGGAAGGGTCGACCCCTTTCGTCAAAGCAACGAGTTTCAATCCGTTTGGCAAAGGGTTGGGCAAATCTTTGGCGGAATGAATGCTGAGGCGGCAGCCGCCGGAAAGTTGAAGCGCATCGATCTCTTTTGTAAAAAAATCGCTCTTTTCTAAAGTGTTCAACGATGTTTTTAAGTCTTTATCGCCCGTTGTTTCGACCCAAACCGGTTGAAAGTCCACATGCGGATGATGATGTTGTAATTCTTGCAACACTTCAGCCAGCTGCGCGCGTGAAAGCAAGGAACCTCGAGCACCCACCTTAATTGAGCAGCTCACGGATCGCCTCCTCGACAACCTCGACGCCGATCAGAGAAATTTTTTGGGAAAGTTCGGAAGCGATCCCCTTTAAATTGCGCTTAGGGCATAAACAGCGGCGAAAACCCATGTGGATCGCCTCGCGGATCCGGTTTTCAATGCGAGGGACGCCGCGCACTTCCCCGCTCAGCCCCACTTCGCCGAGGACAACTGTCTCGGGATCGATCGGACGGTTGCAAAAAGAAGAGCCAATCGCCATGAGCACGCCGAGATCGATGGCCGGCTCAAAAATTTTCAGTCCGCCTGCGACGGAAACAAAGACATCGCAATGGTGCAGCTGATAGCCCATCTTTTTTTCTAAGACGGCAAGCAAAAGGGCGAGGCGGTTTTGATCGAGCCCCGTGGATTTGCGCGTAGAGGTGGAAAAGGCCGAGGCCGCGACAAGGGCTTGCACTTCGATGAGCAGTGCGCGCGAGCCTTCTACGGTCGGAATGATCACCGATCCTGAGACATCTTTAAGCCTTTCTTCTAAAAAAATCACAGAAGGATTGCTCACTTCGGAAAGCCCGCGTGCGCCCATTTGAAAAAGAGCGATATCGTCCGTCGGGCCAAAACGGTTTTTGACCGAACGCAGCAAGCGGTATCCATGCTGTCGGTCTCCTTCGAAATCGAGGACGGTATCGACGATATGTTCTAGGACGCGAGGGCCTGCGATCTCTCCTGATTTGGTCACATGTCCGATTAAAAAAGTCGCAATCCCCATTCCTTTGGCAATATGCATGAACTCTGTCGCGAGTTCTCTGACCTGGCTGACGGAACCAGGAGCAGAAGGAAGTTCGCCTTTGTAGAGAATCTGAATCGAATCGACGATCATCGCATCCGGCTTGAGATGGTCGATTTGCGCTTTGATATTGGAAAAAAGAGTCTCGCTCAGCAGATAAAGCTTGTCGTCAGCGATGCCAAGACGACTGGCGCGCAGCGAAGTCTGTTCGACGGATTCTTCTCCGCAGATATACAGAACGGTCAATCCTTGCTCTGCAAGACTCTGGGCAAGCTGCAGCATCAGCGTCGATTTGCCAATCCCCGGATCTCCTCCGATCAAAGTCAAAGAACCCGACACGATGCCGCCGCCAAGAAGCCGGTCAAACTCGGGCATTTTTGTCGAGATCCGGCGAAATTCGTTGACCGTCACCTCTTTGACTCTCACGGGTTTCGCGGATTCTTTTTTTAAAGAATCAAACCGTTTGCCTTTCTCTTCGATTTCAATCTCTTGTTCGAATGTATTCCATTTTTGGCAAACTGTGCAGCTTCCGGTCCATTTGGCCTGGCGGTGCCCGCAATCAGAACAGCTCCAAAGCACTTTTTGTTTAGACATTCTGTACCACTCCAAGTTTTTTCAGCGCATCTTCGGCGGCAGCTTGCTCGGCTTCTTTTTTCGATGTGCCCGTTCCTTCACCGGCTTCTACCTCATCGATACACGCGATCACATGGAAAATTTTGCTGTGGTCCGGCCCTGATTCTTTGAGGATTTTATAAGAGGGCGGCTTTTGGTATTTCTTTTGCGAATAATCTTGCAGCTCTGCTTTCCAATTCCTCAACGGTTTTCTCAAATGCTCTTGGATTTTTTCCGTGAAGTGGAAAAAGAAGAATTTTTTTGCCGCCTCTATCCCCGCATCGAGATAGATCGCTCCAATCAACGCTTCAAAAAGATCAGCCAAAATCGTTTCGCGTCCGCGGCCATCGTTCATGCGTTCCCCTCTTCCGAGCAAAACGTATTGCGCAATGCCGAGTTGATTCAAAAGCTGCGCGCAGCTGCTCGCTTCGACAATGTGCGAGCGCAAATGGGAAAGAAATCCTTCCGGTTCTTGGGGCAGCTCTGCATAAAGATAATCAGAAATGATCAGACCCAATACAGAGTCCCCAAGAAATTCCAACCGCTCATTGTGATGCTCGACCAAATCGCGGTGTTCGTTAAAAAAAGAACGATGGACGAAAGATAAGACGAGAAGCTGTTTGTTCACGAAGACATACTTGATTTTTTCCTCGATCAGAGGAATGCGCGCGATCAGTTCTTCGACAGCGTTTAAATTCATAAATTTCCTTTATAAGGATTTATTTTACCAGGCTTTACTTTTATTGTTAAGGGTGTACATACTCGCTGTACTATGGCAAAACTCAATCCTCATTTCCAACTTTTAAAAAGGGAATACATCTTCCCGATCATCGATCAAAAGCTGGCCGAGCTAAAAAAAGAATTCCCCAACGTTGAAATTCTCAATTTTGGCGTGGGCGATGTCGCCCTTCCCCTGGCCCCTTCGATCGCCAGGGCCATCGTTCAGAGCGTGGAGGAAATGGCGACAGAAAAAGGGATGCGCGGATACGGCCCGCACAATGGATATGCTTTTTTACGCGAAGCGATCTTAAAAAATGAGTTTGCCCATCTAGGTTTCTCCCCTGAAGAAATCTTTATCTCCGATGGGACAAATAGCGATACGGTCAATATTTTGGACCTCTTCAGCCTCTCTAGCACCGTCGGAATTCTTGATCCCACTTATCCCGCTTACTTAGATGCAGCGGTCCTTTCAGGAAGAAAAAAAATTCTGCTATTCCCCTGCCTTCAAGAAAACGATTTTTCCCCGCTGCCCCCCAAAGAACATTGCGATCTGATTTATCTCTGCTCGCCGAATAATCCCACAGGAATCGCGATGACGCGTGGCGCTTTGCAAGCATGGATCGATTATGCCTTAAAAGAACGTTCCCTTCTTCTCATCGACAATGCCTACGAGGCCTTCATCACTTCACCCGATGTCCCGCGCAGCATTTTCGAGCTTCCGGGGGCAAAAGAATGCGCCATTGAATTTCGCAGCTTTTCTAAAACCGCAGGTTTCACCGGACTGCGCTGTGCTTATACGATTTTGCCAAAGACTGTGAAAGCTCAGCTTGGACGTAAATCTTTCTCGCTTCATGCTTATTGGGACCGCCGCCAGGCCGCCAAATTCAACGGCATCGCTTATCCTATCCAGCGCGGCGCTGAAGCTGTTTACTCACCACAAGGGAAGAAAGAGACCCGTGCACAGGTCGCCACTTACCTTGCTTCCGCGGTGCAATTGAAAGAAGGGCTCGAAAACTTAGGTTTCACTTGTTATGGCGGAATCGACGCTCCTTATCTGTGGTGGAAAACTCCAGAGTGGCATGCATCTTGGGATTTTTTCGATCTCTTATTGAAAAAATGCCACTTAATCTCTATTCCTGGAAGAGGATTTGGAAAGCATGGAGAAGGGTATGTCCGCCTTTCTGCATTCACAACTCCGGATAAAGTCCCCATCGCCCTTAAACGCCTTGCGAAACTATAAATATGCCCTTTGCCATCACAGCCCAGCATCGAGATTTTTTCTTTAAAAACCACTACATCGAGTTTGAAGAGCTGCTTCCCCTCGGTCAGGCTGCAGCGCTGAAAAAAAATATCGAGGCGACAATTGCCAAACGATTGCGCATCCCTCCAGAAAAACTCAACGAAAGATCAGCGCCGGAAGTCTATTTCGCAGGGTACGATCTTTGGCGCGACAGCGCGGACATTAAGAAAATCACCCACAAGCAAGCCTTCGCCTCTCTTGCGGCTGAGCTTTTGCAAACCATGCCTCTTCGTTACGGCTTTGATCAATACTTTGCCACTTATCAATGCAATGTGTCCTCGCCCTACGATGTCCCTTCCTCTCTTCAAGAGATCTCTTGCATCAAACCTCTGGCCGGCGCCCTCCTCTTACCATTGCAAGACCTTCCCTCGCCTCCGACATTCTTCCCCATGCCGCTCAAAGCCGGCAGCGGACTTTTCATTGCTCCGACGTTTGCCCTCCCTTGGCCTTATCTCTTTTCCACCTGCGGACTGAGTTTTTTACTCATCGTTTATGCGATGGATAAAGCGGTTTTCCGATCGGATTCCCACGATCCTCATGCCTCTGCTTTAAAAAAGCTCGGCTACGTGTTTAATGACAAGCTTAAAGCCTCTATCCATCCGATTCTTTTAAGAAAGTGAATTAAATTTAAACTCTCTGCTCGAATCGATCACGCGCCTGGAAAGACCAGCCACTCCAATTAGATTGGTAAACAACATGAACGTGATCGCGATGTCCGCCAGCGTCCAAATCATATCGACCCGCATCAAACTGCCTATCGGCACGAGGGCGATATAAGTGTATCGGAACCATTTTTGTTTCTCTGGGCCTGCGATGAACTCCAGAGCTTTTTCTCCGCAATAGGCCCAAGCCAAAATCGTCGTATAGGCAAACAAAATGAGCGCGACGATGACGATGTAGCCGCCGATCGGCGTGCCCAACCCTTTCGAAAACGCGTAAGTGACCATGTTTGTACTTTGAAGCCCCGGCTCTAGCCACGCCCCCGTCAAAATAAGCACTAAACCTGTCGCTGTGCAGACAATCATCACCATGAGAGGAGCGACCAGTGTCGCGATGCCATCCATGACAGGATGCTCTGACCGCGCATTAGACTGTAGAATGGGAACAATCCCCGTGCCTGCATCCGTCGCAAATAATCCCCGGTCAAACCCTGTCGTAATGATTTTAACGATCCCAAATCCCATCACGCCGCCTGCCACGGAAGAAAAGCCAAAAGCATGCTTGAACATCAAAGAGAGAGCATCAATGGCTTTCTCGTGGTTCATGCCTATGATCACTGCAGCTGTTCCCAAGTAAAGAAATGCCTTAAACGGGACGATGAGCGAAGCAAAATTGGCCAATCGTTTGATCCCTCCAAGGATCACGACACCGACAAGCACGGCAATGGCCAAACTGCAGTACAAAGGATTGAATCCCATTTTTTGAAGAGGAAGGACAATCGAGTTGATCTGAGCGAAATTACCGACAGTGACCGCCCCAAAAATCGTAAACACACAAAATAGCATCGCTAATGTTTTATAGCCGAGCCCATCGCGTAAATAATACATCGGCCCGCCAGCATATTCATTGTTTTTCAGTTTGCTGCGATACGAAACACCCAGAATGCAGCTCGCATACTGGATCGCTGCGCCAAAAAAGGCCATGATCCACATCCATACCAAAGCGCCCGGGCCCCCTGTGGCAATCGCGACGGCCATTCCTGAAATATTGCCCGTTCCAAAATTGCCTGCTAGTACCGTGGACAGAGCACCGAAACGGCTGATGCTTCCCTTGCTGTCTGCATTCTTACTCGTTAAACTCGAAAAACTTTTCTTAATCTGGGAAATTTGTACAAAGCCCAATTTCACAGTGAGATAAATTCCTACGATAATGATCGCTGGAAAAATTGCGAATAGCGTGAAACTTTGATTGAAGCATTCCAAGAAACCTTTCACATTCATAACATTCCTTCTCTTTTTCTAGGCTAATTAAGGGAGTAATAATAATTGAAAAATATTGTTAGCACCTTTGCGGTGCTGAGAAGGTCATCGACGCAAAAAGACTAAAAAAGAAATTTAATTGAATCATATGCCCCACAGTAGCACTTCAAGGCTATTTGTTGCAATTTGAAAGAGAATTGGTTGCGAAATTTTAAGGCTAAACTGTGGAGGCTTTGTTACACTAATTCCAGGAATTTTATTTCTGCGGCCAATACGGAATTCCTTACTAAGCATTATTCACTGTTCAGCTGTTTGCGGCTGAACAGTGGTAACCATTTATGTATTTTCTACCCTGGCATTTTTATTTTGATGAGCATCCAAAAGAAGGAGTCGCAGTTCGATCTTATCTGAAAGTTTCTCATCCCGTTTGAAATCAGTGGGCCTGATTTCTGTGGTCCCATTCTTTGGACAAAACAATTTTTTGCATGTCCTTTCCTGGTTTGACAAGATATTTTTTAATACATGTTCTTCATAGACCCTGCCAAATTCCACATCATTCTCAATGATGAAGGGCGATCGAACGGGAGTACCATCAGGGCTTTTCACCTCGTTTAATACGGGATCATTTGCATATTGTACAGGGATCATCTGAGGATAGACTTCCTTGAGAAATTTTTGCAGATTGAGAGCTGTCCAGGTTTTGTAATCGGTTGCAGGATATTCTATGGCTTTTGTCACAAGCGCTTCCAACCCTTTATAGCCAATGTAACTGAGAGCAGGCCCTGTGATCACAGTGGGAATTTTGTCTGTTACGGTTTTGGCTTTATCGATGAGAGCAGTGCCGCCGCCAATCCAGGCCTTAGCTGAATACGAAGCGATATTCTCAGCAGCTTCGTCATAATCAGGAAGCTTCAGCTGTACAGCTATTGGTTGAAAATATTTGGCAGTGAGGCCAGGTGCAAGAAAAAGAGAAGCGGATGCTGCGATTCCCAAGAGCGTCCATCCGTTGAAATAACTTTTCACATAAGAACTTACCGTCATTCCCAGTTCAGGGTTCGAATTGCCCTGTATCGGCAGCTCCGAATTAATTCCTGTCACGATAAACCCGTGTTCGGAAAGCACTTTTTTCATTTGTTCTTCCCAATTAGAAGAATCTAGATTGATATGTTCCACTAACCTACAAACATCTTCTCTGGGGATGGGGCCAGTGATCCTTCGCAGAAAAGTCTCGCTCTTAGCAATCTTGCTATTTTCAGGGATCGTTGTGGCGTGTTGAAGTTCATAGGCTCCGTTGTTATATACATAATAACTTTTATTTACATTTGTTGCCATAAAACACCTTATATAAAATATTAAATTTAATTATTCCCAGTGATAATTTCTATTCATTAGGAATTTCATAATATTTTATCAATTAATTACAATAAATGCAAATTGACTTACTTTTAAAGTTAATATTTTAATTTTGAGTTTTTATAAACACTTATTTCTAAACAATATATACCGAAAATGATTCAAAAGTTGGGAATTTGGCAAGGCGGCTGCGCAAATTTTTTGTCTGGAGCGAGCGACCATTGTGCAAGCACAAGGCGCGAGTGAAGACAAAAAATTTGCTGCATAGCCAACGCAGCCAAAAACCAACTTTTGAGTCATTTTCGGTATAACGAGGTGCAGCCTCCCGAAAAAGAGTGTGTGAAATTAATTTTTTATGCTTAAATCTACGCTATGAAACATCAAGCCTTTCTCTATCCCCAATACCGCCGATGGCGCACCGACCTCATCCCGCAAAAAAACGGAATTATCGTTGGCGCAGACGTGACCCAAGAATGGCTTTTGCCTTGGTGGTGGAAATACTATTCCGCCTTCAATGCCCATCCTGTAGCGTTTGTCGATTTCGGCATGTCGGATGCGCTGAAAAAGTGGTGCAGAGAGCATGGAGAGCTCATCCCTCTTTTTGTGGCAGATATTTTTGTGGCGGAAAGAGAGGAGATCGACTCTATTCTGGTCAAAGAGATGGAAGAGGCGTGCGGAAAAGAATTCTGGCCCTCTCGGCATGCATGGTTTAAAAAGCCCTTGGCTTGCTTGCAATCCCCTTTTCTCAAATCGCTTTGGATCGACTTAGATTGCGAAATCCGAGGGCCATTGGACCCACTCTTCGATCTTTGTGGTGAGTCCTTGGCAATCGCCATCGATCAATGCCATCCTGTCTCTTACAATTCAGGAGTGTTTGGTTTTAAACATGGCCTTAAAGTCATTGAAACTTGGGCGGATCACTCATTTGAGCGAAACCGCGAATTTCGAGGCGACCAAGATGTTCTCTCAGCAATCATCCATCAAAAAAAACTCAAAATCACCGAGATTCCCGCGATTTACAATTGGAGCCGCTGCAGCGAGCCAAATCCCGACGCTGTCGTTCTGCATTGGCATGGTCCGCAAGGCAAGAGCGAGATCACGCATCAAATCATGAAGATGCAGCTCTCATCCTTTTAAAGAAGTTTGCCACTCCTCTACTGCTTTTTTTGAACGAGAAATACATGAGTCTACACTGATCCCCTCCAAATAGTTGCCGACGAGTTGGCAAGAGGGGAGTTTTTTACAAAATTGATTTTTTAGTTCTGCCATTTTTTCCAGATGTCCAACGCCGTACTGAGGAATCGCCAGATGCGCGCGTTTGAAAGAGATGGCTTTGGGGATTTGTGAAATTCCTAAATGACAGCGGATTCCTTTCAGCGCCAATTCAATATTTTTTTCCTCGCTGCGTCCTGCATCTTGCAATTTGATGGTGAGCCGCGTCTCTTGTTGTCTGCGGTTGTGCTCGGAAAAAATGGAAGAGTCGAAGACCACGCCCAAAATATCTTCCATCGCATAAGTCGGCGTCAAATACCCAAATCCCTGCACAGGAAGGACCGGCGTATCGTAGCCAAAATTGACAATGGCAACCCCTTCCGATGGCGTTTTCAAAAGCTCTTTAGAAAACTCAGGGAGATGATTTTCAAAGAGATGACCCGTCTGTGTCAAAGGCAAGGCGCAAAAAAGAAAATCTGCAGAAAATTGATCCTTTTCAGTTTTTACAATCACGCGATTGTCTTCGAAAATAATTTGTTTAGCTTCGCTATTGTAACAGAGCTTGGCCGGAATTTGGTTAACAATGGCTTGCGGGAGATGCTCCATGCCAGAGCGAAAGGAGAACATTGCGGACAAAGGAACGCCTTCGATCTCCTTCGAATAAGGCGGCTGCCCTCTCTTTTCTTTCCTCTCTGCAAAAAAACCTTTGGTCACGGAACCGTACCTTTCTTCCCAGCTTTTCAATTTGGGAAAGCAGGCCCGGACCGAAATTTTGCGGATGTCCCCTCCAAAAATCCCGACAACCATGGGATCGAAAAAAAGACGGGCAACATCGTAATTAAAACGGCGCAAAACGAATTCCCAAACAGTCTCATCTCCATTTTTTGAAGGTTTTTTCCATTCTGAGAGCAAAGCTTTGACAAATCCCTTCGTGATCGGAGAGAGCAAAAAAGAAAAAGGATTGGTGGGAAAACGGTGCAACTCTCCTTCATGCCATAAATAGCGATGGTGCGGACGCTCACCTCCCACAATGATCTCATTCTGAAGCCCAAGTTCGGCGATTAAGCGCATCGTGGAAGGCGCCTTGTCCACTTTAAAAGTACGCGGCCCTTTTTCAAAATGGAATCCTGTCGTATGATCCGTCTCGATCAATCCGCCGGCGCGGGAGCTTTTTTCAAGAATCGTGATCTCTAATGGGATTCCTGTTCGGCTTAAAGACCATGCCGTAGACAACCCCGATATTCCGGCACCTAAGATGATCACCTGTTTTTTTTGCATATAACTAAAGTGTTTTTAAGGAATGATATGATGCAAACGAATAAAATAAAAGACGAGATTGTTGTTTATCTAAAAGAACTGCGTGAAAAAATCATTAGCGCCTTTGAAGCTTATGAACCTTCCAAACGTTTTCAACGCACGTCCTGGAATTATCAGAAGGGAAGCGGAGGCGGTGAAATGGCAGTACTGCGCGGGGCAGTCTTTGAGAAAGCGGCTGTGAACTGGTCGGGAATAGCCGGGGACAAATTCCCCATGACCGATGGAGCCAGGGCCTTTTTCGCAACAGGAGTGAGCTTGATCACGCACATGATCAATCCCCATGCCCCGACGGTGCATTTCAACATCCGCTATATCGCCACCGAAGAAAAAACTTGGTTTGGCGGAGGCTATGATCTGACTCCGATGGGATTTCCTTATGAAGAAGACAAGATTCATTTCCACCAAACGGCAGAGCGGGCGCTTAGGGCCTTCGGCAAAGAGATCTATCCCACTTTTTCCCAGAATGCGAGAGAATATTTTTATCTCCCCCATCGCCATAAAGAACGGGGCGTCGGCGGCATTTTTTTCGATCACTATGCGACAGGAAACTTTGAAAAGGACTACGCCCTCTTCAAACAGGTCGGCAATACTTTTTTAGAGACAATCCTCCCGATTTACGACCGCCGGATTCTGTTACCCTACACGCCAGCCCAAAAAGAGAAGCAGCTGGAGCTCCGCGCGCATTATGTCGAATTCAATCTGCTTTATGACCGTGGGACAAAATTCGGTTTTCTTTCCGGAGGAAATCCCGAAGCAATTCTTTGTTCCATGCCTCCATCAGCGAAGTGGTGACCCGCTGGCAAATTTTCTCTGTCTTGCCATCGATATCCAAATGGGGATTGAACTCGACAAGCTCAAAAGCTTTTAATTGAGGATCCCCCGCAAACAAGGGAATTCCTTGCATCAACTTTCTTTCCTGCATTTTTCCTCACTTCTTATGCTTGCTCAGTTTCTACAGAAAAATCCTCTTTTGGCAATTTTTTTTCCAGGGCAAATGAGATTTCGCGGCGCAAGCGGAAAATGCCCATTAAATTCAAGCACAGGAGCATGCAGCCGGCAAGCGACATCACAAGCAATGCTTTAGACTGATCAAAGAAGGAAAAAGTGAGTAAAAAGGCGATCGCAAATCCCAAATACACTTTTTCGCCATAGCGCGGATGGAGAAACCTTGCACATTTGAAACCGGCGAAAAGATAAGAGATCAATGTCGTGTAGACGAGCACGAAAAGAAAAATCGGCATGAAAATGATTTGGCCGGGAAAATAAGCCGCTAAAGCATTCTGAATGACGAGCGCAGAATCGAGCCTCGGGCTTGCATTCCACAAACCTGAAGTTAAAGCGATCAAAAGCGTGCAAGTGCAGACAATAGTGTCGAGGAAGACGCCCAACATCGACAATCTCGCTTGGTTCACAATCTGGACGGTACTGCTTTCGCTTTGAATGATCGAATCGTAGCCGATGCCGATATCTGCAGAATACACAGCTCGGGAAATCCCTTGCTGCATCGCAAGCATCATCGTACTTCCCACAAATCCCCCCACGCCTGCGCTTCCTGTAAACGCGGAAGCAAAGACTTCTCCTAGCAACCCAGGAAGTTTTGGAAGATGGTGCCCGATCACATAAAAGCCCATCAAAAGATAAAGGCAAGTGAAAAAAGGCATTAACCAGGAACAGATTTTTCCCACTCTTTTGATCCCGCCCAGAACCGTGTAGAGGATCAAGGCCAGAAAGCCGAGAACGACCCAGAGATGGTCAATCTGCCAGTCCACCGAAATGCAGTGCGTCAGTACGGAAAATTGATAGACCTCCGCTGCATAAATGCACATGAGCACGCATGCAAGGATCCCAATCCATTTTTTGTTGAAAGCTCGCCGCAAGAAATGGATCGAGCCGCCGTCGTATCCGCCTTTCTCGTTGGCGACGCGGTATTTTAACCCTAAAAAAACTTCGGAATACTTGATCAACGATCCTAAAAAAGTAGCAATCCACACCCAAAATAGCGCCCCAGGACCGCCGATCTGTAGCGCAGTCACAATCCCTGCAATATTGCCAACGCCAATCATCCCTCCCACCGAGGTGAAAAAGACTTTCAGCGGATGGGTGCCCGTCTCCGATGAGGATTTATAGTTGAGGAAATGGCGAAAAGTACGAAAGACCGTAGGAATCGCGCGGATTTGAAAAAAACCTGATTTGAACGTGAAATAACAACCTAAAATCGCAATGGATGAAAAACCGAGATAGCCCCAAAAAAAGGCATCGATTCTTATTAAACAATCAAAAACAGAATTAAGCATAGTCTCTCTCGATAAAAAAGTTTAAGAACAATTAATTTATAAGAATAAAAAAAGGAAATTTACTTTCGCTTGAAAGTAACTTGATGAGACTTGCGTTTCAAAGAAGAAGAAATGAGGCAGGATTGAAGTGAATGAGTGCGACCCTGATAGGGTTCTTGCGTTGACGTGTTCATGAATTTTTCTCCTTTATTGTGTAAAATCATATTTACAAAAATAAACATGATTATGAACTTAATTGTATCGATTCCAGATTATTCTTCAATTGAAATTTATCCACTGGAAGGAACGCAAAATTAAGCCTCTACTTCATTCGGTGAAAATTCCGCTTCGATCTCTTCAATTGTTGGCAAACTACCCTTTAGATTATCCGGTAGAGATTCCATAATCCTAGTTTCATAACTTGCTACTCCAATCGGCTTGTAGTTATCTCTAAGAGCATACTCTACAACAATCTTATCTTTGGTCTTACATAGAATCATACCAATTGCAGGGCGATCTTCTGGATGGCGTAGTAAATCATCAACAGCAGAGAGATAAAAACTCATCTGTCCAGCATCACGTGGATCAAAATCGGTCGCTTTCAACTCTACAACAATGTAGCATCGCAACTTTAGATGGTAAAATAGAAGATCGATTAAATATTCCCTACCTGACACCTCTAAGTTATACTGTCTTCCGATAAAAGCAAATCCTTGTCCTAATTCCATCAAAAATTTCTGAATATGGTCGATAAGGCCTTGCTCGAGCTCTTCTTCACGATATTTTTTATCGAATGCTAAAAATGAAAAATTATAAGGGTCTTTGAGAGTTTGCTCGGCAAGATCAGACTGCAATCCAGGAAGGGTCTTCTTGAAATTATTAATTGCTTTTCCCTGCCGGCCATATAAGTTAGATTCTATCCAGGCAGCTAATACATCTCGGCTCCAACCGTTCTCAATGGTTTGCTGGGCATACCACATCCTTTTTTGAAACGTGTCCACCCTTTGTAAAAGCATGATATTATGACCCCAGGGAATTTGGGAAACAGCTGTTTCCCGAATTGATTCGGGGTATGCCTCTGCAAATTGACGCATAAATTTTAAGTTTCTATGAGAAAATCCAGAAATGTTTGGAAAGGAGCTTTTTATATCATTTGCGAACCGTTCAATAGTTTTAGCTCCCCATCCATCTTCTGCAACTTTTACGGATAACTTTTTCCCGATTCGCCAATAAAGATTAGTTAGCTCGTTGGTCACAGATAGGGCTGCGCGAAGTTGTGTTTGCTCGATATCGGATTTAATTTGGTTCAAAAAATTTACATATTCGTTTGAGTCAAGAGATAAGCTTTTCATAAAAATCCAAAATTTCTAAGAAAACTTTGTCTGAAAAAGCTCTAAAAAGCAATAGGAAAGGAATGCATTATGTTTTAACAGCTTCGACGAATGCGCAAACATTCTCAAAAGGAATGTCGGGAGTCACACCATGCCCGAGGTTGACGATGAATCCTGGCTGTCCTTGCATGGAAGCGAGCAATTCTTTAACGCCGGCAACGATCTGCTCTTTGGGCAATTTGAGAAATTCAGGATTGAAATTCCCCTGCACGGCAATGGACAGAGGTACTTTTTGCCTGAGCTCTGCCATTGGAACATGCCAATCAAAACTGATCCCTGCAGGCTGCAACGCGGCAAGGGCTTGCGCGCGAAGACTGGAATTTCTGCAGAAAAGAATGATGGGCACGCCGTAAGGTTTCAAGGCTTTGACCATCTGATTTAAATAATCCAGTGAAAATACTTTAAACTCATCATCATCTAAAACACTCGCCCAAGAGTCAAAGATCTGAATCACATCCGCCCCTGACTGAATCTGTGCTTTGAGATAAGCAATGGTCGCGTGTGTGATTTTTTCCAGAAGGCGATGCAGAGTTTCAGGCTCTTGTTTGACCCAAAGTTTGGTATGTTCAATCGAATTAAAATAGCTTGCAACGGTGAAGGGTCCGCCGCTGAATCCAATCAGAGGGACATCGATCTTTTGTTTAACAGAATGAATCGTTTCGAGCACATACCCAAGTGATTTTTCAATTGGAACATACTTTAAAGAATCAACATGCTCTTTTGTCAGAACGGCAGGTTCAACGCGCGGTCCTTTTCCATCTGGAAAGCTAATTGAAAGCCCTAGCGCTTCCGCAATCACGAGAATATCAGAAAAGAGAATCGCTGCATCGACGCCTAAAAATTCCAGTGGAAGACAGGTAACTTCTGCAGCGATCTTTGGCTCATGGAACATCTCCCAAAGCGAATGCTTGCTGCGAAGCGCTCGGTACTGAGGCATATAGCGCCCTGCCTGCCGCATCAGCCAAACAGGGGGACGTGGACATCTTTTCACAGCGCAGAGCTCTGTAAAAGCAGATCATTCATGCAAGCAGTCGATCTAAGATCGAATCGACGGTAAATCCAAATTCATGCGGCAAGATCGCTCAGAGGAGCGGATTCCCCATAGGTCTCGATGCTGATCGCGATCCCTTCAGGGCCGATCCATTTCGACCAGCCAAAACTGACTCCGGCTTCGATGCTGACGCGTGTGCCCTAAATCGCCGCCGACAACGCTGCGTTTGTATTCATCGCTTTGCTCTTCGAAAAGCTCCCAGCATGGCATGGAAATCACGCGGACAGATTTGCCCGATTTTTTCCAGCGCAGCAGCGACATCGAGCGCAAGAGAAACTTCTGATCCTGTCGCAATGAATGTGAAATCCGGCTTCTGCCGTTTCTTTTTTGACGATATAAGCGCCCTTTGCCATCCCTTGATCATAAGGGACATTGCAGCCAGCAAGTTCGGGAAGATTTTGCCGCGAAAGGACGAGCGCTGTCGGTCCGCGATAGCGCAGAGCGGCAATCCATGCCATTTTGACTTCCCAGTTATCTGCAGGGCGGATGACATGCAGATTCGGCATGGCGCGCAGAGCAGCAAAATGTTCAATCGGTTGATGAGTCGGTCCATCTTCTCCCAAGAAGATCGAATCATGCGTGAATTGATAGATCACTTGGACTTTTGAAAGCGAGGCCAAGCGGATGGCATTGCGCATATAATCGGAAAACGTGAGGAATGTTCCAATGTAAGGAATGATCATATCGGTTTCGGCAAGTCCTGTTGCCGCAGTCGCCATGCCAAATTCACGCACGCCGTATTTAATATTGCGCCCGCTGAAATTGCCTTTGGAGATGAGAGGGTATTTTTTCATCATGGTCATATCAGAGCCTGAAAGGTCGGCAGATCCTCCGATGAGCTGTGGAAGAAGTTCGCCAAGGGTATTGAGAACGACTTGGGAAGAGCTGCGCGTGGCCATCGGGCTTTTGATTTCGACTCTTGCGCAAGCTGTGCTTCCAGATCGTCGGGCAGTCTTTTTTCCACCATCTGCATGAACATTTTGGCAAGATCTGGCTTAGTCTCAGTAAATCGGCGGAACATCTCTTTCCACTTTTGCTCCAAGGCCGCATCTTTGGCCAGTTTCTGCTCGAAGAAAGTATAGACAGATTGCGGCACATAAAATTCTTCTTCAGGAAGGCCGAGCGCTTTTTTCGTCGCTTCGACTTCTTCAACTCCAAGCGGTGATCCGTGTACCTTATGCGTTCCCGCCTTATTCGGAGATCCCTTGCCAATGATCGTATGCATGATCACAAGAGTGGGCTTTGTCTGATGATCGCGGATATGTGTGAAAAGATTTTTTCCATCTGATCGAAATCATAGCCATCGAGCTCAAAGACATCCCAATCCATAGGCCAGATAGCGCATCTTGGTATCTTCAGAATCAGGATTCAGCCAAAAAACCATCGAGGGTCACTTTGTTGGCATCGTAGATGAGCACGAGATTGTCCAATCCCAAATGTCCTGCCAGCGAGGAAGCTTCCGCAGAAACCCCTTCCATGATACAGCCATCTCCTGCCAGACAATAGACTTTGCTATTGAACAGAGGAAATTCTTCGGTATTGAACCGCGCAGCCAAGCATTTTAAGTCCCAGCGCCTGTCCGACGGCATTGCCCACTCCCTGCCCAAGGGGCCCCGTCGTCGCCTCGACGCCAACCGTGATATGATATTCAGGATGGCCCGGCGTCTTGGAATGCAGCTGCCGGAACCGTTTGATCTCATCCATCGAGAGGCCAAAGCCCGAAAGATGCAACAGCGAATAAAGGAGCATCGATCCATGTCCCGCAGAGAGGACAAAGCGGTCGCGGTTGAGCCATTTAGGATTTTTGGGATTGTGGCGAAGCAATACACCGTAAAGATAAGCCCCAAACTCGGCGCATCCCATCGGCAGCCCCGGATGGCCTGAATTGGCCTTTTGCACCGCCTCCATCGAAAGCTCCCGGATGGTATTGGCGATTTTGCTAAGCTGTTTTTTTAACTCTGCGTCCATGCGAAAAACTCCTAAAAATAACGAATATGATGGCATGGATCATAACGAGAAAAGAGATTATTTAGGAAGAAGGAAACAGGCCTCCCGCCGCTAGGACAAAGGCGAACAATGGAAATTATTTTAAAAAATAATTTAGAGAAATCCTGAAAAAGTTCTGGATGTGCCGATAAATCTGCCAAACTGTAAATGCGCTTAAGATTGTGTTTTTCCCAAGCTGTTAATAATCCTGATCCGTACTGTTGCAGATAGCGGGTCAACTCAAACTAAAAAACTCTTTTTTTCTTGAAAAATACACTTCTCCTAATATACCTTGCTAAGGTATGTCAAATTAATAGGAAATTGCAGTGGCCATACGTTCGTTTCGAGATGAAGATGATGAAATCTTCTTCAAGAAAGGAAGAGTCTCCCCAAAAAGGGGATGGGCAAATATTAGAGCAATTGTGCGAAGAAAGCTGGATATGCTGCACTATGCAAAAGAATTAATAGATCTCCGGAGTCCGCCAGGGAATCGACTTGAAGCTCTGAGCAAAGATTTGGATGGCCGCTATAGCATCCGTATTAATGACCAATGGCGGATTGTATTTCGATGGGATAAAGAGCCTTTCGATGTGCGAATTATGGATTATCACTGAGAGAAAAGTATGAAAAGGAAACCGACATCTCCTGGAGAGATTTTGAACGAGGAGTTTTTGAAGCCCCTTGGACTCACGCAGAAAGAACTCGCAGATCATCTAGGATGTGACTATAAAGTGATTAACCGGATTGTTAATGAAAGAGCTGGTGTGAGTCCAGAAATGGCCGTTAAATTCGCCGCAGCCTTCAAAACGACACCCGATTTCTGGTTAAATGCTCAGATGGCAATTGACTTGTGGATGCTCCGGACTCATAGGCCAAAAATTCGTCCTTTAATTCATGTGAGGAGAAAATCAAGGTTGAAAGTATAATCAAATTAGGAAAGAGTAAGCAGGCCTCCCGCCCCGGAGCTACAAACGTAGAGCATGGATGAACATCGGCTTGCCATCCTTTGCGAAATGTTGACTAAAGATCTCTGTCAACTGCGGCAAAAAATCTGGGGCCTCAATGTTCACTTCAAGATTACGAATCATCGAAATGTTTCCCTGCTTTTCTTTATAGGAGTAGGGAACTTTTTCTTGATAAGAGCTAGGAGCAAACTGAAATTCTACATTAGGATGAGCGGATCTGATTTGTACAAGCTCCGGATTATCTTTTAACTTTTCACTCATCAAAATAAATTGAATTTTTTGCGGTTCAATAATTTTTCTTTCAAAAAACATGAATCCCTCTCTCACACTCAAGGCCTCTTTCTCCACTTGAGTTAAATCAATGTTGTCAAGGATAAGCACTGCAACTTTGTCGGATCTCGAAGCAAGAAGTTTCAGAAGATCGGAATTCTCTCGAAGGGCTTCGACAAAGGCAATCCCTTTTATGTGTTCGGAATAGGTTTCTTGCATTGCAGGAGGAATTTTTTCAACTTTTTTAGAAAAAACTTCATTCACTCGTGTTTCATTACTTAGTGTTTTTACAAGCTCCTGATCGCCCGCATATTCCAGTGAAATGTGGTAAACCCCATCCGCGGGATCAAACATGGCTTTATGCAATTTATCTGCTTTACTGACCCCGTTGAAATAAACGATATAACTCTGCTCTTCGTCATATCCGGACTGAAAATTTGTAGAAATATTTTTCAAAGCCAAAGAACCGCAAAGCCCCCGTTCGAATACGCTGTTCAAGCGTTGCAAGTTTGGTGGACTGTTATTTACAAAAGATGGTTGTTGATCTGAATTGCATATTGACTTAACTGCCATATTATCTCCTTATTTAAAAATGTAATAATATTCATGGAGCATATTATTCCTGGTTGATTTCCTCGGGAAGGTCCGACAAACTGTAAATGCCCTTAAGATTGTATTTCTCCCAAGTTGTTAACAATCCCTTCTGGTTCACATAGCGATGCAGCTTTTCAATTCCGGCTTGGTCAGGAGTAATTCCTAAGACTTTCAAGTCTTCATCCGAATAGATCCCCACTTTAGGTAAGAAATCAAGGCCGCATTGTAGCTTTTGCGAAAAGTCCTCTTCGGAGATAAGATTGAGTTGCTTGAACAGAACAATTTCTTGCGCTGGCGGACGGTTGAAGTCCCAAATCTTGATTTGCCCTTGACGAGAAGAGGAAAAACATCTGCCCTTGTGAACGACAAAATGACGAGAACAGTCCTCTAACCTATCAGAATAGATTTCGCATCTTTGGATGGAGGGATTAATTTGCCAAATATTAATATGCCAACTATTATCTGCCGCCAAAAGAAGTCTATCATACACCGCAACTTTATAAATATGGCTTGGGCTAACAAAGGTCTTTAACGGTTCTAAAGCGTTTGAACTCAACATATTGATACTTGAGCCAGCGGGTGAAAAAATTGTATCCTCATATAGCAAATGATCAACGATTCGATCGCGTGGTTCAAATGAAACTTGGGATGTTTTTTCAAGGTCAAAAGACAACATTGTAGTGCCATCATCGCAAACAAGGCAATTTCCTTGAACTGAGATGCTTCTTACCCGCTGGGGGCAACCCTCGAGCTTACCCAGTTCGGACATGTCTTTGATATTCCATATCTTGATCGTTTTATCCTCAGAGGCCGTAAAAAGCAGATCATTATGAGCCAAAATTCGCGTCACGGGGCCAGTGTGGGCACGGACACGCATAGGACGCGCCTTAATATCATTTAAATTATATACGTAAATACTGCCTTGTGGCGCACCAAAAAAAAATTGATTCTTGTGGATTAATTTCGCTTGCCACGACCATATATCATCTAGATATTGAATTGGAGTAAGTTCTTTAAGTGTTTTAAGATGGAAAATTATTGCTGTTTCCTTTGAACCCACAAATAAATAGTCCTTATCGGTTGAGATTACTGTGTAATCGGTTTCTGAAGCAATGCTTGGACTAAGCGTCTTTTCCTCATCATTTTGAAAATCCCAGATTTTAATTTCACGGTTGTCCAAGTAACAAAGGTTCTCGTTGTGGATAAACAATTGTCGAGGCTGCCCCGCTTCGCAGGCATGCGTTTGAAGTAAATAGTTGCCCGATTTGGCATTCTGTTCTCTCAGCCATGCCTGTCTTAAAGCGGCATTCGTTTCTCCCAGAGTTGTACTCTCAGAAATACCGGCTTCTGCAAAAGAATGGGGGAAAAAATCTTGAAAAAGACGTTTGTAAATTCTTACATCATAGAAAACGTGTTGGAATAAAAATTTATTGCTCAAACCAAAAGCGGCAATATCTCGGCCTTTCAAATACTTGAGCAAGAAACTATGAAGAATCTCTGAGGGAGCGTTCCCAAAGGAAAGATGCTCAAACCCTCCTGAGGGGGAGAATGGAGTACTCCTTATTTCAGCAACAGACATAATACCTCTTATTAAAGATGATTAATTTGCGTTAAAATTATATGTTAAATATTAAACAGCCGTCCATTAAAACATTTAAATTTGATTGAGTTTAAAAAAGCCTTGAGGGGTACTCTCGGGGATGGCCGAGAGTTGCGATAGGGTGTAAATGCCTTTAAGGTGGAGTTTTTGCCAAGCAAGAGCAAGGTCTTTCTGATGCAGATATTGGCACAGCTTTTCAAGACCAGGTTGGCCGGACATGATTCCTAAGACTTTCAAGTCTTCATCCGAATAGATCCCCACTTTAGGTAAGAAATCAGGGTCGCAGTTTAATTTTTCCAAAAAGTCCTCTTTGGAAACAATATTGATTTGCTTCAGCAAACTGATTTCCTGTGTGGGAGGACGGTTAAAGTCCCAAATCTTGATTTGACCATTAAAAGGAGAGGAGAAAAGCCGTCCTTTGCAAACAACAAAATTTTTGGAAGAATCTTTGAGGATTGAAGGAGAATAATTGGAAGTCTTAATGATGTGAGGCAGTATTTCCCAAATTTTAATGCTCTTAAGATCAGCTCCAATTAGAAGCCCGTCATAAACAGCAATTTTAAAAATCGGCTGTAAATCACCGCTTGTGAAACATTTTAATGGCTCTGCAAGATTATTTGGGTCCTGCATAGTTATCTGATTCCTAGCAGCGAAAAAAGGCATCTTTTCATGCGACAAACTTGCGTTTATCTGATCTTCGAACCTAAAAGAAATTGGAGCACTGTCCTTTTCAAGAAGATCCCAAATTGAGATCCTGCAGTAGTCAACAACTGCAAGAGAATTTTCATTCATGAAGATGTTGTTTACAAGTGAGAGATGTCCCTCTAGCTTCCGCAATTCAGACATGTTATCTGGATCCCAAATCTTAACTGTCCTAACTGAGCCGGTATAGAGCCGATCATTGTGGATCAACATCTTCAATATCGTGTCTGCATGAGCTTGAACAGTTTTAGGAGCCCTTGCGAGGTCCTTGAGATCCCAGATATCAATTCTGCCGTTCCCAAATCCAAAAAACAATTGATCCTTATAGATCAATCTCGTTTGATTTGCCCAATTTTGCGGTAGATGCGGAATTGCACGAAGCTCTTTCAATGTCTTAACATCGAAAATGATTGTTTTGTCCTCCGATCCGACCATCAGATAATCGTTCTCGATAGAAATCATTCCATAGTCAGAATCTGGAGTAATGCTTGTTTTAAGAGTTATTTCTTTTCCATTTTGATAGTCCCAGATTTTAATTTCTTTCCCATCTACATAATAAAGTTGAGCATTGTGAGTCACCGATGTGCCAGGCTTCGTACAGTCATGCGTTTGGAATAAAAAATCACCTGATTTGGCGTTTTTCTTTCTCAGCCTTGCTTGATTAAAGGCCGGAATTATTTTTTCCTCTGCCGGATTTTCAGAAAATTCTGCAAAGGAATGGGGGAAAAATTCTTTAAAGAGTTGTCCAATGATGGAGTTGTCGGAAAAAAATGTTATGAATAGATGGCGATTGCCCAAGCTTAACGATGTGATATCCCTGCCCTTCAAGTATTTGAGCAGAATATTGCGAATGATGTCTTGGGGAAGAAAAAACAATCCGGAACAGTTTTCTCCAGAGCAATTCGGAACATTCGGATTTATATCTGATAACGTAACGGCCATAACCCCTCTTATTTATTACAAATGATTAATTGTTGGTTAAATTATATATAAAATATTAAATTATTGTCAATTAAACATTTAAATAATCATTTCTTTAAAAAAATTTCTACGCATTTGGAGGTCAATGACTTATATTTGCACGCAACCCCGCCCCCCTCATCCTCCTCTTTGACAATCCCCATCCCCTTGTGCTATCGTATTTCACTCATCATTACTTCCTAGGTATGAGTAGAATATGCTTTCACAAGAGATCCGCCGCAATTTTCTCAAATATTTTAAAGATCATGGCCACGCCATCGTCCCTTCCTCCTCTGTCGTTCCGCATGACGACCCCACTCTACTTTTCACCAATGCGGGCATGAACCAGTTCAAAGATGTCTTTTTAGGGAAGAGCAAGCGGGATTATACGCGCGCGGCGACCTCTCAAAAATGCATCCGCGTCGGCGGCAAGCACAACGACCTCGACAACGTCGGCCACACGGCGCGCCACCTCACCTTCTTTGAAATGCTCGGCAACTTTTCCTTTGGCGATTATTTCAAAAAAGAAGCGATCGCCTTTGCCTGGGAAGTGTCCACACAAGTCTTTGCATTCGATCCGGAAAAAATCTGGATCACTGTCTTCCGCGAAGACGATGAAGCATTTGAACTGTGGAAGACAGATCGTCCCTGAAAAAAGGATCGTCCGCATGGACGAAAAAGACAACTTTTGGGCGATGGGCGACACGGGCCCTTGCGGCCCTTGCTCGGAGCTCTATTTCGACCGCGGAGCAAAATATGGCAATGCGGCATTCTCCCAAAGAAGATGTCGAAGGAACGCGCTATCTCGAATTTTGGAACCTCGTCTTCATGCAATTCAACCGCGATGCGGCAGGGAAAATGCACGCTCTTGCCAAAACAATCGATCGATACCGGCGCGGGCTTGAGCGCGTCGTCGCCTTAAAACTTGGCGTCGATACCGTCTTTGCCACCGATATCCTGCGCAGCCTGATCGCGCAAATCGAAAACGTCTGCGGCAAAAAATACAATCCCGATGATCCGCATCTTGCTCCTGCTTTCCACGTGATCGCCGACCATATCCGCTCGCTCTCTTTTGCGATCGCCGACGGCGCGCAGCCGAGCAATGTCGAGCGAGGCTATATTCTGCGCAAACTGCTGCGCCGCGCTGTGCGCTATGGCCGCATGCTTGGGATGCAAGAGCCTTTCTTAGCAAAGATTCTGCCGCGCCTGATCGAAACGATGGGACCCGATTATCATGAACTCGTCAGCTTCGCAAACGCGCATCGCCGAAATCCTCACTCTCGAAGAAGAGGCTTTCATCCGCACGCTGAAGCGCGGCGGCAATATTTTAAACAGCATCATCGATCAGGCGCAAAAGAGCGCCCACAAAGCAGATCACCGGCGAAGATGCCTTCAAGCTCAAAGACACTTATGGATTTCCCCTCGAAGAGATCTTGCTGATCGCCAAAGACACTGGGCTGCAAGTCAACCTCGATGCTTATCAGCTCCTCGAAGAGCAGGCCAAAGAGCGCTCGCGCAGCGCTCAAACGGTCCACGCTCAAGAGGTCGAAGAGAGTCTATTTAAAAATTATGTCGAAAAGCACGGCGCCTGCGAATTTTTAGGCTATGAAAAGACGAGTGCAGAAGGGACTGTCATGGCGCTTGTCGTCGATGGAAAATTTGTCGATACGATGTCAGAGGGGCAAGAGGGGATGGTGATCCTCGACCGCACGCCGTTTTATGCGGAAAAAGGCGGACAGGTCGGCGATACGGGAATCCTTTCCCATCATAAAGCGCGCTTTAAAGTGACAGATTGCCATGCCCCCTATTCCGGCGTGATCGTCCACATCGGCAAAACTGGAGCACGGCGCGCTGATCCTTGGAGAGCCGGTCACCGCCGAGGTCGATGCGAAACGACGGCAAGAGATCGCCAATCAACCATACAGCGACGCACCTTCTGCATTGGGCGCTGCAAAAAGTGCTAGGCCCGCACATCCGCCAAGCGGGATCTCTTGTCGAGGCCGGGCGTTTGCGTTTTGACTTCAACCATCACAAAGCGCTCACCAAAGAAGAGATCCGCCAGATCGAAATGCTCGTGAATGAGAAAATCCGCGAGGGCACCCCTGTCAAAGCCTACGAACTTTCTTATGAAGAAGCGCAGCACCATCCCGAGATCAAACAGTTTTTCGGAGAAAAATATGGCTCGAAAGTGCGCGTCATCGATATCGATTATTCTAAAGAGCTCTGCGGCGGAACGCACACGCACAATGTCGGCACGATCGGTTTTTTCCGCATCGTCAAAGAAGGCAGCATTTCCTCCGGCGTGCGCCGCATCGAAGCCGTCACGGGCAAAGAAGCTGAGAACTGTTCACTTATGCAACATGAAGATCTTGCCGAAAAAGCCGCAGAGCTTCTAAAAGTTCCTTCTGCAAAACTCGTCGAGCGGATCACAGCTCTTCTCGAAGAGAACAAGCATCTTGCCCATGAACTGAAACAATTTCAAAAAGGCTGCGCTCAAACAACTGGCAAAAGATCTCGCTCGCCAAAGCGCAAAAAGCGGGCTCGATCACTTTCATTGCAGAAATCGTTTCTGTCGAATCAGAACTTGTTGCCCGAGCTCGTCGAAGATCTGATCGCGGCATTGCGCTCAGGCGTTATCCTGCTCGGCATCAAAGCGGAAGGCCGCTGCCAGCTCATCGCGCGCGTTTCTTCCGATCTTGTGCAAAAAGGGATCCAGGCCGTGCAGCTCATCAAAGAGATCGCGCCAGCAGTCGGCGGCAGCGGCGGCGGAAAACCGGAATCTGCCCAAGCCGGCGGAAAAAATCCTGAAGGGCTCGCACAAGCCCTCGACAAGGCAAAACAATGGCTCAACGCGAAAGTATTGAAATGAAACACTTCTTAAAAGCGCAAGCCTTGAGCAATTTCTCGACGATCGTTCAAAAGGAACCCTCCCTTCTGATCGAAGAGCTTTGGGAAGGGCCAAGGCGGCATTGATCTGGCTGATTGCGGCAGCTACCAAGAAAACATATCCTCGTCATCGGCGGAAGCGCCGACGATCGTCTCTATGACGATCTCAGTTTTTTTCCTCTGCCCGCGCTTGTCGATTTTCCTTCCTGGGAAACACTTCCCGGCGAAGAGATCGCGCCGAGCCCCGATCTCGATCGGCAAAGCGCTTGCAAGTGCTGCATTCGTTCATGAACAATGGCTTCGCCCGCATGTGATTCTTGCCCCCTTGCAAGCGTGCTGCAAAAACTCCCTGCGCCAAAAAATCTCAAACCACTGACACAAGTCTGGAAAAAAGGAGCATCGCTCCCTTTTCTTCCGTCCCTGAAGCTCTTGCCAGATCTCGGCTACCGCAGCGCCCCGTCGTCTCCGACAAAGGAGAATATTGCGCTCCGCGGCGGCATCATCGATATCTTTCCCTCTTTCCTCTCCCGATCCTTACCGCATCGAATTTTTCGGCGATGAGATCGATCAGATCCGCACATTCGATCCCATCTCGCAAAAATCGATTGCAAAAGTCGAAGAGTTTTTCCTTCCTCCCGCCTCGGAAGATGGCACTGTTGCAGAAAGATAAAGAACTCGTGCTCGCTCCTGGATTATCTGGGAAAAGACACCATCATCATTTTCAATGATCTGCTCGCCCTCGAAGACCGCTGGGTCTCCTTAAAAAGCTTGCCCGGCGCCAAAAGTCCCTTCTTTCTCACCTTTGAAGAATTTCTTCAAGCAAACGGAATCTCTCACCGCCTTTTTTGGACCGCAGAGCCCATGGAAGAGCTCTCCGAAGTGCAGATGAAAAAAAAGATGGGCCGCGCTTTTTACAGCGGCAAAGCCCCTTTGCAGCCTCTCTCGTTTCAAATCTTAGACACGCACATTCAAAAGCAAACGTGGCTGCATCCGTTCATCCCGATCTCCGATTTTTTTTCTCTTTCAGAAAATAAAGCCGCGGCCACCCAAGAAGAGATTCTGCATGCCTTAAACCGCTTTGCAAAATCAGCGCTTCGAAATGCATTTCATCTGCTCGACGGAAGCAGAGAAGAATGCCTTTAAAGAAAAAGTCAAAACCGACAACATCTCCCTCCCAAAAAACACCCATTATCATTTGGGATATCTCTCGAGCGGTTTTGTCGTTGGAAGATGCTCAAATCTGCCCTTCTTCCGATGACAGAGCTGAACCATCGCTTAAAGCCGCGCCGGCAAAAATGGCGCAACACCTACCACACTCCCGCCTCCGAATTTCATGAGCTTGTCCCCGGCGATGTCGTCGTCCATTTCCACAACGGTATCGCCAAATATCTAGGCATCGAAAAACGCCCCAACCACGTCGGCACGCAAACCGAATTCATGATCCTCGAATATGCCGAAGGCAGCAAACTCTACGTTCCCGTTTCTCAATCCCATCTCGTCAGCCGCTACATCGGCGCCAAAGAAGAAATCCCCACGTTAAGCCAGCTCGGCTCCAAGCGCTGGCAGAAAACACGCACTGCCGCCAGCAAGCGATCATCGGCTATGCCGACCAGCTGCTCCGCATGTATGCCGAGCGCGCTGTCCACGGCGGCTATTTCTTTCCTCCCGATTCCGCATGACGATGCAGCTCTTTGAAGCCGATTTCCCTTCGTCGAAACAGAAGATCAGCTGCAGCGCCATCGCCGACATCAAAGAAGATATGCAATCGACCAAAGCGATGGACCGGCTGATCTGCGGCGATGTCGGCTATGGCAAAACAGAAGTGGCGATGCGCGCTGCCTTCAAAGCCGTCGTCGATGGGAAAAAACAGGTCGCCGTCCTCGTCCCCACCACCGTGCTTGCCATGCAGCACTATGAGACATTTCTGCGCGCGGATGGCCAATTTCCCGATCAACATCGGCGTCCTCTCCCGCTTCCGCTCCGCAAAAGAGATCAAAGAGACACTCAAAAAAGCCGCCGAAGGAAAGATCGACATCCTCATCGGCACCCACCGCATCATCAGCAAAGATGTCGCAATTCAAAGATCTCGGCCTGATCATCATCGATGAAGAGCAGCGCTTCGGCGTCCGCGCCAAAGAACACTCAAAAGACTCAAAACCGGCGTCGACTGCCTCACCCTCTCTGCCACACCGATTCCCCGCACTCTCTACCTGTCGCTCGATCGGCGCCAGAGAGATCTCCGTCATCAACACACCGCCGCAAGACCGGCTTCCGATCAAATCGATCATCGCCGAACGCGATGCTGCAGCTCATCAAAAATGCGCTCCTGCGCGAACTCTCCCGCGATGGCCAAGCCTATTTCATCCACAACCGCGTCGAATCGATCTTTCGCGTCGCCGAAGAGATCCAAAAACTGCTCCCCGAAGCGCGCATCGTCACAGGCCATGGCCAGATGTCCGCCGATGAGCTCGACACCGTCTTCCACGCCTTTAAAAGCGGCCAAGCCGACATCCTCGTCGCGACCACCATCGTCGAAAATGGCATCGACATCCCCAATGCCAACACGATCCTCATCGATCGCGCCGACACCTTCGGACTTGCCGACCTCTATCAGATGCGCGGCCGCGTCGGCAGATGGAACCGCCCCGCCTACGCCTATTTTCTCGTTCCCCGACGCGCGCGAACTTCCCGAACTCACGCGCCGACGCCTCCATGCCCTCACCGAAGCTTCCGGCTATGGCGGCGGCATGAAAATCGCCATGCGCGATCTCGAAATCCGCGGCGCCGGCGATATTTTCGGCACGCAGCAATCGGGCCAGATCTCCATCGATCGGCTTCCACCTCTACTGCAAACTGCTCAAAAGAGCGATCGAAGCCCTCAAGAAAAAAGCTCGCCCTCCTTCACCGAGACCAAGATGGAATTCTCCTTCGATGCCAGCCTTCCCGAAGACTACATCAACGAAACCTCCCTGCGCATGGAGATCTACCACCGCCTCGGCGAAGCGATCACCCTCGAAGAAGTCGACGCCATCCTCGCCGAACTCAAAGACCGTTTCGGCCCCTATCCTCCGCAAGTCCTCTGGCTCTATCATCTCACGCGCCTGCGCCTCTTTGCCTCCGCCCACCACTTCACACTGCTCAAATTCGAAAACCTCACCTTCACCGCCGAACGGCAAAGCGGCAAGACCCTCGTCAAAAAGACGCTGCCCCTCCCTCGCACCAAAAAACCCGACGAGCTGGAAAAGCATGTCTTAGTCGCTCTGTCTGAAGGGTTTATGTTAAAACGCTAAAAATCTATTAGTTTTTCAATAAGTTTAACTTGAAAAAAATATATTTTAATAATAAAATTAATGCTATAACTTTTTAGGGAGGATAATATGACTTCAAGTGCTTCATTAATAGATATAAATAAAAACTGGACATACATAGATCAGAAAAATAATTATTCTTTCAGTTTACCAATAGAAAAAATGGAATCTGAATATGGGGCAATTCTATTTTCTGTCAAACATTCAGTACTAGAACCAACAAACTTTAAATTATTCCCAAAAATAGAAAAAGACGGATACGTTCCCGGTCAATATTTTTCAAAAAATTCAAAAGTAAATGTTATATCATTTAAAATCCTAAAGGGTGGAGATTATTTAGTAGCAGAGCTAAACGATCGCGGGAGTCATCGAACAGTGACTCTTGTCGCCCAAGAAGCCCTCTCCTAGACCAAAACTAGCGTTTAAATTTATTCTATTTTCTGATATCATATCTCCTCCTTAAAAGGAGGAGATATGAGCTCTAAACCCATCTTTTCAAAAGAATATCTCATTCCGCTTTCCCAAGGAAATCTCTGTCTGAAATTCAATCGAAGATAAGAGCTTAACTTTTCGGCGGGCCCATGCCGATCTGAGCCTCATTGAACTGTGCCACTGGATCCCAAAGAGGATCAATTGAAGGTTCCACATTCAGCGATGGGGCATTTTCCCCTGTTTCGTTAGTATCAGGTGGCTGTAGATAATATACTTCATCTGTATTGAACCCATTTCCTGAGGTTAAAGGATCGCTTAACCAAGATTGCTCGTCTTGATTAAAATTCAAAGTTAGTGACTCAGGTTCATAAGATGTTATTTTTACAAATTGAGACGCATTATTACTCGTTGAATTTAAATCTGGAAAATAATCTCCTGGAATACTATCGGATAAAGGAACGCTTACTTGCTGTTCTTGATTATAGAATGGGACATTTTCCCCTGTTTCGTTAGTATCAGGGGGCTGTATAAATGCTACGCCCATAGTGTTGTAGCCATTCCACTCGGGTAAAAGATCACTTACTTGCTGTTCTTGATTATAGAATGGGACAGTTTCTTTGATGGCTTGCGGTGGAAGGGGCGGTATTAATGCTACGCTAACATTGAACAACCCATTCCCTGAGGGTAAAAAATCGCTTAACCTCAAGTGAGATTGGTCGTCTTGATTAAAATTCAGAGCTGTAGACTCTGCTTCTTGATAGGGGGTTTGTTCTACAAAAGGGATTTGAGATGGAATTGAGCTTAACCCCTGTAAGTGATGATTTTGATGATTTGAAGTTCCATTAGAGAATTTAGTTCTTTTAGAAGAACGATTCTTGGGAATTTTTTCCTGGTATTCTCTAGGGCGTTTTGACTGCATTTTGGATGCAGAACTTTTTTTACCGGGATTAGCAAGACTTAGGAACTGTCTCTTCTTGAATTTTACCGTTTCATAAAAAAGCGTTTCAATTTCAAATAATTTTATTTTATAATTTTTGCTAAAATAATCCTCCAATGCTATTCCATATTTGATTCCAACTGTATAATTTTCTTCTCCCATCGCATTTATCCATCTATATAAATATTGATAAATTTGCTCTTTAGACAAGACCGGGTTCAGCTTTTTAATTTGAGTTGATATTTTCCCAATATCGTCATCCAATTTAAGCTTTCTCAATTGTGTGATCGCGCTTTTTTGCACAAAAATTTTTACAATATGTTCTGGGGCCAATTCAAATATGTCTCTCTGTGCGTGAGCATTAATATTTGCTGCAATTTCAAGAGAAATTTCTTTTAGTGACCTATCTTTTAAGGAAGCCTCAATCCTTGAGTTTCCACGCCCCATCCATTTACGAATATCCTCATGGCTTAGCGTATCGAGATTTTCCCATGCTTTTTGAGTCACTGTGAGTAGTGTGCTTGAAGCGGCTGCTTGATATTGAGCAACATTTAAACCGGTCATTTGTCCTCTAACCGTTAAAATTAATATTATATCTTATATGTTATATATTATAACTTTTAATTAATTTAATTCAAGTAGATTTTATAAATACAGCGGAACATAAGGAGAAGCCTTTTTCCTAATAGACTGGAAGAGAGCTGGTTGTGAACCCAGGCATTAAGGCCTGGGATTATTATGGCAATTTGGGAGGGGCTTCGAACCCCTCCCAAATGTCGTTTTTTGAAATACCCGGCCCTTAAGGGCCGGGTTTCCGCCGGAGGACGGATCAAACGCTTCCGTTGCAGCCCTTAAGAAAATACCACTATACCGATTATCTCGATGATTGGTGGCATAAGGACACGCCGCAAACCATCGCCCTTGGAAACAACAACGAATATCTCATTCCGCTTTCCCAAGGAAATCTCTGTCTGAAATTCAATCGAAGATAAGAGCTTAACTTTTCGGCGGGCCCATGCCGATGTTGCGATGATAAGCGCCCTTGATATGCGCCTCTTGCATGCGGCGGGCCGCCTTTAGAATCGCGATCCCTTTTTCCACATGATCGGCCATATATCGCTCATACACAGACTCGGAACTCCGCTTGGTTTTGATTCCGTCCGCATTGAGCGGCAGATCTGAGATGAGAAGCAGCGCACCCAGAGTAATTTTCGCTTGTAGCTAGCGGCAAATAGGGTGGCGCACTCCATTTCGATCGCTTGCGCCTTGGTGGCCTTCAATCGGCTTTTAAACTCTTCGTTGAACTCCCAAAAGCGCATATTGGTTGTATAGGTGATCCCGATGTGATAAACAGCTTTTTGCAGCTCGAGGATTTCTGTGACGGCTTTTTGCATTAAAAAGTTAGCTAAAGCCGGCACTTCAGAGGGAAAATAAAAGTCGGAGGTCCCCTCTCCGCGAATGCTGGCGACAGGGACAAGATAATCCCCAATTTGATAGCGACGGCGCAATCCCCCGCACATCCCTAAAAGAAGGCTCGTCTTGATCGGCATGAAAGAGCATAAGTCGACGACCAAAGCTGCAGCCGGGGATCCAATTTTAAAGTCAAGAATGCTCACATCGTCTTTAGGACTATGAGCGACCTTGAACATCGATCCTTCGATGATTTTGATGCCGCGCGTTTTGGCGAAATAATCGACATAACGGGGAAAGTTAGTGAGTAAAAGATTGGAATGGAATTGCGCAATCTCGCAACCAGAATAGCGCTCTAAAGTCTCTTTGGCAAACCGCTCTTCTGTAATCTCTTCAGCCATTGCAATCCCTTTCTTTATCCCATACTACTCGAAATCGTCACATTCTGCAACTAGAAGAGAATTAGATAATTAATAATCGCCTAACAGCTTTTGCATTTCTAAGATACTTTCCTTTATACCGAAAATGATTCAAAAGTTGGGAATTTGGCAAGGCGGCTGCGCAAATTTTTTGTCTGGAGCGAGCGACCATTGTGCAAGCACAAGGCGCGAGTGAAGACAAAAAATGTGCTGCATAGCCAACGCAGCCAAATTCCCGACTTTTGAATCATTTTCGGTATAATTGCGCGCAATTTAGAGAACAAGGCCATGCAGAACATCTTTATAAAGAAAAGATTAAGAATGCGGTTGCCAAAAAATTTACTTCAACTCTATACTCTAGTTTTTTCTTTAATCCATTGGAGGCATCTATGGAGTCTTGCAGCCCCATCAAAGACTTCTTCGATCGGTACGCAGCTCAAAACCCCCAATTTGAAGAATTCAAGAACGAGTTTTTCGCCAACCCGCTCGTGGACCGGATCACGAAAAACTGGCAAGCCGCTTTATTGGACTGCAGCACTGTGATCGCCGTCTGCGCGTTCATCGGCACATTTTTTACAGGCTCAGCGTTATTGTGTACCGCCTTTGCTATCACGGCAGGGGCTTCCGGCATCGGCGCCTTTTATATGCGAAAATTCGCTACGTTAAGCGATCTTGAAACAACGGCAAAAGAGTTGAAGGAAACCAAAGAAAGATTAGAAAAAGTCGCTTCTGATCTCGAAAACGAAAACAATCGGCTTGCGCAGACCAATCGGGATCTGCAGCAGACCAATGCGTCTTTTCAGGCGACAAATCGAGATTTGCAAGGGACAAATAATACATTAAAGGAAACCAATAACCGACTGACCACCCAAGTAACGCAGCTCACCCTGCAGGTGACCCAGCTGCGCGAAAGCGCTGACCGGATCAAAACTGAGCTGCTTCGCTTTCAACAGGAAAATCAGCATTTGCACTACAATGTCCAGGGATTCGACCAAAGTTTGCGCGTCCTTGACCAGCAGATCCTCGCCTCGGGAGCGCTTTGCGACCAGATCGCCCAACATCTCTCGACACAGCAGCAAGGCTTAGGCGACCAGTTGAACCAGATCAAGCAATACTTATCCGAGCTGCGCGCCGAAAATAGAGTCCATGAACGGATTCAAGAATTAGCAGCTCTCCAACAACAGCTCGCGCAAGCCACCACACAGCTCCATAACACCCAACTGCAATATGCAACCGAACGCGCCAACTTCCAGGCGATCCATGAAGCCCTTTGCATTCTAAAAACTCAATTTGATGAAGTGGTTTCTAACATGCAGTCCAATAATCAAGCGTTCCGCAATAATATCTCCAGCAATCAACAACAAATCAAAGAGACGCTCGATGCCCTCACTGCTGACCGCGAAAAAATCCAGCAAATGCTCAACCGCTACAACACGCCGCCAGTCTTGAATCAAGGGCGTTGAATGTAAAATTTTATTTATATCTTCTCCTCTGAAGCTTGCATTTTAAATCCGTTCGCCTCAAAATTATCCTCACGATTATTCATAGAGGATTTCAGACATGGCGCAATACAGCACAAGCGATATTAGAGGCGGTTATAAAGTCGAGGTCGAAGGCGAGCCCTACACCGTGGTGAGCAACGAATTTGTCAAGCCGGGCAAAGGGCAGCCCTTCAATCGCATCAAATTAAAACATCTTCTGACTGGTCGGGTTGTGGAAAAAACCTTCAAGTCAGGGGAAAAGGTCGATGCAGCGGACGTCGAAGAGAAAAAAATGCGCATGCTCTACAAAGAAAGCGATGGCGTTGTGTTCATGGAAGATGAAACGTTCGAACAGCTCACGGTTTCCAACACAATCGTCGAGGACAGGCTGCAATGGCTCATGGAAGAGGTGGTCTACAGCATCGTCTTCTACAAGGGCCAGCCGATCGAAGTCATTCCTCCGACTTTCATGGAAATGACGATCACTGAAACTGCCCCAGGTTTACGCGGCGATACTTCAGGCCGTGTACTCAAGCCTGCGATCACTGACAGCGGAGCTAAAATCCAAGTGCCCATCTTCATCGAAGAAGGAGAAAAAATCAAAGTGGACACGCGTACAGGTGAATACGTCTCACGCGTCTAATCTTCTCGAAAATAAAATCTCTTTTCTCATCGATCGCGCATCCATGCTCCAAAAAGCCCGCGCTTTTTTTGCAGAAAGAAATGTGATGGAAGTCGACTGCCCCGCACTCTCGCAAAGCGCCTGCGTCGATCTTCATATTGATGTAATGAAAATCGATAAAATCGGCTATCTCCACACTTCGGCCGAATATGGGATGAAACGGCTCATCGCCGCAGGCATTGGCGACATCTATCAAATCAGCCATGTCTTCCGCGATGAAGAAATCGGTCCGCTGCATAATCCCGAATTCACGATGACAGAATGGTATCGTCTCGGATTCTCCTTTGAAGAGATGATTGCGGAAACTCTCGACTTCATCCGATTATTTTTAGGCGATTTGCCCCATCGCTCGATAAGCTATCGCCAAATGTTGAGACACTATCTCGGGATCGATTATTTGACAGAGCCCTTGTCTAGTCTTTTAGAGTACGCAAGAGCAAACGGCCTTGATCTTCCCGGCGACACCTCGACATGGGACCGCGACACTTTTCTCCAGCTGCTGATCACTTTTCTCATCGAACCTCAATTAGGAAAGGAAGGACTCTTTGTCTTAGCCAATTATCCCGCCTCCCAAGCGGCTCTTTCCAAGACCTTCACACTAATCGATGGCGAACAAGTCGCATGCCGTTTTGAGGTCTATTACCGCGGCATTGAGCTTGCCAACGGATATCATGAACTCACCGATGCCGTGGAACAACTCAAACGTTTTGAAGCATCCAATCAAGCGCGCCTCAATGCCGGTAAAGAATCTTTGAAGATCGACGAAAGGTTTTTAGAAGCCCTCGAACGCGGCCTCCCCGATTGCTGCGGCGTCGCCGTCGGTTTCGACCGCCTCATGATGCTCAAACACAATGAAAATTCTCTGAAAAATGTCCTTCCCATGACCTGGGAAGAGAGTTAAACTTCGGCGCGAAGCCCCGGAGCGACGCCGGTGCCGGGTGAAGCGAGATAGCTGCAGAAGATATTGACTCCTTCTCCTGAGACATAGCCCCCAATGGCCACGGGGACCGGAAACGCACTGCTTTCCCCTCCAACCATGTCAGGCGTCCGTGCAGAGACGCGCGTAGGTTCCTCTGTGGTTGCAAACAAATGATAAGGGGTTCCTTTATCCGGACAGGCATCCTGATCACAAATTTTCAGTGCATTAAAGGCGAGTCTGGTTGCTAAACGAGCCCGTTCGAATCCTTGATCTTTGACCCATTGCTTTTGATTACAGTCGGTTTCACCCATAAAAACAACGTCTTCTCTCATTAGCCAAAGAGCTGTTTTTTTCGGAGCTGAATTGCATTGGACCAATACTTGGGGATGGATAGAACCGAATACTTTTTTATCGGGATGTAGATATTCGATCATTCTTATCCGATTTGTTAAAGTAAACGGGACCTTCATCTCTTTGCTCTCTTCGAGAATTTCTGGTGTGTCTTCCGGATTTAGCGATGCATTAAGGAAATTGAAGAGTTTTTCCTCATAAGGGCGGTAAACATGGGAAGGGTCGATCATTAACCAAAATGTCTGACACATTTTTTTCTGTGTTATATTGAAGGGGTCCATTGCATTGATAAATTTTTCGTATACCTTTTTAGCTAATAGAGGAATATCTCGGACCTCCCCGTAGTATTTCTTAAACATTTCGCCGCTCATTGTTCTGCGAAACAAATTGCGATAGACCGTTTTGTGGCCTGTGTAGATGTCTTCAACCAAAGGAAGCCCTCTCTTCGGAATGAGAGATCCCCAAAACTCATTGGCTTCCAAATCTTCATTCCATTGTTTACAGACCTGAAGAGCATTGTAGATCCCTTGATCTGGCAGAGATAGGCCGATATTTCTCACAATATCTGAGGGGAGAAAGAGCATTGACATAATTATATAAAAGTTTTTAAATTTACCCATATTTTATATCAGTTACTTCGTATGAATCAAGAAAATGATAAGATTGAGAGAAGAAACAAAAAAATGTTTGATTCTTTCAACACCCTCAATGCTTGCGTGGCAAAATGCCGGCTTTGCCCGCGCCTTGTTAAATTTCGCGAAAGCGTCCCAGAGAAATTTGAAGGGCAAACTTACTGGAAAAAGCCAGTCCCGGGTTTTGGAGACCCCCATGCTTATCTTTTGATCTTAGGGCTGGCCCCCTCCGCTCAAGGAGGCAATCGAACGGGGAGAATCTTTACAGGCGATGCATCGGCGCGCTTTTTGTTCCAAGCTCTCCACAAAGAGGGATTTGCCAATCAACCGTCATCGGAAAGCAATGATGACGGCTTAAAACTACACGGATGTTATATGACTGCCGTCGTCAAATGCGTTCCTCCGGGCAATAAGCCCATTCCCATCGAACAGAAACGTTGTTTCCCTTATCTTCTCAATGAATTTGCTCTCCTAAAAAATCTCACAGCAGTTCTCGCTTTGGGAAGTTTCGCGTTTAAGGGCTATTTGCATTACCTCAAAAGCCAAGGAGGGCCAAAAACCTCTCCGCATTTCCGCCATGGCGAAAAACAGCTGATCGAAGGATTTCCCACGCTCTATTCCTGTTATCACCCCAGCCCACAAAACACGAATACCGGCAAACTGAATCTGGGCATGCTCTGCAAGGTCTTAAGAGAAATCAAGAGGGATCAGAAGTACCGAACTAAGGAGAAGTAGCATGGAAATGGAAGGAAAAATCTGGAAAGACGGCAGGTTCTGGCTTGTTGAAGTTCCTGCACTTGATGCAATGACTCAAGGCAAGACTCGTAAAGAAGCATTAGCCATGGTAAAGGATTTAGTTTTTGAAATGGCTAGAAGCTATTTTGGAGATGAAATCGGCAAAGATTTTTCTATAACTGTTATCGATTATAAGAAAAATGTAATTGGAATAACTGCTCATGACAGTAAATTGCTTTTAGCACTTTCTTTACGCAGACAAAGAGAAAAAAGTGGCTCTATACCGAAAATGACTCAAAAGTTGGTTTTTGGCTGCGTTGGCTATGCAGCACATTTTTTGTCTTCACTCGCGCCTTGTGCTTGCACAATGGTCGCTCGCTCCAGACAAAAAATTTGCGCAGCCGCCTTGCCAAATTCCCAACTTTTGAATCATTTTCGGTATACAGTGCGAGAAGCTTCCGAACGATTGGGATCAAAATCTCCTAATGCCTATGCTCAATATGAACGAGGAAAAACTAGCATCTCTGTAGATAAGTATGAAAAATTGCTAATCGCAGCAAACCCTTCTGAACGATTACGACTTAGAATTGTTTAGCCCCACTGATTGATGTTTCTCCGCGTTGCATGTATCGCACAAAGCGATTGCAGAACTGCATAGAAAAATGCAGACGATGCCATTTTTTAGGACTCTAAGAATAGACTTTTTCATATAACCTCCAAGGTTAACTAAAAATTTCATGATCCATGAAACAGAAAAACAGATTATTAGGCCAAGGAATATTTTTTGTTTCCAGGGGGATTTGTGAGAACTAATAACTCACATCCAATCCTCAACGATGGGGTAGCGGCGGCCGACGCGGAACGCTTTTTTAGAGACGCGGATTCCGGGGGCTGCTTGGCGCCGTTTGTATTCCGCACGATGGATGCGGCGGGCCAGATCGACCACAACTTCAATGGGGATTTTGTATTTTTGGGAGATTTCTTCCGGCGACAAATACTCTTCGACGTATCCTTGCAGGACATTGTCGATAATGTCATATGACGGAAGAGAATCTGAATCTTTTTGATTGGGCCTAAGTTCTGCGGAAGGGACTTTGCTGATTGTCGATTGAGGAATGATCTCTTTGTCGCGATTGATCCAATGGGCAAGAGTATAGACTTGTTGTTTGTTGACATCGGAAATGACTCCGAGGCCGCCGGCCATATCTCCATAAAGCGTGCAATAGCCCAATGCCATCTCGCTCTTATTTCCTGTGCTCATCACAATGTAGCCGTGTTTATTTGAGATCGCCATCAAGAGCATCCCGCGGATGCGCGCTTGCAGATTTTCTTCTGTGACATCGGTTGCTTTTCCTTGAAAATAGGGTTGAAGCAGATCGAGAAAAGACTGAAAAGGCTTTTCTATCGGAATATGCAATAACTCTATTCCCAAATTGCGCGCTAATATTTCAGAATCGGTGATGCTGCCGGGAGAGCTATAACGGGAAGGCATGGTGATCCCAAGAACATTTTCTTTTCCCAGCGCATCGACAGCAATGCATGCAACGAGAGCGGAATCAATTCCTCCTGAAAGGCCCAAACATCCTTTTTTGAAATCCTGTTTATGGAAATAATCGCGGACGCCCAGCACAAGCGCGTGATAAAGGTCTTGGATCGGATCATAGGAAAATGCGCACGGAGTTGCAGGGGCATTGAGATCGACGACCATCTCATCTTCTTCAAACCCTTTGGCGACTTGGACGAGCTCTCCTTCCCGATTGACATACAGACTATACCCATCAAACACCAGCTGATCGTTGGCACCGACTTGGCAACATAAAATGACAGGGCAGTTCAGCGTTTTTGCGCATTTGGCGCAGACTTTGACGCGTGTGCTAGGCTTTTGAAATTGATAAGGAGAAGAAGAGAGGTTTAATACGACATCGGGCTTCATCGATTGGAAATCTAAGACGGGATCATGCGCGTAATAAGTATCGCTGACAATCCCGGCGTGCTGCCAAATGTCTTCGCAAATCATCACTCCGATCTTTTTTCCTTTGTATTCCCAGATTTGCGTTTTTGTCCCGGGCTCAAAATAACGCCGCTCATCAAACACATCATATGTGGGCAGCAACTGCTTATCTTCAAATCCTAGCAGTTTGCCATCTTGAATCACCGCTGCACTATTGAAGATCGGTTTTTCTTTTTTATCGGGATTGCGCCTCACCACACCGACCACAACCATGAGGCGGGATGATGCTTGAATGATTTTTTCTAAGTATTTTTGATTGGCATCGATAAAGGAAGAATGCAGCAGCAAATCCTCGGGAGGATACCCGCAAAGAACAAGTTCAGAAAAGACGACAACATCCGCTTGTTTGGACCTCGCATGATCGAGGGCCTGTACAATTTTTCGAGTATTTCCCTCAAAATCCCCAATGATCGGATTGAGCTGGGCGACAAAAATGCGCATAGAAATTTCTACGTTGTTCTATATCCAAAATAAGCGACGCGTCTGTTTTTTAAAAGAAAGGAAAAAGAATGATCAAGATTTACATGAAAATGAAACAACCGAGGTGTCGGGCGTAGTCCCGACACCGAGGGCGGTAGAGGGAGAGCTCGAGAGGGTCTCCCCTCTCGATTTGTCCAAACTCGAGGGCGCTGCAATAGAATTGCAGCGCCCGAAATGCTTAGGACTCCATTTTAGTGCGGAATAACATATGCGGCAAGGATAGGTAAATGGTCAGAGGGCTCAGCAGGCTTATTGAGGTTCGCTGGATCTCCTCTAACCTCGCTTGTTAAACGTTGGATATTCTTTGAAAACACATAATCAATCCTTTTCAATTCATCCTTAGTTTCTTGTTCTTTGAAGGCTCCGCTAAATGCAATAGTGGGTTTATGGGCATTTGGTGTGTCTTTGAGGGAATCAATGAATCCATGCATTGTAAAACCGTTGAGAAAGACTGGAAATTTTGCATCGATATTAAAATCTCCACAGACAATGACCGGGTTGCCCTCTTTAGCAGCTTCCACAGACTTTTGCACGAGCATCTCGACTTCTTCAGTTCTTTTGGCAAACCCCTCTTCTCTGTTTTTGTAATGATGAGCATTTTCAATATGCGTGTTTAAAAATGTGATAGGCTTACTGTTATTGTCAGATAGAATTTTGACGGTTACTTGTTGGATCAGTCGTCCTGTCCCATCATTGAAATAGTGCGTCAATGTCTTGTCATTTAGGATTTGGATCTTTTTGTTGTTATAAAAAAGAGCACACCCTTCATTTTGACCATTGTTACGTTTCGCAAAAACACCCCAATAACCTACTTTGTCCATTTTTTCAGCCAATTTATCAAACTGATCTACTTCCTGAAAACAGAGGACGTCGCATTCCATTCTCTTAACACGGCCGATAATCAAATCAGCTCTTGTTTCAAATGACATGCCTTTCAGACAAGGTTTTGCATTGTCTTTCCAACTGTCAACCAAGGTATTCCATGTACAAACTTTAAAGTCTGATGCTACCGATGCCATAATAACCCCATTTATTAAGTATTTTGTTTAAAACTAAATGAAAATTCAAAAATTACATTTGTTTAGTCAACTATTTTACAATTGTTTATATTAAATAACAAACCCTAATCCCCCCCGTTTCGGCATTCTTGACGATCAAAACCCTCTTTAGTATTCTCTTTATCTCTTAAGCCCTTGAGGAGGAGCACCTATGACGACAGGCACGTTGAAAATCCATACCGAGAACATTTTGCCCATCATCAAAAAATGGCTCTATTCCGATAAGGATATCTTCGTCCGAGAACTGGTCTCCAACGCTTGCGATGCAATCCAAAAGTGCCGCGTGTTGCGCGACCATGGCGAGCTCGATACTCCCGATGATGCATTCCGCATCGACATTCAGGTCGATAAAAGTGCGCATACCTTAACTTTTACTGACAATGGGATTGGCATGACGGCGGAAGAGGTGGAAAAATACATCGCCCAGGTCGCTTTTTCCGGCGCCGAAGAATTCATCGGAAAATACAGCACGCAAAATGAAAAAGATCAGATCATCGGCCATTTCGGCCTCGGTTTTTATTCTTCCTACATGGTCGCTGAAAACGTGGCGATCGACACTCTCTCCTATCAAAATGGATCGGAGCCGGCTTTTTGGACTTGCGATGGTTCGACTTCCTACACTTTAGACAAAGGCAGCCGCGACTCCCGCGGGACTCAAATCACCTTGTCGGTCGGGAAAGAAAATGAGGAGTTTCTCGAAGAAAGCCGGCTTCGCTCGATTTTGCAGCATACTTGCGCCTTTTTGCCGTTTCCGATCTTTCTCAATGGAGCGCAAATCAACAAAAAACAGCCCCTCTGGTTGAAAAACCCCTCCGATTGCACCGATGCTGAGTATCTTGAATTTTACCGCTCGCTTTATCCTGCGGAATCTGATCCTATTTTTTGGATCCATCTCAATGTCGATTATCCTTTCCATCTCAAGGGAATCCTCTATTTCCCCAAAATCACGCGCCGATTTGATTGGAATCAAAACACAATCAAACTGTTTTGCAACCGCGTCTTTGTCTCCGACAATTGCAAAGATTTGATCCCCGATTATTTGATGATTCTGCAAGGAGCAATCGACAGCCCTGATATCCCGCTCAATGTTTCGCGAAGCACACTTCAAATGGACAGAACTGTGCGCCAGCTTTCTCAGCACATCTCAAAGAAAGTTTCCGACCGCCTTTCTTCTCTTTATGCGATGGAGCGGGAAAAGTTTCAGAAGGCGTGGCCCGACATCGAAATGATCATCAAACTGGGAATGCTGCAGGATGAGAAATTTTATGAGCGCTCTAAAGATTTTCTGATTTGGAAAAATAGCAAAGAGGAATGGACGACGGTTCAGGAATATCTCGAGCGCCATAAAGAACAATATAAAGGCAAAGTCTTTTACAGCGCGGAAGATCAGCTGCAAAGCCATGCGCTAGAACTATACAAGCAAAGAGGGATTGAAATCCTTAAAGCCTCTTCTCTTGTCGATACACCTCTGATCAATCTGCTCGAAGACAAAATCGACGATGTCAAATTCCAAAGGATCGATAGCGCCATCGATGACACCCTCGTCGATTCCTCTCGGGAAAAGACCCTTCTCGATGCCGAGGGCAGAACGGAGAGCTTCAAAATCGCTGACTTCATCCGCTCCAAACTTAAGCTCGATAATCTCACCGTCGAAGCCAAGAGCTTGACCTCAGATTCCGTTCCGGCGCTACTCATTATCGATGAAGAGATGCGGCGCATGCGCGAGACCATGGCCCTTGCCCAGCAAGCTATGCCGCCGCATTTTGTGCCTAAGCGCACTTTTGTCGTCAATACAAACAACAAGCTCGTACAATCGATCTATCAGCTCAAAGAGAAGGACCCCGTTCTTGCCAAAGAAATGGTCCAGCATCTTTATGAATTGTCGCTGCTGTCGCAGCGGGAACTCGACCCTTCTACTCTTTCTCAATTTGTCGCACGGTCGAGCCAGATTTTAGAGAAATTAATTCTCTAAGAGCTGCATCTCATTCCAACAGATGAGAGAATGAGTAGGAAATGTATCGACGGAATCCAAGATATCGCCATGAATGCTTAGGGCTTCGATTTGCCCTTTTTCAGGAGTTAGAGTCACAAGGCAGACAGCGTTGGCTTGGGCAGTGTTTGCCAAATACCACAATTTTTTTGGCTTTCTAGGTGTGACGCCCCAAGATCCATCTCCCAAATAAATGACCCCATCCGGATCGATTTTATTTTTTTTCATCGGAAAGGTCCGCTTGTAGGCGTGATTGTGATGCTCAAAAGCCGCATTTAAATGGTATCTTTCGAAAAGAGGATTCCATTGGGCGCGGAGTTTTTTCGAGGTCTGGGCGTGATAAGGATAGACCGAAGGATAGGCGGCAATATGATAAGCGGCCATTTTATAAAGTGTGTTTTCCCGCTCCGAAAGCGTTTTTTTGAGCCATTGCGTTTGCTGCCCTTCAATGTGGTGGGTATGCCCAGAATCTAACAAAAATAGGCTTAAATAATCGCCCGCATCGAGAACGCGGTACGCAGTCCCTTTCTCAGGGGTCGCGAAGAGTTCATAAAAAAGAAAGTGATGCGCCATCGGCTTCAATGTCGAGGCTCTGATATCGTGATTGCCGAGAACAGGCACTATCGGAATCATGCGCCCATCAGAGGTCACCATCTGTTTTTTCCACGCTTTCAAAAAGGTGCGCCACCGTTTGATCTCCCAGCCCTTTCCTTTAAACACGGCGCGGCGGCCGTTGGTATAGGCGATGTCCCCGCCCACGACGACGAAATCGGGATCTTTTGCCGCTATCTGCTCATTCATCTTCCTCAGCACAGAAAAGAAAAAATAGGCATCCCCGCCTACGACAAAGCGCACAGGGCTGTTGGAAAGGGTCTCGGGAAGAGTGCGGAATTGGTAGCTTCCTTTTCTTCCTACAATGCGGAACTGATAGTCGCCGCTTGGCTCTAATTCATCCAATTCGACCGTGTGGATCAATAGGTTTGTTTTAGGCAGCAGCGCATAAATCCCTTCCTTGATCTGCCACTCAGACTCCCCTTTTTTCCGAAAGGCCACCTCGGTCAAGGGGTCTTCATCCGTAGTATGCCAATGGACCGTCATAGTGGTCGAGGGATCATGCATCCAGGTGAGGTAAATTACGGAAGGGGCGTGTTCTTGCGCTGGAGCCGCCCCCATTGCAAAAAAGGCAAAAAGAATGACAAATAATAATTTTAATGCCCCGCTAACGGGGAAGTTAGAATAAAAATTACGAAGTTTTAAAAAATTTCTTATATTCATCTTGGAATTTCTAACATAAAATGTACTCTACCATTCTTCTTTTTTTGCAGCCAGCAACTCTTTCAAAAAATTGTGTTCACATTGAATGAATACTAAATTATTTAATTAAGCGCAATGATTGATTATTTTAATACAAAGTATTATAATAATGAGTAATTAATAGAATAATATTGGTAATATATGTCTTCTAAAATCAGCGCTTCTGATGTAAATAATATTCATATTTATAATGGGGATAAAAACCCCCATGAGCTCGGACTTTGCCAACGTCATCGGTCAGAGCTTTCTCATATGGTCGCGGAAAAACTCGACGAACTCGTTGCTTCAAAACTGTTTCAAAGCCAGTTCAAAGAATTTTTACCCAGCCCCGATTCGCAAGAAAACGTGAAAGTCAAAATCCATATCAAAGACCGCGAAATCAGCGTGCAGAAACTCGATGAAAGAGGCAAGGGCACAGGGAACTCAAAAAAAATTCACTTAGACCGCATCGGAGTCGACAGAGCAGAGATCGAAGAGGCGGAAGCTGTCAATCAGAGCATTCTCAAACAGGCCAATAAAATCTACCAGGACCATTTAAGCGAACCCAAACACCGAAAACGTCGTGCCCCCTCTTTGAATCGCAGGACCTCGCATTATGAGCACAGAAGAGGGCCGCATCGCAGGGATGCCTCGCGTTCCCACTTCAGAAATGAAAACCGCCCCTCTTATTACCGCAGCGAAAGAGGCAGAAGGTCCCGATCTATAGAAAGACATGCGCACCGTCATCATTATCGAGATCACAGTGTTTCTGAGGAAAGACATGATAGACCGTCTCCTTCTCGAGAAAGATACGAACATCATCGCGGACGGACTTACCATCCGCATTCCGCATCCCCCACATTAGTGCACCGCTATCCCGGAATTTCCTTTGAAACGGACCTCCATCACAAAAAGAGAAGAAAACCGCCTAAACACACACACCAAAATCCAGAACCAAATATCACTCCTCCAAAAATCGAAACAACAACGCTTACGAACCCTTCAAATCCCGGACCCAATATCCCTCTTCCAAGAACTGAACTATCTCCGCTGCCCAAACCTCTCACTTCAAACGAACAACCCATTCGCAATGAGATCTTAAGCGAAACTCACCTTCCTCAGCTGTCTGCCATCACGTCAATGGATTTTGACCGTATGATTCACCTATCGCGACAGCTGAGCGCACCGGACACATGGGGTTCTCCGCATTTCTCTGATAGATTGAGAGAAGAGTTTATAAAGCTGCCTGAATCGATCCGCAATGCGATCTATTATGAAACCTATCTGCTCGACGATCCTACTCGATACGAAGATCCTTGGCCCATTGGTGAAAAACTCTTTTTAGGCATCAAGGACGCGCAAAATCTATGCCGCGCCAACGCCATTGAACATTTTCTCCTCGGCACTCTTTCCATCGATTTTGCCAACGTAAAAGAAGAAAAAGTTCCTCCTCCAGAACTTCTCAGAAGGTTCGGACAACTTTCAGAGAGAGATAAACAAGCCGTGTACACACGGTTGTTCTTTATCCAGCCTAAAGGGCCAGATTACTTAGGACCAGCCCATGCGTTTGCAGGCGGCGATCGACTGAGCGTCACCAATCGGGAACGCGGAAAAGCGATCCAAGGCGTAATTGAGGGTAAAATCCAGGAATACCACAACCATCTCACTCGTGAACAGATGAAAGGCGTTATAAAGACATTCCAGGATGAATACGAGCGAAGGCTTCGTGAGGCCTCCGCTCCTAAATATTAGATTTAGCGAATCTCGCTAGCTTCGACCGATTTTTCTGCTTTTTCTTCAGAAGCAGGCTGAACATCGGTGATGGCAGCTTTGAGAATTTCCATTTTCGCGCCATCATAAAGAGAGACGACCACGGTGTTGTCTTGCACTTTCACAACAGTCCCAATGATCCCCATGGCAGTGACGCGGTCCCCTTTTTTAAGAGAACTGCGCACCTGTTCCATTTGTTTGCGTCTTTTTTTCTCAGGACGCCAGAGAATAAAATAGAAGAACACAAGGGCAACAGCAATCATGACCATGGTTTGGATCATGTTTCCTCCGCCAGAGGGTGCAGCTTGGGCTCCGCCCTCTTCAGCAAAGAGAGGAAATGCCGCCATCAGAAAAGCACCGCTAGCGAAGAAAGAAAGTAATTTTTTCATATTCACCGTCCTTAAGGGGTAAAAAATAGTTAAAAAGAAACTTTCTCTAGCTTGCCCGAAACTTCAAGCAAAATCAAGCCTTATCACGTTTTAACAAAGCAATATTTTCAATATGAAGGGTATGGGGGAATAGGTCCATGGGCTGGATGCAAACAAGCCGATATCCCATCTTACAAATCTCTTGAATGTTGCTTGCTTGAGTTTCGGGATTGCAGGAGATGTAAAGAATTTCTTCGGGCTGCAAAACCTTAAAATGCTCCAATGCTTTCGCATCTAAACCTGTACGCGGAGGATCGACGACGATCAAATCGGGAAAAATAAAATCGGAACACTGCTGCAGCTCTTCTAATTTCTTTCCGACATCCCCGCAAAGAATGTGCACATTTTCCAGCTGATTGAGCGCCTTATTGCTCTCCGCATCAAAACAGGCGTGCGGATTCAGTTCGATCGCCGTCACTTTTTCTGCATGGGGCGCCATCGCCATGGCCAGCGTCGCTGTCCCTGCATACAGGTCCATGACATGCTTTTTTGGAAAGGTCACCATTTTCAACGCTTCTGAATAAAGCTTTTCTGCCTGGAAAGTATTGGGCTGGAAGAACGAGGTTGGACTGATTTTGAACGTTAGCTCTGATGAAAGATGCATTTTTTCCAGTAAATGATCCGGTCCATGCAAATGCATTTCGTAAAATTGAGTCGGGGCCTTTTTGCAGATCTGTTGGATGCGCAAAAAAATGCTCAAGCGTTCAGCATCCGAGACAGAAGCTTTGACCGCTTCGATGAAGCGGTTCAGCTCAAGCTTAGAAAGGGCATAGGCAGGATTTCCTGAAACCGTGAGCATGACAAGCTTGTCGCCTGTTCTTTTTCCTTCGCGCACCGTCAGCGTTCTTAAGCTGCCGGTATTGTTCATCCGATAAGCCGCAAGACCGCTCTGCTCCCACCAGGAACGTACTTGATTTAACAGAAGGGTGAACCAAGGGGAAGCGAGGTGGCATTCGTTCAGATTGAGCACGTGCCCCTTGCTGCCTGCGATGATGAGCCCTAAAAACCGCATCCCAGCGCGATTCTGGGAGAAAGAAAACTCCATTTTATTGCGGTATCGCCAAGGCTCTTCGCAGGCAATGATCGGCCTGCATTCATGAGTGAGCTCAGCAAAGCACTTTTTGACCCTACGCTCTTTTTCTTTGAGTTCCGCAGCATAGTCCATATGCTGCCACGTGCAGCCGCCGCAAAGAGGAACATGGCCGCATCGGGGCATGACGCGCAACGAGGAAGGCTGAACAACAGCGCAAAGACTCCCTCGCCACCTTCCCCTCCGTTTGCGGGAAAGCCGAACAGTCAGCTCATCTCCGGGGAGCGCACCGATAACTTCGACTTTTCCGCCTTGCGGAGTATCGAAATACCCGATTCCCCAACCCCTTTGATTCAATTGTTCAATGCAAACTTTTACGTCCATAGGACGTAGATGATACAAAATTATCGTTTTTTATTCACTGGCTTTCCCTTCTCTTCGTCCACCGATTCTTTGCGGAATACTTTGGCTGTTTTTGCAAATTTAATCGATTCCGTGCGCACCCGCTGGGCTCAGCCCTATTTCCTCCCGCCGCCTTTTCTAAATCGCGAACAAGCTCTGCAAGGTGTTGCCGCATTATGCCAATCGTTTCATTCAGTGCCATAGACATTTCTCCTAAATAAACTTAAAAGAAAAAATATGCTGTCTCGAGGAATTGTGCAAGTTTTTTTTTAACTCGTTCTTATGCTAGACTACAAAAAAACACCCCAAGAGACCGCGCATGTTCTACGTGAATGGACAGTATGTGAAAGAAGAAGACGCCAAAATTTCTATTCTCGACCTGGCCCTTCTAAGAGGATTTAGCATTTTCGATTATATGCGGACTTACAGCAGCCGCCCTTTTCATATCCGAGAACACCTGCTCCGCTTACAGTACTCCGCAGAACATATCGGCCTCACTTTGCCCAGCTCCTTAAATGAGATTCACGATATTGTCCACCGCGTCTTAAAACTCAATACTCTTTCCGAAGCGAGCATCAAAATCCTCGTGACGGGCGGGATCAGCCCCGATCAATTCACTCCTCAGTCTTGCAGCAATCTGATCGTCTTTGTTTATCCCATTGCCCCCTATCCAGAACATTTCTTCACAGAGGGCATCAAAGTGATCACCACTCAACTCACTCGCTGCTTGCCGGCCAGCAAAACAACAAATTACACTCCAGCCATTGTCGCTATGAACCGAGGCGACGAAAATGCCCAAGAAGTGATTTATCTCAACGCCCAAAACGAATTCCTTGAAGCTTCGACGAGCAATTTTTTCGCGTTTAAAAATGACACCCTATATACCTGCTCATCCGACGAAATCCTGATCGGCATTACCCGCGAGGTTGTTTTAAAACTCTCTTCCCCTCATTTTTCCATCGAAGAAAAGCCGTTGCGCTACTCCGACCTCCCGGACATCCAAGAAGCGTTCCTCACAGCAAGCAATAAAGAAGTGATGCCTGTCGTTCAAATCGACCGCATCAAAATTGGCGATGGAAAAGTCGGCCCAAAGACCAAAAAAATCATGCAGCTTTTCCGCAAATATACCGAAAGCTCCCAATGGCCGGAGCTCACCATTCCCCGTTATGAACCCAAGCCTCAAATTTCTGGAAAGATCCTAAGCGATAACAATTATTTTAAAGATTTTTGAAAAACCTTATCCTTTTCGGTGGACATCCATTCACACATCTGGTAACTTAGGGGTAAGTTAAAGTTTAAAAGCTTTAGCTTAACTTGTTAGTTGATCCCGTGTTTCAGTCCCCAGCGTGCAGTTTTTTCTTCCGGTGGTGATCAGATCCGAGTCAACGTTAAATATTGGTAACTAAAGACTTAGCTCCTGTCATGGGAGTTGTGAAGAAAAAATATCTTATCGCAATCCCCTTACAATCAAAGAGCTAAGTATATTATTTTTGGAGAAATATGAATCAAGCATTAAACAAAAAACTGTACGTGGGCAGCCTTCCCTTCAGCACAACTGAAGAAGAGCTCCATGAACTGTTTTCATCTTTCGGCCCAATCGCCTCCGTGCGGATTGTGACTGATAAATTCACAGGCATGTCAAAAGGCTTCGGCTTTGTAGAGATGGAAAATCCAGATGATGCCAGAAAAGCTGTCGAAGGATTGAACGGCAAAGCTTTGAACGGCCGTACATTGATCGTCAATGAAGCACGTCCTGAACAACCACGCGCTCCACGAAGCGGCGGCGGCGGCAGAGATGACCGAGGTGGAGGAGATCGCGGAGGCTTCCGCGGTGGAGACCGTCCATTCCGCTCACGTCGTGAACATTAAAATTTTCTAATGCTCTCAAAGCCAAGAGGTTACGCTTCTTGGCTTTTTCTTTTCTCATTTCCCTTGCAATTTTGCATTTGAAATGCAAAATCGCAGACATGACTAATTACATTCGACGTTCTTTAGAACCCGTCTTAACAAAAGCTGCCCGACAATTTCCCGCGGTTGTTTTAACAGGGCCGCGTCAGGCAGGCAAAACTACTCTCCTCAAACACCTTTTTCAGTCATACAAATACATTTCATAGAACCCCCCCCCGACATGAGACTGGCAGCCGCACAGTTAAATCATGGTTATGGGTTTTGGAAGCCACTTACCAAATCATTATCCTTCGGCCCTATTTTGCGAATATTAACAAACGGCTCGTCAAAACGCCTAAAGTCTATTTCTTGGATGTGGGCACCCTCTGTTATTTGACCGGTCTGCGCGACCTCGAGCATTTAGCTTCGGGGCCAATGGCAGGGCCCATATTCGAGACTTTCGTCTTTTCCGAGATCTTCAAAAGAGCGTCCAATCAAGGGATTGACCCTCAAATCTACTTCTGCGCACCTCCGCAGGAGTGGAGGTGGACCTCCTCGTCGAAGAGCAAGGCAAAGTCATCCCTATTGAGATTAAGACCTCTTCGACCCCTAAGCCGGTTATGGCTGAGAATATCCTGACCCTGCGGGGCGATCTAAAGAATAAGGTCGGGCCTGGCTATGTCATTCATTTGGGAGATATACAACTTCCTATGGGTAAGGATGTTATGGCATTGCCTATAGCTAGGTTGTAAATGCTCTGGTCCAGAAGATTAGGTTAATATTCTCCACGCTAATGGGTTGCGCTTATAGTCTTCTCTTTCTTCTCAACATATATAAAGTTCTGAATTGCATTTCTTTAAAATTTAAAATCTTATAAAACGCTCAAAATCAAAGAAAAATTTAATCGTAAGTCAAAGAGGACGAATAGGTTAAATATATTCTTCATAAAATTTTTTGAAAATATTTTTTTTAACAAAAAATTTACAATAAATAAAAAATTATGCTATAATTAAATTAATAAAATGAGGTTGTTATGACAACAAATGAAACTACCTGGACTGCCTTATTCAACGGACAGTTCAGAGACCCAGGCATATTACCTGATAATTATGATTTTCAAAATGAAGGTGAAAAGAGCAGGGTCATTGCTTACAGAACGGATATTTGGATTAAATCAAGTTTTAATCGCCTTATCAGTTCGAATAATTTCACTTTCAAGCTTGTCAATTCAGTCTTCGCTGTTCTATGCGCTGCAACGTTTCCTCTCTCTATTCCGATTGGTTATATTGTCATGAGGACTCTGGCCAAAAACGAAGTAAATCAAGAGTTGGCATCTAGAAGAATCAAAGTATTAAAAAGTGCAATAGGCAAACGCTCTACACTACCATCGGTATCAAGAGATCTCAAAACCCCTGAGCAACACCTCGAGGAGCGCTTTAAGCACCAGCATCCAGAATTTCTAAGTGTGATTGAAGAGAATAAACGGCTATTTGGAAAAAAATTCCTCAGTCGAATTAAACCAACTATTGTAGCAAGCAATCAAATAGAAAATGAAATGACAAATAAAACCACTGAATTAGACAAATGGAAAAGAATCAAATCTGGAGACACATTCGCACCAAAACCTAGTGCCTACGAAACAGAAATAGCAAGCGAATTTGCTAAAGAGTTTAAAACTTGCTGCAATGAGACTACAACGGTAAGCAACATTAATGAAAAATTCAAATTAAATTATAAGAACAGAACCGAAAGAACCAAAATCCCAGAATTTTCAATTAGCGAAAATGAAGATTGTTATAAAGATAATATATTGCAAAAATACTTTGTTGACTGTATTGACCGCCGATGCATTCAAAATGTTACAATCAACGACCAAACACTAAAAAATGAAAAGTATGATATAAACAACGCAATAAAATTAACAAACGAATTAATAAAATTTATCGAAATCAATTTTAATGAAAAAACAATTGAACAAAAAGTTAAGATGTTTAAATTTGTTCAATATTGTACAACACAAGTTACGTCGAATTTTGCCGGAATCATAAATAAAGAAGCCGAAAAAAAGAAATATTTTCTAGTTCAAAATTCATTAGTTCAATTAAGTGAGTTTAAGTTTAATAATAGAAAAATAGAAGTTGAATACAATTTAAAATCTGATATCAAGCACATAAATAAAATAATGGCTGTCGGCATAGACGATATACAAAAGCCGACAAGTAAAATGGAAATTAAAGTTAAAATTATTCTAGATGTTGAAGAATTTATCAGTTCTAACGACCTTAATAATTTTAAAGAACAAGTCTCGATTAAATGGGCACAGCCAATTGCAGTTGAAGATGATCCAGATCCTTCATCTTCTGCCTCAACTTCCCCCTCGTCGGCTAGCCCTTTAGTCTCTCCAACAAATAGTGATGACAGCGACAATGAAGAAAACCCTTATGATCTGTATCTTAAGAAACGACTTCATTACATATCTAATAAGGAATTTGCGGGAGATACAAAGTTGCCGATAGATGAAATAAACCGCTGGGATTTGAGAGATGCCCGTAAAATAAAAGAAAAATTATTTTTGAAAGTCAACGACGACTCATTAAAAACAATCAACAGCAATTTTGACAAGTCAGACACTACAGTTAAGATGCTTTTAAAAAGGTTTAAAGAATTTGAACAAGACAAACGATTAAACAATATTCTTATAGCAAGTCCCAGTGCTAAAAAAGAATTTTCAGCAGATCAATTGAAAACAATTGAACTTCTGCAAGAGACATTAGCAAACTCAGAGATAAATTAATGAGTAATATGTCATTTTTATCAATTTTAATTACAGATGTTTTCTATAAGTCAGAACCAGAAAACAAGTCTAAGGAAATTTCAGATAGCAACAGCTTTGTAACCTTGACGAACTCTGAATTTATAAATAAATTAGGAAAGTTTTCAAGAGAGTACCAAGCTGAAAAAAGCCTCAGCAACATTTCGATTGCTGAGGCGACAATCATCAGAGTTTGCTCCCCATTACTGGTGATTAATAACAAATAATTTAATTAAAAGCAAAAAATACATTAAACTAATAAAAAAATAGCAATAGGTGTAATATGGCATTTATTTCATTTATTTCAGGATTATTCGGAAAGCCAAAAATTGAAGATGAAGCAGATCAAGCTCATCGCAATAGAATCGCTGACGCGGTGAAGCAAGATCTTTTTGAAGGCATCAGCCCGGAATATCAACAGTTCATTTTCAAATTATTTGATATGGGTGGCGGACTGAATTTAAAGCAGAATTTGGAACGGTTCCGCGCTTTCAGCCAAGCAAAAGGTAGGCAGTATCTCAACAATGAAACTCACGAAGTCGTGGACAGATTCTATCAAAGAATCAAGAATGAACATATGCAAACGAAACTAGAAGCTCTCAAAAACCTGGAAACAGAATCCCCTGATTTATGGAAGACGTTCACTAAAGATGAACAGAATTTAATCCGTGCCATCAACCACAGACACTAAATAAGAAAAGCCTCAACAACCTTGCGATTGCTGAGGCGAAAAAAAGCTTGGCGCGACCTACTCTTCCATACTCTTGCGTACAGTACCATCGGCGATGAAGGGCTTGACTTCTGAGTCCGGGATGGGATCAGGTATTATCCCTTCTCTATTATGAGATTAAGCGCCTTGCAGGCTTGTGACTTTACCTTGGGGTTTTCAAAGCTTTTAGTCGGGCTCGGAATAAATCCCATGCTTCTTTTGCCCATAGGATCACTTTTATTAGCCCTGACTGAAAAGAACCAACATAATCACTATTCATGATAGTATCCTCTTTTAACTCGTTGCAGATTTTTCTGAATGCTGAAAGGACAGTTTTATCAAGAGGGTTCGCTTTTAAGAAATCTCCACCAAAATCATCTCCTCGATCTAAAGGCTCTCCATTATTTTTCCATATCTGGTACTTAATGAGAGTTCGTGTCTCTTGGGATAGAGATTTATATGTCTCTAGAACATTATTTTTTTCTTCTTCACTAGTAAAATCGATAAAAGAATCTAAGCAAGAGGATCTAACGATTCCAAATGTCAATAAATTGAGTGCATCCTGCATAAGGTGCTCATCCTTTGTAAAGGAAGGAGGGGTGGGGACTGCTTGAGCATAATGAAACTTGTTGCAGCTATAAGCGTTTACAAGAGCAAATCCATGCACGACATGCTCGATTTTAGGAATACCCGAAGCAGTAGAAATCACAGGTTTGGAAAAAGCCAAGGAAGGACCGGGAGCAAATACAGTTTTCCCGGGATTTTTTCTTGCAATTTCATCGGCGATATTACGATGTCCCAATCCTGTACCACAAGCATCTAAAATGATGCTTGCATCTGGAGCGCAACTTTCAAATGCTGCATCCTGCAAATTGGAAGGGCTAATAAATGTTTGCTTCTGGGGATTTTCTGAAGAAGGTTGATTAATGCCAAGAAGAGATCTCCCCCCGTGGGTGACAAGGTCAACCACCTTAATTTCTCGACCTGGGTATTGTCTCTTAAGATTGTCCAAAAACTCTTTTGTTTCATCTTGAAATCTGATCACTTTGGGAGCGACGGCATAGTGTTCTTCCAATTTTTTGATCTTGTAATGATGATAGTAATAAAGATGGTCGCCTAAAATTGCGCCATTTTCATCGTGAGAGCTCACGAGATAAGCCAAGATCGGTTTAGTATTCTGTGCGATATTTTCACACATTTTTTCAAAATCGCTATCGAGCTTTTTGGTGTTCTTAATAAGATCAGAGCAGCAAGGGCGGTAGAAATAGAGCTCCTTAATAAGGGAAAAATATCTCTGTATTGTGGTGTAAATCCTTTCAAGGATGCCTCCTTCTCGGGAAGGTTCATTGCCATATCTTAAAGAATATGCAGTAGAAAGATAGGAAGGAAATTCTCTTTCCATCATAAATAAACTAGTTGACAGCGGAGCGTCAGTTTTAATCATGACAACCTCGATTACGAATAAATAATGATAGATTATATAAATAAAATATATAAAACGCAACAACAAGAACTACCATTATATACTTAACAAATAATTAATATGACTGAAATTAAGTAAAAAATTAAACAGTAGATTTTGTTGATTAAAAAACCGCTTGAGGATCATTCAAACGATTTTTTAACTGCAAAGTCCTTCGAGCCTAGACTGGATTTTGTGTTTGGACTGATAGTTTAAAGATATTTTTCAATTTACCTCAAAAATTCATCAAAAAAAAAGCCTCAGCAACCTTGCGATTGCTGAGGCGAAAGAAAAACTTGGCAGCGACCTACTCTTCCATACTCTTGTGTACAGTACCATCGGCGATGAAGGGCTTGACTTCTGAGTTCGGGATGGGATCAGGTATTTCCCCTTCTCTATTGCCACCAAGACAAAATCTTGATATCGAAGAGTCTTAAAGAGTCTTTCACTAATGAAAATTGACGCTTGAGTTTATTACTTCTTATAGTTTCATTGACGCTATCTATCAGCGCCATCAATGACTTAACTCCTAATATCTTAAGAGTCATGCCATTGATGAAAAATAAAAGTGATCAAGCCAATGGACCTATTAGTATTGGTTAGCTCAACACATTACTGTGCTTACACATCCAACCTATCAACCCTGTCATCTTCAGGGGGTCTCATTGGGATACCTTATCTTGAAGGAGGCTTGGCGTTTAGATGCTTTCAACGCTTATCCTTTCCGAACATAGCTACCCGGCTATGCACTTGGCAGTACAACCGGCACACCATTGGTTCGTCCACTTCGGTCCTCTCGTACTAGAAGCAGCTCTTCTCAAGTATCCTACGCCCACAACAGATAGGGACCAAACTGTCTCACGACGTTTTGAACCCAACTCGCGTACCGCTTTAATTGGCGAACAGCCAAACCCTTGGGACCTTCTCCAGCCCCAGGATGCGATGAGTCGACATCGAGGTGCCAAACCGCCACGTCGATATGAACTCTTGGTGGCGATAAGCCTGTTATCCCCGGAGTACCTTTTATCCGTTAAGCGACGGCGATTCCACTTTCTACCGCCGGATCACTAAGCCCTACTTTCGTATCTGCTCGACTTGTTGGTCTCGCAGTTAACCTGCCTTATACCTTTACGCTCTTTTCGTGATTGCCAACCACGATGAGGCAAGCTTTGGACTCCTCCGTTACTTTTTGGGAGGATACCGCCCCAGTCAAACTGCCCGTCTGACATTGTCCGATTCCCGGATTCACGAGATGATCGTTAGATTTCCGACTCTCCAAGACTGGTATTTCAACGTTGACTCCACAGACCCTAACGAGCCCGCTTCACTGTCTCCCAGTTATCCTACACATGGAAAGTCAGAAGCCAATATCAGAGTACAGTAAAGGTTCACGGGGTCTTTCCGTCTTGTTGCGGGTAAACGGCATCTTCACCGCTACTACAATTTCACCGAGTCTCCCGTTGAGACAGTGCCCAGATCGTTAGGCCATTCGTGCAGGTCGGAACTTACCCGACAAGGAATTTCGCTACCTTAGGACCGTTATAGTTACGGCCGCCATTCACCAGGGCTTAAATTCAATGCTTCGCCCTTGCGGCTAACATCTCCTTTTGACCTTTTGGCATTGGGCAGGCTTCACACCATATACTTCGTCTTAGACGACTTTGCATAGTGCTGTGTTTTTGTTAAACAGTCGCCTGGGCCATTTCTCTTCGGCCAGATTCCGCTTCTTGCCGCGAAGGCAATCACGAGTTCCGGCCCCTCTTCTCCCGAAGTTACGAGGGTAATTTGCAGAGTTCCTTAACGAGAGTTATCTCGCGCGCCTGAGAATATTCATCACACCCACCTGTGTCGGTTTTGGTACGGTCGCCTTCGACGACTAGAGGTTATTTCTTGGAAGTATCGCGCTACGTCATCGGTTCCCCCGAAGGTTCCCCTTGTCTGCTACCTGAGCTTTACGCCTGCGGATTTTCCTACAGGCCTGCCTCATAGCAAAACGGACATTTCCAATCGTCCGCACGCTTAACTTACTTCGTCATCCCGTTGTCATAGTCTACGGCGGCGCAGGAATATTTAACCTGCTTCCCATCACCTACGCTTTTCAGCCTCGGCTTAGGGTCCGGCTAACCCAGGGAAGACGAGCTTTACCCTGGAAACCTTAGGTTTTCGGCGAGGAAGATTTTCACTTCCTTTATCGTTTACTCATGCCATGCATCCTCACTAGTATGCGCTCCAACGCTCCTTACGGTACATCTTCTTCGCACATACTACGCTCTCCTACCGCGTACATTGCTGTACACCCGTGATTTCGGCTCTATGCTTTAGTCCCGTCTATTATCGGCGCAAAGTCTCTCGATTGGTGAGCTGTTACGCACTCTTTAAATGATGGCTGCCTCTAAGCCAACATCCCAACTGTCTTTGAAACTTTACTTCCTTACTCACTTAGCATAGAATTTGGGGCCTTAATCGACGATCTGGGCTGTTCCCCTTTTGACTATGAAGCTTATCCCCCACAGTCTATCTCCCAGCTATCTTCCCGGTATTCGGAGTTTGGTTCCCTTCGGTAAGGCGGTAGCCTCCCTTGTGGATCCAGTGCTCTACCCCCGAGTCGTTTTCGCTGAGGTTAACCCTAAAGTTATTTCGGAGAGAACAAGATATCTCCAAGTTTGATTGGCCTTTCACCCCTATCCACAACTCATCCAAGGCTTTTTCAACAGACACTAGTTCGGACCTCCACAAGGTGTTACCCTTGCTTCATCCTGGTCATGGATAGATCACTTGGTTTCGTGTCTAAGTCATATGACTTAATCGCGCTATTCACACTCGCTTTCGCTTCGGCTCCGGAACGTTTGTCCCTTAACCTTGCCATATAACTTAACTCGCTGGCTCATCATGCAAAAGGCACGCCGTCAGCCATTCCCCTAAAAGGGGCATAGGCCTCCGACCGTTTGTAAGCTGCTGGTTTCAGGTTCTATTTCACTCCCCTAACAGGGGTTCTTTTCACCTTTCCCTCGCGGTACTGGTTCACTATCGGTCATCGATGAGTATTTAGCCTTGGAGGGTGGTCCCCCCAGATTCAGACCGGATTTCCCGTGGCCGGTCTTACTCAGGTACCAATCTCGCTAACGCTTTCCTTTTCGCTTACGGGGCTATCACCCTGTGTCGCCGACCTTCCCATGCATTCTGCTAAGTCTACGTTAACTTTATGACTGGCCCTACAACCCCAAAAATAGAATTTTTGGTTTGGGCTCTTCCCACTTCGCTCGCCGCTACTATGGGAATCTCTTATAGATTTCTTTTCCTCTGCCTACTGAGATGTGTCACTTCGGCAGGTCTCGCTTCTCTACCCTATGTATTCAGTTAGCGATGATGGAATATTACTCCCACCGGGTTTCCCCATTCGGACATCTCCGGGTCAAAGCTTCTTTCCGGCTCTCCGAAGCTTATCGCAGGTTTGCACGTCCTTCTTCGCCTATCGATGCCAAGGCATCCACCAACAGCCCTTAGCAGCTTGATCACATAAATTTTTATGCTGCTAATATTGCTTATTAATTTTTCGCCAATGTTCTTAAAACATTTTTATTATTCTCAAGCGCCAATTTTCATCAGTGAATATTGTGTTTTTACTCACATTTAATGACTTCCGTATTGTTACACACTTTATCTTTATTATTGGTCGCTTTAATTTAATTTGAGATTATTTTCTTTATGACTCTATTCGATTTTCAAGACTAGCATTTTTGCTGTCTTAACAACAGAAGGGAAGTGACGTGGGCAAAATAAAGCTTGTCTCAACCTTAAGGACACTACTGTGAGTAGTTTGTCCTTTAAAGGAGGTGATCCAGCCCCACCTTCCGGTAGGGCTACCTTGTTACGACTTCATCCCAGTCATCGGCCTTACCTTAGGCGCCTCTCCCCTTGCGGTTAAGTCAGCGACTTCGGGTAAAACCAACTCCCATGATGTGACGGGCGGTGTGTACAAGGCCCGGGAACGTATTCACGACGTTGTTGCTGACACGTCATTACTAGCAATTCCAACTTCATGTAGTCGAGTTGCAGACTACAATCTGAACTGAGATCGGCTTTACGGATTTGCTCCACCTTGCGGTCTTGCTGCCTTCTGTACCGACCATTGTAGCACGTGTGTAGCCCCAGACATAAAGGCCATGCGGACTTGACGTCATCCTCACCTTCCTCCTAGTTAACCTAGGCAGTCTCATTAGAGTCCCCACCTTGCGTGTTGGCAACTAATGATAAGGGTTGCGCTCGTTGCGGGACTTAACCCAACACCTCACGGCACGAGCTGACGACAGCCATGCAGCACCTATACAAAAGTCCTTGCGGAAAATACCATCTCTGATATCGTCCATCTGCATTTCGAGCCTGGGTAAGGTTCTTCGCGTTGCATCGAATTAAACCACATGCTCCACTGCTTGTGCGGGCCCCCGTCAATTCTTTTGAGTTTCACCCTTGCGAGCGTACTCCCCAGGCGGTATACTTATCGCGTTAGCTTCGACACAGTCAGGGTTGAGCCCAACTACATCAAGTATACATCGTTTACGGCAAGGACTACCAGGGTATCTAATCCTGTTTGCTCCCCTTGCTCTCGCGCCTCAGCGTCAGGTATAAACTAGAAAACCGCTTTCGCCACCGGTGTTCTTCCACATATCTACGCATTTCACCGCTACACGTGGAATTCCGTTTTCTCCGTCAATCCTCTAGAATTGCAGTTTCAAATGCAGCTCCGAAGTTGAGCTTCGGAATTTCACATCTGACTTACATATCCCGCCTACGCGCCCTTTACGCCCAATAATTCCGATTAATGCTTGCACCCTCCGTATTACCGCAGCTGCTGGCACGGAGTTAGCCGGTGCTTCTTTACGCAGTACCCTCAAATTGAGATGTTATTCACACCTCTTCCTTGTTCCTACGCGAAAGAGCTTTACAACCCGAAGGCCTTCATCGCTCACACAGCGTCGCTTCGTCAGGCTTTCGCCCATTGCGAAAGATCCTCGACTGCAGCCTCCCGTAGGAGTCTGGGCAGTATCTCAGTCCCAATGTTGGCGGTCAATCTCTCAATCCGCCTAGACGTCTTAGCCTTGGTGCGCCTTTACCACACCAACTAGCTGATATCCCATGAACCTCTCTTCTACCGCAAGGCCGCTTTCACGGTCCCCTACTTTGATAAACCAAGGTTTCCCTCAGCCACCTCATTCGGTATTAGCGGCCGTTTCCAGCCGTTATCCCCAGGTAAAAGGCAAGTTATTCATGTATTACTAACCCTTCCGCCACTAAGATCCAGGTTGCCCTACGAGCTTCGTTCGACTTGCATGCCTCATCCACGCTGTCAGCATTCAATCTGAACCAAGATCAAATTCTCAAAGAAAAAATTCTTTGACAATTTGCCTTATAAAAATATAAAAAAATTTACAGGCAAAATAAGTGAGTTTTTCACTCACTTATCCGCACAAGCTTTACTTTGCTTGCACATCACTTCACTTCTGATGTTAAGAAAGACATGAATCAATCTCGTTGATTCTATTCCTTTTGCAGAATCTTCCGATTTCTTTTAAAAGGAAAGGATAGAACATACAAAACTGCTGAATTTTCAGCAAATCTTTTCCGAAAAAAATTTTTCAATTAAAAGAATTCTTACAATTTTTACGATGAATTAATCAAGATAGATTCCCATCCCTGCGCAAGATAGCCCAAAGCCGACCGGGATTGTGGCCTTTTTCATGTAGGAGATAAAATCGATCTTTTCCATGCCCATCAAGGCGACGCCTGCTGCGGACCCGATGATGAGCATGCTTCCGCCTGTCCCTGCTGCGTAGGCGATCATATGCCAAAGGGAAGAGTCTATAGGGTAGATTTCCAAGGGGTACATGCCCATGGTCGCTGCGACAAGAGGGACGTTATCGATGACGGCGGAAAAAAGCCGATCAGCGTGGCGATCATCGCCTGGCTTTTGAAGGTCGCGTCCAGCCAATCGGCGACGACTTGCAGCAAACCTGCCGCTCTGGAGGGCGTCGACGCATAGCAAAATCCCTAAAAAGAATAGCACTCCGGAGGTATCGACGCGTGTCAAGACGTGCGGGACGCGCAAAGATTCACGTCTCTTCGATGCGGGATGTGCATGATATCGGTCACAAGCCACAGGACGGAGAGTGCCAAAATCACTCCCATGAAGGGCGGCAGTCCTGTGAGAGCTTTAAAGATCGGCACAAAGACAAGCCCTCCTACCCCTAAATAAAAGACGAGTCTGCCCCAGGGCATGACTTTTGCTTTGCGCTCAGCTGCAGTGGCCGGTGAAATCGTCCCTTTCATGCGAAACGTATACCACACCAAGGGGATAAGAAGTGAGACGATGGAAGGCATAAACAGGGATTTCATCACGCCGATGCTGCTAAGCTGGCCGTTGATCCAAAGCATTGTCGTCGTGACATCGCCGATCGGCGTCCAGGCGCCGCCCGCATTGGCGGCGATCGACGACAATGCAGCACAAGAGAAAGCGTTCAGCTCGAGTGCGGGACTAAGTTTGCGCAGCAGTGAGACCATGAGGATCGTCGTTGTCAAATTGTCGAGGATTGCGGAGAGAAAAAAGCGACAAAGGCGATGATCCATAGCATTTTTCGCGCCGATTTTGTTTGGATCCGGTCGGTGATGATTTTAAATCCGCGATGGGTATCGACGAGCTCGACCAGGGTCATTGCTCCCATCAAAAAGAAGATGATCTGGGAAACTTCCGAAACATGATGGCCAAGAATTTGCAAATCTTCGCCCACAGGCGCTGAGCTGCAGCCGAGATAGATCGCCCAGCAGATCACGGCGATGAAAAGGGCGACGGCAGTTTTGTTGACCTTGATGTAGTGTTCCAAAATGATCGCCATATAACCTAAAAAAAAGACGAGCACGATCAGCAAACATTTCCAACTGATGAGTTCCATAGTTCTCCGTTTATTTATACCGAAAATGATTCAAAAGTTGGGAATTTGGCAAGGCGGCTGCGCAAATTTTTTGTCTGGAGCGAGCGACCATTGTGCAAGCACAAGGCGCGAGTGAAGACAAAAAATGTGCTGCATAGCCAACGC
>CAVOSF010000005.1:0-488565 GCA_963698815.1 uncultured Verrucomicrobiae bacterium
ATCTGCATCTATGAACAAAATATAATCCCCTTTGCCTTTCGCAAGGTCATAGGCCTCGGATCGATTTTCTCCAAAGTTTCGCCAAGGGCGCTCATGAAGTTCCCCGGGAATTTGTTCCAGGTGCGTCTTGATGATCTCTTGCGTCCCGTCCGTCGAGCCTGTATCGATAATGACCCAATAATCGATTAGAGGCATCACCGAGTCCAGGCACCGCTTAATGACATCCTTTTCATTTTTGACGATCATGTTGAGACAGATTTTTTCTCTGCCTTGAGCTAAAAAGGGGAGGAGAAGAGAAACAAAAAGAAGTATCCACCGACGCATAGTCCATTCCAGTTGAAAATTGCTAAAAAGAAAAAAAATACTTCGCCTCAACAAATTTCTGCAACACATTTGAGAGGTTGTGAAAAAAAACTGTTTAGGGCATCTTCGATCCATCTAAAAGAGGCCTACATGTACAAGTTGACGATGAAAATCATCCTACCTGTATTTACCTTGCTTAATTCTTTTGCGTATGGAAGCAAGGCCGATTTTATTACCTACGATTGGCTAGTAGAACTTGGGGGGCAAACAGGGTACACTGATCACATCCCTCATTTTAAAAGGTTATTCGATACAGTAAAAGTGAGAGGGTTCCTCGAATGCGGATGTGGATTTTCCACGAAATATTTCATGGATCATTGCGATAGAGTCGTTTCGATCGAATTTTTAAACCCAGGATGTGATGACGGATGGTTTAGGAAATGTCTCGATATGTATCAGGATTATACAAATTGGGTTCCCCTCACTTATAATTCCGATCTTTCCGATGTCAGTTTTAATCGAGCTTGCGCTTATGCGTGTTCTGAAAAAAGAGATTATTCCTTTATCGACCCCACCTACCTCATATCGCTCGATCGCTTTTTTAAGATGCAAATACAAATCGCAGCTGATCAGGGAACACCTATTGATGTGGCATTTGTCGACCCTGGTGTATATGTTCGCGGAGACATGGTTAAACTGTTTCTAGAAAATCGAATACCTATTGTCATGGCTCATGATACGAACTGCGATGCAGGGGAAGATGCTACTCAGGGATTTTATGTCTGGTTCGTCGTGCAAACTCCTCCTGACTATGAAAAAATTCGCATTCCTTCTGGGGCTGGGACCACGTTTTGGATCAGCAAAGAATTACCCGATGTGATCGCTTCCATTAAAGACTACCGGGATTTGGTTACTAGCACGCTTGAGAACAGTTCGCGCAAAGCCGAGCAATGAAGAGTTTATTGGTAGTTTGGATTTTTCTGATCTTCCCCGCAATTCTGACCGCAAAAATCAGAATACTGACCTTCCATTATAACCGACCTGATTTCCTAGAATATCAATGCCAAGCCTTCAAGAAGTTCTTCCCCGATGAATATGAGATCATTGTGTTCAATGATGCTCCTGATTCAAAGATGCAAAAAGAAATAGAAGAGGCTTGTGAGAAAAATGGAATCACTTGCGTTCGTTTTGAACAGTCATGGCATGAGACTGATCCGCTCAATGAAATGATCAGAAATCTTCTGGATACCCCGCAAAAAAACAGTTTCTTTAGATTTCCGTTAAAGAATGGATTTCCCTCTCATGAGGCCATTGCTCAACAAGTCAGCGTTCGCCATTGCCATGTCATCCAATATGCGCTAGATCATTATGGGTATGGCCACGATGATGTTGTTGTGATCCTGGATGCCGATGTGTTTCCTATAAAACCGATCAGCATCCGAAGCCTATTAAAGGATGTCCAGCTCGTTGCAATAGACAGCGAATTTAAGCATATCCATTATGCTTGGGTTCCATTTGTCGCTTTTGACCCACGAAAATTACCCGATCTTGCCGATTTGAAGTTTCATGTGGATGTCATCGATGAGGTATTATGTGATACTGGCTCACATTCCTACCATTATCTAAAAAACCATCCAGAAGTGACCTGCCGATTATTTCCAAGGCGCTCTGATAGTGAGTTTTACCCTTGGGACCCACTCGTCTTTTTAAATGCGGGCTTCGATCATCCCTTTGAACTCTCTGCTATTGGATGGCTCATTTCTATAGAATTTTATATCGATGACCACTTTGTCCATTTCTGTGGAGGATCCGGTCTGCACCCCGAAAAAAAATGGCAAGTTTTTCATCGTTTCATGAACTGCATTTTAAATTGAGAATTCCAAATGAGGTTTTTCGTAATTTTTTTATGTCTTCAAGTCTCATTGTGGTCTTGCCCCCAGTATTATTGTACCGGAGCAAGCAAAAATTACTTTCATCCTCTTCTTAATCTCATTGGAAGTATTCATAAACACAATTATGACAATTTAGTGGAGATTCTCGTTTTCGACCTTGGGTTGGAAGAATCACAGTGCGTCGAAATACAAAAAATCAGCAAGGTGAGGTTATGTTCCCTTCGAGAAAATAATCCGCATTTACTCACTTTTTTCCCCGTTGAAGGAGGCAAACAAGTCTTGGGCTGGTATGCCTGGAAGCCTGTCGCCATTAAAGAGGCTTTAGAGGATTTCCCCTACGTATTGTGGCTGGATAGCGCATGTGTCGTATTAAAACCTACCGATGATCTCTTTGCCCATATTCAAAAGGAGGGTTATTTTTTGAACCATTCGGGTTCCTCTTATCCGCTTGAATGGAGTACGACCGATACCGTAAAAGCTCTTTTTTCTTTGGAAGAGCCGCAAAACTCCTGGGTCTTGAATCAAGAATGCGTCATGGGAGGGTTTGTCGGTGTTTCTAAACAAGCGCAACATCTATTCCTCAATGATTGGTATGGATTCACAAAAGAGATTCGAAATTTTGCAGATAATGGAACAGCCGGCGGAGGTTGGGGAGCATGCCGGCATGATCAAACTCTCTTAAGCATTCTCGCGCATCTACGAGGTTTCTCTATTCACACCAATCAAATTCCACCCACTTTCATTAATGGAGAAAAGGGCAAAGCGCCTTTCTACACGAGCTGGAACCACCAATTTCTTGAACAAACCGATATTCTCGTTCAAAATGGCGCCTTCCAATACTCGGAAAACTTAACCCATATCCGATATCGATGAAATTCTTGATTTTGTTCCTTTTTACTTTCCTGCCCCTGTACTGCTTATCGGCGTATGAGCTTTCCATTGCTGCCATTTTCCGCGACGAGGGCGCTTATCTAAAAGAGTGGATCGAGTACCATAAAATGGTCGGCGTCGAGCATTTTTGGCTCTACAATAATTCAAGTACTGACGATTGGGAAGAAATTCTACAGCCGTATATTGCTGAAGGAGTTGTCGAAGTCATCAATTGGCCGTTTCCTTCTCAGGAGAAGCGTGTGAAGTACCAAGAATTTGCTTATAAAGACGCTTTAGATAAAGCAATAGGAATGACAAACTGGCTGGCTGTGATCGATCTAGATGAATACCTCCTTCCTATGAAAGAAAAAACCATCACCGAGTGTCTTAAGAAACATTTCTCCAATGCAGCTGCTGTCTATGTGAACTGGAGATGTTTTGGGACAGGAGGCATCACTCTAAAAAAGAAAGAATCCTGCCTTTTCCGTTTGAGAGCCTGCAGCCATCCCTTGCATCCAGTCAACGCTATGGGCAAGAGTATTGTTAGACCAGACTATGTTCAATATGAAGTAAAAGAAGAAGAAGCTGAACGCTATATCCACCAGTTCCCATTAAGAACTAAGACTGGGTACTACAATGGCGATGGTAAAGAGATACCTATCACCAATGAAAATTTAACACTCGATGCGCATGGGCATACACGATTCCTCAGGATTAATCACTATACGATGCGCGATGAGTCTTTCTTTCACACGATCAAATTCATAAGAAATAGAGAGGGTGGGATTTCGGATGAGTTAACTTTGGAACACTACCATGCTTTCAATCTCTATCGCGATGAAGCCATCATCGGTTTCATCCGTGCAAAGCATCCAGATATTTATGAAAAGTTCTGGAAATCTGGTTTTTTTTTAGATTAAACAATAGGGATCAATCATGAAAACTCTCATAGCCTTTCTATTCCTCTCTAGTGCCTCTGTGGCCGCAGAAAAAATAGATATCGTTGCAAATTTTGCACTCGAAAAGCACTACCCCACAGATAAAATTGCCGAAGAAACCGGATTTCAAATCCGATCTCTGTGGATTAACTTCGACCGCTACCTCGAGCAATACTACAACGACGAAGTGCAGAAAGTCATCTTGATGAACGATGTCGCTACCCCAAGCGATTTGGAAAAGATCCCTTTTGAAAAACGGATCCTTTTTCTATGGGAGCCTCAAGGGGCAAGCGATGAATATTGTAAATTGTTTTCCCGCGTCTACACCTATAACGACGATCTTATCGATAATCAAAGATATTTTAAGTTCTACTACCCAGATTTAAAGCCGATGCTTGAGGCTATTCCGGGATTTAATGAGAAGAAATTTTGCGTCATGATCTCTCAAACATACACGAAAGAAAGAGAATCGATGATTAGATTCTTCGAAGGTAAACCTCTGGAAGATTTTGATTATTACGGCTGCACACCTATTGTCCAAACAGGAAGATATCGAGGGAGGATTCCCCTAGGCGCCAGGGATTGCAGTCATCCTTTAGACCAGGACAAGTTATTGGTGCTTAAAGATTACCGTTTTGCCATCTGTTTTGAAAATTCGCATATCAACGGCTATCTTACCGAAAAGATTTTCAGTTACTTTGCGGCTGGGTGCGTTCCCGTTTATTATGGAACACCTAACGTAGAAAAATATATTCCGAAGGAGTGTTTTATCGATTATCGTGATTTTCAAACCAATGAAGATCTATACCAGTTTCTCAAGGCCATGCCTGAAGAAACATTCAATCAATACATTGAGAATATTCGGGCATATCTAAAAAGCGAGAGCGCCCGTGTCTTTACTCCGCAGTTTATGTGCGAGACGATTAAAGGGGTGAATAATTAGTCTTCAATTCGATTCCAGGAATGAATGGATACATAGTGCAGTCCTTGCGCTTGATAAGAAGAAATCTCACTTAATCGCTGTATGTTTTTCCATTTTAATTTTCGTATCGTTGTCTGGCTCGTCCGGGAAAACACATAATTAAAGTAAAGTTCATATTCAGAGGCGCCGGCAAACAGGCATTCAGGTTCTACAGATTGGCAAAATACTTGCCAAAAAGGCGCTGAATGAAGGGATTCTACTCGATGAAAGAGATCCTCAATGACAGGTTTTTGAAAGACCATATGATGAGCGATTCCTGAATATTCGGGGAAAAGTCGGGAAAGACCTGGAATGAGGCGAGCTGCATGGGTAAAATAGGGTGGATTGTATTCGTTCCCAGGATTATACATCCCCCCATTTTCCTCATTTAAAAAAGAAACGGGATTTAAAAAAATCGTATCGGAATCGAGAATCAAGACATTGGGGGAAATGTCGGGGATTACAAGAGGTGCGTAAAGTTTCAACAGTTGTTGATAATACCATCCCTTTCTTCTTTCATGCATCTGAAGATCATTATGCGGCAGATGACCTGCAACATCTTCTAAGGAGAAAGGATAGGCAGCTTCGTCAAACCATTCCACCTGGTCTGTGAGCTTGTTTTTTGAAACGACAATGACTCGCCGGATCTTGACACCATTTTCTTTTATCCCATCGATGCAAAGATCAAGTGTGATGAGATCTTTTTCTACACATGGGATGACGACATCGATGGGAAAATCGACGAAGTGAAAGGGGAGACACAAACAATACAAGGATTGTGAAAGGCGCACATCTATAAATCAGTCTGTTTTTTTGATAAAGACAACGTCAGAAAAGCCGTAACCGCGAGGTTCCTCGACAACACGAAACCCCCTTGCCGTAAGAAATTGACGAATTTCCGGATAAAGTGCTTCACCTACATAAGCAGGGCTCTCAAAAACTTCAGTGATGATATATTTTACTTTTTCTAAGAATTTTCCCATGCCTTGAAGCACCTGAAGGGTTGTCCCTTCTGCGTCCATACAGAGCAAGTCAACCTCTTCAATGCAATTCTCGGTCATCCATTCATCTAACCGTATCGCTTGGACATAGATCGGATCTCCTTGGATATGGTGAGGGTCGCAACTATCTTTGCGTGCCATTAATAAGGAAGAAGCGCCGATGTTCACGGGGTGAGACTTGCTGCCGTGAGATTCGATGATAGGATAAAAGGGAACCCTTTGGGTTGCATTCCAACATGCGAAAGGAACTACGGTCACGTAAGGATACTTTTTAACATTATGGTAGCAGATTTTCAATCCTTCGGGATGACATTCAAACGCATAGACTGGACATTGATAAAAATGCCCAAGAAAAATCGCATCCAGAGCGTCTCTGCTGCCAATTTCAATAATGAGCCGTATTTTGTTTGAGTCAAAAAGATGTGCAAAACGAAGGTAATTCCCTGGACCCCAAATCGGCTGATAAATGAGATCTTTGTCTTCGTAAGGGCTAGGGTGAATAAATCCTTGGCATAAGAGGCTAAGAGAACAAAGACCAATGAGCTTAAAATTCACGTTCCCTCCTCAATCTTATATTAAGATTAGACCTGGACAAATAAATTTTCACCAGTAGAATTTTTCCGCATGAGAGTTGCCTTTTTGTTATTATTTTTGGTTTTGAACCCTTTTCAGCTATTTTCTGAAGAAGCAAACTGCAAAAAAATCTTCACTGAAATTTGGAAGACATGGGCCTGGAAGGGGGAATATTCTGCTTCAGGGGCTGGCTCTGACCTCGAGCAAACGGCTGTCATTCGAGAAAAGATCCCCGAGCTGTTAAAAAAGCACCATTGCAAGAGCATTGCCGATGCACCTTGCGGGGACTTTTACTGGATGCGGGCAGTGGAACTTCCAGTGGAAAAATACTATGGCATTGATGTAGTCCTTCCGATGATCGAGGCCCTGCAAGAACAATTTGGGAATGAACAATGCTCCTTTCTTGCAAAAGATTTAACAAAAGAATTAATCCCTCGAGTGGACTTCGTCCTATGCAGGGATTGCCTCATCCATCTTTCCTATAAAGACATCAAAAGGGTAATCTTTTTGCTCAAATTAAGCGGATCAAAATATCTACTCACAACATCTTTTGTGAATAGAGAATCCAACTATGACATTCCCACAGGGGAGTGGCATCCCATCAATCTTCAAAAGCCCCCTTTTAATTTTCCTCCGCCTCTGGAAATCATCAATGAAAATTGTTCGGAAGGCGAAGGAAATTGGAATGATAAAAGTTTACTACTTTGGGAATTGAGAAGTTTGTAATTGTTCGTATTCGAATAGATCCCCGAATTGCTCTTGCACTAGAGAAACTACTTCTGGCCGATCTCGAATGATCACTTTTTCACCGTGCTTTGCCAATAATTTGGCGACGATCAGTTTTTGAGAGTTTTCAATCAATGCAACAGGTGAATTTGGCTTATAGGATACATCCTCAAAGACATAGACATCCTGATTAAGCGCCATTAGGTTTTGTGCCAAAAAAATCGCATGCTGATCATTGGCTTCGTCTGTCGCTCGCAAGATCACTGGGTCGAGTCCAAGAGAAGCAGCGTAATTGCCCAATGTCCGATTATCTCTGGGAAAGCAGGAACCTCCAAAACCATATCCCGGTGAGATGTATTTGGGCCCGATCCTTTGATCTTTGCCAATGGTATTCAAAATTGCTATTTTATCTGCTTTAGGTGTTGCATCGGCTATGTCTCCTATGAGATTGGCAAGAGCGATTTTGGTAGTTAGAAAGCAATTGAGAGCGAGCTTTGTGATTTCGGCGCTGGCGACATTCATCCGGGCGAAATAGGGAGCGTTAAAGCATACTTTCTTATAAATGCTCTCGATTGCATCATGTGCTTTATCTGAATCCGCACCGATGAGAACGATATCAGGCTCTCTCAATCCGTTAAAGATATCCCCCTGTGCGATAAAAAGCGGGTTATAGTTAATCGATACATCTTCACAATCCTTCAGCAGTTGTTTGGCAGTGTTCGCAATATATCCTGGTTCAAGCGTTGAGCAAATGACAAAATGTTTATTTTGTAGTTCATAAGAGTTGATTTCAGCAAGCAATGCCGAAAGGGTTCTGCAGTCATAAGAATGAGTGCCGACGGCTGTCGCGACCACAAGAAAGTAGATGTCGGAGAATGCAAGCCCTTCTTTTAAAGAGGTCGTGGCTTTGAAATTCTTACTCTTCATCAAATAATCATTAAGGCCCGGCTCCGACGAGCTAAACGTCTTGCAATTTAGGCTAGAAACATAGGATTCAGAAATGTCGACTCCCAAGACATGATAACCAGCGTTTTCCATCGATAAAGCGAGGCACAGTCCCAATTTGCCTACTCCAATCACGGTTACATTTTGTGCACAAGCTGCCCTTGAAATGAAACAGAAGACTAGAAAGCAAAAAAGATAGAAGGTTTTATTTTTTTTGTTATGCATTCCTCTAGGGGCCCTCTCTGAATTTGAAACAACTTTGATTAAATCACCTTAAACAAATATCATTGATTTGTCTATTACAACTGAACTTTAGCCATTTGGAGACACATGGGACTAAAAACCGCAATTGTCTGGAGTTTTTTCACTGTGAATTTAAACCTGGGATTTTCAGCAATATCTCATTGGGAGGCTCCTCTTTCAGAAACTCCGGAAACTCGCGCGATTGCTGTGCTCTTAAAAGTTTATCAAACCTATGATGCAAATGGCCCAATCCAGCTTCGCCGCATTGGAAGAGAGTATGACGGGGGATATGTCATTCCAGAAGTTGCGATGCACAGTGCTGATGTTGTGATCGGCTACGGGATCGGAAGCGATATTTCTTTTGAAGAGTCGACTACAGCAATTTATGGGAAGCCATCCTATGGATTCGACTGCACGTGCACGCCGATACAGACTCGGTATAAAGAGTGTCAATTTATCTCTTCTTGTATTGTAAGCAAAGAGTTTGTTGAACAATCTGCAAGTATGGAACCATTTGATCGTCACTTGGATAGAATAGGGGCAAGAGACAAAAAGATGTTTATTAAAATGGACATTGAAGGGAACGAGTATGACACAGTCCCCGATATATTGCAGCATGCTTGCAATGTCACAGGGATTGTCCTGGAACTGCATTTTGAGGAATTGAAACAGGTTCCCCAAGCCCTTCATTTGCTGCAGGCTTTAAACCAAAATTTTCTCCTTGTGCATGTTCATGGGAACAATGGGTCGAGCAATTGCTTTGAAACCTCAAATGCGCGAGGGTGCGTTTCGAGAGTTCTCGAACTAAGTTACATCAATCGATCTCTGGTTCAAAAGTACGAGATATCTCCGCATCAAGCTCATCCTACTTCTATCGATATGCCCAATATCTCGCATCTTCCTGATTCCGACTTCACAATTCTGGATTGACCCAGCGCTAAGCGTCTGTTTTCCATCCGTCCTCCGGCGGAAACCCGGCCCTTAAGGGCCGGGTATTTCAAAAAACGACATTTGGGAGGGGTTCGAAGCCCCTCCCAAATCGCCATAATAATCCCAGGCCTTAAGGCCTGGGTTCACGGAGTTTGAATGTATTGAATCAAACTTGACAAAATCACCTTAAAAAAAATATTCTCGTCTATAAAAAATGGTAGAACTTGTGTTGCGAATGGTCATTGTTTTCCTCTGCGCAATTGGGTCGTCTGCTCTAGGATATTCAGATTATTCAGAGTATCACGCTATTTCTTACGAGTATTGTCCCGGACGTTTCGGGGATAAGATTTTGGGATATTCACATGCGCGCTATTTGAGTTATATCACTCAGATCCCTTTCTTAAGTCGTTCTTCCTCCAATAAAGACTATTTACTAAGCGATCACTTAATGACCGATTATGAGTCTTTTCCTTTTCAAGAGAAGGCAAGACATTACTCCCAAGTCTTTCACATCAAGTCTTCCGATACTCTGGCAGAATTTTTCCGCATGATTCAAGAACCCGGTACGCCGCCTACGCTTTTTATGGTCGAATATTTCCCATCGGATGTTTTCGAATGGAATTTGACCCCCTCGTGGACCACTGCTCTTGTGATACCCTGGAAGGAAGAAGGATTCGCAAATTATTTGAGAAAATCTCTTCAACCGAAGATTCCCATCCCCGATTTTACCGTGGAGGGACGGTTGAATGTCGCAGACCACATGCGCGATTTGAGCGGTGGGGATGTAGACCATATTTCCCGGAGATTTTTGCCGTTAAAACATCCCTACATTGATTATCACGAACGGCAAATACGAAGGGTTTATGAATGGAGCGGAAAAAAGCCGATGCATGTCTTCATATTCAGCGATACAAAGACCCCCCTTGAATTTTTAGAGCAAATCAAAAGTCGATTTCCCCATGAAGACATCCTATTCAAGATTCAAGTGTTAGAACAGCCAGACGTCAATTATGTCGTCCAGGATTTTTTTGCGATGCAAAAATTTGATGTTCTGATCACAACGCAGTCGAATTTTTCAATGATGGCTTCGCGATTAGCTGATTTCGATATGATCATTAGCCCAGTGCATGGCGTTGGGGAATATCCTCATTTCCAGATTGATCGTATCCAACTGATCACAAAAAAGTCAGCTTGGTTCCCTTTTGAGTTGAATACAATTTTACAAGAAAATCTTTCCAGTTTCATTCAGAACCACCCACAATAAGGGTGTATTTTTCTTTATATTTCTCAAAAAAACGGTTTAAAAAATAATAATTCTCTTCAACAGAACCCGTTAGTAAGTGATCTACGTTGGCATTCCAATGAAATATTTTTTCTCGGTTTGTATTAAATTGATACCCAATTGAGTAGGCTTCTTTCGATGTTAAATCTTTTCTGCCGCAAATCTCTTTTCGGACTAAAAAGGCATTATTATATTCAAGATGAACAAGAGCGTAACCTGCAAAAGTGGCAAGTTTTTTTAATTGGGAAAGGCTTTGTCCATAAAAATGGTCGCCAGCCCATGCATAGTTTTCATCAAACAAAACCGTAAATTCTAAAGGGGGAGGAATTTTTTCATTAATTTCTGCAATTATAATGCTAGGTTGATATTCTTTCAACAAGGCCTCAAGGACGAAATAATCATACCCGTCGATATCTAAACTCAAAACTCCAAAATTCTTTGGAACGGTATGAGATTGTAGAATATCAATTATGTTGAATGGTGTTATTTTTCTTTGATCGAAAGAAATAGATGGCAAGTTTTTATAATTTTTTAAAAAGTTTCCCCCCTTCATATCGTCAGCATCGATGGCAAGCCCTCTCCAGCTATCCTGTGCTAGCAGTGCAGTGTTTGAAGAGTCGAGACCATCCCCGGCACCAAGATCGACATAAAATCGCTCAATGGGATGCTTTATTTTTATCTCTTTCACTAATTGCTCAAGAATAACTTCTTCATTTAATGCAGAAAACTTATCCCGATGTTGAGCAAAGCTCTTCTCAGCAAATACTTCATCTGTAATACATCTAAAGGGAGCTGCAGCTTTACGAATCTTGTTAATCCAGTAAATATTGGTCAGTTTTTCTCTATATTCAGGATTTGAAAAAGCATCTTGATATTGCAATAGCCATTTATCGAGATTTTCGGCGGTGATCTCGGACCATTCTTGTACCAGCACAACAGGTAATCCCTCGTACGGATTGAATGAAGGGATTGACTTAGCAATACAGATACAGCCAAGGGCAAGATCTTCCCAGATTCGATGAGTATCCATTCCATTACCATAAGGGCAAATGGAAAAAGCATATTGCCCTTTCGTTTTCCAAAGCTCTGAACGCGGCATGACCATGCTTGGATAGTCGATCAGCCCTGAAGAAACAAGCTGGCGAAATAGGCTAGTCCGGTCGCCGCCATAAGTCATAGTTTTTGATCCTCGGGCAGTATCATTTAAATGAAAATCGACAAAGGCCTTTTTCTTGCGCTGATGGGTGGGCAGTAATTGTGACAGTACGCTCTTTAGGCTCGATTCTTGCTCATCTACCGATCCATACTCGTTCCATCGACCAGGATTGAAATATGCAATAGTGTGGTAATCTATCCCGATGGGTATTTGCGATATTTTATTGCTTTTACCCTCGTAATCACAGTTCTGGGCAAAAATATGAATAATGTTTTTGTTTGCAAGAATCATTTCGAACTCTTGAGCGTTGCAGCTGTCCGAAGGGAATGATTCATCTCCTACGTTGACAACTAAGACGAAAGGGGATGTAATGTGTGGGAATACTTCATTGATGAAATACTTGAATTCGCCTGAATGGACCCAGACAATATCCCCCCGTTGAACTTGATAATTGTATAAATCATAATGAAGGCCACTGTTGTGAAACCATGGAAGGGGGGTCTTAGGCACGCCAATTGTGCAAGCATGAGTAGCTATTCCCCAGCACCAAACAAACTCCGGTTCCCCCCATGCATTTGCATCAGCATTCACCAAACAAGAAAAACCTATAAACGCTATATGGAAAAATTTACAAATGATTCGTTTCAATGACATATTCAAGTAAATCTCTCCATTGTTTGAAAACCCTCTCTTTTCTCTTCTCATTGTATGCCTTCATTTTTCCGCTAATCTCTTTCAAATTAGAAACTTGCAGCAAATGCTCCAAATGTTCGAAAGATTCAAAATACTGGATATATGGCATGTTTTCTTCATCATAAAAGTCACATAAGTCTATCCATCGAAGGACGACTTCATGATCATTTACATTGTTCGGGTCATTGATAATGTTGGGTATTGGTTTGCGGTGTACAGAAAAAAAAGACAGATCTGAGAGAACAAGGCTAGGAAATTCATTTTTGAGCTGGAGGATATACTTCTTCGAAGGAAAAAACATCGGAATATTCGCGGAATAATGCTCAAAAATCGACATAATGCTAACATTATAGGGAAAATGAATGGTTCCTTGAAAATCGTAGAGCAAGCTCCATGGATATCTTTCCGGCAATTGACTATTTTGAATGAGCTCTTTATGTGTTAATCGTTCAATTGCAACATTTTTCATGCCTCCGGAGGGATGAACGATAAATCCACTCCGATTCCCCGTATACTGGAGATTCGTATATAAGCATAGGCTGGGAATGTGCTCAGGTTTGATTCCGGTATAATGTTCAAAATAATATTGATCTCCTTTATTATTTGCTACGATGAATGCCTTGTTATTTTTAACCCTTTCTTTGAAATAATCATCTAGCATGAGCCAATTATTCTTATCTTCGGTGAAAGGGATTTCATAACGAGTTGAAGCCACGACAATAATCGGCTTGTTACAATTTTCATATAACAAAGCAAATGAACCTGCGTGAGTTACAATAAATCCATCGAATTGATTTAAAAAATCGCAATATCTTGCATAAAATTGATCGCATTTTTCTTTTTGACAAAGATGTCCAAGTCTCAGCATTGATGATGTCCACATGATCTCGATCTCTTCCAAATACCCAAGTATGACCGGAAATCGACCAATCAACCACCTCGTGCCCAAGAGCTTCGAAGATGTTTTTAATATCTGCAATGACGGAGATATGTAGATCTAAATTAAAAAAACGTAATTTTTTGCTCGATGGTGGAATTGAATTTGGAAGCTCTGAATAAACCTTCAGTGAAAAGAAGAAAAAGAGAATACATACCACGTATCTTTTATTCATTACTATGTTCTCCGTAAAAGTTCAGTCTCCTTTGGGTCCTGAACTTTTACATGCCTCCGAGTTCCCAGCGGTAATGGATTAAATTGGCAGTTAATACAACCTTATTTTTTATGTTTGGTTGTTCGTATACCATTACATTGAATTCTGTATCTTCAGTTCTAAGAAAGTGTTCTGGCCATCTTATCTTTTCACAAGCATGACGTAAAAAACAGACGCAAGCATTGTGAACGACAATCGAACCATCTTCTGGAGGATATTTTCCCAAATAATAAAAAGCCTCTAAATCTTGAAGCTGATATTTTTTTTCGAGATCGCTTTCTTGATTGTTTCCTGAGACGGTATACGAATGCAGTAAATGGTCTATCTGGAAATTTTCAAAAAGGTATTTCACGATTTCGACTCTCTGAGGATGAGGCAAGTCATCTGCATCTTGAGCTAGAATTAGATCTCCAGTACAATTTTCAACTGCAATATTACGATTTTGTCCCGCCGCTATTCTTCCAAGATTTTTGATAATTTTAAGGTGAAAATTCCAAGGAAAACTCTCGACGGCTACAATATCATTAGGAGGGATTTTTTCACTTGGTGCCAGGCTGATGACGATTTCATTAGGAGGTACTGTCTGTTGGTCATACAATCTTAGCAGATTAGGGATATGCTTAAAATGAGCAGCCGAGCAAGGGATAATGAGAGAAGTGGACAGCTCTTTTGGTTGAAGGGCTGGTTCTAAGTCCACTTTCGCAGTTAGAGGGGTCAGGAAAAAGAAAAAAACTGGCAGTAAAGGAAAAAAAATCTTGAATATCAAAAAGTCCTCCTGAGACCTATTGTTGTCGATAGTACGCCCAGTTCTCCTTTTTGTCAAAATTTTTATTAAAAACTTCGAAAGAAATTTACGCATACAGTATGGTTTTGAGTTCACATAAAAAAACTGGAGAACGTACGATGTGGAAAATGATCACTGCTTTCTTCTGCGCGATTATAGCCCCTGCTTTAGGATACTCGAGCTATCCCGAACGTCATGCCATTTCTTACGAATATTGTGGCGGACGATTCGGAGATAAGATTTTGGGATATTCGCATGCACGCTATTTGAGTTATATCACCCGGATCCCTTTCTTAAGCCGTTCTTCCTCCAATAGAGATTATTTAATAAGCGATCAATTAATGATCGATTATGAGTCTTTCCCTTTTCAAGAAAAGTCAAGACAGTACATCCAGGTCTTTCCCATCAAATCATCAGAGACTTTGGCAGAATTTTTCCGCATGCTGCAAGACCCTGGTACGCCGCCTACTCTTTTTATGGTCGACTATTTCCCATCGGATATTTCCGAATGGGATTTGGACAGCTCGTGGACCACCACTCTTGTGATTCCCTGGAAGGAAGAAGGCTTTGCAAATTATTTGAGAAATTCTCTTCAGCCAAGGATCCCCATCCCCGATTTTACTATGAAGGGACGGCTGAATGTTGCTGATCATATGCGTGACTTAAGCGGGGCAGATACTGACGACCCTTCCCGAAGACTATTTCCATTGAAACATCCTAATATGGAATATCATGAACGGCAGATACGCCGCGTTTATGAGTGGAATGGCATCGAAAGCCGATGCATGTCTTTATATTCAGCGATACCAAAACGCCCTTGCAATTCTTGGAGCAGATCAAAAGTCGGTTTCCTATGAGGACATTCTATTCAATATTCAAGTCTTAGGACAACCAGACGTCAATTACTGTTATTCAGGATTTTTTTGCGATGCAAAAATTTGACGTGCTGATCACCACACAGTCGAATTTTTCGATGATGGCTTCACGACTGGCTGATTTCGACATGATCATCAGTCCTGTCCATGCATTGGAAAATATCCTCATTCCCAAATTGACCGCATCCAATTGGTCACAAAAAAGTCGGATTGGTTTCCTTATGAATTGAATACAATTTTACGGGAGAACATACCTAATACTCATTGATAAAAAGCGCCTTTTTTTGAGTCTCGTTGTTATTCTTTTTGGATTCTCGAAATCAGCCGCCAGTGAACTGCAAGTTGTATATAATTCGCGCTTGCACTAAATTTTTGCAATTTATAGATTCTTATATCCCCTGACAACGAATATGAAAAAATCTTTCTTTCCTATGAAGGTCCTTTGCTCATTTGTTTTAGGTTTCATTCTTTTCCAATCTCCTCTTTGGTCTGCAGAGCAAAAAAAAACAAACATTTGCTTGGTTTTGGTTGTAAAAGACGATGAAGAGGTCATCCAGATCTGTTTGGCAAGCGCCACGGGCATTACCGATTGTCTATGTGTTTGTGACGCAGGATCCACTGATCAAACATTGGAGATCATCGATCAATTCTTTCGGCCGCTTCTCTTCCGTTCAAGGTTCGACGATAAACAAGGGGAGTGTTTGCCATGCCCAGACTTTTGCCTTGGAAACAGCGAAGGAATTCCTCACAGAACTTGGGCTGAAGTTAGAAAGTGATATTTTCTTATTTTAGATCCAGACATGGCCTTAAGGGCAAGCGCTTCTTTTACGAAAGAGGCTCTAATGCAGACGTTACTTAATTTTGGAGAAAGTATCCGCATTGCCCTATTATATTTATCAGTTGCATTTGCTTCGATCTTCTCTTCCATGGGAAAACCTAGGCGAGGTACATGAATATTGGTCATCAAAGATGAGCGCAAAATTGAAAAATTGCCAAACCTTAGGATTGAAGATAACATCGCCGGCTTTAGAAAAGAAAAGAAATTAAAAACTACTCTTTCCCTTTTGATGAAGGTCGTAAAAGAGCAGCCTTCAAGTTTGAACGGTACCTTTTCTTTGGCGCAAACTTATCATGCGTTGAAAAAATATGAAGTTGCAATTCAATGGTTTCGTACTCGAATTATTTGGAGTCGCATAGCGAAGAGGCCTGGCTAAGTAGGTATATGCTTGCAGAATGCCACCAAGAGTTAGATCAATGGGCTGAGGCGCTTTATTGGTACCTTGAAGCCTATCAGGCCAACCCGAAACGCGCTGAATCTTTGCGAAAGATCGCAACTCATTATCGGATGCACGGAGAAAATGACCTTGCCTATCGTTTTTGCAAAACACGGGCTCTCGGATTCCCTCTCCCGAATGATCAAACACTTTTTCCAGCTCCTCCTGTACAACTCTATCAATTCGATGAAGAGATATCGATTTCCTCTTTTTACACACGCTTTAAAGAGGAAGGACTAGCTGCTTGCAATGCATTGATCTTAACGAAAGAAAATATTCCTTGGCACGTCAAGGAGCAAGCTTATCGGAATATCCTATTCTATACCCAGAACATAAAAGCACGTTTTCACCCCATCGACATCGATCTCCCTTTCATCCAAGAGGCAGCGGAAGAACGGTACCATCCCATGAACCCGTCGATCCAAAAGACCGAGAGATGGGTACAAATTGATCTTGAGGGCGGTCAATTACACTCAGATAGGGGCAAAAATATTTAACACAGTTGATAAAACAGGGATCTTCCGCACAAAAAATTTTCTGGTGGACTACGATAAAGAATTTCGCGTTCTTGCAAAACATGAAATTGTTGAGGACTTCCAAAGAAAAAGATTCCCCGCTTTTAACGTCGAGGGATTGGAGGATTGCCGTATTTTTGAATATAAAATCGATTTTGGTTCACATGTACTACTTGCGACACCAATCCACATGGCGATCGTCAAATCTCCCTTTGTTTATTAGCTCAAGAACCGCAAAGTGAGGCCAACATCGAGAAATTTGACCCCATTGTTGGGACCCGATCCCACTCGCTGTGAAAAAAACTGGCTTCCCTTTATCAAAGATGGCGAACTTTTTGTCGCCTATTCTTACGATCCTTTTGTCGTATTCAGGCCCGATTTTCAGACAGGGGAATGCAAACTGGCTCTTTACCAAGAAACAGATCACGATTTTTCCCGTTTTAGAGGTTCTGCTGCTCCTATTGTTTTGGATGATGGTTACCTCATGCTTGTGCATGAAGTCTCAATTCTTCCCGAATATTACCGCTGTTACCTTCATCGATTCCTCTATCTCAATCGAGATTTTAAGATCGTCCGTCAATCCAAGCCTTTTACTTTTATGCATCAGGGCGTTGAATATTGTTGCAGTATGACGATCGATCATTCAGGAAATCAGCTCATCTTGCCCATTGGGATTGAAGATCGTGAGGCTTATCTTTGTTTTATCGATCTGAATACCGTCCGCAATCTGCTTTCTCTCTTCCAGACCCTGTGAATTATCCCTTTGGATATTAAAAAATGACATTCTATTTCATCTTCTTGTGCTTGTTTTTTGCTTATAGGCCATTTCTTATCGGAGCAGAGGATTTCCTTGAAAAGTTAGCAAGAGAAGATAAAATTGTTCTTTCCACCAAACGGATTCGTTTAGAAAAATGCCCAGATGCTTTCAATCCTTCGATCATCCCTTTTGGAAATGATTTCCTGCTCACGTTTAGGTATTGCCCTGATCCATTGGATTTTTTCTGGATCTCTTACATCGGCATTGTTATTCTCAATAAAGACTTCGACCCGATCTCTGAGCCTGAATTGCTCAGCACACGTTTTATGAATAGTAAAACAGATTCACAGTCCGAAGATGCCCGCATTTTTTCTTATCGCGGAAGGATGTTTCTCACCTATAATGATAACGTCGATATTTCTCCAGCGGACTGGAAAGACAGGAGAGATATATTCATTTCGGAACTGTCTTACGACGGGCGCAATTTTCATCTCTCCAAGCCTCTAAAACTCATCTATGAAGAAAAAACCAATCAGCTCCAACAAAAAAATTGGATGCCATTTGAATGGGATGAAAATCTATTATTCATCTACACGATTCATCCTCATACAATTCTTCATCCCATTTTTTACAATGGGACTTGCTATTCCCAGTATGAAACTTCTTCGCGGATCGATTGGAAATTTGGTCCTCTTAGAGGAGGCACGCCCCCTGTCCTTGTCGATGGAGAATATCTCTCTTTTTTCCATTCTCCTAAAAAGCTATCTTCAAACAGCTCATGGAATTTGCCGCTTTGGCACTATTTTATGGGGGCCTACACATTTTCAGCAGAGCCACCGTTTCAGGTGAGGAAAATAAGCTCCCAACCTATTGTAGCTGACGGATTTTATACGCGAACAAATGCAGAAAAACGGGTGATTTTTCCTGGCGGATGTGTCGTTTCGGATTCTAAAATTTATGTCGCCTACGGAAAGGACGATCGTGAAATTTGGATTGCGACGCTCGATAAAAAGGCGTTAATGGATTCATTAATGTCTTTTCAATAAACTTTATTCCAACCCCATTTTTTTTCTTAACTTTGGGATAAATTTAAAGATCGCTCTTTCTTTGTCTTCAATTTCGTATCCCAACTCAAATATTTGTTTTTTTTCTTCATCGGTAAGTAAACGATTGTCGACGTCGAGCTTACTTTTAATTTTTTCAAATTTCCAAATCGGTTTGAACCTGTTCACGTACTTATTGATTCTTAATTCTTTTTGGCTCACTTTTTTAGCTGTGGCCCCATCTTTAAAAGCGCACTGGAGAGGCGGCCATATAAAAGTTGTATGACATTCGGGTTTGATGATCATTTTTTCAACACTTGTTTCTATCCGTTGAACTGGCTGACCGGTGAGTTCAACGGTTGTAATCAATAGATCTCTACTCGGCAAGGCATGTGCAGAGTTAGAGGCTTCGAAATAATCACTAGAAATTTGAATCCCCGAAAACTCGTCATAACACTCAAGGATCTCTGATAGAGATTGTTCTTTGACAGGAACAAGAAACTCATCCACATCCAAAAAAACAAGCCATTTAGTTTCTTTTGGGCACTGCCATTTGGTCGCATGCCCATAGGCAAGCAGCTGTGTGCTCAACGCCCAATGCGCTGCGGATTCATCACTATGCAAAATCTCCATGCGATCCGGCCAGTGGATGAGTGTGATCAATCCTCCTTTGAGATAAGGGAGTAGAACTTTTTCAAAATGGTCTTCGCTGGAGTTATTATATAAATAAAAATGCTCGACTCCGATCAATCTATGATATTCAATCCACTCTTTAAGATGCAGTGCTTCATTTTTAAAAATGGTGCAGACAGAAACTCTATATTTTTCCCCTTTTGTGTTGCCGCTTAATGGAACCGACAACACCATCATTAAAATAAGCAGTCTTAATCTCAAATCTTTAATCATATTTCTTCTCAGAAAAATCGTTCGTTTTAAAAAGCAAATTTTTTTCATTGCAAGCGTAAGATTGTTACATAAGCATTAATTTGTGTTCCTGAGGTAAACGTGGCGGATGGACCAAGATTTATTATCTGTAAAGTTGCATTCGAAGTTGTTGTTTGCATGATCGCAGAGACACTCGTTAACGTCACTGTAACAGTTGCAGAAGTAGCGCTCGTATCCTCCAAAGTAGCAAGTAATATAATGCTAGGAGTATATATGGACCCATTTAAAAAGGGTGTAAACTCCCCGATGGCGACAGCTGAATTAGAGGACGTTAACTGGGGCGCGCAACCAAAATTAATCAAATAGACACCTGGGCTTGCAATCACAATATTGTTGGTTCCGCTATTGAATGAAAGCCCTCCTGAACTTTTTACCAAAGAGAAAGTAATAGCATTGTTTGTTGCAACGGTTTGACTTGTCGTTAAAGTAACGTAAATATAATCCGGGAATGTTCCTTTTGGCCCCGTAGGGCCCGTGGGACCCGTCGGTCCAGTACTTCCAGTTGGACCCGTCGGTCCAGTACTTCCAGTTGGACCTGTTGGACCTGTAGACCCCATTGGACCTGTTGGACCGGTTGGACCCGTGCGCCCGGCAAAACCAGTTGGACCCGTTGGCCCAGTCGGTCCGGTATTTCCAGTCGGTCCGGTTGGGCCTGTAGATCCCGTCGGACCTGTGGGTCCAGTGAAGCCAGTTGGACCTGTCGGACCAGTCGGTCCCGTATTTCCAGTTGGTCCGGTTGGGCCTGTAGATCCCGTTGGACCTGTGGGTCCAGTGAAGCCAGTTGGGCCCGTCGGACCAGTCGGTCCCGTATTTCCAGTTGGTCCGGTTGGGCCTGTAGATCCCGTTGGACCTGTGGGTCCAGTGAAGCCAGTTGGGCCCGTCGGACCAGTCGGTCCCGTATTTCCAGTGTCTCCGGTAGGACCCGTAGATCCCGTTGGACCTGTAGGTCCGGTAAAGCCGGTTGGACCTGTTGGACCAGTCGGTCCAGTATTTCCAATGTCTCCGGTTGGACCCGTAGATCCCGTTGGACCTGTGGGTCCGGTAAAACCGGTTGGACCTATTGGACCGGTTGGTCCAGTATTTCCAGTGTCTCCGGTTGGACCCGTAGAACCTGTAGATCCCGTTGGACCTGTGGGTCCGGTAAAGCCGATTGGACCAGTTGGTCCGGTATTTCCAGTTGGCCCGGTTGGACCTGTAGAACCCGTTGGACCTGTAGGTCCGGTAAAGCCGGTTGGACCAGTCGGTCCAGTATTTCCAGTGTCTCCGGTAGGACCCGTAGATCCGGTAAAACCGGTTGGACCTGTTGGTCCGGTATTTCCAGTGTCTCCGGTAGGACCCGTAGATCCCGTTGGACCTATGGGTCCGGTAAAACCGGTTGGACCTGTTGGACCGGTTGGTCCAGTATTTCCAGTGTCTCCGGTTGGACCCGTAGATCCCGTTGGACCTGTGGGTCCGGTAAAACCGGTTGGACCCGTTGGACCAGTTGGTCCAGTATTTCCAGTGTCACCGGTTGGACCTGTAGAACCTGTGGGTCCCGTTGGACCTGTAGGTCCGGTAAAACCCGTTGGCCCTGTGGGACCAGTTGATCCAGTATTTCCGGTTGGACCTGTAGAACCTGTAGGTCCCGTTGGACCTATGAGTCCGGTAAAACCCGTTGGCCCTGTGGGACCGGTTGGACCTGTAGAACCTGTGGATCCCGTTGGACCTATGAGTCCGGTAAAACCAGTTGGCCCTGTGGGACCAGTCGATCCAGTGTCACCGGTTGGACCTGTAGAACCTGTGGGTCCCGTTGGACCTATGAGTCCGGTAAAACCAGTTGGCCCTGTGGGACCAGTTGATCCAGTGTCACCCGTTGGACCTGTAGAACCTGTGGGTCCCGTTGGACCTATGAGTCCGGTAAAACCCGTTGGCCCTGTGGGACCAGTTGATCCAGTGTCACCGGTTGGACCTGTAGAACCTGTGGATCCCGTTGGACCTATGAGTCCGGTAAAACCAGTTGGCCCTGTGGGACCAGTTGATCCAGTGTCACCGGTTGGACCTGTAGAACCTGTAGGTCCCGTTGGACCTATGAGTCCGGTAAAACCAGTTGGCCCTGTGGGACCAGTTGATCCAGTGTCACCAGTTGGACCTGTAGAACCTGTAGGTCCCGTTGGACCTATGAGTCCGGTAAAACCAGTTGGCCCTGTGGGACCAGTTGATCCAGTGTCACCCGTTGGACCTGTAGAACCTGTAGGTCCCGTTGGACCTATGAGTCCGGTAAAGCCAGTTGGCCCTGTGGGACCAGTTGATCCAGTGTCACCGGTTGGACCTGTAGAACCTGTAGGTCCCGTTGGACCTATGAGTCCGGTAAAACCAGTTGGCCCTGTGGGACCAGTTGATCCAGTGTCACCCGTTGGACCTGTAGAACCTGTAGGTCCCGTTGGACCTATGAGTCCGGTAAAGCCAGTTGGCCCTGTGGGACCAGTTGATCCAGTGTCACCGGTTGGACCTGTAGAACCTGTAGGTCCCGTTGGACCTATGAGTCCGGTAAAACCACTTGGCCCTGTGGGACCAGTCGATCCAGTATCTCCGGTAGGACCTGTAGATCCCGTTGGTCCCGTTGGACCTGTAGGTCCAGTAAAGCCGGTTGGACCGGTTGGTCCAGTATTTCCAGTGTCTCCGGTAGGACCTGTAGAACCTGTAGGTCCCGTTGGACCTATGAGTCCGGTAAAACCACTTGGCCCTGTGGGACCAGTCGATCCAGTGTCACCCGTTGGACCTGTAGAACCTGTAGGTCCCGTTGGACCTATGAGTCCGGTAAAACCAGTTGGCCCTGTGGGACCAGTTGATCCAGTGTCACCCGTTGGACCTGTAGAACCTGTAGGTCCCGTTGGACCTATGAGTCCGGTAAAGCCAGTTGGCCCTGTGGGACCAGTTGATCCAGTGTCACCGGTAGGACCTGTAGAACCTGTAGATCCCGTTGGACCTGTAGGTCCGGTAAAACCAGTTGGCCCTGTGGGACCAGTCGATCCAGTGTCACCGGTTGGACCTGCTGGTCCGGTATTTCCAGTGTCTCCGGTAGGACCTGTAGGTCCGGTAAAGCCGGTTGGACCCGTCGGACCAGTGTTTCCAGTGTCTCCGGTTGGCCCCGTAGAACCTGTAGGTCCCATTGGCCCCGTGGGTCCGGTAAAGCCAGTTGGCCCTGTGGGACCAGTTGATCCAGTGTCACCCGTTGGACCTGTAGAACCTGTAGGTCCCGTTGGACCTATGAGTCCGGTAAAACCAGTTGGCCCTGTGGGACCAGTTGATCCAGTGTCACCGGTAGGACCTGTAGAACCTGTAGATCCCGTTGGACCTGTAGGTCCGGTAAAACCAGTTGGCCCTGTGGGACCAGTCGATCCAGTGTCACCGGTTGGACCTGCTGGTCCGGTATTTCCAGTGTCTCCGGTAGGACCTGTAGGTCCGGTAAAGCCGGTTGGACCCGTCGGACCAGTGTTTCCAGTGTCTCCGGTTGGCCCCGTAGAACCTGTAGGTCCCATTGGCCCCGTGGGTCCGGTAAAGCCAGTTGGCCCTGTGGGACCAGTTGATCCAGTGTCACCCGTTGGACCTGTAGAACCTGTAGGTCCCGTTGGACCTATGAGTCCGGTAAAACCAGTTGGCCCTGTGGGACCAGTTGATCCAGTGTCACCGGTTGGACCTGTAGAACCTGTAGGTCCCGTTGGACCTATGAGTCCGGTAAAACCAGTTGGCCCTGTGGGACCAGTTGATCCAGTGTCACCCGTTGGACCTGTAGAACCTGTAGGTCCCGTTGGACCTATGAGTCCGGTAAAGCCGGTTGGCCCTGTGGGACCAGTTGATCCAGTGTCACCCGTTGGACCTGTAGAACCTGTAGGTCCCGTTGGACCTATGAGTCCGGTAAAGCCGGTTGGCCCTGTGGGACCAGTTGATCCAGTGTCACCCGTTGGACCTATGAGTCCGGTAAAACCAGTTGGCCCTGTGGGACCAGTTGATCCAGTGTCACCCGTTGGACCTGTAGAACCTGTGGATCCCGTTGGACCTATGAGTCCGGTAAAACCAGTTGGCCCTGTGGGACCAGTTGATCCAGTGTCACCGGTTGGACCTGTAGAACCTGTAGGTCCCGTTGGACCTATGAGTCCGGTAAAACCAGTTGGCCCTGTGGGACCAGTCGATCCAGTGTCACCGGTTGGACCTGTAGAACCTGTAGGTCCCGTTGGACCTATGAGTCCGGTAAAACCAGTTGGCCCTGTGGGACCAGTCGATCCAGTGTCACCGGTTGGACCTGTAGAACCCGTTGGACCTATGGTCCCAGTAAAACCAGTTGGTCCAATCGGACCGGTTGAACCTGTACCAGCCGGACCTGTGGGTCCAGTATTTCCAGTAGGTCCAGTCGGGCCAGTGGGACCAGTTGAACCCGTACCAGCCGGACCTGTGGGTCCAGTATTTCCAGTAGGTCCAGTCGGGCCAGTGGGACCAGTTGAACCCGTGCCGGCAGGACCTGTGGGTCCAGTATTTCCAGTGGGTCCAGTCGGACCAGTAGGACCGGTTGAACCTGTGCCGGCAGGACCTGTGGGTCCAGTATTTCCAGTGGGTCCAGTCGGACCAATGGGACCGGTTGAACCCGTGCCGGCAGGACCTGTGGGTCCAGTATTTCCAGTGGGTCCAGTCGGACCAGTGGGACCGGTTGAACCTGTGCCGGCAGGACCTGTGGGTCCAGTATTTCCAGTGGGTCCAGTCGGACCAGTGGGACCAGTTGAACCCGTGCCGGCAGGACCTGTGGGTCCAGTATTTCCAGTGGGTCCAGTCGGACCAGTGGGACCAGTTGAACCCGTGCCGGCAGGACCTGTAGGTCCGGTATTTCCAGTGGGTCCAGTCGGACCAGTGGGACCAGTTGAACCCGTGCCGGCAGGACCTGTGGGTCCAGTATTTCCAGTGGGTCCAGTCGGACCAGTGGGACCAGTTGAACCCGTGCCGGCAGGACCTGTGGGTCCAGTATTTCCAGTGGGTCCAGTCGGACCAGTAGCCCCTCCTCCGCCTGCCGATGGACCTGTTGGTCCTGTCGATCCTTGTGTGCCGCCCTTTCCACTTGGGCCTTGTGGACCTTGTGGACCTGGTGGGCCGGGTGGGCCTGGAGGACCTTGTTTTGGGGGCTTGCAATCATCCGATCTGCTAGCAATGTGTGCGGGTGCCGTAGGAACGGGGCCCTTAGCTTTGTACGAAGATAAAATAAATGAAAAAAGAAAAAGGAATAAGGACAACAAATGCATAAAGACCTTCGGAAGAGCGCTCATTTTTCTGAAAGTTGTCTTTATCCTTTCAATTTTTCGCCTACGGAATTTAATTTTTATTAACAATATCAAGGCCCTGAAAAACAATTCAAGTTTTTTTTTGTTAAAGACTGAATGCTTTGGGTTTGCAAATTCTATTTGCTTTTTCCCAGAAGACCTATTCAATAAATCTCTTATTAGGTAGACTCCGACTTAACCGTCAAAGTGATCCGGCTGGGGTGGATTAGAAAAATGAATAAACTCTATTTACTTCCTTTTGCTTTAGTTCCATTGACTCTTGGTTTTGCATCGACTGAGAGTCATAAACAGAATAAGAAGATTATACAGTCGGGCAAGGTCATCAACATACCCGATGAAATCGCAGACGATCCCGAGTTGATGCAAGAAATTGAGAATGAAATTGCTGAACTGCTCCAAAAGAAATCTAAAAAACAAACCGCCGATAAGAATTCAGAGCCCGCCTCCAACACCAAGCCTGTTGTTGAAGCGCCAAAACCAGAACCTAAAGAGTTGAAACCTTCAGAGCCTGCTTCCCAAAAACCTGTTGTGGAAGCGCCAAAACCACTTCCTGCTGGCTCAAGAGTGCCTAGAGAAAAGTTGAAGCATTCAGAATCAAAGAAACCTGTTGTTGAGGCCCTAGAACCAGAATCCGCAGAACCAAAAAAACCTGTTGTTGAAGCCCCAAAACCACAACCTAAAGAGTTAAAGCCTTCGGAGCCAGTCTCTAAAAAACCTGTTGTGGAACCGAAAAAACCAGAACCCAAAGAATTGAAACCTGCAGAACCAAAAAAACCCGTTGTTGAAGCCCCAAAACCACAACCTAAAGAGTTAAAGCCTTCGGAGCCTGTCTCTAAAAAACCTGTTGTGGAACCGAAAAAACCAGAATCCAAAGAATTGAAACCTGCAGAACCAAAAAAACCCGTTGTTGAAGCCCCAAAACCACAACCTAAAGAGTTAAAGCCTTCGGAGCCTGTCTCTAAAAAACCTGTTGTGGAACCGAAAAAACCAGAATCCAAAGAATTGAAACCTGCAGAACCAAAAAAACCCGTTGTTGAAGCCCCAAAATCACAACCTAAAGAGTTAAAGCCTTCGGAGCCAGTCTCTAAAAAACCTGTTGTGGAACCGAAAAAACCTGAATCCAAAGACTTGAAACCTGCAGAACCAAAAAAACCGGTTGTTGAAGCCCCAAAACCACAACCTAAAGAATTAAAGCCTTCGGAGCCTGTCTCTAAAAAACCTGTTGTGGAACCGAAAAAACCTGAATCCAAAGAATTGAAACCTGCAGAACCAGTCTCCAAGGAACCTGTTGTTCAAGCAAATCCCCCAAAACAATCTCCTCCCATCATTGCCCAAGAACCTGCCTCTGGGCAAACAACGAATGAGGGACAAACAAGAGTTTCCTCCGCGCCCAAAACCCCTGGCCCCGAGAAATGCCTAACACCCTATCGTGTGATGCATGTCGGGCTGCGCCATTCGGAAGCTAGAGGTGTTGGTTACCAAACAGGGTATTCGACGCTTGAAGCATTTGGCATTTACAATAGAAATACTTCTTTTATGCCTTTTGCTGATATTCGAGGGCATGTGTTCAATGACGGAAAATTTGCGGGGAATGTGGGAATTGGCGGCCGCACATTATTCTCTTCCTTTAACCACGTCTTAGGGTATTACCTCTATTACGATGTGCGCCAAGGTCGGCACGGCCTGACTCCGCAACAGCTCAGCCCAGGAGTTGAGCTGCTTGGCAAGCGGATGGAATACCGCATCAATGCCTATTTCCCATTCTGCAAAACACACGGCCATAAGTATCATTTTGAATTCGATGAATTTGATGATCACCGCATTATTTTGAAATTCAAACAACAGCGTGCATTGACGGGAGGAGATGCGGAAGTGGGAGCGCATATTACCCAAAGCACGAAGTATGATGTCTATGCAGGGGCGGGTCCCTATTACTTCTCTAGTTCCCATGCTTCAACTTGGGGAGGAAAAGTACGTCTTCTCGGGCGGTTTAAGCAGTTTGTTTCCTTAGAAGCATCTTATACCTATGATCATCTCTTCGGCAGCATCGTCCAAGGGTCTATAGGCGTCTCCCTTCCCTTTGGTAAAAAACTTAAAAACTATGATAAGGATTGTTCTTCTCAGGTCAACCTTGCTCTTTCGCGGGCAGCTTTTGCTCCCTATCGATTCGAAATCCCTGTCGTTAAACGGGTCACTAGAAGAGAAGCGGCGATTAATCCAGGCACCGACGATCCATGGACTGTGTTCTTTGTCAACAATACAAGCAGTTCTGACGGCACTTTCGAAAGCCCGTTTCCAACATTGGCGCAAGCGCAAAACGCTTCTGGACCTAATGACATGATCTACGTCTTCCCGGGTGATGGCACGACCAAAGGAATGAATATGGGGATTGTGTTGAAAGATACCCAAGACTTTTTTGGCTCCGGAATCGCGCATACGATCAAAACAGGCCAAGGCAAGATTAAAATCCCTTCCTTCTCCAGCACCGATCCGATCATAACGAATACGGCCGGCAGTATTGTGAACTTGGCCAATGGCAATGAAGTTTCAGGATTCGGCATGGTGGTGACCGTTGCAAGCAGCAATGCCATCGATGGAACTGCTGGCGTCCACGGCGCTAAAATAGATCACAACCACATTGCCGGCAGCGTGGGTTATTCGGGCATCAATATTCTCGGATTTGGGGATATCGATATCTTTAATAATCAACTTTTTAGCGCTGTTATCTCAGGGGGCAATGGCATGCTAGTCCGTCCTATGGAGGGGCAATTCTCTGATGTTAACATCTCGAATAACGCTGTTAATGGATTTTCGGAATCGATAATATTGGTTCCGCAATTAAATCCCACTACAGCGACAGGAAATATCCTCATCTCTGGAAACGCAGTTTCTGGGTTTCATGACAATGGCATCGCCTGGACGACGGGAATGCCGGGTTCGTTTGTCCAGATTGTAAATAATATGGTGGCTAACACTGTTGGAGTCGCGCCTTTTAATAATGGCATCTATACTGACTTGAATCAACCAGGCGATGCGGGCAGAGTTTTGATTAGCAATAACTCCATTATCACAACGACAACTACCGCGGATAGCCGTGGGATTGCTATTGATGATGATCTAGCAGGTAGATTCACTTCTCAAGAGATAGAAATCAGCCGCAACACAATTCTGTCTGGGCCGGGAGCTCAAACAACGGGAATGTTCTTTTTTCCCCGAGCGACGAACACAATTTGCTTGAGTCTGTTTGACAATTTCGTTCAAGTGAATCCCGGGTTCGACAGCGTTTTATTCAATCAGGCAGGAACGATCAATATTGATAATCTGTCGGGAAATATCGGCGTCGTTATCAATACGACAGGTACCGGGCCGGTCAATTTGGTGGAACCAGGAACCTGCGGCAATCCTTAAGAGTGTGTTAACACACTCTAAGAGACTGTTAGGTCGCGCGCGATGAGCTGGAGCTCTTGGATCAAAATCTGCAGGGGCTCTCGATTGGATAAGAAGGTGCGCAGCATTTTGCTTAAATCGGAATGGCTGGGCTGCTGCGAAGAATAGTTTTGGATAGCTTGAAGCAAAGAGATATTCGTTTCAGCTCCGTCGATTTCCAGGGGCTGATGTAAGATGTTTTGAAGGATTTCCGCGCTATCCTTTAGATTCTCCCTAAGCATATTACCCCACTAAGATCGCTTGATCGACGGTGTGATTCAAATGGGAAGCGTTGCTCGCAAACTCATTCAAAAAACCGGATTCTGTGGCCAATGAGGGATCTGCCATCACTTTTTGCAAATGGTCTGCTAACGTCATCACTTGGGCTTGCATTTGCCGAGATAAGACAGGGATATTGGGGGATTGCTGTGGGGCTGGCTGAGAAAGAGGGCGGATCGGTTCAGTCATGTTAACCTTTACGGGGGTGTTTTTTCGAACGCCGTTTTTTTCGAGCGAGGGTCTGTTCACGGACAAGGGAAGTTTGGGTCGGCCACCCTGCAATTTTTGGAAACTCTTTCATAAAACTCTCCTTATAATAACAATATATAATTAAAATTAACTAATTTGTCAAATTAGTTACAATTATTCTATACCGAAAATGATTCAAAAGTTGGGAATTTGGCAAGGCGGCTGCGCAAATTTTTTGTCTTGAGCGAGCGACCATTGTGCAAGCACAAGGCGCGAGTGAAGACAAAAAATGTGCTGCATAGCCAACGCAGCCAAAAACCAACTTTTGAGTCATTTTCGGTATAATTAAGAAGAATTACGAAGCTGATGACTGATCACGCCTGCTGCAATGGCAAAGGCCGAGGCGACATTGAGAGAGTTTTTAAAGCCGAAAAGGGGGATCCTCACGGTTTCATCCCTTAGAGATAGAGCTTCTTCCGACAGTCCATACTCTTCGTTCCCAAGCATCAGTGTGAATGACTTGGGAAAAGTAAAATCAAAAACAGAAACGGCGCTGGGTTCGGTCTCCAAAGCAATCAACGGACGGGGCACATCGTGCAAACAGACATCCTTATCGCAAGGCACTTTATCAAAGGTCTCCATTGAAGTCTTTTGCACTTTGGGGTTATCGATGTAAGGGGTGTGTTTGGCAAAGCAAACTCTTCCCAACCGAAAGGCTTCCGTGGTCCGCAAAATGCTTCCGACATTAAACGCGGAGCGAAGGTTGTCGAGATAAATGGAGATCGGAAGGTAGGGGATGGATGAGGGCTGGTCTGTTTGGCGGAAAGGGGCGGAAAGAAAGTTGTGCTCTTTCCAAGAGATCCCGGCTTTGGCCAAATGGAAATGGTAGCGGTCGGAAAGTTGTTGAAAGTCTTTTTCCTCAAGCGAAAGCATCTGAAGCCAATCTTCTACCCGGCGGTAAAGGCTTAGAGAGCGTTGGTCTCCCGTTTCATAATAAACTTTGAGAAGCTTGGCGCCGTTTTTATGGCGCACTCGCTCAGAGAGTCGAAGGAATTCTCCTTCTGTCATGCTGCTAATCATTTTGCAGTTATGGCGAGATATTCCTCGAGCTTGCCTTCGAATAGACGCACGCGGTTTTCTTCGAAAGCGATGATTTTGGTCGCCGCGTTGCCGATGAGGTCGCGGTCATGGCTGGCGACGATGACGGTGCCTTTAAAGTCTTGCAGGGCCCAGGAAAGGGCGGAGACGGCTTCGAGATCGAGGTGGTTGTTAGGCTCGTCCATGATTAGGACGTTGTAGTTGCAAAGCATCAGCCCGCCGATGATGAGGCGGGCAGTTTCTCCGCCTGAAAGGTGGGAGATCGGTTTAAAAGCATCATCGCCGGAAAAAAGCATTTTGCCTAGGATGCTGCGGATATCTTGGTCGTAAACCCCTTCTCTTCTTTTTTTCAGCCAGTCAAAGGCGGTCATGGAACTCTTTTTATCGATGACCTCCGAATGGTTTTGGGGAAAATAGCCGATCTGCACTTGATGGCCGACTTCCAAGCGCCCGCTGTCGGGAGGAAGGACGCCGGCAAGCATTTTGAGCAGCGTCGATTTGCCTTTGCCATTGTTGCCGATCACGCCGATTTTATCTCCGCGCACAGCTTCGAAAGAAAAATTGTGGATGACTCTCTTGCCATCATATCCTTTGGAAACATCGCTCATTTTGAAGACGATTTGCCCCGAGGGTTTTTCAGGAGGATAAAAGCGGATGTAGGGGCGTTGGATATTCGATTTTTTGAGTTCTTGAGGTTCGAGCCGCTCGATTTCTCGAATGCGCGATTGCACTTGGCTGGCGCGTGTGCCGGCGCCGAACTTTGCGACAAATTCGCGCAGCTGGGAGACTTTTTTTTCTTTCGTCTTATTTTCCGGTTCTGCGCGTTCGCGCACAGATGTCTTGGCGACGAGCATTTCATCGTAGTTGCCGGGATAGATGATGATCGTTTCGTAATCGATATCGGCAATGTGCGTCGTGACGGCATTGAGGAAATGGCGATCGTGGCTGACGACGACCAGGACGCCTTTGTAATCGTGGAGGAAACTCTCCAGCCAGCCGATCGATTCTAAATCGAGGTGGTTCGTCGGTTCGTCGAGTAGGAGGGCATCGGGATTGCCGAAGAGGGCTTGGCATAACAAGGACGCGGAATTGCCGATCGGTGGGGATCGCATGCATTTTTTCATGGTGCATTTCCGAGGGAATGCCCATCCCAGATGAGGAGGATTTCCGCATCGGAATCGGCATCATAGCCGTCTTCTTCATTGATGATCTCTTCCAGTTCGCCCAGGCGTATGCCGACCTCGTCGGTCATCTCCACCTCGTAGAGGTTGTCGCGTTCTGCTGAAAGCATCCCAAAGGCGCTGGTTGCCCATGATGACGACATCGAGGACTTTTTGATCGCGGAAATGTTCGATATTTTGCTTCAAAAAGCCCACTTTGCGCGGCAAGGAGACGCTTCCGCTTGTCGCCTCTTCCAAGCCCATGATGATTTTGAGCAGGGTCGATTTTCCCGCCCCATTGGGCCCGGTCAGACCATAGCGGCATAGGGCATTAAAGGTCACAGTGATATTTTCGAAAAGAAGGCGGGCGCCGACTTTTTTGGTGATTTCGCGTAAATTGATCGTTGCCATAGTGTAAAAAAATAGGAATATAGAAGATCATAATAACAGAAAAACAATAGGGTGACAAGATATGGTACTTTGGCGAAGGGGCTTCTAAATTTTTAAATTACTTCGCGTCGTCAAAAATGCCTCCGAGCACACCCTGCGCAATTATGGCTCTGGACTTTAGAGGCCTTTAAAAGTTTTTTCCAATCCGAAAGAAAGCTCTTGTTCAGTCCAAGAGGTCGATAAACGGGCGATCCGGGCCTACCTCGCCCATTTATCAGCCAAAGAGCGCGACGAAAAAGACTGATCTTGCGGCGTCTCTCTTCATTACGCTCTTTCTATAAATATCTGGTCAAAGAGCGGCTGATCGAACAAAATCCTCTGGATGAGATCGACAGTCCTAAACTGGATAAGAAGATTCCTCCCTCGCTTATCTTATGCTCAAGTCGAGCGGCTTTTCGAACAGCCAGACACATCCGATTATTTAGGGTTTCGAGACCGGTGCATCATGGAGCTTTTTTACAGCAGCGGCCTGCGCATCAGCGAGCTTGTCGGCCTCAACCGGCAGGATTTCGATGCAAGGAATTTTCGCCTTCGCGTCATAGGAAAAGGAAAAAAAGAGCGGATCGTCCCCATCACACAAACAGCTGCAAAATGGCTGAAAGAATATCTCGATCATCCATGGAATCGAGCAAGAGAAGTCGATGAAAAAGCGATTTTTCTCAACAAATGGGGAAAACGATTGACAGCGCGTTCGGTCGATCGCAAATTTGAAGAGTATCTAAAAGCCAGCGGCCTTGTCGGCAAGATCACTCCGCACACTATCCGCCATACGATAGCAACTCATTGGTTCGAAAAAGGGATGGACTTAAAAACGATTCAGGTTTTGCTCGGCCATCAGCTCTCTTGCGACGACGACGATTTACACGCAAGTCTCTTCCCGTTTAAAGCGGGAAGTCTACGAAAAATCTCATCCTCTCGAACTCAATAAGGAGGAGAAATCCCATTCTTGATAAGGCTGATCGCAAGCCGGCTCATCAAAGGGCCCTGCATGGGCAATCCATACTTTCAATTGCGAAGGTTGGAAAATGGCTGTATGTAAATTGGAACGGCGCGTAACGGGGCACTTGATGATCTCCATCAGTTCTTTTTCATCAATCGCGTTGTATTTTTCCAAAATGCGCTCGACAAGCACAGGATACCGTTCGGGATTCGGATAGCCCGTTAACAAAAGGCAATCGGAGGGCTGGAGCCGAAATAACATCGCCAGCCGTTTGTCCTCTTCAAAAAGCAGTGTTTGATAAGAGGTATTTTCCACAGAGCAAGAAGTGAGCACGAATTTATCATTATCTCCGTTTTGCCCATAATTGGCGGGAAGATTAGAAGCTGCGATCAAAGCATAGGAGTCGCCAGGAGAAATAAAGTGCAGCTGATCTGCTGTGGCGTAGACGCCGATGCTCTCATTCGTTTTCCCATCGGAAAAGAGGTAGTAGTATTCACAAGTGCGCGAAGAATTTGTCAAAATTTCCTGCACATCTTCCAGCATGGCTGCATTTTGCAAAATATCTCTGAGTAAAAAGGCCATCGGCACTCCTTTCCAAGATCCATAGCCTAAGCCTCCGATCTCTCCGATAGAGATCTTCGCTTCATTCATCCCCGTCACAGTTCCAATGAAACCAGCGTAGCTGACATTGAGAAAGGCGATTCCTAGATCCGGTTCGACGACTTGCAGCACGGAGGTGGTTTGTAATTTTTTCCCCACGGAATATTCAAGCACGCGTACATGATAAAGTTCGCCATTTTTAGACGCTTGCCCGGAAACTGTCATGCCGCTGCAATGGAATATCTCGGGAAAAAGATTGAGCGTGACGATTTTGCCAATTTCAATGCCGGAACCGTCGGCCACCCCTTGCAGCTCTTCCTTAAAATGTTGGGGGATATACGACATGAGAGTGGGCATGTTTTTAGCAAACTCCCCGAGCCTTAGCGCGATCTTTAATGCTTCAGAGTCAGAAACTTTTATTACATCATCTGCAACAACTTTGGCAAAATTGTCGATATACGTTGCAATGTTGCGCTCGATCTGCTTTTTCAGCAAAACGCCGTGCTGATAGCCTCGTTCATATGGCGTCCCTTTCAAATGCAGGATCTGCTGGCCATTTTTCTTTTCGAGAAAACCTTCACCTTGTGTAGCGATGGTATCGGAGAAAGCTGGAAAAGCGGCGGATAGGAGTAAGAGAAAAAATGCGACGGTTCTTTTCATATGGAGTTCCTCAGTGTAAAGAAATAGGGGAAAGCGATAAGCCGGATTCTGTCGTTGAGCAATCATTCCTCTAGGAGCCTTGTCGCCAAAGCCCTCAAGCGATCTTATCGGTGGTGCTACTGCGGAGAACAGTAACTGGTCGATCTCTTGCTTCGGATAGGGTTTATAACACCTCGCATTTCTGCGAGTGCGGCCAACTCCTAAAGCTGGCATTTTCAGCCTGTCCGGTTTTTAAAGCCAGCGGAATATTTTCTGTTACACTTTCCGTAGCCTTGCGGCCCCCAGTCTTTCACTGGTATCCTCTCCTGTGAAGTCCAGACTTTCCTCTCCTGCAGTGAATACTGCAGCAGCGATTGCCTGCTTTCCCCAAAAAATTATGACTAGCATTTGCGACGCGGCGTCGGCGGCGCTTCGTTGCGACGGCGGACGCCTTCGAGAGCTTCGCTCTCTTGCCAGTAGTGGATGCGCGAGCAGTGTTCGCAGAAGACGAGGTTTTCCCCTTTGCGCACGAGGTTTTCATGCTGGGCAGTCAGTACGATATGGCATCCGCTGCAGGTGCGGTTTTCAATCGGGACGACGACGCGGTCTTTTTTGTTGCGCAGCAGCTTTCATAGATTTGCAGAATTTCAGCATTGGCTTGCGTGGCGAGGGCATCGCGCTGCTCTTTGAGGCCCGCTCCTTCTTCATTGATCAACTTGATGCTGGCTTGGATCTCTTTTTCAAGAGCAAAGCTGCTTTCTTCAGAGCCTTTAAGGCTTTCTTTGATTTTCATTGAGCATTTCTTCTTCAGCAACGCGTTTGTCAACGAGATCGGAAACTTTTTGCTCGAGAGCAATCCGCTCTCTTTCCGCTTGTGTCATCTCTTGCGTCAGGGCGTTAAACTCGTCCGCTTTCTTGATATTGAGCCTTGCTGCGATTCAAGTTTTTTAATTTTAGCAGTGATCTCTTGAATCTTCTGTTCCAGCGCTTGGATGTTTTTTCCAAGTTCTTCAATTTCAGTTTCTTTGTCAGTGCAGTTTGCTGGTGGAGTTCTTTGCGGAGGTCTTCGATTTGCTGCAATCTCTTTCAACCGCTCTTTTTTCACCCGCATCAGACGGAGCATCTTCATGTCGAGTTCTTGAATGTCTAAAATCTCTTTGAGGTCTTCTAGCATTTTTTTCCTAGCTTGAAAGTTACGAGATTAACGCCAATGAGCAATATCCCTCAAGTAAAATATCTGATCTAAAAAATTTGTTAACGTTCCCCTTTTTTTCCAAAACAGGCAATGTATAGTGTAAAAGGGTGGAGTTATGGATACTTGCTTCGAAGAACCTAAAGCGCATTCCTCTGAAAAGGAGTTTCCGATGTCACATTTAAAAAAATATTTTAACAAAGTTCCCGAGGGGAAAAGAACAAAAGCCGCCATCGCGTATATGGCCGCCCTCGATCATATCCAATCGGAATATCCCCTCATTGCTCAAAAGATCGTTCAAGAGTTGAAAGACCAGCGCAGCCATTTGAAGTTGATCGCTTCTGAAAATTTTTCTTCCCTAGCCGTGCAATTGGCAATGGGGAATTTGCTTACCGATAAATATGCTGAAGGGGTGCCGTTCCACCGTTTCTATGCCGGATGCGAAAATGTCGATGCGATCGAAGCGGCATGCTGTCGAAGAAGCAAAAAAACTTTTTCATTGCGATCATGCCTATGTCCAGCCCCATTCCGGGGCCGATGCCAATCTCGTCGCCTTTTGGGCCATGCTGGTCTACCGGGTCCAAAATAAGGAAGTGCAGCGGCTTGGGAAAAAAAACATCGATGAGCTGTCTCCCGAAGAGTATGAGAAGTTGCGGCAACTTCTCGTGAATCAAAAAGTGATGGGGATGTCGCTCAATTCCGGAGGCCATTTAACCCATGGCTACCGCCATAATATTTCCGCAAAGATCATGCAGTCGGTCCCTTATGAGGTCAATCGCACCACAGGACTTTTGGATTACGCAGAGCTTCGAGAACCAAGTCAAAAGAGAAAAACCTGCCATCTTGATTGCGGGCTATTCCGCATATCCCCGCCTGATCAATTTCGCAAAAATGCGCGAGATCGCCGATAGTGTGGGCGCTACTGTTCATGGTCGACATGGCCCACTTTGCAGGCTTGGTCGCCGGCAAAGTGATGAAGGGAGATTACGATCCCATCCCTTATGCGCATATCGTGACCACAACGACGCATAAAACGCTACGCGGCCCCCGCGGCGGGATGGTCCTATGCAAAAATGAATTCAAAGAAGTGGTCGATAAAGGATGTCCACTCGTTCTCGGCGGTCCGCTTCCGCATGTGATCGCCGCTAAAGCCATCGCCTTAAAAGAGGCAAATACTTCCGCCTTTCAACAGTACTCACAGCAAATTGTCATCAATGCGCGCGCTCTAGCGGAACGGCTCCAAGACAAAGGCGTTAAAGTCACAACGGGCGGCACAGACAATCATCTTATCGTCTGTGATATCGCTTCCGCATTTGGCCTCACAGGCCGCCAAGCAGAATTGGCGCTTCGGGAAGCAAGATTAACGGTCAACCGCAACAGTATTCCTTATGATGCCAATGGACCTTGGTACACTTCGGGAATCCGCTTGGGAACCCCAGCTGCGACAACCCTCGGAATGAAACAGACAGAAATGGCCGAAATCGGCGATGCCATCGTCGACCTTCTCAAACACACCAAGCCCGCCCTCGATGAAAAAAACAATCCCAGCAGAGCAAAAGTCGACATCGACCGCAAAGTTTTAGCCCATGTTCAAAGTAGAGTCGCGGCCTTGTTAAGCGCGTTTCCTCTCTATCCCGAGCTGGTGATTGATTAAGAATTAGACACTAGGATTTGTTTTAATCCAATCTGTCAAAGCGGCCATTTCCATTCTCTTTTGATTTCCATTCATGCCATGAAAAGGTTGTATGGATCTTACCTCTAAAAACTCTAATTGTTTTTTTTCGGTATCGAGTTGTATAATTTGGTTTCTATTGTCCTCTAATTCGCCCGCGGTGAAAGAATTAGTAATCGCCTCCTTGATGTACAAGCTTCTTTCTCTAGGATTTAAAGTCGGCATTTTCTGATTTAAAAATTCTAAATGTTCTTGATGAATCCGTATGGATTCGTAAGCATATGAGGCTTTATCGAGTCCGGAGCTATTCCGACGCCGAGGCGCAGTTGTTGTTGTGCGCATTGGTAGAGGCTGGCTATCATCATCGCTGCTCGCTGCGTTCACAGCTGTTAACTTATGACTCAATTCGTCATGAAATTCTTCAGGGTTAAAGTCGTCTTCTTCGCTTTTCTCGCTTTGTGCTGGGGATCCATTTAATAACGATTTTTTAAGGTCAACTTCAGCATAAACTTCTTCTGATTCAGTGCCGGGGTTCATCTGAGAATTAAAATATTCAACAATATGTTGATGTTTGTTGGTCTTTGCGATTTGCAAAGGAGAGACATTATCCAATGACTTTCCTTTTCCTAACTGATAAGCATTGAAATCCCGAAATCCCTTTTTAACAATTTTTTGGCATGCCGGCAAATCCCCAATGGATGCGGCGTTAAAAACCTTATCGAAGTGCTTTACAAATCTGCGCTCTTCTTGAGTCCGGCCTAAATGATCTGTTAATCGAACTGTTGATTGTTGGACTGGGATCGTTCTAGTGACAGAAACGCCGTCCCCACAGGAAATAATTGTCCTAGTTGCCATAGCCATTCCCTCAATTTTTTTAAAGCCGGTAGAAGGATAATATTTTAATTGAATCTCATCAAGGCTCAAACTGCTCAATATATACCGAAAATGATTCAAAAGTTGGGAATTTGGCAAGGCGGCTGCGCAAATTTTTTGTCTGGAGCGAGCGACCATTGTGCAAGCACAAGGCGCGAGTGAAGACAAAAAATTTGCTGCATAGCCAACGCAGCCAAAAACCAACTTTTGAGTCATTTTCGGTATAACGGCAAAGTTGTCATGTCCCTTTAACTGACATGTTCATTTGCCCTTTTACCGGTAGCTGAAGATCTCATGAGGGAGGATGAGCTCTGATGGAGAGAAGGGATGAATAAGTATTCCTGAATTGCTTGGATCTTTTGTTTAGAAGTTGCACTGCGATGCTTACATTTGCCGTAAAAAATATCTTCCGGCTTTGTAGAACGTTCATTAATCTCATCGATTGTACAATATTCAGCATTTACTTCAGCGTCATCGAGAATATCATGGAGTATTGTGCAGATTGTAGTTCTTGCTCTGATTGGCATTTTCGAAAATAGCTCAAAGGCCCTTTGAGTTGTTTCGGGCGTTCCCTCTTCTAACAATTGAGCAATTTCGTTATAAATCTCGCTGGGAGTTGCTGTAAAATTCCAGGATTTGATACTGCCATTTGAGCTTATAAAGAACTTTTCGCCGGCTACAGCGGCTACAGCAGTGGTACTAACTAGCCCTTCATCTTCTTGCCAAGTCGCGATACAACATCTTGTTTCGACATCCCAGACTTTGATCGTGCAGTCAAGGCTCTTGCTGTCAAGGCCGACCGATAATAAGAGCGTTCCTCTGATTACTTCAAGCTGGGTAACGAAGTTGCTATGACCTTTAAGAGTCCCGATACAATGACCTGTTTTGATATCCCAGATTTTGATCATGCCGCAGATGCCTGAAGTCGAAAAGAGTCTTTCTCCGACTACAACAAGGCGTAAAACGGAGTCCCCTAAGACGGAGTCCCCTAAGCTTATTTGAGTCTTTTTTGAGTCTTCTGAATCTTTTGAGACTTCAAAAGTCGCGAGATATGAACATGTTTTGATATCCCAAGTTTTGATCCTGCCATTAGTAAAGCCTGCGAAGAGTGTTTTTTCATCTGCGGCAAGCGACGATGGAACGTGCCCTCCATTTTCATCCCCTTGCAAAGTCGCAATAAAACCCATTGTTTTGAAATCCCAGACTTTGATCGTGCCTGTCGTCGGAGAGATTGAAAAAAGCCTTTCTCCGGCTATAATAGGTGATGAAAGGACGCTTTCATGCGATACTTCCGCAATGATGTCCCCTGTTTTAATATCCAAGGCTTTGAGTGAGTTTTTTGAGTGGTTTGCATCGAATATCTGCGCAATGAGCATTTCTCCGGCTATAGCACTTGTGAGAATAGGCCATTCAGTCGGGAATCGAAAAGTCGTGATACAACGCTCTGTGTGGATATCCCAGTTTTTGATCGTATTCATGTAGTTTAAAATGAGCCTTTCTCCGGCTCCCGCAACGGACATATCTCTCATCGCATAATCACCCTTTACAAAAGTATGCGAAACGCATATTTTTTTTGTTAGATTTGAATAAAAATGAAAGAGCTTCTTGAAATCCTTAATAGTGCTTTCATCAGCATTTGGAAATTGAAACCTAAATATTGATCGGAACCCGTCATTCTGCTCAAAAATCTGACACCACTCTTTGCAGACAAGGATAGCTGGTCCGATTTCTTCAGAAGGTAAGCTTGCTAAAATGCGAATGATGACTTCAATGGGTATTGGCGAAAAGTAATTAGGTTGCTCTACAATAGACGCGGAATTAACAGAGCTTGAAGGAGTTATACTATTAGTGCTCATAAATTAAACCAAAATTTGTTTTGTTATGAAAAATAATTATAGTACAAATATAGAATAAAATCAAATTGATAAGAAATATTAACTAGATTCAGATGTCTTTGGTATTCAAAGGTTTAGGCTTGTGGCGTGCGTAACTGCGATAGCTGCAACAACTTACAGAGTCCAGCATTATTTTTCGAGGCCTGTGAAGGAAACGGCAGGCGCACCATTGAAAAAAACAGCAAAAGCGAATACCTTAAATATTATCAAAATTAAGGAGTTTATAATGACCTTCCTAAATCAAGAAGAAGAGCCTCCAGTCCAAAAAAAAGGCGGGATCAGCTTGCTCCAAGACAGGATTGATGAAACACTGCTCAAATCGCGCCGCATTTTTCTTTCTGATGCGGTAGACAACGATTCTGCAAAAGAGATTATCCGTAAACTCTGGTATCTAGAGATCGTCGACCCCGGCAAGCCGATTCTCTTCATCATCAATTCACCGGGGGGGTCTGTCGACTCCGGCTTTGCGATCTGGGACCAAATCAAAATGATCACTTCTCCTGTGACCACACTCGTCACAGGCATGGCAGCTTCCATGGGATCTATCTTAAGCCTTTGCGCCGCGCCAAAGCGCAGGTTTGCAACAGAGCACGCTCGCATCATGATCCATCAGCCTGCGATCAACGCCATCGTCCGAGGTCAGGCGACAGATCTTGAAATTACCGCCAAAGAGATCTTGAAATCTCGACAAACCCTGGTGGATATCTATGTTAAGGCCACAGGCAAAGATGCTAAGACGGTTGATCGAGCAATCGACAGGGACACTTGGATGAGCGCGGATGAAGCTTTAGAATTTGGCCTTCTCGATAAGATCGTCAAATCGAATAAAGATCTCTCCTTTTCATGAAGATCCCTTTTGCGAAGTACCATGGAGCGGGAAACGATTTTATTCTTATCGACTCTCGTGAATTTACTTCTCAGGTGGATTTTTTTTCGCTTGCGCGCAGTCTCTGCGATAGAAGGCTAGGGATCGGAGCCGATGGGCTGATTCTCCTTTGCTCTTCATCGATTGCCGATTGTAAAATGCGCATATTTAATGCCGACGGCAGCGAACCGACGATGTGCGGCAACGGGATTCGCTGCCTCTTTGATTATATAGATTCTGAAAAACCACTTGCCATAGAAACTTTATCCGGTGTTCTCAAATGCCGCCGTATCGAGGGAAAAGTTTGTGTCAATTTGGGTGCTCCCAAGATTTTGCATTGGCCCATCGAGCTGCCACAGGGGACTGCATTTGTGGTCGATACCGGGGTGCCCCACGCTGTTCTATTTGTCGATGATCTGGAGAATAAAAACATTGTGCAAGAAGGGGCAACCGTTCGTTTTAATCCCCAGTTTGCACCTACAGGAGTCAACGCGAATTTTGTCACAGTGAAATCTCCAAATCAAATAGCCATACGGACCTACGAACGGGGAGTCGAGGGCGAAACTTTAGCTTGCGGCACGGGAGCTGCCGCTGCTGCCTATGTTGCCATGAAACATGGTCTTGCAGCACCTGTTTCTGTGATGACCCGACGGGATGAACTTTGCTTTCAGTTTACTCCCCAGGAAGAAATCGAAATGATTGGCCCCGCGCAGAGAGTTTTTGAAGGTTTTATCAATCTAAACGATTTGAACGATGTATACCGAAAATGATTCAAAAGTTGGGAATTTGGCAAGGCGGCTGCGCAAATTTTTTGTCTGGAGCGAGCGACCATTGTGCAAGCACAAGGCGCGAGTGAAGACAAAAAATGTGCTGCATAGCCAACGCAGCCAAAAACCAACTTTTGAGTCATTTTCGGTATAACGATATGAACGATGGGGAGAAGACAAGAATAGGCATTTCAAAAAATCTATCGTTCTTATCGTTACATCGTTCCTATCGTTGAGCTTCTTGCAAACTTAATCTCTTCAAGGCATCCTTAGGGTAAGGAGAAGTGTTTCCGATTCACTTCCCCCTAAATTTTTTATGAATGAAAGTTATTCATTATCCCCGAAGGCTCTATCCGCAGGACAAGCTTTGCTCAAAGCGGGCAAAGTCGGACAGGTGCTATTTTCTGAGGGGACCTATCAAGTCGAGGTCTCGGAACTCAAAAAAAAGGGGAAGTATTGGCCTTTTTTTCAGCTCGACGACGAGGGGCGAATCCTCGATTGTTTTTGCAGCTGTCCGGAAGCGGAAAAGACCAAGTCATGCGTCCATCTTGCGGCGGGCTATTTAAAAATTTTCAATGGCACATCCGCGCCGCTGCATGTGCGCTTTCGCAGCTGTCTTTGGAACCATCTTTGCCAAATGGCCAGCAGGAGGCATGGCTATGAGAGTGACGCGCTCAAAGGAAAAAATCAAATTTACGAAGCGAAGTCGGTCACGGGAAAAACTCTTTTTTCGATCAAAGGGACCAATCCCACTGGAAAAAAGCGGCTCCAAGAGATTTTGTTTAAGCGACCCGTAGAAACGGAAGAGACGTCGCTGAAATTCTCCAATTTGCCCCAAGAGGAGATCGCTCTTTGGAAAGAGGGCCGGCCAAGCCACCAGCTGCAATATGAACTTTCCTTTTGGTCAGACCTTGCCAAATGGATGATGGCGATGCAGGAAGAGAAAGAAAAATACACCATCGCTTTCGACGCGGATGAAAAAGGCTTGCCGCATTGGATCCACATCCGCTTCCCTTCTGTGGCAGCCAGTTTTTACATCGCCGAGGTGAATTGGCCGCTGCTCATCCCTGCTCTTTCCACTGTCGATTCTCCTTTGCCCGTCTATGAATTCCAAGAATATAAAATCGAATCGATCCGCTACGACCCCAAAAAAAGGGTTTTTAAAATTAAAAAAGCTCCGCTTCCTTCTCAAGCTGTCCGCATTCCGGAAGATTCGAATGCCATCGAAGTCGGGGAGTGGCTCTTTGTCCCCAAAAAAGGATTTTTCCCGCAGCGCATCGATCCCATTTTCAAACAGGAAGAGATTCCCCAAGAAAAAATTGCGTCCGTTCTGCAGAAGCATCCGCTCATCTTACAAAAATATCTCACAGGCACGAAACTTCATTTAACGCCGATCAAGGCACAATACCACATCCAATTTGATTCTAACGAAAATCTGCACATCGCTGCTCACGTTTTTGAAAGAGGGGATTTGCAAAAAGAGGAATCGACTTATTTCGGGCCTTGGGTCTTTGCGCAGGATAAAGGATTTTATCCTTTGGAGAATTTGCTGTTTGAAGGCGTCGAAAAAATCATCCCGCGAAGTCAGATGAATGATTTTATCAATCGGCATCGCGTCTGGCTCAATGGATTTGAAGGGTTTCAAACGCATGTCTATACGATTGAGTCCCAGCTGAATTTTTCTGTTTCCAAAGAAGGTATTTTGCGCTTTGAAGCGTCTATCGAACTGATAGAGACAGGAGAAGAGATCATCGATTTTGGAGAGTGGATCTATCTCAAAGGAAAAGGATTTTTCGCGAAAAAAATCGGCAGGGCCGGTTCCTTGATCCAGCCTGGCACGATTGTCCATAAATCAGAAATTTCTTCTTTCTTGCGCGTCCATCGCGATGAACTCGAAGGGCTCAAAGGGTTTTTCTCAAACAAATGTCCTTTGGAGAAAAGCGGCCTTGAGATTTTTTTAAACGAGGCAGGAAGAATTGTCGCACGCCCCCATTTTCAATTCTATCCTCCCTATCAATCTTCCCAAGTCCAAATTTTCGGGGAATACACTTATGTGGAAGGCGAGGGGTTTTGCGAAATCCCTTATGAAAAAAGAGTTCCCGAAGCTTATGTCAAAGAAAAGATCATCCCTATCGCAGATGAAACCTATTTTATCTTATATGAGCTCGATACTCTTAGAGACTGCATTTTTTCCATTCAAAAAGAATTGAAAAAACCCAAAGATCTGTTTGTCCGTGTCCGCAAGCTGCAAAAAAGCGGCCGAACAAAAGCAGCGGAATGGCTCTTGGATGCCGTTTTGGAAACGGAAATCGGCATCGTCGATCTCTTCTCGATCTGGCAAGGAGTACAGGAAAATAAACGCTATCTGTTTACCCCGGCTGGCCTTTTGCTCTTAAAAACTCCACGGTTCAGCTGGCTCAAGAATATTACCAAAGGACGATGGCTTAAAGAAGGCAAGCAGCTGCGCCTTTCGACGATGGAATGGCTGCGACTCACCGTTTTCGAAGATTTAAGGCCGCCGCTGGGAACCTCTGCTGCAGACCGTGAAACGCGCGATTTGATCCAAAAACTCACTTCCTTCAAAACAGACCAGTCGATCGATCTGTCTGGATTCAAAAGCGATCTGCGCTCCTATCAAGAAGTTGGCGTGCGTTGGCTTTGGTTCATGTACTTGCATGGACTTTCCGGGCTTCTTTGCGATGAGATGGGATTTGGGAAAACCCACCAAGCCATGGGACTGATCGCCGCTGCCCAAAATATGGAGGGAACAGGAAGAAAAATCCTTGTCGTCTGCCCTACTTCAGTGATCTATCACTGGGAAGAATTGCTTAAAAACTTTCTTCCCAATGTCCGCGTCTTAGTTTTTTATGGGATTACCCGTAAGCTCGAAGCCTTCCAAGAAAATGCCGATATCTTGGTGACCTCTTATGGGACATTGCGCAGCGAAAAAGAAGCGCTTTCGCAAATCGAATTCGAGATTGCGATCTTCGATGAATTGCAAATCGCTAAAAATGCCCAATCGCAAACGCATAAGGCACTGAAAAAAATCAAAGCGCAAATGCGCATTGGACTCACCGGCACCCCGATTGAAAATCGATTGCTCGAATTAAAAGCCCTTTTCGACGTCGTCATTCCCGGCTATCTTCCTCAAGAGGCCCATTTCAAAGAGCTCTTTGTCAATCCGATCGAGAAAAATCAAGATCCTGAGAAAAAAATGCTGCTTTCAAAATTGATCAAGCCCTTCATTTTGCGCAGAAAAAAATCAGAGGTGCTCCTTGAGCTTCCGGAAAAGATCGAAGAGATCGCCTATTGCGACCTTTCCGATGAGCAGCGCGAACTTTATAGAAAGACATTCATCCTGCAAAAAGAAGTGCTGATCAAAGATCTAGAAAACCAAACCAAACCGGTCCCTTATATCCATGTGTTTGCCCTTCTTTCAACCTTGAAACAGATTTGCGATCATCCCTGCCTCATCACCAAGCAGTATAGCGAATTCCAAAAACACAAATCGGGAAAATGGGACTTATTCCTCGAACTGCTGCAAGAAACGCGCGACAGCGGCCAAAAGCTCGTCGTCTTTTCTCAATATCTCGACATGCTTGATATGATGGAGGTCGTATATGAAAGACAACAAGATCGGCTACGCAGGCATCCGCGGATCGACTCGCAACCGTAAAGAACAGCTCGAGAGGTTTCGCGACGACCCCAAGTGCGAGATCTTTCTCGCTTCGCTGCAAGCCGTTGGCGTCGGCGTCGATCTCGTCTCCGCCTCTGTCGTCATCCACTACGACCGCTGGTGGAATCCCGCCCGCGAAAATCAAGCCACCGACCGCGTCCACCGCATCGGCCAAAACCGCGGCGTCCAAGTCTTCAAACTCGTCACCAAAGGCACCATCGAAGAGCATATCCACCGCCTAATCGAGAAGAAACTGACCTTGATGGAAGGGGTGATCGGCTTCGACGAGCAAGACCAGATCAAAGGGTTCGACAGGGACGAACTCCTTCAGCTCCTCTGGCTGATCAATAAGGATCTCGAAGAAGAAACCAGCTTGTAAAGAAAATTTTTCGACCAAAATACGATACATCGTAAAATAGTCGTATGCGCAGAATTTATCAGGAAGTCATCGCCTCCCATCTTTCTAAGCTTAGCCAGATGATTTTTTTAATGGGGCCTGGACAAGTTGGGAAAACCACCATAAGTTTGGAAGCCGCCTCTGAATGGAAAAAACACTTTTATTTTAATTGGGACAATCCGGCGGAAAGACTGTTGTTTCTAGAAGGTCCCCATGCCATTGCCCAACAAAGCGGGCTCTCTGAACTATCTGAAAAACTCCCTCTTCTCCTCTTCGATGAAATTCATAAATACGGAAAATGGAAGAATTTTTTAAAAGGATTTTTCGACGCTTATGAGAAGAAGACAAAGATCATCGTCACTGGCAGCGCCAGACTGAATGTTTATAAAAAAGGCGGCGATAGTCTGATGGGGCGGTATTTCTATTACCGGGTCCACCCGCTATCCGTGGGTGAAATTGGTTCGCCCCGTTTGATTGAAGAAGAAATCAGAAAAAAACCTTTATCCATCTCTGAAGAAGATTGGAAAGCCCTTTTGCAGCATGGAGGATTCCCAGAACCTTTTGTTCAACGATCTCCAGAGTTTTCTAGGCGCTGGCAGTCTATCCGCAAAGATCAGCTTTTTCGGGAAGATATCCGCGATTCCACAAGAATTCTAGAATTGGCTGAACTTGAGCTCCTCGCAGAAATTCTACGCAGCCAAGCCGCACAGGCCATGGATTTTCTTTCTTTATCAAAGAAAGTCGGCGTTTCCATAGACACAATCAGGCGATGGATCGAGGTTCTTAAATCCTTTTATTACTGTTTTTCCCTTCAGCCTTGGTCAAAAAATATCACCCGTTCCCTTCTTAAAGAGCCGAAACTTTATCTTTGGGATTGGTCGCTCATCGAAGATGAAGGACATCGTTACGAGAATCTCGTCGCAAGCCATTTGCTAAAATCGGTCCATTTTTGGACAGATCGAGGGTTAGGGGATTTTGGCCTCTATTATTTGAGGACCAAAGACAAAATTGAAACCGATTTTGCAGTGACAAAGAATGGAAAGATCTGGTTTCTCGTCGAAGTGAAGACAAAAGCCAAAGGATTATCGCCAGCCCTATTTCATTTCCAAAAAGAAACCAATGCTCCTCATGCTTTTCAAATCGCCTTCGATCTTCCCTTTGTTGATAAAGACTGTTTCATGGAAAAAGACCCCATCCTTGTTCCCGCAAGGACCTTCCTGTCTCAGTTAATTTAAAATTATAATTACTTCCCTGGAATTTTATTCTCCCTTGGAGTACCATCTTTACTCCATTTAAAGAGAATTATTTCATGACCAAACCCATCAGATTGGCATTAGTCGGGCGCCCCAATGTCGGCAAATCCGCCTTGTTCAATCGGATCTGTAAAAAAAGGATTGCGATTGTCGACGAAGCGGAAGGGGTGACGCGCGACCGCCTTTACGCGGACGCGGATTTTTTCGGCAAGCCGTTTGAAGTGATCGATACGGGAGGGATCAACCCGCAGTCCGACGTGCCTTTTCAGGAAGAGATTCGGCGCCAAGCGGAAATCGCCATCGAAGAAGCAGATGTCATCGTCATGGTCGTCGATGCCACTGTGGGGATCACTTCATTAGACGAATTTGTCGCACGCCTTCTTTTGCGCACAGGCAAGAATCTCGTCCTGGCCGCAAACAAAATCGACGATCTTTCCAAAATGGATCTCGTTTATCCCTTTTATTCTCTGGGGATCAGTAAAGTGGTCGGCGTTTCCGCCACTCAAAATTTTCAGGTAGCCGAGCTTTTAGAAGCGGCTTTTCAAGATGTGCAGATTTGTGAAGAAGAGCAAACGGCGCATGACACGATCCGAGTCGCCATTGTCGGCCGTCCCAATGTCGGAAAATCGACCATCGTCAATTATCTGCTCGATGAACAGCGCTGCGTCGTTAGTCCAATTGCCGGAACAACCCGCGATAGCATCGATATTGAAATTGTCGCAGAAGACCAACGGTTCACATTGATCGATACAGCCGGGATCCGGCGTAAGGGTGCAGAACACGATGTCGTTGAGAAATTCGCTGCTGTCCGCACGCAGCGGGCATTAGAGCGCGCGGATATTTGCGTGCTTATCATCGATGCGGAAAGAGGCATTACAACGCAAGAAAAACGGATCGCCTTTGAAATCGAAGCCCAGGGAAAGGGGTGCATCGTCCTGTTCAACAAATGGGATCTTGTCAAAGGATTCCGCATGGAGCATTGCCGCAAAAGTTTTGAGATCGATACCCCATTCCTCAATCATTGCCCCCTCTTATTCGTCTCCGGCAAGACGGGAAGAAATCTCGAGAACCTCTTTAAAATCATCAAAGAAGTCGATGAACAACAAAAACGTCGAGTCACGACAGGCCAACTCAATAAGTTCGTGGAAAAGGCGATCCAAAAATGCCATCCGCCTATGTTGGATGGAAGAAGGCTGCGCATCTTCTATTTGGCGCAAGTCGATGTCAAGCCGGCGCGCTTCGTCCTTTTCGTCAACAAACCCAAATTGATGACGGACACTTACAAGAAGTATTTGATCAATCAATTCCGCGAAACCTACGGCTTTTTAGGTGCGCCTATTCAATTCTTCTTGAAAGGAAGGAACACCAAAGAGGAAACGGCAGAGCGGCCTGCTCCAACCCCGCAGTTTGAACATCATGAGGAACTTGTCTTCGAAGAAGAGGAACCGAGCGAAAAGGAATTGAAGTCTTTGGATCCGTCTTATTTTTAAAGAGCAGTGATTTCATCACTGCTCTCATTCAGTCTACACTTTGCGAACTGGATGTCCGGAGTTAATCCATTCTTGGATACCTTCAGGGTATTTTAAGATATTGGAATACCCTAACTCCAATAGGCGTTTACCCAAACTGCTACTCGCCGGGCATTGCAGATTGCTGCAATAAACGACGACTAACGCATTCTTAGAAGGGATTACTTGAGCCGCTTCTTTTTCTGTCGCTTCGTAAGACAAAAACTTTGCATCTGCAATCCGTTTGCCATCGTCGTACTTGCCGCCTCGTGCATCGAGAATGACAAGCGGAACACCCGATGCAATCAAATTGGCCAATGCATTGGTATCGATTTTTCCATACTCTTTAGTGGGCAAAGAGGTTGTTTTTGAATGTCCGGAACAATGTGAACCGCAACCCATATTTTTCTCCTTTTTTTGTTAACGTACTGGATCGTACTTAAAGATTTTTCCCTCGGATTCTATTTTGCGATAGACCCATTCATCGCTATTTTCCCGCATGAGTCGATCGCATCCCATCAAAAATCCCATCACAAAACCATGCTTTTGCATCGACTGTAGCATATAGCTGGAAGAGCTGGGACGAAAATGGCTTCTTGGCCCATCGACGGGAGAGAGCACATTCTGATGAAAAAGAATGATCTGCTCTGCCGCTCGAACGGCAAGAGAGTGGTGAAGCTCAGCCTCAATTGTTTGAGGCGAGTCATATTTCAAATCAGAGTCCTTCCCCCAAGGTTCAAAGTACCCTGGCATCGCATGGACCAAAATAGGAAAAAAAATTAACCATTTAAAACGCATATTTTAACATTAAGCCCGGAAAAAGCTGTTCACGATGCATCATGGGTGTCGCCATCGATTCGTAGAGACGCTCATTATACGCCTTGGCTTCAAGCCCTGCACCATAAATCCCTCCAAAGTACCATCCCGCTTCAAAACTTGTAAAAATCACTCCCGCGGCAATGTTCCCTTGTTCAAAAAAATAGACAGAGGCCGCAATAAAGAGGCCATTGAGAAAAAAAGCGGTGGCAGCGGATTGCTTTTGGCCGAGATAGAGATAGCCTGCCCCGGGCAGCAGGGCGTTTAATCCTTGGGCTTTGCCAACAGATTTTTTGTAGGTTTCGTATTGGGTTAAAAAATCATCGAGATAGGGTTTAGGAGGGGGAGTATGCGCAATTTCTTCGATCACAGGAATATCGCCGTGGATCAATGCATGGGAAAGGATGAGCTTTTGCCCCTCTTCGGGGTAGTATTGAAGGATGAGCCGATGAATTTGAATCACCTGAGATTCCTTTTTTTCATGATCGTAAGCTTCAAATAAAATGAATAACAAATCGTGAAACGCTGGGAAGTTGGGGTCCAAATAGCGCAGCTCGCTGTGTTCGAAAGTTTCAATCACCTCTTTCCATCTTTTGCCCATGTAGTAGCAAAGAAGAATTTCATACTGGGCTTCCAGAGATCGCGTTTTTTCTTCAGGGGGAATCAAAATTTCAGCTCGCTTGAATGCAGTGATCGCTTGATAGAGGTCGAGCTGATGGGCAAAACCAAACCCGATTTGCATCTCGCGCCCCCAATCTTTCGCTTTCTCCTCTTCAGTCAAAGGGGGAAAAGGGGAGGGCAAAGCAAGTAAATACTTGTCTTGGACTGCATAGCTAAGAGTCGGCTCAATTTTATCGGGCACGCGCTGACAGCCGGAAAATGCAGCCGCCAAACTCAAAAAAGTGAATAGTATTTTCTTCGCCATCCCACTAAGTTTAGGGGGTGGGTCCAATATAAAGAAAGGAGAAATGTTTATTCATTCTCCGGGGTCTTAACGAGATCAATCCCCTCATCGAATTCCTCTTTCAGCACGGGCAGGCGGGCGATATCTTTGTAGAGCCATTCCTGGTGCTCTGTGATTTGTTTATACTGAGCCCAGGTCTTGATGATTTGGGGGCGTACAAAAATGATCACATTTTGCTTGGAGGCATTGCGGTCGTTTTCGCTGAAGAACACGCCGATGACGGGGAGGCCGCCCAGGCAAGGGATCGCTGTTCGGAAATGCGCTTTGGTGTCGTTGATCATTCCGCTTAAAGCGACGAAATAGTTGTCAGGGACATGGACGCGCGTTTCCATGTGGGTGTGGCTTGGTGGTGATCCCTGTCAATTGAGTGGAAGAGGTCGTCGTGGCGACCGCTGATCACTTGAGAGATATCGTTGACGATTTCGAGGGTGACGACATCGCCGTCGCCTAGGATTGGCGTGATGGTCAAGCTGACGCCGACATCGCGGTACTCGATGTTTGCGTTCGAAGTGATCTGAGTCGCATTGCTTGTGACGAGCGATCCGGTATAAGGGACGTTTGTTCCTACGAAAATGCTTGATTGTCGATTGTCTTGCGTGACGATTTTGGGATTGAGCAGAATAGTCGAATCGGTATCGAGTTGGATGGCGTTGACGAGCGCGCCAAACGAAATAAAGGATTTTCCTTTATGCATGATGATATCGCCGATGACGCCCAGGTCGAACCCTTGTGCAAAAGGGATCAGCTGGGGAGTTGGGGTGGTCACCGCATTAATGGTAGTTAAGTTGTTGGAAAATGTACTCGCAGGTGAGGGGTTGCCGCTTGAACCTGCGTTGGCTGGATTATTAAGAGTGGTGGGGAAATTTCCCGTACTCAAAGCAGCTTTATTGAAATATTGGGCTTTACCGCCCCACGCGAGGCCAAAGTCTTGCGCATTGAGCAGGCCGGTCTGGATGACGAGGACTTCGATGAAGACTTGGCGCAGCGGAATATCGAGGTTTTGGATCAGGTCTTTGAGTTTGACGAGCACATCTTGCTGTCCGGAGCAAAGAAGGGAATTGGTGACTTGGATCCATTGCAGGGAGTTGATCGCGTCGACGAGGGCGGTCGGAGATGCAGAGCCTTTGCTAAGGCTGACGGCGACCTGTTTTAATGCGTTCTGAATATCGTCGCCGGGATGGAATTGCAGCTTGTAGACTAAGAAGCTGGTATTATCGATCGATTCAATGGAAGGGGAGACCGATTCTTTGCCGGGGACATCGAATTTCGCGAGCAGCTGTTGGACCTTATCAACCGATGCTTGGTCGCCGGAAACGAGCAAGGTTGAAGTTTTGGGAATCCACTTCAGATTGTTGATCGCATCGAAGAGCCCGGGGTCGGAAACGCCTGAATGCATCAAATTCTGCATGAAATCGCAAAGAATAGAGATCAGCTCTTCGCCATGTATATATTTGGGATTATAGATCACAAAGATGGAGGCGGCGCGTTCGACGGGGGCAGAACCTCCCAGGGTGGGAAGGTCAAATTTTTTGACAAGCTGATCGATCCGCTCAAGTGTATCGGCGTTGCCAGTGAAAAGCAGAGAGTTGGTTTCTTTGATCCATTTTACGTGGTTGATCGTATCGGCCAGTTGTTTGTCTTGGGCATTTGTTTGTTTAAGCTCGTTGGCAAACACTTTGAGAGAAGAGATCAATTTGTCCGGAGAGGCGTATTGGATCTTGTACAAATAAAAGGTGAGGTTTCCGATACGCTGAATAGCGCCCAAGGCCGTGCTGGTATCAATTCCATTGATCAAATTTTGAACTTTATCAAGTCCATCTTGACTGCCTGTAAAGAGCAAGGAGTCAGTCTGAGGAACGTAACGCATCGATTGCAAAGTTTGAAAAAGTACGGGATCTTTAAGTCCTGCTTTTTCTAAATCTGCAGACAGATCCGTCAAAGCCGCTTCGATGTCTTGGGCGGAAAGGTATTTCGGTTTATAAATTAAGAAAGCGTGGGCGCCTGCTGCGGCAGCTGCGGAGGAGTCGAATTCGGCAAGCAAACTATTCACATGTGCAAGTGATTTCGGGTCTCCAGTAAAGACTAAAGAGTTGGTGCTTGAGACCCATTTCATCGACTCTAGCGTTTGCAAAAAGGAAGGATCTGCGAGACCGGAATCTTCCAATTTTTGACCAATTTCCGTGAGTTCTTCTTGGAGCTCTGTCCCTGAACGAAATTTAGGGTTATAGACCAAAAAGGATGATTTTGCTTGTGCCTGGTGGCTTCCACGGACTTGTCCGGGGTTGACATCGAGGGATGATAGAATCTCTTTTAAAGTCACAGTTGTATCAGCATCGGCAACGAACATCAAAGAATTGGTGTCCTGGATCGGTTTGGCGCTGTCGATGGCAATTTGCAGAGGCGTCTTTGGCCCCCCGATACTTTTGAGTTGCTTATTGACCTGCCCTAATTCCCGCAACAGCTCGTCCGCAGAACGATTGACTGTTGTGTACATAAAGATATTTTTTCCAGTCATCGATTGCCGGCTGATCACGACCGATTTAGCTGGATGGTCTAAATCTTCCATCACCGTCATTGCCCGTTCGATCAGATAGGGAGTAGAGACGACAAAAATGGAATTGGTCTCGTTTTGGGGAACCAAAATGAGCGGGTTGCCCTCCGTAAAGGGATTGAGGATCTGCTGGGTCATCGCAATCAGATCTTGGGGAGGGATGTTTTTAACGACATAATTCTCGACATCGAGTGGCGTATGCGGGGCATCGAGGCTTGTTAAAAGGGAAGCGATCTGTTCGACGCTTGTCGTCACGTCGGTCACGATCAGCTGCCGCGTTTCAATAGAGACTTCGATCAGCGCCGCAGCAGAGCACATCGGGCGGATAATGCCCGCGATGGTGTTCACATTGGCATTTTTCAAGCGGAACACTCGTGTGATGAGGGCAGAATTGGCCGCTTTCGAATCGGGAAGGTCGCTTGAGACAATCGGGGCGATTTGATTGACGTTCTTGCTTTTTGTGATCAAGACATTGCCGTCTTGCTCGATCAACGTCAAATCGTGCATGCGAAGCACTTGGGATAGTGCGGACATCACATTTTTCGCAGAGACCGCCTCTTCTGAGACAACCGTCACAGCAAACTGAAGATCGCCCTCTTCGAAAACAAAATTCAAATTAGTGATTTTGCTGGCAAAACGGATGAATTCGATGATCGCAATATTGTTAAAATTGACCGTATATGTGTCTTTGTCCACATCGACGTTTGGATGGTCGCTGGCAGCGATCACAGGATTTTCTGCCACCTCGACATCTGCCGTGTAGGCAAAAGGCGAATAGATCAGAGGAAAAAGGGAGGCACAGAGGGCAATTTCATACCAGTATCGCTTCCGAAATTCTTTCATAGCTTACAAAACCCTAATGTCATTATTATCCATGAGGCGATCCGCACCGGATTTGAAAAAATGTTTTTCAAAGCTTCAAACGTAAAAATTAAAATGCTTGTTGAGAATCCTAAAATACTTTTTGGATTATTGTAAACGGAGTTTCATCAGATGACCCAAGATTTTTATCACTTGCAGGATGGAATACAAAAAAGACGAGCATGGAAAAGAGGTATTGCTCAAAGACGGAAAGTTCCAAGTGATGATGGAATGGGAAAAGCCATACATGCACGCTTGCATCGATGCCCTCAAGCCTTTTGGCGATGTCCTCGAAGTGGGATTTGGTTTAGGCTATTCTGCGGAGCGCATTCAAACCTACCATCCCAAAAGCCATACTATCATCGAATATCATCCCGAAGTGGCAAAGCGCGCTCGCGCATGGGCTAAACGCTATCCTAATGTCACTATCATTGAAGATTCCTGGCAGCATGCCTTGCCAGCTTTAGGCGTATTCGATTGCATCTTTTTCGACGATTATCCCTTGCAAAGCGAGCAAGAGCTGCAAAAAATGCAGGAAGAGAGCGTGCAGTCCCATTTGCTGATAAAAAAAGGGGAGCAAGTTTTGAAAGAGGTTGAGGACACGCTGCCCTTTTTGACGGAAATCAAGTATTCCGATGAAGATCTCCAAGGCTTAATTGGCGAAGTTCCTCTCGAACAAAAACAACAGGTTTTGCAGTTTGCCCGATTTTTAAAAGAACTTTGCACCCGCGGGCAAATTTCGGAAAAGCAGATGCTTGAGATCTTAAACCGTTTAGAGAACAAGTTGTCGAGGGAAGAAATCAATGCACTATTGGAACCCTCAGAACAAAAGTCATCATCGGGTCCCAATGAACGCCTCTTCACCTTTCTGAACCAGTGCCTGTCCTCTCATATGCGCATCAATGCGCGATTTTCCTGTTTTTTAAGCAGCCCCACATCCAAGTATCAAGACGAGAAATTTGTGAACGAGATTATCACGAACCCCAACCTCGAATTTCACGAAGAAGAGATTTTGATTGATGTCCCTGAAAATTGCGCTTATTTCACCGGAAATAAGGCGTTAGTAATTACGATCACGAAGAGGGGTTAAATGATCCGCTGGATAGAGATTAAGGCTTTGGGATAAGTGATTAAGGAAAAAGCTGGTTGGACTACCTGTTTCTTATAGATGGCCTCGGCCTGGCTTTGGGCCGAGAGGAGGAGATTTTCTTCGATCGCTTCGCTGAAGGCAAGGTCCCATTGCTCTTTTTCTTTGGCCTCCGGAGGAACTACAAAAGAATGGAGGATCAAGGTATCGCCGATATTCCAATTGTCCGTGGTTTCCGAGAATTCCGCGGTAGCGGAGGTCCCCAATAGGTCGTTTTCGGACTCAAGTTTTCTGATGGTGGTCTGCCCTTGCGGAACATGCAAAAGGGCATCGAACCCACAAGCAAGGTAAGTGGCTTGGTCTCTTAACGGGTCTAGAAGTACTAGGTTCAAGGCGAACTTCTCTCCAAAAACGTCTTCGCAGATCAACCGGTTGAGTTTTTCGATGAAAACAACCGGCTTGAACATCGCTTTGCTCGAAGGAGTGAATTCCCCGAGCTGCATGCGGACCATCCCGCGCAAAATCGCGATGGAAATGGCGGACTCGATCGAAGCCGATTTTGTGCTGGCGATCAGAATCAGAAAGGTGTTGTTCGGCAGGCGGAAGAGATCGTAATAGAGGCCAAGCTGCTGCAGGCCGCGGCCTTTGATCACCCCGACGTCGATTTGCGGCCAAGTGGGCAAGGCAATAGGAGAGAGGCTAAGGCTAGCCTTTTGGATCCGTTCGTTCAATTCTTTAGCCTGGTCGGTCCCCGGACGCTCTTTGTCCAATTCCCCTGATTGCAGATATTGCGAGATGTCGTGGACAAATTCCGAAATATTCTGATATCGCTCTTTAAGAGAAACTGCCAAGGCTTTTGCAGCGATTTTTTTGACGCCTTTGGGAAGTTCTATCAAATGGATGATCCCGTAGCTCAATTTCCCTAAGATCAGTTCATAGAGGATCACTCCCAGAGAATAGATATCGGTGGCAAAGGTGACAGATGAAGGGTCCTCTTTTTGTTCGGGACTCATGTAATTGGGAGTGCCTAAGAATTTGGCCGACGTTTTTTCTTTTTCTTCGTGCAGTTGAGCGATGCCGAAATCGATGACTTTAGTCTCTCCTTCTTCGGTGATCAAAATATTTTCGGGTTTCAGATCGCGATGGATCACGCCATGGGAGTGAAAATGTAAAAGGGCAAAGGCAACCTGGAGGACGATCTCGAGAGCGCGGCGCATGGAGAGCGATTGCGACATGATGAATTGCTTCAATGAGATGCCATGGATTAGTTCCATCGCGATATAGAGTCCTTGTTCCCATTCTCCCTGCCCATACAGCTTGACAATGTTGGGATGATTGCTCAATGCGATGACTTTGGCCTCTTTTAAAAATCTTCCGACAGCTTCGGGGTGGGTGACATAAGAAGGGGAAAGGACTTTGATGATGAGGGCCTTTTTCGTCTCCGGATCAAGTCCAAGATAGAGGAGGCTCATGCCGCCTTTGCTAAAGAGGCTTTCAATTTTGTAAGGGCCGATCATCGACGGCAGAGGGAATTCCTCTTCGCTGGAAATAAGCTCAGGCAAGGTATTCTGTTTATAAAATGAATTTCTTGCCATGTGTGATCCGTCCCCCGGCGGAAACCCGGCCCTTAAGGGCCGGGTATTTTCAAAACAATGTTGGGCTAAAGAACGAAGTTCACCCAGGCCTTAAGGCCTGGGTTTATTCGCCGATTTGCAAGATTTTAACTCCGAGCATTTCGCCCAGTTTGATCAGTTCTGCTTTGGCGACTTTTTTCCCGCCGATGGTTAGATCGACCCCATATTCTGGCTTAACAGGCAGTTCCAAGACATTGCCGGGAGCAAGCTGCAAGAGTTTTTCGAGATTCATGCGCACCCTAGCGACCTCGACTGTCAAAGTCATGGGAATTTCACCGGTCTCAATCATCTTTTCGTCCATTTGCTCCCCATTGGGAGAAGGAGACCAAAGATGATCCTCTTCAGGGCCTGCTTGGGAGGTTTCCTCTGCTTCAAATTCTTCAGGGTTTTCTTCGCCGCCGGGCGTTTTGTCATTCATGGGAATTTGCTCCTCGCGATAAAAAGCGTAATCGACAATTTTTAAACTATTTTCCTTGATACGGGCACGGAAAAGAGGGGTCTGCCCCAGCGTTATAAGAACGGTCCCTTTATGTAGGCTCGGATCAAATGTGCATCTGTCCAAAAGGACAAAATCTCCCACGGAGATCCCTTTGTATTCTGCATAAGAAAGCACGGTTCGCCCAACTTCTAGAGAAAGAGAAACATCGATCTGTTTGGCCATGGCGCTGGTCAGCGAGGCAGGCTCCTGCTTACTGTAATGGGCTTTAAACGCTTGATGGAAAGCCGCGGGGCAGACAAGCCGCCCCCAAAATGCTTGTTTGGAATCTTTGATTTCGACATCGATGCAAAGCGATTCTTCGTGGGGCAAAGCTCCTGCTGTTCCTATTTTTGGAGCGAGGTCGCCAAAGGTTTTAAGAGAGTTGACAATCTGGAGGGCTTGAGTCGCTAAAAAATAATAAAATCCCTCTTGAAACTTCTGCGACGAAAATCCTTTTCCATTTCCAGGTATCAAAGCCAATGCAGTGATCCTGGCGACATCGTCTTTTGCCATGATCCAGAAAACTTGGCCGGGCAAAGGCGCCATCTCTAAGGCAATCGAAATGAAGCCCGCCCCAAACCCTTCGGTGATCGCATTTCCCGTTAAAAATTGGGTGCCGCGAGGATACATTTTCAGTTGCTCGGTTTCGAACAATGCGGCGATCCTTTGCGAAATTTCTTCCCAAGGAAAAACTGGGGAGAATCCATGAAGGGGGATCTGTTTTGCTTCCATCACAGCTTGATGGATCTCTTGGATCCAGTTAAGGGGCGCAGCAGTCATTCGTCACGGCCTCCCTTTTCTTCTTGGCTGCCCTGATCTGATTCTTTTCTGTGGAAAACGGGGCGCTCTTCATGCTTAAGATGCGTTTCGAAACGATGGATGGAAAAGTTAAATTTTCCATTTTGAAAAGCAGACAAAAGATCATTTTTGCTCGCATCGATCGCCTGGATTGCCGGAGAAAAACTGGTGATCTCGACATTAAAAGCTTTTGGCGCGGTGCTGAACTCGCGGATTGTGATCTTTGTTCCATTAAACATAGAAGAGGGGTTATCGAGCAGCAGCGTCGTTTCCGTTTCCCCGGAAGAGCTCATGATGATCATGCTGGACGCCATTTTTTCAAACAGAGCTTCCATCTCCGCAGATAAAATAGAGGAAGGGCCTGCTACGGCAGAAGAAGGGGAAATAATATTGGAAAAGACAATGGCTAAAGGCGCAGAGGGGAGCCCATCGATCATTTTTTCCTCTTCCTTTTTTTCATGGAGTTTTTCGTCGATCGCTTCTACCTCTAACAGCTCCTTGAAACGGCGGCTATGGGGAGAGGAAGAAGGCCTCACTGTTTCCTGAGATTGAGTGTTAGGTCTGCGAAAAACTTCTTGAGGCGATGTAATACTCATTGCGGGCTATCTCCTGTATCCTTTTCTTTTTCCCCGGCCTTTTCTTTACGTTTAAAGAGCGGACGTTCGGTCAAATAGCCAGTTTCAAGGCGGTTGACACGGAAATTATAATTGCCGGCCGAAAAAGCCGCCATCAAATCATCGACATTGCCTTGAAAAAGTGCTACTGCCTGAGGCGTCCCATTGAGTTGTATATTAAATGCTCGGGGAGCGGTGCTAAACTCCCTGATTATAATTTGACTCCCGAAAAAAACAGAAGAAGCAAATTGAGGGGCATTTAAAGTAATTGTTGTTTCCGTCATCCCAGACATGGTCATCACCGTCATGACGCCGACCATTCTGTCAAAAATTTCCATCACTTGCGGGTGTAAATTCGCATAAGGGGGCAGAGTCTCAGGAGCAGGAGGAAGGACCGCAGGTCCTGGCAACTCTCCCGCGGCAGCCGGCATTCCGCCCATTTCCAGCCCCTTTTCTTCCACTTTTTCTTCTTTTTTTAATTCAGAAATAGAGGCAGCAGGCGGCGGCGGCGCAGGTGCACCCCCTTGCAGTTCGGCCTCTTTTTCCAATTCTTCGGCCTTTTCTTCCTTCTTCAACTGTTCAAAAAATCCCTTCGACTCTACTTTGGACAGCTTGACGCCCTCGAGTTCTGGTGCGGTAATCCCTTTTTCTGCAGCAGTCTCGGCAGGGACCCGTCGTTTTTTTTCGGTCGGCGGGGGAGTGGATTCAGGTCTTCTTTCCACCTGTCGAGGTTGTTCCGCCGGGGGAGGCGCAGAAGGGATCATCGCCTCTGTAAAAGTAGGAGGGGGAGCTCTTTCAGGTGGGGCAGGGAAAGTTTCAATAAACGATTCCTCTTCGAGCAGGCCGGAATCGTCCGCCATCTCCTCCGCAGAAGGAGTCTGCAAATACGCGGGCGATGGGGGCGAGGCCATCATCGCTTTTTCCCCCGATTCCAGAGGGGAAATCCCTTTGCCTTCCATTCCCATCGGGCTCACTTTTTTCCCCGGCTCTTCCAGAGAAAAGGGCGCCACTTGCGAGGGAGGCGTCGAGGGGCCTTCTGCGATTACAGGCTCTTCTTCTTCAGCTTCTTCGCGCCGTTTCCGTTTTTTCTGTTCGTCAGGATCTACCTGGCTGACTTCCGTCACCCTGCGGCGCATCGCTTCTTTGAACTTCTCCGCATCGACGGCAGCTTTATCTTTCTTCCCCTGACTCTCCGGCGGTCCTGATGGCCCTTCAATTTTACTCACGTCTGACATAAAAAGTGGTTTCCTTAACTCATCTATACAATTGAGGGCGGCAAATGTAAAGCATCAACGATGGAAACGATGTAACGATAGGAACGATATTTTTTTCTTCTTCTATCGTTCCATCGTTCACATCGTTACGAATGGTGTTTTTTCTTTGAGGCGTGGCGAGTTTTTTTAGAGGTGATCTGTCTGCGCTGGTGCAAGAGCCGAGCCCATTTCATCGGTTTCGATCGCTTCTTTGTGTTCGCCAATGGCATGCATCTCTTTTTCCCATTCTTTGCGGTGCATCTGCATTTTTTCGACGTCTTGTTGTTTTTTGACCAGGTCGATGCGGGCGATTTCGACGTTCTGTTTGGCTGTTTCGACGTGTTTTTGCTGTTCTTTGACTTTATCTCTTTTGCTTTGAGCTTTTCATCGACGACTTTGAGATAGTAGCGCATCTGCTGGATCTTGTCGGAAGGGGCGCCTTCGTCCATTTTTTCGCGCAGCTGGGTGAGTTTGGCAAACCGGTGGTCTTTGACTTCGTCCCGCTCTTTTTCGACGGCAGCGAGTTTTTCCTGCTCTTTTTCAAGAGCATCTTTTTTTCTCGCGCAGACTCTTTTCTGCCTCGTCGAGCTTTTTCTGTTTGATGATCGCGATTTGTTCGAGGGGATACTGCCGTGGAGGATTCGTCTTCCATTATCTAAACAGTGCTTTCAAGTTGCTGCAAGCGTCTCTTCAAAGCTCGATTTCTCATCGACTTGCTGTCTTAAGAAGCGGTTGACTTTGTCGATGTATTTGATGGCAAAGTCAGCGCCTTTGTCGGAGCCGGGCTTATATTCGCCGATGCGGATCAGGAGCTCGTTTTTCTTGTAGTTGGCGAGCACTTCGCGGATTTTTCCGATGAGCTGCAGATGCTCTTTATCGACGATATGGGTGAGGATACGGCTGATCGAGGCGAGGACATCGATGGCGGGGTAGTGGTATTGCCGGGCGAGCTCGGAGGAGAGGATGATGTGGCCGTCGAGGATGGAGCGCGTCTCATCGGAGACAGGTTCATTGATATCATCTCCGGCGACAAGGATGGTGTAAAAGGCGGTCATCGAGCCCTTTGTCGGAGTTGCCCGATCGCTCAAGCAGGCGGGGCAGGGTTGCAAAAACAGAAGGGGTGAATCCGGCGCGGGCAGGAGGTTCTCCGGCCGCAAGGCCGATTTCCCGCAAAGCTCGGGCAAAACGGGTGACCGAGTCCATCATCAAAATGACGGTCTTGCCCTGCTCGCGGAAATATTCGGCGATCGCTGTGCCGACATAGGCGGCATTGATGCGGAGCTGGGCGGCTTGATCGGAAGTCGAGACGATGACGACCGAGCGGGCCATCCCTTCGGTGCCAAGATCGTTCTCTAAAAATTCGCGCACCTCGCGTCCGCGCTCGCCGATCAGCGAGATGACGTTGACATCGGCTTTGGCATTGCGGGCGATCATGCCGAGCAGGGTCGATTTACCGCCGCCGGCAGCGGCGAAAATGCCCATCCTCTGCCCTTTGCCGCAGGTGAAGACGCCATCGATGCAGCGGACGCCGACCGAAATGGGCTCTTTGATCAGCTGCCGTTTTAGAGGATCGGGAGGAGGGCCGATGACGGGAAAGCTCTCTTCGACGATCGAGGGGGCCTTTCGTCTCTGCGTCCAGGGGTTTTCCCAAGCCATTTAGAACGCGCCCGAGAAGCCCTGGGCCGACTTTGATATGCAGCGGCATGCGCAGCGGGATCACTTCGGAAGAAGGGCCAATGCCCGTACATCTCTCCAAGAGGGGAAAGAAAGACTTCTTCGCGCGTAAAGCCGACAACTTCTGCCATCGAGGGGCTCGCCATCGCGCTTGATCATGACAGACTTCTCCCATTTTGACCTGGGGGACGACGGCTTTGATCAGCATGCCGACCACTTCGGTGATCCGGCCGTGGACGGTCGTCAGCTCGAGCTCGTCGAGATGGGTGATCAGCTTTTCAAAATTGGGAGGCTGATTCCATAGATTTACTTGTCTTAGTGGGTGTAGAGGGTTTCTCCTGTCAGAGCGATAAAAATAAGCTGGTCCATGGACGCACTCTTCTTAGAGTTGGACTTGCATCAGCTGTTTAAGATCGGACACAGCGTTGGAGCAGGACGGAGGTAAATTCGAGTACCTGCTGCGCTTTATTCAGTTTGACCTGGATCAGCAAGAAAATCGCCCGGGGAAATACTCGTCCCTTTGTCTTTGAGGTTTTGCAGTTGCTGCTTTGGCCGCTTCCATCTGTGCTTGTCCATCGGTGAGATAAGCGAAAAAAACTGCCCAAAGGGCCTTGAAATTGCGGAAGGATCGGTCTCTTCGGGGATATCTGCACCGATTTTGGATTGGCCGTGCGCAAATTGTCATTGGCGTCGGTGAGCTTGTTTTTAACCAGGTATTTTGTCGAGGATTTGAGTTTGAGATTGGGAGTATTCAATTGTGAGTTGATATCGCCCATCGTGCTTTGGACGTTGTTGACTTGCGCGAGCAGAGTGTCCATCGTCGGCGCTTGAGCAAGAGGAGGCTGGTCCCTTGCATCAGCCCAAAAGGAGAGATCATCGGACGATTTTCCGGCGGTCTGCCATCGGAGATCCCGCGCCTTCATAAATGAGGAAAAGGGCTGGGTGGGAACGCGCCATTTCTTTCACCGGCGCCTTCTCCGATGCGTGATGTATGGAAAATGCGGCCTGGATGCTTCGATATCTCCGGGTAAAGGCTTGTCAACCATGGAATACTCTCTAACATTTTATTAAAAAATTTGGGGCAGGCCATAAGTCGCACAGCTTCAGGAGGCCTTACTCTAAAAATAACATAGAATTGCCTTTTGTCATGGTCTCTAGGGGAGTAAAAAGCAGGGCAAAGCTGCTCATGCCTTTATCCAAATTCTCTTTATTTGGCCTTTTTGCATTGGACCGGCTAGCGGGGGAGGGTGCTTTTTTCACGAATTTTTCCACAAATTCCAAGGCGCTATTAGCGAGGTTTTTGACCATGGGATCTTTGGCATTTTTGAGCAGATTCTTCCAGGACTTTTTCCCCTTTGACGATCTCTGCTGGGTTAAGCGATAGGCTCAGGCCCAAGAAAGTCTTGCGCCATTTCATTATGGGGATCTTTGGCCAGAATCTCTTCGAATATCTTTGCCGCTTGTTTGAGCTCGAGTTTGCAAAGATGCATATATCCCATGCCGATTTTGGGGAGAACATTGTCGGGATCGAGCAGTTCAGAGGCTTTGAATAATTTGATCGCTGCATCTTCATCCGCTTGATTGATGGCGATAAAGCCCGCTTCCGCCAGTAAGATGAAATTGATCTTTTTTTGTATTTTTGAAGCTGTCCCATATTTGCAACCTTAATTTTAAAATTTTTAGTTTACGAGACTCTTTTGGTTTCGCACCATGTTGTTGATGACCGACTGCACCTGCGAGATCAAGTTCGAGATCGATTCGCCGATCTGGGTCACTTGGCTCATGGAGAATTGCAGCAGCAAGAATTTACCCGGCGTCGCCGCAGAGATTCGGCTCGCGACAGCGCGCACTTGAGAAATCACTTTACTCTGAAGGGCGATGTATTGTTTGATCAGGGTGCTAAATGATATGGTAGCCCATTGCGATTCGCGCCATTTGATTATCTCCTTCTTTTCTATTATTTCTTATTGGCGATTCGGTTAATACTTTCTGCAGCGCCGCATAGCCGTGGAGCAGAATGCCGAGCTTGTCGAAATCTTCCGATTCAGTGCCTTGTCTCAAGGTGTTTTTAATCTCTTGAATTCGGTCTTCGACTGCTTTTGAGCAGATCTTTGCTTTTGAAGGATTGGCTTTAGATCTTTTTCCAGATCGAATTCAAAGAGCGCTCTTCCTTTTTTTTCTAATCCAAACATAACCTTTCACCCCTACGGATATTGTAATTTATTGCAGATTGTAGTTAATTCTAAATTTTAATCCATCTTTTTCGAGCAGCACCATCTTTGGCAGAATGCTCGTGATCGTCATTCCATCGATGGTCATCGCCGATGCTCAAGATTTTCCCGTTGATCACGATGAACATATTCTGTTCATCTTTTTTCGAATAGCCCGAGACTTGATATTGCGATGAAATATCGATCCGCGAAGTTTCGGCGCTAGTGAAGATGACAAAATTTTTCACCATGCGCACACCCTTGAGCGCTTTGAGCTGATCGACCGTATCGTGAAAAGCGCGCGATTGCTTTTGATCGACCCGCCCGGCCAGCACGAGTTCTCCATTGCTGAGCTGGAAGTGTCACGCCGCTGAACCCTTTGGCCACCAGCATGCTTTGGATCTGCGTCTGCAAATTCGTTTCGACGACGACTTGATTTTCCAGCTTGTCGAGATAAGGGAAATTCAGATTCATGTAGTCGGCGAGCGCTGCGCTTGGTCTAGAGTCTGCAAGATAGCCGCGCATCACAAATTTCCGGGCGTTGGGGAGTAGATCGAGACTCCGATCCAATTGGGATTGGTCATCAAGAGCGCATTCATATTTTCCCAGACATACTCATCGACGACGACATTGTCGTCGATCGATTTGACAAAAGGGAGGTTGTTGAATCTTATAGAGCAATTCTTGTTTGTCGACAGCGGTAAGGACGTGGCCGACCAAAAAGATTTTGCCGTTCGCAGGATTGTAAGAAAATTGGATATCATCAAACCGGCAATCGCTTTTTTGATCGTCTCCGATTCATCGGGCATTGTGACGACGACAGTCTCGGTCTTAAACAGAGCCATCATGCTGGCAACGCCAGCGATCAGAGCCAAGGACGAAGAATCCCGCCAAAGATGAGATGTTTTTTCGGGATGACCATCTCTTTCCAGTCGCGCTTTTCACGGCAGCTGCACTTCAGCAGACGGGTGCAGGCTGCCTCTTCTTCGACCTTAATGGGCAGCGAACAGCGGCGGAGAAATGATCGTCTCGTGGATTTGTTCCCGGTCGATCATCAAGAAAGAGGTCGTTCCCAAAGCGACGAGGTCTTGAGAAGAGACGGGTGTTTTTCTGTGATCAGCTCGCCGTTGATCAAGAACGCCGTTGCGGCTGCCTAAATCTTCGATGAAGATCTGGTTCTCCTCATCGACGATCAGGCGGGCATGCTGACTGGAGACGCTCAAATCCTGAAAGACGATATCGCAGAGGTTGGGGTCTTTTCCGAGAATGTAGGTGGAGCCTCGCTGCAGCGCGAATTCCGCGCCGCTATTGGGCCCTGAGATCACTTTGAGCAGCCAGCGCACTTCTCCGCCTGCTTCGACGTTGACCGACGAAAGGTCTTCTTTTTCTTCGACGACCTCCGCTTCTAACGGAGGATGGATTTCTTCGAAGGTTCGCAAGGCTCGGCGTTTTTTCCGAAAAGCGGAAAAAAGTGCTGCCGATCTGCAGAATATCCCCTTCGCGCAGTAAGACAGGCTCTGTGATCACCTTGCCATTTTGCGTGGCGGGATTGACCGAGCTTAAATTTTCGAGGATGTAGCCTTCCGCCGTCAATCGGCAGATGACATGTTTGCGGGAGACCATCGGATCTTCTAGGACGATGGAGACCTCATCGGGATCGCGCCCCAAAATCCATTCTTCCCCTTCTTCAAAGCGGACGACAAGTCCCGCAAGAGGACCTTCCTCAGCGATGAGATAGCCAGCCATTTGATATCCTTAATTCTCAGAGTATATTTTCTTCAGCATGTTTCTTGTGACGGATGAGCTCTTCTCTCCAGTAGTCGAGATAATTTGCAAAGTCTTCAAGCGCATCCTTAAACATTTTATAGTTCATGTCATACGGTAAAACGGAAGAGAGTGTCAAGAAATTCTCATTTTCATCTAAAGCGATCGCGGCGCCGCCTGTTCCTTGCCCCAAAAAATTCGCCTTCATCAATAAAATGAACAGCTCTTCCCTTCTAGGGATGGGGCAAGCGCCTATTTTCGCCCAAAACGAGATTCCCGGGTCCAATTGTTGCACGCGGAAAGTCATCTGAGGATTTAAAGAGACGAAATAAATATCCCCTTCCTCTTTTTTAGGAAGTTCTTCAAATTCTAATTCTTCAGCCAACGTTTTAATCAGTTGTTCTAACAAGGCGGACTCCCGTGGTGGAAAAACTCACTCACTCCCCAAAGGTTTAATCATTTAAAGTGTTAAAATCAAATCAAAAAAATTGTGAATATAAACTCTTGTTAATGAAATTGTTACGTCTTTAGTTTGCCTGTGAATAAAGCGCCGGTAATTTTAAAACTATGACAAATGAATTTCAGATTGTTTATAATAGAGTTAATAGAAGAGGGTGTAATTATGCTGAAAGATGAATTTAACCGATTGATCAAGCTTTTTCAGGAAGGGGCTGAGGGAAAACAGATCAATCTCGAAGAAGTGTTCGGCCAATCTTTAGAATTCTTCCAGCATCTAAAAGCCCAAATGGAAACCGGCAATCCAGAAGAGAAAAAAGAGGCCATGACCATGATGGCCGAAATGTACAAACAGATGATCGCTGAGACTAAAAAAATCACCGAACGCTCCGGGCTTTCCGAAGAGCAGCTGATGTCCTATGCTGAGAATCCCTCCAATTTCACCCCTGAGCAGTGGAAGCAGATCCAAGAATCTAGACAGAAGATTTCCGAAGCAGGGCAAGACCTATCCAAGGTTATTCAAGAGCTTTCCAAAGGAGGCCCGATCGCCTCTCCCCCCGCCAAAGAGGAGAAAAAAGGGAAGAAGTCAAAGAAGTCCCAGTGGCTGCGTCCCTGATTGATAATCAATCACTTGCGAAGTTGTGACAATTTAACCACCTCATCCTAAATCACTTAAATAATCCTCTTCACCCTCTAATCCTTAATCCTTATTCATTAACTATTTAAGGACAATTTAATAATTATATATTCTTTTTAAGTGAAAAAATACCTTGGTTGGTATAAAATAAAGTTTGAGGGAATATATTCACTGGTCAAACCTAAAGATTTATGAACCCTCAAAGTTAATTAATAATAAATAGGTCTAATATGCAAAGTTCAACTAATGGAGCATCTTCGCCAGGCGTCAATGCGCAGAATACGTCTTACGAACTGCTCGTCGCTTTAATGGGAGGAGAGGACGACGCGGTCACCCAAAAAAAGCGGGCAGCGCAAAAAGACAGCGACCAGAAGTTTCTAGAGCAAGATCTCGCCAACGCGGTTCAGGAAATTATTACAGGGTCATCGGACGACACATCAGCCATCGCCCGAATCAAGCGATTCCTGGAGCAAATGGACACAGCGGCCCCCGCCTCAAAGACTGAGCTCAAGGCCTGGATCAACGACGAATTAAACGATGTCAATTCATACAAAGGCCCAGACCAAGATGAGATCGACAAGCTGAACCAAGACGTCCGCCAGCTTAATAATGATACGTATCAACTTAATAAAGACACGCAAGGCCTAGCTGCATCGGAATCGGCTTTGGGAGATTGCCAAAATGCCGATAATGCAAATGAAGACAACTTGAACAATCTCATAACACAGGACAATAAAGATATACAGACCCTCAGAGAACAGCCTTGGAGAGTTGACCTTGCTTTCGCTATTGCCGGATTATCGGTCGCTATTGACGTTGTCGAGATTGCTTGCCTGAAAACACGCCACGACGTCGACATGATGCAAGACAACGTTAATCATGATGAAGACGCAATTAAGAATGATAAAAATGCAATCAGCAACGATCAAAATAACATACATCATGACAATCTGAAAAACAATCGCGAGGCTGTCAAGTATTTGAAAGAAGCTTCAAGCTCAAACGATCTCCTCAACTCGATATGCGGTGAAGAGCTTACAAGTGACAAAGCTCTGCAAAAAAGTATTGAAGCCGACTTGAAATTGTTTGAAGGGATCAAGTTTGGCAATACAGATAATAAATAAAGGGATATTCCGATGTTAGCAAAGAAACAAACCCAATCCTCCTCTTTCGAGAACGTTATTGGCCTGACCAATACTCTCCTTGCAGAGCTCAATGATGTCTTGAAGCATGGGACTCAGCAAGAAAAGTGGATAGCTCTGACTAAGGTGAAATATTTACGCCAACTCATGCTCGCCCATTACAAGCATATGAGAGCGAAACTGAATATCTCCGACGAAGATTTGAAGCTGGTCCTCAAGCATTACATCGAGAATTCTCCTGAAATGAGGGAGAAAATCCTTACAGCGCAGCAAGAATTACAAATGCATAAAGATGACTTAAATAAATTAGTAAAAAATAAAAAATCTAAGAAAAGATCCATTAAAAATAATAAATGGGTCCGATCTTAATAAATAAGGGAAAAATATGACAAACACAGATCCTTCTCAAGTTCAGGTAGGTAATATTCCATGGCCTTGGCCTCCAGGTCATGAGCCTTTATGGTATCAAGTTGAACAATGGGCGCATCATGGCCTCTCGCTCGAGCTGATCGTTGCGTTGGTGATGTCCAACCCGAATGGAACTGGAGCGATGGACGTTGCCTCACAGAGCGTCTCGGGCATCACAAAGCAATATCAAGAACTTTGCGGTGTACAGTCAGATATTATCACCATTGATTCGATTTTGAGTAAAATTGAAAGCGAGCTTGGTAACAACCCCAACCCCAATCCTAACGATCCTGGCCTTAAAAAAGAATTGCAAGATCTCCAAAATGCCTATAAGAAATTATTCGGCGATAGAACTGAAAATGGAGGTGACTTTGAAAAACTCAAAGAAGCTGCAAAAACAGACCCGGATCTGCTCATGGTCATTGCCCAAGTTGACGGTTTTGAAAAAGACTTGAATGGCGACACTAAAGTAGATCCAGATAGATGGAAACGTGTCAATGGGATTCCCAATGATGGGAAGATTCCAGACTCATTCAATTTCGGTAAAGATCTTATCTTTTGGGGCGGCAACATAAACCCAGATCCAGATCCTAAGAATCCTTCGCAACAACCAGCATTCATCCAAGACGTCCTATATCTCGCGGCAGAACACTATGACGCCAACCATACGACACCCACCCCAAACCCAAAAGCAGTTGCTGGTGGCTCAGATGTGACAGACCATCTAAAAACATGGTGGGGAGACGGCGATTCTAGCCAGAGCGTGACTAGCGGCCAGTCTCAACAAGATACGACAAGAGTTCAATCTCTGATGCAGCTTCTGCAGGGATTCGATAATACGGGACAGCAAATTCTGCAATCCGCTGGAGCACAAAAAACTCAAATGGTCACTAACCAAAAAACTCAATAAATAAGGTAATAATATGGCAGCAAAAGTTGCAATAACTCCTCAATCAGACAAAGTGATCCCACTGCTTCACATTCGTCATCACTTTGCCCATGAGGAACAAGTCAAAAATTCAGATCAAGGAAATGATCACGTTATTAAAGAAAGACGTGCGAGAAAAAATCCTCTGCCCGCATCCGATTTAGTAAAGGTGCCGGTGAATTCTTTGGAGGAGCAGATTGCCTCTGTTCAGAAAAAATTAAACGAAATGCCGCCTGCAGAAAAAGGCAAAGCTTTTGGCGCAAGTTCAATCCGACTTGTCTAAAATTCAAGAGAGTCTCCTTCAGTTCACTAAAGCGGTAAGCGGCAAGATGCACAAAGGCACTTCTTCCGGTGAAGAACCCAAGTTCGATGCTTGGAATCAGAGTATTCTCGCAACATACACGACCTTTGCGACAACGGAGATGAACCAGAATAGCAAAATCATGGTCGGCTGGGAAGATCAGCAAAAAGCGCAAAACTTAATTCTTCAAGACTCAGCTGCTGAAGAAAAGAAAAATGCAACTGAGATAACCCAATCGAAAACTCCTAATATATTAGCGGTTGGCATATGTGCGCTCATTGGCGCTGTCCTTTTAGGTGTAGTTGCCGCCGTTTTGACCGCTGGTACGGCTTTACCTGTTACTTTCCTTGTTATCGCTGGAGCAGTTGCAGGCGCTGCCGGTGGTGGATTAGGATCGTATTATGGAACGCAGAGCATGATTAATAATAATCAAGACCCCTGGAGCTTCATGACCTCCTCTACACCCGATTCAGGCAAACTCTCGACGATGAACATTGTCCAGCAGTTTTATAGCGCGGTTTCACAAGCAGCGAACAACCAAATCACTTCAGGATCGCAAACCAACGTTGTGAACGCTTCTAGTAATGATACTTCGCTTGGTCAGCAGGCGTCTCAAGTTATCCAAGCGATGAGACAATTATTGAGTATACAATTGAGATAATTGGCAATGAATAAAAGTTAAAAGATGGATAAAATTTAAAAGAAGGAATAAAAAATGACAGAAAATAACACACAAGCAATAAATAAGCAACGCGACAATTATTACTATGCTAATTTCATGGATAATAAATGTTCAAAATTTGCACAGGGCTGGGTCGCTGCAAAAATAGCCGAGCTAATAGGGAAAGAAAACGATTATCTTCGTGAAATGATCGATGCTCAAAGTAAAAATATTGGAAGCAGCATTGGCGCAGGGTTCGGTACCGCTGGGGCTTCCATCATTGAAGGCGCATTCGAATCAGCTGGTGCAGCTGGAACAGCTGGAGCCGGTGGTTACCAAGCTAAGGAAACTGTTAAAAATGCTGCAAAAATTAGAGACCTGCAAGGAATAACTAATACAAACCTCGCAGAGTATAAGAAAGAGACAAATCTAAATGCAGCTGGTAAAATAAAAGGCGATAATTCAGCAGCCACAAACGCTACGCAAAACCCTGAAACCCTCGAAGTGAAAGTGGAGCGAGTAGATAGTTCTAATTCTTCAGAAACTAATGACCAAGTTGTTGCTGAAGTGCGTGAACAGCCTAGTGGGCAAACGGCCGTACAAACTCAACCTCAAGCTGCACAACCTGCAAGTCAAACACAAACCCCTGTTTCAACTTCGCAACCAATTGTTGCAGACGTTGAAGCTACTGTAAATCTAAATGCATCAAATGGCGTAACGCGGGCAGACCCGGCAACTTCCTCTACTTTACAAGTTGACGTTCAAGCACCAGAAACTCTTGCAACGCCCACTAATACTCCACCTACAGCTACTGCACCTACAGCAGAACAACCTGCCCCTGAAACTCCTGTAGCTGCAAGGAAACCTGATCTAGGTACGTCCACTTCAAAGCTCGAGAGCAATAATATTGTAAACTCCACCTCGGAAGAAAAAATCCTCAGTGAACATAAAACTGAACAGGCAGCGCTCGAACAGGAAAATCAAAGGAGCACTCAAATTGGATCAGTAATTCAAGCGGGATCACAAGCTTTCAGTCAATTGCCTACTCAAGGCAGCCGAGCGTCTGGACAGGTGAATAGAACTGGACAGGAAACATTTGATAAAACAGCAGCTGCTTCGAAGGCAGCGGCGGATTCTGTCGGGAAGACGGTGGGAGATCTTTCGCATATCAACCCGTTCCAACAGAACGAATCGTTAAGAGCGTAATATTAACTATAAAAAGAGGAAAAAAATATGCCTGCAGTATCACCTGTTCCAGCACCCACCTCTGCGCCTGTGACTGTACCCACTCCTGGCCGGCATACTGAAATTGAAAAATTGGATTTGTCATACAAGGTTTTGAAACATATAGACAATGGTCAAAACGAAGAAAAAACTTTGGTAAAGCATGAGATCTGGATGGATTTTGGCGGCGGCAAAGTCGTCACATTCGATATGGAATCTTATAATCTGGATGCGACTCTAAAAGCGATGGAAATGTTTGGGCGTGAGATTAAAGATTGGGACAAGCAAGAATTTGATAAATATGTCAATGCGATGGAAGGCAAGTGGATCTGGTTTAATATCACTGACCAGAATCCAAAGTCGCCTGTCAAAAGCGATCAAATCACAGCCTTTAAAGCGGACCGTAGCGGCAGAACATTGGAATATGCGTTCCCTGAGGGCAAAAATTTCAAAGCGGGCCCTGCCGTGCTCCTTGAAGACAAATACATCAAGCAAATACACAAGCTCGCAAAACTTCTCAGAGCAAGGCAAGACGATGCTGCCGATGCGAAACGGGAAGCTGAAATAAATGACCTCATGGTCTCTTTAGAACAAATTAATTAGGAATAATTATGATTACTGAAAAAATAAATACTTCCAGTTCGGGTCCAGCAAGTGATCCTCCTGGAATGCTCCAGATAGCTAATGCGCTATCTACAGGAATTGCGGCTCAGACGGCCGCTTATGCTGAATTGAGCCAAGTACTTAACCATTATAGTTCCAGCATGAATGACTACGCTAAGCAAGAAGAGGTAGAAGGGCAGAAAATGGCCGATGTGCAAAAATGGCTGCCGTATGTGCAATGGACCGTGACAGCTCTTGCGATGGCCGGTTCTTTTGGTGCTGCTGCAGCGCCTGCCATAGCTGCTGCCGCGAGTACATTTGGAGCCGCTGGATCGACAGGCGAGGCGGTTCTTAGCGCAGCTGGTAATGCAGTTCTCAATCAATCCTCTGTATTGCCGAGAGTAGTCTCTACGGCAACCAAAGGGTTGGAAGGTCTCGCTTCAGCAGGGCAAAGCGTATTGCAATTTTATCAGAGCAATCAACAGTCTGATATTGAAAAGCTTTCTACAGGCGTGGAGACATTCGATAAGACTACGGAAAAAGACTCCGATGCGATCCAGATACTCTGTAAAGGAGCGGGAGCGACCGGCGGACAGATCAATAGTATGGTGAGCAATGAAGGTTCAGTCGCACAACGAAGATTTACTTAATTAAAAGCGATCTTTAATCGGGCCTCCTTAAATCATGCGGTATGAGACCGTATGATTTGAGGGGGCTCTCTTTTTAAGATGCAATCCTTGTCGACCACGATCTCTTTGATGGTCGGGTCTGAGGGGACATCGAACATCAGTTCTAGCAATAAGTTCTCCACAATCATCCTCAATGCCCGGGCGCCTGTGCCTGTTTCTTTGGCTTTATCGGCCATGGCGCGGAGGGAGTCGTCAGTAAAGCGCAGCATCACATTTTCTTCGTGGAACAGATGCTGGTATTGCTTGATGATCGCATTTTTGGGTTTGACGAGGATCTCGACGAGGTCGTCGATCGTGAGCTCATTGCAGTTGGCGATGCTGTTGAACCTTCCGACGAATTCGGGGATCATGCCGAATGAGATGAGGTCTTCGGGTTCGACTTTGGAGAGGAGATAATTGATCTCATTGAGCATCGAATGTGCGGGTCTTCGTCGGCATCGAATCCAATAGTGCTTTTGCCCAATCGTTTGGCGATGATTTTTTCCAAATGGACAAAGGCTCCTCCGACGATGAACAGGATATTTTGGGTATTGACGCGGATATACTCTTGATTGGGGTGCTTGCGGCCGCCTTTGGGAGGAACGTTGGCGACTGTTCCTTCGACGATTTTGAGGAGGGCCTGCTGGACCCCTTCGCCGGAGACATCGCGGGTGATGGAGACATTGCCGGTCGTCTTGCGGATCTTATCGATTTCATCGACATAGATAATGCCCATTTCCGCGCGGGCGATATCGTAGTCTGCCGCTTGGACAAGGCGCAGGATGATGTTTTCGACGTCTTCTCCGACATAGCCGGCTTCGGTGAGGGTCGTGGCATCGGCGATGGCAAAGGGGACATCGAGGATAGTGGCAAGGGTGCTGGCCATCAGTGTTTTTCCGGATCCGGTGGGGCCGAGCAGGAGGACATTGGATTTGCTGTATTCGATTTCGCTCTCTTTATGCAGGGAGCGGATCCGCTTATAGTGGTTGTAAACAGCAACGGAAATCGTCTTTTTTGCTTTTTCCTGGCCGATGACATACTCGTCCAGAGCGTTCTTTGATTTCTTTGGGCTTTAAAAGCTTCAGTTCGTGATGGACGGGTTTTTTTTCGAGATTTCCATGCAGAGACGGACACATTTATCGCAAATGTAGGAATCGGGGCCGGAAATCAATTTTTCGACAGCTTCTTCAGGGCGTCCGCAAAAGGAGCAATGAGCTCCTTCTTTTTCTTTATTATTCATTGTTATTCATGTTTTGAGTGGGTTTTTAGCTTCAGCAGGCTTTTGAGGTTGCGTCGCGACTTTATCGATAAAGCCATAATCTTTCGCTTCTTCGGGATTCATGTAAAAGTCGCGTTCAGAGTCTTCCAGAATTTTTTTCAAGCGTTGTCCCGAAAGGTCTGCCATGATTTGCGCGCACATCTTTTTGAGCTCAAGGATTTCTTTGGCCTGCAACGCGATATCAGCAGAGGTGCCCCCGATCCCGCCAGAGGGTTGGTGGATCATGATGCGGCTATTGGGGAGGGCGAAGCGTTTGCCTTTGGTTCCTGCGGCAAGTAGAAGGGCTCCCATCGAGGCCGCTTGGCCGAGGCAGTAGGTGTTGATGTCATATCCCATGAAGCGCATGGTGTCGTAAATGGCAAGCCCAGCAGTGATTAGCCGCCAGGGGAATTGATGTAGATGTTGACGTCTTTTTTCGGGTCTTCGGCACGCAGGAAAAGCAGCTGCGCGATGACCGTATTGGCCACCTGGTCGTTGATCTCCGTTCCGATAAAGACAATTCTATCTTTTAATAGACGTGAATAGATGTCCATGGCGCGTTCGCCGCGTCCAGTATCTTCAATGACATATGGAATAGAGTACATGAACAGAATCCTCGTTAATGCGCTACCTTCAGTATGTCGGATAGAGCGTTAATCTGCAAGTTTGTAAGATTGACAGGAATTGGTTTTTATGACAAAAATAAAGAAAATGTGTCGTAAAGATGATGCCGTTTAACCCTAAATTCAGCATTTCAATTTCCATCGCCAACGCCCTAACAGCGATTGAACGTACGCGCGGGTTTCTAGAAGCCGCTCAGTTATCCCAAGATTGGATAGAAAAAATGCAGGCTCGGGCTTTAGTTTTAGAGGCTCATCATACGACTCACATAGAAGGCACTCATTTAAGCTTAGACCAGTCGGAAAAGCTCTTGGCTGGGGGAAAAATAAAAATGGCTGGAGTGGATAATGAAGATGTCAAGGAATTGCTAAACTATCGAATAGCTTTCGATTTTGTGGCAGACTATGTCGCTGTCGCTTCGCAGGGATTAATTACTCAAGGGTTGATTAGGGAGATTCACAAGCTTTTAGTTTCAGGCGTACGAGGAAATAGCGCCCTACCAGGACAATATAGGTTGATTCAAAATTATGTCGCCAATTCAAAGACCAAAGAGATCATCTATACGCCTCCAGCTCCTTACGACGTCCCTCTGTTGATGGAGGAATTAATAGAATGGCTTCAACAGGCACACACAATTCCTCCTGTGATTATTGCCGGGATTGCCCAGTTTCAACTTGTCCATATTCACCCTTTTGTGGATGGAAATGGGCGGACGGCAAGGTTGTTGTCCACATTATGTCTTTACCGGTCTGGCTACGACTTTAAAAAGCTGTTCACGATCAGCGAATACTACGATCGAAACCGCCAAGCCTACTACGAGGCACTGCAATCCGTAAGAAACAATCAAATGGATATGACAAAGTGGCTTGAATATTTTACAAATGCTCTTCAGACCCAGATGCGCGAGATCCAAATTAAAGGAACTTTCGCAATCAAACTGGATGTTGTAGCTCTCCAGTATAAACTGTCCATCAGACAAAAAATAGCCTTAGAAAATTTGTCTGTCAAAGAAGGGTTTTTTACCATTCAAGAATACGAAGCTCTTTTCCCCGGGGTCAATCGACGGTCGTTACAGAGAGACTTGTCTGATCTTGTCAAAAAGAAAATCGTTATTCAGAAAGGGCTGAAGAGGGTCGCGCGCTATGAGTTAAATCGCCGTTACTTAGAGACTTAAGAGTTGTTTGCGACATTTTTACGACACTCTTTGCGACACAAAATATGAAAAAATGTCGTAAAACATGAATTTTACCCCAGAAGCTGGCCAAAATCGATGATTTTATCGAAATAGTTTTCCTCTAACAAGCTTTCATCAACGCCATTGACATGGATTAAAACAGGCCTTGTTGAAAAGCTTCTAGGAACACGCAAACGCTTTCTTTTCTCTTCCAATTCATCAATAACTTTTTTGTTGACGGGGCTTTTGGAGAATTTGATTTCGCATAAATAAAGGGTAGAAAATTGCGTCTGAATCATATAATCGATTTGACAGCCTTGCTGTCTTGCTGTCGAGCTTTGAAAAAAAGGGCCGTCTACAACTACTTCCTCTGGAGAAATATTCAGGGCTTCCCAAAGAAGTTTAAAATTATGGATCACGAGGTTTTCAAATTGCAACCCCATGATAGTTTCCCAACCCGGCAAATTGTTTTGAATGGAGGTGGTAATGCTTCGTTTTTCAATTTTAGATGAATTTGGGGAGATGCATTTTAAATAAAATCGCAAATAATTGTCGCTCAAACGAAACCGGCTTAATTTGCTCTGTTTCCCGTTTTTAAAATCCCAGGTGAAGTCTCTTTTCACAAAACCAGCTTTTAATAATTCATCCAAATACTGGCTGTACAATCCTCCCCGGCCTTTTCCAAATTCTTTACAAATTTGAACTAATTCTTTTGGTCCATTCGCGAGGCTGGTAACAATTTCTTTGTGTTTGCTTTTTCGGCGTGAGAAAAGATCAGAAAATATTTCATTAAATTCCCGAACTAATAAGCCGCCTCTGGTAAAGCAAAGATCCCGAATATTTTGTTCTGCAGAAAGATTGGATCTTATTTGCTCTAAATAGTGCGGCACGCCGCCGGTCACAGATAAAACCTTGAATTTTTCATAGGCTGTAATACGCGATTCTTTGGGACGCCAAAATGCATTGCATTCATGCAACGGCAGTTCTTCGAGAACAAGATCAATGGCAATTCTCCCAAGAAATCCCGTGCTGCTCAGGATGTTTTTTTCAATCCACGATGAAATGGAACCGCAAAGTGCGAAGATCAATTGAGGATTCTTACTAAAGTACATATCCCAAGCTGTTTTTAAGTGGCCTAAAAAATGAGGATCTTTTCCTCCCATCCATGAAATTTCATCAAATACAATAAGTATCGGACCTTTTTCTGTGTGCTTTGAAAGATGCCAAAATAGATTTCCCCAATCGTCCGGCTTGATGCCTGGTATCCCTGCTTTTTCCAATTGGCTTGCAAATAATTCCCGTTGAGTTTGAGCTGTAGTTTGTCGAATAGGGGGGTTTCCTGAAAAAAATAAACTTTTCATCTCCTTCCCAAACTCGGCAAGCAATCGGCTTTTACCGATGCGCCTCCTACCCCGAACCACGATTAGACTTGCGCTCTTCTTGTCTAAGAGCCCTCTTAATCTGCTCATTTCGGCCGCTCGGCCTACAAATTTGGTGGACTTCATATAGAAAAACTCCTGCTTTTTGAACGCAGGATATCATGTTTTCTAGAGCAAATCAATCCCCAAATCGACAAAATGTCGATTTGGGGATGAAAGTTTGGATCAACGAATTCATCCCCAAATCGACAAAATGTCGATTTGGGGATGAATTCGTGTTTGTGAACCCCGGCCTTAAGGCCGGGGATTATTATGGCGATTTGGGAGGGGCTTCGCATCCCTCCCAAATGTCAATTTTTGAAATACCCGGCCCTTAAGGGCCGGGTTTCCGCCGGAGGACGGATGAAATCAGGTGTTAAGCAGAGGCCGCGTTCTCAATAATATAGTCTTCGGCTTTTTCCAGGACGAGCCGTGAAAAGGCTTCGGCGTGCTCGATCTCGGCATTGCGCTGGTGGTGGTACAGCTTTTGAGGGTTGATCAAAAGCTCCAATGCGGAAGAGGCTGGGGGCGGGATGTCCGCGGCAGTGATGCGGATGTTGGCATCGGAGACGATTTGCCGGCAAAGATAGAACATTTTGACGGCTTTTTCCGATTGCTGATAAACGGTCTGGATTGTTTTCTTGCGGTCGTCGGGATTTAGATTTTCCCAATAATGCATAAAATCTTTGTCTTGAAGCAATTGGCGGAAGCGGAATTGGGTCTCTTTTTCGATTAATGTAGCGGGCAGATCGAAAGGATATTGGTCCAAGAGGAATGCATTGACCTGTTCCCGTTTGGCCTCTTGTACATGGGCGTCGGCCTGCTTATTGAGCAGATCGGTGATTTTGGTTTTCATGTCGTCCAGGGAATCAGCGCCGAGTTTTTGGGCGAATGCATCCGTGAGGTCAGGGAGAGTGGCTACATCGATCGATTTGATGGTGACGCGCACTTTTTTGGGCTTCAATTCTTCCTTATCTTCTTTTGAAGCATCTTCATCGGGCACGCTTGTTCCCTCCATAGAATCACCTGTTTTTTTGCCGAAGACGAGATCGCGCATCCATTTGGCCATCGATTTTTCGGCCACTTCGAAACGGGTATGAGTAAAGAGGGGAGTTGGTGGATGGTCTTCGATCACATCGACATCTAAGAGGACAAAATCCCCTTCTTGAACGGGGCGGTCATGAACATGCTGCCAATTAGCAAAGAATAGCTGAGTTTGGCGGATTGTCTCCTGGACTTTTTGTTCATTGACGTCGGGGCGTTTGACGGGTTTGAGCTGGAGCTGCTTAGGGTCAACGCGCGGCACTTTAGGTTCCGTTTCCACTGAGAGTGTGAGGAGCGCTCCGGTCGGAGAATGACTTTTCATCGCATAGGTCACTTTAGCATCGCGGTGCAATAGGGGGACTTTGGAAAGTTGGGAGCACTCTTGGAAACAGGCATTGGCGATCTCTTGCTGCCATTCTTTATCGAGCTCTTTGGGATAATTTTTAATGATCATTTCATCCGGAGCTTTTCCTTTGCGGAAACCGGGCATGGTCACTTCTTTCGCAATGTTGCGGACCGCTTTTTTATGGGCGCCTTTGACGAGAGGTTCTAAAGCTTCGATATCAAAATCAATGATGCAGGCCGGCTTTTGATGGAGGGTAAAACGGACCTTTTCGTTTTGCAATGTTTGAGATTCTGATGCCGCCTGCTGTTCCATCCTCGTATCCTCGTAAAGTTGTTTCTTCTTGTAGCGGGTGATGAGGCTCGAACTCACGACCCTCACGTTGGCAACGTGATGCTCTACCACTGAGCTACACCCGCATAAAATCTTAAATCATATAGCGGGTGATGAGGCTTGAACTCACGACCCTCACGTTGGCAACGTGATGCTCTACCACTGAGCTACACCCGCAATATTAGTCACATTTAGCGGGTGATGAGGCTCGAACTCACGACATTCACCTTGGGAACGTGATGCTCTACCAGCTGAGCTACACCCGCAAAAAACAATGTTGGCCGAGTATACCTAGCAGTTTTTTTTGGATCAAGGTTGAATAGATGATGGATCTTTTTTTCTAAAGAAGGGGAGTTTGTTGACCCAGGTTTTGAACCTTTCAAATTTTCCAGGAGGAGGGGGTTCGGGCTGGTTCAAAGGGCCAAAAGGTTGTTTGACCGGTTTTTGGGGCTTTTGTTGACAAGCCAAAACGGGTTTAGGCGGATTTTTATTATGAATGGTAAAGTTCTGCCCCTTTTGATTTACCCGTTTAAATATTTCTTCCATTTTGTCAATGAAGGGCTGCAAAGTGCTGCAGGTAGCAGGTACCGAAGAGGGATTACTAAAGTCGACGGTTTCAATAGTCTCAGAGGTCGAGGTGCGGAATTTGTGGGTTTTGGTTCCCAGTTGGTGGGCCCATTCGCGGACCTCGCATTTTGGGTCTGCTTTTTTCCTCGCATCAAAAATTTCTTTTGCCGCCTTGGCTTTTTCTTCCCAGTCTTCCGGTAAATGGCCGATGAATTTGGTGTCTTTGCCGTCATGGTCAAATTCGGTGATGAGATACTGTTGTCCATCGATCTCAAAAATATGGAACGCTTTGTAAGGTGAGGGCCGCAGTTCGATTTCCGGCTTTGGGCCCGGCACGGCGGAAGAATCTAGGGTCGCGTCGGAGTCGACTTGATCGATATCTTGAGGATGCGTGAGGGCAGCCTCAGACTCCAATCCGTCGATGGGGCCTTTGCGGAAAGTGGCATTGAAACCAATGTCATTAATTGGTGACGACATAATGTATCTCCTGCAACTATTTTATTATATTAAACAATTAAATTCACCTTATAGTTCTCTTTTTTAAGTTTTTAATTATTAAGTGTTTAGATTGTCTGTAAGTGATTAAGTGTTAAGATATTGATTTAAACAACTCATTTCGTGGCACTTAACAAATTTCTCAAAAAATCTTGCAACTCATCCCGAAAAACGGTAAAAGCATTTATTACTGCCCGCCTCTTCTGGCAACAAGTGCCCTGAATAATTTTAAAAAAGCAGACTGATCGCTATGTTGAATTTTCGAAAACTCAAGCAAGATTTTTCCTCTTCGATCGTAAAAGAAGGGCGCGAACTTTACGACAAGCAGAAAGTGGTGTCCGCCAAACTTCTTCACTTAGATGCAAGTTGATGCGGATCTCCGCCAAGGTTTTAGGCCAATTCGACAATTGTTATGAAAGCGAAATCGAGATCGATCGCGGGGAGTGCGAAACGATCGATTCCGATTGCGACTGTCCTTACAATTACGATTGCCAGCATCTTGGCTGCAGTCTTATTTTATCTCGAAGAGCATATCGATAAAATCCTCGTCGCCTATTCCAAAGAAAATGATATCAAGCAGATGGCGGCAAGTCGGGCATCGATAAAGAAGAACAGAAAAAACTGCTAGAAAAGATCAAAGAAGCCGAGTCCAAAGAAGTGCAGCGCCAAGAAGAGCAATATCAAAAGCAGCTGCTTACAAGAATATGTCGTTTCTTCCCAGCTGCTCGCCGCCTCTCCTTTTTTCCGGCGCTCAAGAAAAACAAGAGGTCGACAAGGCGGAATTTGCACTTATTTTCAACCCTCAGGAAAGTGAAAGCTAAGGGAGTTGTCGAGATCCAATTGGCTTTGCGGCTTGCCTTTCCGCTCCAAGCCGCTTTATATCCCTCAAATTAAAGCTTTTCTGGAAGCGCTGCGCTACGAAGAGCCGATTTTTATCGGGGGCAAAAAATATTGTTTTTCTTTGAAATCTTTTGATCCTTCTCAACAAGAAATTGTGCGCATGATCCGCGACCAGGCGCGCTTTTATGGAAAATGCCAACTCGGAGCGGGCGCTGCGGGTTGCCCAGCTCGATCTGGAATCATTTGGGATGATTTTAGCAAAAATTTATGACGCTGTCTCCGTGCAATATAAAAAGCAGGGATTTGTCAGCCAAGAGGAAGACCTTCCTGCGCTGCCGGGGCTTTATGAAGGGACGATGGAGACGCCGCTGCGATTTTCTCCCATGCCGGCCAGTTTGCGCTTTTCTTTAGAATACATTCCGCCTCCGACATCGAAAATCTTGATCAATCCGCATACTCTTAATCGGAGAGGAAGCGATCACTTTGGAAGACGCGCGGTTTTTTGAGTGCGCCAAGCCGGGAATGCTTTACAAGAATGCCTATTATCGATTTCCAGAAAATATCACGCGGGTCCATTTGCGCAATTTGCGCCAGATCCGCGACATGACGATCCCCGAGCCGCTTTTTGGAACGTTTGTGGAAAATGCGCTGCCCGCAGCTTGCCCGTTATGCCGAAGTGGCCAATCAAGAAGCGATCGAGGATTTCGTCACGCTTGCCTTTTGTCGGTAATGTCGAAGCGGTCTGCGATATCTCTTATCTCGATGGAGAGTTGGATGCGAGCCTGCATTTCATTTACGATGGGCACAAAATCCCGTCGACGGCCTCAAAACTGACCTACGAAGATGTGCATTCTTTTGTGAGCAGCGCAGGGGATTTTAGCGCGCAATTTGGTGGAAGAGAGACAGATCATCGAAGATCTATTCCAAGATTTTATTTTCAATCCAGAGACAAGCGTCTACGTTTCCAAATCGGAGAAGAAGATCGTCGAATTCATGACCGATATGATCCCACGCAATCAGCATCGCGTCACAATTCAATTGTCCGCAAAATCTTCTCGATCAATTCATCTATGATCAGACAAGTTCATTTTAAAATTGAGCCATACTTCGCGCATCGATACTTATGAGATTGAACTCGATGTCGACGGCGCTCTTAAAGGCGTGCGCGCTCGATCAGTTGTGGGAGTGCATGAGCGCCAAGCGGTCCTTCATCGAACTGGATTCGCCCAAATCCAAAGGCTAAAAAGAGCGCAGAAGGCAATAAGATGCCCAAAATCCTCGTGCTCGATCTCGATCGTTGAACGGCGTTATCCAGCTTTTCGATGAGATGGGCATCGATGTGCTGGACGACCATAAGATGCGAGCGGCCCGTTGTGGAGCTTGGCCAATATCGATGCTTCGCAATTCGAAGGCTGCCCGTCGAATTTTCGATGACGGACAAGCTCGATCGAGATCCGCAAGCAGATGCTCGGCGAAAAACTACTGTCGTTCACCGAAGTCCCGACAGATGTCAAAGCGACGCTCCGCGCCTATCAATTGGAAGGCGTAATTGGCTTGAGCGCTTGCGCATGATGTATCTTCAACGGGATCTTAGCCGATGATATGGGCTTGGCAAAACGCTGCAGGCGATTGTCGCTCTCACGCAGCACATGAAGAAAAAACCAGGCCATGTCGCTGATCGTCTGTCCGACCTCGCTTCTTTACAACTGGAAAGAAGAATTTGCCAAATTCAACCCGAAATTCAAAGTCACTGTTGTCGACGGCATCCCTTCCAACCGCAAAAAGATTGATCGAACAGATGGAAAATTACGATGTGATCATCACCTCCTATACTCTGCTGCAAAAAGATATCGAGCATTATAAGACTGACCCATTTTACTTACGTGATCCTCGACGAAGCGCAGCACATTAAAAACCGCGGCACGCGCAATGCCAAGTCGGTCAAGATGGTCCAAGCAGAACATCGCCTGATCCTTTCAGGCACGCCGATCGAAAATTCGCTAGAAGAGCTGTGGAGCCTGTTTGATTTCCTGATGCCGGGATTCTTGAGCACCTACGACCGCTTCGTGGAAAAATATATCCGCGTTTCCGGCAAAGAGCAGACGAAAAATCTCGAATATTTACGCAAAAAAGTCTCTCCTTTTATCTTGCGCAGGATGAAGACCGATGTGCTCGACGACCTGCCTCCTGTCTCCGAGATTGTCTACCACTGCCAGCTCTCCGATATCCAGCAAGAACTTTACCGCTCTTATGCCGAGTCGGCCCGCGACGAACTGGTCAAACTCGTTCGAGCGCGATGGCTTTGACCGCGTTCAGATCCATGTCTTGGCGACATTGACCCGCTTAAGCAGATCTGCTGCCATCCTGCGATCTTTGCCAAAGAGAAAGCCGAAACCGGCGATTCCGCCAAATATGAGATGCTCCTGGAACTTCTGCAGACGCTGATCGAAGGCAAACACAAAACGGTGATCTTCTAGTCAATATACACGCATGCTGCAGATCATGCGCGAAGATTTTGAAGCGCGGGGCATCCGCTTTGCCTATCTCGATGGATCGAGCAAAAATCGCCTTGAGATTGTCAAACAATTCAATGAAGATGAGAACATCCCTGTCTTCTTGGTCTCCTTAAAAGCTGGCGGTACGGGCTTAACCTCGTCGGCGCCGAACAGTCATCCATTATGACATGTGGTGGAACCCTGCCGTCGAGAACCAAGCGACCGACCGCGTCCATCGCATCGGGACAGAAAAATTCTGTCTCTGCTTATAAATTGATCACCTTGAATACGATCGAAGAAAAGATCGCCGAAATGCAGAAGAGGAAAAAAGGATTGGTCAAGAAAGTCGTAAGCTGCGATGATGAGGCGATTGCGAAACTCACTTGGGAAGACGTGCTGGAACTTCTTAAAACATAAGAAATTATTTATTATGCCATCAGACAAATCAAGTTAGTTTCAAACACTTATTCGATAGAGCTTGGCCGCGAAGCTGTTCGATAAATTCGGACAAGTTTCCGGCCTTTTTTCCAATGATATCGGCATCGACCTCGGGACTGCCAATACTCTTCGTCTATGTGCGCGGCAAAGGGATTGTCTTAGCAGAACCTTCTGTCGTCGCTGTCGATTCAGCGACCAATGAAGTGCTCGCTGTCGGCCATAAAGCCAAGGCGATGCTCGGCAAAACCCCGCGCAAAATCCACGCTGTCCGTCCCATGAAAGACGGCGTGATCGCCGATTTTGAGATCGCTGAAGGGATGATCAAAGCCCTGATCAAACGCGTCACTCCTGCCCGCAGCTTATTCCGTCCCAAAATTTTGATCGCTGTTCCTTCCGGGATCACAGGCGTAGAAAAACGCGCCGTTGAAGATTCTGCCCTGCGCGCCGGCGCGCAAGAAGTGATTCTGATCGAAGAGCCGATGGCAGCTGCGATCGGCGTCGATCTTCCCGTCCATGAACCTTCTGCCAACATGATCATCGATATCGGCGGCGGTACGACAGAAATTGCGATCATTTCTCTTGGGCGGCATCGTCGAATCGCGCTCGCTGCGCATCGCGGGCGATGAATTTGACGAATGCATCGTCAACTACATGCGCCGCACCTACAACTTGATGATCGGTCCGCGCACGGCTGAAGAGATCAAAATGACGATCGGCTCCGCCTATCCTCTCGGCGACCATGAGCTGGAGATGGAAGTGCGCGGACGCGACCAGGTCGCAGGCCTTCCGGTCACCAAGCGGATCAATTCTGTCGAAATCCGCGAATGTCTGGCTGAACCGATCCAGCAGATCATCGAAAGCGTCAAACTGACTCTTGGAAAAATGCCCTCCTGAACTTGCTGCCGACCTCGTCGAACGGGGCATGGTGCTCGCAGGCGGCGGCGCGCTGATCAAAGGATTGGATAAAGCGTTGATCAAAGAGACAGGCCTTCCTGTCATCGTCGCGCCCAATCCGCTTCTTGCCGTTTGCCTGGGCACAGGAAAAGCGCTCGAATATCTCGACAAGTTCAAAAAGCGCAAAGTCGCTTGTGCTTTATGACTCATTCATTGCGCGAATGGACGCATCGAATTCTCGAGCTAATCCAATGGATCGAAGACGCAATTCGAACTCTGCAAGCCCGATCAAGTCCATCTCTGCGATGGATCCGAAGAAGAATATCGACACCTTTGCCAGCAAGCTTGTCGAAAAAGGAATTTTTGTTCCCCTCAATCCGCAAAAACGCCCCAACTGTTTTTGGTGCCACTCCTCTCCAGACGATGTCGCGCGCGTCGAAGAGGCACCTTCATTTGTTCACGATCCAAAGAGGATGCCGGCCCGACCAACAACTGGCGAGATCCCGAAGAGATGCATCGCTCTGCTCAAAGCTAAATTTCGACGGCTGCATGCAAGGGCGAACGCTGTATGTCATTCCTTACAGCATGGGGCCTCTCGGCTCTCCCTTCAGCCATATCGGCGTGCAGATCACCGATTCCCCTTATGTCGTCTGCAACATGCGGATCATGACCCGCATGGGCAACGAAGTCCTCAAAACTCTTGGACAATGATTTCTTTGTCCCTTGCATGCATTCGGTCGGCGTTCCTTTAAAGCCTGGGCAAAAAGATGTGCCCTGGCCTTGCAATCCCGATGAAAAATACATCGTCCAATTTCCCGAAGAGCGCAGCATCTGGTCTTATGGCAGCGGCTATGGAGGCAATGCACTTCTTGGCAAAAAGAGTTTTGCCTTGCGGATCGCTTCTGTGATGGCACGCGATGAAGGCTGGCTGGCAGAGCACATGCTGATCCTGGGATCACCAATCCCCAAGGCGAAAAAAAATATTTCGCCGCCGCATTTCCCAGCGCTTGCGGCAAAACCAATCTGGCCATGCTGACGCCTACTCTTCCCGGCTGGAAAGTCGAAAGCGTCGGCGACGACATCGCCTGGATGCGCTTTGGTCCCGATGGAAGACTTATATGCGATCAATCCCGAAGCGGGTTTTTTTGGCGTTGCTCCCGGAACCTCTATGAATCCAATCCCAATGCGATGCGCACCATTCGAAAGCAATACCATTTTTACCAACGTCGCTCTGACCGATGACGGAGATGTCTGGTGGGAAGGGATGACAGCACGAGCCTCCCCATCATCTGACCGATTGGCTGGGAAAATCTTGGACGCCCGACTTCAGGAACTAAAGCCGCCCATCCCAATGCGCGATTCACAGCTCCCGCTACCCAATGCCCCGTCATCGATCCTGCCTGGGAAGATCCCCAAGGCGTTCCGATTTCAGCCATCATTTTCGGAGGCCGAAGATCCTCTATCGTTCCGCTCGTCTACGAAGCTTTGACTTGGCAGCACGGTGTCTTTTTCGGCGCCTCCGTCTCTTCCGAAATGACAGCTGCAGCAAAAGGCGAGGTGGGAAAGCTGCGCCACGATCCGTTCGCGATGCTTCCCTTTTGCGGCTATAACATGGGCGATTATTTTGCCCATTGGCTGAACATGGGCGAGGGAGAAAAAAAAAAGCTCCCTCGATTTACCATGTCAATTGGTTCCGCAAAGATGGTTCTGACCGATTCCTCTGGCCAGGATTCGGTGAGAACAGCCGCGTCTTAAAATGGATCTTTGAAAGAACAGATGGAAAAGCTTCAGCACAGCAAACGCCGATTGGAAATTTACCGACAGAAGAAAGTTTGGACATCTCTGGTCTTAAAATTTCTAAAGACGATATCAGACAACTTCTTTATGTTGAAAAGCAAGATTGGAAGAAAGAAGTTGATGAACTTAAAGGTTATTTCTTAATCTTTGGGGACAAGCTGCCTCAAAAAATCCATGAAGAACTAGAGCATTTAGAAAAACGGTTACAAGAATGAAATTCTTAAAAACAATACTCTGTTGTTCAGCATTGTCAACCCTTCCTCTCTTCGCGAATAGTAATGACACGAGCGCGATGAATTGTTTTGATTTGTTGGAGATGGACCATTTTTCAGATTTGACCCCGATCATCATTCTCCTCAATCAGGCGCCCGCACATGAACAGGATGATTTTTTTAACCAGATGCAACCTGCGAACTTTGACAATTTCGCTTACGCTGAGGAAAACATCGCTGAGAGGATTCGCCAGATTTATACCAACCATTACTTTGAAGATCGGGTGATTTCTTGCCCTGAAAAACAGCATTGGCGCATCTGGGCGGCGCCTTTTGCGGAAGAAGTGCGCCAGTATGGCAGGGGACAGTTGTATGGCTACAAACAAGATTTCGAGGGAATCACCGCAGCGATTGATTACCGCAAACGAGAGCTATGGATCTTTTCGGCAGGTTTTTCCTATACCGAAAATCATGTGAAAGTGGCACATACGCCGACAAAAGCAACCTTCAATACCTACGCCGGGACTTTAGGAACTGCCTGGTCGAATCGGTCCTATTTTGCCGATTTCCAATTTTCATTTCTCTACAGCCCAGTTCACGGCCGCCGAAAGATGGTCTTCGAGGTGGATGACGATCTTTCCTTGGGCGTCGTGAAACGCAAGGCAAAGCATTACGACCGTTTAAATCAAATCATGGGCCATTTTGGCTGTGGTTTCGATTTTAAAGTGAAGGCGGGAACAAAAGCGACCGTCAACATCTATCCGATGGGCAATGTCGACTATGTCTATCTCATGCAATCGGGATACAAAGAAGAAGGCGCAAAAAGCCTCAATCTCAAAGTGCACCATAAACATTACGACTATTTACGCGCCGATGGCGGGCTTGGCATCGGCTACCGGCGCTGTTTCAAGCATTGCGATATCATGTTCGATGTTTCCGCAAGCTACGTCCTCGAATTCCGCTTGCTCGGAAAAGAAACCCGCGCCCGCTTTAAAAAAGAAGACGATTGCCATTTTACCGTCAAAGGGCTCAATCCTGAGAACAATCTGATTGCTCCCGAAGCGCGTCTTCGCTTCGGTCTATTCGGCCTATCTCTGGCCGTCGGCTACCATGGAGAATTCGGCGAGCATTTTAGAGAAAATGCCGGCGAAGGAGAGCTCCGGGTTGCGTTCTAACGGGGAAAAATCTCTTGCTGTTTGAAAAAGAAGGCAATCTCTTTTTTCGCCGTTTCGGAACTGTCAGAGCCGTGCACCGCATTTTTGTCGATCGACTTGGCGAAATCAGCGCGGATCGTCCCTGCGGCTGCTTCTTTCGGGTTGGTCGCCCCCATCAATTCTCGGTTTTTAGCGATGGCATTGTCGCCCTCGAGGACCATGACGAGGACGGGGCCTTCAATCATGAAAGAGACAAGTTCTTGGAAGAAGGGACGGTGGGCGTGGACCGCATAAAATGCTTTGGCCTGCTCGGTGCTCATATGGACCATTTTAGCGCCGACAATTTTTAACCCGGCCTTTTCAAATCGCGAAAGAATAGCGCCGATATTGTTCGCTGAAACTGCATCAGGTTTTATGATTGAAAGTGTTTGTTCTAATGCCATCTGATAAACTCCAAATTGGGATAAGGAAATAATTATAAGAATTCCCTAAATTAATTTCACCGACGAAATGCAGTGATGAGAAAAATTTTACATCAATGTCCTTGAACCACTTAGGTCAATTCCTGTAACATCTTTTTAAAAGAATTTACATGACATACGGTAATTATCCCGATTTAAGTAAAGTCAAACGCGTTCTTGTGATCAAGATGCGGCATCATGGCGATGTTCTGCTCGCGTCGCCCTTATTTTCCAATTTGAAAAAAGCGATTCCTGACGCACAGATCGATGCGTTCATTTACAAAGACACGCTGCCGATGCTGCAAGGCCATCCTGCTATTGCCGATTATTTACTCTACGATAGAGATTGGAAGAAACGTTCTTTCTTGCAAAAGATGGCAAAAGAACTGGCCCTGTTAAAAGAGATCCGCGCCCGGGGCTACGACTTAGTGATCAATCTAACCGAAGGAGACCGCGGGGCGATTGCCGCGCTTGTTTCCGGCAGTCCAATCCGCGTTGGCTTTGATCCTCAAAAATCTGGACTGCTGGGCAAGCGCAAGATTTATACGCATGTCGCCAAAGTTTGCCCGCATCCGCGCCATACAGTCGAGCGCCAGCTCGATGTGTTGCGCAGGATTGGCATTTTTCCTAAAGCCGAGGAAAGGGATCTTTTTCTGCATGTTCCTGAAAAGGCCATCGAGAGAGTCGCCGATCTGTTAGAAAAGGAAGAAATTCGTCCTGGCAATTATGTTCTCATCCATCCCGCATCCCGCTGGCGGTTTAAATGCCTTTCGACACCACAGATCGCGCAACTCATTTCTCAATTGCATGAAAGAGATCTGCGCCTTGTCATCTCATCCGGTCCGGATTCTCAAGAAATCGCGATGGTCGAAGAGATTCTCTCACTTGCACCAAATGTTCCCGTCTTCAATTGCGCGGGAAAGCTGACATTGAAAGAACTCGCGGCACTCATCCAAAGCGCCAAGGCCTTGATTTGCGTCGATTCCGTTCCGCTACACATCGCTTCCGCGTTAAAAACCCCTGTGGTGGCGATGTTCGGTCCCACCTCGGAACAAAACTGGGGTCCGTGGATGCATCCGAGCGCGCGCGTCGTCTCGCAGAAATTCTCATGCCGTCCCTGTTATCAAGATGGATGCGGCGGCAGCAAAATGAGCGATTGTTTATTTTCCCTGTCTATCGGTGCGATTCTTTCCGCGTTTGATGACGTGGTGGGAAGTCATGATATACCGAAAATGACTCAAAAGTTGGTTTTTGGCTGCGTTGGCTATGCAGCACATTTTTTGTCTTCACTCGCGCCTTGTGCTTGCACAATGGTCGCTCGCTCCAGACAAAAAATTTGCGCAGCCGCCTTGCCAAATTCCCAACTTTTGAATCATTTTCAGTATAGTGTCGATCAGAGTCTTAAAGTGATTCGATAATTCCATTTTTTCCTTCTTTTAAATGCACAGTTGTTTGTATGATCTTCGAAAATTAAAAAAAGGAGATGAAAATGACTAGTTCTACTTCTGGTATTCCTCCAAAAAAAAGACCTTATCCCGATGATTTTCAAGCAGCATTTCTACGCAATGCGCCCTCAAAAACTCAGGATTTGCAAGAAATCCTCAGCAAGCTTGCTGAAGTTACGGCTCGTGCTAAGACCGCGGCCGAAAACTTAAATAAAGCAAATGAAGAAATGCAGAAAGAGGTAACGGTTACACCCAGATCTGCCTTTTCACGTATAGCAATTCCCACTCCAATACTGCCAGTCCCTACCCAAAGTTTTCCACCTCAGTTGAATGGAAGGGTGGAACAATTAGAATCGCAATTTACGCAAATTGCTCAAAACCAGAACACGACAAATAGTTTGTTGGAAAATCTTCTCACTCAAAACAATCAACCCAAACTGAAGTTGACAATTCCTGTGCAGGGGTTGGCGCCTCAGGCTCCAACTTCATCGACTGCTTATTCCCAAACTCTATTGGGTTATTATGAAAAAGGAAAAGAACTCTTTGAAAAAAAGCGTTTCCTTGAGGCCACAATGGTTCTTAAGGAATTGCCCAAGGAGCATCTTCACTTTGAAAAGGCTTCATACTTGATTGCGATTTGTTATTATGAACTTGGAAACGAATGTTGGTTAAATTCTAACCAATTAGAAGCAGTTAAATGGCATAAAAAAATCCCTGGGCATCTTCTTTGTTATGAAGAGGCTCAATACAAAATTGGAAAATATCATTATTCGCAACATGACTTCCATGGGGCTCTATTTCCTATGAGCAGAGTGACTCGGAATCATCCCGAATATTTGGAGGCGCAACTTATTTATGGAATTTGCCTTTCGCAATTGGGACGATACAATGAAGCTATCCCACATTTTTTTGACATTCAAGAAATAAACATAGATAATCCAATTGCATGGTACTATCTTGGCTATTGCTTCTATAAGCAAGGAAACTATGCTGTTGCCGAAGGGAATCTTCTGTGTGTATCGCCATCCCATTCCATGTATATTGATGCTCAAAATTTAATCGATACTATAAATCAAGAACAGCAAAGAACTCAGAAGCCTTTATATTGGCGCAACCAATTTTGAATCGCGATGTTCATATGAGTGTTTCGTCCACTAGTCAATGCGATGAGGTAATCCTCGCATTGCAAACAAGAGTAAGCCAGTTAGAAGGGATGCTGGCGCAGATGTCTGAGCCTCAGAAAAAGATGAATGAGACTCAGGAATCTCCATTGGCACACTTTGCATCAACGCAATCGGCCACCGTCGATCAAAATCGTTCTCTCTCGATCCAGATCACCGCAATACCGAATCAGCCTAGCACACTCGAGGAGTGGATTACTTTTAATTTCAATGCCGCCATCCGAAATTTTGGCAATGCGAAATACCATTTGGGGCTAAGTTATTATGGCAAAAAACATTTTCCCAAAGCCCTTGAACAATTGGGCTCAGTGCCGCAGGACAATCCCAATTTTGAAGATGCGCAGTACATCATGGGCCTGATTTATTTTGAGAAAAAAGAACTCGATTCAATGATTGGATGCTTTGATAAAGTCACCGATGCACATCCTTCTTATTTCGATATTCAATCTTTTATCGGCCGCATTTATTACGAACACAATAATTATGCAAAGGCTATTGAGTATTTGATTCGGGTTCCTGCCAAAAATTCCCATTACATGAGTGCGCAAGGAGCTCTAGGCAAATGCTATGCAGAATTAAGAGAGTACTCCAAGGCTCGGCAAAGCCTGAAAAACATCCCTGAAACCCACCGTTATTTTCCCAATGCGCAACAGTTAATTAAACATATCGATGTCTTAGAGCAGGTCAAAGTCTGAAATCTTCGCCGAAATAGGAGGAGCGGGCTTCTGGGTTTTCCAGCAGCTCGTGCACAGTGCCTGACAGCAGGACTTTGCCGTCGCGGATGAGATAGCTGCGGTCGACGATGGAGAAGATCTCGCGGGCGTTGTGGTCGGTGATCAGAACGCTGATCCCTTTGCTTTTGAGATGGCGGATCATCGTCTTGACGTCGTTGACGGCGAGAGGGTCGATGTTGGCAAACGGTTCGTCGAGCAGTAGAAGCGAGGGTTGGATGATCAGGGCGCGGGTGATTTCGAGGCGGCGGCGTTCTCCGCCAGATAGGCTGCTCGCTTTCTTTTTGGCAAGCGCTGTCAGGTGCAGCTCGCCAAGCAGTGTCTGCAGACGGTTTTTTCTCTCTTCCGCGGAAAGATCGAGCGTTTCGAAGATGCAGAGGATGTTGTCTTCGACGGTCAAGTGGCGGAAAGACAGAAGGTTCTTGGGCGAGATATCCCATTCCCATTTTCGCGCGTTGGTGGATGGGAAGGTGGGTGACTTCTTGCCCGTTGAAATAGACTTTTCCTGAATCGGGCTTGATCAGGCCGATCGTCATGTAAAAAGCGGTCGTTTTACCGGCGCCGTTGGGGCCGAGCAGCCCGACGACTTCTCCTTTGCCCACTTGCAGGCTCAAGCCATTGACGACTGGTTTCCCGCCATAGACTTTGACGAGGTGTTCGGCTTTAAGCAGCGGCGCCAAAGAGGTCGCAGGGGTTTTGTGCTGGGCAGCGGGTACGGCGTAAGGGGAGAATAAGGTTTTTGGCTCATGGCATTCTTTTAAAATGGGGAAAAGTTGCTGAATTTATTTTGTTCATCGGCGTGAAGGCGAATTGCACGGCGCCGATGCCTTTGACCTGTTGCTGTTTTGTCTCTGCGTCGTAAGTGATATGGACTTCTGGCGCGCTGAGAGCTGCATTCCTTGAGACTCGTCCCAAAAGAGGACTTTTTTCCCGGGATTTGCGGACAGGATCAGAGTGCGTGTCGTCAAAGAATAGGTCAGGCGGTCGGCAAGGCCGCAGCGCAGAGGTTTTTGCGGGTCATGAGAGAACAGGCGGATATTGCCTTTGAGCGTCAGCGAGGAGGGTTGCAATGACATCGCCTGCAATGGAATATTCGAGAGAGGCGTTGTCCGCGTAAACGGCGAACTCTTCTTCTTCGTAATACAGCTGTTTGTCTTGTGGCGACGGCGCCTTCTTTTTCCGGGCTGTCGATGGTTGCGCGGAGTTTGTCGCGGTCAAAATCGATCGAGCCGCTGGAGATGAGTTTTGTGCAGCGTTGTGCGCATCTTTGTAAACAAGAGTAGAGGTCCTTGTGCATGGATCGCTTTGAGCAGGTTTTGCCTTTGATAGCATGTCTGGGTGATTTGCGATTCGTCTTCTGCGCATCAAGCGTTCCCAAGGATGCTTCATCGATGGCGATATGGCCTTTGAGAGTCAGCGTATTTTTGATCTGGTCCCAATAGAGGTGGTCGGCCTGAAAGCGCATTTCTCCTTTTTGCAAATGGGGGAGGACGGCTGCCGCGAGGACTCCTTTAGGATGCAGCAGAGAGATTTTAGAATTGATCAAGGTCGAAATCGACCATGTCGGCATAGATCTCATCGCCTAGATGGGAAAGGCGGCATTGCGATTGTTCATCTTTGGGATAAGCAGTGACAATGCCTTGGAATTCTCTTTTAGATGATTTTAATCGTGGGAGAGTTCTTTGCGGTAGAGGGCTTGGTCGGCGTAGAGTTGAAAATCGTCCGCGTAATCGATCACGACATCCTCTTTAGCAAGGATGTTCTCGATTTCGTATTCTGTTTTTTTGCCGTCGTGGGATTGTTTTGAAAAGTTGAGCTCGACGAATTGGCCCTGAGTTTGAAAGGGCTTGCTTCGCCCCTCTTTTCTTTTTGATCTGATCGGTGTAGACGACTTTGCCGTTTTCTGAAGGATGGAGGACGCCTTTGAGCGCGGTAAAGTCCAGATCGGCGCTGCCGCAAGAAATCTGCGCGCTGTTTTTAGGGCGAGAAGGACATCTTTGCGCAGCTGGATCAGGGAGAAGGGAAAATCTTTGCCGGCTTCTTGCCGCTGTAGAGAAGCTTCTTCAGCCGTCATTTTGCCCAGGCCATGGTCGAGGACGACATGGCCTGTGCAGCACGAGGGAGTTGCCGTCGTAGCTCGCATCGGAGGAAGAGAGCGATCCGCTGTCAGGGATTTCAGGAGCATTCGCCATTAAGCGGCGCTGCGAGCAAGATGTGCGAATAAGCGAATGCTTTCATTTTTTCTCCTCGAGCGTATTCAGCTCAGCTTTAAAATGCTTGGCTTTGAACTGCGGGCTTTTCCCCGAGACAGCAAAAGAGACATCTTCTGCAATCCCTTTGAGGAATGGCTTGAAGTCATCATCTCTTTGGGCAGTTCATGGCCACTCAAGTCGAAACAGGGAAAGGGCGACGATTGGGCTAAAAATTCTTGGGATGCGTATAGCGGTATAGTCCTTCTTCCGCGGCGAGAAATCGGATCTGCTGCATCGGTCCAGCTCCAGCCGCTAGGTTCATAGAGTTTATCTTGCATCCAGCACTTGATTTTTTCCAACTTCTCGATGAGATCAAAACTATTTCCTTCAGGTTTGATCGTGAGGAGAGAGGATTCGCTGAAGATCCGGTAATGCAGCCGCGAATTATCTTCTTGAGTAAACCAGATCTCTTTGACGACTCCTTTGCGCTGCTGCTGGGTGGTGGCAAAAGCGCTTTTAGAGGTCGCTACTTCCTGCTCTTGGATTTTTTCTTGATGAGTGCAATGTCTTGAGAACGGACGCGAAAAAGAGAATAGCCCCAAAGCAATGTCACTAATCCCAAAAACAATAAACATGAAATCGTCGTTCGTCGAAACATCATTTAAAACCCTTGCACGAGATGATAAATTTGTAGTGCCTCGGTGAGGAGTTTAGGGAGTTCGGAAAGGGGATAGACGGAGTCTTTGTCGCTTTTTGCAATGGACGGGTCAGGATGGGATTCGATGAAGAGGCAATTGCACCCTGCGGCAATCGCAGCGCGCGTCAGTGTAGGAATAAATTCTCGCTGGCCGCCGGAAGCATTGCCTAGGCCTCCGGGAAGCTGCACGGAATGGGAAGCGTCGAAACAGACAGGGAAGCCCAATCTCTGCATGATCGGGATCGTCCGCATGTCGCTGACGAGGTTGTTATAGCCAAATGTTGTTCCGCGGTCGGTGAGGATGATCTTTTCATTTCCTGCGGCGATGATTTTTTCGACGACGTTGTGCATGTCCCATGGGGCCATGAACTGCCCTTTTTTCACATTGATCACAGCGCCTGTCTTTGCCGCTGCGTCGATCAGGTCGGTTTGGCGGCAGAGGAAGGCAGGGATTTGCAAGATGTCGCAAACTTGTCCTGCAGCGGCGGCTTCTTCGGGCGAATGCACATCGGTCAGGACGGGAACATCAAATTCTTCTTTGATGCGCTGCAAAATTTTGAGCCCTTTTTCTAGGCCGGGCCCGCGGAAGGAGGAATGGGCCGAGCGGTTCGCTTTGTCGTAGCTGGACTTGTAAATGAAGTTCAATCCCTTCAAATCCCGGAACATGCTCACGAGTGCCTCGGCGGCTGCGAGGGCATGGTCTTCGCTCTCGATCACGCAGGGGCCTGACATCACCGCTAAGGGCTGTTTGTTGCCAATGAGAAATTTTTTTAAGGGGATGGGTTTCATCCGTCCTCCGGCGGAAACCCGGCCCTTAAGGGCCGGGTATTTCAAAAAACGACATTTGGGAGGGGTTCGAAACCTCTCCCAAATCGCCATAATAATCCCAGGCCTTAAGGCCTGGGTTCATAGGCGTAATGATGATCTTAAGAGCCGTTTTATTCAATGGGAAAAAAGATCTTTTAACGAATACAACCCGGGAGCCTGTTTGGCCAAGAATTTTGCTCCCATCAAGGCGCCATGGGCAAAAGCATCCCGGGAATGGGCTGTGTGTTTGAGTTCGATCCGCTCATGCCCGCATTCGAAGACCACCGTATGCTCTCCGACCACTTCTCCAGATCGAGTCGAGTGGATGTTTTCAGCGCCATTGCGGGTGGCCTGGGCAAAAGCCAAAGCAGTGCCGCTGGGCCGATCTTTTTTATGGATGTGATGGGTTTCATAGATATCGATTTTGCAAGAGCCAAATAATCTTTTACCCATTTGCGCCGCAGCCTCTAAACACAGGGCGATCCCAAAGCTGAAGTTCGGGGAGTAGAGAACGGGGATGGTTGCAGCTGCTTTTTCTATGGTGTTTTTTTGTTCTGGAGAATGACCGGTAGTGCCGATGACAAGAGGTTTTTTTGCACGAAGGGCCGCGTTGAGATGATGCTGGGTGGCTTCAGGGGAAGTAAAGTCGATGGCTACGTCGCAGCTTTCGAGCTCGACCGATTTGTCTCTAAACCCCAAACTGACGACATGGAATTGGGGATCTTGCTCTGCCAATTGCAGGATCCGTTTACCCATTTTTCCCGAAGCGCCTAAAATGGCAAGGGCGGTGGTCATTTTATCCTCACAAAAAAGAGAACTTTAACAAAAGGGGTAAAGGCTTTCAACAAGTCAACTCTGAATAGGAACATCTTCACAATCTTAAGAATGGCAAGTTTTTATAAATAACTTAATTTAAACGAGTTGCATTTAATGTGTATTTATAATTTGTAAATATGTTACAATTTAGGCAAGAGCGAGAACGACAAAACGAATATGAACAGGAAATCCGATGGATACCTCGAAAATGGACAATTACAAAATGAAATTCTTAAACATATAGAAGAAGATAGATATCGCTTAACGAGGCATGCGGATGAAGAACTGAAAAAAGATGACCTAGACTTGAGCGATGCTCTGTGTGTTTTAAAAACCGGTAAGCATAATCACAAGAAAACTGAGTTTAGTAACAAGCATCAAACATGGCATTATGCTATCGAGGGAATAACAAAAGAACTAAAGAAGGTTAGAGTAATAATCGCATTTGTTGACGAGATGTTGATCATTACCGCCATGGAGTTATAAGTATGGAAAGAAAAAAACAAACATTTATTTTCAATGGGCTTGGCTTTCCGAGTCCAGCTAATCGACTGTCCGATGAAGAGGGTCCTTGGAGAGTGGGTAATTGATATAAATTTAAATGCCCTTCAGCTATTTGTTTTCAAAGGTCTTATTCATAAACCATCCCCTCTAACTGGAAAAGAGATGCGGTTCATGAGGAAATTGATGGATTTAACAACAGAAGAGTTTGGTAAGAGACTGGGGGTGACCCATGCTGCTGTAGTTAAATGGGAAAAAGAGCAAGCCAAAATGAGCCTTGTGCAAGATGTCTATATTCGCATGTTATTCATGGGGATGCTCAAGGACAAAGAAATTAACTCTATATTTAAAGAGATCAACCCTGAGACATTGGCTGAAGCAAAAGAGAGTAAAAAACCACTATCTGTAAATACAGCAGAATTGTTAAAGACAGCTTAAAACCCCAACTGGGAAGCTTTATCGGGGCGCCGAGCCTTTGCCGCGGGAAAATGGTTAGACTGCGAATGCAGAATAAAAAAAATCGCCCTCTGTTCGAGGGCGATCTATACCAGATTTATTGTTCAGAACTCAAAGCTTATTGGATACACTGTAGGAACGTTGTAACGCAAGCAGGAAGGCTTATAGGTTTGATATTGCCGGCGAGATCATTGGCGGCTTGTATAAGCTGTTTGTCGCTCATTTGCGGGGCGTCGGACATAAGTTTGAAGAATGGACCTGGCATTTCAGTACAAAACTCAACATACACATCGGAGTTTTTACCATCATGCGCTTCCAAATCTTTAAATGCCTTCTCAATGGCATTTATGTCGTCGTGTAACTTTTTGATATTGGCCGGTGTAGGATTATTTAAAGCCGCATTCCAGTCGTCGTTGAAGGAAATGTCATTGCCGTTCAAGTCTTTTGTAAACGCATTGATGAGTGCTTGTTCGTATTGATCATAGCCAGGATCATCCTTTGACCGAATAGAATTTATAGAGGAAAGATTGACCGAAGAAACTGCTGGAGAGATCTCCATAATTATTACCTATATTTTGTTATGTTTAATTTTGGGAGCAATTTACATAAACTTATACTCCCTCGCACTTAATTTTAATACAAACCGAGTATTTTTTAAATAAAATTTTTACATTATTTTAATATCACGCAAGCTCCTTTAAATGAGTTAATATGCGTTTCCTGTAATATACAATTCATTAACTCTAATAAACCTCAGAGAGTCAATATGTTACATATGTAATTTATTAATAGTTAATAAACAACAGAGCGACAATATGTTCCCATTACACCATTGAAAATTAAATATAATTTTGATAAGTTAATAATTAAGAAGAAATACGAGCTATTGGGATTTATCAAATAAACCTAGCGAATTAACAAACTAACAATAAGGAAGAAAATTATGGATTTCAATATACCTCCAATTAACCCATCAGGTGTTAATCCCATCAATCCGTCTTCAGACCCTTCGATGGTTCTTATACCCCTGTGGAAAGAGCGATTTACGATGCGATGGAAGAATATAATGCGAATTACAAGCTGCCATCAAAGAAGGCCCAAGGCAGATCTTACAAAACTGATAGAAGCTGCCAAGAGACTTCAGAAGCTCGTCATGTGCAATTTTTCCTCTATCCAAATGATAGCAATAACCCTGTTCATACTCGCTCTTTACAAAGTGGGCGATGGCACAGATGGAGCGGGGGAATTTCCAAGACCTGATGGCAGCTTGCGTTCTGACGATGAGGAAACTTAATGCAAGTCTGATTTCAGACCATATTGGGTAGCTCAAATATTCAAAATCAAATTCAAGATTCATTTGATATATTACACCACAATTTCCATCCTCCTCCTCCTTAGCAATAATAATCGGCGACTCAACAAGCGTTTTATGGACCTAAGAGCGTTTCCCCAAGAAGCCTTTAATGCAACAAACGGGCGCTCTCAATTCCAAATAATGATCCGACGCAGAAAATAGCTCGGGTCGCCCCTGCCAAAATTTAGCGCAGCTTCAATCAGATTTAGAAAACAGTGGTGATAACATGTACAACACTTTTATGGAAAAGGCACCCCCGCTGAGCATTCAATTGATTCAAGATGGAAGCATTTAGTGGAGAAGGCGATATTTCTGACGATATTTCGAACATTAAGAATAATTGGAGCTCTGTGAACGCCGGCATCCAAAATTTCTTAAATACTTATCCATTGCCCCGATGAGCTAAGAGTGTGTTAACGGATTTTTGTTAATTGCTTTTTGCGCCTTTTTCTTTAGGATCTAATTCGGCGCCTTGTCCTAGTTAATTTAACTATGTACTGCGGCGCCGAATTAGATCCTGAAGAAAAAATCATCAAAAATCAAAATAACAAAATCCGTTAACACACTCTAAGAAGCTATTTACCCCTTCTGGTATTGGAGCTTGCGGGCGTTGATCTGCTTGAGCAGTTGATTGACCCATTTGATCGATTCCAAAAGGCTTAGGATAGTGCCTTTGTCCTTTTCAAAGAGAGATTCGGGTTGATTGGCCAATTTCTTCACGCGGATTACTTCTCGGATCAGATCGAAGTTTTCGTTCTCTTCTTCGGAGGGTTCTTCTTCCTCTTCTTGATCTTCCCAGAAAATATTGGGGAACACTCGATAAGAAAAAAAGCGCTTGCTGAACATGTGGAAATTTTTCGGGGGCGAAAAACAGGCCCACGGCAGGTTTCTTTTTTGCAGTTCCAACAACTCTTCCAATTTGGAAGGGTAGATGACAGATGTGCCTAAAATTTCAGGATGTTGGCCAACGAGTTGGGACTCTTTGACAAAGGTGACGTCATACTCTTCTTGGTCCTGCGCCCATCGGACGTGGTCTTTGATATCGAGCTGATCGATTGTGACTGCTTTCATGGGGCAAGATTATTCACGACAGGAGATAAACCTGCAAGGGGTTAAAAAACATTTTTCAGCGTTTTCTTTAAATATCCTAATCAAAGATTTGCTTTGTAAAAATTGTTTAGAACTAATTTTGCACACTTTTTTGAAAATCTCTACTCAAAAATGGTGCGCTCTGCATATAATGTCCGAGGCAAGCCGTGAAACTATGACCAAAAAGCTGACACAATTATTACTCCGTACTGGCCTCGCAAGTCTATTGATTTGCTCTCCCCATCAACTTCTCTTAGCTTCAGATTTTCTCTTGAGCGAGGAAGACGAACAAGAAGAAGAGGCTGAAGAACCATACCACCCGATCAGCACGGGGCACTGCATCAATTTCAACGATGTCCCCGCCATTGAATTCATACGTTTTGTTAGCAAAATTTCCTCGGAAAATTTCATCTACGACAGCCGTGATCTCAATTTCAATATCTCTTTGTCCACAGGAAAAGGGGTCAGTGAAGAAATGGTGGTCGCCGCCTTGATTCAGTTGCTGCAAAAGCAGGGGCTTACTGTTGCGTTCGACGCAGGGTATTACGTCATCCACAAGAGTGAAGTTGCAGGCGACGGACAAGAACTTCTTGCCAAAGCTCCAAGGAAAACCCCTCAGGACCTTTTAGCTTCCAACTCGTCCGGCGTTCTCGCAAAAGATAATGAGAGCTATGAGTTTTTCGTCTACAAGTTGCAATACCATGAAGGCCCAGAGATCGAAGAAGCTCTGAAAAAAATCGCTGCGGATTTGCGCAACCAGCCCGAAGCGCCGATCCAATCTGATCAACGCGATCCAATCGTTGCAATGGGTGAAAGCGACCAATTCCTTGCTTTGTTCCGCCGACGCAGAGACCTTGCATAAACTGAGTAAACTCGTCGAAAGTCTCGACATTCCTCTTAGGCAAGTCTTCATCGAGGTGCTCGTCATCGAGACCGATGTGAAGAAGAGCATGGAGTTTGGCCTGCAATGGGCTGCAGGCGGGCAATTTCGGGCGACAAGTTGGGATTCGGCACCGGGCAATTTTGCGCCGTCGAACGGGTTCGGACAGCCAGGAACCTTTGCGTCGACGATGCAGGGGATCAATGCGACCAATACACCGACAGGCCTTGAATCAAATCCCTCTTGTTCCAGGATTTGATCTCGGTGTGATCGGCGATATCATCATGCATAAAGGCAAATCGTATCTCTCCTTGGGATCGCTCGTTTCCGCCTTGCAGGTCGATGGAAGCAGCACGATTGTCCTGAATCAGAAAATCATCACTCAAGACAATAAGAATTCGACGATTTTTGTCGGAGACAATATTCCTTTCACGGGCTCTGTTGTGCAGACGGTGGGGCAAAGCCAGCAGACGACGGCCAATATCGAATACCGCGATATCGGCGTCAGCTTGAGCATCACTCCGCGGCTTGGAGAAGGGGACGTCATCACTTTGAATTTGAATGAAGAGATCACAGAAAGCGTCGACCATGACCCTGATCAATAGCAACACCACCGTTAACGGGATCCGCACGACAAAGACCAACATGGCGACCCACGTCCATGTTCCCGACAAGCATTTCCTTGTCTTGAGCGGGATGATCCGCAATTCTAAAGCGCAGCACAAAGCCGGAATTCCTTGTTTGGGCAGCATGCCGTTCATCGGCGCTCTGTTCAGCAAGACGAAAAAACAAGATGAAAAACGCAATGTCATCATTTTTGTCAGACCGCACATCATCCATTCCTTTGAGGATTATCAGAGACTGACAGACAGACAGGAAGAGGTATACCGCAATCAGGCCAACCCCAAAGATTTCGACGCCGGCCATCAACGTTCTTGCCCGAGGAATAGCTTGCCAAAGCTTTCGTGATCTATTAAAATAGATTCTCCGTGGATTGATAGCTCAGCTGGATAGAGCACCCGCCTTCTAAGCGGGCGGTCGCAGGTTCGAGTCCTGCTCAATCCGATTTTATTCAATCGTTTTTGTATAACCCCTATGAAAAAAAAGTCTGAAGGAAAACAAGAAAAAGTTCTCGGTGATTTTGCAATTACTTCCCCAACGCTTTGAAAACCTCTCTGGTCTTTTCAAAGAATTTCAAAGCAAAGAATTTCAACATTCAATGATCATCAAAAGAGCGAACGCGTCAATCACGCCCTCTATGAGCTGATCGAGAAGGCAAAGACCCCTTGCTTTCTTTTGCCTGCAGTGCTCGATTATCATCGAACAGATCAATGCGCACAAAATTTTAGACTCGTATGCTTTTTTCCATTTCGAACTTTGGCTGAATCAATTTTCCCGTTTGAGATGCGGAGCAAGAATTATCGAAGTGCGAGGCAAAATCGCCGGCAAAGCGATTCCCAGGGAGGAATATCAGGAGCTTTTTCCGATCGGCATGGGAAAAGTTTATCCCGGATCCCATTTTGTCACAGCGCACGGATCTCCCGATTTAGACACTACGATCGCCTCATTTTGGGGATGGGTCGATGCGTTTGCTGCGCGCGTCGCCGAAGGGCTGCATCTATGGAATGTTCCAGGCGGCGCCCCGACATCTCAGATTGAAATCGGTCTGCTTTTTCAATCAAATTTTTGGCGAAGGAGTATTCGACCATCTCGCCAAGACACGCACGTCGCTAGCCCTATCCGGCATCGATTTGATGACTCAAAAAGGGCTGGTGCGAAAAACAGACCGATGAATCGACGTTGACGATCGACCACGAACGCGATCAAAATGCCATCATTCTTGTCGATGAACAAGGGATATTATTTAGGCGACTGGCGCAATTTCGATGTCGAAGGCGTGCGCCAAGTGATCATGCATGCTGAACAACTGTTTGCGCTGGTTTGAAAACCATCTGCATGTGAAACTCATTTCCCTCTTTGCCAAAGAAAAGCTCTCTTTACACGATCTGCCCGCCTTCATCAAAGCGGTATCATTGACAAAATCTGCGATTGTCAGCCCGCTAAAGAGTTTACCGAGAAGCAACGTAAACATGTCGAAGATTATCTCACCAAAGTCTTGGGCGTAAAAAAAGGGTTGGATAGCACGCTTGAAGAATTTGCCAAAGCGATGAAAGAACTGTCTCTGTTCGATTTCCAAGAATTTGTCGATCTCGTCGAATCGCTGCACAAGTCTCCTCTGTTTGACCGATCAGGCAATCTCGTTGAAAACAGGCCGCGCATCTTCCATTACCTCGAAAAAATCATCAAAGGGCTTGACAATGCGATCCAAAGCATCCGCAGTTTCGTCGAGCGTTTAGACGTCGCATTAAATATCAAAACGCAGGTATTCGGCTATCTTCCCCAGCATGTCAGCTATCGGGCTGAAGTCGATGAGATCAAGAGCAAAATGGGCAACTATCCCTATCTTCAGCGGTGACCATCACGGATAAAGAGGGAAAATTGATTCCTTTGGGAGTCGTCCATTCCCATGATTTGCATCAAACCATACTTGGCACTGTGACCTTGCGCGATTTTTGCAATCGGGAAGAGACCAAAATCCCCTCCTACTTTGAAGTGATCAGCGTCATCGACCATCATAAAAGCAATTTGCAAACGTGCTCGGCTCCCGCTTGCCATCATCGCTGATTCCCAATCGTCCAATGTGCTCTGCGCGGAACTCGCCTTTAAGATCAATGATCGATTCAGCACTGGGAGGGATGAGCGAAGAGCAAGATCGAAAAGCAGATCAACGACCTCAACAAAGATCTCACTATCTCAGAAACAAAGAGGTTGATGCAAGCGGCTTTTGCAAAGGCAGCTCGCTCTACGAGGAGAAAAACCATTTCTTCATCGATCCCATCCGTGAATTCATCGAATATCTGCACTTCCTCTATGGGATTTTCGACGATACCGATCTTTTGACGAAAGTTTCCAGCGCGACATCGAATGCGTCGCTCAGCTCATCAACCGACTTAAAATCCCTGATGCTGCGCAAAAAGAAATGGAAATCATTTCTTTGGACGATATCCCCCGCGATCAGAATTTTGTCAAGAAAGCGGCAGCGCGCATTTTGCAAAATCCCGACATCTATTCCCTCTACCGCAAGATCTATCTCGCTAAAGAAGATGCAGTCGAGGAAAACATCGCTCTCTGCGCTAAAGGACAGCCTTCGGCGCTTTTTGATCGATACTAAAGAGCAAAATGGCTGCGCGCGCGTCGGCCAGACCAAGATGTTTCCCGCAATTATCGCAACCTTTGCAAAACATGCACGAAGCGCTTCGCAAAAGCTGGTATCGACAATGCCACTGGATTTTTATCGCGAAAGCAAGGAAGTCGACCTGCATCATGCAAATGATCAGCACGATTGCCGGGGCAGAAGACGTATTTACTGGAACCGAAGGGGACTATAAGCATCACGATGAGTTGTGGATCTGGATCCCGTTTACAGAGCAGTCCATCGAGCATTTGAAAGGTTTCTCAATGCCTTCCGCTCTTCGCCCCAGATCCTGAAAAATGGCCTTATCTGTCGAATTTTATGGAGAAAGGCCAAGGAATACGAACAAATTTTTACAGAAAGCTTTTTGCCGTATCCATGAAAAAAATGATCGCAGGTAAAGGAGACGCTTCCCATCGCCGTTTTGAAATACAAAGCGGGACTGATCAACTCGCGAAAAGCGATGATCTCTCCTTATCTTCCCAAGCTTGTCGAATAAGACTACTTAAGTATTATTCTTTCTTCTTCTTCGATGATTTCGAGATTGACGCGGATGCCATTTCGGCTTGCGACCGACATCAGAAAAGTCCGGATCGCATTAATCGTTTTTCCCTTTTTGCCAATGATTTTTCCGATATCAGATTTTTCTACAGCCAGTTCAATGATCAGCGTATGGGTGCCGCCAATTTCATTGATGCGCACTTTGATCAGGATGGTCGACCAGGTTCTTTACGATGTATTCTACAAACTCTTTCATAATTCAGTCCTCGTTTAGATTTCAGCAAAAGTAGAAGTAAACTCATATTCTTAAGCATACCTAAAATAGAAATATTCAGCTAGCCAGAAGTGTAGCGATTAAATATTTTTCTAGTCAACTTTTTCTTCCCTCGACGCTTGAAAAAATTTTAATTATATACCCATAAAAAACTTAGAGGTCAGAAGTTTTGGTTTTAATTGTATTATTATGGCATTAAAAAATGAAATAAACTGCATGTTTATTTTAAGATTTGAATTAGATTTGTTATTATTGTTAAAATAATAGAAAAACAATGGCTTTTATGTGCAGCTTAGCAGTAACAGAAAAAACAAATTTTAACCCCACTTTTAACGGTCCGCAACGGGTGAAAGAACTCGAAGATAAAGTGGCCGATTTCAAACGTAGGATGTCTATTACGACCAAGACCGATCTCGGTTTTCTCGGTTTTGAAGACAATGGGAGTGCGAATTACGGCAAGCGAATGATTAAGCTTCCCACTTGGTATTTGCTCAAATACGAAGAGATCCCATCTCGCTTTTTGATCCATGACATTAACGATCCGCGTCTCCTCGATGAACGTTTTTTAGAAGGATTTTCTGATTGGATCAATGACAAGTTGACAGAGGGCGGCCTGTCTTCTATTTGCCGTTCTTCAAAGCCATCCGATATACAACGCCTTATTCTTCTTCTACGCGATCGGGACCTGTTTGAAAAAACCAAAGATTTCTCTATAGGCCATGAACTGGGCCATATCGCCTATTCTAAGGAAAAATTTCTATGGCTCGGTGCCGTGACAGTGGGTATCGTCGCCTTAGTCTTATCTCTGCTTCTTATCCCTATTCTTGGTTTGGTAATTGGTCTCGTCGGGGCCGGTATTGCTCTTGCCATCACTTCTGTCGGTGTCTACCGCCTCCCAAAATTGTCTGACAACGAACAAGAAAAGAAAGCCGACCTGGATGCCGTGAAAATGTTGAAGGATGCTACGGGAGGAATTTACAATTTTGAAACCCATATGATGTTCAACCGCCGAATACGGCTTCAAGACAGTCAGAACGAATCAAAATATGATCAAAAGGGAAACAATCTTCGCGACAAAAGACATCCTCCACTTTCTGACAGAGTGGACTATCTTCAGCAATGGCAAAGGGGGCAAACTTCAGAAAAAGCAGCTCCGAAGCTCATTCATTTCCCTGCGCCCGTATTCAGATTTACCCGTTACTAATTCGTTCCACGAATTCCATAAGATCTTTCGGCATTGGGGCATTCAGACGGATAGGCGCGTTTGTGATGGGGTGCACAAATTCAAGACGATGTGCATGCAATAGCTGCCGCGTTACATCGAATCGTTTATTGGCACTTGGACTTCCGTAAACTGGATCTCCAAGAACAGGCGCGCCGAGGTATTTGAGATGCACGCGGATCTGGTGCGTCCTTCCCGTCAATAGTTCGATTTCCACAAGCGAAAGGTTTCTGATTTTTTTCGATTACTTTGCAGAGGCTTTTGGCTTCTTTTCCCTTTTCAAAGCAGACCGTCATTTCTTTGCGCTGCACGGGGTGGCGTTTGATGGGGGCATCGATTAATCCTTCTTTTGGGGTTCCCGCGCAAACAGCGATATAGGTTTTTTGAATACGGCGCTCAGAAAATATGGCGACCAATTTAGCGTGTGCTTGAGAGGTCTTAGCAGCAAGCAGAACTCCCGAAGTGTCTTTGTCAAGCCGGTGAACAATTCCAGGGCGGACAGGATCAACCGATTCCAATTTGCGGCAATGGAATAACAGGGCGTTGACAAACGTATCTTTGGGGTGCCCGGGAGCAGGGTGGACGACCATGTTCACCGGTTTGTTCACGGCAATCAGATGGTCGTCTTCAAAAAGAATATCCAGGGGGATATCCTGAGGCTCTAAAGAGAGCTCCGGGGTGAATAAAAAGCAGACTTCGATCTCATCGCCGATCTTAGGAATATCCTTTTTCTTTAACACAGCCCCATTGACGAGGACGCACCCCTCCTCAATGAGATATTGGAAGTAGGTTCGGGAATGCTCGGGAAAATGGGAGCAAAGCAGTTTATCGAGGCGCATTTCTGCTTCCTCGGGAGAAACTGTGAAATAATTAGTTGGTTCGCCATGGGGATTCATGGCTAAAATGATATCAAGTTACCAGAAATGGCTCAATGTTAGAGTATGTTGCCGAGTCAAACTTTTTTTGTAGTAAAAAAAATAAGATCAAGTTATAAGCTGTCTAAGCTACCCCCAGTAGGATAGCAATAAAACAAGACTCAATGGAGAATATCATGGAACAGACTAAAGTTGTTTTAGATGATTGCGCGGACAAAACCTTCAATCAAGCTGCGCAAAAAGCTGACCGATACATGCCCATCACTGAGAATGAAAGTGATTTTATAACGGGCATGACAGTTTTCATAGAAGGCGCCTAATCTTTAAAAGAGCGTAAGCTGTTCATTGAAATGAATGAACAGCTTTTATAAATATAATGAAAAATAAATCTAAAGAGTTGTTAAATTTTAATAACTTTTTAACTTCACAAATTCTTAGTCTTTTTTCCGAAGAGTTAATACGCTTTGCTTTACCGACTGTTTATTTTTTGAAAACAGGTAATGCTTATGGATCTTCAATACTCTATAGCTGCATCTTAGCTCCCAGGATTTTTCTAGGCCCTTTCTTAGGCTATTTAAGCGACCGTTTCTCTCCACATCTTATCTTTAGAAGGGTTATTTTAGGCCATGCAATCTTGATGGGGATACTGCCTTTAGTTATTCAGACCCGTTTTTCATCGAATTTATGGACATGGGGTCTTTCGGCCTTTACACTGTCTATTCTAAACTCGATTCAATATGGCGCTATTCAGACAATATTGCCTCAGTTCTGGAAGGGGGAAAACTTGCTCCGCGCTAATGGACTGCTTACTTCGTTTGAGTCAATGGCTCTATTTTTAGCGCCTCTTGGCGCGGGCTTCCTCTTAGACATATCAGGGTTTACTATTCTATGCTGCACAGCTACAGCAATAAACTTCATTGCCTTTTTTCTGCAAAATGGGATTTTAACAGAATTTACAAGAAAGCCGAGTACTGCTTTCTCAGATAAGAAGACTTGGACGGAAGGGTGGTCATTCATGGGGAAAAATAAAAACCTCCTGTTCAATTTGCTGCTCACTTCGCCAGTCAATTTACTTCTTGCGATTTGCTTGGCTCTTCTTATTCCTTTGATTTTACAAGGTTCCGATAACAAAGCACACATTCTTGGGATTATCATGTCGATGGGAGCAATTGGACAATTCTTAGGAGGATTTGCTTGTAGATATTTAGGATCTTATATGTCCACAAAATGGATCCTTTATGCTGGATTCATGATAGGAGGGGCTTTTGGACTTCTTACGATGGGGCTGTTTTCATCTGTTTTTGGGTTGGCTACGGGGTTGCTCTTCTGTGGCTTCGGAATTGCATTAATTAATGCATCAAACCAGACCATCTGGCAGCTTGTTTGTCCCGATCATATTCGAAGCAGGGTCATTGCAACTCGCCGATCGATCAATACTTGTTTAGGCCCTGTAGGATTTTTGATTGCCATTCCTTTAGCTTCTTTTCTTACTCCTTTTGCAAATCAGATCGAAATTTATAATTCCTATTCATTGATCTTTATAATTTGCGGTATTTTACTCCTGTTTTTGGGGATTTTAGGTGGCCTTTTTAAAATAGACAAGACTCAAAACACGCGTTTGGAAGATGAAAAATGCCTATCCAAAAAAGATTTCTAGAACCTGCTTGGGATTGCTTTCGCTCCCTCGAAACGCTTCAATTTAACGAGCAGGCTCCTTTAATGTGCCGCTGTCTAGGATTATGGGAACATTGGACCCATCCCGACCACTTGGGTCCCATGATGGCATGTTCCGATCTCAATCGCTCCATATTAATTGATTCAGGGTTGCCTATAACTGATCAATTAAATCAAGAGACATTAGCCTCAAACCCACCTCTTTTAAAGCTGCTGGAACAATTTCAAAGTAACCAGGGCGATACAGTCAGCGGCATCATTTTAATTAGGTTGCTGATAACGATGGGGTGCTGCTCTCAAGCTAAAGACATTTTCATCAAAATCCGATCTTCCACAGATCCTAGACTAAACATATGGGTTAACTATCTAAAGTGGATGCTGGAGAATGCCAGAGGAACCCAAATCACGAATGAAGAGATGCTTTGGGGTGCCATACAAGATGTTGAACCTCTATATGGACCTGAAGCTATCCTCACAGGCTTTGTCGTACTCAGAAAATGTCGAACCCATTACCCAAAAATCAAGCAATTTTTATTTCGAGCCATTGATACAAGCATGCTAGATACGTGGGAAAGGTTCCTCGCCTTAGCCAGGCTTTATCGTTTGGATTCTGAACTGGATGAGATGTCCGGCAATTCGAAAAATGCCCGAGAATTATTAGATTTATCATTTTTATCGCTAGCCCGAGGAGAAGAAGCGATTACAACCGAGTGGCAAAAACACCTATGTTTGGAGACGAAGAGACGGTTGCTTGAATATGCATATCGTCTTTCAATAAGGCGAAAAAATGTAGATGATGCTCTTGGATTTGCAAAACAAATGATTGCATTAGATCCTCAATGTGCTAGGGCTTATTTGCTCGCAGGGGAAGCCTCTTTAAAATTGAAGCTTGATGAAGAATCAACCGAATATTTACATCAAGCCTCTATTTTAGGGATCCTCGAAAAACCATATGCGAACTATCTCCTTTCAAAGTGCAGCTCGGAAAAATTAAAAGAATACTATTTATCAAAAGCCATCCATTCAGCCTTTTTCCGCAAGGACGCTGCTCGTATGAGCCAAGCAGAAATATTTCCGTCTTCGATGGAAATTGCCGATTTGTTGAACAATGCTTACATCGATTATGAAGGGTCAGACATCAAACAGCGTTTTCTAGAGGACAAGCTGTTAAATTGTTTTGCCGCTTATTGGTTGCCTGGCCATGTGAGTAATCAGCAGAAGCCTATGTGTGCAGAGTTGCCCGATATTGCCTGGAAAATTTTTCAGACCTGTCCCGAGCCGTATTTTATAACGCATGGCGTTCAAAGAGCTTTAGTGCCCGGATTTCGAAAGGAATTATTACATGCTTCCAATGGATGGAGATGGGTTTCCGACGAACAATTTACGCAGTTTTCCAGCTGGTTTAGTATGATGGGGGATGCTGAGAAAAACTCTTTAGCATCTCAGAGTTTTCAAGGGAACCCTTTAGCAAAAACCAATTTTGCCAGATATCTTGCCATTATGGGTTTTTTCAATGAAGCAGCTGAGTTTTTAAGACCCGCCGCAACGAGTAATGACTGGTCTATTGAGGAACAGTTTCTTTCTACTGTCTATTTATGGATTTTACATTTTTTTGTTACCCCTGATTGCGAACACTTCCTACAACAGCTCTATTCTCATTATGAAAAACTATCAAAATGTTCAGAAACCTTGAGAATGAGATCCACGATTTCTATTTTGGGAACCGTTATCAGCGCAAAAACACGTCATTCGGTGGACTGTGAATTCTGGAGAGCACGTGCAATGAAAACATTGCACTCAATCCAAGAATGTCCTCTATTTGCTCCGGGCGATAAGATGTTGTTGGAAAGTCGCATTTATCGAGCTGTATCCTACTTTCCTTTCATCAATGGCGATCATGGCCAGCTTCTGCAGGAACAGGAACATTTTCTTAAATACGCTTATGCACTTTCTTCTCATTTTACAGGGGAAAAAGAAATTATTTTTCGAGACAATCTTTTTGCCTCCCTTGAAAGCAGTGCACGTATTTTTGAAAAATTGAATCGTTTAAGCGATGCATTAACCTGCATGAAGAAAATTGTCGAGAAAGTAGACCCTCTTGATTCTAAAGCTTGGCTTCAAGTGGGCGAACTTTATCGAAAAATTAATATGATTCCTGAAGCTCTAAATTCTTTTATAAAGGCTGCAATGGCGGGAGCCCCTCATGCTCAAATTAGCTATTACTCAGCTGGCCGCTGTGCTGAGCAGCTTCATGATCTCAACCTTGCCAAGGACTTATTCTTGCAGTCAGCTTTGGCTTTTCCAGGAGGGATATCCCCTCTTCTGAGACTTAGTGAAATCTGTGAAACCATCAATGATCAGCAATTAAAGCAGTGGACTCTCCACAATCTAAATCTTTTGCGTTCTAGCGCTTGAAGTGGTTAGCTCGTCCTGTTGATTGTGCGTGTTACGCTTTTTATTCATCGCCCTGTGCAGCCCTTTTCAGCTTTTCGTTGGCGCGTTTGTAAGCTTCATTTTGCTGTTGGATAATGACGTTGAACATTTTAAGCATCCCCTGCATGAACATCTCGACTTCTTTAGGGGTAGCCACTTGCCCACTCCCACCCGAGCTCAAGAATTTTGACCACGCCCCTGTGGGGTCGACATTGTTCGTTGGGGGAGGCTGCCCGGCCCCGCCTGGAGGGACAGAAGGAGTGTGGCCGCTTTTCGTTGGGTCTGTGGGTGTTGCCATGTGTCTTTCCTTTTCTTTTTACTATAACGCAATCAACCGTATAATTACAAATTTGTTTCCCATAAATCTTATATAAGTTATTCGCGTGTATGAGTTTAAAGCTAGAAATTAAAAAAGACACTCTCATCCTATATTGGGATGGGGAAGTCTTCCGAAAGGCATCTAAGTCTTTATTTTTTTATGAGGTAAGGAAAATTCCAATAGACTTGAGCTGGGAAGATTTTTGTTCCCGATTTTCCCTCTTAGAGGAGAAAATTGCCAAAAGATATGCGCTTTACTTACTTTCAAAACGCAACTACCTGTCATCGGACCTAGAAACCAAACTCGTAGCCAAAGGCGTTTCCTCAGAGATCGCCCAAAAGACTGTGTTGTACTGCACAGAGAAAGGGTATTTAAACGATGCCCAAGAAGTGGAGCGTTTGTTTGCAAAAGGGATGAGAAAAGGGGATTCTGCCAAAGCAACTTATTTCAAGCTGAAGCAGAAGACAAGCGACGATTCCCATCTTCGAAAGTATTTGCATGAGGCGCATTCCGCAGATCGGCAAAACCTTCAGATCTGGTTAAGGAAAAATGCCCGTAAAATTAATCGCGATGATCCCAATGAGATGAGAAAACTCGCGGCAAAACTTTGCCGCCGCGGCTTTTCCCTGGAACTTGTTCTGCAAGAACTATGCATTTTGGGGGATTTTTGAAAAATCGTTAAACTTTGTTTTGGCTTCCTCATAAGTTTCATGATAAATGGTGGGCAGCAATTCCCTCCCTAAACTACCGATCATATATTCCAATATCCCCTCTTTTAAAGCTAAGACATGAAGCTTATCGGGGTCTAGTTCGGACCCATTTGATTTTTTTAAAAAAATGAGTATTTCAACGTTGTCAAGGGTAAATGGGTAATTACTTAAAAGAGGGCGAATTCTTTCATTTTCATTGATTGTTTTCAGATATAAATCTACAGCAGTCATTAGCAATTCACGCGCTTTTTCAATGTTAATTTCATCGTAATAATTAAATCCACAATGCATGCAACGGATTTTATCGCTTCCATGCAAAGCCCATCCAGATTCACACACATATAATTTTTTTTCCTTTACCAATTGAAGGAATACTTTTTTACCAATCTCATTGTCATAGGCATCGTCCGCTAGATCCCATTTTGGATCGCGTTGATAAAGTATATTATTCGGTACACAACCCGCAACTAATACAACAAAAACTAGGAAATAAAGAAACTTCATCGGTATTCTCCTCGCCGTTTGTGGTAATCTAGGAGATGTTGGATAATCTTATCTCTATAAGTCGGGCTTTGAAAGTCGTGATCAATTCCGGTTGCCCCCTCATGCGGGTCCAGCCAAATAATTTCACTTTGCATTTTAGCAACTTTGGTCCACATTTCTCCTCGATCCTCATCGCCTAAATTACAGGCCTGCCAATACGCCGCCAATTGCCCCCCAAGCGGGACAACATCTTTTTTACTCGCATAATTAAAGGAGTCATAGCATAAATCACGAGTCACAACCTCAGCAGGGGCGATTGCTATCACGATAATGCGGTTTCGAATTTCTTCCGGCAGCCGCTTCAATGCATTCACTGTATGGATCGCTCCCTGACTATGGCAAGAATGAAGAATTTTTGCATAGGGCCTATCGATGTTCATCTTATGGAACTCAGTCCATTCTTTAATGAGCAGGTCCTGTGTCATCGGAGAGATCCCTTTATAGTTAAGGAAAAACGCTTCACCTAGATCAAGCGGACCATTCGAATGGTTGTAGATCCCGTTGACGGACAAGTTGCCCGGGCTTAAATTATGAAGATAATTGGCATGTCCAAATGAACCTTCGAATTTGCACAATATTCCATTGATAAATGTGTTTTTCATCCCCTCTTGAATGAATCCAGCTGTTTTGAAAGATCTGGACAGATCGTTTTTCGAACTCGTATCGAGGGAGCCGGCATTGGGATATTTGAAGAAAAGATCGGAAGGCGTATTAGGGCTTAAGAGGTCGGGCTCGATCATCCCGTTGCCAATGGTCTCAAGGCCAAGTTTGAACTTGTTCATAAATTCGGAAATTGTCTGACCCGGATGCGCAATCGGGGTCTCAATGTTGTTGTTTTTTAGGAATACGTCCAATCGGGCATTGGAATCCAATCGGTCGGGATCGATCATCGCGTGTCCGATGATTTCCATGCCAAGTTTGAAGTTGTTTGCAAAACTAAATGAAGGAGCGTGAATCGGGGGAGGAATGGACGCGGCTTCCTTGTGCGCCGCGATTATTGAAAAGGCCTGATCAATTTTTTCATGGCCGGAATGGATGAATTGCTGCCAGTGTTGCTGATATGCGGGATTTTTTAAAAGTTCACTGCGTTGAGCTTCGGTGAGGGCAGCATTAAAGATTGTTTCGATTGCGGTCTTCGTTGGATCGAATTTGGGGTCTTCTTTTCTTAAGTGCTCGAGATCGGCCTCGGTCAGAGCTTTTAAATGATTCAATGTCTCCCAGGCATTGTGCACCTCATTTTTCGCGTTTTCTAATTCAGAATCCGATGCAGTCGCCGGGGACAAATTAGGAGCGGTAGATTCAAACAAGCCTTGGACCCAATCAGGAAGAGGAGGGAGATCGGCCGGCGGAGAGGAGGAAGGCGTGGACTGATCGTCTTTTTCGTCTTCTTTTTTCTTAGGAGTTGCACTGGCGGCTGCAGCGCCGCCGCTAAGCAGTCCAGAAACGACGAAGGCCCCGGAGACCGCAGCGATGACGGCACTCGCGATAAGGATCTCTTTTTTATGGTCCTTCACAAACTCTTCAACTTTTTCTGCGGCTTTTTTAGTTCCATGGGCAATGGCCTGCATCGCTTTTTTGAAAAGTTCGGCCGTTTTTTTTGCGGCTTTTTTTACTCCGTCCCATACCTTACGGAAAAAGCTTTTGCAGAGAAGAATTTCTGCCTGATGTTGAACATCCAGGATGAATTGTTCTCCGTAAATACAAGGGGCAATAACAAACTCGGAGAGATTCTCATCATCCTCTTCGACATCCAATTGTTGAACGAGATGAGGAAAAGGAGGGTCTGTTTCATTTGGAAATTGAAATAGCTTGGAAGGGATATTTACCGATATAGATTCCTCGTTGAGTTCGGGAATGTTGACATCTCTCCCATTCCAAATCGCGCTTTGGCAACGTTCGTCTTGATCATCAAAAATATCACACCCATCTCCTATTGCATCAACGCCATCGATTGTCATAAATTAGATCCTCCAAAAACGGAAAAACGACCGAATTTTAATTTGACTTTGAGTTAAAGGAAATTATTTTTTTTCTGTCTCGAGATAGGCTATTGATGGAAAGAATCATGACATAAATTTGCTTTGCAGTTTATAAAGGGCGTTTCCACTCATGAGGTTTATGCAGATAGGCGTCTTAGGGATAAATCACAAATCGGCGGAAATTGGCATTAGAGAACGCGTATCGACAGCATGCAGAGTCAAACTCTCGCGCGACAGCGGGATCGCTGAAACTTACCATTGCGTTGTTCTATCCACATGCAATCGTTCGGAGATTTATTTCAGCTCCGAGAATCTCGCAGAAGCGCATAGCGCGCTGCTCAATATTTTAAGAGAAGAGATCGCGATTCCCTTTGAACATAAGCTTTATTCTTTCTTTGGCATCGATTGCTTTATGCGCCTTGCGCAGGTAACATCGGGCCTCGATAGCGCCATCATTGCGGAATCTGAGATTCAGCGCCAGGTGAAGATTGCTTACGAGCAGACGCTGTTGCATTACAATCTGCCGAGCTGCATGCATTATCTATTTCAAAAATCGCTAAAGCTTGGCAAACAGATCCGTTCGAATTTTGCTTTATCGCAAAATCAAGTCACGATGGCGAAACTCCTTTTTCAACTGAGCGAAAATTTGCTCAAAATCACCCCCGAACATCCCGTTTTATTTATCGGAAACTCGGAAATCAACCGAAAAATCATCGCTTATTTCAAAGGTAAAGGAATAAAAAAAATCACTCTGTGTACCCGCTCTTTATTTTCTGCAAAGGCGATGGCCGAGAAAGAGGAGTTGTCTCTTCTACCTTGGGAGAGACTGTCCTCATGGCAGAAATATCCCATTGTCGTCTGCGGGTCCAATGCGCCGCATTTTATTGTCGAAAGGCCGCAGAATGAGGTGCGGACCGAGTTGATTTTCGATCTTGGCATCCCCAGAAATGTCGATCCATCTCTCGGAAGACATCCAAAGCTGAACCTACTAAACATGGAACAGCTCACAGCGTTGATCGAAAAGAAACAACAAATCAATTTACTCGAAATAAATCGTGCGGAAGGATTAATTTTAGAGGGCGTGCAACGGTATCATCACGCTTTCCGTCAAAAAGAAAAGAGAGTGTTAGTGTGCGCCTGATTATATTTCTCATTTCTCTATTGTGTTTTCCCTTTCTTTCTTCTGAAGAGAAGAAAGCCGAAGAGCCGAAAAAAGAGGACAGCATTATCGTTTTGTCTTCCGATGCCGTTTACAATGGGGATTATTTCGCAATGGGGCGCAGCATTGAAATTTCCGGAACAGTCAACGGGGATGTGTACCTATTCTCAGAGCAAATTGTCATCGACGGAATGATCAATGGGGATTTGATATGCTGCGGCGGCAGCGTGGATATTTCAGGGAAAGTCGCACATAACTGCCGCATCCTCGCGGGGCAGGTTCTGATCAGCGGGGATATTGGTAACAATGTCACTGCTGTTACGGGGAATCTGCAATTGCTTTCCTCTGCAACGGTTGGAGGAAACCTCGTCGCAATTGCCGGAAATGCCGATCTCGCAGCAAAAGTCGGTGCTGATGCCACAATGATCACCTCCAACTTGCGCGTATCGGGCCGAATCGATAACGATCTGCAATGCTCTGTCGGACAGATGCGGATCACTTCAAGGGCTGTGATCAACCGAAATATCGATTATCGTAGCAATAGTTTAGCCTGGATCGAACCCGGTGCGACAATTTGCGGGACAATCACGCATCATCCTTCTTTTGTCCATAAATTGGTCAAGGGGACTTGGATCCAAAACATTCTCGTGGGATCTAAGATCATCGCCACTTTCATGAACTTTTTGTACACATTCGTCATCGGACTGATTCTGATCAAAATTTTTCCAAAAAATTTGGAATCTACTATTCATGAATTAAAAAAGCATCCCATTAAATCGCTTGCCTTCGGTCTTATGATCTTAGTTCTGCTCCCCTTAGTCGCATTACTGCTGCTGATGACGATTTTGGGGATCCCGTTCGCTCTTACCTTGATCGCGCTGAACATCATCGGCTTTTATACAGCCAAAGTATATTGCATTTTCTGGGCTTCGAATTGGATCTTTAAAAAGCTTAAAATGAAACCCAATCAGCTGCCCTCTTTTTCCCTAGGATTGATCGTCTATTTTTGCCTGATGCCTATTCCCTATTTAGGGACGATTTTGGCGTTGGTCTTTATGCTCCTAGGCCTTGGCGCCAGCATATTGGCCCAAGGCAGGCGCGGCCATCACGAAGGTTCTAAAAGTTAAAACTCTGCGTGCCCAGGGAAACGAGGGAAAGGAATCACATCGCGGATGTTTTCCATGCCCGTTGTAAACTGTACCAGCCGCTCAAATCCCGCGCCGAATCCTGCATGGGGGACTGTTCCATATTTTCTCAATTGGGGATACCACCAATAATCTTCGGGCTTTAGGCCAAAATCGACGATTTTCTGTTCGAGGCGGTCGAGCCTTTCTTCCCGCTGGCTGCCGCCGATGATCTCGCCGATTTTGGGGACGAGTACGTCCATCGCGGCGACGGTTTTTCCATCGTCGTTGGCGCGCATGTAAAAGGCTTTGATTTTGGCAGGGTAGTCGGTCAGGATGACGCGGTTTTTTGCAGTATTCTTCAGCGAGATAGCGTTCATGCTCCGATTGCAGATCGTTGCCCCATTCGACGGGGAATTGGAAGGTCTTGCCCGATTTTTTTAAGATGTCGACGGCTTCCGTATAGGTCAAATGGGCAAAGGGGGATTCAGCGACATGCTTTAAGCGCTCGATCACTCCTTTTTCGATGAAGGCATCGAAAAACTCCATGTCTTCCTGGCAGTGATTTAACACGTAGCTGAAGACGTATTTCAGAAAGGATTCTGCGCATTCCATATCGTCTTTAAGATCGGCAAATGCCATTTCAGGCTCGATCATCCAAAATTCGGCCAAGTGGCGCGAGGTGTTGGAATTTTCCGCGCGGAAAGTGGGCCCGAAAGTGTAAACATCGGAAAGCGCGCAGGCCATGGTTTCCGCGTTGAGCTGGCCCGAAACGGTCAGATAGGCGGGCTTGTTGAAAGAAATCTTTGGTGAAATCGACGGTCCCATCGGAATGGCGGGGCGGTTTATCTAGGTCGAGCGTGGTGACGAGAAATTGTTCGCCGGCGCCTTCGCAGTCCGAGGCGGTGATGATCGGCGTTTGGACATAGAGAAAATCGCGCTCTTGGAAAAAGGGATGGGTGGCAAAGGCTAAGCGCATTGCGGACGCGGCAGACGGCGCCTTGGGTGTTGGTGCGGGGGCGCAGATGGGCGATGGTGCGCAAGAATTCAAAGGAGTGGCGCTTTTTTTGCAGAGGATATTCTTCGGGGCAGGTTCCAAAGAGTTCAATATGGGTTGCTTTGAGCTCCCATTTTTGTTTTTGGCCAGGCGATTCGACGAGCTGGCCTGTGACAGCGATAGAGGCTCCGGTGGAAAGTTGTTTCAAGAGCTCGGCGTAATCGGGGAGTGTTCTTCGACGATGATTTGCAGATTGGAAAGCGTCGAGCCGTCATTGAGTTCGATAAAGGAAAAGTTTTTTTGCTCGCGCACGTGTGCGGATCCATCCGCAGACGGTGAGCGTTTTGCCGAGATCGGACGGTTGGATTCTTTTAATTTTAGTGTGTTTCATAATCGTAATTTTCTGCAAATTCTCTAAGAAGGGCGATTTCTTTTTTCCAAAGCTCAGGGCCATCGGGAGTTTCCAAGTATTTGGGGATTTCGCGAATCAGAGGATGGGTCATCATCACTTTAAAGCACTCGATGCCGATTTCCCCTTGCCAAGGGGGGCATGCCGGTCCTTGCGCGACTGGCAAAGGTTTCATCGAGTCATTGACATGAAAGGCATAGAGGTGTTTCAACCCGACGATCTTATCGAATTCTTCTAAGTGTTTCGTCCCAGGCTTCTTTCGTGCGGATATCATAGCCAGCAACAAAAATATGGCATGTGTCGATGCAGACGCCGATAGGTATTTTTTTATGCACCCGGTCGATGATATAAGCGAGATGTTCAAAGCGCCAGCCGACCGAAGATCCCTGGCCTGCGGTGGCTTCGAGGAGAAGCCGCGTATGTGCCTTTATTGGCGAGATCTTCAAATTGCTCCAAGCTGTCGACGATCTGATCCAGGCACTTTTCTTCGGTAGAGTTCGACGGCTGCTCCAGGATGAAAATTGAGGAAAGCGAGATCGAGTTTTTGACAGCGGACAAGTTCTTCTTTAAAAGCTTTGTGGCTTTTGCGCAGAGATTCCGGGTCGGCAGAGCCGAGATTGATCAGATAGCTATCGTGGCTCATGATTTTTTTCATGCCCGTGGCTTGGACAGCTTCTTTGAAAAGAGAGCCTCTTCATCGCTGATCGCTTTTGCCTTCCCAGCTTTTTTGATTGCGTTGTGAAAAGCTGAACTGTGGTGGCGCCGATTTCCTGACCTTCCAAAATCGCATTGTGCGCCCCGCCTTGTGCGGAGGTGTGCGCACCGATCAATAAGTTCTTTCATAAAATTTTGAGCGATTTAAAATGTTAAAGCACTATAGTAGAATCTAATCCCAATAAAGTCTACCAGTAGGTTAACTCAATGGACCACACCCGCAAACGGTCTCCCGTTCTTCCATTGCTTTTTTATCAGGAACTTTTTTAAGCCGTCTCACAGGGCTTGGGCGGGACATGGCGATGGCAGTTGCGTTCGGCAGCAATCCTGCGATTGCCGCCTTTATGGTGGCCTTTCGTTTTGCTAATTTGATCCGGCGTCTATTTGGCGAGGGGCCGATTTCTTCAGGGTTTATCCCCTATTTTGAGCAGATGCGTGCGGTTTCCCCAGAAAATGGGGCCAAATTTGTCGCGCGACCTTCTTTTTTCGTTAAGCCTATTTTTGATTCTGTTGATTGCAGGCATAGAAGGGATTTTGTGGGGGGTTTGGAAATGGGGGAACCTGCAGCCGGACAATGCGCAAATTCTTTATTTGACGATGCTCATGCTTCCCGGAGTGTTGTTCATTTGTTTATTTGGCCTCAGCAGCGGCCTGCTGCAATGCGAACGCCGTTTTTTTCTGACCGGCTTTGCCCCAGCGGCTTTTAATGGCGTTTGGATTGCGGCAACGCTAATGCTCCGAGGAACCGACCTGTCGTGGGCAGTCTGTGCTTTATCGATTGCGATCATTGTCGCATTCTTTATGCAGTGGGCGATGCTGGTCCCGCAGACATTTGCTCTTCTGAAACGAACGCTTTCTTGGAAAGAGTGCTTAGCGCCCCAGCTGTTTTCCTCTCAGCTTCGTCCCATCTTAAAGCCTTTTCTTCTCGGCATCATCGGGGTCGGCGCCGTGCAAATCAACAGCGCGCTCGATGGGATTTTTGCCCGCTGCGCTAGTTTGGAAGGCCCGGCCTATCTGTGGTACGCCATCCGCATCCAGCAGCTTCCACTCGCGTTGTTTGGCATCGCGCTTTCAGCAGCCCTTTTGCCTCCTTTTGCGCGGGCGTTGAGAGAAGGCGTTTACGAACGCTATTTGCAGCTGCTCCGCTTTGCCTTCCGCCGCTGCTTTAGCTTGATTTTTCCCTGCACACTGGGGATTTTTGTCTTAGGGTTGGCAGGGATCAATCTTCTTTATGGACACGGTAGATTTTAGTGGAGGTGATACTTACCAAACAGCCATTTGTCTTTGGGGGTATGGCTTTGGTCTTTTGCCCTCTGTTTTCGTCTTGATTCTCGCACCCGCCTTTTACGCGAATAAGGAATTTAAAGTGCCGACGATTGGTTCTGTGGCCTCTGTCCTCATCAACGTACTTTTAAACTCTCTTTTTGTTTTCGTTCTCAATTGGGGCGCCTTTAGCATTGCAGCGGCCACAAGCTTGGCGGCATGGTTCAATTATTTTTATCTCTCGCATCATCTGGCAAAAAAAATGGGTCAACCGCTTCTCGACAGCACCGTTTTTCATTCGTTTTGGAAGACGGGGATTTCTGCGCTGATCGCAGGGGCTGCTACGCTGCTTGTCGGCTATTTTCTCACCAGCGATCCCACTCTCATCATGGCAGCGGGGAGCTGTGCGACAGTTCCAGTGCGCGATCTATCAGCGCAATGCCTGCAATTTTTAGCATTGAGCGGGACGTTTGTGTTGATGTTCTTTTCTTATGCTTGGATGCTGAACGCACAAGATGTCTTGGAACTGATTGGGATCAAAAGAGAAACAGCCCTTCGATAGAAGGGCCGTTTGTATTAGCTTGAGTGTGCCAAGAATTCGCAGATCAATGGGATATTGAGAGGAATCGGAAAAGGGACCTGGTCGATCGCAGGAGAAACGAGCAATTGCCCAGAAAACTTCACTGGATCAGTGGATAAATACTCAGGGACCGCAGCGGCCATATTTTCCATGCTTTGCTTGATGATCGGCATCTGTTGAGATTTAGGCTTAATAGACACGACCATGCCTGGACGAACGAAGAAAGAGCGGCGGTCGACTTTTTTGCCGTTGACGAGCACATGCCCGTGGGAAACGAGCTGCTGCGCTGCAAAAATGGAAGGCGCCAGTTTGAGGCGGTAAACAACATTGTCAAGCCGGCATTCGAGGCGTTCTATGAATAGCGAAGGCGTGTTGCCTTTAGAGCGCACTGCTTCTTTAAAATAGCGGACGAGCTGGGCGCGTGTGAGCATCCCATAAATCGCTTTCAATTTTTGTTGTTCTTCTAATTGAACGCCGAAGTCAGACTTTTTCTTTTTCTTTGCGCCATGCACTCCCGGAGGATTAGGCTTGTGAAGCAGGGGGTTGCGTGCCTTTCCAAAGATATTTGCTCCAAATCGGCGGGCAACGCGATTTTTGGGGCCAGTGTATCGAACCATTAGTGTCTCCTAAAACAATTGAGTAGAGATGAATGCTAATACACCTTCAAATTTTTGTAAATGAAACAGAGTGTAAAAAAATATGTTCTATAAAGAAAAATTTACTTACAATGCATCAGCCCTGAGTTTCCTTGTGTAGATTTTTCTTTTTCGTTATTCTTTTCCCCACATATGCCTGAAGTCCTAGCTTATTACCTCTTTACGCCCATCGACGACCCCCATCTGGAGGTTGCGCGGCATTTGGCCTTTGCGCAAGGCCGCGATATCCGTTGCCGCGTCTATCTCTCCGAAGAGGGGATAAACGGCCAAATGAGCGCCTCAGCCCAAGATTCACGAGCCTATCAAGATTGGCTGAGAAGCGACCCACGCTTTAATACTATTTCTTTTAAAATGCATGTGCATCACGAACATGTATTCCCGCGGGCAACCGTCAAATACCGCAAGCAGCTGGTCGCGATCGATGAAAAGGTGGACATTGCATTGACAGGTGAACATGTCCCTCCCCAAAAGTGGAAAGAGATGCTTCAAAAGCGCGATGAAAAGACCCTTCTTCTCGATGTGCGCAATGACTATGAATGGGAAATCGGCCATTTTGAAGGGGCAGAGCTTCCCGAATTGGAAACGTTCCGCCAGTTCCCTCAATATGCGCGCGAATTAAAGTCAGTCCTGCGATCCCAAAGAGACCAAAGTCATGATGTATTGCACAGGCGGAATCCGCTGCGAGCTTTACTCCGCATTGCTCAAAAAAGAGGGGTTTGAAAATGTCTATCAACTCGACGGGGGAGTGATCAATTACGGCCTCGAAGAAGGGCATGATCACTGGCGAGGGAAGCTTTTTGTCTTCGACGACCGCTTATCTGTCCCCATCGATGAAAAGACAGAAGAGGTGATCAGCCATTGCCGCCATTGCAACGCCCCTTCCGATGTTTACTACAACTGCGCGAATATGGACTGCAACGAGCTCTTTCTAGCCTGCCCGGAATGTGCGGAAAAGCTCAAAGGCTGCTGCTGTGAATCGTGTACAGAGATGCCGCGTCTTAGGCCTTACGAAAAGGATGCCCGCCCTAAACCTTTTCGGCGCGCGCACTTTTATGAATCACCACAGTGATTTGATCAGCTCGAGGACGCGCTCTTGGGTGTGGGGTAGCACCACCGTGAGCCCGGGTTTGATCCCTTGTTCGGAAAGTTCAAACGCTTTCATCGTGTTGCAGATTCTTCCGTCAAGCCTGACGCCGATGCCGCGCGCGCCGACCATGTTGCCCCAGTCTCCAAACATTTCTAGGGTCAGTTCGCAAGCGGTGATCAGAAAGAGAATTTTTTTATCGGGGTTGTTCTCCGCGACCTCGAACATCTTTTCGCCGATGTAGTGAATCGTCGGGATAAAGAGAGGGAGAATATTTTTTTTGTGCACGGGGAGTGCATTCACTGACTTTCCGATGAAGCATTGCCTGCAAACCGGATGCTCGGGGTCGTGGATGCATTCCGCAGTAAATCTACCCGAGGGGCATTCAAAAGGTTTGTGGCAATAGGAAAAACCAATGACAAGCAAAACATTCTCTTCTTTGAGGAGCTCTTGAAATTCTTCAACAGACTCAACGCCATAAAGGAAAAAATCCTCATCCCTTCTGTAAGCCTTTTTTTTGAGGGCCGATTTTATCCAGCGGTATGTATATTTGAGGGGCGCTTTAAAAAAATGGCGCGGAAAAATTTTTGTCGGATCATGCGAAAGGAGATATTTGATGCTCTTCCACTTTAATCCTCGAGCGGCCTCTTCCGTAATGCCTACCATTTTAGGGATATTTTTCAGCGTCTTGATCGGCTGGGCGGCACATGCGGCTTCACTGCCGGCATCCCACCGCTTTTCCGCTTCCTCCCAAGATGCTCCAGAATTCCAAATTTTTAATTTATCCATATGACAGATCCAATTTACCATTTAGAGACGGAAATTAAAAATGGCAAACATTATTTGACACTTCGGCTTCCGAAGGGCACCTTGCTTTCTCATGCAAAGACCGCAAGCGAGAAGAGCGCATTGGAACTTCTTCACAAAGAGCGGTTTCAAGTTGCTCCGGAACGCGCCTTTTTTCTCCTCAAACAACTTGGCACAACCGGCCGCGTCTATTATCAAAACAAAAAAGTCGTCATCGATCCATTCACCGCGTATGATTTTTATTTTGAGGCAGAGCGCTTAACTCCAGACTCCGCTCGCGTGACCGGGATATGGAAATTAGGCAGTCAGTCTGGAGCTTTGCATACCTGCGATTGGGTCGTACCGGCAGATCCTTCTTGGCTCCTCAAAGAAGGAGTGATTCGATCAATCCACGAATCGATTTCTCCTCGATGGATTCGCTTAAGTCTTTCCGGGCCTCAACATCTCACAGGACAAGCGCTTTCCCAATTTCTTATCGATACGCACGAGGAAGTCCAAGTGATTTGGAAGGGTTCCTCCACAATTGATCCTTTACCGTTTTTGACATTGAGTTGCAGGCATGGGGGATTTGCCGATCTATGGTTTGATTACGGATCGTTTGGAAAAGTAGCAGCGCACGATGTTGCATCGATGCCCTGGAGAAATTTCCCAGCCGAAAAAAACTGGGAAAAAGACCTTCTCGAAACAGATTTCATCAAAAAAATCATCGAACGCTCCCACTACTACTGCCCTTTAGACAAAGTGGCCAAAAGTTTGACTTTTCTCCTTGAAATCGGTTGGACGATTATCGATGCGCAAGGGCGCAAAGTCGTCCGGCAAAAGAAAACAGAATTAGACGCGCAATTTTTTGAGGAAAAGATCCTTGTCCGCGCCAAAATGCATTACGAAGAGCATCAACTCGATCTCAAAGATCTTGTGGGGGCTTTCAATCGCCATGAAACTTTTGTCGAACTTACTCCTCAAACCGTAGCGCTTCTGGACCGTGAAAATTTCAGCAAAGAATGGGGAGATTTTGCGGACCAAGAGATCGTTGCCGAAGGGATCCAGATAAAAAATTCCCGCTTTGGTTTGCTGCAGCCCTTGCTCGAGCAGCCCAACCTGCAGATGCGCGAAGACCTCAAGCAGAAGATTGCAAAAATGTCCCATTGCGGGCCCCTGGATCCAAGTCCTTCTTTCCAAGGGATACTTTTTCCCTATCAGAAAGAGGGACTTCAATGGCTTAAGTCCCTCGAAGAAGGGAGCTTCGGTGGCTTACTTGCCGATGAAATGGGGCTAGGAAAAACTGTACAGGTCTTGGCATTTTTTTCCCTGTTGCCCTGGCAGCGCCCAGCCCTAGTTGTCGTCCCCACGTCCCTGCTCTTTAATTGGAAGAAAGAGATCGAGAAGTTTTTGCCTTCTCTTACCGTTTATTCCCATCAGGGCAAAGAGCGGTTGCAAAGCGCTGAGGAGCTGCAGCAAAAACAGATCATTTTGACCTCTTATGCCCTGCTTCGATCCGATGTAAATCTATTCCAACACATTGATTATCAAGCTGTCATATTAGATGAAGCGCAAACGATCAAAAACCCCGACAGCCAGATCGCCAAGTGTTGCTTTCAACTGCGCAGTCCCTTCCGTTTGGCGATCACCGGCACTCCAATTGAAAACCGTCTGGAAGACCTCTGGTCGCTCTTTCATTTTCTTGAGCCCGATCTCTTAGGGGAAAGGCGCGATTTCCAAGCCGAGGTGATCCGCTCGCAAATGGGATCTGCCTACCTCGAGCGGATCAGAAAGAAGATCCGTCCCTTGCTTCTCCGCCGAAAAAAAGAGCAAGTTTCCCTCCAGCTTCCTCCCAAGATCGAACAGACCGTTTTTGTCGAAATGACAGAGCCGGGGCGCGCTCTTTATGAACAATGGCTCCGCAATACAAAGCAAGGCCTTCTCAAAAAAGTGACCCTCGACGGGGCGGCATCCCATCGGATGGAGATCCTCGAAGCGATCCTGCGCCTACGGCAGCTGTGCGCACACCCTTGGCTTGTCGAGAAGAGTGAATCTGAAAATTTAGGCGCAAAATTCGATCGCGTAATGGCTGACCTTGAAGAAGTGGTCGAAGAGGGACGCAAAGTCTTGGTGTATAGTCAGTTTACGAAAATGCTCCGCTTGTTTGAAGAAGCGATCCGGCAAAAAGGATGGAAATACGCCTATCTCGACGGAAGTACGACAGACCGCGAAGAGGCCGTCACGCGCTTTCAAGAGGATCCAACGGTTTCTATTTTTCTAATTAGCCTCAAAGCAGGAGGCGTCGGCCTGAATTTGACAGCAGCCGATTATGTGTTCCTCTACGATCCCTGGTGGAATGATGCCGTTGAGCGCCAGGCCATCGACCGCGCCCATCGCCTCGGGAAGCAGGGTACAGTCATCGCCCGCCGCTATATCACAGCGCTTAGCATCGAGGAAAAAATCATGCGTCTAAAAGCCCATAAAACAGCCCTTTCCGAGCAATTGCTCGAAGCCGAAGATGGATTCCAGCACATCTCTCTCGAGGATCTCCTGGAACTGCTATCTTAACTTTCTTCCTCATCCAAGCGCTTGTCTTGCTCGATTAACTCTCGAGCAGCGCATTTAAAGGTTTTCAAGCCCTCTTCAAACCCAACTTCTTTAAGAAGCTGGTCGAGATAGCGGATCTCGGCCAGGAGTTGATCATTGATCGATTCCAGTTCAGAGATCTTTTTGAGCATCTGTTCTTTCGTCATCCCTCCCTCCATGTTTAGGCGAAGTAAAATAAGATGCAAAGAACGTGCCAAGTTGCGTAACTAATTTGTTTTCAGTAACATGTGTAAACACTTGAGAAAAACACCTTTTCGTCTACAATGACCTCTATGAAAAAAGTTCTCCTTCTCCTCTCTCTATGCGCACTCTCTTCTTGCTCCAAAGAAGAAGATTCTGAACTCGACTATGACAATATGGTTATGGTCGACGAAGAAGAAGACGAGTGGACGCCTGGCCAAGAAAAAGATGAGAAAATCATCGCAGACATCGGCCCTCAAGAATTTATCATCCAAGACCCCGAATTAAAAACTGAGAACGCATCCGAAGAAATGCGTTAGTTTTAATTTCAGTTGTTTCCAACTGCTCCTCGATTGTAAAATTTACGGCCAAATACATCTCAACAGGAGCAAAACAATGGCATCAACAGTCTGCAAATTTCAATCTTCTTTCGATAAAGCTTTTCACGGGATTCCTGAGGTGCCGCAAACGTGGAAAAACGATCTTCTGCAATTAACAAATGAAACCAAAACCATGTTAAAGGAAGCGGAGAAGTCTCAAGAGAAGCGCCAACTTCTCTTCGAATCGATCGATAAATTAAATAATCCGCAGCTTGACCAGAAAAGAGCAAAAGAGGTGCTGATGAGCCTTGTTTCTGCTCTGCCCGAGGCGGGATTGCAGATACAACTCAGCCGTAAAACCAACCAGGAAATCTATGCCGCTCTTTTTGAAAAATGCACGGCGATTTTCTCCAAAAGCACTTTCAAATCCCAGCCTGTTTCTAGCGTTAGCTCCGGTAGGAATTTACAGATCATTAAGACTCTCGCCTCCCAGCCTATTAAAGAGAGCCAAGACCCTTCAGGCATTAAAAAAACGAATACTTTTGCTGCCGTCAATCTCAATGTCCAAGAGCTCTTCAGCGAAATTAAATTCAAATCCACACAGCCCATTCATCACAAAGCAATTGAACACATCGAGCTGTTGTCTCGAGAAGTCGAAAAAATGACAACAGCGGGCGCAGACAGCTGTTCTTACCAAGCACTGAAAAGCATGCTCAACGAAGCCCGCGGAGCCATGCAAACAGCGCAAGAGATCATTATCGACCTGGCAAAATATGACGATTTCAATTCTCAAACCCTTAAACAACAAGTCCAAGACCTGAAAGAAAATCTTGAGAAAAAGGTAGACTACCTCAATTTGAGCATGGAAACATTGATTGCAAGCGACAATTGTGCTCAAGCTGTCATGGCTCTTGAACAAAAACAAAACGAAGAAGAGATAACACAATTCTCGAAAGCAATCGATCTCTACCAAGAGACAAGCGCGAAAGCGATTGCCATTGTCAAAGTCGAAGGAGAAATCCGCGAGGCTGAAATCGCCCTTAAAAAAATTGAAGAATCTCAAAAGGTCGATGTCGTCGCCGCTCAGGTGGCTATCGAGTCATCCAACAAGGCCTTAGAGCAAACTTCTAAAGCTTTGGAGACTTTTGTCGAAATCAAGGCCGCTTGTAGGAATTTTAAAAGCCCTCTTCTCGATAAACTGAGAAATGCGCAAAAAACATTGACAGCGCAAACCCAAAAAGTAGTTGAAAATCCAAAATTGAAAGAGGCGATTGAATCCACCAATAAACCTGAAGTCAAAACCATCCTCGATCAAGAAACGACTAAATTGACTAAAACTGTTGTTCAAGCGCAAGCAGCCATTGAAAATTTGGACAATCCTCAAACTATTCAATTCTCCGAAAAGCAGAAGGAATTCATCTTGCTTTTGAATAAAGCGATTGCGGATGAAAGCAAATTGGATGAACCCCTCAAAAAAGATATCAGTGCTCTAGGCAAGAGAGCAATTCCTTTATTGAAAATCATCGAAGCCAAACAGCTTTCAAAAGCGGATGGTTTTTCTCTTGCGCAGACAGCAGTCGATTATATCGATATCTTAACCTTCATTTACGAAAAGCTGGATGAGGCTTCAGACACATCTATTGAGGAATATAATAAACATGCTGATCAATTGCGGAAAGATGGGATTCACGATCTTGCGGATTTCATGAATAAAGAATACTACACTGAATTCAATAATCTATCGTCTGAAATCGAAAAACTGATTGGATCCGAGTTATTGCAACAGTTCTCTACTAAACTCAGTGGAGTTTGGGCAATCAAAGGCAAAATCGAAGGAAAGTGGAAGAGTTAAGCTTTTTCGAGATAGGCTGATAGTGCTGGGGGTTCCGCAATTTTTTGTGGAACCCAAGATGAAAAAATAAATGCCTTTCAGAAAAATGTCTTAAACATTATGTTTTGCATTTTTTCTTAACCAATGGAGGTATAGGATGATCATCAGGACTATTTCAGCCATGGCAATTATGTTCTCTAACATATGCCTTGCGTTCGAGGTTCCAAGTTGTTTAGTTAGCTCAGAAGAATTAGGATCTGAAAAAAGGATTTCCGCTCTATATTTGATTAGTTCGAAAGGCGATTACATTGGTCAAGGCAATGCAAAAGCTTATATTGAAGGACAAGATGGGAAATTTTCCATTTCAACAAACTATCACAAGGGTGTGGATATCACGTTCACTGGCTCAAAGAACCGTTGGGATTTGTCTTTTTCAGCAGCAGGAAATTCAATGCTGGAACTGGGAATTTATAAAAATGCTACACGATACCCATTCAATAAAATCGAAGATCATGGCTTTGATATATCCGGTTGCGGCCGAGGTTGTAATACTCTAATCAGCGAGTTCGAGATCCTTGAAATCAAATATGATGATCAAGGTCAAATCGAAGCCTTTGCCGCCAATTTCATCCAAAAATGTGAAGTGACAGGTGCCCCTTTGTTTGGAAGCGTTCGATATCATTCAGCGATTCCCCCGGAAGCACGCTTCGATGAAATTTTCAATAGCAGCCAAGAATCAGTTTTCTATATCATCAAATACGATTCCGCAGAAAATCGTTCGCAGCCCATTTTGATCGCGGGGGATAATAGTATTTTTAGCTTTCATGACTTGCCTTATGGAGGTGAAGGAATAGGGATTTTAATCACCAGCGAAGAAGAAGGCCCATGGGCATTCGATTTTGCTGTTCCATTCGGAGATCGATTCGATGAAGGAATCTATTACCCAGCTCGTCGTTACCCATTTCATAGCTCCGTTTATGCTGGCATTGAAGTTTTAACGCCTCAAGGAGGGTTTACACAACCAGACGGAGCATTTGAGGTATTGAAATTTGAGAGGGGATCAAACGGGGAAGTCAAATCCCTTGCTCTGAATTTTATTGTCGAGAATGAGAAAGGAGAAACCCTCGAAGGTGCGATACGATTCAACTCGAAATTTCCTATTGATTTAGAGGATCCGTACTAGTGATCGATGAGGACCCGTACCATGCGACGCATGGTACGGGGCTGTGAGCGATTATGTTATTTTTTGTTGTTTCTTTTTTCTTCTTTCTCCTGTCTCTTTCGTTCTCTATCCTCTTCTTTTTGTCGCTCTTTTTCTCTTTTACGCTCTTCATTTCGTTGAACGAGGGGGCAGTTTGGATTTTTGCAGGAGATGAAGTATTGTTGGCCGCATCCGGGGCATATGTTCAAAATCTGTCTTTTACAGACAGGACGAACATAACAGCCATTGTGATCCGAATTAAGGGACGGCAGAAGAACATAATCTACATCATTCAAGTTTAGATATAGACCTTGCTCCGTCGGGTAAATTCTATTCGGATTGAGATAGATTTTCTCTTCAGCGACGCCAATCACACATGTGTTTTGGTTTGCTGCAATTTGATGAATTATTCCATCATCACTGGTGTCACTTACATCATGCGCGAAGCATGTGCAAGTTGCTAAAACGTAAAAATACCTGAGTATTTTCCCAACCATATGTATACCTCCATTTAGTAAAATATGGGTGAAGAAATGAATTTAAGACTTTTGCATCTTTTTTTTTCAATTTTTTTATGCTTTTGCGCATGCCATAAAGTTGAGGAGCATCCCAGCTCTTACGATTTAACTTCTGAAGAAAGAACATGGCTTGAAGAATTTTTCACTGGAGCCATGTTGCAAGATAATGCAATTTATACTTTGTGTGGAAGCAAGCCCATGACGCGCATAATCCTCTATAATTACACAGATGAAGAAATCGAAGCTTGGTATCAACAATTGTCCGAAGAAGAAAAGAAAACCGGTGTTCATGTAAAAGAGTATGATCTTTGGCACAACTGGGAAAAATGGGAGGAAATTCGGGATCGTTTTCCCATTCATCGATATCTTTTTTACAGGAAAAATGATCTTAGAGACCCAAGGTGTGCTTCAGTTTATTTAGTAGATCCGCTTAAGGTTGCATGCACACTTACGGAGCACTATATGGTTTTCAGAAATATTGTAGGTTTTGATTTCGATCCTCTACAAGAGGCCCTTAATATTGAAAAAGGATCCGTTTTTTGGGAGAAAGCAAATAATCATGCGACTCCGATCGGACTTTTGTTCGGCTATGGGGTAAAAAACTCTTCATTTTTTTACTGGAAGCATTGGGAAGAATTTGAGGACGATGGACCAATTAACTCTTTGCCCTCGCACGGAACCGAGTGTCTCAAAGCGGGTGAATCTTCTATCGAAGACTTAACCTTGCCCGGTTTCGTTTCCTTCTTCGAGGAAGACGATGTCGTTGAAAAATACAAAATGGAAAGGAAGATGATTCAGAGAAAGTATCGGGGCAAAGATTTTCTACAACTCACCCTCGAAAATCTGACGGGTTCAACTCAGCCCTTCTTCAAACCTCAGGAGCTCGCTCTTGATGCGAAGGTCCATAGCAAATCCGCCCAAGCGATTGCCACTGGCGATCACACGGTGGCAGGGAATGAATAGGGGATAGGGATTATGATGGCAGGCCGATCCGATCGCACGCGCTGCATTGGGATGGCCTATATTGGCGGCAAGCTCTCCGTAAGTCAAGACCTCGCCGAAGGGGACTTTTTGCAAAGAGATTAGGGCTTTTTTTCTGAAAGAAGAAAGTGGCTCTAAATCCAGTTCAATGGGAATGGGTTTTTTTTGGCCATAACTTTCTAGGAATGCAAGTAGGGGATCTATTTGACCGTTACCCACGACACAACACTCAAACCGTTTCGCAAGGCAAAGCGAAGCTCGTTTGAACTTTCCTGATTCAAATTCCAGGGTGACTTGGATTTTAGGGCCTTGAGAAAAAGTGTGAAACATAAATTGGGGGTTCCGCTTTTCAGTGGAACCCCATGAATAATCAACGAATATTAGTAGACTCTTCGTTATAGGGGAAGTGGGAAATGACAAAGTCCATATCGGTCATTTCATCGAACTTGCGCTTGGTGACCGACTCACCGGCATAGAACCAGTGGTATTCTGATTTGCCGTCGATGTAAAAGACGGTAGGGCCGTGTTTTAAATCATTTTGCCACATGATTTCTTGAGAGATGATGTCCGCCATCGACGAAGTGGCGCTCGATCCCGTTCTTCTGCCCATAGAGATAGGCGATTTCGAGGTAGCGGTTGCCATTTTTAAAGTAGGTGGACTTTGCCGTGAAGATGTCCATTGACCCACTCTTCGATAGCCAAGAGGCTCGCCATTTTGAGCGTAAGTTGCGCTTCTCGCCATGCAAGTTATTGCGGTAATAATAAGCGATCGATTCTGGAGCGCCGCTGGGATAAAATGTTTCTTTTTTAATCGCATATCCTTCTTCGAAGAGTTCCTTAGCGAGGAACAGTCCATTGCGATCGCGGCGGATGCGCTTCGCCGATTCCTTTTTCCACGCGGGTTTCTAATTCATTAGAGAGCGTGAAATATTGCCCTTCGAGAAGTTCCTTGCCGACAAATTCTTCAACGGCCATCGGCGATCCTTGGGCATACCAAGTCGTCACAGAGTAGCGCGTTGGAGAGAGCTGGACCCATTCCTGGATAGGAATGCCTGCTGGGTCGTAGGAGATCTCTTTGACGCAATTTCCCTGATTGTACAGGGAATAATATTCGATGGTCTGGCTATGGGGGAATGTCTGCGTTGTCGGACCGTGTTTGACGCCATTTTCATAGGTCGCTGTGATGGTGACGCCATTGCTCAAGATCTGTGATCACTTGGCCGGGATAGTTTTTTTCTTCCCAGTCGTCTTTAGAAACGGCGTAGCCGTATTTGTGGATATAGCGTTCAGAAATGACATTGTCATTTTGTTTGTCATTGTTGCATCCGAATAAAGTCAGAAGGCTTAAAAAACCAAGGAGTGCGAAAAGTTTATTTTTCATAGAGCAGACCTCGATTTCATTTAATTTTCCGCTGCAGCCGCTGTGATGCGGGCATGTTCTTGTTCCACCGTTTCATAGGCAATGGTTTTTTCCCTGTCGCGATAGAAGAAGCGAAAAGTTGCGTTTTTCTTATCTTTGCCGATTTGCTCGCTTTTGTAAAGATCTAAAAGCGTCACTTTTTCCAATAAGCGGGAAGGCACTGAGCGCAAGGCGTGTAAAATTTCATCGATAGGCACGTCTTGCTTCAAGGTCACTGTCCAATCCCGCTCGGAGCCGGGGAATTGCGGAAGGTCTGCGACTTTCCATTCTTTGGGGATCAGCGGCATCAATTCATGAAGATTGAGTTCCGCAAAAAAAATCCGTTGGGGCACATCGATTTTGGCGACATGCTCAGGATGCACTTCGCCCATGACTCCAAGAATCGCATCCCTTTTTTGATTTTCGCTTGTCTTCCCGGATGGAAATTATGCAGATGGGAAGGCTCGAATACTGCGCCCTCGATTTTGAAGCGAGGCGAGAAGATTTTCAATGATCCCTTTTAGATCGAAGAAATCGAAATCGTCGGGTTTGGGATCCCAATGATAGGGCGCACGTTTGCCGCTCAAGACAATCCCGGCAAGCGGTAGGTTCGATGTACTGCTCTTTTTCTTTGAAATGCGATTCTGCCAATCTCGAATCCTGCGATATTTGGACGTCCCATGATCGATATTGTATTTGACGGTCTGCAACAAGCCCAGGAAGAAGTGATGTCCTAAGAACGGATTGATCGACCGAGTGAGAATGCAAAACGGAAATCAGCGCCTCTTTGTTCATCGAATGTTCCAGCGTCATGGCCGCTTGCGCCGGACTGATCAGATCGCAGGTCATGAATTCTTGCAGCCCTTCCGCAATCAAACGCGCCCGGAATTTTTTTTCCAAGAGATAGACGGGGGCGTGAGGAATATGTTGATGTGGTGAGAAGGGGAATCGGTTTTGGGATATTATTGTATCCATACACGCGCGCCACTTCTTCAATCAAATCCTCCTCGATCGAAATATCATTGCGGAAAGTCGGCACGGAGACGAGCAGTTCGTGGGTTGATTCTTGAAGAATTTTCATCCCCAGCCGGCGCAGAAGCCCGGCGATCTCGCCTGCTCTCGAGATAAGTTCCGAGCAGTTGGTTCACGCGTTGAATGCGGCAAGCGATTTTCTTTTCAGCGAATTCATGGGCTTTTTGATCGATCACACCTTTGCAGATTTTCCCGCCGGCAACTTTTTGCAATAAAAAGGCGGCGTAATTCAACGCTTCAATGACTCCATTGGGATCGATCCCTTTTTCAAATCGTTGCGAAGAGTCGCTCTTGAGTCCAATCAATCGAGTGCGTTTTACGGATAGCTTGAGGAGTAAAATAGGCCGCTTCGATCACAACATTCACTGTTTGATCGGTCACAGCCGAACTTTTTCCTCCCATCACGCCTGCAAAGGCCAGCGGTTTAGCCATGTCGCAGATTAGCAGGACTTCGGGAGGAATCGGCCGTTTCACATCGTCGAGAGTTTCCAATTCCTTGTACTCGGTCTGAGCCGTGACGAGGATTTTATTCCCTTCGATCTTGTCCACATCGAACATGTGCAGCGGCTGGCCGAATTCGAGCATGACGAGATTGCCGACATCGACGACATTGTTGATGCTGCGAACGCCGCAAGACTCAACTTTCTTTTTCAGCCATTCCGGCGAAGGACCGACTTGAATTCCTTTCACAGCGCGGCATGCATAGCGTGGACATTGTTTTTTATCGATCAACTACCACTTGGACAACCTTTTCAACAGGCTCTCCCTCTTCACTCAAACTAAACGAAGGTTTTTTCAAGCGGAATATTCAACTGAGCGGAAAGTTCCCGCGCCAATCCATAGATGCTCATGCAATGGCCGAGATTCGGCGTCAGCGACACATCGAAGATCACATCGGAATAATAAGAACCTAAGATCTGCGCCGACCTCAAATTCTTCCGAAAGCTCCATGATCCTTCGCACCCGTCCCAAGTCCCAATTCGTCGGCAGCGCAAAGCATCCCGAACGATTCGACATCGCGCAGTTTGCCTTTCTTGATCTTAAACGATTTTCCTTCCTCGTCGACAAGCGAGGCGCCAATCTTGGCAAAAGCGGTTTTGAGCCCCGCCCTGCAGTTGGGGGCGCCGCAGACGACTTGAAACTCTTCTTTTCCATCGGTGACTTTCGCGATGCAAAGGCGGTCTGCGGAAGGGTGGCTTGCTGGTTTCTAAAACTAATCCGACAACAACCCCGGAAAATTTCAGCGGCGAAGCCTCAATGCCTTCCACTTCGATGCCGGCTAGCGTCAATACATTGGCAAGCTCTTCAGGAGACTGCGTCAGATTTAAATATTCTTTTAGCCAAGATAACGGGACTTTCATAAAAGTGACGGAAAAATTTATTATACGAGAGTACTAGTTATACCAAATTCCTCGAATCCCGGAAAAGAAAAATAATGACTCTTCAAGAAAATCACTGGGTCCCGACGCACTAAATGGCTCACCCAGGCCCTGATCATCAGCGGCACGCTAAATATCGGCCTGATCGCCACTTTTGCCTATTTTGTCCTCAAAGAAAAACAAGAAACCTTGGCCATCGAACTCAAGCCCTCTCCCAAAGAAACTCTGCCGCCCGAGACCAATTCCCAGCTCTTCGCTCCTACTCCTTGCTTCCTTATCAAGAACTACTCCTTCGCCTCGAAAACAAAGACCTCATCGAAGAAGGGCTGACCAAGCGCGATCTAGCCCTCGCTTGCCTCGTCGCCTTCCACCACTTCAATCTCGATAAAGCCTTAGGTGGCCTCCCTCTTCAAAAGAGGACCATCCCCTTCACCAACAACGACGGCCAGGAAACCATCGATATCCCCGTTTTCCCCGGCCTTGCCGATTACCAATTCCAAGCCATCCTCCAGTACGCCAAAACAGAAAAATGGCCGCTCACCAGCCAAGGTCTTTTCTATGAGTTGAAGCGCTCCCCGCTTCCCCGCGACCCCACCCTCCTCGACGCCTTCTACCTCTCACCAGAATACCACGCCGTCCATACCCTCCTAACGAAAACCGGCATCAAGATCTCCCGCGAGCAGATCGTCGATCTCATTTGCGAAGGTGAATGGAAGACCCTTTCCGACCTCACCCAGCAGCAACGCACCGCCCTCGACCTTTCCCCCGACCGCAGGCGCCTCTTCCTACTCGACATCTCCCACTCCAAGCTCGCCGCCAAAATCCTCCTCGACAACGATCTTGATTTCGTCTCCAAACGCCTCGACGATGGCCAAATCCTCACCCTCCTCGACCTCTACCCCGATAAAAGCCCCCTCCTCGAAAACTTCGCCAAAGAGCTCCTTGCATCCCCCCGCACCGACGCCGTCCGCAAACGCGCCGCCGCTTTCCTCTTCGCCCTCGCAGGAGAACCCCTGCCCGAGCCCTACGACCATGCCCTAGCCCTCCAGCGCTTCCTCCCCGAGCTTGCCCCCAAGCCCCCAGCCCCTCCACCCGTTGCTCCCCAGGTTATCCCCGTCAAAGCCCCTGCCCCACCCCCTCCAAAACCCAAGAAGAAATTCCACACCATCGAACCCGGAGACAGCCTCTGGAAAATCGCGCGCAAATACCGCGTCAGCATTGAAGAGATCATGCGCCTCAACCACATGGACACAGAAAAACTGCGGGTTGGCAAACAACTCGAGATCCCGGAAAAAGTAGAGAAAAAGTAGGCTGATTGTCTAGGGTACCCGGTCCACGCCGCCTTTATGCCAAGGGTGGCACTTGACAACGCGCTTTACCGCCAGCCAGATCCCTTTGCAGCAGCCATGCTTCTGCAACGCTTCCACAGCATAGTCCGAACAGCTTGGATAAAACCGGCAGCAATGCCCTAAGAATGGGCTGATGCAGAGTTGGTATAGTTTGATCAATTTGAGAAGTAAGAACTGGAGCATTTTTTCAGCTTATACGAACTTGAGAGCAAAAGTCATTATCTTTTGAATATAAGTATGATTTGCAGAAATCTGTTGATGTTATACAGCTCAATTTAATAACAGTTGCTTAGATGAAGACGAAATCTATTATTACAGCCTGCTCTGTTGGTAATTTTCTAGAATGGTATGACTATGCGCTATATGGATATTTGACTCCAATTCTTTCTCGGATTATTTTCCCAACGCAAGCTTCTTATTCAGCGCTAACTGATTTTTTCTTAGTTTTTGCAATTGGATTTTTTGCTCGTCCACTTGGAAGCATTATTTTTGGTTTGATAGGGGATAAACAAGGGCGCAGACAAGGTTTGATTTTGTCGATATTATTTATGATATTGCCTACGACTTTGATGGGATTGATTCCTACTTATTCCCAAATTGGAATTGCCGCAGCTGTTTGTCTTACACTTTTGCGTCTGCTGCAGGCTATTCCTGTTGGGGGAGAATTTGGCGGCATCATGTGCTATTTGACCGAAGCTGCTCCACCAGGCCAAAGAATATTCTTTGGAAGTTGGGCTGTCTTTGGATCTCAAATAGGATTTCTCATTAGCAGTCTTGAAATTTTTACATTCGAGAAGTTGATGAACCCATCGACTCTACATCAATGGGGATGGCGTATCTCATTTTTAATTGGGGGAGTGCTGGGAGTTATGGGGTGGTTTTTGCGTAAACGGCTACACGAAACCGCACCTTTCCAAAAAATTATCCATAGTCATCATGTGTTAAAAAAACCAGTGTCGACTCTATTTAAAAGTTTCAAAAAAGAATTTATTCAAGTTTTTCTTTTATCATGTATCACTTCCGGGGCTTTTTATGTGATTTATTTCTTCTCGATTATTTATTTAACAGAAATTGTTAAGGTGGATTTTTTTGCTGCTTTGCTTATTAATGCAAGCCTGCTTTTGTTATCCTCGATTTTGCTGCCAATCTTTGGTAAACTTGGCAATATTTTCGGCATTAAAAAATTAATCGTTACTAGTTCGATTGGTGTAATTGTGCTACCATTTTTTATGTTTTATTTTGCGAGTCGAGAAGAGATTTTGACGACAATTTTCTTTGAAGTATTGTTAACTATGTTCCTAACTTTAAACTACGCTTTATTACCTGCTTTAGTCACAGGATTATTTCCTACTCCAGTACGATATAGCGGAGTTGGTATAGCCTACAATTTATCGAATGCTGTTTTCGGAGGACTTTCACCTTTCCTTTGTCTTTACTTAATTAAGATTACAAATAGCAATGTAGCACCGGCCTTCTATTTAAGTTCTCTTGGGATTATCAGTTTACTGCCCTTTATTTTTTTCAGAAATTCTGCTCTGCAAAATGCATAAATCGTCTTAGTATTCAGGAGATTTCAATTTAAAATGAAACAGCTTTACGACCCGGGACTGGAGATAAAAGGCGATCATTGGCTTAGGTTGCATCGAAACGAAAACCTATTCATTGCCAAACAATGGCTTTCAGAATTGGCTCATAAGGCAATTAATTCAACTCATATCACTTATTATCCGGATTCTAGATGCGGTGATTTGAGGAATAGGCTGGGTAAACTGTATAGTGTTGATCCAGATCAAATCTACATCGGAAATGGATCGGATGAAATTTTAGCCGATTTGTGCCACTATTTAAGGCCAAGATTTACCAGTGCTGTTATTCCCAGCCTATGTTATAGAGTTTATCCTTTTCTTTTGAAAAAATATGGATATAAACAATTAGCTTTAGAAAACGCATCATCAGATCAGTTTTGCATCATTGATTCACCTAGTGCTTTAACTGGAGAAGCAATGTCAGTATTTGATATTCCTTCTTCTTTCTTAGTTTGGGATAACATTTATGGAGAATTTGCTAATGATCAACTCAGTGCAAGACAGGTTGGCCCGTCGACCGTTATTTTACGATCCTTCTCCAAATTTTATGGTTTGGCTAATTTGAGAATTGGATATGCTATCGCAGATGCAAAAATAGTTGATGAGCTCATGAAACAGAAGGACATTTACAATGTCAATGGCTTTGCGCAAGAAATGGCATTGCTTGTTCTTGAGCACAAATCGTATTTCGATTCATTGACACCTAAAATTAATGAAGCTCGTTCCGTGTTACAAAGGGAAATGAGAGCATTAGGTTTTTCTGTTTCGAATTCGCATGCCAATTTTGTGTGGGCTTCTCATCCTGATGTTTCTGCGGAAGATATTCAAAGGAGCCTCGAGAAAAGCTATATTGCTGTTCGCAGATTTACTGAACCCTTTCTTATCAATTATCTAAGAATCACAGTTTCTCCATTAGAAACTATTGATCATATCATCAAAGCTATCAAACAGTGCATTTGATCCTTTGCGTTTGATTATGTTTATTTCTTGAATGTGGTGAGGACTGTGTGAGGCCAGAGAAGCGTATAAATGCCATCTTTGTGTTCTATATCTAAATAATCAGCCACATATTTTAAACATTGTTCGGGTGTAATTCCGATCATGGCATGAATTTTATATATAAAATAACCGATATCTTCTCTACGACTAAAATTAATAGGAATATTCACATCGCGAAATGCCGGCTTTTCAAAGCCCGTGAGGTAGCAAAGAGAGTCAGCGAACTCCCTAGTCAAAAAAGAGACCTCATGACCTGTGGCGCAATATTTTGCGACGATCAGATCAAAGTGTTTAGCTAAATTTGTTCCTGCATAGACATCGGATATAACTATTCTTCCGCCCGGTTTTAAAAGGCTGTGAAAATTCTTAAATGATTTTGTCTTATTGATAATGTGATGAAAACATCCAAATGCCCAAATAGCGTCAAAAGAAGAAGGGGCGAACCCATCTTCTCCTATAGGAAGGGTATCACCGCCCGCAACAACAACTTTGATGTTTTGCTCATCTGCATTAAGTATATATGACAATTGTTCTTCTGAAGGGTCTGTGGCTATGATAGTTCCTGGAAATATCAATTTTGCAATATGTTGAGAATAAAATCCTGTGCCTGCCCCTATTTCAAGAATTTTTTCGCCAGGTTTTGGCACTAAACATTTCATAAGCATTTCGCGCTCTTCAAGGCGGGCCTTAGGCATTTCTTGCATGATTTCTCGATAATATTGGGAACGAATTCCGCTGAACTCGGCTTGCGGTATTTCTTCTTGTTGAAGCATAATGTTTTTCCTCTGATAATCCTTATAAATTAGAAGTAATTGACGTATCAATTCATAAAACTGACGGAATTATATCGTGTAGTAATATTAAAGTCTCGATGTAAATAATTTTATTATTTTTTATTGAAAATTTAATGACTTTTTTTCACATTCATTCTCATATTATATAAATCGTATACAATAATTAGAAGTCTATCAATAAAAAAATGAATTCACGTTTTTTTGAGTGAGATTCTTTAATCAGGCATTAGATCTTTGGGTGAACATTTCAGGGCTTTTGCGATGCCAATAATGTTCTCGAGGGCAATGTTCCTTTCTCCTCTTTCCACTGAACCAATGTAATTATGATGTAGATCAGCGGCTTCAGCAAGCTGCTCAATGGTCATATTGAGTTCGTGTCTGCGCGCACGCACCTTGTTTCCAAAAGCAAGTCGGGTTTTTGTCTTCCTTCGGTTTTGTGGATTAGCCGTAACTCTCGCTAAATCTCGTGGAATATGCTGATTCATGTCTACACGAACGCACGCTATGAGTGTTGTATTAAATTCGTTTTAGATAGGATTTTCAATGTAAAGAACCTTGTTAGGGTAGTCGATGTATATTATATGTCTTTTTAAGAAGTCCATGCCTAATATGCCCTCTATTTCATCCCGCCGATCTAGATCGCAAAGATAAAAATTCAACTCTCCAAAATCTGTTCTCGATAATTTCAGATAGGAGGATATGACAAAGGGCAAACCTCTTTGATCTTTCTTTTGGTACATTTCATCAATTAATGAAGACTTGATCACAGAAACTGTAGCGCCGGTATCGACAATAAGATTAAATTGTCCAACTTCCGTTTCTGCATGCACTATTAAGACACCTTTTTTTAAATAAAATGGAATTTGAATCATATTTTTTGGGCATATTCCTTTACTTTGAAGTGTCTTCAAACTATTACAACTAAAAATAGCTTGATGACAAAAATCTAAACACAAATTTGTTTTTTTTAACAAGGGCAGCCCTATTTTCCCCTTAAACTCTTCCTCGCACAATGTTTCTGGCTTATCATCCCAGAGAACACCCGCTGTATTTTGCTGCCTGTTTGTCTCTTTTGCAACAACCTTGGTCCACTCTAGACCATATAGGTTCACTTTTGGAATGAGATAAGATAAGGATTCGTAAGGTGTTCCTTTCCAATCCCTCCATTTGACTAGATCACAAGCTTGTTTGTTAATTTTTTCAAGAAGGTCTTTATCCAAGCTTAAGGAGAATATCGACCCAAGGTCCAGCATTAATGGGTAAATTTTTCCTTCGACATCAGCATCAATAATAGGCGTGTTCGAATGAGAAAATTTAACGGGGATCATAAAGCACTTTGTGCATGCTAGATGACGCACCCAACAAAGAATGGAGGCTGATCCGAATAAAATAATGATCAGCCCCAAAAATAGACGTTTTTGAATCTGTTTATTTCTCACAATTTACTAAAATTCAGTTTCAAGAGAGATGGTAACTTTATAGCCTTGATTGCCTTGACTATCTTTATTTGCTTCTCCCTCAACTCTTACGGTTGTACTATTTTCCCCATCTTCACTCTTCTCGGTATGTTGAACGTATCCCTTAGTTGATTCGTTCCCCTCAGAGTCTTTGCTTCCCGAAATTCCCGCTTTATTTCCCTTAGTGACTGTACTTTTCTCACTTTGGCAAAGTCGATCTGTAACGGTTGCGTTGGCTTTGAGCGATTCTTGGGTATGAAAATTCAAGGCAGAATGCTTGCAAAATTGGGACGGATAATAAGGAGGAACAAATATTGATCCATGGAAATGAGGAGATTGAGATTCTACTTGTTCTTCAAAAAATCAAAACCTGCTGAACTTGCTCCGCATGCTGCATCGACATCTAAGTCTACTGACATAAAACCCTCCTTTAAAAATTTAGGGTGACATCAAGTTAACTTTTTATTAAGTCTACGTCAAGATTTTTCTGCGGCAAGGTCAATTCATGGTGCGTCATGGACTCATGAAGGATTCTAAGCGTTTTTTCGATTTGACTTCTTGTTTTTTTAAGAAAATAAGACCGTAAAAAAGGAGTTAGAAAACTCTTTACGTTGAACTTTAAAATCAAACGGGTTCGGTCATGTGAAATCTCTTGGAAAATTGCTGAACTCTCTTGTGAACCAAGTGAACCCTTAACGCGAGTTTTACATTCGCTGTAAGGTTTATACTCTGTGATTAGGATTGATGCGTAAACATTATGATTTTTCATTTTTACTTTTATAATGGATCCTGTCTGAAGGGGTTCAGCAGAGTGGCAAAATTCGATATCATCCCTCCATTTAGAGCAATTAGCTGGGTTTTCAAGAAAATCCCAAACTTTCTCGAGCGGTAAATCTACTTCTACAGTAGTTTCATAAGACCATTTGAACAATGAATTACTTTTCATTTTTTTATTTTTCTTCGTTGCAGCATTTATGTGGCTCGGTAACCCTGCAATTTGATCGGGAGTTGAGAGAGGAGTTTCTTCGTAAGAATCCTCTTCATTCGCAAAAGCATGAAACGCTGTTAATACGAAGCAAAGCAGAGCAATGACAACTCGGTTCATATTAGAGCCCTTATTGCAAGGAAAGGCTAAATATTACTTCGAAGGGAATTTTTTATGAAGAAAAAATTTTTTAGCAGTAGTAGGCTTGGGTAAGTACTGTAGCGAAAAAAAATGAGAAGGGAAAAAGCCCTTAACATTTGTTCAAGGGCCAATCATTTAAGAATGAGAATCCGGAGAAGCGGGATTTGTATTCTGCGGCTGTGTTTCCGAATTTGTAACGTCTTCCACTTACACAGCGCTGTTCTGGTGGTTGTGGCTGTGGGCTAGGATCTTGTTTCTCAGGTCGGCTAGGACTCTGTCTCTCAGGGCTTTTTCAGAGTCTCGGATCGCTTTTTCGTGCGCTGCTTGATCGTTGAAAGCATCGGGTACTAGAACATAAGTCGCGTGTTGTAGTTGCGTTTCTAGTGCCCCGTCTTTGATAGGTCGATGAATTCGGTCGGCATCCTGAGTGGAAATCCTAGTATCTTTATCGCCCTTTAGCCAGTATGTTGTTTCTACTAAATTACAGTAACGATTGTACAATTTCCATGCTTCAAAGTCAGAAGATGCTTTTATTTCTTCCCGCTCCACTTCATTTATTCCTCCTTGTGCATGTCTTTGTTCAATCCTCTCATAAGCCTCCATTCCGCCGGCCGCTTGAAATTGATTCCATGTCTGTTCAAGTTTTTCGCCTCTTATGCTGAGGTAGATTGCACGCTCATGTTCTAATTTGGCGATGAAGGGCTTTTGAGCATTCTTAACTGCTTTATAATCGATTTGAAATTGTTGAGAAGTAGAGTAAATGCAAACGCTTAAAGGGGTGGGAGTCACGTTGGGAAGAAAATAAAATAACTGAGCTTCCCAGACGATTTCTGCCTTGGTCGCCAAGTAGAAACATTTGCTAACTTCTGAACAATTTAATAGGGTTTTCAGATCGAGATCCGTCAATATTACGACGATGCAATCCTTATGCAAAAGAAATTGTTCCCAGATAGTTAAAGTTTCGGGGAACCGTGATTTCTTTTGGAATTCTGCATCGCAAACAGCATGGAACACTTGGTCAGCTGGAGCTGGAATGTGAGGGGTAATGGATGGATCTTTTTTGGGGTCATGCCATGTATTCGTGCTCTCATCCCAACATTCGAGCATATGGTAAAAGTTATTATGTAATGAAGGCTTTGTGGTTGGGGTTGCCATAACATATTCCTCTTTCAATTTAATTAGTTTAATATTTTTTCAATCGGCCATTATAATATGGCTGTGTCATTTTAATCCAGGGAGGCAGGATTTTAATTCTGCGGCTGTGTTTCCGAATCCATTACTTCTTCCACAACAACACTGCTGTTTGCGGATGAGGATTTTTTGCGTGCTTCTTCTTCAGATCGCAGGATCACTTCCTTAAACTTCGCTTGATCGTTGTATTCTTCAAGCCCAAGGAAGTTAATTACTCTAAGCAACTGCGTTTGTTTAGTGCCTTCCTCGGGAAGAATAATGGGATCGAAATCTCCCTCATAATCTTGACCAGTCAATTCGTATAATTGTTGTTTTAATACAAAAAGTTTGTGATACAATTGCCAAGCCTTGAAATCTTTGGTTGTGCCTATTTGGTCATATCGCTCTATTGTTTGATCAAGTTGCTCTATTTCTGGATCGTCCCCCAGAATCTCATCTGATATGAGCTCATTATTTTTCATCATCTCTTTCATTCTATTATAAGCGTCGATTCCGCCTGCAGCTTCAAATTGAATGTGTAATTCTTTGAATGGACTATTCGGCCCAGTCCAAAAACTACCAATGGTTTCATTATGCTTAAATTCGAGGATAAAAGGTTGCAGCCTGTTCCTGATTTCTTTATAAATGATCTGAAATTGATGATAAGGGGGGGATAGACAATTCTTCTCGGGTTTCACATTAGAAAGAAAAGAAGACAACTGGAATACCCAAACGGTCTGTATTTGAGTAGTAGTTAAATAGAGGTTTCTGTTAACTCCTGAGCAATTTAATAGACTTTGCAGATCGAGACCCGATAATAATATGATAACTTCATCAGTCCGGAAAATAAATTCTTCCATGGGGCTTAAAACCCCTTGCGTTTCTTGCAGATTCGCAGAACAACGGTCATAAATCTCTTGGATTGGCTTTGGGATGTAAGGGGTAGTAGAAGCCGGATGGGGAGTCTGTGTGAGTTTAATGTAAAAGTTATTATTAAATGAAGGGGGCGGGTTATTGGCTTCAGTTGGATATGCCATAATAATATTCTCCTTTTATTTAATTTTGTTTTAATATTAATTATATTAAATTTAATTATTAATAGCAATTAAATTATTTAATTAAATATTAAGGAGGAGCGGCTGTGATTTGATGTCCTAGGCCCTTTGAGGTTAAAGGGATAAGTGTCTAGATCAAGTTGAATAGAGGGGGGTGACCGAGGCCCCCCCCCATTGCTTAAGAATGAGAACCCGGAGAAGCGGGATTTGCATTCTGCGGCTGTGTTTCTGCATCTGTCACGTCTTCCACTACCACAGTGCTGTTTTGGGCTTGGGTGGCGGCTTGGATTCTGTCTCTCTGGGCTTTTTCAGAGTCTCGAATCGCTTTTTCGTACTCTGCTTGTTTGTTGAAAGCATCAAGGACTTGAACATCAATCGTGTATTGGAGTTGCTTTTGTACTGGATCGGCTGTAAGAGATCGAAAAACGGAATTTTCTTTGGTAATCCTAGGATCTTCATCGCCGTTCAGATAGTAGGCTTGCTCTAATAAATTAATGTAACGATTGTACAATGTCCATGCTTCATGATCGGGAGATGCTTTTATTTCATCTCGTTCCTCATCAGTTAGTCCTTCTTGTGCACACCTTTGATTAACCCTCTCATAAGCCTCCATTCCGCCGGCAGCTTGAAATTGATTCCATGTCTGTTCAAGTTCTCCGTTGGGGCCTTTTAAGCTAAGGTAGCGTGCATGCTCATGTTCTAATTTGGCGATGAAGGGCTTTTTAGCATTCTTAACTGCTTTATAAACGATTTGAAATTGTTGAGAAGTAGTGAAAACACAATTGCTTAAAGGGATGGGTGTCACGTTGGGAAGAAAAGAAAATAACTGAGCTTCCCAGACGATTTCTGCTTTGGTCGCCAAGTAGAAACATTTGCTAACTTCTGAACAATTTAATAGGGTTTTCAGATCGAGATTGGTTAATATTACGACGATGCTATCCGTATTCAGAAGAAATTGTTCAAAGGTAGTTAAAGTTCCGGGGATACGTGTTTTTTTATTAAATTCTGCAACGCAAACAGCATGCAACACTTCGTCAGCTGGAGCTGGAATGTGAGGGGTATTGGATTGATCTTTACTGTGATCATGCCATTCCCCCTTGTCCCAATCGAACGAGTGGAGCAAATGGAAAAAGTTATTAATTATTGAAGGCTGCTCTGTGGAATTGCTTGTTGGGATTGCCATAAATATTCTCCTTTTATTTAGTTTTTTTGTTTAAATATTAATATTATATTAAATTTAAGCGTTAATATCAACTATATTTATATAAACTCCCCTCTTTAAGCCTTAAGGGGTTAGAAAAAAACTAGATCAAATGGAATAGATCGCGCAAGAGGGCGATGGTGACCTCGATGAGGATCAGCAGGATGATGATCGTTTCGAGGCGGGAGGTGTGCTGGTGGTTGAGCTCGCTGGAGAGGATCTCGAAGAGCTCGTGGATGACGTTTAGGCGTTTGTTGAGGATTTCGACACGCTTGGTGACGTCAAGGTAGTGGGCGGTGCGGCGGTAGAAGGGCTCGAGTTCGGGGTAGTCCCAGAAAAATTCAGGGGTGTCGAGGATTTCGCTATGCAGGTTGATGAAGTTGCGCTCGATGAAGATCTCGCCCATTTTTTGGGAGATCTCTTTGCGGGAGAGGGGGATTTTTCCCTTTTGAGCGAGGGCGAGTGGGCAGTTTTTTGGTGTGGTCGATCGTCTTCTGGATGAGCTCTTCGAAGGTGGAGAGTTTTACGGACTGGGCGATGCCGTGGGAGATGGCGAGCTTGGTGAGGGTGCTTTTGTTGTGGAGGAAGATTTCATCTTCTTCGATCTTGATCGTATCGCCATAGATGAAGGTGAATTCGTCGAGCTCGATTTTGGGCAATGGCTCTTTTTCGAATTCTTTGAGGGATTGAAGGATCTCTTTTTCTTCCTCTTCTGCGAATCCCCAGCAGACGACGGCGCCGTAGGAGAAGTAGAAAATATCTCCTTTGATCTGCTTGTCTTCTTTGATTTGAATATGGATGACGTCGCGGAATAGCTGGGTCGAGCCCAGCCGTTGCAGATATTGGAACAGGCGAGGGATATCGTAGGAAGAGGCAGTGCAATAACAGGTACAGCGCATAGACTTTTCTTATAGCCGATTGCTCATTAAAAGGGAAATTCGGGGGCGACAAGTATTTATTTGAGGCAATTCTCTTGAAGGGATTTGAATGAAAAAGTAAGATATACCGAAATGAATTCAAAAATTGGGAATTTGGCAAGGAGACGCCCTGAATTTGAGGCAGGCGAAGCCGGCGCGGAAGCAGCGCAACTTGAATAAGTTGTGCGATGGACGCGGACTCAAATACAGTGGCTGCTCGACGAAGCCAAAAACCAATTTTTGGGTTTATTTCGGTATATTCCCTTTCCTTCTTGCGAGAGTGGCGGAATTGGTAGACGCGCTACTTTGAGGTGGTAGTGGGGTTTCTCGTAGGGGTTCGAGTCCCCTCTCTCGCATAGTTCATTTCTATTTGCGTTTGTGGATCCACAAACGATCTTTGCCGAGCATGATTTGATTGCCAAAAATTTCATCGACAGCTTGTTTTACGCCTGAGAACATGGGGATGGCAGGATCGTAGTCATGCCCCGCGAGAATGCCTCCAAGGCGCACCTTGGGCAGCCAGGCGAGAATGTCTTGCTTAACATGCTGATATTCATGGTTGGCATCGATGAAGACGAGGTCGAATTGGTCCGGGGTGTGGGCGGCCGCTTCAAGAGAGGTCATGCGGAGGATGGTGACTTGGGGATCGTTTTGGAATTTGTCCATGACACAGCGATAGGCTTTGTCATAGTATTTCTGTTTGCGTGAAATGGGTGTTGCGCTCTGCAAATACTCTGTCGTAAGCTGCCAAGGATCGATAAGGAAGAGGCGGGAGCGGGGGAAGCGGGTCCGGAAAATTTGGGATGTTTCTCCGCGGTCGACGCCGATTTCAGCGAGGGTCATGACCTCGACGTTCAGGGCCCAGGCGATAAAGAAGAGATAGGCCCCCCGATGGGGGATCGTGCTGCATTGAAAGCCTTCTTGCCAGTTCATGTTGATCAGAATGGTTAAAAAAATTATTTTAGTCAATGAGCAAGAATTAGAGACAATAGATTAATAATGAAGGCCTTAAATTTATTAATAAAAGATTGACAATTTAATTATAAACGTGGATTTTAAAGATATTAGTTCAACAAATAAATATAAAATGATATTATGAACGGTATGGCAAAAAAATACGACGAAAGTACAGTTCTATCCTTAGATGCGCTTGTCCCATATCCGGCTGCGGCCGGGGATGTACATCGGCCGTCTGGGAGATGGCTCCCATCCCGATGACGGGATCTATGTCATGCTCAAAGAGGTCATCGACAACTCTGTCGATGAATTCATCATGCACCATGGCGACAAAGATCGCGATCGAGCTCAATGAGAAGACTTCAACAGTCTCCGTGCGGGACTGGGGGCGGGGGATTCCTCTGGGCAAAGTGATCGAATGCGTCAGCCAGATCAACACAGGCGCTAAATACAATGACGATGTCTTTCAGTTTTCCGTCGGACTTAACGGGGTGGGAACAAAGGCTGTCAATGCCCTTTCTTCCCATTTTATCGTGAGGAGTATTCGCGATGGGGAATTTGTCGAAGCGCGTTTTGTCAAAGGGCATTCTCAAAGACAAAAAGAAAGGGAAAGACAAAAGAGCCAGATGGCACTTATGTCGAATTTATTCCCGATCCGCAAATCTTCAAAAAATTCGCCTTCCAAAAAGAGATGATCCTCAAACGGCTTTGGCACTATGCCTATCTCAATACGGGCTTGACCCTTCTTTTTAACGGACGAGACGATCCGCTCGGAAAATGGGCTTCTTGATCTCTTAAATGATGAGGTCAAAGAGGACCGCCTCTATGAGCCGCTCCATTGGCGAGGAAAAACTGTCGAGTTTGCCTTTCTTCACTGCTTCGAGTTATGGCGAGACCTATTTTTCTTTTGTCAATGGCCAATATACCCAAGATGGGGGAACCCATCTCTCGGCTTTCCGCGAAGGGATCTTGAAAGGGGTCAATGAGTATTGCGAAGAAGAACTTTCAAGGGCGTCGATGTCCGCGAAGGGATTGTCGGGGCGATCCTGATCAAGGTGAAAGATCCCGTCTTCGAATCGCAGACAAAGAACAAATTGTCCAATAGCGAGATCCGCGGCGCCGATCGTCCAAGAAGTGAAAGACGCTGTCCAAAACCTTCTCTATAAAAATCCCGAGACGGGCAAGAAAATCATCGAGCGGATCCTCTTCAATGAAAAGCTGCGAAAAGAGCTCGCCGCGGTCAAAAAAGAGGCCAAAGAAAAGCAGAAAAAGATCTCCTTCAAAATCCCCAAACTGCGCGACTCGAAATACCATTTCGGCGATGGGATCGAAAGAGGGCGAAGACATCGATGATTTTCCTCACGGAAGGGGAATCGGCCTCTGCCTCGATTGTGATGACGCGCGATCCGCTGACCCAAGCGGTCTTTTCCCTGCGGGGCAAGCCGCTCAACGTCCATGGCATGAAGCTCGACCAGCTCTACAAGAATGAAGAGATGTACAACCTGATGTCGGCGCTCAACATCGAAGACGACCTCGCCAATCTCCGCTACAACAAAGTGATCCTGGCGACCGATGCCGATGTCGACGGCATGCACATCCGCAATCTTCTCATCACCTTCTTTTTGACCTATTTTGAAGGGCTTGTTTTCAATGGCCATCTCTACATCCTCGAAACGCCGCTTTTCAAAGTGAGGAACAAAGAAAAGACGATCTATTGCTATTCCGAAGAAGAAAAAGAAGAAGCGGCTAAAGAGCTGAAAAAAGGGATTGAAATCACCCGTTTTAAAGGGCTTGGGAGAAATCTCTCCCGATGAGTTCAAACAATTCATCGCCAAAGATATCCGGCTTCTTGCCCGTGACGATCCAAAACCTTTCCGATATCAAGCCGACCCTGGAATTTTACATGGGGAAAAATACCCCTGAGCGAAAAACTTTTATCATGCAAAACCTGGTGAACGAAAATGGATGATCTCAAAGAACAGATGAAGGACCACTTCATCCAATACGCCTCCTATGTCATTCTCGACCGGGCGATCCCGAATGTGGTCGATGGACTAAAGCCTGTGCAAAGGCGCATTCTAGAAACCCTCTGCAGGCAAAACGATGAAAAACTCCATAAAGTCGCCAACATCGTCGGCCAGACGATGCAGCTCCATCCTCATGGAGATGCGCCGATCTATGAAGCCCTCGTCAATCTGGCCAATAAAGGTTATCTGCTCGACAGGCAAGGAAATTTCGGAAATATTCTACACAGGCGATCCTTCCGCTGCTGCCCGCTACATCGAAACACGCCTTTCTCCGCTTGCCCGCGAGACCCTGTTCAATCCCGACATCACCGAAAAAATCCCCTCCTACGATGGGAGAAATCTGGAGCCTGTCACCCTGCCTGCAAAAATCCCTCTCCTGCTCATGCAAGGGGCCGATGGGATTGCGGTCGGGATGGCGACCCGCATCCTGCCTCACAATTTCACAGAACTTCTCGAAGCGGAGATCGCCTATCTCGAAGGGAGAGACTTTCAAGATCTATCCCGACTTCCCCACAGGCGGGATCATGGACAGAAGCGAATACGACAAAGGGCGAGGCAAAGTCAAACTGCGCGCGAAAATCGAGATCAAAGACCCCAAAACGCTCGTCATCCGAGAAATCTGCTACGGAACGACGACAGAAAGCCTGATCCGCTCGATCGACGAAGCGGCCAAAAAAGGGAAAATCAAAATCGAGGCGATCAACGACTACACAGCCAAAGATGTCGAGATCGAGATCAAACTCCCCCGCGGACAATATGCAGAAGAGATCCTCGATGCTCTTTACGGATTTACCGAATGCGAAGTGTCCCTGACCTCGCAGATCATCGTGATCAAAGACGGCCTTCCTTGGGAAACCGATGTCCATGAGATCCTTAAGCTACAATGCCGAAAAACTCGTGGAATTTCTCAAGAGGGAGCTCGAAATCGAAAGAGATCGCCTGCTCGAAAAGATCTTCTACAAAACTCTCGAGAGAATTTTCATCGAAAATCGCCTCTATAAGAAAATCGAGACAGTCAAAACCCTCGAAGGCATCCACGAAACGCTCGAGACTCCTTTAAACCCTATCGTAAAAAACTTCTCGCGCGAGCCCACCCATGAAGATCGAGAAAAACTTCTCCAGATCCCCATCCGCCGCATTTCTCAATTCGACATCGACAAGAACCAAGAAGAGATCAGCCTTCTCGAAGAGAGCTTGGAAGAAGTGGAAAAAGATCTCAAGAACGTCAAAAAATACACCATCAACTACCTTCAAAAGCTCATCGAGAAATACGGCAAAGAATTTCCTCGAAAAACCCGCATCAAAGCGATCGAAGAGATCGACCGCCGCGCCATCGAGACCAAACAGATCAAAGTCGGCTTTGATCCTCAGAAACGGGTTTGTCGGAACAAAAGTCTCAGGCCCCGTCCAATTCGAGTGCACCAACTTCGACAAACTCCTCATTTTCTACAAAGATGGCACCTACAAAGTCATCAATATCCCTGAAAAGCAGTATGTCGAAAACGTCGCCTGGGTCGTGATCGCCGATAAGAAGACGGTCATTACCACAGTCTACAAAAACTGCGAGACAGGGCAAGCTTGGGGCAAACGCTTTGTCGTCGATAAGTTTATCCTCCAAAAGGTGTACAGATACTTCGACGAAAAGAGCGAGCTGCTGCACTTCTCCGCACGCCCCAACCCCTCGGTAGAGCTTAACTTCATGCCTGGCTCGCGTAAGAAGCCAAGCAAGCAAGTCGTCGAGCTCAAAGAGATCCCGATCAAGGGGGCCCATACCCGCGGTATCCGCCTGGCTGATCAGAAGATCAAGAAGGTTATTCCTAATTAATCTGACCTTTTTTAGTTAAAAAATAATTTATTAGTAATTATTTTTTTAATTAAAAAATGCAGTTGATTTTATAAAGTTTATTAAATATAATTTTGTCTTAGTGCTTAGTATTAATACATTTTAATAGGTAAAACAATGGCAACAAATACAATATTCCCGTTTTCCGTCCAAGATGTCGATATGTACATTCTTTATAAAATGGACGCAAATAGCCTGGTCAACATGAGTGGAGTGAATAAACTCGCTAATGCAGTTCTGGACAATGATCGAATCTTCAAACCTTTTTTCTCTGCATGCTATCCCCATTTAGAAGGATTTAAGGATAAGTTGTTTGTGATTTTATGCAAATGGCACCCAACCTGCTGTTGGAAAGTTGTCTGCAGCGCGTTTGCGAATAACAAATTCAATGTGAGTACTTCCTTTTGCAAGGTGACTACTCCTCAAATTCGGGAAGTGTTGGAAACGAAAATAGGGGAAAAACAAGCTGAACTCAAAAAAATCTGTGGATCACGCCATGAGGACCCAGATTCCCCAATCGACAAAGCATGGAAGGCTTATGATTTAGTGAATCAAGACCTTATTCAACGCTCATGTCATCTGAATGAAATTGTAAAACCCTATCGAAGATTTGGAGGAATAAGTTCGCAGGTTATGCGCGCATGGGTGTCGTATATATTAACGAATGAATCTCAAGTTAGGGCTTTTTTGCTTGAGGTAGGGCCCGAAGCAACAGTCTCATTTAATCGAGAGTTAAGTTTGACGTTAACTCGCGATCAATATGAAAATGTTATGTCCTCAGTATTAAAAATATTCGATCATTTAGGTCCCCAAAACTCTAGCATTAGTATTAAGAAGGATTCATTATGCATCGATTCCGACGAAAATATAAAGCTTTTAATGGCTTATTACAAATTAGAGAGGTCTAGAGAAACTTCCGCAAATCAGTTAGATCGCTATAAAAAACAGTTGGAGTGTTTAGAACTCCCTATTGAGAGTTTGTCGGAAACTCAAGCAATAATTCATCCCGTAATGCGCCAGATGTGGGAATTGAGAAGCGAATTGTGTCATTCCCTTACTCTTCATAATGGCATTAATGATGATCGTCTTCTCTCACAATGTCTTGAAGAGATCGATAACTATCTGGTTGTAAATGCCCAAGACGTCAATTCTTTAAAAAAGATCCAATCTTTGATTAATACATCATCTCAAAGTGCTGAAATTTGGAAGGGGCTCTGGCTTGAAAAAGGAAAGAATGATGAAGGGGGATATATTATAGAGGACTGTTGGGCAGAAAAGCATTTCCATGAATTTTTACCCGCGTTAAGAAAAATAGTTTATCAGTGCAGGGAGCATGCCATATGGGAAAAAAGGTATGGTGAGGGATCATTAGGGGACGCTAAATATCTACAAGACTAATCGGCAAAGATTGGTTGAGCATAATTTTGTTTTTAGTAATATTTAATATACTTTAATTAGGTAAAACAATGGCAACAAATACAATATTCCCGTTTTCCGTCCCAGATACCGATCGTTATATTCTTTATCACATGGACGCAAATAGCCTGGTCAACATGAGCGGAGTGAATAAACTCGCTTATGCAGTTCTGGACAATGATGATTCCTTAAACCCTTTTTCTTTGGGCGCTATCCCCATTTAGAAGGATTTAAGGATAAGTTGTTTGTGATTTTGGGCAAATGGCACCCAACCTGCTGTTGGAAAGTTGTCTGCAGCGCGTTTGCGAATAACAAATTCAATGTGAGTACTTCCTTTTGCAAGAGGTCTACCCCTCAAATTCGGGAAGTTTTGGAATCAAAAATAGAGGAAAAACAAGCTAAACTCAAAGAAATCTGTGGATCCCGCCCTTTTGATCCCGAATCGCCAATCCATAAAGCGTGGGAGGACTATGCATCTGCAAATCCAGAGCTCATTCCGCAATTATCCCGCCTTAATGAGATTATAAAACCCTTGCGAGAGCGCGGAATGAATTCAATAACTATAACCGGTTGGGTTTACAAAATGAGCTATCTTGAGAAAGACGAGATAGGGGAATTGTCATTCGATCAAAATATCACTTCTGTATTTGAACCAGATCAATTGATGAAATCCTTTTATTCTATAAAAGAAATACTCGAACAGCTGGCTAGGAGTGACTATGAATTTAACTTTAGATCTGATGGTTCATTTAAATTCATTCATCACGGGGAAAGTTCCGGCGCCAAAGAAAAAAGAAAGGCTTATGATAGCTTAGAAAAATCTAGACAAATCTTCTTACTACAATTGGAGGGTTATAAAGCCCAGTTGGGATATTTAGAACATCCTATTGAAAGTTTTCCAAATGATATACGGGATACTCAGTGTGCTCATCCCATTGAAGAACAGGCGCAGGCGTTGAAACAAGAGTTAATTCGTGCTTTCTCTATTAATATTGATCTCCTTCTTTCGGAGTGTCTTGAAAAGATCAATAAATGTCTGGTTGAAAATGACCAAGACGCTAATTCTTTAAAAAAGATCCAATCTTTGATTAATGCATCATCTCAAAGTGCTGATATTTGGAATAGGCTCTGGCTCGAAAAAGGAAAGAATGAGAGTGGAGAGCAAATTATAGAGGACTCTTGGGCAGAAAAGCATTTCCATAAATTTTTACCTGCGTTAAGAGTAATAGTTCTTAACTGTAGAGCGTATGTCCGCAATTTAACCGATGAGACTCCTACATATCTACAAGACTAGTTTCTGCCGGGGTTTTACCCCCTGCGGCCCCATATTTGGATATTCAGAGTAGGCCCAAAATAAAGTTGCAATGTAAAATTGAGAGATATATTCTTTCGAGCGAGGCGAGAAACTTGGCACGAGAAGAATGTTTGTTCAAAGTTTTATCCATGAAGATGAACTGCAGATCAAAGACTCTTGGTTCATTTTTTCTATCATCTGTGCTGGATTTGCAGTAATTACGGATGTTCTACAAGTCCTGCCTATTCAGAGGACACCACCACCTCTTGCTCAAGTGATTGCAGCACAAGTCATTCTACTTTTCCTCCTCTATCATTTTGCCTCTAGGAAATCAGGTACACGCCTACTCACTTTTATTATGTTTGTGAAGTCCCTAGGTCTTATTTGGCCATTTCCCATGGAGCCGATTCAAAGTCCACTACTCTTGCATTGCTGTCTAAGTACGATAGATTTCTTTCTTCTCGTTGGGTGGATATTTCTCAGCTTGAAGTTGAGAAAGCTAAATATGGCAATGCGGCCGTTCAAAAGATTCTCTCGAGAATTCTCTAGGTAATTCTGGATTGAAAAAGCGACTGAATCTTCTGCTCAAGAGAAGCAGTGAGGCAATGGTTCGCAGCTCCGAGAATTGCTTCGCTCTCTCAAGAGCAAGAAGCATCTCCCATTCTGCAGCAGAAAATGGCATCGCATCCGGTTCTGCATGTTGAGAACAGAAACTTTCCCCCTGATGAAGAAAATGCGCAGATATTATTTCGCATTTGGCGCAGTCGGAAGAGAGCGAAAGGAGCCCTTCATGCTTGAGAAGCTTGAGGGTGAAGCTTGCAACCAATGGGGCGGGATCATCAAAGTTGCAGACCTGTTTGTGATAGGTTTTGTAAAGGGCAAACAAGGCGGGCGCGGGCTTGCCGGCCATTTGAGAAGCAAGGATCGCATTCGCTAAAGCCCCTGCCGTCTGTAGAGATTTTAAGTTTTGACGCAAGTCGAGATGGTCGTCGAGGAGAGAGCCGTCGTGATACTTGAAAAGATCAGATCGGCCTTCAGAATAGAGATATTCTCCATGGCTAAAGGGGGTGGTCAGAGTGAGAAGGCGGGCATTTTTGCGCGAGATGTTTTTGACGATCAGACTGATCAGTCCTAAGGGGGAAAATAGCGTGATAATGCGATGGCGCTCATTATAGTCCTGGGAGCGTAGGACAATCCCCTCTGTCTTTTCCTCTTGCATGGCGCAATAGTACATGATCTTTTCCCCAATATCATCCTAATATTTTTTTTAATTTGTTTTTTTCTATCTATGAAGGTATTGTAGGTGGTCATTTGCACCGATAGCTCAATCGGATAGAGTACCCGGCTTCGAACCGGGTGGTTACAGGTTCAAGTCCTGTTCGGTGCGTATTACTCAACTGTACGATAAATGCGTATGGTTGGATTTAGAATCATCAGCATGATTAAAGGCCTTTTAATAAGATCCATGAAGGCGAATGATATCGCAGAAATTATAAAGCGGTATTCTTTCCCTTGGTCAACTCCAGAAAAAACCCAGCAAATTTGGGACGCATATTATCGAGAGCAGCAAGATAGGATTCGTACTGTTGCAGTCCTAGAAAAAGAGGGTGACATATTGGGGTACGGAAGCTTGCTTCGAAAATCGGAATGCCGTCATCTTGCGGCTTCGAACATCCCTGAAGTTAATGCTGTTTGGATCGATGAAAATTATCGCAGAAAAGGCCTTGGAACAGCTCTTATCAAATGGATTGAGAACCTTGCAATCCAGGAAGGAAACAGTCAATTAGCAATCGGCGTTGGGCTATACCGCGATTACGGTCCAGCGCAGAAACTCTATTTTCAATTAGGTTACATTCCGGATGGCAACGGCATCACTTACAAAGGTCAACCTGCGATCGTCGGGCAAAATTATCCCTTAGATGACGATCTGCTTCTTTGGTTAGTAAAAGTCTTGAAATGATGACCATTTTGTTGAGGTCAACAAAATGGTCATGATCAGAGAGGAAACTCTATTCAGATGTACGAGAAAATCGTACAGCTGACGCATAGGCAATCATTTGTAGTATGTATTTTTTCTTTTCTCAGGCAATCTACTGAGTTTGTTAATCTGTTAGGATTTGAAGGTGTCATCATGAAAAAAGATATTCTTGTTAAATTGACGAAAAATTTTGAAGAAAGCGCCCACACAGAGGAGGGGATTGAATATTGGATGGCCAGGGATATTCAAAAACTGCTCGAGTATGATGAATGGCGAAATTTCTGCAAAGTGATTGAGAAAGCAAAAATTGCTTGCCAAAAATCTGGACGTTCTTCGGATGACCATTTTGTTGAGGCCAACAAAATGGTCGTCATTGGTTCAGAAGGAGTTAGGGAAGTTGCAGATATGGTCCTTTCTCGATATGCCTGCTATTTGATTGCCCAAAATGGAGATTCACGTAAGGAACCTATAGCATTCGCTCAGACCTATTTTGCTATTCAGACAAGAAAGCAAGAAATCTTAGAAAAACGGATTGAAGAGTTGGAGCGTCTTGAGGCCCGAAAAAAACTTGCACAAACAGAAAAGGAGCTGTCAGCCGCTCTCTATGAACATGGGATTGATGATCAAGGCTTTGCTCGTATCCGGAGCAAAGGGGATCAAGCTCTTTTTGGTGGGCGTACTACCATTGAAATGAAGAAAAAACTTGGGATTCCAGCTACTCGACCTCTTGCTGATTTTTTGCCAACAATCACGATCAAAGCTAAGGATTTTGCTGGAGAAATTACTCATTTCAATGTGAAAAAAGAAAACTTGCAGGGTGAATGTCAAATCACGAAAGAACATGAAAAAAACAATCGTGACGTTCGTCAGGTATTGGCGAAGAGCCAAATTTATCCCGAAGAACTGCCCCCGGAAGAAGATGTTAAGAAACTTGAAAACAGGATTAAAAACCAGGATGAAAAAGCATTTCAAAATTTTGAAGGGCTTCCACAGAGGATCATTTTGCCTCCAAGTTAGCTTTAAAGTGGGTTTGTAAATTTTAAATAGTTAATAATAAACGGCTTATTCGGTTGTACGATAAAATCCTACAACTGAAGTTATCCCCCCCCCCCCCTTTCGATTTTCCATTCGAGAATTAAAGCCCATCCTTGAAGCGAAGAAAACTTTTCCCAATGTGGTTGTTTTAGAGTAGCGAATTCAAAGTTTTTAAAGTTACAAAATTTCAAAAAAATCTATTAAATTTCACCTCTACCGACCCTTGGCGAACAGTGGTTAGAATCTATTGAACTACCCAAGCGCATAAGATTCCGCAGGGAGACAGGGGACAACGCCGAGAACCTCGTAGTTATAGCGGCAAGACACATTTAACCCCTTCGTTTTGGAATAATCCCCAATACATGCTTGAAACACATGCATACCCTTACGAACGGGATCGGAAGTGCGAACGTGAGCCCAAACTACTATTTTTTTGATCATCCTAAAGTAGGCGCTAGACTTGTATTTTTTCTTTATAATCCCTAAATTTGATGGTAGTTTTCAAGAAAATCATCAAGTTTCTTTTGGCTTGTAGTCGTGTTCGGTATAATTGACGAACAGCGGTCAGTTCGATTTAATAATTAGAGTTGTGGTATTCTCATTGGCCATGGACTCAGTTTTTTCCTACACACAAGAAAGCTATTCAGATGCGATGTTCGCCCTTTTTGGGAAGGGCAAGCAGCATGCAGCGAAGCTTTATTCCGACTGGCTCCGCAAAGGGCATGTGCGCGAGATGGACCAATGGGCTGAACCGCAAGCGCAGCCGCTTCTGCAAAAAATGGTCGAGGCCACCAATTTTTCCCTGCCTAAAATGAGCGGACTGCGCGAAGAAGGGGACACTGTAAAATTTCTCTTAAAATTCGTGGATGGGCTGGAGAGCGAATCAGTTCTTATTCCCATGGAGGCGGGGGCGACCCTTTGCATCTCTTCTCAGGTGGGGTGCAGGATGGGATGCGCTTTTTGCGAGACGGGAAAAATGGGATTGATCCGCCATTTAAGTTGCCAAGAAATCGTTGCCCAGGTGTTTTGGGCGCGATTTGGACTTTCGAAAGAGGTGCGCAATATTGTTTTCATGGGGATGGGGGAGCCGTTCGACAATTACGATGCCGTGATGCAAGCGGTGGATGTGTTGACCGATATGGGAGGAATGGGCTTTGGGCCGAGTCGGATTACGATTTCGACAAGCGGAAAGGTGGATGCTATTCTGCGTATGAGTCGAGAAGCCGATCCCGCCTTGAACCTTGCCGTTTCCGTCAATGCGCCCTCAGATGAGATTAGAAATAAGATCATGCCCGTCAACAAACAGTGGAACATGGCAGAACTAAAGCATGCCATGCAACAATACTGTAATCACCCGCGGCGGGTAATTTTTATTGAATATGTGCTCTTAAAAGGGATCAATGACTCGCTGGAAGCCGCAGACCAATTGGCAGATTATTTGCGAGGAATTAGGGCAAAAGTGAATTTGATCCCTTATAATCCTCAAACGCGCGACCGCTTTGCTCCTCCCGAGATCGAGCAGCGCGAGGCTTTTCTAAAGCGGATGCGCGACCATGGCTATCAAACGCTTTTGCGCGGGACAAAAGGGCAGCAGATCATGGCTGCCTGCGGCCAGCTGGGGAATGTTGATGTGAGACGCCGATTGATGGTGAATAACTCTTTGACATCATTGCCTCGAATAGCATAAATTTTTTTCATGATTTTTTAAAGGTTTGTCATGAAAGGATTTTATCTCATCGTCTTCCTCTTGCTCACTCTTGTCCAACCTTTATTCGCTGATGTTCATAACCTGCCTAGGGTTAGCGAGGAAAGCCAACGTCAGTACGCTTCCTTGGAAGAAAAAGTGAAGAAGCTGGAAGAGGAACTGGGCGTGAAGAAGCCGCCTCCGCGGACATCGTTTAACTTCTTTGGGGATTTTTTATATTGGAAGGCGTCACTCGATGGAGTGGCTTATGCGACGACCGCTGTCGTAGTGACAAATGCCGATGGATCGCAAGGGTTCGATCGTTTTAAAACGAGGACGGTCCATTTCGAATACGATCCCGGATTTTCTATCGGGGTTGGAATCGGGCTTCCCTATGATCAATGGGATATCGGCGCGCGCTGGCTGCGCTTTTACACGAAGGGAAAAGACAAAGCGCACGGCTCCCTTTCTGAAACAGACGGCAACCGTGTGATTCTTGATTCCGTTGGGATGCTCGAGACCCTTCTTTCTCCTCCGAGCAAAGCGACGGCGGACTGCCGGATACATTTGAATCTTGCCGATTTTGTCATGGGGCGGACTTTTTTTTGGAGCCATTATTTCGCTTTCAGGCCTTATGCGGGAATTCGGACAGTTTGGATCGATATCGATTGGGACATTGCATTTAAAAGCCCTGTGACGATTCCCTCGCCGGAGGATCAGTCCAACGCCTTTCTCGATGTGGACAATGATTATGATGCCGTGGGTTTTCTTGGCGGATTTGAGTCTAAATGGAGTTTTTATCAAGGGCTTGGGCTATTTTCTTATGCAACTGCAGCATTAGTTTACGGAAAGTCTTCGGAGAGGACTAAAGAAGAATTCGTTCTTGTTCCCGCTGGCACGGGTACGAGGATTGAGCAGACCCTTAAGGCACGCAATGGGACGCATGCTGTGAAAGGGGTTTTCGACCTTGCACTAGGCCTCAAATGGGAGATCAAATTTAAACAATGGTATGGATTTCTCATTCGCGCTGGCTATGAGTTCTTTTATTTTCCCAATGTCACTCAAAAGACCGTGGTGCAAAATACTCGGATTCGAGATCGGTCCGACTTAAGCTTCCAAGGAATCCTCATCGGAGCGAGATTTGATTTCTAGAGCCTTTGTTATTTTTATTTTTCTCTTCCTTCAAGGGTTTGCAGATGAGCTGCACCCTCTTATTGAAAGGATCAACTATCTCCAGCGGCAGAAACAATTTTATCCTAAACACGAACAATTTATTCATTGGATTGCGGGCGCCCATTTTTTGTACTGGAAGGCAGATTTCGACGGGGTTGCCTATGCGACGACTTCTAAAATTGTTGAAGCAAATGGCAGGGCTGGAATTGTGAACACTCATGTGAAAACGCGCACTCCCCATTTTTCCTACGATCCGGGATTTCGCATCATGCTTGGGATGCAATCTCCTTTTGATCTTTTCGATATCGTGCTTGTATGGACGCGGTTTTACACTGAGGGGCACGACCATGCCCATGGAACGGGAGACAAGGTGATCGACGCTGAGATCGGAATGATCAAGCAGCTGACATCGATTCCCAATCAGGCGAAAACGGAAGTTCATTTCAAAGGAAATTTGCTCGATGCCCAGTTTGGGCGAGGCATCAAGATTAGTGAAAATTTTTTCTTTAGGCCGTATTTCGGGGTGCGCGGTGTATGGTCGGATATCGACTGGGACATCTCGGCGACAAGAAATTTTCTTTTCCCCAACTCTATGGGACAGGATGCCACCCGACTAAAAGTTGACAATGATCTGCATGCGGTGGGCGGGCTTTTTGGCATGAACATGGAATGGAAGATGCCGATGGGCTTTGGGTTTTATTCACGCGCAGCGGGAGCGCTCGTCTATGGCCGCACTAAGGAGTCCACGCATCAAGATTTTATTTTTGTGCCGCCGCTCTCTGAAGAACGGGTCGAACAGGATTATAGGGCGCACAACTCCTTTCACTCCGTGAAAGGGATGTGGGAGCTTTTTGGGGGGCTTTATTGGCAGTCTCGGCACGCTAAACCAAAAAAGCATCAGACGCCAAAAAAACATTTACACGTGCGCCTGGTCGCGGGCTATGAATTTCAACAATGGCCGTTGATCGCTCAAAAAACAAATGTACAGTTTTCTCGTGAACGAGAGCGATTTTCTCTGGGCTTCCAAGGATTTACGGGCGGAATCTGGCTGATTTATTAAAAAGCAGGGAAATGGTACAGTTGGAGTTTAAAGATTGAAACGAGGTTTCGTATATGGTCGACGTTAGCAAGTTCAAAGAAGAAGACGCCGCAGGATACCGGGTCGATATCATCGGCAGGAATATTCAAGTCACCGAGCCGATCCGCATGTACGTATGGGACAAATTGTCCAAGATCGAACGATTTCATACTCACATCATGCATTTGCACATGACGCTCGAAATCCAAAAGATGGAGCATGTTTGCGCCATCGTCCTCAAGATCGACCACATCGAGGTCAAGTGCCAAGCGAAGAGCACAGACATGTATGCTTCGATCGACCTGGCCATTGATCGATTGCATACACTTCTATCCCGTTACAAGAGCCGTATTCAAGACCATCATAAAAAAAAGTTGTCCGTCATCGACGTGCAGGTCAATGTGCTGCATCGGCCTTATAGTGAAGTCGACGAAATCAACGCAGCCATCGAAGAGGTCAATGCAAAATCTAAGATCAGCGCTTTTGGACCGCAAAAAATTATCGGAACAGAGACGAAGCCGCTCAAGACTTTGACCATCGACGAAGCGGTGATGAAGATGGACCTTTCCGGAGATGCTTTCCTGATTTTCCGCGCTGAAGAAGATATGAAACTGAAAGTTCTCTATCGCAGAAAAGACGGTCATTATGGGCTCATCCAGCCCGAATAAATCTCTTGTCTACGACGAAGTGCGCCGTGCTTGGGTGAAGGCGACCCCGGAAGAGAAGGTTCGCCAACAGTGGTTGCAATGGATGATCGGCAAGCTAAAATTTCCTAAAGAACTTTTAGCCGTGGAGAAAGAGCTTAAAGAGCTTCCCCACCTTTTTGGGGAAACCGTTCCTGATCGCAGGATCGATATTCTTTGTTATGCTTCAGGGATTCATCCTTCTCATTCGCTTTATCCTTTGCTCATGATCGAGTGCAAAGATGAGCCATTGACCGAAGAAGCCGTCGATCAGGTGATCGGATATAATCATCATGTAAAAGCCTATTTTGTGGCTGTGGTGAATCATGAAGAGGCTCGGCTTGGTTTTTTTAATGGGAATGAATACCAATTTTATTCTGCTCTTCCCTCATTTAAGGAGTTAATGCAGTGGGTGAAACGCTCGTAAGCGATTCCGAGTTGAAATTCATCGATCTCAAATCGAAGATCGAAGGGATCGACGTTTTATTTGTTTTCGGAATCTCCGAAGATATACACAGAGGGATTCAAAATTTGGCCAATGGCAATGTCGGCGCCTCAGATTTGCAGCAGGCGCAGACGTTGGGGCTGCGGACACTTGCAAAAGAGCGGGGGTTCGCTCTTTTGCAAGAGGAGCAGGGGAAGTGCAAGCACATTCTCGATGCAGCCAGCTGCAAAGATGAGGATGCCGACGAAGCCAGTGGCCAAATTTTGAATCACGATGTGTATAAATCTCTTTTACAATGGGTGAAAAAAGAGGAGAATCGTTTTCTCGTCTTTATCGAAGAGAATGAAGGGGCTTTTTTGCGGGCAAAAAATTTAAATCCCGAAATGCGTCTCTTCTATTGGAAAAGAGGCGATGAAGAGATCTTTCAGCGGATTGCTTGGGAGTTTGTCTTTTTACGTTTTGGATACGCCTTTGCTGATGCGCACCTCAAACAAGAAGCCCAAGACTTTTTCACTTGCCTAGAGCATTATCATCGCGGGGTCGATCTTCTAGCGTCGGATAGCGAAGACATGGGTGTAAAAGTCTTGACGAATGCGATGAAAAATTTAAGCGCGCTCCCTAAAGCCAAACTCGGCTATTCTCTCGAAGGAAAATGCGCCCGCGTTCCAGCGATTATTTGCGGGGCAGGGCCGTCGCTCGACAAAGCGGCGCCGCTGCTTTCGGAGATTAAGGACAAAGCACTCATCATCGCCGGCGGCTCCAGCGTCCGCGCACTCAATGCCCACGGGATCCATCCCCATCTTTATGGGGCGATCGATCCTCATCCGCCTTATCGCCGTTTTTTAGAGCAGGATTGCTTCGAAATGCCTTTTTTCTATCAGGGGCGATTTTGTTATTCTTTATTAGAGAGAGTGCAAGGCCCTTTGCTTTTCATGCCCGATAATGGAACCTATCCTTTGGAGGGGTGGCTCACAGCTGAGACGGGCATCTATGCGGAAAGGTTCGATGGCGGATGGACGGTTGCTAATTTTTGCGCAGCCATTGCGGCCCACCTGGGATGCGACCCGATCATCTTCGTAGGGATGGACTTTTCCTGCGGGCCAGAGCAGATCTATGCTTCAAAAATTGCCGGCGTTGAGAATCGAGATGCATTGATCGAGTTGCAAAAAGATAAGCTCTATTCTAAACGGGACTGGTTAATGAGCGCCGAATGGATGTCTTCATTTGCGAAAAAGAACTCGGGCGTTCATTGGGTGAATGCCACCACTGGAGGAATCGATCTGCCGGGAATCGAGCGCAAAGAATTTTCTGAGGTCTGTTCGTCTCTGCTTTCTACAGAATTTGACTTCTCTGGGATTCTTCATTCTCTTGTAACCAATGCCGCGAATTCCCAAGTGTCTTTTCAAAAAGTCGATGATGTGAGAAAGAGGGTGAAAGAGAGTTTTGAAAAAAGTTTTGAAATCTGCGAAGGGCTGCTCAAACTGTGGGAAAAGTATTATCCCAACTCCGCCTTAGACAAAGGGGAATATGCGATGATGGACATCGACCTGAGCCAAGAGATTTGTTATTGCCACTTCCTTGTTCCTCTTTGGAATGTTTGGAAATACCCGATCTTGAGATCCTCTTCCCACCCGCTGGGGGCCCATGTCCATAAGCTGCTCTTTTTTAAGAAGGCCATTGAAATGCATTTACCCTATTTGAGGTCATTTTCATGAGCAAGGACCAATATGACTTTTCGAGTGGCGCGCTAAGGATACGCGATCACGAGCTCAATATCGACATCGCATCTTCCGTTTCTCTTCCTCGTCTCCCTGTAGAATTTGCTGGGCATGGCGTGGTTGTAGAGCATGACAAAGAAGGAAACCTTAAATCCGCTTATTTTGTTTGCGAGGGGAGGCGCCATGGGGAATGCCGTCTTTTTGCGGAAGAAGGGAGCCTTACGCGCAGAGATGTTCTACCTTCATGGCAAGCTGCACGGCCCTTCGACGATGTATTCTGAGAATGGCAAAATCCTTGCTAAAACGTGGTATTGCGAAGGAAAGCGCGTAGGTAAAGCGCATTATTATTTCTCTTCCGGAGAACTATCGAGTTTGCAGCGCTTCAAAGACGGCGAATGGGAAGGCGTGCAAGAGTATTTCTATGAAAATGGGTCTAAAAAAAGTCTCATTGCTTTCCGCCAAGGAAAGCTCCATGGAGAAGTCCAGCTGTTTTGGGAGTCCGGGAAGCCCAAACGGTCCGTGCATTATCTCGACGGGCTCCGCCAAGGTCTAGATCGGCTTTGGAATGAAGAAGGGATAATGATCGACGAAGGCGAATATAAGTCTGGCCAACCGATTGGCATCCATCGCCATTATTTTGCAGACGGCAGGCTTAAAGAGGAACTTCATTTCCACGCGCCTGCGCGGTTTGACCGAAAAGAATGGGATGCGTCGGGAAAGTTGATTTTCGAAGGCATTTTTTCCACAGATTTGAACTACACAGAAAAAGTCTATTCTGGGCCTCAAGCCTACAAGATGCGAAAGGGGATTTGGGATGCAGGCCGTATCCGCTGGAAATAATTCTCATTTGCTTGAACATTACCCCGAACTGCTTTTCTTATTGAGCTACACTCCCGTGCAACATGTTTTGGGTGCCGAAGATCTGCACCCGGGACCGATTGCAGAAGAGGTCGCCCGTTTTCAAGCAAAATGGCACTTAGAAAACGTCGACATTTTCTACGTCTATGGCGTTGGACTCGGACACCATTACGCTGCGCTAAAACCATGGCTGAAAGAGAAGCGGGACCGCCGCCTTATATTTCTCGAAGACGACCTTGCTGCCATCCATGCTCTGCTTTCTTCTGAGCACGCTGAAGATCTTCTCTTGGACCCGCAAGTCGTCGTGCGCATGATTTCCGACCCTAAAGAGCTTCAAGGGTCTTTAGAGGAGTTAGTGTCCTCCTATTCTTGCGACCGCATAGAGATCGCCGCGATCGAGTCGTATCAAAAGAAAAAAAAGCGGCGCTACCATCAGATCCGTTTAAAATTGCTCAGGCTTTCCGCCGTCTATCATGCGATCCTCGCAGAATCTCTTTATGCCCATAAAATGCTGGCCAATCTTTTGCGCAATATCCAGCAATGGCCTGGATCATTCCTAGCTTCAGGGCTGAAAGGAAAATTTACCAGCATTCCCGCTGTGATCTGTGGAGCGGGACCCTCCCTGCAAGCAAGTTTGCCCCTTTTAAAGACTATCGAGGATCGCGCACTCATTATCGCAGGCGGATCGACGATTGCCGCACTCAGCAATCAAAACATCCAGCCTCATCTTGGGATCGCTTTAGACCCCAATGCCGAAGAGTTTGGCCGATTGAAAATCGCCTCCTCCTATGAAATGCCTTTCCTTTATGCTACGCGGCTCCAGCCCGATGTGTTCAATACATTAAATGGTGAGCGCGGCTACCTGATCTCCGATACGGGAGGGCCATGCGAGCGCTACTTTGAAAAAGAGATGGAGATCGAAGGCGATACGATCGGGCCCGAACTTGGCCCCGAGGCGCTCTCCGTCACGACGCTTGCCATCGCGCTTGCCGTCGAAATGGGCTGCAATCCGATTCTCTTGAGCGGCATCGATCTCGCTTATGCAGGCACGCGCCGTTATGCAGAGGGCATCATGCCTTCCTCCACTATCGATATGCAGGAAAAGAGCCGAGAGAAAAAGTCGCCGGAGCGGTTACTTAAGCGCAAAGATATCCATGGCCATTATGTGCATACCCTTGTCAAATGGGTGATGGAATCTGAATGCATCGCTGCCTATGCCAAGCAGCACCCCCAAACCCAATTTATAAATGTATCGGATGGCGGACTCGGCTTTCCCGGCATTCCCAATACAGCATTCTCTGAGGCCATTCAAAAATGGGACCAAACCCTCGACCTTCGCGCACTTGTCCACTCAGAGATCCAAAAGTTAAAAATGCCTGTCTCGAAGGAAAAGATCGCTTGCGAGATGAAGCGCGTCAAAGAGAGTTTGCTGCGTTTGGGGAGTATCGCTCAAGAGATGATCGATGAGTTGGAAAGAGTAAAAAATCTTCTGCACTTAGGTCGCGTCACTCTTCCCACCGGAAAAATGACGATCCTCGAGATCGATTTTCAAGAAGAGATCGCTTTCGACTGCCTTTTCCCCCTCATCGGGCCAGCCCTCGATACACTCCTCGCCCGCGCCTTTTTTTCTTCTTCGCATAGCTCGGAAGAGCATAAACAGCGCACCGCCCTCGAGTGCAAAATCGCAAAGTGGCGCCAGTGGAAAGAGATGATCGATGCCGAGATCGGCCTCTTTCAGTCTTTGGAATGATAAATGTTAAGCTTATTGCGCAGGGTGCGGATGCTGATCCCGAGGGTTTGCGCGGTTTTCGTACGATTGTTTTTTTCCCGGGCAAGCGTCTCGAGAATGAAGCGCTTTTCCAGTTCGGCGAGGGTCATGCCGATAGGGAAGGCATAGGCAGGGGCTTCTTTGATCGAGCATGCCAGTTCAATATAGATTTGGTGCGCCTCGAGGAAATCGGTAGCGTTCATCACGATGCTGCGTTCGATGACATTGGCGAGTTCGCGAATATTGCCCGGCCAATGGTAGTCGAGGAGTTTCTGTTTGGCATCGCTTAAGAGCCGCTTCAACGGCTTTTTATTCTCTTCGCAGAGCTGTTTTAGGAAAAATTCCGCTAAAGGGAGGATATCCTCTTTGCGCTCTCTCAGAGGAGGAATGTGGATCGGGACCACGTTGAGGCGGTAATAGAGATCTTCGCGGAATAGCTTTTGCTCGATCGCTTCTTTCATCGAGCGATTGGAAGTAGAGATTAACCGCACATCGACCTGGATCGGCCTGATCCCGCCGACGCGTTCAAATTCCATCTCTTGGACTGCCCGCAGCAATTTCGACTGGATCTCTAGAGGGATTTCTGAAATCTCGTCGAGTAAAAGCGTTCCTTTGTCGGCAAGTTCAAAACGGCCGGGCTTTTTATTGAGCGCGCCCGTGAAAGCGCCTTTTTCATGACCAAAAAATTCAGATTCTAGAAGGGTTGCCGGGATTGCGGCGCAATTGACTTTGATGAAGGGCTGCAGGTTTCTAATAGATTGAGCATGGATCGCTTGAGCGATCATTTCCTTTCCGGTGCCAGACTCGCCGCTGATGAAGACAGAAGAGGAACTTTTTGCAATTTTAACGACATCGGATAAGATCTTTTGCATGGTTTCGCTTTCTGCGATCAGAAGCTGTTTCTTCAGATTGGGCAGTGGCAAAATTTCATCCAAGATTGAGATTTTTTCATTCGACATGTTTAATTAGATCCATGTAGGTTATACTCGAAAGCGCGGCTCTCTCTAATTGCGGATTATAGGAAATGGCGAGTTTTAAAAAAGATTTTATTTACTTTCTATTTTTTTTAACTAGTTGTTCGGGGATGCAGCAGTCCGAACAGGAGAAGTTGAGGAGGCAGAATGCCAAGGGGGAGTTCGTCCATCGTCGTCACGACGAATACCACTATGCCTTAAAGATTCCTGAACATCGCCTCCGCGAGAGATACCCTTGGGAAATGGCCTTTGTGGGAAAATACCCTAAAATTACCAAGGAATACTTTCGGTGCAAAGGATCAAGCCTTAACCCCCCGCACATCGATCATAAAGACCCAGCGCGCCCCGCGAACTACTTTGATTGCGGCGGGTCCCAGAAGCACTCCTTGCCCCTCAAAGAGGAAAAGGAATACATCTACCCGATTTTGATCGATCTGCTCAACTTCATCCAAGCCAAGACAGGCTGTAAAGCCATCATCACGTGCGGCCATCGGTGCCCCGTGCATAATTCCTATGCCGACAATACAGCTTATAATCAAAATTCCAAGCATATGATAGGCGCTGAGGTCGATTTTTACCTCCAAGGAATGGAACAGCGGCCCGAAGAGATCATCAAAATTTTGATGAACTACTATAAAGAAATGCCGCTCTACCAAGGAGATAAGCAATACCAAGAATTCCAGAGATTGAACAAAGGGGAGCTCAATGTGACCACCCCTCCATGGTACAACAAGGAAATACTCATCAAGCTCTATCTAAAGAGTGAAGGGAGGGATTTCGACAACCGGCACCCCTATCCTTACCTTTCTATCCAAGTTCGGTTTGACCGAGAGCTGAATGAAAAAGTCGTTTGCAGCTGGCCCAATGCCTTCAAGGGGTATCGACGATATTAGGGCCTGTCTTTAACAATGCGGGCAGGAATGGCTCAAGACTTCGCAAAGTTGGAAGCGGTTGCCGTCGAGATCAGAGACCGTTTGCATTTTGACATGGCCGGGAACTTCTTGAATGTCGCCAATTAGTTTTGCGCCTTTATTAGAAAAATCAGAAACGGCCTTGTCCAAGCTTTTGACGGTAAAAGTGGGGATTGCGTTCTCTCCAGGTCGGAATGAAGGTTCTTTGGGGCACGATTGAGCGATGCCAATGCGCGCTCCGCCCTCGTTGCCTTCTAATTCCGCCCAGCCGTACTGTTCATTGAATTCCAACAATTTGAGGCCGACGGTTTCGGTATAGAACTTGATCGCCTTTTTGATGTCATTAACGACGATCCAAACGAGGTCCATTGACTTTAAATTCATAAAAAACTCCATTTATGAGGTTTATTCATTCTAAAAAAAGGAAGAAATATTTGCACTGGAAATCCCATTCCTATAAATATTTTTTATGACCTTAGGAGGCTGTTGTGAATCAGCATTTCGTCAATCCATTCAATACCTTGAAATCCTTAAACGAAGATAAAAAACATTTTTACTACTCTTTGCCCGTCCTCGAACATAAAGTGGAAGGGGTCAAAAGGCTTCCGATCTCCATTCGGATCATGCTCGAATCGCTGCTGCGCAATTGCGATGGCAAGCGGGTCAAAGAGGAAGATGTCTTAAAACTTGCGAAATGGAACGGCAAAAAGCCAGATGAAGGGGATGTCCCCTTTGTCGTTTCGCGCGTGCTTTTGCAGGATTTTACCGGAGTTCCTCTGCTTGTCGATCTCGCCGCGATGCGCGATGCTGTTGCCGAGCGCAAGTTTGATGCGAAAATGATCGAGCCGAATGTGCCGGTGGATCTGATCATCGACCATTCCGTGCAGGTCGATCGTTCCGGAACCGCGGATTCTTACCTGTTCAATTTGGAGATTGAATTTGAACGCAATAGAGAGCGCTATGAATTTCTCCATTGGGGAGAAGAGGGTTTTAAAACTTTTCAAGTGGTGCCGCCGGGCATCGGCATCTGCCATCAAGTCAATCTCGAGCATTTAGGTTCGATAGTGACGGAGAAAAAATTGAATGATCAATCGCTGCTTTATTTCGACACTCTTGTCGGCACAGATTCGCATACGACGATGATCAATGGGCTCGGCGTCTTGGGCTGGGGCGTTGGAGGCATTGAAGCGGAAGCGGCGATGCTAGGCCAGCCCTATTTCTTTCAAACGCCAGAGGTCATCGGCGTGCACTTGGAAGGAGCTTTGGAGCAAGGAGTGACAGCGACCGATCTTACTCTTAGGATCACGGAAATGCTGCGCAAAGAAAAAGTGGTCGGCAAATTCGTCGAGTTCTTTGGGGAAGGCGCAGCGAGCTTGACCGTGGCAGACCGCGCCACGATCGGCAATATGGCCCCGGAATATGGCGCTACCATCGGCTTTTTCCCTGCAGATGAAAAAACCCTCGAATATATGAAAATGACGGGAAGGGATGAAAAACAGATCCAACAGATCAAGCAATACTTACAAGCGCAAAAGATGTTCGGCATTCCAAGAAAAGGGGAGATCGATTTCACCAAAGTGTTGGAGTTAAACCTTAAGTCGGTCAAACCTTGCGTGGCAGGCCCGAAGCGACCTCAAGACAGAATCGATCTTCTCGACGTAAAAAACAAGTTCAACCAGCTTTTTAGTGCGCCTGTCAACGAAGGGGGATATGGCAAATCTGCAGTTGAGCGCGACAAAACGATCTGCGTGCATTCCGAAGGAAGCTTTCATGTCAATGAAATGCATGTGACGGGAGGGATCGAATCGCTTGCTAAAGAACAAGGGTGGAGCGAAGAGGAGATGGTCACCAACCGCCCCTTTACCAAAGAAGTGATCAATCCAGGTTACATGCAGCATCGCCCTTGCGATTATTATCTCAACCACGGCTCCGTCGTCATTGCCGCCATTACCAGCTGCACCAATACCTCCAATCCCAGTGTAATGGTGGCAGCAGGCTTGGTAGCTAAAAAGGCCGTGGAAAAGGGATTGAAAATCGACTGCAAAGTGAAGACCTCCCTTGCCCCCGGTTCGCGCGTCGTCACCGATTATTTGGAGAAAACGGGGCTGCAAAAATATCTCGACGCCCTCGGATTTCAATTGGTGGCCTACGGATGTACGACTTGCATTGGCAACAGCGGACCTTTAGATGAAAAAATCGAGGCCGCCATCAAGGAACATGATCTGATTGTCGCAAGCGTGCTCAGCGGCAACCGGAATTTTGAAGCGCGGATCCATGGTTCCGTCAAGGCCAATTTTCTGATGTCTCCTCCTCTTGTCGTTGCCTATGCGCTTGCAGGGCGAGTCGACATCGATATGGAAAAAGAGCCGATCGGCACTGGCAAGGATGGCAAGCCTGTCTTTTTAAAAGAGATTTGGCCAAACGACCGCGAGATTCACGATACGATTCTTTCAAGGATTGAACCCCGAAATGTTCAAAAAGCGTTATTCCAATGTGCTCGAAGACAATCCCCTTTGGAAAAAAATTAAAGTTAAAAAAGGCGCCCAATATGCGTGGGACCCCAAAAGCACCTATATCCAGCGGCCGCCCTATTTCGAAGGCTTTTCGATCGACTTGCCCAAACGCAAAGAATTCAAGGGAATGCGGGCGCTAGCTCTCTTCGGTGATTCGATTACGACTGACCACATTTCTCCGGCCGGCGCTTTCAAAGCCAACACTCCTGCGGGGAAATACCTCATTTCCCTCGGCATCAATGAAAGCGATTTTAATAGCTATGGAAGCCGCCGCGGCAACCACAACATCATGATGCGCGGAACTTTTGCCAATGTGAGGATCCGCAACAAAATCATGGAAGGCAAAGAGGGCGGATTTACGAAATTGATGCCCGAGAAAAAAGAGATGCCGATCTTTGAGGCATGCGAATTATACGCCAAAAAAAATATTCCTCTGATTGTCTTTGCAGGCAAAGACTATGGCATGGGCAGTTCGCGCGACTGGGCTGCCAAAGGTACCGCTTTGCTTGGCGTCCGCGCCGTTGTGGCCAAAAGCTTCGAGCGGATCCACCGCAGCAATTTGGTGGGCATGGGCGTCTTCCCCTTGCAGTTTAAAGAGGAGGACAGCATTGAATCGCTCGCCATCAAGGGGGATGAGGTTTTCTCTTTGATGGGTCTAGATAAAGAATTAAAGCCCCGCCAAGAGGTCATCTTAGAGATCGACCGTGGAGGCGGCAAAGTCGACCGTGTACAACTGATTTCCCGCCTCGATACGAACACGGATATCGATTACTATCTGCATGGAGGGATTTTGCCCTATGTCCTCAGGCAGATTCTGTCCGCGGCCAAGAAGTGATTTATAACCACTTATAAATGAATCACTTAGATAATTATTATAAAGCAACTTGAAATTTATATTTACTTTTAGGTATAATTAAGGACGAAGGGATATATATCTATGTCTTTTCAAGGAAGGATTTTATGATTGATTCCATTGCTCCCACATCCCAAAGCAATTTCTTATCCCGCAACCTGCGTCCTGGCACAGAGGCTTTCTTTAATTCCAAAGAATTTGCGCATAACGAATTGTCATTCATAACGACGGAAATCGGCATCAATGACAAAGCCCAGAAGAAAGGTTTACACCAAATCAAAGACTCCATTGAAGGTTCAACCTGAAAAACTGTCTGCCGCCCTTTTTTCTAAAGGGCGGTTTTTTTTGAGTTCCAATATATCGCTTTAAATCATTCATTATTAATGGATTGCGATTATCTCCATCTTTTTATCTATTGAATTGGCTGAAATAAGGGGGATAAAATCGCCATTGCAATGGCGATTTTGGAAAGATCATAGAGAAAAAATAGAAGGTTTCGTTACACTGTACATCTTTCTTTTTGCCGATGTGGTGGAATGGTAGACGCGGTAGACTCAAAATCTACTTCTAGCAATAGAGTGCTGGTTCAAGTCCAGTCATCGGCACATCCCCGGACAAAGTCTCTTGAAAGAGTATTTGTCCGGTTTTTTCATTTTCTAACCCCTTGTTTTTCTGTAGGATAAGTGCAAGCGCTGCGTTCAATGGGGTGGTTCGATAACTGTCTTCTCGAAAATGCAGTTTTGCCGGGAATATCGAACCAAGCAATTTTTGTTTAATTTCCACGGAAGCAGTTTGGTAGAACCCGCTGAGATTGCTCAAAAGGGGGATGCCAAACCGGCAATACTTCATAAATCCTGTTTCAGCGCTCTCTTCCAATTCGATCTTTCTTCTCAGGATTGCAATCTCTTCTTTCAATTTTGCGATCATTCTTTGGTGACTTTCTCTATCAATCTCTCGGTTTAGCAACATTTCATCGCATCGGGTGATTTTTTCTTCTTGATCGCGAACCCGTTCTTTTAAGCCCTGGACCTGTTTTTTACGATCCCCTTCATTCAACTTAAAGGTATCTTCTAAAATGGCCATATAGAGTTCAGAAACTTCGGATGGAATCGTTAAGGACTTAAGATATTCATCTAATTTTTCGTTCAAAAAATCTGCACTAAATCTCGTTTTACAGTTGTTTTGACAGTGGTAATAGCCGTAATAATTGCCATTGCGGCTCTGAGAAAGACTTCCTGTTAAATTTCTGCTGCAATTAGGGCAGATAAGCAACCCACGAAGAGGAAATTCATCCCGTTGCTTACATTTGGCAGAAGGAATAGAGCTTTTTTCCTGAAGTTTCTTGAGGACAGCCTGTACTTGATGAAAAAGATCTCCATTTATGATGGCTTCATGCGAGCCGGGGACATGATGTTCTTCTTCATCATTGAATTCAGGAACTTTAGTCAATCCCATATAAGTAGGATTTCGGAGTAGGTCGTAAAAAGAGCTTCTTCCTATCTTCAACCCCTTTTCAGCAAGGATTTTTCGGATATTGTCGATCGAGTATAGCCCTAACGATACAATCTCGAATGCTTCTCGAATAAGAATGGCGTTTTCATCGGGAACAATAATCGTCTTGCCATTGGCATTTTTTTCTCTCTTATAGCCTTTTGGGGGCGTGCCAGTATATCTACCCTCTTTTCGAGCCCGAATTATCCCTAAGGTGGTATTTAAAGCTCTACGTCTATTGTCTACCTCTCCTTCAGCCAGTTTAAGAGCGCGAAAAAGAGGGAAAGCTGGATCTTTGGGAGAGATTGTTTCTTCTAAGCATTTGACTTGCACTCCTAATTTTTCTAGGCGATCCAGTTCTACATAAGCTTGGGTGACATTCCGAGAAAATCGATCCCATCTGACAACATAAACGTAGTCTATAGTTTTAGGGTGGACTCTGATGTATTCATAGAGCTCTGAAAAGGCTGGGCGGTGATCGAATGTTTTGGCTGAATAACCGTCATCTTGAAAATGGTCAACAATATCCACCCCATCTTTTTGACACTGAAGCTTAAGTAGCTCCTCTTGATATTTTAAGCTGCACCCGTGTATCGCTTGTTCTTCCGTCGACACTCTCGTGTAAATGAAAGCTCTCTTCCTCCCCTTTGTCTCTTTTGGTTTGTTTGTAAAATTCATATTCTACTCGGCTAAATTTTGTTAGTTCTTCTCGGATGATTTTAATTTCTGCTTCAGAATATTTTTTGCGATCCTTGTTTAGAATGTCGTGACAAGTTTTCAACGAGAGCATTCGTTATTGCCATATGGGGTGACAAAACCTTTGAGGTTATCATTCGGTTTGTCTTGTTCGAAAAGTGCAGTGGTCGACCACACGAGGTATGAAAAAAGAATCATTGTTTTTGCCCCTTGGTCTTTTCTTCGTACGGCACTCGTACGAGATGTGACATGGCCGTTTACAACGTTTTTCTTAATTTCGTAATTGTTATAGCCATCAGTAAGCTCTCCTTCGGAGATTTTTCCTGAAAATGACTTTTGATACTCAAATCCCACCATTTCACCTTTGTCTTTGACAATCCTAAGAAAGTCAAAATCTTCTGAATCTATAAGGTCGCATATTTCGTGCTGATCTACGCTGACTTCTCGTTCTAAGGGGTAATTGACTTTTAAGGGCTTTTTTAAGATCGAAGAAAGTAAGTTATTTATGCTTAAGGAAACAAAACGTCCTAAAGGGGTCCATTGTTCGGCTCCTCTAAGTTCAGAGTGATCTAAAAATTCTGCCTGTCCATCTTCCAAAACAATGAATTGCACAGGTCCTCCCACCAGCAAACGCAGAGAGACAGTAATACTCGGCATAGGTGATCCAGCAACTGTCGGATATATTCTCAAAAAAGAAGGGTTTGCTCAGTTTGATTTTTTCAAGGGACAGCCCTAGTTTTCGAAGCTGAATGATAGTTTGTACCCATAAACGTTCGATGAGATTAAAACGTCTCCATCCCTTTTCTCCATCGCGCTCACACTCTAATAATCCCATGGCATCCCAATGAGATAATGTTCGATATGTCGCATCTCCCTTTTTAAGGGCCAAAATTCTTGAGGCGAAAATTTTGGATTAGCTTCTGACATTTCTGTGATTCATGAGATCGAGCCAAGTTTTCTCTGCAAAATGATCGCCTCGAAACATTGTGATTTCTGGTAGTAGATCTTGGCAGTCTAAGCGGGGTGTCTGATAAGGATTGGTCGATTTGTTCGCTCATGAAAAAGGCTCCTTGAGATGTTGTCCATCTTTCAAAATAGCTTACATTGATGTAAGATTTGAAAGAAGAATATTTTTAGGCAATCGATTGATAAATCGCGTAGATATGGAGAAAATTCAGGAAAAAATCAGTAAAGTAGCGGTAAAGTTTTTATCTTCAACAAAATATCCCCTTCGTCAAAAAAATCTTGGCGTTGGTCTGTCTGGTATTCGATTGGTTTGAGTCTCGATTTTCAATTTGGATTCCAGCGAGGATATAATGGGAAGAAGATCCTTTGTCTGCGACTTCTGAGATATTCTCGATTTTTTAATTCTTCAACAGCTTTTTGGAGAATGAGTAGAAAATGCTTCGATTTTGTGAATCTTAGCTAATTTGTACTGTTCCAGTAGAATTTCCGCCTCAAGGTAGGTGAGATTGGCGATCTCTCTTTCAAGCTCCTCATTCCATTTGAGAAGGGTTGGTTTTGAAGTGTTGATTTCGCTTGGAAATTTTATCAAATGAAAGTCCTTTAGCTCTCAAGCTGGATGAATTTTTCTCTTTGTTTTGCAAATCTTTCATAAAAACTACAGTGTTAAAAAATTAAGCATTAGATTTTTTATGGTTTTCTGTTGATTACACTTTTTCTAGCCAAGCAAGAGCTGGTTGAGGAACTCCCATATATTTTTTAATTAACTCTGAAATAAGAATCAGCCCATTTGAGCTGTTCGTAAAGATAATAATTGCATTATTATGATTTTTAGATCCTAAAATAAAGCTTTTAAATCCCCGATTATCTCCCCAATGCCAAAATCAATCTCCTGTTTCAGTGCGCTGAATTCCCCATCCCAAACTCCATGAGACTGAATTTGAGAGTTGTCCTGTATAGTTCTCAATAGAATTAGTGCTGCCTTCCTGCACTTTAATTTGAGGTTGCAACATTTCGTTAATGGTTTTTGCATTTAAACCAATTCCTTTCAAGATAGCTATAAGAAATTTTGCATAGTCTAGAGAATTGGTGTGCATTGTAAAAGCCGCATTTTGAGGTACTTCTGTTCGATTTTCAATGGGGTTACCGTCAAAACTGTGGCCAGCAGCTTTTTTACTATCATGAGTCCAAATAAAAGAACTATGCGTCATCCCTAGAGGGATAAAAACATTTCTCTGGATGTATTCTTCTAAAGATAATCCGGAGATATGCTCTACAACCTTTTGCAAATACAAAAAACCCTCTCCTGAATAACTAAATCTTTCACCAGGCTGAAAATAGATTTTCAAAGATTCATTTTTTGGCCTCCAATTGGGGAAACCGCTAGTATGTGTTAAAACCATTCTTGCTGTGATAGAATTGATCATTTTGTTGTTTGTAATATCGGAGTAATACATATATTCAGCAAGTGGTTTGTCTAAATCTAACATGCCATTTTCCACTAATTTTAAAATTCCGTAAGTAAAGACGGGTTTACTGAGGGAAGCAGCTTCAAATATTGTATTCTCGTCGATGAGGTCTTTTTTTTGAGAGTTTTTTAACCCCAACTCCATATGTACAGCAATTTCAGCATTTTCAATAATTACAAGAGAGAGTCCTGGTACTTTATTTTCTCTCATTAAAGCTTCAAGTTCACTCTTAGAGGGGAATCTTTGTGCTGCATTCATTTGATTACCTGCAAAAAATAAAATAATTATAAAAATGGATTTTAGTTTGTTTGTAAAATAGGTTGAGGAGGCTGGGATTGTATCATATACTCGCAAATTTCTTGCAAATTCACAGAGATAATCTACTTCTGTTTCTCCTTCACACACCACTAAATCAAGAGGGGAGTAAAGGTTGTTAGGCTTACGATAGGAGCGGATCGATATTCTTTTTGTCATGAGAAACGAAATTTTCCTATAAATGGAAGGGCTCCATATCGACCTTGCAGATACCCCTTTCCAATCGCTTCTCCTTTACGTGGCTTAAAATCTAAAAGAGAGTAGAGGCGAGAGCCTTGGGTTTCATCCTTCTGGACAAACCAGACTTGATCCCTTCTAAATAAATCACTGTCTAGCAATGAAGTGTCATGGGTAGTAAAGACAAGTTGAGCGTTCTTTTGATTGGTTTTCGGATTATGGAAAAGCTCTATTAAATACCTGACAATATTTGGGTGAAGATGCAAGATCAAGTTCATCAACGAAAAGTACTAACCCTTCACGCAAAGCTTTTAACCATCCTCCTGCTTGAGAAAATAGCCTTTGAGTTCCATCGGATTCATCCAGGAATAGATCGAAAAAGACTTTTTGGTCAGAATCAAGCATTTTGTGCTGAGTTTTTACAGCTGTTTTTTTTAAAGGGGGTGTCTTCTTCTTCTATCAATTGAAAGTCTTCAATCCCAATATCTGCACATTCCATGAATTTATGAATCCAAGGCATTGTATTAGGGTCTTTCAGAAATTGAAAAGTGAGATCTGGATTAAAATAAGTTTCCTGCATTGGGCTGGTTTTTAACAAGATGACCAAGTTGGTCCCTAAACCAAAGGAAGATGGATTTCAGTTGCTCACTATTGAACTGCACGGCTGTTGAGAGATAGAGGGCATTTGTCCTCGTCATTTGTTCCCAAACCTTGTGCTCTCCTTTAAAACCAGGTCCTTGATACCAGTCATACGTTTTTAAAGATGAATCCCATTTTCTTGTAAACCAGGTTTGGCGATACTTTTTAGGGTATGCATAAAGCTCTTCTCTAATGACTTGATCTTCTGTAAGGGCTAAATGATAAGTGAAGCGTGTTTGCATCACAAATAAAATCGATAGAAAATTCGCTGGGCTCATTGGGGGATTTAGCATTGAGGCGAAAGGGTTGAAGGGGGATTTTTTGCCCTTCTTGAAAAGCGGTAGAGGACAAGAGGACAAATTGCTGTAGGAAATAGATAGCTTTGATTAGGTTGCTTTTGCCCCCCGCGTTTGGGCCATAAATCACAGCTGAGCGTACTAATCGTTGATTTTGAGCGAATTCAAAGGTATTTGATTCAAGAAGCTCTGACCCCTTACCTGCAGATAGATTCAGGGTTTCCTCTTTCTCAAAGGATCGAAAGTTTTTGACTGAAAATTGCAGTAACAAGGGCTTTTCTCCTATATATCTCTTGTTTTATCCTTCATTTTTGCATATTTTCTGCAAAAAATCCAGTAATTTTATAGATTTCATCGGAAATCTCTAGAGATAAATGTTTGATAAGGCGTAAGTGGCTTTCAAATTATTTCTGCTAAAACCCTCCCCCTTACCCCCCCTCCCAGAGGTTCTATATATCTAAAGGAGGTAAAAGAAGGCGAAAATAGGCCGCTCTTCCTGGCTAAGAAGCTCGTTTATATCTTTTTGGCCCTGTATTTAAGCCTTCAGAGGGGAGTGACCCCGATTTTATAAAGGGTTCAAGCTCATAGATCTTGCGCATTCCCTCGACAAAATGGTTCGATAATTGTCCGGTCATCGGCAATTCACCGGACAGCTTTTTCGAGGACGTTTGTCCGGTTCTTTCATTTTCTAATACCTTGTTTTTCTGTAAGACTAAGTGCAAGCGCTGGGTCCAATCGGGTGATTAGAGAACAACGCCGTTCAGCATTAACTTCTCCTTGCTTTTGATAATTAAATTTTCAACTCTTTAGAAAATTCATAGCTGATAAGTTGTAAAGGTTCGGTTTTCTTAAATGCTTGTTCCTCATGAGAAACTTTTAAAAGCTTCTTTCCGCCATCTTTGTGTGCGATTTGTGCAACAAATTCTAAAATTTCTTTTTCTGAATCTGAAAAAACACTTAAATCAGGTTTTTCAATGCTTTTTAAAATATGATGGCCTCCAGAAATCAAAACTCCCTTAGAGAGAAATAGCTGATAGATATTCTGAAACTGATCTGGGCATGGGCCATATTCTAAATGAACATATCTAGCCCCAGTTATGCTCATCCCATGTTGTTGAAAATGTTTAAAATCCGCATAAAACAAGGCTTTATTCAAAAATAAAGGGCTCTTCGTAAATCCTATCAAATAGCGCACAGCTTGTTTAAACAGCTCTAAACAAAACGGTCTATTGCCGCTATAAATGTCAGAGGAATGGCTTTTCCAATGAACTTCAAGAGCATTAAGTTCTGCATAAGCTTCATCGCATTTCAAACGAATATGATCATCTTGAACAACATCTTGAACATAATATGTCTCCCAACGTTTGATACTTGCTTCTCCAACTTTTAAATAGTTGGCAAAAGCAGCTTGAGACATTCCAAGCGAAGCGCGATATTTGATAATCTCTTCAGATGTCAAAAGATTATGTTGCTTGCGATATTTATCCGCAGCGCTTCTTCGAAGCACATTCATTTGCTCCCCATCCATTAAAGGCGTCTGACATTTTGTGCAAACAAATGAGGGCACGACCACCTCAACTTCTTCTCCTTTTATCTCAGGATTAAAGCGGATGTTTTTTGACTCAAACTTTTCACAATCACAATTTAGGCACTTCATTTAATCTTCTCCTTTTTGTTCTGTCGAACGGCTTTGGTGCAGTGAGACGTAATAATATCGCTCATTCTTCAAAACAAATTTGATATACATCTGCTTAGCACATTTAGGGCTCCACCAGCTAAAGGCCAGTAACTCAAGCCCTGCTATTGCTTTCTCATAGGACTTTTGTGGAGGTCTTGATCCCTTGTAATCCTTTGGTGAAATTTCCTCAAGCAGCTCCCTAATCAACTGCCAAACATCATTTGTATCCCCGATGTCTAGATCATTTAACTCGCCCACTGCTTTTGATGGGTTAGCAAATAATCCATGTCGATTTTTTAGAAATTCTTTTGCTTCATTTAATCGTTTGATCAACTCTCGATCCGAAGGGCGCTTATCATGCATTTCATGTCTCTTCGTATATTATTATAGCATCATATGATACCAAAATTCAAGTAAAATACTCAATATAAGGTGTAATGCGCTTAAAATTAACTACTTATGTATTAAGAAGGAATTCACCGGGAAATCGCACCCGCAGCCACCTTATTGACAAGCGCACTGATCCGTTCCGCGGACTCAACGGCCCCTTCCATCGTTCCCGTAAATTCAATTGCCGTCGCTTCCCCAGCGAAAAACACCCTCCCATGAAGGGGTGAATAAGTTTTTCTTACAGGGATGTCATGGATCTCTATGACTTCATTGAGCTCATCGAAGAGGTCGATTCCAAAGTTCGAATAGCTTCCTTGAAAATAGGGTTCTTTGGGCCAGCCCATACCAATGACTTTTTCTTCGGATGGGAAAATGATTTGAGGATAGTGTGTTTTCAGAATGGGAAGTTCTCTGCGGTAAATCTCTTGGATTGAGGAAGCATCGCTGGAATACTGCGCGCTTTCGCCACCGCAGTATACTGTCAATAGTGTCTGATCGGCATTGAGCCATGTGACGCCATGGTCTGTGTAGGCAAATTGTAAATCGATATGAGAGGAAGGACAGACAGGGATAATAATTTTGGAGTTGAACCCATAGGGAAGATTGTCGAAGATTTTCTTGCGCTCGTCATTAAGCAACTCTCCAAAATCGATCTCTTTTAAAAGAGGCAAGGGGACCGTAAGAATTAAATAATCTGTGAATTTCTCTTCTCCATTTTCAAAGAACAAGAGCAATTTCCCATTGGGTTCTCTGCGGATCTTTTTGAGAGGTATTTCATATTCGATGTTGTTAATGCGTTCACAGAGAGCGTTGACAAGGCAGCTGTTTCCGCCTTTAACGGTGGGAACTGTGTAAGTCGGGTGAAGGCCTTGTTTCTGTAAAGAGACATATTCGTGTTGCCGTCGATAAAATTCCCAAAAGAGGTCTAGATATTTTACTGAAAGATGATCCGACTCGGAACCTTCATAATTTTTTGTGCGGTTTTCAATGCATTGGCGGGCAAGGGGATGCTCTTTGAAAAATTGATCGAAAATATCGCCGAGATGACGGGAAGAAGAAGCGATTTTTTGCAATTGTTGATAGTTTTCTTCATTGGGCGGAGGCAGTGTTTCTAATAAAGAATCGAAGGAGATCGATTCTCCTTGAAAGATATAGTTTTTTATTAGGGGGATCTCTCGGGTATCGACTTCCAGTCCGAGTTCCTGGATGAGATTGCGGATATGGAGTGCGTCCCCGCCGTCATTTAAAAATTTTCCTCCAAGTTCTTCATAGGAGTTTCCAGAATAGTAGGTGAACACGCGTCCGCCAGCCCGGTCCAAGGCTTCATAAACGGTCACCTGGTGGCCGTTCTGCTGCAGGCGATAGGCGGAAGCGAGGCCGGATAGCCCGGCTCCAATAATGCTGATTTCAGAGGCATACATGTGGGCAGAAAGAGTTAAAATTAAAATCCAAATTTTCATCGGTCGTTTCTCTAGACTTTACCATTAAAGAAGTTTATAATTTGTACCGAAAATGATTCAAAAGTTGGGAATTTGGCAAGGCGGCTGCGCAAATTTTTTGTCTGGAGCGAGCGACCATTGTGCAAGCACAAGGCGCGAGTGAAGACAAAAAATGTGCTGCATAGCCAACGCAGCCAAAAACCAACTTTTGAGTCATTTTCGGTATATACTAAGATACGAGGAAAAATGAATTGGATTCAAGGGTATCAGCTTTTTCTTTTTGATTTTGACGGGCTTCTCGTCGATACCGAACGGCTGCATTTTGCTTCCTATCGCGAATTGTGCCGCCGGTATGGATGCCAGATGGATTGGAGCTTCGAACAATATTGCCGCGAGGCCCATGGCAAACCGATGGGCATTTTCGAGGGACTGGCCCGTGAATTTCCGCAGATTTTTGAAAAGCAGCCCAAAAAAGAAGTTCTCTATGAAGAAAAAAAGAAGATTTACGAGGAATTACTTAGGTGTTCACCACTAGAACTGATGGAAGGCGCGGCTGCCCTATTGACAGCTCTCTCGGAGAAAAACGTTAAGCGTGCGGTCGTCACTAACTCTCCTCGAATGCATATCCACATTATCCAAGAATCCCTTCCCCTACTCAAGTCTATCCCTTTATGGGTCACTCGCGAAGATTACTCGAATCCAAAACCTTCTCCGGAAGGTTACTTAACGGCGATGGAAAAATTGGCAGAACCTGGAGACAGGATCATCGGCTTTGAGGATACGATTAAAGGATGGAAAGCATTGCATGCCTCTGGAGCGGAAAGCGTATTAATCTGTCCCTCTCAAAGCTCACACGTTCAAGAGTGCATTGCGTTGGGGGCAAAGCATTTTGAATCCCTTGCTTCAATCAGTATTTAACTTCCACAAGATACAACCCATGCGGCGGAGCTGCTCTTCCGGCAAGCCTTCGGTCTTTTGCAGAGAAGATCTTTGGGATTTGGCAGATGGCGATTTTTCCGGCGCAGACATCGAGCAGCGTGCCGACAATATTGCGGACCATCTTATATAAAAATCCATCCCCTTCAAATTCCAATCTTACTCCGCCTCTCTCCTCAACCACATCAAGACGATGCAATGAACGGACCGCATTTTTTGCAGCAGAGCCTTGAGTTGCTTCATTGGCAAACGAAGTAAAATCTTGTGTGCCTAGAAACAGAGAAGCTGCGCTATTAAGAAGGGGAAGATCGACTGGATGCGGCACGTGATACGCATAACGGTTTTTAAACGGATCGGGGATTTTGTCGAGATGTAAACGGTAGTGGTAAGTTTTCGCAATGGCCGAATAGCGAGCATGGAAATGAAGCGGAACTTCAACGATCTCGAGGATCCGGATTTCATCGGGGAGCATCCCGTTGAGCGAAGCGATCGTTTTAAAAATATCGATCGGCTTATCTGAGGTAAAATGCGCCGTTTGTCCAAGTGCATGCACACCGGCATCTGTGCGGCCGGATCCGGCAATGCTTGCTGGGTTCCGCAGAATGATACTCAGCGGTTCTTCAATCAAAGCCTGGATAGACACAGCATTGCGCTGCACTTGCCAGCCCCCATAGTTTGTGCCATCGTAAGCGATGGTCATCTTGTATTTATGCGAGTTAGTCATTGTCGAAAGGCAGAATGCAGGCAAAACTGCATTCTGCCAGAGAGAAAAACAGTTATGAGAGATGCTTGCTGACGAGTTTTGTCATTTCAAACATGTTGATTGTCTTTTTTGCGCCGAAGACTTTAGCGAGTTTGTCATCAGGATTGATGTTGCGCTTGTTTTTTGTGTCTTGGCACTTGTGAGCTTTGATATAGGCCCATAATTTTTTTGTTACTTCGGTACGAGGCATGGGCCCTCTGCCGACAATCGCAGCGAGTTCTTCACTCACTTGCATCGGTTGCATAAATTTGGATTTTTTCTCTTTTGCCATTTCTATCTCCTTACAATTTTTTTTTGGATAGACTTTCGAGGTCATTCTATTTATTCCTCGAATGTCCAGTTGTATCTCTCTAGCGATTTTATAGTCAAAAAAAATCGTTTGCAAGTTTTTTCAAACCGCTGGAGAATTGGATGTAAGGCATTAATTAATAGTGCTTTGAGATCTCCCTGTAAAAAATTAAAATTCTTCGTGAAAAACTTGAAGAATTCGGCTACAGTAGCGAATTTTTAAGAAGTGGGGCGTGGCTTTGGAACCTCAAAATGACAATGAACGGCTGCTCTCTTTAGTAGAAGGGCTTAAAAAATGCGCGAGCGATCGAGAGAGGATCGAGCGGCTCGATCAAGATCCCCATGTTAAAAAATGGCTGCATATACACAGAGGGATTCAAAATTTGGCCAATGGCAATGTCGGCGCTTCAGATTTGCAGCAGGCGCAGCCGGTGGGGCTGCGGACACTTGCAAAAGAGCGGGGGTTCGCTCTTTTGCAAGAGGAGCAGGGGAAGTGCAAGCACATTCTCGATGCAGCCAGCTGCAAAGATGAGGATGCCGACGAAGCCAGTGGCCAAATTTTGAATCACGATGTGTATAACCCCAGTTATTTAAGCCAAGAATACGAATTGGTGATCAAATCCTTGGTCGCGATCGGCCAAGAAGACCATCTGCTCAAATCTGAGGCGGGATCTGAAAAATTTAAATTGCTTTTGGAGCAGCTCTTTCCCATTGAGGCTTTTTACAAAGAGATTGGTGGGATTGTCGGCTATCACTGGATGTTGTTCTCTTTTTTGTCTCAATCCAGTCCTCTAAACGAAGCTAATAAATATTACCATCGGCCACCAGGTATCGATATCTCTTCGGAAAATGCTATGACGCGCATGAGTGTGCGCGAGGGGATAGCATCGTTAGCCTTTCTTGCGGAGATATATCCCGTGGGAGGGGCTGCGGACAGACTCAAATTAATGGAAACAGAATCGGGGCGCCCGCTCCCAGCGGCCAAACTCCTCTTTTGCGAGCATACCTTATTGGAAGGGCTTGTCCGCGATGTTCAAGCGCGAGAATACCTTTATTTTAAACTGTTTGGAGAGCAGATCACGACGCCCATTGCCATGATGACCTCTTCTGAAAAGAACAATCATCGGCATATCGTTTCATTATGCGAAGAAAAAGGATGGTTCGGCCGGCCGAAAGATTCCTTCCGCCTCTTCTGCCAGCCTGTTGTTCCCACGATGGACAAGCAGGGTAAATGGTGTTTGCGCGGGCCGATGAATTTGCTGATGAAGCCGGGGGGCCATGGGGTGATTTGGAAAGTGGCTGAACAAGAAGGGATTTTCGATTGGTTGGAAAACCTCGGGCGAAAAAAAATTCTAATCCGGCAAATCAATAATCCGATCGCCGGAACAGATTATGGACTGCTGGCGTTTTGCGGCATCGGATTTCGAGAAGACAAGAACTTTGGATTCGCCTCCTGTTTGAGGCAGGTGCAGTCCGCTGAAGGCGTCAACATCTTGATCGAAAGAAAATTCGAAGGGCATAGCACGTATTGTTTGACCAATATCGAATATTGCGATTTTCCGAAATTTTCCATCGAGGACGTTCCCATTGAGCCTGGCAGTATTTATTCGCAATTTCCTTCCAACACCAATATTTTGTTTGCCGATATCGCATCGGTCAAAAAAGCGATCAAAGGCTGCCCCATCCCCGGAATGCTGGTCAATCTTAAACTGCTTTCCTACACAGATGAAGAAGGGCATGTGCAAAGCAGAGAAGTTGCCCGCTTAGAATCAACAATGCAGAATATCGCTGATTGTTTTGTCGAATCCGTTCCTTCAGGCAAAGATCTGTTCTTGGGTACTTTTTTAACCTATAATCTTCGCCGCAAAACGATCTCCACCACGAAGAAGTTATATCAGAATGATGATGCTTTATTAGAAACCCCCGAAGGCTGTTTTTATGACCTGCTGCAAAATGCCTATGATCTTTTAACGCAGCATTGCGCCTTTTCACTTCCCAGGTTTTCAGATCCCGAATCTTACCTTAAACATGGCCCTTCTTTTCTTTTCTCGTTTCACCCAGCGCTCGGGCCCCTTTATTCGGTTATCGGTCAAAAAATACGAGGCGGTGAGTTAGGACTGCGCAGTGAACTTAAACTCGAAATCGCGGAAGCAGAGATTCAGGACTTAAAACTTTTCGGTTCTTTGCATGTGATTGCCGAACGGATTATCGGGCATCCTGATCCTGATGGAGTTATCCTGTATTCAGAAAGAGTTGGACGATGCCGGATGCATCGTGTGACAATAGAAAATCGAGGAATTGATCTGACGGCTCAAAACATTTACTGGAAAGGAGAAATTGAGCGGTGCGAGCTCTGCGAGATCATCATTCACGGCGAAGCAGAATTTGTCGCTGAAGATGTCGTTTTGCGCGGGCCATTGAAAATCGAAGTGGAAGAGGGAACACGCTTGATCGCTTATGAAGAGAACGGGGAGTTAAAGTTTAGAAGGGAACCTTTAAGAAGTGGCGAAGGGGTATGGACTTACCAATTTGGCGAAGACAACTCTATTAAATTAACCCAAAACTAATTTTATAACCACCTGTTCGCTTCGCTCACTAGAGGGCACAGAGGTCACAGAGAAAAGCAAAATTCTTCTCTCTGTGCCCTCTAGTGAGCGAAGCGAACGGGTGGTTAAATAACAAAAACAGCAGGCATAAAGCCTGCTGTTTTTTAAAAACCTTGAGATCGAAAATAATTAAACGAGCTGTGTTTGTGGTGGCTGCTGCGGCGGTTGCTGCGGTGCTGTATTTGTCCCTTTGCAGAAAACATTGTTGATGATTGCAGTTAGAATCACACCGACTGTGAAAGCAATCGTTGCGATAATAATAGAATCTTGATTTTCTTGATAAAACTGCTTCATGCCCTCAAAGTAGGGTCTGACAAAATTAGCGACTTTTCTTGCTCCATCCATGATGAAAGCGCCAACGGTTCTGCCCGTTTTTCCGACCCAATTCACTGCATTAGCACCAAATTGCTTGATTCCATCGCAGCATCCGGTGACTGCTTCTTGAATTCTCATTTCTGACATAATGACCTCCTGGTAGAGATGTAGTTTAATTTCACTAAGAGAAACCGTTCAGATATACGCATCATATCGAAAACCTAAGTTTGAGGAAATGCCTTTTTCCTTTCCCTCGGCGCTCTCAATGCGCTTGAGTTGAAACTCTCCTTAACGGAGTTCTCTCGAAACTTTGTTTGATTATAGCTTCTATCAGATTATTGTAAAGAGCTGGTTAAGGTTGTATAAATTTTAAAAGAAATTTTAGAAAAAGATTCAGCGCCTTCTCAGGCCCATGAGACTATCTCACTATTCAAACGTTTGATTTTTGTTGGATTTTTTGTCAGATTTTGAAACCGCTTCGCAGGGCATATTTGAATGCATAGGCCAAGAAGCGGTTTCGAAATATGGCGAAAAAGACACAAAAAGCAAATATTTTGAATAGTGAGATAGTCTCAATAGATTGTTATTAGTGGCTATGTTAGAATGCCAATAATCTCAAGAGGAGTCCTCATGAACGAACAAATACAAGATCATATTAAAAGCATCGATAATCGCCTTCTTCACATGTGGAGGTATCTTTGACTTAGGCCGATAAGGAAAAGAAAGTGCAAGAATTGGAAGCTAAGATGGAAGCTTCCGATTTTTGGGATGATAATAGCGCCGCGCAAAAAGTCATCGATGAGTGCAATGGTTTAAAAGCTTGGACTGATTCCCTATAAAGATCTCAAGTTGCGCTTTGACAATGTGCAGATCTCTTCTCCCTGAAGTTGACGAGGGCAGCGATCGGAGAATTTTTTGAGCAGCTTGTCGAAGAATTGAACAATGTTGAGATAGCTCTTTCCGAACTGGAAGTGAGAAGAATGCTTTCGGGCGAGCTCGACAATAAAAATTGTTTTTTGGGCATCAATGCCGGTGCCGGAGGGACGGAAGCCTGCGATTGGGCTTTGATGCTCTCTCGGATGTATCAGCGATGGGCGGCCAAGAGAGGTTGGAAAATCGAGCTCTTGGCGTCAGTCGATGGAGATGTGGCAGGCCTGAAGAGCATCACGCTGAAATTTACCGGTCCTTTTGCTTATGGGTATTGCAAGTCTGAGCGGGGCGTCCATCGCCTTGTGCGGATTTCTCCTTTTGATAGCAATGCACGGCGCCATACCAGCTTTGCATCGGTCGATGTGACGCCGGAGATTGACGAAGATATCGAGGTCGAGATCAAACCGGAACAGCTTCGCGTCGATACTTATCGCGCTTCCGGCGCTGGCGGCCAGCATGTCAATAAAACCGACTCGGCTGTCCGTATGACCCACATTCCTACGGGAATTATCGTGTCGTGTCAGAGCAGAACGCAGCCAGATCCAAAACCGCGAGACCTGCTTGAAAATGCTCCGCGCGAAGCTTTATGAAAAGGAGCTCATGGAGCGCGAAAGCAAACTCAAAGAAATGGCGGGAGAGAAAAAAGAAATTGCTTGGGGAAGCCAGATTCGCAATTATGTCTTTCAACCTTATACTCTTGTCAAAGATACGCGAACGAAGTATGAAGTAGGAGATATTCATGCTGTGATGGATGGAGAGTTGGATGATTTTATCAATGCCTATCTTAAGGAGTTTGGGTAACACCTAAAATTATGGCAGAGCATTGATATTCGTTACACTTATGTGACCGACACTCCTTACTTAAGGGAATGGCTTCACAATCCCGAGGTGCAAAAATGGTTTCCCGTTTCCGAAGAGAAAGAAATCGAAGATGCCATTCAATGCTGGATCGGTTTTAGCCGCTATAGCTCCAGCTTGACGGCGACCCTCAATGGAGCTCCTTGTGGAATCGGTACTCTTTTTTTAATGCCATATCGTAAAGTCGCCCATCATTGCTTATTTAAATTGGTCGTCGATCCGAAACATCAGCGTAAAGGGATCGGGGCTTCACTTCTGAAAAATTTAAAGCATTTGGCCAAAAACTATTTTCATCTCGAATTGATCCATATCGAAGTGTTTGAAGGAAATCCTTTTATCCATCTTTTGCAAAAATTCGATTTTCATGAATTTGCTCGGCAAGAAGATTTTGTCAAAGATAAAGAGGGGTATATGGCGCGCATACTCTTTGAAAGTAATCTTATAGGTATTCAATGAATGCACCAGCCCTCGTTTACTTTTCGACTGACTAATGCCGAAGATGCCCCGTATCTATTGCAATGGCTGTCCGACCCTAAAATCTTACGCTGGTTCCCAATGTTCGATGCGCGAGAAATCGAAGACGCTGTGCGCATTTGGATCGGCTATTCCCGCATCGATGCAGGCATCACAGCTCTATGGAATGGCGAGCCTTGCGGCATGGCCAACCTTTATATTCAGCCTTATAAAAAACTGGCCCATACTTGTCTTTTTTCCATCATCGTCAAAGAAGAGATGCGCGGCAAAGGAGTGGGAAAACAACTGCTCGAGAATCTCATGAAACACGCAAAGGAAAAATTTAAGATCGAGATTTTGCATCTCGAGGTCTACGAAGGAAACCCCGCAAAGCGCCTTTATGAAAGAGCAGGGATTCAAAGAGTTCGGCTGCCAGACGCGCTTCATTAAAGAAGACGGCAAGTACATCCCCAAAATTTTCATGCAGAAAACGGCTATGAGTTTTTTCCTTTTCCCGCTTGAAGAAGTCGGCTCCGCAAGCCTGCTCGCGCCAAAAAACCTCCGCCGAAATACAACGGCGATGCATTACGATCTCAAAGCGATTTACGATGCCGCTCAATCGGCGATTATTTTAACAATAAGTTAAATTTGGAGATCACTTGGTTTGGGAGCGCCCAACGCAGAGCAAGGCGGCATCGCAAACTCGGCCTTTACTGCTTTCAGACAAACCGGATCAAAATCCATCGCCTGCTCGATCAGCCGCATTTTCCTCCTTACTTTATCTCCTATGTCGTATATCATGAGATGCTCCATAGCGTTTGCCCGCCGATCAAAGCAAAGAGGGGAAGATACCGGATCCATCATCCCGATTTTAAGACGCGGGAAAAAGAATTTGCCGAATATGCGATCGCCAAACGCTGGGAAGAGGAAAATAAACATTTATTTTTTGCATAACGAGAGAACTTATGGCAGGACACAGTAAGTGGGCTAATATCAAACATCGCAAAGGCAAGGCCGATGCGATCAAAGGGAAGATCTTTTCCCGACTGACCAAAGAGATCATCAGCGCCGTCAAACAAGGCGGGCCGGACCCCAAATCCAATACAAGCTGCGCTCGTCATCCAAAAAGCACGCGCTGCAAATCTCCCTAACGACAATATCGAACGCAATATCAAAAAGGCCACCAGCGCCAGATCAGGCCGATTATGTCCGAAATGGCTTATGAACTCTATGGCTATGGCGGCGTCGGGATCATTGCCGAGATCATGACCGACAATAAAAACCGGATCTCTTCGGAGATGCGGATTGCCACGAATAAAAAAGGGGGGACCATCGCAAGCCCAGGATCTGTCGCCTTTAATTTTGATCGCAAAGGGGTCATCCAAGTCCTCAAAAAAAATGCTATTGAAGATGAACTTTTTCTAGCCGCAACAGAAGCCGGCGCCGAGGATTTTGATGCGACTGAAGATTCTTTTATTATCACGACCCCTCCCGATCAGCTTTTCCAAGTCAAAGAAAAAATTGATCATATGGGGATCAAGTGCGAAGAGGCTGAACTGCAAATGATTCCAAAAATCTATGTCGAATGCGATCCCGAGACTCAAAAGCTCAATCTCGATTTGATCGATTATTTAGAAGCCTTTGACGACGTCGATTCTGTTTATCACAATATGAAAATGGAATAGTTTAATTTTGTTTTTTTGCTTTTAATTTTCTCATTTTGTTAAAATATGCGCAAATTAAGGTAAAAACATGCCGGCTTATTTAACATTAAATCGTTTTGTTGATTCTGCAAATCAAGCCTTTTCTCATCCAGAACAAAATAAATCTTTAGTTTCCAATACAGATGGAATAGGCGTCAGCCTGTACGACATCCCTCAATCGCTTTCGCAAGAGGCTTTGCAGCAAAATCGGCGCACATGGAAGATTTTCCGCGAAAGTTTAGTCGAAACGATCGGCCAAAGAAAATTTGATTGGATCTGTCAACGCTATCGCACACAATTGAATTTTACGCGCATGGAAAATTATGGCAGGCCTCTTCTGCCCGAACATATCGAATTGTTCAGCATCGGCTCGAGCCAAGTATTATCCCGGGACATCAAGGACCACTTCCCGGGTAAACTAAAGTCTGCCACGCGCACCGAGCTAAAAGAGAGAATTCGCCTCATCCAGCCCTTTCCCGTTGTGGGCAAATATCAAGATCCCATGCAAATTTATGGAGCGCCTAGCTCTATGTGGGCCTGGTTCTTTCATAATAAAGTGTTAATGGACAAAGAAAAGCAATTGCTCTTTTCCGATGCGGGACGTCTTTCTTTTCGCGCCTGGTTGGAACGATTGGGCAAAGTAGGGGCTAACCGCGAGTTCATCGAGGGCCAATTGCTTCCAGCTCCCGGCCAAGACGGCTCCCTCGATTTTTATAAAGTTCACCGTAAAATTACCACCGGGGATGGCCTCGTCGCCTATGCTTTACGGCCAGCGACGCTTGACTCCACGTTACAGCCTTTGATCGTATTTCGTGGTTCGCAGTGGGCATTGTCCAATGAAGATTGCTTGGAAACTTACATGAACGACGTGCAAAAAAATATTGGGGAAATGGGTTGGAATGCCGCGAAACCTTTGTGCGACGACTTGATGAAAGACCGCAGTTTTCGACGCAATGAAGAAAAAGTTTCTCTTGTAGGGTATAGTCTTGGAGGCGCTTTTGCCCAGCGTTTTCTCGAGGATCACTTTGATCATGTGTCCCAGATGGTAACGCATAATTCCCCTAGCGTAGATAATGCGACAGCCGAACGGATTCGACAAAAACTAAATGCCGTGCCGCTAAGAGCTGAGCCGTTAAATATTCAAATCTTCCGCACGATAGGGGATTTTTGCCATCACGTCGGCGACAAACACGCAGGCTGGGGCGTCAACCGCCCTGATGTCAACATTCAGCTCATGGAAGTCGACCACGACAATAAAAAGATCTCCGCTATCTACCTTCATGCCCACCGTATCTTTGATAATGCGACGTTCAATTATAGGACGGAATGCGTCGAAGATACTCAGCGCCTCTTTAAATGCTTAAATAATGCCGAACGCGGCCCTGAAGTTGTTTGGTACGAAAATATGCGGCGCATCTGGGGAGGCGTGGCCTTTTATGGTATCTATGGGCTGTCGAAACTGATCAACCTTCTCTCTAAAACCCTTGGGGTACGCGTGCTTAGAAGCAGCAGGGTGCCGGATCTCTAAGAGGGGATCTGAAACGCGAAAGAGCAGAGTCTCTAGACGCAGAGAAAATCAGAAAACTTTTTCTCCAACTCTCTGCGTCATAGCGACTCTGCGTCTTTCGCGTTGAAATCAGTTATTTCTTTTTTCTGGTGTCGAGCCAATTTTTAATGATGATGGGCACAAGGGCAAAACAGCCTAAGACGATGAGCCCGATTTTCACTTCAGTGGTAAAGATCCCTTCGAAAGTAAAATGGGTATGGGTTTCAAAATATTTTGAAAGGCCAACCCCGCTGTCGGCAACTAGAAACGTAAAGGGGATCACACCGACTAATGTCGTCCAAATGAATGTGCGCGTTTTGACGCGCAGCAGCCCGGCGCCTAAGTTGACGATCCAAAAGGGAATCAGATGGGAAAAACGCAAAAAGAGTAGATAAAAAGCTTGGTTTCCTCGAAATTTCTTTTGGATACCGTTGAGCTCGGCTTTTTTCTTTTTTCCCAATGTTTCCAAAAAGGCGAGCCGTGCAGCGAGGAAAAACAGCAGCCCGCCGATGGTTTCTGCAATGCAACTATAGGCGACAGCTAATGGCAGCGGGAACAAAAATCCGCCAAAGAGGATGATCAACGTTGAATCGGGAATGATCAAAATGACCGATACGATATAAATCGCCATAAAATAAACGGCGGAAAGCACAGGATGCTCGCCAACGAACATTTTCCATTGCAAATGATCCTGTTTGAGCGTTTGGAAGTTCAGGTGATGATAAAAACCGCTCAAATAAAAAATAAGAACAAAGATCAAGATGATCGCAAAAGGAGCGATCGCAAGGATTCTTCTACTTATTTGCTCTCTTTTTTTACTTAGCAGAGGTAAACGTTCCTAAATTAGAGACATCATCTCTTGAAATCAGTTCGTAGTGGAAATCATTTTCCGGATTGATCACACCTTCCATCAACACAGCTAATCGGCGTGGATTGCTGCGCGATAGGAGCTGATGGGCCACTTCGCAAAAGCGTTCATACTTGAGTTCTTTTAAATTTTGGACCCGTTTATCGAGCCATTCAAAATCGTGATACTCAAAAGCGAGCTGGTTGAGCTGGCTCGCCATGCCGGGCATATTTTCGGGAGGCATTTTTAACAGCGTAATCAACGTCGCGCGAATACTTTCAAAGCGGTCTTCGGGGATGTGCACGCTGAGGTTTTTGTCGAATCCTTCCAAAAATAATTCAAAGCGGGCAAGAAGGTCTGTTGGCGTATGAGTGCTTGACTGAACGGCAAAAAATTGTAATAGCTGCCTCTCTTCTTCCGTATTCCATGCTTTGGCGATATAAGCAGTCTGCTGTTTGGTGCGCAAAGTATCGAAGAAAGCATCGGAAAGAGCATATCCTAAGACCTGTTGGATCGCCTTGCGTTCAAAGGTGAAAAGGCCTTCTTGAAGCAAAAGAAGGACACCGCTTCCTTGCCGTTCGGTGGATTGGACGAGCTTATAAGGGCCGTATTTTTCAGAAAGGACAAGAACCTTTCGATTAGGATGATTGGGAATGGCAAAGCTGAGCGAACCCAGTTCGTTATGCAGACGGTTCCAGAGGTCTTGAGCATCTTGCTGGCTGATGTTGCCCAGCAGCATTCCTTCTGTGTGCACCTTTTGGAATAATTTTTTAGAGAATTCTGAGAACTCTTCGAAGGAGACCGTTTTGATCGCTGCCGATTTTTCAATGTCTGTCGGAGTATTGAAAAGAACGCTGTCGAGCTGCTGCATCGCTTGGCGGACGGGAAGTTCTTTAGAAGAATTGTCGTAATCGGAAGCCAGGGATGTGCGGTAGATTTCAAATTCTTCTTTAGAAGTAACGACATCCTTTGCATGGGAAAAAATTTCTTTCAGCAAGAGAGGCGCTTTGTCGTTGTATCCGGAAACCGCCATTTTGAGCTCGAAATCATCGAGATAAAAACGGGCATTCAGGCCTGCATTTGAGGCCAGCGACAGATTGGCAGACAGCTTTTCCGTAAGTGCGCGGATGTAGAGGTCAGTCAAAACCTGAGCCTTGGCCGAAGTGTCTATGAGAGGCGATTTGAAGCTGAACATGAAGGCGATCTCTGGCACTTTGTACCGAGTATCTTTGACATAATAAATCGTGGATCCCTCGTCGGCGGAAATCAGAATAGGTTCTTCTTTCGCATTTTCAGAAGAGAGGGAAGATTGGAGGGCAAGCTTTTTAGGCAAATAGGGGTTGCGCGGCGGCAATTGGATCGATGGATTCGACTCCATAACGTCCCATGCGGCAAGACGGGAGCGGGATACTTGTTTGATCGTATATTCTGCATTCATCCACTTCTCTTTGGAGTCCGTCGCAATTCCTGTTTTAGAAGGATCGGCAAGCACGAAATAAATGCAGTTTTCTGGTTTCAGCGTATCGATAAAGCCTTGGATAAATGTAGGATCGAATTTCGCTGGAATGACTGTTTTTTCAGGATAAGAGGAGAGATCTTCATAAGGCATGTCGGAGGCCATATGCATGATGGTGTGAAAGGCGTCATCGCGCGATTGGTATTGATAGTTGAGTTTTGCAATAGTTTGCAGTTCATCGAAGAAATGCACGGGAAAGCCTTCTTTTTTCAAACGGGCGATGGCTTGATAGACGCGGGAAATCGCTGCGTCGACTTGCGTGAGGCCATAATCGGTCAACTGGATATCGATCGAGAAGAAGACGCTCTGTTTGCTAAACCGATCGCAGCTAATGTGCACGTTTTCAGCGATTTTGTCTTTCTTCAAGGCTTGCGTCAAACTGTTCTCTCCTTCTTGGCCAAGCGCCGCAGCAACGAGATAGGGGGCTCGGCGATCGACATCTTCCGAATAGAGGGCGGGGACCTCCCAATTTAAAGAGAGCTGTTTGATGTCCTTGACAGGCTTGATAAAGATCATGTGCCCGCGCTGCATCGAAGAAGTGACATCAGCAGGAAGGGTTTTTTTAGCAATTTTGACCTTTGGAACAGCAGAAAAGCCAGAAACAGCCAGAGCGCGCATTTCCTCGATGGGAAGAGGCGCAATCATCACCAGGTGCATCTGATCGGCGCTATAATGGGACTGATACCAACTTTTAAGTGCTGATTGAGGGATGCCGGACAGCGTCTGGGCATTGCCTGTGGAGAAGGCGGAGTTAGGATGGTTAGCATTGCCCGTTTCTTTTAAGATCATGTACTGGCGCCAGCCATCGTGCTCGATATTTTTCGAATGCTCTTGGTCGACGGCGTGGAGCTCGCGATTGATGCAGTTCGGAGAGAGCAGCGGGTCGATAAAAAAGTGGGAAAATCGGTCTAAAGACTCCTCAAAAGCGTCGTTATTGACCGAGAACATATACACGGTGCGGTCGGAAGCTGTAAATGCATTGACGCCGCCTCCGTGGTCATTGATGAACTGCATATATTCAAACTCATTGGGATAGGCTTCTGTTCCCATGAAAAGCATGTGCTCTAAAAAATGTGCCATGCCCGGGTACTCTTTGGGGTCTTCCCAGGAACCCGCATCGACCGCCAGCCCCGCGGCCGATTGATCTGCTCCGGGATCGGAAATGAGCAAAACCTGCAAACCATTCTTTAAGCGAAGCTTTTCCACTTTCCTTCCGTCTAAAGCCGGATTAAGGATAGGAAGTGTCGCTTTGTTCTCGATCACTTCATAGTTCTTAAGGGAGGAGGCCTCTTCCGAATAGATGGGAAGAGCCGTCAAAAAAAGGAAAGAAAACAAAAGAGGTCTAACACGCTTCATATATGTGCACCTTGTTTAGTTAAGACCCACTATGCATAAAAGTCACAGAATTTTTCAATCCTGTTCTCCGTTATGGGGATAGCACAAGAGTTGGTAAAGCAATTTTTTTAACAATAAGCATTGAAATTAATTAGTAATTAATACTAGAATACATGCATGTTAAAATTAACATTTAAAACAAGGTAATTATGGCAATTCAATCAACAACAAACAATAACCCATGTGCACTTAGTGCACTTAATTATTCAAATAAAGATTTAACGCAATGCGGCGGGGATTGTAATAAACTCTCCTTACTGACGCTGCCCCAAGAAATATTCAATCGAATTATGGAAGAAGTATGCAATGAGACATCTCCAATGAAAGGTGCCATTTATGCTGTCAATTTTGGCAGAGTTTCTCTGCTAACCTACGCGGTGACGTATGAGGTCAGAAAGGTTTATGCCCTCATTCAGGATGAAACGAAGTTTGGGCCGTTTATGAAAGTTCTGAGTTTTAATCTTAACCCAAATAATGGAATGCTTCATGATTTAGGCCTCGCTACATTAAAAAATTTGCTTGATGATAAAGATCTTGAGACTTCGCAAGAGCGAGGAAAAGATTTGTGTGCTGATTTTGTTGTAGATCATCCAGGTTTAGATGATGATAAAATCCAAGATGAATTTCATAAGCAATATATAGCTTATTATAAGAATAAAAACGTTCGGGAGACATTCAGTGTCTATACGGCTATTTTTATGAAAACGATGGAAACTTGGGGACTTGAGCCTGACAATAGGGATTTTTTGGCGGCTGCCAAGTTTGCTTCGGACATCATCGCCTCAGATCCAGAATTTCAGCAAGAATTCGGTGGAAAAATTTATAAAATTGTCGGCAATTGTATTGCGCAAAAGCCTCTCACAGATTTAACAATTAGTGAATATAACCGTTATATTAATTTACTTTCAGGGTTTTTCCCTGAAACTCCCCAACAAGAACACGAAAACGCGCTCCGTCAAGGCCTTCGTAAATTCCATGATACAAGCCAATTCGATGCTTTAATTGAAAAGTATTCCAATCCAAGCGATGAACTTCTTGAGAAGGGTATCAACTTGCTCCGTAACGCACGCATTATGGCGCTTCAGAACGTCGAACGAGAAATTGACATGCTTTGTGGAAATAATATGGATGGCGAGATCCATCAAGCTTATGTAGCCATGCAAAAAACTGAAGTGGAAATGCATCACTTTAAACAATCCTACATTCATGCCTTAAACAGGCATATTAATGAGGTCGCTTATGGCCCAATTGAAGGAATGCGCGAAGGTAAAATGTGTACTGATGAAGTTTTCCAAATGTGTATGGATGCTATTAAGGAGCATCAAGATGCTAAAAATAAATATCAATCTCTAAATGAAAGACTTGCAGAACTCGCTGTTTGGACGAATGGCGTGATGACTGGAGGAATGAGAATAGAGATCAAAGCACACCTGGAAAAAGACAAACTCCTTGCCGACGCAAAGTCAGAGTGCAAAACAGTAAGCGAGTTCTATACCCAATTGAAACGGCCCATTGGTGATATCAATAAAAATGTATTGTTTTACGAGTTGCATAAAATCATTGGGGTGACAAGGATCGACTTTATTTAATATATAATTCATAAGCTTTGAAATTAAAATTTAAAAACAATGAAATATATGGCTATTAAACCAACAAATAATCAGGAATGTCTAGTTAATTATTCAAACAGAGATTTAACGCAATGCGGCGGGGTTTGGAATAACTTCTCCTTATTGACGCTGCCTTACGATGTTTTCAAAAGAATTGTGCTCGAACTATGCAACGAGCCCTCGCCAATGAGGGGTGCTATTCATGCCGTTAATTTTGGCAGAGTTTCTCTTCTAACCCACAAGAGGACGCATGAGGAAAGTGAGATTGATGCCCTCATTCATAATGAAGAGAAGTTTAAGCCGTTTATTGATATTCTAAAAGGGGATCCCACAGTGGATAGCGATGATAGGGAAAGAATGGAACTCTTAACCTTATTTGAAGTAAAAGATTCAGTCTCTGCAAGAAGGTTAATAATCAGTAGAATTTATGATATTGAGATGGGTTTACCAGTCTCTCTTGAGAAGGATAACATTGAAAAGTATGTTTCAGTCGTTGATGGGGATGTAATACCTGAAGAATTGATAGATTATTATATGAATAAAAACAGTCGGGAGCTATTCAGCATATATAAAGCTATTTTTATTAGAGCAATGAGAAGTTATAATTTAAAACCGGACACCAAAAAATATATACAATATGCCCATCATGCCGCAGCGGTAATAAATTACAATTCACAATTTGGGGAAGAGTTCTATAAAAGGATTTTTGACATTGTCATCGATTATAATGCACGAATGCCTTTTTCAGCTTTTACAGTTAATAGATATAACGCTTGCGTTGATGCACTTTCGGATCTTTTACCTGAAATGCCCCAGCAAGAACGTGAAAAAGAGCTTCGTCAAGCCGTTTGCAAATTTCATGATAAAAAAGAATTCGATGGTGTCATTGAAAAGTATTCCAATCCACCAGAAACTCTTGTTACAGGTTATACAGATTCATTCAGACGCAAACGCAGCCATGCACTAGAAAAGGTCGCTCAAGAACTTGAAGTGTTTCGTCAGGGTGACAATGTCATTGTCATTGAATCTGACCGACTCGGTCATGCTGAAAAAGTTTCGGCTCTGTATAAAGCTGTCTATATTGCATGCTTAAAAGCACACACTGAAAAATGTGGCTCTTCATGCCAGATTGAAGAAGTCGCCGAAAGTAAAAAAGTTGTAGACCGAGCGTTCGATGACTATTTGAATGCCGATCATGCGCATAAAGAAGCCAAAAAACAATTCGAGAGTCTCAATGCAACGATTTTGGCACTCGATGGAAAAAAAGCAGAACTCGAAGCAAGCCTGCAAGATAAAAAGCTAACTGAAGATGTGCGGAAAGCGTTAAAAAAAGTCAGCGATTTCTATACCCAATTGAGTTGCCCCATCAATGAAGACAACAAAGATGTCCTATTTGACGAGTTGCATAAAATCCTTGGGCAACTTCAGGGAAATTTAACGTAATCCTGCCGAACCAAATTCCAAATATACTCTGCCCGGGCGGAGCGCCTTGCATGTTTATCTTGCGAGTCGCTGCCGGGGAAGTTTTCCATGTCGATGCGCGGGCCAAAGGCGAGATGGATGTCTGCGCGTTTGGCGGTGCGCTCTTCTCCGAGCTCGACTTGGATTGTTTCAGGTGGAGGGAGGAGTTCGTAGGTTTTAAGGGCCAGAGGATAAAAATGGGTCGGATGCCCCGCCCGCACGTGCCATGAGGTAGAACATCTCGATGCTCTGCGGATCGAAAGGGGCGATTTCGACGACGCCGTCGGCATTGGGTCGGTCTCTGCCGCCGCTGGGGGCGACATAGATCGCTTTGCCGCCTTCGCTCAGGAGCTCGCTCATCAGTTCCATCGTGCGCTTATTGTGGAGCTGTTTTTTCATCTTTTGTTCTGGGGGATGGTCGATATAGCGTTTAGAAAAAATGCAAAGCAGATTTCTTCCCATGCTGAAGGGAACAGCAAGAGGATCCGTGATCACGCGTTCACCGGCGACGAAGATCATCTCTTCTGCTATTTGGGAAAGGAGTCTTCTAAAAGGATGCTGATGGCTTGGGGATCGGCTTCGGCCTGATGGTTGGCCAAAAAAATGGCATTTTCTCCTTTTTCCAAAGAAGCGGCGATCTCTTTTAAATGCTCCAGGCCGATGGACGGTGGAATGGGGCATATCGACTAAGAGGTTTTACCAGGTCGACTCCGAATTGGTAATAGTCGAAAGGATTGCGGATCTGTTCGTGATAGGGCTGAAAGACAAAAGGTTCTAGGCATTGCTGCTTGATCAATTCTAGTAGTGCAAGAAAAAACTTCTCATGGTTGCCTTCTTGCGAGGAGATTGCTTGATGATAGCCGAGATAGAATTTCTCGAGGATGTTTGCATACTTGGGAGGGATCGATCCCTTCCTTCAAGTAATCGTTCAATCTTCGAGAAAAAAGGTTTAAACTTCGAGTTTTTTTCCATTGATCGTCGAATAGAATTGAAACTCATTGAGGTGGAGGTTGTCGTCGCTGTCAAAACGGAGTTCCGCGTTCAATTTTTCAGCGAGTTTGCGCAAATAGTCTTTGTCTTGCTCGTGGCCCAAATAATGATCGAGATCGGGATGGGAGATCAATCTCGAGTCCGAATTGCTGCTGCTGGTTGATCAATTTTTTGAATGCGCGTTCGATTTCAATGGCTGACGCTTTCATGGCTCTTGATCATGCCGCTGCCATTGCAATAGGGGCAGTTGGTGAAGATGGTCTGCGTCAAAGATTCGCGGCTGCGTTGTCGTGTCATTTCGACAAGGCCGAATTCGCTCATGCCTAAGATGGTGCATTTGGCCGAATCGTCTTTCATCGCTTCTTTCAGCCGGTCGAGGACGCGGCGTTGATTTTTGCGCGAGCGCATATCGATGAAGTCGCAGATGACAAGCCCGCCGACATTGCGGATGCGCAGTTGCCGTGCGATCTCTTCCGCGGCTTCCATGTTGATGTGGACGAGAGCTTCTTCGACATCGGAAGAAGAGCTTTGATGAGTGCTGCGGCCGGAGTTGACGTCGATGGTGTACATCGCTTCTGTGCGGTCGAAGAAGAGATATCCGCCGCTGGGCAGCCAAATTTTGCGGCGCAGGGCGCGGTCGATCTCTCTTTCGACATTGAAGCGCTCGAACATCGGGGTTTTATCGCGATACAATTCGATTTTAAGAGGATGTTCTCCGCTATATTTAGCGTAGAGGCGTTTGCAGCGTTGGATAAGTGGCATAATCGTCGACGAGCAGGCGCTCGAATTTTTTGTCGACAGCTGTCATCACTGCGCGTTTGATGAGATCAGATTCTTCATAAAGACAGGTCGGTTTGTTTGCCTTATGGAAGTTTTCGACGATATTCTGCCAGGTCTTCAGCAGTTCGGTCGCTTCCTCGATCAGCATTTCGGGCGTGGCGTTCACGCTTGCCGTTCGGCAAATCAGCCCCATGTCTTTGGGCATTTCAAAGGCGCGGATGAGTTTTTTCAACCGATCGCGGGAAGCGGCATCTTCGATTTTGCGCGAGACGCCGCGGTGGGGAGTGTTCGGGAGTAAGAACGAGATAGCGGCCCGGGATAGAGATGTTGGAAGTGAGCCGGGCTCCTTTTGTTCCGATCGGCTCTTTGACGACTTGCACAAGCACCGGCTGGTCGATTTTCAGGATCTTCGAGATGTCCGATTCTCTGCGTTGGCGCGCTTGCGCTTTGGAAATATCGCACGTCCCAATCAAAGTCCATTTCAAACATCTCTTGGAATTTTTGCGTATTTTCCAAGATATCGGAAATGTGGATGAACCCATTTTCTCCTTCATTGATATCGATGAAGGCCGATTGGATATTGTGCAGGATATTGGTCACTCGGCCGCGGTAGATATTGCCGGTCAGCTGCCGGTTTTTTTTTCTCTCGATGATCAGATCGTAAAGGGTTCCATTTTTAAGAACGGCATAGCGGATCTCTTTAGATTCGATGTTCAGTAGAATTTCTTGCATTGGATCCCCGAAAAATAAAAAATTAATTATAGGTAAGTGCGCATTAAGTCTATGGCCGCAAGAATGCATACGGGATTTCAACTTCTTTTTCAATTTTGAAAATTTATTTATTTTTTGAGTTCTTTTCGGACTTGGTCGAGAAAAGAATGTTGGACAAGCCGGGCGGCTGTCGTAATGCTGCGAATAATACTTTGAGGGCTTGATTCCCATGGCATTTGATGACGATCCCATCGATTCCGCATAGCAGAGCCCCGGGATATTCCGCATAGTGCAGCCTCTGCCGCAGTTCAGCCAAAATCGCTTTCATATGCGGGGAGCACTCTTCAAGGGGCGAGTTCTCGAGCTCTTCCAAAATGACCGCGGCGATCCCTTCTGCTGTTTTGAGGAAGACGTTGCCGGTAAATCCATCAGTGACAAGGACGTCAATTTCTCCTTGAAAGACATCTCTCCCTTCAATATTTCCTGCAAAGGCAAGGAGGAAGAAGATTTTTTACTTCCCAGAGAGAAGTTGATTATAGACTTTTTGAAGTTCCGGAGTGCCTTTTTTTGCCTCTGATCCGATATTTAACAGTCCGACATTGGGGATTTTTACGCCTCTGCTTCTTTGATAGGCGACTCCCATTGCAGCAAATTGGACCAGATGCTTGGCTTTGTAAGAGGTATTGGCGCCGACATCGAGGACAGCGATTTCATTCTTTCGAGTGGGAAGCAGGGTAAGCAGAGCGGGGCGTTCGACAGGATGCAATGCGGAAAGCTGAAGTTTCGCGCATGCCATCAAAGCTCCGGTATTTCCCGCAGAGATAAAAGCCTGCAGATGGCCTTCTTTTAGCATGCTTGATCCCGATGCAGATCGAGGAATTCTCTTTTGCGACGGATAGCGGTAAGAGGGGCGTCTTCCATCGTGATCATTTCTTTTACGGCATGGAAAATAACATTAGGTCAAAAGGGGTCGCTTCCTTCCAAAAAGACAGGTGTCCCAAAAAGGGTCAAATGAACAGAGGGGCTCAAGTTCTTTGCAAAAGAGGAGAATCTGCTTGGAGAAGTTCGTTGGGAGGGATATCGCTTCCTAGTAAATCGATGCCGATATGGCAAGGAGCGATCCCCTTGTTTTTACTCTTCCCTCGCATGGATCACCGCGCGGCCAGCATAAAAACCACAATGGGGGCAAATTCTGTGCGCAATGCGCGGTTTTGAGCAATTAGAGCAAGCCGATGTATTCTTCGGCTTTTTTGCATGATGCGCACGGCGAGAGTTTTTTCGAGCGTTAGACGTTCGATTACGTGGTACTGCCATAAATCAATTCTCCATAAAAAATTTACGTACCTTTATAACTGAAGGCAAGATTTTATTAAAGTTAAATAACTTTTTTTCTACTTGTCCAGATCTGCGAATGGAAAATGCACGATGTTGTCGTCTGATTTTTTTTGCAGGGGATTAAGAAATTGTTTTAAATTGTCTCTTTCCGGGCATTTCCCGTTGTGACATTCGGAGAAAAGAGGGGTCTGGAGTAGGATCGACTCCCGCACTTCATTGGCGAGGTCGAAGGTTGCCCCTTTGATTTCGGAAAGAGGTTCCGTGAGATAAATATTTTTGATCACAATAGGTATGTGGACAGGATCGTTGCAGATCTAGCAGGGGAGGCGGGCTGTCGTTTCGATGTTCAGATGGATAATCAGATGTTCATTAGCAACGTAGGTCTCTCCCTTGAGCTGGACAGGTTGATCGAAGAGTAGGTCTTCTTCGTCGATGCCTAAAAAATCAGGGGGGAGGGTTTCGTTAATTTTTTGAGTTTGGCTCCCTTTCAGCCTGTCAATGTAAATCTTTAAATTTTCCATAACCTTGTCCTATAGAAGAATCGCGTTAAAGTTTAAGGAAAACAGGGATTTGCACGCTATTGAATTTGAAGGGAGCGCTCCGTTTTAGAATTTATCAATTTAATCACTTCAGCAGCCGCCTCGGAACTTGTATCCTTTTCACCGAGGTGTTGTAAGAGAAGTTCGCAATCGCATTGAATGCGCCTGCGATGAGAATCGTCGAGGAGGGCCTCTGCTTTTTCTTTGAGCGCTGGATGAGTCAAGCGAGGGCCGATCAGTTCCGCGTACACTTCTTTTTGGGCGAGGATGTTCACAATGCAATAGAAAGGCAGGCGGATGCGCAGGATATCGTAAGCGATGATTTTATCGAGGAAAGAAACGGCATAAGTCACAACAGTCGGCACTCGATGCAAAGCCAACTCTAAAGTGACCGTCCCCGATTTGGCGATGGCAAGATATGCTGTTTTCATCAATTCATAAGAATAGTCTGAAGAGACAAAAGTGATCTCTTTTTCATCCCATCCTTTCGCTTTTAGAATTTCTTGGATAAGAGGTTTATGCCGCTCATCAGAAATAGAAAGAGCGACCTTAAAACCAGGTTTTAAAAACGTACGGCAAACATCGAGATACATTGGAAGGTTGCGTTCGATCTCTTTTTTTCGGCTTCCAGGAAATAGCGCAATGACTTTTCCATCCAATGGCAGCGTTTTGTAATCATATTGTTTCAACCGCTCGATGAGGGGGTGGCCGACATAGGAAACATGTAAGGGCGTTTTAGTGAAAATCTCCTTTTCAAAAGGCAGAATCGACAAGAGAAGGTCGAGAGTTTTTCCCATCATGGGAATTCTCTTTTTTCCCCACGCCCACACGGAAGGGCAGATGAAGTGGATCAGTTTGCCCTTAAATCCTTTTTCTCTTAAATGCTTTGCCATCCTCAAATTGAATCCCGGATAATCGATCGCAAGTACCGCCTTGGGTTTTAAACGTTGAATCTCTTTGCCGATGAAATAAAATTGGCGGATGAGTTTGGGAAGCGCGAAAAAGACATCGATGAAACCCATCACTTGAAATTCTTCCATGGGCAAAACGCAGTCCATTCCTTGAGCGCGCATCTTCGGGCCGCCGACGCCGGCAATTTTAAGCTGAGGATTTTTGGCATAGAGGGCGCTGAGCAATTTTTCGCCATGCAGATCCCCGCTCTTTTCTCCCGCAAAGACAAACAGATCACAAGACATGTATTGCCTCCAGTTTCTCAGCGATCCATTGCGCGCCATCATGAAACACTTCTTTGGAGGTTCCGTGCCCGTCGCGCCCGATCGAGGGGCCGATCATGAGTTCGACTTGAGGAGAGCGAATGGAGGCATGAAAAGCTGCCTGCGAGAGTTTTTCTACGCAATCAAAACAGCGCCTTGTGCTGACGCGCGTATCGTGATTGCCGATATAGAAGCGCAAAGCATGATGGACGAGGCGAGGCGCCAGATGTTCCAGATTCAACGATTGGACAATAGGATCGCGATGTATCTCGTGAAATTCTTTTGCAGCAGAAAGATCTGTTAACGGGGCAAACCCTAAAATCCAATGGAACTGAGGGATTGAGGCGGCGGCATGCGCGGCGATAAAAGCCCCGCGGGAAAGCCCTGCTACTGCAATGCGGTCAGGGATCAAAACCTTTCGTTCGATTAACGTTCCCACAGCAACCTTGACTTTCTCAACAAATGCAGCAATCACATTATTGCCCATGGCAATCTTTTTGGCCCATACTTTCAAAGCCTGTGTGGCGGGCAGATCATTTTCATGCCCCGGCAAAGTCATGGAAAAAATGCGCATGGGCAATGACGAGAGATAAGCGACCGGTTGATTGTATGGGTCCAGACCAAGGCTGTCTCGAGCCGATAAAGCAAAATAAAAAAGAGCGGGCAAGGGGCCTGAAGACAGAGCGGGCCCGACGTAAGCGATTTCGATAGATGGATGCAAATCTAAAAAAATGGGTTCGGCGGTCATGTGCTTTCAAGATCTTTGGAGGCATCCGACGTGGGTTTGCGCCTTCGTCGTCTGCGAGGGCGATGTTCAGTGGGAGCTTGCATTGCTCTTGTCCATTCCTCCCAAATCGTTTGGAAGGCGGGTTCAAGAGCGCAGCGCACTTCGAAAAATTTGAGAGCATGAGAAAATTCTGGGTCGTTAGGGATGCGGATGCGGCGGCCTTTCTTTTTTTCGATTGGGGTCAGTCGATATTGCGAGGTTAAAATAGAGATGAGGCTGCCTTTCATTCTTCTCGAAAGAGGGAGGAAGGGCTGGAAGATCTCTTTGATTTGTTCATAGGCTTCTTTGTTAATTTCTCCGAGATGCGGGATTTTTTCCCGATCGACATAACGCGATGAGATCCTTTTTTCCAGCAATGGATAAACAAGGCATGATAAAAGCACGGAGCGGGAAAGCGGAGGGCGGGTTGGGTCGTGGAAAGTCGTATCGACTTCCTTCAAGTAAGCGAACACTTCTTCACTTTCGTGCGATTCCATGAACTCTCCGAAAGAGGGCATCATAAGGTGAATGAAGCCATGCTCCGATAAAAGGCGGAAAAAAGATTCGGACGCGCCCGATTCGAGCATGCGCAACAGTTCCTCTTGAACGCGCGCGGGAGAGCTTTTGACAATCTCTTGGCGGCACTCTAAGAGAGCGACCCGTGCAGATGGGTCGACATCAAAGCCGAAGCGCGCTTGGAACTTGAGCATGCGGAGCATACGGACGGGATCTTGGCGGAAACGAATAAAAGGCTGTCCGATGGTCCGCAAAAATTTCTTTTGCAAGTCAGGATAGCCCCCGACGTAATCGATGACCTCTTGCGTCGCAGGGTCGTAGAATAGTCCATTGATGGTGAAGTCGCGGCGGAGGACGTCTTCTTCCGGCGATCCCCAGATATTGTCGCGTAAAATCAACGCATCGTTTTCAGGGTCCCCTGCACGGAATGTAGAGACTTCAAGGATTTTTCTGCCAAAGCGAATATGCGCCAGCCGAAATCGTCTCCCAATCAAAATGCAATTGCGAAACAGCTGTTTGATCTCTTCGGGCTCCGCGGAAGTGGAAATATCGTAATCTTTCGGTTTTTGCTTCAGCAGCAAATCCCGGACGCTGCCGCCAACTAAATAGGCCGTATGCCCATTGGAGCGAAGCTTTTCCATGACGTAAAGCGCTTCTGGGTCGACAGTGTTGATGGCAAGCTGATGTTCTTGGAAAGAATAAGTTTTTTGCACTAAATCTTAACGGTTTTTAAGGGTGCTCATGGGTTAATACTATGGGAACGACAAGGCACCAATTTATGGCCAAAAGTGAAAAAAGTCAAGGATTGGAGTGGCTTTAGACGTAGAACTGGAAATCAAGAAAAATTTTTATTGGTGGCAAGAAAACCCGGAAGTTGAAAGCTTCCGGGTTGTTTAATTCGTGTCCCTTTCAACTGTTCACTATATATTGAACAGTTGTATCCAGTGAACAGTGAAGTAACTTAAAAATTCTTTTTTCCAGTAAAAAGGTCTAGAAGTCCTTCCGGAGGTACTATGAGGTCTCTTAGAATTTAGCGCTCATTGTTAGGGCTAGAAAATAGGCTCGATTTGTAGGGTCTTGCCCTTGGTGAATTTATAGTTGTCTCCTAAAGACCATTCTTTATCATTGCGCAAAATTTTAAATTCGAAGTTGCTTTCGTCCTTATCCCATTCGAAAACGTAGACGCCATTAAGGCGCTTCAATTGAATAGGTTTATTCCATGATTCCATTCCTGGTCCTGTACCGCGGAGAAAGAGGTTGCCTGGGCCATTGTAATTGACCAGGATTAATGGAGCTTTAGGCATAGTCAGGGCAGGGGTGATCTCTACTGATTTTCCAACTTCTACGATATGATTTGCACCGCTCTCCCAATCAGAATCATCGAGCAAGAGTTTATATTCAAACTTGCCTTCTGTCATCCCTTCGATGGTGAAGAGAAAAGTCTCATTGTCAATTCTCTGTGGAATGTTGCGGTGTCCCCAACTAAGACCTCCTCCTTGGCCACGTAACGTCAAGGCATGTCCTATAGGAACTTTACATTTGATCTTAATTTCTGTGCGGGGAGGAGCATTTTTGTGCGGGTTAGTTGACAGAAGAGAACTTTCTGGTGTTTGAATAGAAGTATGAGCAGAGCCTGAAGAATTTGAAAATGAAGCGACACGTTCCATAAGCAAAGTGCCAATATCGATTGCTTCGCTCCCAGAACAACAACGAAGAGGGGTGCGATTTTGGTCATCGATAGAATCTATTTTTGCACCGAAATCAATCAAAGAAGTCGCAATTTTAAAATTTCTACCTGTCGTGCCACTACCTGTTGCAGCTTCATGAAGAAGAGTTCTTCCGTGTTTCAATTTTATATTTGCATCTCCTCCTGTTTTCAGAAAATGAATTACATTTAATGTAGCGCCATTTTTTGCTGCATATTGGATAGGTAATTTTCCACTTGGGAAGATGTCGCAAGGAGAAGTATCGGGAGGAAAAGATCCAGCCCTGCGATGATCTTCCCTGTAAGGGATGCCAAATTCCCTATGAATTCGTTGCTCATTGATCACCATATATGCTATTGCGTTATGGTGTCCAGTAATCGCAAATTGCTCAATTAAATCGTCAAAATCTCGACTTAAAGTTGGCCTACCGTTTGGAATCCAACCATAAAGACGGTTATGAAGTGCGTGAATCAATTCATGTGCTAATACGCTGAAATGAGGCAAAGGTGCAAGAAATTGGTTTTGTTTATCATTAATTTCACGGCTTATTAAGCTCTCAATCACTACTTCATTTAGAAAGATCACATTATTTCCAAAACAATTTTTTTCGCCCTGATCTAAAGTGATCGATTGTTCGTATTTAGAGAATGATAAAAGCAATGCGCGACTGGTTGGTCTTGTTAGGAGAAGAATTAAATCCATTTCAATTAATCGGCGCAATTCTGGGGAAAGTGATGGACTAAGAATGATTTTTGATTTTCCATTAATTACGTTCTCGTAAAACTCTTTGATCTCTTTATATTCTGAAGTTTTTATGCCATAGATGGGCAGGGGATCAGAATAATCATCAGGATAAATTTCCAAGTCAGTCATATTGAAAGGAGCATCAGATGGACCGTTTTTCGGTTGAGTCATCGGTTGTGGAATCAATGGTTGTTTATAAGAAGAAGTGGAATAAGTGTCTCTTATCCATAAAGAATGTGAAACAGCATTTTTTACTTTCTGGATATATTGCTTTAATCCTTCAGACAAACTCAATTGAGTGTAATAAGAGGCGCTGTTATTTTTTAAAGAATTAGTTGCGTGTGTAGTAATTGCCATGATATTCCAAATATTTATTTTATTAAATTATACCATGATTATTAGGGTTAATCAATAAATTATGATCATGGGTCTAACTTTGTGAAGTATTTAATTTACAGCTGCATTCAGAATGATGAAAACAACTTCCCAATCTATTTCATATCAGCAACTTAAAGATTGTTTTTTCTTAAAAATTCTTCTTTCCAGTAAAAGAGATCAAGGAGCCCTTCGGGGCTGCGGCCTAAAAGAGTGTAGGTTAGATAGAGGGCCTCTATAGAGGCTAGACCTCTGGCAGGATCAGGGCAATCCCCCTGCCGCCGTGGGTAAGCCGTTTGATACTGGCCCGGAAGGCTCCGCATTTGGAATCGGTGGGGTAATGGCAACTGCCTCTGCATGAGTTCGGCATACCTCCATGTCCCGTCGATCAAGAAAATGCCTAAATGGGAATCCGCTTCAGTGAGGGGAGGTGCATCGATAGTCAACAAGAAATACCCTGACAACTCGGGAAGTGCATCTTTTGGATAAGTGAAAAAAAGGAAATCAGACCGCCCTTCCAGCCCGCGGAGAGTGCACTTTCTGAGGTTTTCTTTCCGGTGGCGCAAAATAATAGTAGGAGGAAATATAAACATTTTTTTATATAAAAGGGTTGGGCACAGAATTAGAAGTTTAATTTATTTTAGGTTTTCAATCAATAATTATGCGGCTATTTTTATATAGTTTTCTTTTTTGCTTTATAACAATTGTTCAGGGGGCGGAGCTTGAAGAAAAGAACGCCCTCAACTCAGCCCAATCGGAAAATCGCCCCATAGTCGCCGTCTTCCTAGCGGAAAACTGTCCTTGGTCCAAGAAGCTGCGGCAAGAAATTATTGAATCTCCCTATTTTTTCGAAAAAGTGCAAGAGGAAGCCATTCTTTGGATTGTTTCTTTGAAACAGCATGAAGCGGAAAAGCCGTTCCTTCAAAAATATCAAGTACATCATTGTCCAGTCATTTTGTTGCTCGACCCTCAGGCAAAAGAATTTGCGCGCTTTGAAGACATTTCCCTCGACGCATATAAGTATGCCGAGGCCATCCATGGCCAGATTGAGAATTTTCACGATATCTGTTCTGCGTTGGACCACGAATTTGAAGAAGAAAGATGGCAAGATCTTTATCACAAGGCAAAGAAATTGTCCGCCTCCTGTTTTCAGCAGGTGATTTTAGAGCAAGGGATTCGCAAGGAAAAAGGTTATTTTTTCCATCTCGAGAAATTCATCACTCTGATGGAAAACCAAAAGAAAAAAAATTCTCAAGTGCGCAAAGCAAAGAACCAGCTGCTGAGTCGCGACCCGGACAATAAGTCGGGATTGCATTACAAAGTCGCTGTTCTCGAATTTCAAAAAAAAGCGTCTCGTCTTAAAGGTCAAGATCGGCCTGAAAGGGCATTGATGCCTCTTCTGCAATACCTTCAACGGTTTGGAAAAAAAGATCCTGAGAATAGTTGGAAATGCGAGTGGATGATCGCTGAATTTTTATACAAACATCAGTATTTTGATTTTGCCTTCGATCGCGCTGAGATTGCTTATCTGCAGTGCCCTGAAGAGTTCAAGCCCCAACTTATCGAAATGCTCTCCATGATGAAACAGAGTGTCCAATGACGCCAAATTGGAAAAGAAGGGCGAGCAAAAAATGCGGCATCTTGTGCGGGGCGGACAGAATGCAGGAATGGCTGCTGCCATGGTGGTGGTCGCGCTATCGGGAACACAATTCCTATCCTGTGACTTTTTTCGACTTCGGCATGACCGAAGAGATGAAGGCATGGTGCGCAGAAAGAGGGGAGTTGTGTTCTTTAACTACCGATTTTTTTATCCATCCCCATCAAAACATAGACTCAAAACGTGCAAAAGATTGGGAAAATCTCTTCGGCTGGACCGTGTGGCAGTCGCGTCATATTTGGTTTAAAAAACCGTTTGCCTTTTTAAATTCATGTTATGAAAAAACGATTTGGCTAGACCTAGATTGCGAGGTGTTAGGTCCTCTGGATTTTCTTTTTTCTCATTCTGGGATTGCTCTTGTTCGAGAATATTACAGCGACCATTTGCCGCAGGATGATCCCAATGTCCGCTACAATGGAGGGGTGATCGTCTTTCAGCATGGGGCGCCGATCATTGAGAAGTGGGCGGAAGGAGCCCAAACAAAAAACCATCTTTTTGCCGGCGACGACTTGCTTCTTTCCTATCTGATCCACGAGCATCGGCTGAAAGTAAGGGAGCTCCCGGAAATCTACAATTGGAGAATGGTGCGCGGGCTCAATTTGAACGCTGTCATTTTGCATTGGCTGGGCAGCGGCGGGAAAGCTTACATCCGCAAACATGGAGGCATCAAACCTTCCTTGGATGCCTTTTTCCATGCGTGCAAAACGAAGTTCTAATCAATTGTCTGCCAGGAAGTGATCCGGATCAATTCTTTAGGGATCTCAAATAAAAACCGCGAAGGATTCGTAGAGATGTCTTTTCCCATTTTTTTTCGTTTACGGGCCATGCTCAAAGTGAGAAATTTTTTCGCGCGCGTCATGGCGACATACATCAACCGGCGCTCCTCTTCGAGGCCTGTTTCCATCAGACTTTTTTCATGAGGGATGATGTGGTCTTCCAAACCGACGAGATAGCAAGTGGTAAATTCTAGTCCTTTGGCGCTATGGAAGGTCATGAGGTTGACCTTGTCTTGTTTCTGCTGGTTGTCTTGCGGCGCGATCCGTGCTTGATCAAGTAGAGAAGTCCCTAAGAAAAGCGCTGAGAGAAATCTCATGGGCTTGGCCGTCTTCTTCAAAGATGGCCATGGAGTCGATGCAATGGGCGACGTTTTCCCATTTGAAATCCCGCATTTTTTCTGATTTTGCATCATCGGCGATCGCTTTTTTATAATCGATCTCATCGATCAGCCAAGCAAAAGTTGAGTGGAGCGGTGGTGTCGCAAATTTTTGTTGTGCGGTGTTGATGAGCTCGACAAAAGAGCGGATCCCTGCAAGGGCTTTGTCGGAGAGATCATTTTTCAGATCGGAAGAGAGCGGCGAGGCAATTTCCGAGAGCAAGTCCCACAAAGCAATATTGCGTGTGCGATTGAACTGAGTCAGAACATCAAGAGTCTGATCGGAAATCCCGCGGCGGGGAATATTGATGATGCGGAGAAGCGCTTCTGGATCAAGAGGGTTGGCAATGACGCGAAGATAAGCGATTAGATCTTTAATTTCCGCGCGCTCATAAAATTCTGTGCCGCCAAACACCTCATAGGGAATTCCTCGCACCCACTTGCCCTCTTTTTCCCAGACGGCCTGCATCAAAGCCATTTCAAAAGGCCTTGCAAGAATATTGGAGCGGTAGAGGATCGCCATTTCTTTCCAAGGGATTTTCTTTTCTTTGTGCGCCTTGATCATCCGCTGGACGATCGATTGCGCTTCTTCTAGTTCTGTGGGAGCGTGGAAAAGAGTGATCAGATCGCCCGCTTCTGAATTGCTCCACAGTTCTTTAGCGTGTCTTTGCTCATTGTGGGCGATCACCGCGTTGGCCGCTTTGAGAATGGTCGGCGTGGAGCGGTAATTTTGCTCCAGCTTGATCACTGTTTCCGATTCAAATTGGAGAATATTTTTAATCTCTGCGCCGCGCCATCCATAAATCGATTGATCATCGTCGCCGACAACGCACAAATTGTTATGTTTGCTCGAAATCAGCTTGGCCAGGCGGTACTGGATCGGATTTGTATCTTGATACTCGTCGATCATGATGTAGCGGTAGCGATCTTGATATTTTTCAAGCACTTCCGGAAACTCTTCGAAAAGCTGGACGGTCAAGGAGAGCAAGCTGTCGAAATCGACGGCATTATAGGCGCGCATGCACGTCTTCAGGCGGTCGAAAAGATCTGCGCTGAATGGATCGTGCCAATCTTTCTTTTCTTTCGCGATTTCCTGAAATGAGAGCCCGCGGCTTTTGGCGTAAGAAATCTTATGGAAGGTCTTTTCTAGAGAAGGGAGTTCGCCCTCGTGTTCCAGAAGATGCCGGGCAAGACCTTGCCCCAAACGGCGGACATCATTTTCATCATACAGGGTGAAATTGGAAGTGTAGCCCAATTTCGTGATCTCTTTGCGCAATATCTGCATGCAGAAGCTGTGGAATGTGCTTAAAGTCACTTTTTTTGCAGCTGCATGAGAGACGAGTTTTGCGACGCGCTCGCGCATCTCTTGGGCGGCTTTGTTCGTGAACGTCAGCCCTAAAATGGCATCAGGGGCAACTTTCAGATTTTGCAGCAGATGGGCAATCCGGTAGGCCAGCACGCTTGTTTTGCCGCTGCCTGCCCCCGCGAGGATCAATACACGGCCCTCGGTGGACGTGACAGCTTTGCGTTGCCCCGGATTGAGATGGGAAAAGTTGCTCATGTGTCTAGTTTATACAGAAGATTGGACGATCTTGGCTAAGAGATTTTGCAAGTCGATCAAAATTGCCTGTTTGGAAAGGGAAATGGCAGGATTGCGAGGGACGACGTTCAATTCCAAATCGTTGGGAAGCGTAAGATAGATTTCACGAAAGGCCTCCCGCACTACCCGCTTAAAACGGTTGCGTTCGTGCGCTTTGCCGAACTTGCGAGAGACCGTGATCCCCAATCTTGCCGTCAGCGCCCTTCCCTGGCGCACTTCTACAGAGATCTGTTCGCCAAATAATCGGAGAGAATTTCTGTGCACGTGCTTATAGTCCGCACGCGAAAGCAGGCGGGCTGATTTAGGGAACTTTGCAATGCGGGTCATTTACGCCGTGGTGAGTTTTTTGCGGCCAGAGCGGCGGCGGCGGTTGATGATGGCGCGGCCGTCTTTGGTCTTCATCCGGTGGCGGAATCCGCAGTTCTTCTGGCGCTTTCTCTTACTAGGTTGGTATGTGCGTTTCATGGAGGTTTTTCCTTGAGTTTGATAAAATTTCAGCCACTATAACCCAAGCATAAAAATTCCTCAAGAAATATGCGAAATGTAAAGTTATTATTTTAGTTATTGATAATGAATGGGTTGCGTATTTTATTAATAAAACATATTTAATTAAAAATTAAAATAGTATATAATTAATGCAGTTAACAAAATAAGGTGAAATTATGTCAGTTAATACAAATTATCAGATAAGAAAGCCAGATTTAAAACTCTCAAAAAATCCTGTCTTGGACAACAGTCGAAGGCTATTTGATCGTTTTACTAATCCAAATGGGAGTTTTTCCGGATCGTCTACAAAAGAGACGATGACAGCTTTTTTTAACAATCTAGTTTACCGATTTGCTCATAACGGGTATGAGATGCCTTGTCACAGTGCTGCATTTTTAGGCCAGTTGATGGATCCAAAGGGCAAATTAAAGGCCGTTATCGATCAAGGGAAAATTCTTCACATTCATGGGAATTGTACTGTTGACGAGGCTCAAATTATTCTTTACTCTGATACTTGCCATCCAGACAAACACCAAAAGAGCGATAGAGGCGAAGCAGCAAACGCTCTCAAAGGCAAAGAGAATATTTATCTTTGCGAAGCAAGCCCTTCCAACAGAATCGAGTTCTCCGATAAAGACATTGCTGCAAGTTTTGCGCCTAATTTAGTAATCAATCGGACAACAGATCGTTTTTCTGGGTGGGAAGACAAAGATCTCTATGCGGTGTCAAAACGATTAACTGCCGAAGCGCTTCAGCAAATCAGTAAAGGCGGCACTGAAGAGGCAGCCGGATGGAAGAAATTAGATAAAGTTGTGGGAGAGCTGGCTCGTCAAAGAACGGGGGCATTGTGGGAAAATACCCACGATAAGTGGCGTTACAACCAAAAAGCGACGATCCACGTTTTCGGCGGTCAAGAACACACCGGCGACAAATGGCTGCAAGAACAGCTTATCAACCGCGGTTTGCGTTTTGTCGAGATTACATTTTTTGAATACTTGCCTCTCACTGAAGAATTACAGAACGAATATTATAAAAAAAATTAATAATTCTCATTGGCTTGGCGGACACCGTTAAAAATTACTTTTTACCAGGGGCCCCATTCTCAGTTCTTGCCAGAAATCGATGGATTGCGTATAAATCTAGCTAACTTTTAATTTCTTTAAGGTAGTCATGAAAGTTAGAGCTTCGATCAAAGCCGACCCTTCCAAAGGGGACAAGGTTGTCCGCCGGAAAGGCCGCGTCTATGTGATCAATAAAACCGATCCAAACAGAAAGCAGAGACAAAAAGGTCCTGCGCGTAAAAAGTAGAGGAATATGACAAAGGCCTGGGTTGCAAAACAAAAACGACGTGAACGAATGGTCCAACTCAAATGGAACAAACGTCAAGAACTCAAAAAAATAATTCTCGATTTGAATAAGAGCGAAGAAGACCGCCACGCTGCAAAAATGCAGCTGAATAAGATGCCGCGCAACTCTTCTCCCGTTCGCCTCCGCAGCCGCTGCCAGCTCACTGGGCGTTCCCGCGGTGTCTTGAAGAAATTTAAACTTTCCCGTCTCTGCTTCCGCGAGATGGCCAATAACGGTTTAATTCCCGGCATAGTGAAAGCAAGCTGGTAAATGGGTATTAACCCACCTTGTCCCCCTGCCTTGCCCGATAGACCTGGTTGCGGATCACAATCTACTGCGCTTTGCTCCTTCCCCAGGTCTGCAGACCTGGGGGGTTCGCCGCTAATCCTATATCTCGTATCTCTCGCTCGGTCTCTTAGGGGACGAGTTGGGTTATTAGGCCACGTAGGGTCTCATGCGGTCCCTTAAGGAGTAAGGGTCTCCTATGGGCCGGATTATGCAACAGGCATAAGCAAGAAAGTAAGGCGCATCATCCGGGGGGATCTGCTGGGTGGGAAAGGCACCATAGGGTGTATTCCGAGCTTCTGCACTTTAGCTTAGGATGTTCCTGAATTTCAGTGCTTTACGAATTATTGAGGGCTCGGCAGCAAATGTTGCGCTATGTCTTAGTTTGCTGCATCTTAGTCTGAATTTAGGTCTAAATCTAGGTCTGAATCTGGTGCAACAGTACTCTCTTTTATCAATTTGGTTTTCAAATCAAGCAATTCCTGGCGTAAACCTTCATTGAAAAATTCACACTCAGGTCCTAACTTAGATTCCAGAGCTCTAAAGGCTAGGCATCGTACTTCACAATCTAGTTCTATTGGGTTACCTGGGACAAGTTCCTCTAATTCTTGACATGCAGCTACATTCCATGCAGCGGGGTTGAGAGCACTGTACTACAAATTGATATTAATTTATCTAACACTATCAAGTTAACATCCGGAGATTCAAGTGTGGCATTAGATTTAGTAGGTGTGGCATTAGATTTAGTAGGTGTGGCATTAGGAAAGCAGAAGTTTTTCAAATCAACTATTTTCTGCTGAATTGCTTCTATGGCGCTTTTAAAGAGACGACTCAACAACGAATCTTCGTTGTCGGTGTTTGCACTATTAGGTCCGCCCACATTGGCAGTATTGCCCAAAATCAGAAGTCGTTCTACTGATATACACATATTATCCTCCGTCAATTTATTCTTAATTAGTTTTATTTTATCATTAATCAATATTATTAATAAACAAAATTATATGATATTTTTTTATTTTAAAATATTTTATTATCTTGTGTGATAAATAATTGAGTGTTAATAGGATGAAGATCAAGTGACATAACTACACAACTCTTTGGCTATAAGAAACATAGGTGAGTGAGATTGATAAGGCCGTAAGATATTTACCCATAAAGGGGAAGCTTATAAGATTCTGCAATTTTGCGTTTCAAATGCAAAATTGCATGATTATTCATAAATTGCTAGATATGAGGAATTTAAGTGTTTGTTTTTGGAAGAAAAATAGCCTTTATTTAGAATTCAATATATAGTAAATATAGCAAATTTTTATAGTTTTGAGATTGAATAGGAGGTGAGCCGTAAGACTCACCTTACTACTCAATAAGAGTCTATCTGCGAAAATCCTTAGTTTGCTTTTTGCGCCTTTTTTCGCATTTTATGAAATTATTCCTTGGTCTAGTTAATTTAACTATGTCCTGCGGAATAATTTCATAAAATGCGAAAAAAACCATCAAAAATCAAAAGTAAGGATTTTCGCAGACAGACTCTAAGATTGGCTTGGTCTAATGACTTCTTGGAACCGCTGCCAATCTTCCATCGACTCGTTCCATACAAAAGTATTATCTCGGACTTTTCCTTCATTCCACGCCCGGCTTAGCGCATCGAAGCTCATGGGCCCGAATTGCGTTTTCTCTGCGTCGAGAAAATACCAGAGCTTTTCTTCATGGGAAGGGGCTAGGATTGTCAGTTTAGGGGTGTTTTTTACAGGGGCTGCGGGTGAGTTTGCTTGCTCATTGCGCTTACGTATCGGAAGGATGAAAAGCAGGATGAGGGCAAAAATGCCGAACAGGACGCCTGCGATGAACCAATTCAAAGGATTGCGTCCGCGCTGTTTTGCTAAATGGCTGCATCCCCAGCCCAAAGTCAACGCCAGTAGAATGCTTAGAAGAACCTGCATAACTTCTCTCAGTTTGTCTCTATCATAGTGAATTTTCGGGTAAAGCACAAGGATGTAATTAATAATTTAATTGTCGTTTAGGGGGCTGTTTTTTTGCATAGGAAGAATATTTGTTTAGAGGTATGATCAATGCAAGAAGTGAGGCAACCATGCAAAAAAACCCACTCAAACAAATTGATACTAAGGAATTAGAACTTCCTGAGACCGTCTTTATCCACGATATCGAGAACAAAGTGTTTCAGTCCATTGTTCTTCAATCATTGAGTCAAATTAATGGTGTTGAAACATTGGAAGGCAATCTCTTTGACAGCCTTTTAGGCGACAGCTTGGGCGGAGTCAAAGGGATCCACGTGGATCAAGATCAAAAACATCATTCGGTCAATGTGCGCATTGAGATCAATGTCGCGTATGGGATTTGCATTCCCGATAAAGCCGAAGAGATCCAAAATAAAATCCTGCAAGATATTAGCCAGCTCACGAGTGTGCATGTCGGAACGGTGCATGTCATCATTAGGAATCTGATTACTCCTAAGGCAAAACCAGACATTGAAGAACTGCTTGAGAAAAAAGTGAAAACCTCAACTGCAGCTGCGCAGGAACGTTACAACGACATGTTCTAGTGTTTTTATGAAAACAGGCAATCTCCTCTTTTCTGCAGTGCAGTTCATTTTCGTCATCTCGATCTTGCTGGCGGGCCTTTTATTTATCGCTCTCCACTATTCTCCTCATTTGCGCATTGCCATTGCCCAATTTTTTTCACAGCCCGGCGCCCCTTTTTCCTTAATCGGATGTCTCATTTTGGTTTGCGGGGGACTTCTATTGCTTGGGTTTTACTCCATGTACCGCGGCAGCTACTACACTGTCAGAATGGGAAAGAATGAACTGTTTGTCGATCCCGCAGTCATCCATGGCTATGTTGAAGAGTATTGGAAGAGTGTTTTTCCCAATCAAGAGCTTTCCATTGAGATCGATCTCTCTAAAAGTCAAACGATCGAAATGTTCATGGAGATGCCCATGCTGCCTCCGGACAAACAGCACTCCATCCTGGAAAAGGCGGAAGTTGATCTTTCCCAAATCTTGCAAAAACATCTAGGCTACCGCAGAGAGTTTTTAATTTCCATTTTGGTCAAGTAAGGTCAATTTCTAATTTTCAACAAATGCGAACATACTCTTACCCATCGTTGATTGGTAGATATGCCGGTCTTGCGTTTTATTCAAAAATGCGGATAATGGGTAGTAATGACTGGGGGTCGTCCTAGTCGGCGGTTAAGCCTCTGAATATTCCTTATATTCTGAGGCTTTTCGTTTTACTGTCGCCGCAATCTGCACAAGATCGCGAACATGATTGCCGTGATGACGATGGAGACAAGCGATAAAACTCCAAGAGTTTTAGCGGCAAAAGTCCCCACGAGATAAGTGGCTACGACAGCTCCAAGGGAATTATTGAAGAGCAGGATGGCGGAAGCGTTTGATTTGTCTTTTGCAGACGATAGGCCCTGCGATGAAGCAAAAGTGTAAAGAAGGGCGTCGCCGAATTGGATGATCGTTTGCGGAAGAAAAAGGGCCCAGCCTGATTTCCATTCTGCTTCTGCAAAGATTCCCATGGCGAGGCTTCCTGCCAAAATCATCACAATGCCTAAAGCAGCGCCTTTCAGTGCAGATGTTCGATCGGCAAGCCACATGGTGAATAAAGAACCTCCCGCGATTCCAATAGCTGGAACTAAATAGAACAGCCCATAAGATTCCGGTGACAATCCCATGCCGTTGATTGCGATGAATGGGGCTTCCTGGGAAAAAACGAAGATGATCGCTGTCGACAGGGCCATGAGACAGCTCCAAAAGATCAGCTCGAGGTTTTTGAACTGCTCCGCATAGCCTGAGATAATTTTTTTGATTTTCAAAGCGTCGGGATCTTTTTTCTTCAATGTTTCGGGAAGACAGAGGCAGGAAATCGTAAACAAGACCGCGAATCCTAAAAAGAACCAAAAGCCGCCGCGCCATCCGAAGTGAGGCTCTAAAAAGCCGCTGATGGCTGTTCCAATCCCGGGCAAAATCGCATAGACAAGCATCGACAGAGCAAGCGCTTTTGTCGCCTTGGCACCCGCATGCAGATCGCCGATCATGGTGTAGCTGATTTTCAATGTCACTGAGCAACCGAGCGCTTGGATAAGACGGCCGAAACAGATGAAAAAATAGGTTTCCGCAAAGAGCGTGAACACTGTTCCTAAGAGGCAAATGAAAAGGCCGAGGAAGAGTGTCTTCTTTCTTCCGAACCGGTTGGCAAGGGGGCCGTAAGGGAGGCGCCCGAAGGATGTCCCCAACAGAAAGATGGTCATCATCCATTGCGCATCTGCATTAGACAGATGAAATTGTTTAGAGAGCTCGGGATAGGCTGGGGTAAATACGACGGCAGCCATGGTCAAGAAGGCGAAAGAGACCATCAGCACGGCGAGTTGTGGAAATTTAAAAATATCAATGGTCTTTTTCTTCACTTTGCCCAGAATTTTTTGAGTGTATCGATATCTTTTTGCGTAATGCCTTTCACTTGTTTCAATTCCTCGGGTGAGGCTTGTTTGATCTTTTCGACGCTGCCAAAATGGCGGAGCAGCCGGCCGCGTTTGATTGGGCCGATCCCTGAAATGGTGTCGAGCACGCTTGTCAGCGTGCGTGTCTCGCGTCTTTTTCGATGGAAGCCGATCGCTTTGCGGTGGGCCTCATCGCGGATTTTTTGCAGGAGGAAAAGAATGCTGGAGCGTGGGTTGAGATGGATCGGGTCGTGGTGTTCGGGCAGAAAGACTCTTTCTGCGGTCATTCCTTTATCGTGGCGCCCTTCTTCTTTGGCAAGAGCGATCAGATCGACAGAGGCGATATCGAGCTCTTTAAACACTTCCAATCCGACATTCAGATGGCCTTTTCCTCCATCGACGAATGATCAGGTCGGGCAGATCGTCGGCTTCTTTGGAACGGGTAAGATGGCGCGTTAACACTTCGCGCATCGCGCCATAATCATCCCCTTTTAGGGCTGTTTTGATTTTAAACAGCCGCGTGCGCTTGGTATCTTTTTCTCCATCGGTAAAGGCGACGAGCGAGGCCACAGGATCGGTCCCTGAAATGTTCGAGATATCAAAACACTCGATCCGTTTGGGGTAACGGTTGAGCTTAAGAGTATCTTGCAGATCGAGCAGCATCTTCTCTTTGAGCTCCTGATGGTCTTTTTCTTGCTGGAAAGATGGCTTTTGCGTTTTCTTCGGCGATGCCGATGAGTGCGCGTTTTTCCCCTTTTTGCGGATGGAGAGATGGCGATTTTTTTTTCTTGTGCGAATCCGAGAGGATTTCAGAGATCACGTCGGCATCTTTAAGAGGAATGGGAAGGAGGATTTCTTCGGGAAGCCTTCTGGTTGATTGGGATAATGCTGCAGAATGAAAGAAGAGAGCAGATCTTCTTCGTCTTCTAAAATATTGGTGAAAGGGTAATGTTCCGAGCCGACGAGTTTGCCTTCGCGGAATAGCAGCTGGACGAGCATGACTTCTTCGCCTTCGCGGTAAATCGCTAGGGCATCGCTATTTTTGCCATTGACTTTGACGACGAGGGCTTGGGTTTGGAGCACGTGTTCGATTTGCCGGATGGTCTGCAAGATTGCAGCAGCGCGTTCGTATTCCAGATTTTCAGAGGCTTGTTTCATTTCAGCGTAGAGCTTTTTCAAAATCTCTTTGTCTTGACCTTTCAGGAATTTGATCGCGCCATCGACAAAGGCGTCGTATTCTTCTTTCGTGCATTTGCCGACGCAGGGAGCGATGCAGCGTTTGATCGAATAGAGCAGGCAAGGGCGCGTGCGCCTTTTCAATTCTTCATCGGAGCATTGCCTTAATGGAAATATGCGCGTGAGAGTTCGTAGGTCTGGCGGGCGGCATAGGCGCTTGTGTAAGGGCCGAAATAGAGGCCGTCTTCTTTCGGGCGCGCCTTTATAGCGGATGAGGCGGATCATCGGCCAGGGATGGCGGTTGATTGATCATCAGGCTGATAAAGGTCTTATCATCTTTTAAAATCGCGTTGAATTTGGGCTGGTGTTTTTTGATCAGGGTATTTTCTAAGAGCAGAGCTTCTTTTTCCGAAGGGACGACGATGGTGTCGATATGGGCGATTTGCTGGATGAGAAAAGGAACCATGGCACGGCCATCGCCGGTGGACAGCAAAATACTGTTTGAGCCGGTTTTTGAGCAGATTGGCTTTGCCGACATAAATGACCTTGTTCCCGAGGCATCTTTCATCAGATAGACGCCGGGTTTCATGGGAAACTGCTCGAGGAGTTTTACATCAAACACCATGAGTCATTTTTCCTTTCCACTCCGTGATTTTTTTCAAAGCTTCCATTGGAGTCAAATGGTCAGGATCATGTTTTTTAAGCTCGCGCAAATCGAATGTTGGCATGTTCAGAAGTGAGAAAAGGACAGCTGTTTATCTTTGGGCCGCAGGTTTTTCAGAAGTTCTTCCGGCACTCTTTTCTAATTTTTGGAGCATTTCTTCGGCGCGTTTGATCACGCGATGAGGAAGGCCAGCGAGCTTTGCGACGTGGATGCCATAGCTTTTGTCGGTGCCGCCTTTGACGATCTTGCGCAAAAAGACGATGCCTCGGTCCGATTCGTGGACGGCGACGTTATAGTTGACCGCGCCGGGAATCTTTTTTCGAGTTCGGTCAGTTCCCAATAATGGGTGGCAAACAGAGTCTTGGCACGCTTGCTCGGGTTCAATAGAAGATATTCGGCCACGGCCCAAGCGATGGAAATGCCATCGTAGGTGCTTGTTCCGCGCCCGATCTCGTCTAAGATCACAAGGAGCGTTTGGTCGCGTTGTGGAGGATATTGGCGGTCTCTGTCATCTCGACCATGAAGGTCGATTGTCCTCGAGAAAGATCGTCGCTCGCTCCGATGCGGCTGAAGACTTTATCGATAATGCCGATATGCGCGCGTTTTGCCGGGACAAACGATCCCATTTGCGCCAAGATGGCAATGCAGAGCGACTTGGCGGATAAAGGTCGATTTACCTGCCATATTGGGGCCGGTGATGAGGTAGAGGCGTTGATCTTGCCCATTTAAAAAGACGTCGTTGGGGATGAATGTTTCCGAGCCGATGGCGGCTTCCACCACGGGATGGCGGCCTTGTTCGATATGGAGGATTTCGCTGTCATCGACAGCGGACAAACGTAATGATAGGTCCTAGCCGATGTCGGCAACGAGAGAAGGCAATCGATTTCCGCGACGGCCTTAGCGATTTTTCTCACTTGCAGGGCATACGAGGCGGCTTCTTTTCGCAAAGCATCGAAAAGTTCGTACTCTAGGGCTGCGATTTTTTCTTCTGCATGCAGCATTTTATGTTCGAATTCTTTGAGTTCGGGCGTGATGAACCGCTCTGCGTTGACGAGTGTTTGCCTTCTTTGGAAGTTGTCCGGAATTTGGTCGGCTTGCCCGCGGCTGACTTCAATGTAATAGCCGAATGCTTTTGTGTATCCGACTTTGAGCGTTTTGATCTGAGTTGTTCTTTAAGCTGGACTTGATAGCGGGCGATCCAAGCATGGCTGTCGGTTTGCAACGATCTCAATTCGTCGAGCTCGGCATGGAATCCAGGGCGGAAAATTCCGCCGTCGCTCAGCCTGAAGCGGGGGGGCATCGACAAGGCTGCTTCGGATCTTGTCCACAATGGCGGATCACATCGGAAAGATTCTCTTTCGCTTGAACGAGAGCTGTTTCTGTAAACGGAGCGAGGAGTTGTGACGAGAGGGGCGACGTGTTCCAAAGAAAAACGCAAACCCGCGAGATCGCGCGGGGATGCGTAGCCGGTCTCAATGCGCATCATCAGCCGTTCCAAATCGCGGATTTCACTCAAATGGGCGCAGATTTCCAAACTGCTTGGCCAATAGCGGAGGAATGCGGCGATCGGCCGTCTTGGCGGGATTTGATCTCATCGACATCCAGAAGAGGATGCGCGAGCCATCTTTTGAGAAGCCGGCCGCCCATTGGCGTGTCGGTGTGATCGATGCAATGAGAGCAATCCGTTTTTCTTGCCTTCATGATGTGTTTCGAATAGCTCCAGATGTTTTTGCGTCGAGCGGTCTAGCAAGCAGGTAGCGATTTAAATGGTCTGCCGCGATCGCTCTGATATGCTCGACGGAGAGGTTCAAGTCTTCATGGACGTAGTGCAGGATTGTCCCGGCAGGCGTTGATCGCCGCGATCATCCCCTTCAGTCCAAAACCATCGAGATTGTGGACGCGAAAATGGCGCATGAGAACATCGCAAGCGTGGCTGTGGTCGAAATGCCAATCTTCTTTGACATTGATGCGATAGCTTGCGATCTCTTCGAGGAGCTTGCTCGATGCTTTTGATTCCATTTCTCCGAGACGAAGATCTCTTTGGGGCGCAAGGCGCACAGCTCGTCGTCAAGTTCTTTGAGATTGTCGAATTCCATCGCTTTAAAATCTGCTGTTGTCAATCGAGGATACTCAAGCCTTGGGTCTCTCCGACTTGGGCGATGCACGCTAAAAAATTATTCGATTTATCGGTGAGCAAGCGTTGAATTGACCACGGTCCCTGGCGTCACGATCGCGGACGATCTCGCGCTTGACAATCCCTTTGACAGAGCGCGGATCTTCCATCTGTTCTGCGATCGCCACACGATATCCTTTGGCGACGAGTTTATCGACATAGGCTTCGCTCGTATGAAAAGGAACGCCCGCCATGGGAATTTCTTGCCGCTTGGTCAACGTCAGATCGAGCTCTTTGGAAATCAGAATCGCATCTTCGTAAAAGGCTTCGTAAAAATCTCCTAAACGAAACAAAAGAATAGCCTCGGGCGCGCTCTTTTTGCAGGCATGCCATTGCGCCATCATGGGAGAAATTTTTTGATCTGCATCAACTGTCATGCGCTAAGATTATCTTCCTAGGAGCTTTTCCCACCAGGTTTTTGCTGTGTCGAACCCGCCAAATCCGAGAGTGAAAGATTTTCTTTTCCCTGTTCCGCTTGCTGTTTGAAAAAAGAAGAATTCGCCGAGACCGCTTCGCTAAAAGATTTTGAAACGGCCGCATTGTCCGAGATGGGAACAGAGGCGTTAACACTATTTTTTTGCTCTTCTTCGGGAACGCTGAGCGCTTTTTGGATCTGGCTGCGGCAGCTTTGGCACCAAAGAAGCAGAATTTTCAAATCGTTGTCTAGAGTTTTGAGCTGTTCGACAATCTCTTCGGGAGAGCGTTTTTTTGATGTTTTAGGCGGGAAGGAAGGCTGAGCGATTGACTGAGTTCGAGCTTGAATTGAAAAGTTTTAATGAGGAGGGGGATCATCACTTTTTTGATCTGGTCTCTCAATTGGATAAGCGAAGGATCGCTCAACGTTCCCGCTTGGACAAAATGGGTCGTTTTTTCCTCTTCCGAGAATTCTGTCTCAAGATCGCTCATGTTTCACCTTTACTCGTTTTTAAAGGTCTGCAACTTTTTTTAAAAGCGAATTTTAATTCCAAAACAGCAATAATAGCCTTTATGTTCACCAAAGACAGTTTAGAGCTGCTCCGTCAAAGAATTGATCTTGCAGAAGTTCTGTCGGGCCATCTTAATTTGCAAAGGTCGGGATCCTCTTATAAAGCGCTCTGTCCTTTTCATGAGGAAAAAACTCCTTCTTTCATGGTCCAGAAAGGGGACTCGCATTACCATTGTTTTGGCTGCGGGGCCCATGGCGATGCGATCGCCTTTTTAATGTCCCATGTCAAAATGGGTTTTACCGATGCCGTCGAAAGCTTGGCCGAACGTTTTCAAGTCACTCTGGAGAAAACCCAAGACCCGCAAAAGGAGAAAGGTCCCAGCAAGGCAGAGCTGAAGCAGGCATTAGAGCATGCGTCAGCACTTTACCATTACTTGCTTCTCTATTCTTCCGAGGGACAGGCCGCTTTGAATTACCTCTATCAAAGAGGCCTTGATCTCGAATTCCTCCGTCAATTTCAGGTCGGATTTGCTCCCAAGGGAGACATCGTCATGCGCTACCTGAAAGAAAAAGGGATCGACGATCAAATGCAAGAAGAGGCAGGATTAGTCCTCATGACACAGCAGGGGAGAAGGCGGGATTTTTTTTCCGATCGGATCACTTTTCCCATCCGCGATCCTTTGGGGGCTGTGATTGGATTTTCTGCGCGCAAATTCAAAGAAGAGACGTATGGAGGAAAATACATCAACACTCCCGAGACTCCTCTTTTTAAAAAATCGCGCATCCTATTCGGCTTAAGCTACTGCCGCAGCAGAATAGCTAAGGAAGGCCAAGCAATCGTCGTTGAAGGGCAAATTGATTGCCTCAGACTCATCCAAGCCGGATTTAACTACACGGTGGCAGGGCAGGGCACAGCCTTTGGCGAAGAGCATGTCAAAGAGCTTATCCATTTGGGAGTCCACCGCGTTTATCTTTCCCTCGATGCCGATGAGGCGGGGCTTGCCGCGGCGGTAAAAATTGGGCATCTATTTCAAAAAAAAGGGGTCGAAGTGCTGATCGTCCCTCTTCCTGCGGGTACCGATCCCGACTCACTTCTGACGGAGCGCGGACCCGATTATTTTGCTTGCCTGCTCAAAGAAAGCCGAGATTATTTGGGTTTTCTGTTTTCCCATCTCTCTAGAGGCAGGGATATGCATTCCCCTTCGAAAAAAAATGAAGTGGTCAATGCGATTGTCGCTAAAATCAAGCAATGGGAAATGCCCGTGATGGTCCATGAGAGTTTGAAAAAGCTGGCGGAGATCTCTCAAGTTCCCGAAGCTGCAATTGGTATTGGACAAATTTCATTGCCGGATTTATTCATCAAAAAAAGCGCTTCGGTGAAAGTCCAGGAGATCGATGCCAATCGGATATTGGAGGGGGATTTCATCCGTTGGCTCGTCTTCGCTTCCCCGCAATATCCTCAGCTGAGCGCGATCGCCAAAGCAAATATCTCCAAGCAGCAATTGTGCGTGCCGGGCGCAGCACGGCTTTACGAGCAGTTTTTGCTTAAGCTTGAAGAAAAACAGCCCTGCGATCTTCTCACTTTGGGCGCGTGCCTGGAGAGCGAAGAAGACCAGCAGCTCCTCAGTGAAATCATGCAGCGGAAAATCAATCTCATGAGGGCGGAAGAGGGTTTTAAAGAAACCGTCCGTAAAATTTTGGTCCGTGAATGGATGGATGAGCGCGAATCGATCCGCGCCAAGCTGCAAAGCGGGGCGTTAAGCGACGAAGAGGCGCTCGATCTAGCCCGTCAATTCGATGAAATCAAGAAACGGATCCCCCAGGTCAACTTCCCATGAGACATCTGATCCTATTCGACGATACTTGCTCGTTATGTTGGCGGTCAGTCAATCGGATTCGAGGCTGGGACCGAAAGAAGCAATTCGATTACGCTCCTCTCATCGGAAAATTAGCCAAACAAGTCCTCAAGGCCAAATACGACAAATATAAAAATGCCAACACCCTTGTTTTGATTGAAAATTATGAACGCCCTTCCCCCAAAATTTGGATTAAAGGAAGGGCGGTGATGAGAATTCTTTGGCTGATCGGCCGCTGGGGCAAACTTGTCGGATGGCTTGCCTATTTTCCTCTAGGCGTCGACCAAATCTACTCCTTCGTCGCCAAAAGACGCCATCGGTTCTAGACCTATCTTCTTTTGCAGCGGCAAAAGAAAGCCATGCCAGCGCCAATGACCACGAGGACAATGCCCCCGATCATCAACATCATGACAGGCGCGTTGTATGAGGACACTTTGCTGTCCATTGCCCCCCCAACAGCTTTTCCGACTCCGCTTCCTACCGACGAGCCAGAAAACATACTTGTTCCCTTTTCGATATTGCCATGAGCTTCAGCAATCCGCTTTCTTTGGTAATTTGCATAAAGAATAGCAATTATTCCTATAATCAGAATAACAATGCCAATAATGCGCTTAGTATTCACAATCCCTCCATTGATGGACTTTAATTTCCAAATACTATAATTAATGAAAATTGTAAAGAGGATATAATGAAAAACACAATTCTAATAGTTCCCGGCTATGGAGATTCAGGGCCAGAGCATTGGCAAACCTATTGGCAGCGCCAATTCCCGAATTCCATGCGCGTGGTTCAGAAAGATTGGTTCAATGTTGAACGGGAGGAATGGGTAAACACCCTTGATTCTGCCATCCAACTTGCCAAAGCCCCCATTATCTTGGTGGGGCATAGCTTGGGCGCATCGACCATCCTCATTTGGGCAAATAGCGAACAATCCAAGAAGAATCTCCACAAAATCAAAGGCGCACTCCTTGTCGCCTTGCCTGATCCCCAATCCGATGCTTTTCGTGCGTTGAAAATTAAAGGATTTGAAGAGGTCCCTCTTACTCAATTGCCATTTCCCAGCATACTCGTCGCCAGTGAGAATGACCCCTTTCTTTCCATCAATAAGGCCCACTCTTATGCGCGTTGTTTAGGTAGCGAATTGATCAACATCGGAAACCAAGGGCATATCGGAGATGATTCAAAACTTAGGGATTGGGAAGAGGGGAAGCAACTGTTAATGAAGTTGTTGGTTGCATAATCTTTAGAAGTAAAGTGAAGAGGCTGTTTTTCCCAATACGGGTGATGGCAGATGCCGAAAGAGTTTGAATAAAATACAGATCTACAATACGATAAAAAAAGATTTACTTTGATGACAGAGCTTTAAAATCAACCAGCAACAATCGGTCTCTTCAATGAGAAACAAACTAAATCTACTTCACGCATTCGGTCTGCTATCGCTCACAATGTTGACGATGCAAGATGCTGAAGCTGCCAATATCAATGATGGTACAACGCTCTTTGTCCCCCCGGACCCTGGGGCATCGGTTTTTACGACACCTGCCCCCCTTGGCGGTGGCACTCTTGTCATTAACTCAGGTGGCCTGATGACTGGCGCTCTGACAACAACCGGTGGCGCGCTCATAGGACACCTAGTGCTTAACACTGGCGCCCAATTGAATGGAGCCGTTGGGGACCCCGGAATATTAGAGATTACTCTCAATGGCAATGCAATTATCAATGGGGCCACAGGAGCGCAAAATTTCAATCTTGGGCAGTATACATTAACTAATTCAGGCGCTTTGAATCTTCAATCAGGTACAGTTATTAATACCAGAGTCGTTACTAATGCACTCTTTGGCAACATCAACATCGGAGCTGCTACTGACTCGATTTCTGGACCTTCCGTTACGGTCAATGTGGATGCAAGCGGAGTAGTAGCCTTAACGCCCAACGCTCCTTTATTTGTTGTTAATGCTGGGGCGGGTACATCTGGACTACCCGTTAATGTGACTAGCAACAGCGTGCTTTACAGCTTTATCGGGAACAACTTGAATGGTAATATTACCATCACACCCACCTTGCATCCTGCGGTCACACCTCCTGGAGGGGTTGGATCGGTATTTACGGCACTGCTTGCTATTGCAGCTGCCAACCCGGACAGTGATATCGCCGCCGTTTTGGCCGCCGTTGCAGCTTTGCCCTCTGCATCAGCAATTGCGAACGCGCTCGCGCAGTTTAACCCCATAGTCGACGGAGCGTTGACGCGCATGAGCTTTAACTCGGCAAAGCAGTTTCAGCAGCTTTGGGCGTTGCATATGACTAACGGCAGATGCGTTTATGCACAGGAGTGCGATACAGATTGCTATACCCTAGGAAAGAACGGAAAGTATCTTGACAAAGACGGAAATCCCGTAAGCCGAGCAAAACAAGCTGAATGCGAAAAGAAAAGAAACGCGGGCTGCGATAGCTCAATCAATTGCGATTCCGTTAGCAATCGTTGGGAACTATGGGCGGATGGTTTTGGGTTGTGGGGTCACCAAGATAAGCACGGTAATTCCAATAGCTATGATGCCGACCTCTACGGTGGAATGCTAGCCTTTCAGGGACCTATTTCCAGGGAGTTTAGCGCCGGTCTCGGAGGGGGATATGCGCAGACCCACGTGAGTCGTGCTCATGGCAATAACTCGACGATCAAGACATATGATGCAACGGCCTATTTATCTTTTAACCCAACGCATTGGTATTTGGATGCTGCGTTTTCGTTCGATTTCAATCAATATAAAGATACGAGACACATTAAATTCCCAGGCGTGGACCGTACTGCAAGGGCTGAATATGATGGCCTGGAGTACACCGGTCTTCTTGCCGGTGGCTACCGCTTCTACGGTGGGTGTGCAATTTTCACGCCGCTCGCTTCTCTCCAATATTCTTACTTGAGTGTAGATAAATACCATGAGCATGGCGCTAAAGATCTTGACTTACATGTGAGAAAGCAACACTACAATTTTTTGGAGTCAACCCTGGGGTTGAAAGCTGCACGTCCGATACAGACCAGAAGTGGGGTTATTGTTCCTGAGGCTCACGCCTTGTGGCTCCATGATTTCTATACAGATGCGATGCACCTCAAAGCGACCTTTTCTGGCGTAGCTGAGCAAAGCGGGTCGTTTACAACGAAGGGACATGGTATGGACAGAAATAGCGGAGATGTGGGCGCAGGCATCACGTTCATCACTTGTCTTAACTTCGCCATCGAGGCTGTCTATAACTATGAATTTAGCAAGAGATGGCATGCACACGAAGCTCTAATTAAAATTTCTCAACAATTCTAATCTACTCGAACGGGGTTTTCCAATAGTGAAAACCCCAATTTGACGACACGCCCTAGAATCTTGGTAGGTCATCCGCTTCTGTTGAATGGAGAGAACCGTCGGATGTACGATAGCGGTTTGAACCCTTTTCATATCGAACTTGTCCATCTTTAACAATCACATATTTGAACTCTTCTTCTATTGGGAGTTCGACATCCCAAACTTTATTATCGTTGGAAATAAAGAGAAGAGGCTGTTTTTCCCAATAAGGTGGATGGCAGATGCCGAGGGTTGCTCCATTCTCAAGCGGCCAGTTGATCGCTGTAAAATAGCATTTTTTAAAATGCGGGTTTTTTGCATAGGGAGCCGAAGAAGCCGATTGTACTGAAGAACTAGTAGATGTTGAAGGGGCTATGGATGTTGGCGAGACCGTTAGATCAGGAGTATTTAGAGCTATAGAAATCATTTTGTGACAAGGGCATGACTCTAGATGTTTAGAGTCCTGTAATTTCCAATATTCTTCATAGAGAGAATGCATTGGATGATCTTCGAAAGCTTTACTTTTAAAATTACTTGCATTGATGAACTTTTCCAATGCGTGAATAGCTTTATTTGCAATATAGGTGTCGGGTTTGGAGCAAACTGAGTAGAATCGATATTTTTCTGCAGGGTTAATAGATTCCATGACTTCTTTGGAAAGTCGCATGCTGTTGTGAACGATTTTTTCCGCAACAGCGATAGCAAGCATTGGCGAATGGTCGCCCATTTGTGGGTCCAAACCGTAGCGTTTAGCGGAATCTTCAGCATATTGCCTCAGCCACAGGGATCTACCTAATCCCTCCAACTGTGTAAAAGAATGGTGTCGAAATGCCTTAGTGGTTAAAAGATCTAAAGCTGATAACTTAACCTCAGGATCGGTGACTCTAGCCAACGCCTGAACGCATTCATCACAATTCTTATAAACATCTAAATTACCAATATGAACGAAATTATGCATATCAACACTGTGAGCCATATAACTCTCCAAAGTTTAAGTTATACCGAAAATAACTCAAAAGTTGGTTTTTGGCTGCGTTGGCTATGCAGCATATTTTTTGTCTTCACTCGCGCCTTGTGCTTGCACAATGGTCGCTCGCTCCAGACAAAAAATTTGCGCAGCCGCCTTGCCAAATTCCCAACTTTTGAGTCATTTTCGGTATAACAGTGCGAAAGATGATAATATGGCGGGGTTATTTAACACAAGGCGAATTCCCTCTTAACTAAGCAGTAAAGGCCGTCTGCTGGGATTTGCAGCATGGATCAATTCGGCATATTTTTCTATGCTTGGCCTTGCTTGGGCCCTCTCATAACGGGCATAGGCATTGGGGGATTTCGATTTAAGTCTTTTCGAAACATCCCGGATTGTAGAACCGCTTCTTAAACGTTGTCGTTTTAAACCCAAAGCAAAGAGGAGTTTCTCGTCAGAGGCCCCCATGCCGATCACACCATCTTCATAAAGATTGACTGTGAGTTTAAATTGTTTGCCCAAATAATCTCCATAGGAGTCTTTTAAAAGTTCCATGACTGCATCTTTGATCATTTCCAAGGCTTCTTTTCTTGTTCTTCCTTGGGTCATGACATCCAGGAAAGAAATTTCAACCAACCACCATGAGCTGTTTGGATCCTTCCAAACTTTGCCTTCTAGCTCCATCATTTTTTCTACTCCTGTTATTTCTTCTTCGGGGGGTTATTTTTAGCCACTTGTATTATTTTTCTGGCTAGATTCTCTTTTACTTCTCTGTGTCTAGGAACAGGTTCGGTATCTTCGCCATTGGTCCAAATTTCGTGGTTGCTACCTTCTCTTTTCAACCACCAACCCAAACGACTGAGTTCTCTTTCCAAGTCCCGTTTTTTCATTCACTGTACACATTTTATTGAACAAAGTCAAATTTGTAGCATAGCAAAGAATTTTTAGGAACATGGATTAAGAGAAAAATTTAAACGCAAAGTCATCGATTGGAAAGAATTTGCTCATTGTTCTATGATGAATCACTTAAGCTGCGGAGGAGTATGAACACCTCAAATGAAAAAAAGCTATTCGCTGTCTACCTAGGCGGGCGTGCAGATCGATGCAATATTGAATTGCATGATGTGGTCTTTGCAGTGGGCTCCTCAATCGAGGACACTTACCCTTCATTAGCGAAGAAATGGTTTGGGAATCTGCATCAGTTTCACATTGATTCCTATGTGGAGCTGCAGAACATTGATGGGTTTCAAATCCAGATCAGCAAAACCGCTCCTGAGGAACCCTCTTCGAAGAGGCTCTATTTCATCAATCTCGGCGCATACAAACCTGGCGAATTTACTGAATATCATCAAAGCGCCTTTTACGTGGCCGATTCGCCGCCCGAAGCAGTTCGAAGGGCAAAATCAGAACTGTGCCAAGGCCTTCAAACGATTCACAAGGATGATGTTGTCGTGCTAGATCGCGTAAACAACCCTGTGGAGTTTGATGTCGATGATGTTCTGGAACTCAAAGAAGTGGATGCCTATTACATCTCTTTAACCCCTGCCACATCTTCAGAGCAGCCCATACCGGTTTCGGCTTACATCAAACTGGACTTTCTTGCGATGCAATAAACAATGCGCTTGGATGAGACGAATTGCCGATTATGGTGAAGATGCTGTGACTAGGTTTTAAAAGAATATTCAAGTGATGGGATGAGAACGTTTAACATTTACTGTGATGAATCATGTCATTTGGAAAATGACCGGCAGCGAGTTATGATTTTGGGAGCGATCTCGTGCCCTAATGATCTATCGAGAAGCATTTCTAAGAGAATCAAAGCTATCAAGAAAAAGCATGATTTAAGTCCAAATTTTGAAATCAAGTGGAAGAAAGTTTCTCCTGCAAAGATTGATTTCTACACGGATCTGCTCAGCTATTTTTTTGAAGAAAAAGAACTCTATTTTCGCGCTTTGATTGTCCCTGATAAAACTATGCTTCATCATGAAGATTTCGATCACGATCATGATACTTGGTACTATAAAATGTACTTTGGGATGCTAAAAGTGCTGCTGTACCCGCAGGATTGTTATTCTATTTATCTCGATATCAAGGATTCAAACTCAGGGCAAAAGATAGCCAAGCTCCACGATATTCTATGCCATAACGCTTATGATTTTGAACGGCAACTTATTGAGCGTGTGCAGACTGTCCGGTCTCATGAAATCGGTCAACTCCAATTAACAGATCTCCTCATCGGGTGCGTCTTGGCAGCGAATCGAAGCTGCGAAATGAGCGAGGCAAAAAAGGCTCTTATGGAACGGATGCAGCAACTTTCAAGATATTGCCTGACTAAAACAACTCTGATTCGAGAAAAAAAAGTGAATTTACTACGTTGGCAGCCTGCTGAGGCCCCCCATGAATATTGATATTCCAGTGTGGCTACCTTCCTTGATTTTGTTAGAGGATTGCAAGGGGGTCTGGGATTTCTATATCAACATTGTCTATAAACACTTTCATCAAGATTTTGTGGAGAGTCGACCTTTCTTCCAGGGGAGATCAATTTCAGTAAGATATCATCCATCTTTCGATGGAAAGGGAGCCACCTTTTGGCATCTTATCTCCGAAGGCGGTCTGGAATCAGAAAGAATACCTGATCTTAGACGATGTGAAAGAATTCGCTGGCCAAGATCGATTATTGAAAGCAAGGAATTTTTGAATGTCAAGGTTTGGGATACAAGCCGACCTTGGAAAGGTCAAAAGCAACGAAGAGTAAATCTCGCCCTTGAGGATTTTAGTTACGTCGTTGTCCTTGCTGAAAATCAGAGGGGGTTTGATCTTGTTACAGCCTACACCGTCGAAAGAAGTCATAGGAGGGAAAAGCTGAAACAAGAATTTGATAGTTTTATGAGGCAAAAAAAAGAGGGCTCCGCTGTTTAGACGGGCCCCAAATTCCTTCTACACGTGGTAGATGAACTACCATCAGTATAGGCAATTAATAGATTTCTTGCAATCGAAGCCTTGGTGTTTGCTTAAATGATTAATGATTAGCACATTGCATGATAATTTCTTCCTTTTGCACACGCCTTCTCCCCCAAAACTCGTGTTGTTATTCTTTTTTGGCTTGTGCAGAGAACATCTTTTTCACATCCATTAAAATAGGCGAATGATGATGAGCTGTATGAGAATGAAACAAGTATCCCTGAACTGCGATATCTCTACCTTCATGGTCACAGCAAAAATCCGTTAAATCTTCTTCCATAGACAAATACAATTCATCATGATTAGACCATGCCATAATAGACTTAAGGTCGTTGCACGGCTCAGGAACCTGCGTGGTTGTTGCAATTTTGAATGATTCTTCATCCATTTGCAACAGCCAGCAGTAATCCGCTCTATCGCCATTTTCAATGGAAATATATTCTGGAGGGCCTGCAAAAAGTCTTAAAATAAGCTTTCCTCTTAGTGTTACTATTTTTTCAGGTTCACCCTCAGGAAGTTGCAAAAGGGAAAAGGTTTCATTGTCATCGTAAAACTCGCTTTCGTTGCACCGGTGATGAGATAGACAGTCGGGGTCCTCCACAAAGGGGGATTTCAAATTACCGACCGGTGTCTTGGAAGCAACGGCATCTGAAGTTATTGAGAAACATAAATATTTTCGCGAAAGGCAAGGAGATTCTAATTTTCCCTCAATCGTAACATCCATGCCATCAAGTGATCGCATTGGGATGAGCACATTATCATTGATTTCTACACATTGCACTGTTTGCAAATCGATTTTCAGCTCTTTGAAAATACGTCGGTCTTCTTCCGAGAGTTTCTTAAATTGTTTTTTTATTTCTTTTTGAGACTCCTTACTTAGTTCTAAATACCAGCCGAAAGCGGGCCTTTTTACAATATGAGGGGCAGGGTAATGTTTTTTAACTAATTTTCCTGACAGGGACAAATCTTCTTGCGCTTGGAAATTTGAGAACAAAACTATAAAAATCACACTAACAAGAAGCTTCTTCATAGTCTTCCCGATCGATAAGAGCTAATTCAAATGACTTAGAACCAAATTCAGGACGAAGATAAAGACGTCCATTTTTCATATGGACTAGAATGGCATGTAATCTTCCCTCCATTGCCAACTTTAGAGCTTCTTCTTTAGAAGTCCAAACCAGACCTTCATTATTTTTAACCAAATATTCGATGATCACCCCTCTCTTTTTATGAACACCTGTAATATACCATTTCTCTATAAAGTCTTCTCGACCAACTTCCCATCCCTCATTTTTTTCAATTGCTTTCCAGTAAACTTCAAACTCTTTATCAGTTAGCGATTTAATGGTTCGTTTAGGATCCAAATTTGTCATTTTTACTATTTTATGAATATGATTTGGATCCGATGATACATATTTTTTGGAAGCTTGTTCGAGAGTAAGAGGAGAATAAATATTACCTCTCAACATAAGTACTAGAGCCTCGTGTCCAGTTTCATAGTCTGCATATACAGCATAAACATCGCTTGAATCTCCTGCAAATCCAATAGCGCGTCTTTTCTTGGACATGCTATAAGGGCTTTTCTTGAGATTCCCAGGATTATTGCACCTCCAGGCTCTCCTACCGCCACTTCGAATAGTCATGTTTCCATTTTCATCAATATATTGGACAGTAAATTGGCTTTCAGGATCTCCATAATTTGCCGGTCCAGTTTGTGCTTTTACGAAGGGCATAGTCGACTCCTAGTTATTTTGTAAAAATCCTCTCTTTTAGGAAGTTCATCGCATTTTGGCTGGCAATTTTGAGCAGAATCTGTTCCTTGAGTTTAAGCTTCTCGCTCAAGAGCTCGAGGACTTTCGGATAACATGACGAGTTGCTGAATTCGGGATAAAATGCATCTTTGCGCTTGTACTTTTCTCTTAAGAAATCGATCGCGTCGATATCGCTAAAAAAGTCGGCGCCAAAACAGAGGGCGTTTTCTGCCCCAAGCTCTAATGCGTATTCGACATGGCGAACGATTGCGGAAGCGTCTGTATCGTGGATAAAGGGAGCAAAGAAATTCAGCCCTATGATCCCTTTGCGGCGGATCACTTCTTTGGCGAGGTCGTCGGGAAGATTGCGCGGGTAATTGGAAATGGCGCGGAAATTGGAGTGGCTGGCGATGACGGGGATCTCCAAGCGATTCTGATCGATGAAATTCAATTGATCATGAGCCAACTTGTCGGAGGTGTGGCTTAAGTCGAGAGCAATTCTCTTCTTGTGCATCCACTCTATAAGCCGTTTTCCATCTTCTTTAAGCCCAACCTTTGTGATGTTGCCGCCGCCAAACCGATTTTCCTCATCGTGTGTGAAGCTGATATAAAAAAGCGGGCCGATCGCCTTTACGTCATCTTCCAGGCGGCGAAAGGCATCGGAAAGGGGCTCTGTCTCACTGGCAAAAGCAGAAGCATTTTCAAAAGACGCAATGACGTGCACAATCGGTTTCTGGGTGTCCAGAGGCAAACGCAGCTGGGCGAACATGTCGGGATTTTGAGTGATTAATTTTTTGTAATGGTCGATTTGGGTGCGGCTGGTTTCGACTGATTGGGCTCCCGTTTTTACAAAAATGGCAAGGGTTTGTAACTTCACATGCCCTTGGCTCAATTGTGGATAAGAGCAGCGCGAAGCAGCATCTTTTGGGGAACGTCCGCTCTGATGTCCCAAATAGAACAACAGATCACAATGAGCGTCAATGATCGGGATCTCTGCTTTTTTCATGGGAACCTCCTGCACTTTTCGTGAGGATTATGCAGGAGGTTGGGACAAGCTGTCTATGAAATTCTGATTTTAATGATTGGAATCACCGCGAATTACTGGATTCATTGTTAATTTAATTACTTCGATATTCTCTCTTTTCGCGAATTCCTTTACTATATTGCATTCACATTTATATCCATTGTCATCAAAAAATAATTGCATTGTACGAAATAAGACGGAACTAAAATTGGGGTTGTCTGGCTTATTTTCCAGCATGTAAATTTTAATGTTATCCAATGATATCTCTTTAAATTGTTGTGACGTGGGATCTTTGATGCATTTGTGGTAAAGGTGAGCTGTTTGTCCAAGGTCGAAAATCATAGCATTGCCCTTATCCAAAAGAGCTTTGTAATCTGTCAGTGGATCAGGAGCGTCTTGCTCCCATTGTGCAACAAGTGCAGGGATTTGGATTAATGGTGCCCTGAAACTAACAAAATGGTAGCCGGCTCCGCTTGAAGGGATTCCTGGTGTAGCCATAGTTGCTCTCCTTTTTTAAAAAAAGCCAACCAACTATACCCCTCTCAACCAATTGGATTCCAACAAATTTTAGATCTCTTGGATTTTGCTAAAGTCGAGAAGTTCTTGGAAGGGGGCGAAGACTTTCTGCAGCAGGGCGATCCGATTGTCGCGCAGTTCAGGATCGTCTGCGAGGATTTTCACCGTGTCGAAGAGTTTGGCAAGCGGCGGCTGTAATTTGGCGATCATGCGGAAAGCTTCGAGATATTTGCGTCTTTGAGGGTCTCTTTCCAATGTTTTTGCAGAGGTCGAGCGCATGCACGAGTTCTTTTTCGGCGGGCTCGAGTGGCAAGAGCTGGATGAAAAGAGGCGGTGGCGGGTTTTTCGAGCTGACCTTTGGCGCGTTTGTACACTTCGAAGAGTTTGGCAAATTCTGTGCCCGATGCTGCGGAAGTCATGCAGGGCCTGTGTTTTGCAAAATTGATCAAAAGGATCGATGCATAGGCCTTGCAGTGAGGCATCGATCTCATCTTTTTTAAAGCCATACTCTTCAAAGACCGATTTGGCGCGCGCTGTGATGAAGGCGAGGATTTCCTGCACAATCGCAGCTGTTTGCAAAGGATTGCTCTTGAGGTTTGCGAAAGCATTGGCTGCTTCTTCGAGGATTCGTTTTAAATCCACGCTTTCTTTCCCTTCGATCAGAATTTTAAGAATGCCGATCGATTGGCGGCGCAGCGCATAAGGATCGCTGGAAGAGGAGGGTTTGAGTCCGACGCTATAGCAGCCGATCAAATTATCGATTTTATCGGCCAAGCTTAAGATGATGCCTGTCGCCGTTTTGGGCAGAGGGGCATTTTCTGCGCGCGGCATCCAATGCTCTTCGATTGCCTCGGCGACTTCTCTTTCTTCTTTTTGCGCCAGGGCATAATATTTGCCGATGGTTCCTTGCAGTTCGGGAAATTCTCCGACGAGAGCGGAGGCGAGGTCGGCTTTACAGAGCAGTGCAGCGCTTGCCACTTTCTTCTGGTCGGCGATCGCGAGATGTTCGGTTGACGACCTCGGCAATCGTGGCCAGACGCTGCACTTTGTCGAACATCGTGCCCAGCTCTTTTTGATAGGTCATGATGCGGAGCTTTTCATTGAAGGTCTCCAAGGGGATTTTCAGATCTTGTTCATACAGAAAGACGCCATCGGAAAGGCGGGCGGAAAGAACTTTTTGATTGCCGCGGCGGATCAGATCAGTTGGGCGTGTTGTCCGCGGTGATGATAAAGAGGTTTTTCAGATGCTCTTTGCTGTCGGCGACGGGAAAATATTTTTGATGCTCGACCATTTCGGAGATCAAGACTTCTTTCGGGGCTTTCAAGAAGGCGGTTCAAATGTAGCAGCAGTCAGTTGCGGCCATTCGACGAGATGCAGCACTTGAGAGAGAACTTTGTCCAATTCTAAGGCATGCCCTTTGAGTTTTTTCTCGAGGGCCTTCAATTGTTTCAGAATGCTCTGCTTTGCGCTCTTCGATATCGGCCAGCACATAATGCTTTTTGAGCTCTTTGGCGTAATCTTTAGGCTGTTTTAAATGCAATTTTTGGGCTAAGCTGCGCATGCCCAAAAGAAAAGCGGTTGGAGATGACATCGCCCACTTGAAAAGGGATGACTTTTCGCCAAATAGGGCGACGATCCAATGGATCGGCCGCGCATAGCTGATATCGAGATTGCCCCAGCGCATTTTTTTTGGGAACTCGAGGTTTAAGATCAGTTTAGGAAGTTCTTGCGCGAGCAAAGCAAATGTCGATTTTCCAGGTTCTGAGAGAGTTGCGAAGAGATAATCGGCTTCTTTGACCTGATCGATCTTGAGATTTTTGATTTTCCCTTTTTTGACAGCGTCTAAGGTGATCGCCGAGATGCCAAGCGATTTGAAAAATCCCTCTCCTTGCGGTGTTGGCTTGCCGGAAGCATCAAAGGCGGAGGCGACAGCGGGACCGCGTCGCACCATTTCTTTTGCCTCGGTCCCTTCGACAAGCCCTTTCACCAAAATAGCCAGCCGCTGAGGAGTTCCATAAACTTGGACGGCTTTCAAACGTAAGCTGCTGTTCGCCGAGCAGCTGTCGCGCCGCTTTTTCCAGATTGCGCGCAGCCGATGGGAACAAAAGTTGCGGGCAGCTGTTCAGAGCCGATCTCGAGCAAAAAGTCTTGCCGTTTTTTTGGATTGAAAATTTTGGAGGTTTAACTGCAGGCGCTTTTTTTACCGCTTTTGGTTTTTCTTTAAGAAGCAAGGGGAAGCCCAGTTTTTCTCGGGAAGAGGATATTCCATGGCGATCAAGCGCGCCAGATCGCGGATCCGGGCGATGTATCCGGTGCGCTCAGTGACAGAAATCGCCCCGCGGGCATCGAGCATATTGAATGCATGGGAGGCTTTGATCACAAAGTCGTACGCAGGCAAGGGCAAGTGGCGGGCGATCAGAGTCTTGGCTTCTTTTTCAAAATCTTCAAAATGGCGAAGCCACATCGATGTCGACGATTCTTCGAAGTTGTAGATGCTCCACTCTACTTCGCTGCGATGGGCGATGTCGCGGAAGGTCAGCTCATCATTCCACTTCACATCATAAAATGCTGTCTTTGTTTTGAATGTACATCGCCAGCCGTTCTAGTCCGTAGGTGATCTCGACGCTGATCGGTTTGAGGGGCAAGCTTCCGATCGCTTGGAAATAGGTGAATTGGGTGATCTCCATTCCATCGCACCAGACTTCCCAACCCAGCCCCCAAGCTCCGAGCGTTGGCGCTTCCCAGTCGTCGTGGACAAAGCGGATATCGTGTTTTTTCAGATCGAAATCGAGGGCTTTCAAGAGATCCGAGATAGAGCTTTTAATATCGGAAGGAGAAGGTTTGAGGATCACTTGAAACTGATGGAACAAGCTGCATGCGGTTGGGATTCTCGCCATAGCGGCCATCCGAAGGGCGCCGGGAAGGCTCCACATAGGCTGTATTGTAGGGCTCGGGGCCTAAGCAGCGCAAAAAAGTCGCAGGGTTGAATGTTCCAGCTCCGACTTCCAGATCATGGCCTTGATGGATGATGCAGTGTTGCTTTTCCCAAAATTCTGTAAGACGCTGGATGATCTGCTGGAATGTTAACATGTTCCTTCTCGTTTTTGAGAGGCCATTCTACTCAATTGCCATGAGAAAACCAAGTATTTAGATTGGGTTGCTGCAATTAGTGCCTAAATGATACCTTAGTCGTATGACTGCATATTTCTCCATCATCATCACGATTACAGATCAAAATGCCCATTTGCTTGCTTTTACATTGGACAGCATTGCCGTCCAAACCTTCCGCTCTTATGAGATCATTGTGATCGACGGACAGACAAAGGAGCATTCGCTTGCCATTTTCGATGCCTACCGCTGCCGCATCGCGCGCATCTATACCGCGTTGGACCGCAACTTAAGCGCGATGATGAACAAAGGGGTGGATCTGTCCAAGGGGAACTATTTGCATTTTTTGCAGCCCGGAGAGTTTTACATCTCTCAAAACTCTCTTCATTTTTTAATGGAATTTATTGATCAAAACCCTTCTGCAGACCTCGTTTACACAGGATATGTAGTCCGCCACAGCTTAACGCCTCCGCAGCAATTGTTTAGGCACATTGAAATCGAAGATCTGAAAGGGGCCAAAGTTCCCCTCCGACTAGAGGCTTATTGGTTCAAAAAAGAGGCGATCCTCGAGGCAGGGAAATTCAATACAGCCTATGCGATCCAAGGGGGATTCGATCTCATTTGCCGCCTTTATCGCCATCGGACGTTAAGTAAATTTTATTTGAAAAGAATTTTAACCGACTATGAGTATCGGTTGCAAAAACCCAAGTGGATCATTCGCCAGCTTTACGAAATGCTTCTCATTATTTTCCGGAATTTTGGGTTCAGCAAAGCAGCTATTTTTTGGATCGCCCAGAATCATCTCCGCCTTATCCGTTGGTGGTCGAAAAGCATTAAAGAAGCTTTTTGGAAACGCCATTCGATGGGTTAATTAAATTTTTAGTAAACGCCAAAGAATTATAGGGTTGCCTCTTAAGAGGTAATCTTATAAAATAATTGCCAAAAAAGAGGTGTATTTATGGCAACTTCATTTGATGTGGGAGAAAAGATTACTTTATCTTACGTGATGAGTTGTGCGGTTCATTTCGATCAAAAAAAGGATTTAAAACCATTGCTTTCGAGTGCTCTTTTTATTTCGAAATTGAATATGGATAAAAAAGTATACCGCCGCATCTCGGAAAATATTTATCAAACTCTAGAAGAGCATAAAGAGGCTTCGCGGCAACTTCAAAAAATCCAATTCAAAAAACAAGCTCTTTTTGATAAAATGCTCAGCAGTCGAAGCATTTACTAAACAAAACAGATGCAATCACTCCACAGTATGCACTTGGAGGAGCTATCGCAGCTCCTCAGCAAAGAAGGGGAAAAACCTTTCCGCGCCAAGCAAATTTTTCATTGGGCCTACGAACGAAAAGTTTGCGACTGGGACCAAATGACCGATCTCAATAAAGCGCTGCGCACGAAGCTGAAAGAAAAATTCTCCCTCTCTTCCATCGTCCAAAAGAATGTGGAAAGGTCCAAAGACGCAGAAACGATCAAGTTTCTGTGGGAATTGTCGGACGGCAAACTCGTAGAATCTGTCTTGATCTGCTCTAAAGAACGCCGCACTGTATGTGTTTCTTCTCAAGTCGGATGCCCTGCCCGCTGTGCTTTTTGCGCCTCCGGTAAAGAAGGCTTTCTTCGCAATTTGACGCCCGCGGAGATTTTTGAGCAGGTCTATCAAACGGATCTTTTCTTACACCCTCAAGGGGAAAGGGTGTCCCATGTTGTGTTCATGGGCATGGGGGAACCTTTTGAAAATTACGACAATGTCCTCGAATCCATTGCGTTGTTGAACGATCCCAACCGGCTTAATCTTTCCCAGCGCAGGATCACGGTTTCGACAGTCGGGGTCATTGAAGGGATCCGCCGGTTTATGAAAGAAAACTTGAAGGTCAATCTCGTCCTTTCTTTGCACGCACCCAATCAGCACACCCGAAAAAAAATCATTCCATACGCGCGCAAATATCCATTAGAAGAGATCATCGCTGCCATGCTCGCTTTTGCTAAAGAGAGTAAAAGAGATATCACCTATGAATATACCCTCATCCATGGGATCAACGATCTCCCCGAACATGCCGAGGAGCTGGGGCTTTTATTGAAGGGCCAGCCATGTACCGTGAACCTCATTCCCTATAATCCTGTTCCGGGCCTGAAACTTAAGCGCCCAGAAAAAGAGACGATAGAAGAATTCCGCCGCATCTTGAATTCGTATGAAATTGTTACCACGTGGAGATACACCAAAGGAAAAGATATCGCCGCCGCTTGTGGACAGTTGGCTTTGAAGGAATCACACAACAAACTTGCTGTTGCCGCTTCCTAAAAAAAGGGAAAATGAATATACCTCTTATTAGAATTAATAATTTTATTTTAGTCGATCCATGAGTATTGCACTTGTTCTTACTCTTTCGAGAATCTTGCTAGGACCGATCTTCCTGCTTGTCTACCTTTATTCGCAGGAGTTGGGAATCAGCCTTGCCTGGCTTCCTTATATCTTATTGCTCTTAGCAGGAGTTTCGGAACTCTCCGATGCTTTTGATGGAGCTTTAGCGCGCAAGCAAAATAAGGTGACCGATCTCGGCAAACTTTTGGACCCTATGGCAGACAGCATCTTTCGATTATCGGCTTTTCTCGCTTTCACCCAAGGAGTCATCCAATTGCCGCTCTTGCTTGTTTGCGTGTTCTTCTACCGCGATACGATCATCAGCACACTGCGCACCCTTTGCGCGCTTCGGGGCATTGCACTTGCCGCGCGCCTTTCTGGCAAAATCAAAGCCGTCGTTCAAGGCACAGTGGTCTTCTTTATTTTGATCCTGATGATCCCGTATTCTTTGGGGTATTTAGACATCAAATTATTGAGGATGATCAGTTTTTATAGCGTGCTCGTCTCGGCGGTCTATACCCTTTTTTCGGGAACCGAGTACATCATTGCCAACCGCAGATATATCCGAAAGGCTGTGGGACTAGGCTGATTTGACTTTCTTCAGTTTTACTGTTTCTTCTTTGCCGAGTTGATGGTAGAGGGACAAATAGTCTTGAGCAGAATGCTTCCAGCTGAAATCTTGGCGCGTTCCATTCACAAGCAGGGATTGCCATTTCTGCTTATCGCGCTTGAAACAATCTAAGGCGCGGGTCAGCGCCCAATCGATCCCTTTGCGATCGGGAAAATCAAAGGTAAACCCATTGCGCATTTCGGCAGGTTTCGAGGAAGTGTCGATGTCAAAGACAGTGTCCGCAAGGCCGCCTGTTAAGCGAACAATCGGAATGGCGGCATACCTTAAGGCAATCAGTTGAGTGAGTCCGCAAGGCTCAAAAAGCGAAGGGATGACCACCAGGTCGGAGGCTGCAAAAATCTGATGGGCCAACGCTTCGTCGATGTCCAATAGAACGGAGACGTTTTCATTATTTTTAAACTCCTCTTGGAGCGCTTCGAACTCTTTTTGCACCGAAAGGATCGGCGATGTCCCTAATAAAATAAACTGGCTCCCTTTTTCTACTGTTCGGTAGAGCGCGTATTTGATGAGTTCCGGACTTTTTTGAGGGACCAGCCTGGTCACGGAGCCGATCAGAGGAGCGTCTGTTTCTTTCAAACCAAAATGCGTGCGCAATTGCCGCTTATTTTCTTTTTTTGCGTCTAAGAGTTTGGGAAGTTTGTGTTTATCGATGCTGTACGTCGAGTATTTATGGACAAGATGGGGATCTTTTTCCGGGTTCCAAAAATCTTCATCGATCCCATTGAGGATCCCTTTTAATTTTTTCCGGTTTTTAATCAGCGCCTCTTCTAGTCCAAAACCCCCTTCAGGAGTTTGGATCTCCTTTTCGTAATTGGGAGAAACAGTGGTGATTTTATCCGCATATTCAATGCCTCCCTTCAGTAAGTTGATGTGGCTGGAGGAATAAGGATCTTGCATTTTATCGGGTTCGAGATAGCTGTCTCCGCGCAAGCCGGCGCGCGTAAGATTGAAGGGCTGGCATCGCCCCTGATGCTCCATATTGTGGATGGTGAGAACCGTTCCTCCTGTCTTAAAACCAAGCGGTTTGTACATTTCCTTGTAAAGCACGGGGACTAAGGCTGTCGGCCAATCGTGGACATGAACGGCATCGGGCTGCCTTCCCGATTTGAAGAGGAATTCGATCGCTGTGCGAGAAAAGTAGACGAACCGGTCGATATCGTCGTGGCAGCCGTAAATGATCCCGCGGCTGAAATAATATTGAGGATGGTGAGGTTCGACGAGCAGCACTTTGAGGCCGTCGATCTCTGCTGACCAAATGGTATTGTTATATTGGTGCGTTCCTTCGTAGGACCAAAGCTCCCTAAATTCCACTTTTAAATTCTTCAATCCCCCGTAATTCAAACAGTCGTATTTGGGGAGAATGATCTCTACTTTGTGCTTTTGTTTGGACAATTCCTTCGAAAGGCCATAGATGACATCCGCCAATCCCCCGACTTTGGCGATTGGGCAGAGCTCCGTTACAATCTGGACGATATGCATATCCTTCTAACCTATATATAATTATTTTTTTAATGTTAGTTGGATATTTGGCGCTACTGTTAATAGTAAATTTTATGAAAAACATCGCCTTGATCACAGACATTCCTTTCTGGAGAATCGGACTGGGCAGCAATGCGCGCATCCTCGAGCTTTGCCGTTTTCTTTCGTGCCGCAGCCACTTTACTCTTTATTATCTTGGCAGCGAGCCGTGCCCCATTCCCGGCCCCGTCTTTCAAGAACAGGGCAAACGCAAACAACTAGAAACCTATCTAGAAAAAGCAAAGCATGACCTGATCATTGCCGAATACATCCATCTGCATTGGATCGCGGACATTCCGTTGCAGGGGACGGCAGTCTATCTCGATGCGCTCGATCTTTTTTCTGAAAGGGTAAAATCTTTTGAAGCCTTCAATCGCAAAACCAGCGGCACCATCACTTATGAAGAAGAGATCGATCATTTTCGCAAATTCGACAGAGTGATGTTCCTGCAAAAAGAAGAGATTGAAAAGGTGATGCCCATGCTCAGCGAAGACCGGCTCCTGCTTTGCCCGCACCCGGTCGTTCCCGAAGCTAAAATTGTTATCCGACAAGAGATCAAAGCAATCAGTTTTTTTGGAAGCCCTTCTTGGCCCAACGTCGATGGAATCCAATGGTTCCACGATAAAGTGATGCCCCTGCTTGGGGATTGGGCGCAAAAATGCATTGTGAATGGAATGATGAGTGCTTCCCCGCTCTCGATTTTTACCCCTAGCCTTGCGAGGGGAAAAGTTTTTTCTTCCCTTAAGGACTATTATCAAAGCATCGATGTCGCAATCAATCCCGTCTTATATGGAAGCGGTTTGAAGATTAAGACCGTAGAGGCGATCGCTTACGGGGTGCCCCTTGTGAGCACAAGCGCAGGCGCGCAAGGCCTCCGCGAAGAAAGCGGCCGCGCTTATCTCCTCGCCGACACTCCCGAAGAGTTCGCCAAAGCCATTCTAGCGTTGGCCGGCTCTGAAAGCTTGCGGCGGCGGCTCTCGAGAGGAGCTCGCTCTTATGCACGAAAACATTTGACGCCTGAGGCGTGTTTTGGTTCTATATTAAAATGATGATTTAAGATGAAGAAAAAAACTATTTATGGACAATTCGAACAAAAAAATGAATGTGAAAAACTTATCGCCTTATAAAATTCAAGTAGCCGATAAAATCCTAGATGACTTGAAAGAGAGATTGTCGTTAACTCGATGGCCTGATGAGATCGAGAATGCGGGCTGGGAATATGGAACCAATCTTTCCTATTTGAAAGAACTCGTAGATCATTGGCAGAATCAGTTTAATTGGCGATCCCAGGAGGAAAAGCTAAACACTTTTTCTCATTTCCGCGAGAAAATTGACAATGTGAATATCCATTTCATTTATGAAAAAGGGAAAAAATCTTCCTCGTTTCCTCTCATTTTGACCAGTGGCTGGCCAAGTTCATTTTACGAAATGACGAAAATTATTCCTCTTCTTACCGATTCATTTGATGTCATTGTCCCCTCGATTCCCGGATTTGGATTTTCTGATCGCCCCAAGCATACTGGGTTCCATGTTCCGCAAATTGCTCATCTATGGAAACGATTGATGGTGGACGTACTCGGATACACTCACTTTGGTGCGTGTGGTTCAGATTGGGGTAACACCGTTACAGCCCGTTTAGCATATGATTTTCCCCAACATGTTTTAGGCATTCAAGTAACCAGTGTGTTCAGAGGCCTTCCTGAATCTCCTTATCCAGGAACAAGAGAAATGTCCGAAGCTGAGATAGCTTTAGCCGCCAAACATGGTCAGTGGTATGAAATTGAAGGGGGATATTACCATCTCCAATCGACAAAACCGCAGACACTCTCTTATGCTCTCAATGATTCGCCTGTTGGTCTCGCAGCATGGATTATTGAAAAATTTCGTTCTTGGTCAGATTGGAACCAAAGTCCATTTACAAAAGATGAACTGTTGACCAACATCACCCTCTATTGGGTTACCCAGACGATTTCTTCTTCCATGCGCCTCTATTATGAATTCAGTAAAACTCCGTGGATTCTGCAACCAGGTGAAAGGATAGAAGTGCCCACTTCGGTGGCTTCATTTCCAAAAGATACAGTGTGTCCCCTCCGAGAATGGGCGGAGCGTTTTTACAATATTCAGAAATGGAAAACTTTTCCACGTGGAGGTCATTTCCCTTGGTTTGAAGAACCTCAGGCCATGGCTGAAAATATCTGTGATTTTTTCAACTCCCTCAGAAAATAAAATAGGAATTTTGTGATGCGGGTATCGAGAAGAAAAAAGACTTTCAGAGGGGACGCACTGCTGTTCTCAGTGTGGGTATAGGACAACAAGGGATATCAACGCAGCGCAGAATATTTTGGCCCTCGGATTGGATGGCCTGGGAGCAATCCCTAGAAGCCCTCGCCTTTAGGCGAGGGAGCAGTCACTCAACAGCTGAAAGTAGTTTTTCGGTAACGTAAGAATTCAGGCTTATTCCTATAGTTTTTGCATGAAGAGCAAGTTTTGCATGTAGTTCAGGAGGAATCCTAAGATTAAAAGTGCCAGAGAATGTTTTTTCTGGTTTTTCCCCTCTTTCTTTGCACCAATTGAGATAATCGTTAATAGAATCATGAAATGCTTGTTCCAGTTCTTCAACGCTTTTTCCTTGAAAGGTTATGATGTCTCTTAAGCCAACGACTTCTCCATGAAAAATCTTGGCTTCATCGTCGTATTCGACATGTCCGATGTATCCTTTATATTTCATCATGGCTTTTTGCTCCCCTTTGGTTTGATACCTGCATTATCTAAAAATTTTCTCAAGGAGACTAATGCTCCCTTGTCAGTTTCTTTCTGTGGATGAGGTCGATGAAATACAGACTTCACCCCATTCAGAACAATCCTGACTCGCGACCCTTCGCCTTCAGAAATCACGGCTCCCAGGGCTTCGAGAAGTTTTTCGCAATCTTTCCAGATAACGTTTGATTGAACTGGAATTTTGAAAATTGCTTCGAGCGTTCGTTCATGCTTTTTATTCATTCACTTCTCTCACTTATATGTATGGTACCATGAGTTGGTACTATTAATCGAGCTAATTTTCAAATCATTCATTATCAATAACATAAAATGTAACCTACCGAGCGACATCGATTGAAGCTCTATATCAGTTGATTTCTTTGTCCACATGAAGAATTTTATCAGAAATATGGTTGCTAAATTTCTTAGTGGTTTGAACATCGAGGTGGGTGTATCTTTGAAGCATTTCCAAGGTGCGATGTCCCATGGCCGTAGCGAGTTCCAAATTCGAGGCTCCTTATGAGTCCGCGGAGTGCCTTAACTTGGCAGCAAATCGCAATAACTAACAGCAAAAGTATAAGCGACTTGCGCCATTTCAGTCTATTGTGATTTTTGGCGATCTGTTGCCACTTTTAGGAAGTTAGTGGTCATCCAGTGGTCTTTGGTTCTTGGGAAAATGATTCCCTCAGCAAGTGAACCCCGAAGAACCCCGAAGCTAAAAACTTCGGGGTTGGTTTTCAGGGTTTAACTTTAGGTAAAATAAAGACTTTATAGGGGTCAAATGGCCCTTTGGAGACTTCTACGAGCAAGCCTTCTCGGCACAGAAGTTTAATTTGTTAGAACTTTTTTACTCAGGGCATAACTCCTGAGACTCCCCATACAAGCCCGTTATCTGGGGAGTTTTGTGCCTTATCTGGGGAGTTAAAAATAAGATCTACGCTCTTAACAAGAGATCATCATGAGAAACTGATGGCATTGTCGTCAGAAATTACTTGGTCTTAGTCTCGGAGACTAATTACAATCCGGTTGAGGGCATTCATGATTCCAATGCATGCAGTCAAGTCGACAATTTGTCTTTCCGAATAGATCTGGCTAAGCTTTTGTTTAACTTGGCTTAAATCTTGATCTAAATGGGTGGTGGCTTCTACCCATTGGAGGACAATTTTTTCTTCAGAAGTAAATAATGTTGAATTGTGCCAAGCAGGAAGCAGATCAAGCTTTTCCTGGGATATGCCAAGCTTTCGGGCTTCATTGGTGTGAAGGCGACAGCAATAAGCGCATCCATTGATTTGCGAGACGCGTAGTTCGGCTAAAATTCGAATTGCAGCATTTAAAGGGGATTTATTTAAGCTTTCGCGGCTTTGATATAGAAAGTTGATAGTTTCTTTAGAAATTTCAGCATAATTCATAAATGAGCAATCTCTCTCAAAATTTTACCATAACAGACGCGGTTATAAATAAAAAACCTATACTGTGTGCAGTTAATCAGGCACAAGGACGTGAAGTGAAGGCATGCAACAGGGTTATGGTAAATTTCACAAAAATAGCATCTTTTTATGAATACAGAACCATAATAAGTAGCTTATTATTAAGTAGATGTATTAAACATTCTTCAAAAATACGAAGAAATTTTTGGCTGTTTATAAGGAGAGTGGAATTTTTGAAATCATGCTTTGTAAATAATTTAAAAAACCAACTGAGGTGCCTTGCGCTTGCGCACGCGCCGATGGCGGAGGGGTTTTCAATGAACTTTGCCTCAACACTTTTGTTTGTTTTGAACCAAGTTGCATTTTATTGGGCGACCTATTAGCATAGCTCCTTAATTCAAATGACATCATAGACTTTTGTTGATGGGGTGTCGCCAAGTGGTAAGGCAGCGGTTTTTGGTACCGCCATTCGGAGGTTCGAATCCTTCCACCCCAATTTGAGTTTGTAATACTTATTTATCTCAGCGAGCTTAAATGTCTCAAAACAATGATTACACGCTCTTTGCTGGCACCTCTCATCCGGAGCTTGCGCAGCAAATGGCCGATTGTTTGGGGATTTCGCTGGGAAAAGCGCGCATCGAAATGTTTCCAGATGGCGAGATAGGCGTTCAAATATTAGAGAGCGTCCGTGGTCGGGATGTGTTTATAGTGCAATCTATAGCGCGCCATCCCAACTTCTATCTCATGGAACTATTGATTTTAGTCGATGCTATGAAACGCGCGTCCGCCCGTTCGATCATCGCTGTCATTCCCTATTATGGGTATGCGCGGCAGGACAGAAGGGGGAAGGAGCGCGAGCCGATTACGGCAAAACTCGTCGCGGACCTGCTGCAAACAGCGGGTGTGACGCGAGTCCTGACGATGGATTTGCATACTGAGCAGATCCAGGGGTTTTTCGACATTCCCGTCGATAATCTCTATGCCCGCCCGCTGCTTGTAGAGGCTTTAGCCAAACAGCAGATGGGAGAGGTCGTCGTTGTCGACGCCGGATATCGGAAGCATCAAATTGGCCCGGGCTTATGCCGAGGCCTTGAAAGTCGATCTCGCTATCGTCGATAAGCGTCGCGTAAGTGCAAAACAAGTGGAAATGGCGGCCTTGATCGGCGACGTCAAGGATAAAAATGTTCTTCTCGTCGACGACATGTGTTCGACTGGGGGAACGCTGAAAACTGCTGCACGGGTGTGCAAGCAGGCTGGTGCTAAGCGCATTTGGGCCGCTGTCACCCATGGTTTGTTTGTCGGTGAAGGATGTTAGAGGACAGCGGGATCGAAAGAATAGTGATGAGCAATACCGTTCCTGCTCCCGAGACGATAGACCGCAAGAAATTGGAGATCGTCTCTGTGGCCCCGCTCTTTGGCAAAGCGATCGAATCGATCCTCGGTGCCAAATCGATCTCTTCCCTCTATAACTAGTCCCCTACACTAAAAGTTACTTTTGAAAGATTTTTTTAAAATTGGAGAAATTTATGAAACTCGCAGTGAAAGAACGCGTTGGCGAGAAGAAGAAAGATATCAAAGAGATTCGCCGGGAAGGAAATATTCCTGCGATTCATCTATTCTTCGAAAGGCCAACCGGAAAAATTGATTGTCAATGGAGCAGAATTTAGCGCGGTTTTGCGCGAAATGAAGCCCGGCAATTGCCGACGACTGTTTTTACCCTTTCCGATGGCAAGAAAGAGCGCCGCGCTATCATCAAAGACATTCAATACCATCTGACGACTTATCACGTCTCCCATATCGATTTTGAAGAGCTCGTCGATAATGTTCCGGTCAGCGTGAAAGTGCCCGTCAATTGCATTGGTGTCGCCGATTGCATGGGGATCAAGTTCGGCGGTTTTTTACGCCAGGTCGATCCGCCATGTGAAAGTGAAGTGTTTGCCGAAGAACATCCCTACCGAGTTTATCGTCGATGTCAAAGATTTGGGGATTCGGCAGTCCAAACGGTTGAAAGACCTCGCAATGCCAAGCGGTGTAAAACCACTGGCGAGCCCTGAAGAAGTAGTTGTTGTGATTGCGAAGAGATAATGGAACGCAACGAAGAAAACTATTTGATCGTCGGTTTGGGAAATCCCGGCGAGGCCTATAAAAAGACAAGGCATAACGTCGGATTTAACATTGTGCAATCGCTTGCAAAAAAACACGGGTTTAAGTTTTAAGCACGCTTCCCATCTGATTGGAGATGTTGCCCAAGGACAGATTTGCGGAAAAAAAGGATTGCTGCTCTGCCGACGACATTCATGAACTCAAGCGGTGATGCGGTGAGGCGATGCATCGATTATTTCAAAGTGCCCTCGATCAAATGATGGTCGTCTGCGACGATGTCGCGCTGCCGATCGGAACGACTCGGCATGCGGAGCAAAGGAAGCAGCGGCGGGCACAATGGATTGAAAAGCATAGAAGCGCATTTGAATACCCAGCACTATGCGCGGCTGAGGATCGGGGTCGGCGCTCCTGGGCAAGAAGAGCTCGACAGATTATGTCCTCGGCAAATTTACTCAAGAAGAGAGCAAGACGATTCGAAGAGATGACAGAAAAAGCAATAGAAGTGCTCGAATTGTGGATTGCGGCCGGAATCGCAATGGCAATGCAAGACCGCTAATGCAAAGTTACAAGAAGAGAAAGAAGAAGGAGAAAAAAATGGCTAAACAGAGAAAACATCTTTACGAAGGGATGTACATCTTAAGCGCGACGCTGAGCGATGAAGCCCGGCAAAAAGCGCTCGAGAAAATCACGACGGGCATCACAGGCCGCGGTGGAGAAATTCACAAAGTGTTCGATCAAGGCCGCAAAAAACTGGCTTATGAGATCAATGGACGAAGAGAAGGGCACTATTTCCTGCTCTATTTTTCTACGCCAACTCAAAATCTGACAGAAATGTGGCGAGAGTACCATCTCAATGAAGACCTCATCCGCTTTTTGACGCTGCGCACCGAAGCAGTTCCAGAGAAAATTGAATTTAAACCCTTAATTCAGGAATGAGGAGAACCATGAGCACACCAACAAAAAGGAAAAGAAGAGAAAGCTCCTCCTTCCTTGGAAGGGATTTTCGTCAAAAAACGCAAAGCAGTGCCCTTTTACTGCAGCAGGCGTGCGCCATATCGATTACAAAGATATCAATACTTTGTACCAATTCATCACCGAACGCGGCAAGATCATTCCGCGCCGCATTACAGGGGTTTCCGCCTATCATCAACGGCAACTTGCCCAAGCGATTAAGAGAGCAAGGCACATGGCGCTGTTGCCGTTTGTCGCTCAAGAATAAAAGGAGAAATACATATGCGAAATCAATTATTATTAATCGAAGATGTCGAAGATCTCGGCCGCAGCGGCGATGTCGTTAGCGTGAAGCCCGGCTACAGCCGCAATTATTTGCTTCCGCAAAAAAAGGCTGTGGTCGCCGACAAGTTTACATTGCGCCTGCAGGCAAAGCTCAAAGAAGAGCGGTCAAAACGCGCTGAGAGTCGATCGCAAAGAAGCTGAAGAATTGGCCAAAAAAATCGAAGGCATGGTCCTTTCGATCGAAGTCAAAGTCGATCCCGATGGACACATGTACGGCTCCGTTGCCGCCCTCGATATCGTCCGTCTATTTGAGAAAGAGGGGATCGCGATCGAGCGCCGCAATGTCGTTCTTCCTGCATCCCATCAAAACATTGGGCGTGCATCCGATCAATCTCAAACTCAAAGAAGGCGTTCCAGCGCATGTCACTTTAAAAGTGCATAGCGGAATGGAAATTCCTGAAGAACAGGCGCCGCCGGCTCAACAAAAAGAATAATATCAGAGGAAAGAAGAAGTGATTCTTCTTTCCTCATAATGCAAAGGAATCGATGAAAAAGCTGATTCAGGGAATCGTCGATTTTAGGAAAAGCCTCACTCAAGAAAATCGTACTCTCTTTGCAAAACTGGCACTCGGGCAGAAGCCCGATGCTCTCTTCATTTGTTGTTCGGACAGCAGAGTTGCGCCCAATGTCTTTGCGTCGACAGATCCCGGCGATTTATTTGTCCTGAGAAACATCGGCAATCTGGTCCCTCCCGCTTCTGTTTCTTCACAGGAGACTAGTGTGGCCGCGGCCATTGAATTTTCCTTACACTCTTTGAAAGTGTCCGACATTATCGTTTGCGGACATTCGGAATGCGGGGCCATGCTGGCCCTGGCCGGAAAAAAGGATTCTTCTTGCTCCCATCTCAATTCTTGGCTTAAATATGGGGAAGAATCTTTGCATAAAGCAAGAAAAGGGATGAGCATCAATCCGGCTTTGTCCGAGCACAATCAAATCTCTCAGATCAACGTGCTTGAGCAGATGCAGCATATTATGAGCTATCCCCTTGTTCAGGAGCGCGTGGAAAGAAAACAGCTCCGCGTCCATGGATGGTGGTTCGACATCGCTCAAGCGGATGTGTATTGCTATGAACAAAGTCTGGATCGATTTGTCTTGATCGACGAAAAAGAAGGCAAGGTCATTTTAAAGAGGCTTGGATGAAATCAAAAAATCCATGCATTGTCGTGACCGGAGCTGCGGGATTCATTGGTTCGTGCACCGCGCAATATCTCAATGAGAAGGGATTTCACAATCTCCTTCTCGTCGACGACATCAAAAACGCAGAGAAGGGGAAAAACCTCGCCGATAAAAAATACCTCGATTTCATCTCTCGCCACGATCTGTTCCAATGGTTGAAAGGGAAGCAGGACCACGTCCAAGCTTTCATCCACTTAGGAGCCTGTTCCAATACGATGGAGATGAATGCCGAATATCTCATGGAAAATAATTTCCGCTATACCTTACGGCTCGCCGAATACGCGTTAATGCATGGCAAACGGTTCATCTACGCTTCATCGGCGGCGACCTATGGCGACGGCTCTTTAGGCTTTAGCGACGACCACACTCTCCTGGAAGAATTAAAACCGCTCAACCTCTATGGATTTTCTAAATCTCATTTTGACGTTTGGGCAAAACGGCAAGGAGTTCTCGATAAAATTGTCGGATTGAAATATTTCAATGTGTTCGGTCCCAACGAAAACCACAAAGGGCCGATGGCTTCTATGGTCTTTAAAATGCTGCCGATTGCTCAAAAAGAGGGGATCATCCGTCTTTTTAAATCCTCTGAACCTGCCCGTTTTACAGATGGAGACCAATGCCGGGATTTCATTTATGTCAAAGATGCGGTCCGGATGACATGTGATTTCTTAAAAAATGAGATCTGTGGCATTTTTAATATTGGAAGAGGCGAAACGACAACGTGGAACACCCTGGCGACGGCCGTGTTCAAAGCATTGAACAAGCCCGCTCGAATCGAATACATCGATATGCCGGCACAGCTTCTTGGGCAATATCAGAATTATACCTGTGCGGATATGAGCAAATATATAAGGCAAACAGGGGAGGCTTCGTTTTGCAGGTATTCGATTGAAGAGGCCGTCATCGATTACATCAGGAACTACTTACTCGAGGACAAACGATGGTAAAGCTAAGCGGAATGTTGAGCCGGTTCAGCCGAGTTCGGGTGCTGGTCATCGGCGATTTCATGCTGGACACTTACACGACAGGTAAAGTCAAACGGATCTCCCCGGAAGCCCCCGTCTCCGTCCTCCACGCCCAAAAAGAAGAAAGCCTTCCAGGCGGCGCTGGAAACGTCGTCTTAAACTTGATCTCGCTCGGAGCTGAAGTCATCGCAGTAGGCCGCATCGGCTATGATGTCGCTGGAGAAATGCTGCGCGAAGCTTTAGAGCGCGAAGGCGTCGACGTCAGCAATCTCATCTTGCAAAAAGGGTACAAAACACCTGTAAAAAATCGTCTGATTGCAGATTCCCAACAAATCTTGCGCGTCGATTTTGAAACCGTGAGCTTCTTGCCTGAAGCACTGGAAGAAGAAATTCTCAAAAGCCTTCCTCCTTTAATGGACAATGTCCAAATCGTTGCCGTTTCCGATTACGGCAAAGGGTTTCTCTCACGCTCCCTCCTCAAAAAGACAATTGAACTGGCTTCAGAAAAAGGGATCCCTGTAATTGTCGATCCTAAAGGAGATGAATTTTCCAAATATCATGGAGCTTCAGTCATCAAGCCCAATCTTGCTGAAGCATATGCAGCGGCAAAGCTTCCTCCAGAAGCCCCGCTCGATCACGTTGCCAATGTCATTTTGCAAAAATGCGGCGTAGAGATGCTTTTGGTCACACGCTCGGAAGCCGGCATCTCTCTGTTCAATAAGGCCGGTCAGCAATTCGATTTCCCCGTCCGCTCGAAAGAGGTGAAAGATGTCACAGGAGCCGGCGATACTGTACTTTCCATGATCAGCGTCGCCCTTGCCAATAAAATAGATATCAAATATGCCGCCCAGCTCGCGAATATTGCTGCAGGCATGGCCATTGAAAGATTGGGCTGCGCTCGCATCAATCTTTCCGAGATGGCCGAACGGCTTTTGGAATTTGATGTCGAAAATAAAATCTTCGATGAAGAGCATCTGTTTGCTTTGCAGCAAGCTTTAAAAGGGAAACGGTATACCGTTTTCGGCCTCGACAGCGAACAGGGGATGTCTACAGCTATTTTCAGATCGCTGCGCAAACTTTCCTCTAAGGACAGGGAGAAAAAACTCATTGTTTATCTCCGCGACAATGATCCCGATGCGGAGTTTGTCTCCGTCTTATCTTCTCTTGCTGAGGTGGACTTCATCGTTTTGAAATGCGAAAGTTTAAAGAATCTTTGCGACATCATTCATCCCCATCAAGTTTTTATTATGGAAGATAATAAGCTTGTCGCGCTCGATCATCCTGCGGCCCTTCTCGCTAAAGTAAGAGAAAGTTTAACATCGGACATATACCGAAAATGATTGAATCATTTTCGGTATACAACCCCGTCATTAAAATATTTAATATATTTTATATAAATCCCTAAAAGAGTATCCTGGTTCTTCTACTTTAAATAAGGAGAATTTCAATGGGAAAAAGCTTAATATGTTTGATCACCGCTGCAACAGCTGCAGTGTCAGTTGGTTTTTCCTCTGAAGAAAAGCCCACGGTTTCAATCATTCAAGAAACAGAAAACCCTGTTCAACAAGCTCTTCAAGACACAAGACAAAAGCTATCTGAATTGGCGCACAATGATGTAGTTGTTATGAAGAATTTTGATCAATTGGCTGAAGCCCTCCGCACAGCTTTTCAAAAAGAAAAGAGCATGACCGCTCAAGAGATCCAAGAAATCTGTTCCAGCATCGATTTCGCTGCTGAAAAGCACCGTTTCCAAACGCGCAAGAACAAAGAAAAAACACCCTACATTTCCCACCCGATCGGTGTTGCGTACAATCTCATGGGGGTCGGCGAGATTAGAGAAACAGCTGTCATTATCGGCGCTCTTTTACACGATACTGTCGAAGATACGCAAACCACCTTCGAAGAGATTGAGAAAAAATTTGGTAAACAAGTCGCCGGTTTCGTCCGCGAAGTCACCGACGACAAATCCCTTGCAAAAGAGGCCCGCAAACGTTCTCAAGTGATCAATGCTTCTCATAAATCCTTAGGTGCTGCGCAGATCAAACTTGCTGACAAATTGTTCAACCTCAATGATCTTTACAACAACCCGCCCCCTGACTGGACGCAGACCCGCATCGACAGATATTACGAGTGGGCCCAATCAGTCGTCGATCGCCTTCCTGAAGCCAACGAACAGCTCCACGAAGCGGTTGCAGAGACCATCAATAAATATTGGGAAAATCAGGCTTCGGCTAAGTAACCTGAGTTTTGAGTTCATCCGTCCTCCGGCGGAAACCCGGCCCTTAAGGGCCGGGTATTTCAAAAAACGACATTTGGGAGGGGTTCGAAGCCCCTCCCAAATCGCCATAATAATCCCAGGCCTTAAGGCCTTGGTTCACTTCATCTGAACCCAAAACTCAGGTTATACACAAGAAAACTGAAGAATTGAGAAAAACTTGTCAAAATCGCTGCCCTTTCCAACCTCGATTCCAAAAAGGAATCCATTTTACCACCCGCTCCGCAAGCTCGCTCGAGAGCACAGAGGTCACAGAGGGGGAAATTCTATAATTTCATGCGACGAATACCTTCTTTCAAGTATTTCACATTAAAATTGATCAGAAGTCCAATCTTACAATCAGCCAGTTTCAACTAAAACAGAAGCTGTGATTCGTGAATAGAGGCTAGAGCGCTTACAGACTTAATTTCTACAATGATTTGATCTTCAACTATACCGAAAATGATTCAAAAGTTGGGAATTTGGCAAGGCGGCTGCGCAAATTTTTTGTCTGGAGCGAGCGACCATTGTGCAAGCACAAGGCGCGAGTGAAGACAAAAAATGTGCTGCATAGCCAACGCAGCCAAAAACCAACTTTTGAGTCATTTTCGGTGTACCAAGTCTGCACGATATCCACAATCGAGCATGACATCTTTATAAAAAACTGGTATCGGCTTCTGTGATTCCACTTTTAATTTTCTTAAGCGCAACTCATAGTTTAAGCAAGTTTCATAGGCTGATTCAAGAAGACCTGGGCCTAATACTCGATGGACATCAATTGCTGCGCCAATGATTTTACCCGTTAGGGTATTCGGTTCCCCCTCTGTGACCTCTGGTGCGACAGGATAAGTCGCGTTAATTTAGTGACATGTAAGGAGGTCACCATGTAAGTGCCTATACGACATGAAGCGAGTCATGCGGATACTGGGGCAACCCAGTAGCCGAAGCGTTGACAGCGAATGCATGAGCCATAATGCAAATAAACTATTTTAAGCCTCGTTACCAGAATATCTGCAAGGGGTCAAGTTTTCAGAGATAACGAAACCTGCCAACACTGGGGAAGACATAGGCAGAAGCACCCAGTGTCCTTGTCGGGGTAAAGGTAGATGGCGCGTGCATAAAGATTAACGACGAAACCTGTGAGATCCCTTGAGGCGAGTTAAACTCAACGATGGATGGGAATACATAACCAGACAGAGGCCGCAAGGGAAGTCGGATGGACCCATAGTAGCGAAGAAGCAGAGTAATGTCTGTGGAGCCAAGGGGTCCTGCTTAAAGTGAGAATCTGTAAGATAGAGGAGAACCCGATTGGTATGACACCTACTACGGAAGAAGATACAACCCTAAAGAGATTGCAAGAAAGCGATCTCAGCAAGGGAATACATCCCAAAGTGATCCTCCTGAGGCAGAAGCTGGCACGAAAAGCCAAAGAAGAACCAAAATTCCGGTTCTACTCGCTCTACAATCAGGTCAATAGACCCGATGTTTTGGAAGCGGCGTGGATATTGGTACGTAAGAACCAAGGATCTCCGGGAGTTGACAATGTCTCATTTGAAGATATTGAAAGACAAGAGGGAGGCCCAAGGAAACTGTTAACCGAAATCCAAGAAGAGCTTCAGAATAAAACCTACAAACCCAAACCAATACGTAGAGTATACATCCCCAAAGCAGATGGAAAGAAACGTCCGCTGGGGATACCAACTATCAAAGATCGTGTCGTTCAGATGGCGATAATGCTAATCCTTGAGCCGATCTTTGAAACTGATTTCTTGGAATGTTCCTATGGGTTTAGACCCGGGATCTCCGCACATGACGGCATCCGAGAAATCATGGAAGAAATCAAGCAAGGGAGAACGACAGTATACGACGCGGATATGCAAGGGTACTTTGACTCAATACCACATGACAAACTCATGGCATGTGTGCGGATGCGAGTCACAGACAGCTCAGTACTAAGACTGATCAGGTTGTGGCTCAAAGCACCGATCGTGGAAATCTCAAAAGATAAAGGAGATCCAACGATCACTTATCCCACACAGGGTACACCACAAGGAGGGGTGATATCACCACTACTTGCGAACCTGTACCTGCATTGGTTCGATAAAGTCTTTCATCAGAAAGGCGGACCAAGAGAGCAGATCAATGCCAGGCTGATCCGATACGCAGATGACTTCGTCATACTCATGCGATACAGATCACTTCAAACAGAAGAGTTTGTCAGGAATAAATTGGAAGGATGGATGGGGTTAACCATCAACAAAGAGAAAACCAAAGTGGTGGACGTGAAACAACAGGGGAGCTCCTTAGACTTCCTGGGGTTCACATTGAGATACGTCAAAAGTAAGTACAACAACGGACGATACCTCAAAATAGAACCCAAGAAGAAGGCCTTTGCCAAAGCAAAGGACACAATCAGGGAAATGCTCACTACTAGAAATAACTTTATACCGATGGACAAAACCGTTCAACGGGTAAACAGATTTCTAAACGGGTGGGCAGAATATTTTTCCTTGGGAAATCCCTCTGACACGTTCGCCAAGATGGACCACTTTGTGGCGGAACAACTCCGCCGACATCTCCATAAGAGGAGTCAAAGAGGCTTTAGAAAGAGTGAAGGACAAACATGGTATCAGGTCTTCAAAGGAATGGGTCTAGTAAGACTCACAAGTAAATGCAAAACTTTAAGGAAAGCCGTATGCGGGAAACCTGCACGTACGGTTTGACGAGGGGGAGAGGGACGCCTCTCCCTACTCTACTGCTCTCGAGCGAGCTTGCGGAGCGGGTGGTTAATAAATTCATCTAAGCTCCAATAGGTCGAAAATGATCCCTGATGCGGCTTCTGAAATTTTTGCCCAGCATCGACTCTCCGCTTAATGTCGAGAGAACGGCAAGGAAACCTAAAACTGCTGCCTTAAATTCTTCAAAGTGCTCATATACCGAAAATGACTCAAAAGTTGGTTTTTGGCTGCGTTGGCTATGCAGCACATTTTTTGTCTTCACTCGCGCCTTGTGCTTGCACAATGGTCGCTCGCTCCAGACAAAAAATTTGCGCAGCCGCCTTGCCAAATTCCCAACTTTTGAATCATTTTCGGTATAGTAAGTATTGTAAATTACCCGCTCTTTCATCCACTTCCATAATCGTTCTATCGGATTCAGATTAGGGCTGTAAGGAGGCAGAAAGTGCAATGCGGTCTTCGAGTTTTTTAGATATTCCCTCACTTCTTTATTCCGATAGTATGGTGCGTTGTCGCAAAATACGTGGATTTTCCACTTATGCGGGTAAGCCTCTTCGATTTTTTGGAAAAATCGAATTGTAGATTTCGCATTCAGTGTCTGATCTTCCTGAATCAATACATTGTGATTCACAACGTCAATTGCTCCGGAGAGATTTAATCGTGAACGACCTGTGTTGGCTGGAATTTCTTTACGGATGCCCTTTTTGATCCATCCATAGGCGGACTGTACGTTATGCGTCGGATGAACCCCATCTGTAAAACAGATAGTCTCATCCTTAGGAAGTTCTTGTCGAAGTTTTTCATACTCGGCCAACCACTGCTCTTGCTGCTCTTTGTTGGCTTTCCCAGGAACAAGCGCTGGCTTTTTGTATGAGAATCCATGGCGCTGCAGCCAGTTCCGCATACCAGGAACCGTGTAGACAACATGAAAAGTCTCTTGCACGTAGGCTATGATGTCTTTGACATCAGAGATAAGTATACCGAAAATGACTCAAAAGTTGGTTTTTGGCTGCGTTGGCTATGCAGCACATTTTTTGTCTTCACTCGCGCCTTGTGCTTGCACAATGGTCGCTCGCTCCAGACAAAAAATTTGCGCAGCCGCCTTGCCAAATTCCCAACTTTTGAATCATTTTCGGTATATATTGCCGTAAATGAGCTTCCAGCTCGTCGGATTGCTCTTTGGAGAGCCTCTCCTCAGAGCCGCCATTTTCCGGCTTCAATTTATGACAGAGTGAATAATCTTCTATGTGGTTACGAACTGCTTGGTCTGAAATGAGCAGCGCTTCTGCAATTTGTTGCGGAGACCACCCTTTGTCATGGAGTAAAACCGCTTTTATCCGATCTCGCACTCGACCATCTCGTTCTTGCTTGTGTTGGAGTTTGAGTTGAGCTCGTTCGTGGTCGTTTAAAAAATTCATGCCATCATTGTGCAGTCAAGCAAAATTTTTCTCAGCAAATTTTTCACTCACGAAGGGTATAAGTAGTTAATTCGCGTAAACGCTCAATCCGCGTTTCAAGAGGCGGATGAGTGGCGAACAGCATCATCATCCCGCTTTTGCTGCGCGTAGAGATTTTGAAGGCTTGGAACGAAGGCTTCTCTGTATGTGGATCTTGAATCTGCTTCATTCTTTGCAACGATTCCAATGCCGCAATCATCTTATCTTTCCCCGCTAGACCAGCGCCTCCGCGGTCTGCGCGGAATTCGCGGAACCTCGAAAACGCACAGATGACCATCGAACCTAAAAGCATAAAGACAATTTCGAAAACAAAGACAAAGATCATATAACTCATATAAGAACCCGACGATCCACTGTCCCGGCTTCTCCCCAATCCCGAGAAGACATAGGCCAGCACACGCGCGAGGAACATCACGAAGGCGTTGACAACCCCTTGAATCAAAGTCATCGTTACCATGTCCCCATTAGAAATATGGGAAATCTCGTGGGCAAGAACTCCTTCCAATTCTTTCTGAGACATCTTGCGCAATAATCCACTCGATACGGCAACCAAAGACCGCCTTTTAGTTGGCCCCGTGGCAAAAGCATTGGGCTCAGGCGATTCGAAGATCCCCACTTCCGGCATCGCGGGCAACTGTGCCTCCCGCGCCAATTGATGAACCGTCTCCACCAAACGCTTGAGTTCTTGATCCCCAGTGTCAGGATCTATCACCTTGACTCCCATCATCCATTTCGCCATTTGCCGCGAAAGCGCTAGCGAGATAAAAGCTCCGCCCATGCCCCAGATAAAGCAAAAAATTAAAAGGGATTTGACGTTGAGTCCATACCCTTGTAAAAACGGCTGCACATGAAAAATGCTAAGAATAAGCGATAAGGTGACAACAACTAAAATGTTAACCGCAAGAAACAAAAAGATCCGTTTACCCATAGCCATAAACCACCTCAAAATGAACCCTGGATTATGCCCCTAAACTCCCTTGCTGTCAAGGGAGGGGAAATGGGTATAAAATTTTCTTAAATCAGAGTTCTCCGCGTGAAAACATTTTTCTTTGCATAATAATTCGAAAATGTGCGATTTAGGACATTCAACTCGACTTTAGCCATTGCTCGTTGTCGCTTTCACGTCTATTTGGCCCGGGCCAAATAGACGTGAAAGCGACTAACTCCAATGGGTAAAGTCGAGTTCAAATTTCCTTTTTCTCACACTTTTAACTGGGGTCTTGAGCAGCATGGTCATCGAACTGCCGAAAACAAAATGTAACAGCAATCTTTCTCCTCAAGATTTGCGGAATGCGTTGGCGGAAAAAAATGCCTGTTATGTGTTGATCACTTGTGGGGAGCCGACCGAAGATGGTAAGATGGAAGTCGAAATGACATTTGAAGGGGACGCTTCTTTAGCTGCATATCTTCTGGAAAGTGCGCAAGGTCTCATTGAAACTTAAAAGAGTAAGATAGATGGAAACGATGAAAATGATAACGCCCACTGTTGAGCAATTGAAAAAGTGGTATCGAGAACATTACGATAAAACCATGGAAGACTTTTTCACATTCTTGAGTTTTCCAAGCATCAGCACCGATCCGTATTATGAAAAAGATTCGCGCCGTACAGCAGACTGGCTGTGCAATTTCATGAAAAAAATGGGATTAGAGGCTACCCTGTGGGAAACTCCCGGGCTTCCGGTCGTTTTTGGCACGCATTTGAAAGCAGGAAAAGACCGGCCTACTCTTTTGATTTATAACCATTACGATGTGCAGCCTGTCGACCCGCTTGATCTATGGAAGAGCGATCCATTTAAGCCTGTTATCAGGGACAATCACGTGTATGCGAGGGGAGCTGTCGACAACAAAGGGCAATGCTTTTATTCGCTCACGGCGATAAAGGCCTATCTTGCTCTGGCTAAAGAGCTGAACTTCAACCTCAAAGTCTTTATCGAAGGCGAGGAAGAGTCGGGCGGCCGCGGGACCGCAGCTATATTACAACAAAAAGAGGCGGAGCTTCAGGCGGACCATCTTTTGGTCATCGATTTTGATATGCCCAATGTTTCGACGCCTGCGATCACGCTGGGGATGCGCGGCCTGGTCAGCCTTTATGTCGAATGCTCAAATTCCTCCATCGACCTGCATTCCGGAGCACATGGTGGCATCGCTTTGAATCCTAACCGCGCTCTTGTTTCATTGCTTGCGGGAATTTGGGATGAGCAAGGAAAGGTGAAAATCCCGCACTTCTACGATGATGTGCGGCCGCTGCCAAAAGAACATCTGTCTCGTGTCGACATGACGTTTGATCTGGAACAGTACAAGAAGAGTTTCGGGGTCAATGCTTTTTGTTCGGAAGAGGGCTTTTCCCTCAAAGAATCCAATTGGCTGCGGCCCACTTTCGAGATCAATGGCATATGGGGCGGTTATACCGGCGTGGGATTTAAAACGGTCATCCCTGCAAAAGCTTTTGCCAAAATCTCCTGCCGGCTCGTCCCCGATCAAGATCCAGAAAAAATTGGCAAAGCGATCGCCGAATATTTTAAAAATGAAGCTCCCGAAGGGATCGAAGTCAAGGTCGATCTGCATCATGGAGCACCTGCTTATCGAAGCGCCCTTGATTCTTTTATTGTCAAAACCTGCGCTTTAGCCTATGAAGAGATATTTGGGAAGCCATGCAAATACCTCTTTTGCGGCGCCTCGGTCCCCATCGTCGTCGATTTGGCCCGCGCTTCTAATGCGGAAGTGGCGATGATCGGAGTCGGGCTTGGCGATGATGACATCCATGCGCCCAATGAGCATTTTGGCCTCGACCGCTTTGAACTGGGATATTTGACGGTTGGCAGGATTTTAAGCAGGCTTTCCACAACTTAAAGGTGGGAGTGGAAGATGAATAAAGCCTTATTATACACAAACAACCTGAAGAATCGGGAATTTGACAAGAAGGGCGCCCTGAATTTGAGTCAGGCAACGCCGGCGCTGAAGCAGCCCAACTTGAATAAGTTGGGCGATGGAAGCGGGCTCAAAGACAGTGGCTGCCCGACGCCGTCAAAAACCGATTCTTCAGGTTGTTTGTGTATTTGGTCGCACGCGGGATCGTTTTTATTATTAAGCGCATTTTTCATTCTCAATACCAAATGCGCTCCGGTCTTTGCACCCCTTATCTTGATTGCTATTGCTGGCTATGCCGCAAACCTCATCTGGAAAAAAAGAGGGTTCTTCATTTCATTGGGTCTACTCATCGCGGCCTCGATCTATTCAATCCGCTCCGGTATTGATCCTTTTTGGTCCTCTGTGTTTTCGGCATCGATTGCAGTCTCATGGCTCCTCATCTTTTTAGGGAAGCAGGAAGCAGATGAAGCAATCCGAGAGCTCCAGGCTTCTCTCTCCGAAGAAATCAGGGAGAATATCGCCGAACGCGAACGTCTCAATCGGCTCTATGCGCAAACGAAACACTCTCTAGAAATTTCAGAAAAAGAGCGGGGAAAAATCAAAGAGCGATGTGAGACCCTGTCTCAAGATGTCTGTGCTTACCAACGCAAAGAAGCGGCCTTCCAGCACGCCATAGAGGATGCCCAGGCACAGCTTTTAAAATCGCAGCAGACGAATATCATTCCGCAAGAAGAGCCCGATCCTGAGGAAAAAGAGCTGCAACATCAATATTCATTGCTCCGCGAACAATTCGAGGAAAAGTCGCAAGCCCTCGATATTGCGCGCAAAGAGGCCTTCCGCTTAGAAAATGAGCTGATGGCCTTGCAGAAAACTCAGGAAGAAAAAGGCGTTGAGATTGGTGAAGAAGAACTTTCTCTGATGAGAGATCTGCAGAAGTTAGAAGAGGAGCGCTTCGACCTCGAATCTCAAGTGGCAAGTTTACAAGAATTCATTTCCACCCTTCTCGCACCCAAGAAAAAAACTACCCGGTCCCGCAAAACAGCAGAAAATCAAGAAGGGCTGCCCCTTTTGATTCAAGAAAAGATCGATCAGACCATGTTGTCCGATCCATCAGAGTCGTATTGAGTCATGATCGCTATTCATCGCTTGAAGTGGCTTCAGACGATTCTTCATCGCTTGTGTACTCGTCGCGAATTTTCTTTTCGAGCTCGTAAATCTCTCTTGTTTGCGGGTCTTCTACTTTAAACCGTGCGTCTACTTTAATGCTATGCTCGGTCTCAAGCCATTCCGTAAAATCGAACAGGGCTTTCTCAATCTGGTCAAATGGCCTCTTTAGAGGAATAAGGAAACTGTTTTTTTAACCAATCATCCCATAAAGGGGGGTGCCCTTCGACAAGGACCTTAAGACTTTTGTTTGTCAACAAGAGGGAATGGAGTTGGTTTAGATGAGTTACATGGGATAATATTTTAAATATTAGTTCCTGGGGCAGATCGTCGAAAGGCGTGACGAGGGTAGTTTGCGTAGACACGACAGCTTTGCTTTGAGTGGAATCAGGAACACCAGTTGTCATAATTATCCCCTTTTTTGGGCAATTATGTTAAATTAAAACGATTATTATTTTCATCGTTTAAAATAAATAATCGCTCCTCGGAGATTTGACATTATAATTTGAGATGATGAAGGAAATCAAAGACTTCGATCTCTTTGTTTTGGGATCCGATGAAGAGTTTGCCCTGATGCATCGCCAAGCATGAAACATGGTTGAATCCATTCTGCTGCCATATCCATTTTTGGGCATCGAGATCCCAAATGACTACTTTGGATAGATAACTCACTGCAAGCAATCCATCAAATGGATGGAAAAAACGATGCACTTCCTCTATATCCTCTAGATAACACAATTTTTCCCCATCAATAGAATCCATAACGGTGATTCTACAACCCTGTGCATAAATGAGATGTTCTTTATGCAGGGTCATTGCAGCAATTGCAGGCCCTAGAGTCTCATCGTCGGATGAAGTTGCTGAAAGATCCTCAAGTTTTTTCAAAAATTGAAAATTTTTGAGATCCCATACCAAAATGCATCCAGATCTATGTCCTGAAAAAAGATGGTTTTTAGAGGAAGCCAAACAGGTAATTTCATCATTATCACCTAGTTTTATGGCATGAATCAATGTGTTCGTGTTCATATCCCAAATGCTGATGCCGCATTCATTACCGCAGGGATAATAACGCTCATTTGTATAGGCGGCAAACAGCAAGTTTCCATGTGTCGAAAGACGATTAATTTGGGTTGCGTCAGGGATTTTTAATAAAGCAATTTCATTCCCATTTGTAAGTGTATTTTCTTTTTTAAGATCATAGACTCTGATTACATCATCGGAAATATAATTTTCATGACCGTCATAGCCTCCCTTTGCTTTTGAAATCAAATAGAGCTTGTCTTGATAGATGCCCATCCCTCGAGTGATTTCTCCGGCTGCAAAAGCGATTGATTTTTCTAGCTTTTCACCCTTGTCCCAAATTTTAATGCAACAATCTTCACCAACTGAAATCAATTTTCCTTGATGAGTTTCCATCCAGGAGAGTTCATCTTGATGTCCTATTAAGATGCGTATTACGGGAAAATTATCCTGCATATTTTTTTTTGCGGTCTGAAGATCCCTAAATGATTCAAATGTGTTGGGGTGATCACTGATCGTTTTGAAAGAATCGGGAAAACGGATTTCTAAGAAATTTCTCCAGAGGGAGAAGTGGGTCGAAACAAGCTTACGGATTTCTCGGCTTGCGCACAAAAGTGATTGGAGTTCGTTTAATTTTGTCACTCTGACAAAAATTTGGAAGGTGACCTCCTCGGGAAGGTCGATGAAAGAAAGTGGAGGTTGACTTTGAGTAGAGATGGCAGATATTAGTGTAGCCATAATAAGAACCTAAATTAATCCAACGTAGTTAGCACTTCATGTCCGTCCTCAGTGATGAGGAGGGTATGTTCCCATTGCGCGCTGGGTTTGCCGTCCAAGGTGCGCGCTGTCCAATGATCTTTGGGGTCGACATAGCCTTGACGCACGCCGGCATTGATCATCGGCTCGATGGTGAACGTCATTCCCGGGACAAGAGGAATGGCGATCTTGTTGAAATGATGAGGGATTTGCGGGGGTTCATGAAATTGGATTCCTGTTCCGTGGCCAACGAACTGATTGACGACAGTGCAGCCATGCTCCGCGGCATAAGCTTCGATCACGTTGCCGATTTCAAAAATCATGATCCCAGGTTTTATAATCGCAATTGCCCGCACGAGGCATTCATGGGAAACATCGATCACTTTTTGTTTTTCCGCATCGACCTTGCCGATCGCAACCATGCGGCTGCAATCCCCATAATAGCCATCGAGAATGCAGGTCACATCGATATTGAGAATATCGCCTTCTTTCAAAGGGATATCATTGGGGATGCCATGGCAGATCACATCATTGAGCGAGGTGCAAATGCTTTTGGGGAAGGGGGGATTGCCGTACCCAAGGGGGGCTGGGATCGCGCCAGCCTCGAGATGCAGTTGATGGGCGTAAGCATTCAGAGCATTTGTTGTGACTCCGGCTTTGGCCATTGTGCACGTTCGATCGAGGATGTGCGCAGCCAATGTGCAGGCGCGGCGTATGCCCTGGATTTGCTCGGGGGTTTTCAACAGGATTCCATGTTTTTTTAGATACAATGAGGCTATCCCCGGATCGGGAAAATGGCATTTCTTCCACTTCTCTCCGCTGCCGCACCAACATGGATCATTACGTGTGATCATGAATAATACACGCGTTTTAAAATTAAGCCATGGGCTGGAGCGGTGACTCCTGCCAACGTGCGGTCTTTGTTGGCTAAAATCCAGGGAATCTGCTCCGCACTTAATTTTCCACATCCAACGTAAGCGAGGGTACCCGCGATATTGCGCGCCATTCGGAATAGAAAATGGTCTCCGGTGATACAGATTTTTAGAGGCTGCTCCGCGAGGAATTCGATCTTTTCGATATGGCAGACCGGGTCGCGGTCCCATAAAGCGCGCTCATTGCAGAAACTGGAGAAGTCGTGGATTCCTCTAAGATGTTCCGCGGCTTCATGCATTTGGGAAAGATCGAGTGGATAAGGGAAATGCCAAGAAGTCTCTCGCAAAAAGGGGAGTTGCGTCGGACGGGTACAAAGTTGATACCAGTACTCTTTTTTCATGCAGGCAGTGGTAGGATGAAAATCTTCGGACATCTCTTCGATGCTGAGGACGGAAATTTCTTTCGGGAGCATCCCATTCAAACTGTGTTGCAACGATTTTAAATCCAAAGTTCTTGGGGTTATGAAATTGACGACTTGGCCTTCCGCATGCACGCGGGCATCGGTACGGCTGGCGGCTTGCAGCTTTACCTCGTGTTGGAGGATCTGGGCAAGCACTTTTTCCAAAGTTTCTTCGATGCTGGGACCCATCTTAGTTTTTTGCCAGCCGACAAAAGGGGTTCCGAGATAAGAGATAATAAGCTTTAAATTGTGCATTATTTCACTGCATGCATGAACATGTCAGTCCCTTCGAGGAACATCTGAACGGCGATCAGCGTCAAGATCAAGCCCATCAATCGTTCACAGGCAATCAGTCCGCGCCATCCCAACAGCTTCTTCCATAGTGAAGAACTGAGCAGGATCAGCGTAGAGAAGCCCCAAGCAATGACAATGGCGCAAAGAGGCAGCAGGGGTTCTTTTTTATGCTGGCCGGAATAGAGCATCACGGCGGCCAAAACGGCAGGCCCCGCGACGAGCGGGGTGGCAAGTGGAACAATAAAGGGTTCTTTGTCCTGAGGGAGTTCGACATCGGCATCTTTCCTGCAGGGAAAGATCATTTTAAGAGCGATGAGGAAAAGGATGATCCCTCCAGAGATAAGAATCGTCGGCATCGTCACATGTAGAAAGCCGAGCAAGGCATCGCCCACGAAGTCGAAGAGGATGATGATGATCAGCGCGATGATCAGTTCGCGGAAGATGATGACGCGCTGTCGGCGAGGATTGATATTTTTTAAAACTGACACGTAAATGGGGACGTTCCCGATGGGGTCCATCAGCAGGAAAAGGGCAAAAGCCATCGAAAACATGCGCATCCACCAGGTGTCCATAAAAACTATTCCCTTCTATTTATTTTCATTTTAATCATTAATCCCTTTTGGATTCAACTTCGATGACGCGCCACAATTGGTTTAAAAAACGGATCTGTTTTTCTTGAAGCGGGGAAAGAAAAAAGAGGAAATCGTGGTTTTTATTGAAGGCGGCTTTGGTCCAATTGGCAGAGCCGATCACCAGCGCCTCATCGTCGACAACCGCCCATTTATGGTGCAAAAGCTCCTTGCCTTGGCTGAAATACAATTTTACCTCTTCTTTTTCCAACCTTTGGATCAATTTTTTGCTTGCCCCGCGGGCTGTGTAGGCATCAATTGCGATTGAAATTTCGACCCCCCTTGTTTTTGCGCGGACCAGCGCATCGCCGATCTCGGGATGGGTCAGCGTGAAGATCGCGATGTTAATCTTTGTGTGGGCGCTGTCGATCAGGGCGATCAGCCGGTTCAAGCCTGCTTTTTTCGGGTCTGGAAACAGATACAGCTCCCCCCGCTGCCCTTCTAACTCGAGCTGATAGGAGGGAGTGGAAGGCGATGCCAAAAATTCCGCCAGTTCGGGGTGGTAGAGGCCGAGGACGAGGTTGTCGTGATGATGCAATGAAGACGGGGTGAGGTTTGCCGTTCCTAGAAAGACTTGTCTTTGGTCGATCACAACAATCTTGCGGTGCATGAGCCCTGGACCATTAACCGGACGAGTTACTACCGAAGAAGGTAATAATTTGTTTAACGGAGAAGAAGCCGAAAGGTCGTATTCCACAGAAATAGGGATTTCATGGGATTTTTTCTCTAAGATGGCCAGGATTTGGGGGTCAGTGATCCCATAAACGCTTAAAAAAATGGACTGGTTGGCCTTGTTCAAGGCCTGCAAGAATGTCAGTTTGATATCTTGGCGTGTTTGGTTGGAATAGAACACAATGGGATTGCCCGAAGAGGGAAGTTCGGCATGCGTGGCGATAAAAACGACCCACGCATAAAAAATGCAAAGCCCGCAGCGAGAAGGAATAATGAGGCTTTTCGGGGCAGCTTTCAGTTAAACGCGCTCGCCTTGGGCGCGAAGATCGCGGACGACCGTGGGGAGACCAACTTTATCGATAGTGCGCAAGTGCATTCGTAGAAAGGCGCAAGGTGATAAAACGGTTTTCATCGGCAAACCAGAGGCGTTTTTTTTTCAGATTGGGTTGGAAACGGCGTTTTTTGATCCCTGTGACTTTAAGGCCGATCCTTTTTTCTTTTTCGCAATCCCGCGGATCGCATAAGAATTGCCGCGGACAGGGACTTTGCCGGTCACTTGACATCTCTTAGACATGATTTTTCTCCAATGAGTTCTCAATAAATGCAAAATCTTAGCAGCTTAAAACTTATTGAACAAGAATATTTGGAGATATATAAATTAAAATTTTGAATTTTGTCAATTCAAGGATACCTCTCAGTGGAAGAATTACTACGCAGATTTTGTCGTCGTCGGTTCTGGTCCGGCTGGACAGAAAGGCGCCGTCCAAGCCGCAAAGCTGGAAAAAACGTCATCATTGTGGAAAAAGACCCGCATCCGGGAGGGGCTTCGCTCAATTCGGGAACGATTCCCTCCAAATCGCTGCGCGAAGCGATTCTCGACCTGACCGATTTTTACGAGCGCAGCTTTTATGGCAAAACCGGCATCGATCCGCGAAATGTCGATCAACGATCTCAACTTCCGGCTGAATATCGTCCTCGAAGAACAGCGCAAAATGCTGATGCGGCAGTTTGAGAAGAACAAGATCCGACTCATCCATGGCACAGCGCGCTTTCAAGATAAAAATCATGTCATTGTCATCGATGAGAGCAAGCGAAGGCCGTCTATCGCGTATCACAGCCGATTATTTTTTGATCGCAACGGGATCTAAACCGCGCAATCCGACTCATGTGCCCTTTGACAATGAGAAGATCTTGGATTCCACGCGACTGCTTGCCATCGATCATGTTCCCAAAACGTTGATCGTTCTGGGCGGCGGGATCATCGGCTCAGAATATGCGAGTTTTTTTGCCGCGCTCGGAACAGAGGTGACAGTCGTCGACAAAAGGGAACATCTGCTTCCTCTTTTCGATACGGAGATCGGGCTGCATTTGCAAAAGGCGTTGAGCGACCATCGGCCTTAAATTTTTGGGCAATAAAGAATCCGAGGATCGATTCGCAGAGTAGATGATCATGTCGAAGTGACATTCAAAGATGGAGCAAAATGCAAGGCGGAGATGCTGCTTATATGCATTGGGAAGAGAAGCCAATGTCGACAAATTGCAGATTGAAAATGTCGGCATCGCTCGTGGATAAGACAGGATATATTCCCGTCAATGCGCTTGTTCCAGACGGTCGTGCCCAATATTTATGCAGCAGGAGATGTGATCGGTGCGCCTGCACTGGCATCGACGAGCATGGAACAGGGAAGGCTTGCAGCGCGCCATGCTTTTGGCGCGCAGACGCATCATTTCCCCTCTTTTTATCCGATCGGCATTTATACGATTCCAGAAATTTCTTCGTGCGGTTATACTGAAAATCAACTTAAAGAGCTTGGTTTTCGCTATGAGATTGGCCGCGCTTATTATTACGAGATCGCGCGCAATCAGATTGTCGGAAATGATCCGGGAATGTTTAAAATCCTCTTCCATGCCGATACATTGGAAATCTTAGGCATCCATATTATTGGCAGGGCGGCAACGGAAGTGATCCACATTGGCCAGGTGGCGATGAGTTTTAATGCGCGGATCGATTATTTTATCGATCAGGTGTTTAACTATCCCACTTATGCCGAAGGGTATCGGATCGCGGCTTTGAATGGATTTAATAAGGTCAAGCATAAGAAATAGGCAACAATGGCGATCTACGATTTCTCAAAAGCAGAAAAAGAAGAACTGAATCCATCTCCTTCTGAATCAGAAATTCCTCAAGCAGACCCCAACAAAAGAGACCGTTTTTTTTCTTCTCTTGCTGCCCGTTTGTTTTTTTTGCTGCTGCTGATGGGAAATCTGCTGTGGGCCTGTTACGCCCTTATCCGATTTTCATTTTGTATGATCGGACGGTTGGTGACGGCAGATAAAGTGCCTTTCTTTAAATCGAAAGGAGAAAAGGGCTGGATCTCGCTGCGCCGCTCTCTGGTTTGCGGTGTCTCCCTATTCATCGCCCTATTTAGCCCGGCACTCGGCATCATGATCGCATGCACCTATTTCCTTATGTACGACAAGTCGGGGATCGAAGAAGTAGTCCCTTCATCGCTCCAATCGCAATTCAAAGAGTTTTTACCTAAAGAATAAGAAATCCCCTGCAGATCAGCAGGGGATTGTGAAAAACATTGTTTAGAATCCAACTGTCATGGGTCCGAGGACGACATGGTGGCCAAAATCACCTAAGTTGACCGGCCAATTACCCGTGTTGTTTGACCAGGCGTTTGCTTTGGTGTTAAAAAGTTTAAATTCCATCGTGTCCCCATTCTGTGAAGGGGGAATGTGGAATGTGAACGTTCTTTCATGGGGATTCTGAACGCTATGCGAATCCGCTGCATAGTTTGCGTCCCATCTTAAGGGGCCCACGTTGCCTCGAAGCACGACATCGTCGCCATCGATTTTATCCTTGAAGTTGACAGTAAGCACCGCAACTTTACCAGCTACTGCGCAAAGTCTCGCATCGGTATGAGGGTGGTGCGCAGTTTTTACGGCATTAGCCATTGCGCCGCGATGAGGTTCTTGAAGATTTGGATATATTTTTTCGATCTCTTGGAAATGGTGGGATGCTTGTTGTTGTGCTTGGTTCGATTGTGTTTGTACTTGTGAAGCCATAGATTCATACCTCAGATTTAAGATATTTTTGTAAATGCCCTTGAGACAAAAGCGCTCAAGAACTTAGTCAAAAATTTATATGGAATTAACAAAAACTTTACAATAGGATTTTTTCCGCCGAACGAGAAAGGGGTGGAATTGAGGTAGGGAAAGGTTAAAAATGGTGTTTAATTGTCAATAATTGAAATGGGGTATACTCTATTTATTCTGAACTGGGTGTTTATGCAAATAAAATATCTCTCTAGTTTCATCATTCTCGCGCTGATTGGTTCGGGTTGCGTATCTCAAACAACAGAACAACCGATGACGCAGCTGCAAATCCGTGAAATTCAGACGCGCCAGTTTGACAACAAAGATGCGAAAGCCGTTCTCAAAGAGATGATCAATGTCCTTCAAGACGAAGCGTTCATCGTCAAGCACGCCAACTTGGACTTAGGGCTTCTCGCAGGAGAAAAAGATATCGACATCGAAGATTCCTGGAATCGGTTCTTCAGCGTGATGCACCATGGCCATCAAGCCTCGTGGAATAAAAACGCGCTCATCGAGGTTTCCGCCAATGTGACCCAATTCGGGCAAAACTCCAAAGTTCGCGTCAATTTCCAACGCAAGATCTTCGATAACTTTGGAAGGGTGGTCAAAGTGATCCAAATTTACGACGAAAACTACTACCAGGAATTTTTCAATAAGGTCCACAAAGGCCTATTCATCCAGGAAGAAAAAATTTAAGAGTGTGTCGTTGAAAATTGTTTGTTTGCTTTTTGCGCCTTTTGCCTTTGGCTTTAATTCGATTCCTTGGTCTAGTTAATTTAACTATGTCCTGCGGAATCGAATTATACCGAAAATGACTCAAAAGTTGGTTTTTGGCTGCGTTGGCTATGCAGCACATTTTTTGTCTTCACTCGCGCCTTGTGCTTGCACAATGGTCGCTCGCTCCAGACAAAAAATTTGCGCAGCCGCCTTGCCAAATTCCCAACTTTTGAATCATTTTTGGTATAAAGCCAAAGGCAAAATGCATCAAAAATCAAATGAAACAATTTTCAACGACACACTCTAAAGGGAAAATTATGTTAAAACAAATCGCAGCATTCACAACTGCCTTGGGCATTGCTATTTCGATGACCGGATGCCACCGGGCTAAGACTCATGCGGATCAGCTTCATTCTGCCCATGAGCGGGAAATGACGCTCGGGATTGTGCAAAAAGAGATCCATCAAGGGATGTCGCAAGCAGACGTGGCTTCTGCGCTCGGTTCGCCGAACATCGTCACGAAAGATCAAGAAGGGCATGAAACTTGGATCTACGATAAGATCGCCAGCGAAGTCTCCTATTCTCAAGATATGGGGGGCGTCTGGTTGATTCTAGGGGGATATCAGAAGCAAGCCGGCGCGCGAGGCTCGACGCAGAAAACATTGACCGTTGTCATCAAATTCGATGAACACTCTCTTGTCGATAAGGTCTCGTACAACTCTAGCAAGTTTTAGAGTGTTCCTGTTTCCATGATCTCGCTCAATCGCTGTTCACTGTATGCGTAGAGGTCGGGATGGTATTTTCTTAAGAAACGGGACAATCGCTGCGTTTTATTCATGATCTCTTTTTTGTATTCGCCCGGATTTTTAAGAGTCTCATCTACTCCAAACGAACTTAAATCCAACGCGACAGCCCCATCTTCCGTAAATCCAAAATTATTTCTCAAGGAGCGGTCGTAATCGCGGATGCCTCTTTGACTTAAGGTAAGCAAGCAGCGATAAAAATCATCAAGGCACTGCTTCGCTTCTTCTGTCCTTTTTTGTTTGGACAAATGCTGAAGGTGAGGAAAGAGCAGGTCTGCTCTTTTTTGCACGACGAATTCCGTTTTATCCAAATCGATCACATGACGGATGCCGATGTTATCGAATAACGTCACCGGCTTGTGCTTCCCTTGGGTCTTATTCAGATGGACATAGAGGATGCCCGACCTCTCTTTAGCCTGCGCATAGAGCAGCATGCAGCTTTTGAAGTTGAACTCCTGAAAGTAGGGGAGATTGGGGGGCAAAGGATCGCTTTGAAGCAGAAGCTTTTTAAATGCAAATTCCCTAATGATCGAGGAGGGAAGTAGATGGCTATGCCTGTAGAATTTAAGAACTGTCTTCTCGTCTCGCCCTAAAAAAGCAAAACACCAGCCTCCCGAACCTAGAAAAGTAAAAGGCTGGTCAAGAAGCTGATCGATCTGTTGTTGTTCTTCAGGGGAAAGGGGCGGTACTTCCCAACGTTCTTCATTGGGAAGGTTGGAGAGAATCCAAAAGGGACGGAACCCGTGAGTTTGTTTTTGGCAAAAGCGGTGGAGTCCATAGGAAAGCGCTGCGAGGACTAATAAATAGAGGGGATACCGCAGCCTTTTTTTAAGGTACATTTTTTGTTAGTCTTGCTGAATTCCCTTTAAAATACATGTAAATCGGATAAACCGCAATTCCCACAAAAGCTCCGATGCCTGCCCCAATGGGCGTACCAAAACCCCCGAAGAAAGCCCCAGTAAAGCCTCCTATGCCAGCTCCGGCGGCAGCAAAATAACCCCTTCCAACTAGGTCGACTTTTTTTACCAATTCTTTGAGGCTTTTTAAAGTGAATTCAATAATGCCCAATGGTTTAGAAGGGAGGGCCTCGCAACGTATTAATGCAGTTTCTAACATGGGTTTCCTTGTTCTATTTGATTTTAACAACAAGTGCGGAAAGATTGTCTCTCGATCCCGCTTGTAAAGCGGAATAGACAGTATTTCTCGCCAAGTCACCAGCAGTAGGTTTTCCTTCTTCATTGGCATCGTGGACCGCTTTGACAATGTCGGAAGTGCGAGAAACATCATAAATGCCATCGCAGCATAAAATCAGGTGGCTTCCCGGATCGATTTCGGAAAGAGGTTTGACTGTGATTTTCGGTCGAGGATTGATTGCTTCGCCAAAGTGATGATCGCCAGTTGCTCTTGCAACGGAGAGGTATCTACCATTTTGAATGATTTTCCATCCTTTTTCGTACTTTTGGACACTGCCGCCTCTCTTCTCGATGTTTTTTTTGTATCTCTCACCATTAGGTTTTGCATCTTCTGTCATTTGAATTGGAATACCGTTATTGTCCAATATCGTCCTCGAATCGCCGACATTTGCCGTCCAAAGATTGTTGTTTAAAATCATTGCAACCGTTGACGTCGTTCCCTGAGTTTTGTCGTTGGGATGTTGCTCCTTAAAATCTTCATGCAATCGAACAAAGGTTTTTTTCAAAGCGTGCCAAATCCCCTCTTCGGTGAGTCCATTAGGGTTAAATTCACACAATGCTTTTTTGAGCTGGGCCTCTAAATGTATAAGGTTAAATTGCGAAGCAATCTGACCTCCATGGCCATCAAAAATTCCGAATAACTGCACAGGGTAAAGTCTGTCGCCAATTATCAGATTGAACTCAGTTGCAAGATGTTCGTCTTCCATCTCCTTTCTAAGGCCTCGAGCATGACAGATCCCTACTTCCAATCCTCCCACCGTTGTAGATTCAGAATGGAAGCCATATGCCTCGAAGTAAGAATCGTCCTGTTGTTTCTTCGATTCCAGATAGCAAAATGAGTTCTTTTTCCCATTTTTCTGTTCCGTCAGCATTTGCTCTTGTGAATGGCTCATTTGCATCTCCAACTTCTTACGAATCACCTCGGGGGTAAAATGGCTTAAAATCTCCGCAGGTTTTAAAGTGAGATACTGCTGATCGGTTATTTTAGGCTTAGGGGACGTTTTCAAAATAGGATCGACAAGCGGCTGGCTGCGGCTTTGACATTTCAATTCTCGCTCGGAATCCTTCGTATTCAAGAATGTTCGTCCCTGGTCATCTGGAACTTCGGTTCCGGATGACCTGCATCCATCCACTGGTTTGTCGACCCTATTTTGAAAACGTCCCCTAGGTAGATTCTCTGCCTTCGACAGTGAAATGTATTCGTATAATCTTTTAACTTTATCTACTAATGCTTTAAGACCTGCACCAATCAATTCACGCAAGTCTTGAGCAAAGCCTTTGTAAGTAAGGTTGTATAAGCAGACGCCTTCAAATAACATAATTTACCTCTTTAATAGAACTTATTTTACTATAATTCAATTAAATTGTAAATAGATTAAATCGTCTTTAAAATAAAACTAAGTCTTTCATTTTCAAGTATTTACGTCTATAATCCTTAGCCTTTCATACCCCCTCCCAAGAGTTTATTACCCAGAAACATAGAGATTGGAGGAAACAAAATCCCTATGTTAAACTCCTATTCGATCGTAAAAATTGCTTAGGAAAATGGCGCTTTTTCAGGACTGGAAAAACACCCGGTTGGCCCTCTTATGGATGAATTTGGCGGCGGAACCGCTGATTTCCCTCTATACGCTTATCCCCTTTATTTTGCGTAAAGACCTCGGGGCGACGATGTTTCAGGTCTCCCTGTTCGTCATGCTCCGCCCGGTCCTTTCGGTCTTTTCTTTTTACTGGAGCGCATATCTTAAGGAGGGCAGGGGGAAGCTGATTGCCAATTTGGTCAGCGCTTCGGTGCTCGCCTATTTGCCTTTTCTATTTTTTCCTTGGGCGGGCAATTATTGGTTCCTGCTCTTTGCTTCGGCGCTGTACCAGCTTTTTAGCAGGGCAGCGGTTCCGTCTTTGATTGAAGTCTTAAAGCGCAATATGCCCAAGTCTAAGCGCGAGCACGCCTTTTCTCTCTTTTTTATCTTAAGTTTTGTCGAGAGCGGTGTTTTAGGGCTTTTGTTTGGGAGCCTTCTCGACGCCCATGTCGTGAATTGGCAGACTCTCTTTTTCTTTGCGGCGCTGATGGGCTTGAGCAGCATGCTGCTCTTTTCACGCCAAAAAGTGCCGGTATTGCCTTCAGAACCTGAGCCCTCGGGGACTTCCCTTTTGCAACCTTGGAAAGAAAGCTTTCAACTGATCCGCAACCGCGCGGACTTTGCTTCATTTCAAGGGGCTTTTATGATTGGGGGATCGGCGTTGATGCTGATGGCTCCCGCGCTTGCTTCCTATTACGTCGATACTCTCCAACTCACTTATTCCAACATCACGACGGCGCGCTTTATTTTTATGGCCATTGGCGTGGCCGGCTCTTCACTATTATGGAAAAAGGGTCTTTCTAGGATCCCATTGCTTAAGTTGACAATTTGGGTGCTTTTTGGATTTGGCCTATTTCCGATTGCCCTTTTATTCGCGCAAATCGATGCCTGGTTTCTTTATCTCGCTTTTTTTATTTATGGGATTGCCCAAGCGGGAAGCCATTTGATCTGGAATCTCTCCGGAACATTTTTTGCGGCCGACCAAGACAATAGTTCTCCCTATACGCGTGTGAATATCTTAATGCTGGGCCTTCGGGGCGCAGTGATGCCGCTCTTGGGAGGTTTGCTTTGCGATCTATTCGGTCCAAAACCGATCTTATGGATCGGCACGTTGCTCTGCTTCTACGGCATGCTTTATTTATTCAAACGGCAAGTCCGTGTTCAAGCTTGAAGTGAATGCCTTCTTTTTGCATCGTCAAAGTGACGCGGTTTTCGTTTTTGATCTCTCCTTTGAGAATTCCAGAAGAAAGGAGGTTAACAACTTCATGTTGGATAAGCCGTTTTAAGGGGCGTGCGCCATACAAAGGATCGTACCCTTTTTGAGCAAGATAGGCGAGGACAGGCTTTTCCCAGCTAAGCCGAACGCTGCGTTCCGAGAGACGTTCAGCGACGCGGCCAAGTTGGATCAGAGCGATCTTTTCCATATCTTTTTCTTGCAGCGGCAGGAAAGGGAGGATTTCATCGAGCCGGTTGAGGAATTCAGGACGGAAATGCTCTTTCAGACACCGGTTCGACAACCGCGAGGATCTCTTCTTTTGTCCAAGTCTTGGCATGCATGCGGATCTGTTCAAGAAGAAGATCTGAGCCCAGATTCGAGGTCATGATGAACAGCGCATTTTTGCAATTGACTGTGCGGCCTTTGCTGTCTGTCAATCGCCCGTCGTCGAAAATCTGAAGAAGAATATTGAAGACATCGTGATGGGCTTTTTCGATCTCATCGAAGAGAACGACAGAATAGGGGCGGCGCCTTAGAGCTTCTGTGAGCTGTCCGCCTTCTTCATAGCCGACATATCCAGGAGGAGAGCCGATCAGTTTGGCGACGCTGTGTTTTTCCATGTATTCCGACATGTCGAGCCGGATGATCGCTTCTTCTTGATTGAAGAGTTGGTCGGCCAGAGCTTTGGCGAGTTCTGTTTTGCCAACTCCTGTCGGGCCGATGAAGAGAAAGACGCCAACGGGGCGCGCAGGATCGTTGAGGCCGGCGCGCGATCGGCGGATCGCTTCGCTGACAGCTTCGATCGCAAAGGGTTGTCCGACGACGCGGCTCTCTAAGTGTTTTTTCGAGATCGAGAAGCCGCTTCGCTTCGCCTTCGAGCATGCGGTCTGACAGGGATGCCGGTCCATTTAGCGACGATCTGGGCGATCAGAGGGTCATCGACTTCTTCTTGAAGCAGGCGATTAGGTAGATGGAGGAGTTTATTTTGCGCCTCTTCGAGCTCTTTTTTCATTTTCGGGAATATGCTGTAGCGCAGTTCGGCTACTTTGTTGTAATCGGCGGCGCGCTCTGCTTCTTCTTCTTGAAAACGCAAGTTTTCGAGGGTATTTTTTTTTTCTTTGACCTCTTCGATCAGCTTTTTTTCCTGGTTCCATTTTTCGCGCAAGAGGACAAGCTCTTCTTTGAGTTTGGCGATATTGGCTTGCATCTTTTCCGCTTCTGCTTGAGCTGCAGGTGTTTCTTCGCGCTTTAAACGCTTCTTGTTTGACGATCAGGCTGGAGAGCTCTCTTTCTTTGATATCGATCGGAAGGGGCAGGCTGCCGATTTGCATGCGGATCATGCTGGCGGCCTCGTCGATCAGATCGATCGCTTTATCGGGAAGCCTGCGATCGGTGATATAGCGCGCGGAGAGAAAGACGGCAGCATGGAGCGCGCCTTCGGTGATATGCACGCCATGGAAGATCTCATAGCGCTCGCGCAAGCCCCGCAAGGATGGCGATCGCATCTTCGAGGGAGGGCTCTTCGACGAGGACGGGTTGGAATCGCCGCTCTAGAGCAGGATCTTTTTCGATGTACTTTTTGTATTCGTTCAGTGTCGTCGCTCCGATGCAGTGCAGTGTTCCGCGGGCAAGGGCAGGTTTTAGAAGATTGGCCGCATCCATCGCCCCTTCTGTCGCTCCTGCTCCAACGAGGGTATGCACTTCATCGATGAAGAGGAGGATTCTGCCTTCGCTCTTTTCAATTTCTTTCAGAATTCCTTTCAAACGCTCTTCAAATTCCCCGCGGTATTTTGTCCCGGCGATCAGGCTTCCCATATCGAGGACAAAAAGCTGTTTGTCCTTTAAGGAATCGGGGACATCGCCTTGAATGATGCGCAGGGCTAGTCCTTCTGCAATGGCCGTTTTTCCAACGCCAGGCTCTCCGATCAGCAGGGGATTGTTTTTTGTGCGGCGGCTGAGCACTTGCATCGTGCGCCGGATCTCTTCATCTCGTCCAATCACCGGATCGAGTTTTCCCTCTTTTGCAAATGCGGTCAGATTTTTGCAGTATTTTTCTAAGGCTTGCAGGCTTGCTTCAGCAGTCGGCGAGTCCATTTGTGTTGTCCCTCTGATTTGTTTGATGCGCGCTTCCACTTCTTTGAGTGTCAAGTTTGCGCTTTTCTTCCAAGCTGCAAACGGATCTCCCGAGGATTGCCAGAACACGTAGAAGAGATGGTCGCTGCTGATGTAGGAATCATTCCATTTTTTGGCGATGTTTTGCGCCTCTGCAATCCGGTTTTGCAATTGGGCGGAAATGGAGGGAGCTTGCGCTCCTCCGCTAAACGAGGCCACTTGTTTCAACGCCTCTTCTAGTTTGGGGTTCAATAGCTGAGGATTGAGATTGAGTGAAGAAGAAAGAGTCCAAAAATATCCTTGGGGATCTTCGAAGAAGGCATAAAGAAGATGGTTTTCATTGACTTCGGTGTGATGGCGCTCCTCAGCAAAATTGAAAGCCCTTTCTAGAGCATCGCGGACCGATTCGGTAAATTGCGGAGCCATAAATTACCCTCCATTAGAGGGTAAATCTTAACTCCTGCAAGGGGGTGTTGTCAATATTAGACAAAATAATTTAACCACCCGCTTCGCAAGCTCGCTCGAGAGCACAGAGGTCACAGAGGGAAGAATTTTTGTTTTCTCTGTGCTCTACTGTCCTCTAGTAGCGAAGCGAACGGGTGGTTAAATTAAGACCCAGGGGATTGCATTTGGGTTTGGGTGGAGGCGGGACGGGCTCTGACGCTGGTTCCGGAATTAACGTCGGTGATCAAGCAGGGATAATTGAGGTCTCCACTCGAGGAGATTTGCACCGGAAAGGGGGTGATCCAGACGGCGGCTTTCGACACATCGTCAGGGGCGATTTCCCAGAGCGAATTGTCTGACAGCTGCAATTTCCGTCCATGATCGATGTTGATAGAAAGAGAGAGTTGCGATTTTGGGGCTTCTTCTTTGGTCTTGAGCACGAAATTTTTGTTCAGCCAAACTTCTAAAGCGATTTTTTCATTCGCTGTTAATTTCGTAACTCCTGTCTTTTTCTGTTCATCTCTCGACATCACTTCGTCGAGAACGATTTGCGCATTCAGCGGCGAAAAAGACAATCCAAGACCTATCAAAACAAGAACAAATACCGAATGTTTCATTTCATTTCTCCAGAAATAAAAGCTGCTTGGGGTTATACCGAAAATGACTCAAAAGTTGGTTTTTGGCTGCGTTGGCTATGCAGCACATTTTTTGTCTTCACTCGCGCCTTGTGCTTGCACAATGGTCGCTCGCTCCAGACAAAAAATTTGCGCAGCCGCCTTGCCAAATTCCCAACTTTTGAATCATTTTCGGTATAGCCCCAAGCAGTAAAATTTAGAACGCGAAACCAGCTTTGAGAGTAAAGCCTTGGAAAGATAAGTTTCCAGGGGCATCATTGTTCATCAAATAGATGAAATTGTTTTGATTCCACCATATTTGGTCTTCCCAGCCTGCGGCTAGTGTGAACAGATAATCATCGTCGTGGAAAGTCCATTCAAAGAAAAGGCCTAGTCCGATCTCGAGGACGCCGGTCACATCATAGATTTTGTCTTTGATCCTTTCACTATCGAATTCTATGAGATCGGAAAGATCGACATCGACTTCGCGTCTTTCTTTAAAGCGGTTCCAGAGTGTTGTTAATGCAAAATCGCCATAAGCGCCGAGCCATTTGCAGAAATACCATTGGGTATTCATGCCCACACGCAATCCAACGCCGAACTCTCTTTGTTTGAATTCGAGTTCGACATTAGAACCATTTGGGATTGTATTGGTGGAAGGGGGAATTCTATCTTGGTCTCCAACAAATAAGATATCGCTGTACTTGACTTTGTACTTTTGATGCTGCCAGGAGAATTTCAAGCCAGCAAAAGGCCTCATGGTCAAGTATTTGCTGATGTAATAATGACGTCCAAGTTCGAGATCGAGGATATTGAAACTGTCTAGATTCCATTTTGCCCCCTCTTCGCCCATGACCACATCTTCAGATGTTCTTATCGTCGCAAGCCAGAACATGGACTTAGCAATCTCAGTCTCTACTTCGCAGCAGTCATCCTCATCTTCATTGTCTTCAGCATCCGAACGGAGCCATGTGTACTGGGCATAAAGATCCCAGCCATCATAGGCAAATTTGTTGCCGAGGCCAACTTTAAATCCAGACTCCCACTCGAACTTAGGGCGGAATACTTTGCCTTGGCTTGCAGAACCGGGATTGACAGGAGTTTGCGGAGTTGACACCCCATTATAAGCGTAGCCTAATCCTTCTTCATAAGCTTTCCAATAAATCCAATCAGCTGTGATGAAAGGGTTCCAGCTGCTGCCATCCGTCTTTGGATTGGCTATCGGAGTGATTTGGTTCTCACGCCATCTTTGCTCGAATTGGTTTTGTGATTCGGTTTTTTTCATCCCTTGATTAGACGTCTGGGAGCTGCTCATATTCGGGCCTTGGCTGATCATGCCATCTGTGTCTGCGCAAAGAGGCGCTACAGCAGCACAGAGCGCTGGAATCGTTGCTAGAGAAAATCGTTTCATTATCATACCCCTTGGGGTTGAATGCCCATCTCGGCATAGCAAACTTATATGTTTTAGATCCATTTTTTTCAAAATATAAAAACCGCTCGGGGGTTACCCGAGCGGCTTTTTTTTCTAATGAGAGTCTTAGAAAATTAGAACGCGAAACCAGCTTTGAGAGTAAAGCCTTGGAAAGACAAGTTTCCAGGGGCATTATTGTTCATCAAATAGATGAAATTGTTTTGATTCCACCATACTTGATCTTCCCAGCCAGCAGCTAGTGAGAACATGTAATCATCGTCGTGGAAAGCCCACTCGAAGAAGAGTCCTAGACCGATCTCGAGGACGCCTGTGACATCATAGATTTTGTCTTTGATGTTTTCGCTGTCAAACTCTGCAGTTGCGGTTTTGACTTCTACCTCGCGTCTTTCTTTAAAGTGGTTCCAGAGGCCTGTCAATGCGAAATCTGCATAAGCGCCGAGCCATTTGCAGAAATACCATTGCGTGTTCATACCAGCCCGCAGACCGACGCCGAACTCTCTTTGTTTGAATTGGACTTCGACATCGGACGGATTCGAAATTGTATTCGTGGAAGATGGTTGTCCATCTTGGTCTCCCACCCATATGATATCGCTATACTTGACTTTGTACTTTTGATGCTGCCATGAGAATTTCATGCCGCCAAAAGGTCTCAATGTCAAATATTTGCTGATATAATAATTGCGGCCGAGTTCGAGGTCGAGGACATTGAAACTATTCAAGTTCCATCGAGATCCTTCTTCGCCCATAACCACGTCTTCTGCAGTTCTTATCGTCGCGAGCCAGAGGTTGGACTTGGCAATGACTTGTTCCACTACGCAGCAATCGCCTTCGTCATCTTCATCGTCATCGGCATCTGAGCGCAGCCATGTGTATTGGGCATATACATCCCAGCCATCATGGGAGAATTTGTTGCCGAACCCGAGTTTGAAGCCTGATTCCCATTCAAACTTAGGACGGAACACTTTGCCTTGCTCTGCAGAGCCTGGATTGACTCCGCCTGTAGTGCCAGCTCCTGCAATGACAGGTGCGACGGCTACCCCATTGTAAGCATATTGTAATCCCTCTTCATAGGCTTTCCAATAAATATAGTCTGCCGTGATGAACGGATTCCAGCTGCTGTCATCCGTTTTTGGATTTGCAATCGGAGTGATTTGGTTGTCACGCCATCTTTGTTCGAACTGTTTTTGGGACTCCATTTTTTTTGATTGTCCCATATTCCCATTGTCTGCGCAAAGAGGCGCTACTGCTGCGCAGAGCAATGGAATTGTTGCTAGAGAAAACTGCTTCATTATCATACCCCTTGGTGTTGGATGCCAATCTCGGCATAATGAGATATATATATTTTTAGATGAATTTTTTCAAAATGTTTTTTTTGAGAAAAAAAACCGCTCGGGGGTCACCCGAGCGGCTTTTTCTCTAAGAGGAGTCTTAGAAAATTAGAACGCGAAACCAGCTTTGAGAGTAAAGCCTTGGAAAGACAAGTTTCCAGGGGCATTATTGTTCATCAAATAGATGAAATTGTTTTGATTCCACCATACTTGATCTTCCCAGCCAGCAGCTAGTGAGAACATGTAATCATCGTCGTGGAAAGCCCACTCGAAGAAGAGTCCTAGACCGATCTCGAGGACGCCTGTGACATCATAGATTTTGTCTTTGATGTTTTCGCTGTCAAACTCTGCAGTTGCGGTTTTGACTTCTACCTCGCGTCTTTCTTTAAAGTGGTTCCAGAGGCCTGTCAATGCGAAATCTGCATAAGCGCCGAGCCATTTGCAGAAATACCATTGTGTGTTCATACCAGCCCGTAGCCCAACGCCGAACTCTCTTTGTTTGAATTGGACTTCGACATCGGATGGATTCGAGATTGTATTCGTGGAAGATGGCATTCCATCTTGGTCTCCAACCCATATGATATCGCTATACTTGACTTTGTACTTTTGATGCTGCCATGAGAATTTCATGCCGCCAAAAGGTCTCAATGTTAAGTATTTGCTGATATAATAATTGCGGCCGAGTTCGAGGTCGAGGACATTGAAACTATTCAAGTTCCATCGAGATCCTTCTTCGCCCATAACCACGTCTTCTGCAGTTCTTATCGTCGCAAGCCAGAGGTTGGACTTGGCAATGACTTGTTCCACTACGCAGCAATCATTTTCGTCATCTTCATCATCATCGGCATCTGAGCGCAGCCATGTGTATTGGGCATAGAGATCCCAGCCATCATGGGCGAATTTGTTGCCGAACCCGATTTTAAAGCCTGATTCCCATTCAAACTTAGGACGGAACACTTTGCCCTGCTCTGCAGAGCCTGGATTGACTCCGCCTGTAGTGCCAGCCCCTGCAATAACAGGTGCGACGGCTACCCCATTGTAAGCATATTGTAATCCCTCTTCGTAGGCTTTCCAATAAATATAGTCTGCCGTGATGAACGGATTCCAGCTGCTGTCTTCAGCCTTTGGATTGGCCTGTGGAGTGATTTGATTATCACGCCATCTTTGTTCGAACTGTTTTTGGGACTCCATTTTTTTTGATTGTCCCTGATTGGACATGGAATTCCCGTTTCCTTGGCTAATCATTTCCATATTGTCTGCGCAAAGAGGCGCTACCGCCGCGCAGAGCAATGGAATTGTTGCTAGAGAAAATTGCTTCATACGTCTCTCCGTATTTTAGGTTCTCATATTCTGCATGGTAAAGAATTGGGAATAAATTGCAAACGTTTATTTAAAAAAAGTTTTTCCGAAGCAGAAAAAAACTAATTTCTCGAGGGCAAAGGTTCAGGGCAAATGCTGCGCAAAGTTTCTCGGACAGAGCGCAGCGCTCTAGGATGAGACCCCCGCGCATGCGCGAGAGATTCTGTTTGCTTGAGATAGCTCCAAGCCTGATTGTAGTCGAGGCGCTCTAAGCATAACACGGACAGGTAGTACTCGACGATGCAATAGTGGGGGTCGAGTTTATGATAGGCTTCTAGGATCTCCTTCGCTTCGTTTAAGCGGCCCAATTGGAGCCAGGTGGTAGCAAGATGCAGTTTGCCCGCACGGAAATGGGGATAGCGCTTGAGGATCTGTTCAAGCTCTTTTTGCTTTTTTAAGATCGATTCGCGTGTTTCATCGACAGGGAGAAAGACCGCTTTGATCCCTTCAGCGTCGATTTTCCCGCTCAAGTAATCGTCCGGGATCGATTCCGGGGAGACGCTTTCGGCAAAAGTGAGGTGCCGGATTTCTCTTAAGAGCTTGGCCCCTTCGCTATGTCTGCCGACGAAGAGGTAATTGAGCCCCATGAACATTTTGAGAAGCGGATCATGAGGCAGGAAGGCTTGCGCTTTTTCGTAGAGGGCAACTGTTTTGACATAATCTTGTTTTCCCCAAAATACGGAGGCTTGGTTGATAAAGGCCATCCCGATGACCTCTTTGAGGTTGCGCTGCTGCAGCTTCCGGGTGTTAATCCCTAAATAGACCTCGGAGGGCAGATCAATCCCTCTTGCGGTGGTTTCAATATTGATGATCTTCCGCCCATTATTGTAGCGCACATAAATGTGGCCGGGCGGCGTGATGATTTCTAAAGGAAGGTCTAAGCGCTGAGCAAGAGCCAAATAAAGGATCGAGACGCCCAAGCATACCCCCTGGCGGCTATCAAGGACCGAGGGGAGAAAAGTGTAGAGATCGATGTCGTTGGCATAGAGCGAATGCGGAGGGAAGCGAAACTGCATTTCTTGAAAGATGAAACGGTTGATCTCGCGGATTTTATCTTCATAAGCGGCATTTGCACCCAGCCGCGCGGCGATCTGCAATGCGATGAGATCGATGCTTGCCTCGTATTGTCGGATTTCCTCTTTGGGATGCTGCGATTCATCGAATTGAAAAATGAGCAGCCCGCGCGCGATATCGATCTCTTCGGGGGAAAGCTGCAGCACTTCTTCCTTTGTCCACACATTGCACCCTTTGAGTTTGCGGTTGTGCAAGCGATCGGAAATTTTGGCAATGAGCTCCAGCTGCTGTCCGTTTAAGGCCGCAGGGGGATCAAACGATTGGCGCGTGATCAGAGAGATAATCGCCTGAATGTCGACGATGGGAAGCAGCGTGGCAGATTCAGATTCTGAGAGAGAGCCTCCGCTCAACAGTTCCCATGCGCGCTTTAGGGAAGTCTTGCCTTCCTTTGTTTCAGGATACAGTTCATAAAAGGCGAGGTGCTGGGAGACGGAATTGGGGTCGAGGCTGTTAAATAAAGATTTAAGGGACGATTCGGTATTGTTGAGGGGGATCTCCCTGTCTTCGACCTTCGCGCGTCTTTTCGCCAAAAGTTCTGGGGTGATGGCAAGAGATAGGAGTAGGAAGAACAGGATTTTGAGGGGGTAGGGCATATTAAGTATAAGGGGCTTTGAAGATTAAGAATAATGCCTGGAAGATTTGATGAGAAGAGGGATCAACGATGAGAACGATAGAAGAAGGGGAAATTTTTTAAAAAAAATATCGTTCTTATCGTTGAGTAAGTTGAATAGACGTGCCGGACAAACCTTTAGTTTGCCCGGCATTAGATAATTAGATGGTCGCTAGGTAGCCGGCTGCAAACAGAGTTGTTACCGCGGCCTGTTTGACGGTTTTTTTCCAATCCACACCAGAGAGGTCGGATTCCGTTTTTTGGACCTTTTTGAGTTCTTCGACCTGTTTAGTGATAGATTCTGATGTCAATACTTCATAAGTGCGGTCTGTAGTCGCAGGCACTGCCAGATGCTGATCGATCGTGAATAATTGGGCTTCAATCTGTTTTCTTTCTGTCTCTAACTTCTTATAAGCATCTAAAGTATCTTGTCCATTTTTGTATTTTCGCCAAGCTTGGTCAAGCTTGCCGTTCGTGTCTCCGAAGTAATTTCCGCACAGTTCGCGATGCTTTTGCTGAAGCTGTTCTTTTTGCGCTTTTAACTCTTCTTCGAGTTTGGGAGCTGTTTTTTCGGTGCCCAAAATTTTATTGAGTTGCTGTTGTCTGTCATTGCGCAGTTTTTCTACCCGTTTGAACTGGTCGATTTTTCCTTGAGCTGTTGTTTTTGCTTCATTTTGATCCACCTTTAATTTGGCAGAAACTTCGTCGAGCTGCTCAGTTCTCTCGACTTTATAACCGATTGCAGTGTCGACAGTCTGTACCACTTTGTCCCAGATTCTTTTCAGGCTCGATTGCGGATCTTGGTAATAAGAGCCATTCAACCCGTTGAGAGCGGTAACACACTTTTCTTTTTCGGTTTTGAGGGTGGAGAGTGTTTTTGAGACTTTGTTTTGAAAAACAGTGCCTGTTTTGTCTGTCAACGAGCTCTCTAAAGATTGGATCTCTTGGGAAAGCTCTGCAGCTTTTTTGGTATGGTCGTTTTTGGGCAGCCGGCTTTTTATAGCGTTGGACACATAAGATGTCGCACTAGAAACACTTGGTAAACTGGAGTATAAACCTAGTAAATAAGATGTCATAAGTTTCCTCTAATTAATTAATGTAAGTAATAACATTATAACCAAAATAGCCGCAAGAGTCTATTTAATAAAATTATTTATGTTTAACATTCTTATTTAAATTTTTTATGTTAAGTTTCTTTCTAACTCAATTTTTAAGTTGCAGACGGAGGTGTTGCAGAATAGAGAATTTTCTGCATTTTTGAATATAATTCCCTGTGGCCAACGATCTCTTCCACCGAGGGTTTAAAGCGATATGTCCAGTTTTTTATTGAAACGGTGCCGGGCACATTGATCCGTTCATCTTCTGGACTAGGCCAAATAAGATCGGGAAAGAGGGCTAGGTATTCTTGAAGGAGATTCACATGAAAAAGGCTAGAGGTATGGTGGCTGTCCCATAAAATCTCTTCGCGCTGTTTTTCCGTTAATTCAGGGGCGTAAGGCCACCCTTTAAATTCAGCGAAGACCTTGGCTTCGTCTTTATAATTTTTCCACCATAGTGTCAGTGTCTCTGAATCATGTGTTGACACGCAAGTGAGGCTGGCCGGAGGATAATGTTGAAAAGGGATATACTGGTTGCCCTCTTCATACTTTCTTTCCCATCTCATGACTTTAGTGCCGCAGATCCCTAACTCTTTAAGGACAGGACGCACGATTTTAGGCACAGTCCCCAAATCTTCGGCGATCGGGAGCATGGATGTGAAACCGATGATCATATTCAGCAATTCCCTTCCTTGCGGCTCCCATTCTTTTTCATTTTCAGGGATGTAATAACCTTCTTTGCTCGGATGGTGAGGGGGGATTGCCCAGATCCGAAAAAAACCGAGCACATGATCGATGCGAAAAATATCGTAAAATACTTCTGAATAATTCAGCCGGGTTTTCCACCAGACACAATGTTTTTTTCGCAATGCTTCCCAATTAAAGATCGGAAAGCCCCAATTTTGACCAAAGCTGTTGTAAATATCTGGAGGAGCACCTGCAGCGAGATGGTCATCGAAATATTCCGGAAACTGCCAGTTGTCTGCGCTTTCGCTGCTGAGCATGATCGGAATGTCTCCCATCAAAGAGACCCCTTTGATATTCGCATATTCTTTAATCTTTTTGAGCTGGTTGAAACATAAAAATTGGGTGAACATATAGAACGACATGGCGGAAGCGTACTGATCGTATAAAGCTTGGAGCTGTTTGGGAGTGGGAAAGCGCAAATCTTCGGGCCACGTTTTCCAGGAGGTATTGTTGAGGTGGTCTTTTAAGGCCCTGAACAGAGCGTAGGGCCTAACCCAGTCATTTTCATTCAGGAATTGCTTGAGTTCTGCGCTGTTTAAAAGATGGGAATTGATCTCGTCGAAATACAAGCGAAGCCAGCTCGTTTTAGTGGCGACCACTTCAGCGAAATTAATGCGGGAGGAATGATTGAACTTATGAAAATCGTTAAGCCGTTTTTTTAATTCAGGAAATTTTTCCACATAGGGCAATGCATGAAGAGAGAGATAAAGAAAGTTGAGTGCGCATGAGGAAATGGCATTGTAGGGGCTGGGATCGGACTCGGAATTCGAGTTGTTGAGGGGAAGGAGTTGGATGAAGTCGATTTTTAAGCTATGGCACCAGTCGATGATGGGGATGAGATCGAAAAACTCTCCGATTCCGCAGCTATGTTCGCTGTGCAAAGCAGAAAGAGGGAGGTTAATACCGTGATGATTCTTGACCCCGATTCTATTCCAAGATTTCCCCGTCGCGGAATTGAGAAGAGTTTCTGCCAACTCATTCATGGTTTCATCCCAAACATTCCGCCTGGCGGTTTTGCCGCCGGAGCCGCCAGATGCGCGGTATGCCCTGATTCCACACCGATGCGCCATTGATTGGCCTTATCGACAAAGGCCGAGAGAAATTCGGCAAGTTTTTTTCCTGTTAAATTCTGCATGGGCAAATAGGAAAAGAGAACGAGTTTGTTATTGCGGTCGGAATAGGCAAGCGTTCCATTTTTGGGGAAAGGGCCATTGGTCTTCAGAGCGTCTTTGAGAATGTTTTCCCGAAATTTTCCGGGAGGAATGTCGCAGATGAAGGTGGCGACGAAGAGATTTTCTTGATGGGCATCGCATTCGAGCTGGACATGAAGGGTCTCATTGATCTTAAGCTTGCATGCGCCTTTTCTGTCGGGATGCAAAGGGATGCCCAATTCTGACACTGAGTTCCTTGAGCAGTTCTTCAAAACGATCAATCATTTTTTCTCTTCTTCCTCTTTTTCTTCTTCCTCTTCCTCTTCTTCTTCGAGGCGCTCATCGAGATCTTCGATGGCATCGATGAAGGCATTGAGCAGATCCTGCCGGTGCTGGTCGGATTTGAAGAGTCTGGGAGCGACTTGCCGCATCCCGTCGCGCATTTGCGTAAAGATGATGATTTGGGCGAGGATCTCTTCGGAAAGGCCAAGCTGCATTGCCAGCTGAAGGATTTTATCCGCGGAAGGATAGCGTTCTTGAAGGGCTTTCATGAAGTGCTTGGCGAGCATTTCAAAGTTGAGCCGTATGGGCAGTTGCAGGCCTTGTCTTTCAAAGGCGCGCGGCGATGAGGTTCATGCGCGATTTGAAGAAGCGGAAGATGCCGAGGATCCCTTGCAGTTTGCGCGCTTCGGAAAGCAAGGCGGTGCAGTTCGCCGCGATCGATGGAGGGGCCTTTGGATTTAAGATCGCTTCCCATCGAATGCAGAAGAAAATCGATCACCGTTTTCATCTTGTCGTAGTTGAATTTGCCGGTCAGTTCGTTGAAGAGCGTGTTGGCATCGCGCGGATTGCCGGTGACTTCGCGATAAAGGTTGCGCAGGCCCGTCGGCGTTCCCAAGCCCTTGTTTGGAAAATTCGCGCGCTTGCTCGGCGATGTTTTTTCCGGCTTTGACTTCTCTTCCATGCAATGAGTTAAGCTCTTCTTTGGCAGCGCGGACCTCGTCGGCAAGTGCTGCCTTCGGTGGTCATCGAGAGAAAGTCGAGCGCTTCGTCGGCAAGAGAATAGTCGGGGTACATCTCGAGGACTTTGCGCAGGATCTCTTCTTGAGTATCGCTCTGGGCGATGCGCGAGCGCAGCAGAAGCAGAGAGCGGGCTTGCAGTTCAGGATTTTTTCGGTTGAATTGTTCGCTGACCTCTTCAATGCGCTGCACCTGCACGAGCTTCTTCTTTGCGCTCCGTCTTTTCGACTTCTTCTTCTTTTGCGGTGCGTTTGCGTTTGTTCTCGAGGGCTTCGAAGCGGCGGGCCATCAGCACAGGGATTGAACGCCCCTTCATCGATCCAGGATTGAAATCCATCTTCGCTCTCTTCTTGAGCGACTGCATCCCGTCATTGCCTGCTGGGCAGCGGCCTGCTGGGCCGCATGGTATCGAGCTGTGGCGGTTGGACGCGAGGAACGGGTGAGATTTCTTCTGACATCTGTTATTACTCCTTAAGAAAGTTGGATGCGGCCTAAAGGCTGAATGCGAATTTCAGGGACGATTTCTTGATAGGAGACCACGGCCATATCGGGGAATTCTCCTTCGATCAGTTTGCGGACAAAGCGGCGCACATCGATCGCGGTGAGCAGGACAGGAGGCTGTCCGCCGACAGGGGTCGGGACGATGGTGGTGCGCATCGAATGCAGGATCAGCTGCACAGAATCGGGATCGAGAGCGAGATAGGAGCCGGCAGAGGTTTGTTTGATCGCGCCGCGGACCATGTCTTCGATTTCAGGATCGAGCAGATAGACAGAAAGGATCGATTGTCCTTGAGAATATTTGTAGCTGATGTAGCGTTTGAGCGAGGAGCGGACATATTCGGTGAGAAGAACGGTGTCTTTTTCTGTTTGCGCCCATTCGGCAAGCGCTTCTAAAATCGTGCGCAGGTCTTTGATCGAGATCTGCTCTTGGACGAGCCGCTTGAAAATCTCCGTGAGTTTTTGCAAAGGGACAAGGCGGGTGACTTCTTTGACGAGATCGGGGTAACGATTTTTCGACGAACTCCAAAATGCCTCGGACTTCTTGGATGCCGATGAAATCGGCGGCGTGCTGTCGATAGAAATAGGAGAGGTGGAGGATCATCACATCGAGCGGCTTCCAGAATTTGATCCCCGCTTTTTGCAGGATGTCTTGGTATTTGTTGTCGACCCAGACAGAGGGCTGTCCGATGTTGTTTTTTGTCGTGGTGAAGGGGATATTGTAGCGGCGCAAATTGTCGGGGGTTTCTGTGGTGAGCAAGGGCATTTTCGATGATTTTGCCGCGGACGATGGGCACCTCATTCAAGAAGATCGAATATTCATCGGCTTCAAGATCGGAGAGTCGGTGCGCACGTGCACGCCGGGAAAGCGCACGCCTAAGATCTTGATAGAGGGCATGGCGCATTTTGGGGATCATGTCTTCGATGAATGTCGTGCCCTGCTTTTTCTTTGCGGATCGCATTCGAAAGGGTTTTGCCCACTTCGAGAATCACAGGAAGCGTGAGGGCATAATCATCGACTCCGCCGCGGATGACGGCATGTCCTTCGACATCGGTTTCGACTTTTGCCGAAGCCATGCCCGCCTGCGCTTTGGCAGCGCTTTTCTTCGCATTGTACCAGACGGTAAAACCAGACTGCCGAACAAGACAGGCGATGATGATGAAAATGAGTGTTGGGAAACCCTGGATAAAGCCCATCATGAACATGACGGCGGCGGCGATCATGATCGCTTTGGGCTGGCCGAGCAGCTGGCTGGAGATCTCTTTACCGAGGTGGGAATCTTTTTTCTCAGAAGAGACGCGCGTCGTGACGATACCTGCGGTCAGCGAGATGAGCAGAGAAGGGATTTGCGCGACAAGGCCGCCGCCGATGGAGAGCAGGGTATAGGTTTGCGCCGCCTGAAGCGCGGTCATGCCGTGCATGGCGACCCCGATGATCAAGCCCCCGACGATGTTGATGACGGCGATCACGATACCGGCGATGACGTCCCCTTTGACGAACTTCATCGCGCCGTCCATGGCTCCATAGAGCTGGCTTTCTTTGGTCAGCGCAAGGCGCAGATCGCGCGCTTGGTTGGCATCGATGATCCCGCTGCGCATATCGGCATCGATACTCATCTGTTTACCGGGCATCGCATCCAAGGTAAAGCGGGCAGCGACCTCGGCGACGCGCTCGGCACCTTTTGTCACGACGATGAACTGGACGATCGTGATGATCAAGAAGACGATGCCGCCGACGACAAAGTTGCCTCCGACGACGAAATTTCCGAAGGCATAAATGATATGCCCCGCATTGGCATGGAGCAGGATCTGGCTTGTCGCGGAGATCTCGATCCCTAAGCGGAACAGCGTCGTGATCAAGAGCAGCGAGGGGAACATCGAGAGCTGGACGGCTTTGGGAATGTACAGAGCGACCATCAACAAGCGCGATCGAAATGGTCAAGTTGATGGCGATCAAGTTATCGATGAATGCCAGGCGAGACGGGGATGATGATCATCATGATCAGGACGATGATGAAAAGCGCTAGGAGGATATCGCTTGAAGAGTTGATGACGTTAAGCGCTTTTTCTCCCCCGAGGTACCGGGCGAGGCGATCAAAAAAATTCTTCATCCCATTAGACAGCGCGGAAACCCAGTCCTTTAGGGCTGGGAGGAAGCGCTGCTCCTTTTTTAAAGTTGAAAATAAAATAAATTCTAAGAAATAATTTTTGTCCATGAAGCGAACCATTAGCATCCGATTGGACATCAACTCAAAGAGCAAGGAATGCTGCTTTTGCAATTGCAAGAAGCATACCATTCTGCCTGCAATCAAATTGTTCCCGATGTAATAGCAAATCGATGTTGGAATCGCGTTGCTTTGCATCATCTTGTCTATACTAAAATTCGCCAATACATCTCCTCTCTGGGTTCGCAAATGGTCTGCAATGCAATATATTCTGTTTGCAAAGCATATCAAGGCCAAAATCGATCTCTTCCAAAAGAAGAAGTTCCTCAAGATCTGCTTTCACAAGGGAAGAAGCGTCCATTTCGATAAGCGGACCTATTCGATTAAAGACGAGATTATTTCTCTGTATACTTTGGAAAAAAGAATCAAAGTTCCTATGAGGCTTGGTCCTTTCCAAAAAACCTACTTTTCTCAGGGAATCCCTAAAGAAGGCGAACTGGTCTGTAAAAAAGGAAAATGGTATTTCAATCTTGTGTTGGATCTTCCTGATCCACCCCTGCAAGAGAATACGAAGCTTTTGGGAGTCGACTTGGGGGAAAATAATGTTTTCGCAACAAGCAGTGGAAAAATTTTTAGCGGAGGCAAGATCCGCTATGAAAGAGATCAATTTCTTGCAAAACGGCGCGCCCTTCAGTCCAACGGTTCTCAGTCGGCAAAACAATTGCTGAAGAAAATCTCTGGCAGAGAAGGCCGTCGTATGAGACATATCAACCATGAATTGAGCAAACAGATCGTTCAAGAAGCGATAGAACAAAAGGCTGGAGTGATTGTTTTGGAAGATCTGACAAACATCCGAAAACGGATTAAAGCAGGAAAAAGAATGCGCACTCGTTTGCACCGTTGGGGATTTCGTCAGTTTCAAATGTTTATCCAATATAAGGCCGAGGCCAACGGCCTTTCTGTGATGTATGTGAATCCAGCTTATAGCAGTCAAACATGCTCCGTTTGTGGTTGTTTAGGTGTCCGTGAAAGACATCTATTTAAATGTTCTTGTGGAAACCAGCAGCACGCCGACTGGAATGCCAGTCAAAATCTCTGCAGGTTTGCATTGGGTATCCCCAAAGCAACGTGCGCCGTAAACCGCACGCAGGTGGCAGTGAAGCACTGACCATAAAGCTTCTGCCTTTAGGCAGGAGTTGTTTACTTAAATAGCTCCATTCCAGTGACTTCAAATTTCTCAAGCCCTTCTAACCAGCGCAGAATCTCGGCTATGGCTTGATAGGTCTCTTCAGGAACATATTCACTGATTTTCCCTTTTTCAAAAAGAGTTTGTGCTAAAACGACATTGCGCATGATCGGAATCCCATATTCTTGGGCGACCTTGATGATCATGTCGGCGACGGGTCCTTTTCCCATGGTGACGATCTTAGGCGCCGGCTCTGTCTCAGCATCATATTCGATTGCGACAGCAATGTGAACCGGATTCGTGATGATCGCTTTGGCGCGCTTGACCGACATTGGTCCTTCTTGATAGGCGATCTCTTGGGCTGTCTGCCGGCGTTTGCCTTTCATGTGCGGGTCGCCTTCAGTATCTTTATATTCTTGTTTGACCTCGAACTTTTCCATCTTCATCTCTTTGGCAAAGTTTCTTTTTTGAAAGACAAGGTCAAATACCGCAATGACGAGAAAAAAAATCCCAACGCGGATGATGACTTTGATCAAAAAGTCGGAAAAGACCAGCGCGCTTCCCAAAACTGGCAAGGCAGCGGTCGAGACAATTTCCGGAAGGCTGTACCAGACCACAGTATAAATGAGAATGAGAGCCCCTGAAATTTTAAAAATCGATTTTAACAGTTCGAATAATGTTTTAAGTTTGAACATGTTTTTAATGTTCGTCACAGGATTCAGCCGCTTGATATCGGGCTTCATCGCTTCGGCGGAGAACAGAGGTCCCACGATGAGAAAATTGATCAGAACTCCGACGCACGACGTCAGATACTAAGATCGGCATGCTGGTGTTGAAGATCACCTGGATCGCCTGAGTAAAAATGCCTCCGGCCCGATTCTGCAGATCGATATCGGTGCTGGAAAGCTTGAACATAGAGATGATGTAGGAGGCCAGGACTTGGAAAAGATAGCCCGCGCTGATGATCGTTGTCGCAATCGAAACAATAAAGGTGAAAGCGGAAGGAAAATCTTGAGATTTAGCGACTTGCCCTTTTTTGCGCGCATCGCGCAGCTTCTTCGGGGTCGCCTTTTCTGTTTTTTCGGCCATTAATCAGTCCTAGACTCCACAGTGGCGCATTGCAATTTATAGAATAGACGCTCTAAGGTCAAGGGGAAATGAGGATCAGGACGTTATAAATTTTTCTAAAAATTATTAAGAACTGGATTCGTCGTTCTCATAGCCCGCAGTTTCCTCGCTTCCAGAGGCGGGTTCACTGCTTTCACCTGATGTAGAGTCTTCAGTACCGACTGCATTAGGAAGGGTTTGATCAAACCCAGCAAATTTGAATTCGAAAACAGCTTTTTCTATAAGATGGAGCGGTGCCGTTTGTATGGTTTTTCGGTAATCAAACGCAGTACCCGTGAAAAGTTCATAAATAACCCGGGAATCTCCCTCGGTATTTTCGCAGAGGATATCAATCAATTCTTTATTTCTCGGATGATCAGCGGCAACAAGGTTGTCCACGCATTCGAGGATCTTTTCTCTATCCTTCTTCATAACGGCGAGCATTAATAATTCAGTGCAATCGTTGGTTTCTAATGATCCCGTCAAGGACTTTTGCATTTTTTGTTCGTAGTGTTTAAGCGGGTCAAAATCAAAAATCCTGACACTTGCGTTATGTCCAAAGAGAATTTTGCTTTTGTGTACAACAAAAAAAGATTCCGAATTGTCAACAAAAGGGGACAATTCTTTTCGCTCTCGTAATTTTTCTCCTGTTTCAATATCTGAAATGGTTATTGTTTCATGACGATCAGTGTATGAATGAATCATAAACATGCCTGCATGCGCCAAAATACTACCAATTAATCCATCACTCTCAATGAAATCATTACTAATGAAATATTTTTTTTGGTCGGCAAGGTCAAAAACTGTAATGGAATCATCTTGATTCGTGGATTGATGAAATAAAAGGTCTTTGGATAAACTCATGTGACAGTGCGGAACGTCTTTAGCAATAATGGATTTTTCTTGGGTCTTGTAATCCCAAATTATAATGTTTCTTTCCATTTGATTGTGTAGAATTATGCTATCCTTATACGGAATTGCTCGACTGTATTCTACCCCTATTGTTTGACTGCCCACTTGATCTCCAGTATTCATGTCCCAGATTGTTATTGTTGACGGTGACGAGCCGCGTGATTGGTCTTTTTGCAAAGAATTGCAATAAAGCAAATTTCCTTGTTTAGAAAAATCCAACACCTGAGCACACTCATGAAGAATTGTTTGCTTTCCATTGTTAAGATCAAAAGCTTGAATCTGGAATTGATCAAATGGTTTAATCGCCAAATAAAGCATATCTTTATGAATGACACCTCCATAGCAGTATAAAGAGCTGTGACTCAATTCCTTTTCAATAGAAGAAGGAATCTCCATTGTTCTTTCATTATTTAAATCCCAAATTGCAACCCTACGGTAGCTATAGTCGGCTTCATTTAATTCGCTAAAAAGGAGTGTTAATCGATCATTGTGAAGGTTCATTGCCAGGATTTCTGAATCGAGATCTCGCCCTAGCGGGAGTTTACGTATATCGCAGAGACCGTTGGATTTGATGTCATTTTTCAGCGCGAGAGCGCATTTATAGGCCTCAATCGGGTTGAATCCGCTTTGTGTCGGATCGTACGAATCGTACGCATCTGGAAAGTGCCTTTTCAACAAATCAGCCCAAATCACTTTATTATCTAAAATAAATTTGTTAATGTTGCGATTAGTAAGCAAAAGCGAATGAATGTCTTTGAGAAGGACGATTTTGGAAAAAATCTGCGTGAGAATCTCATATGGAATTGCAAAGCTATTAAAAGAAATTTCGGGCAAGTAAGAAGACTTTTGTGTGCAATTTGTAGTTATATTAGTACTCATAATATTCCAAATTAAATTAAAATTTAATATTATTATAATTGTTTTTGGAATTAATCCATATTAAAAAGATGTAAATAATTAATTTTAATTCAATCTGATAGCGGGCGCTTTGCTAATCATTGGCAATGAAGAGGATATGTTACTATTTGGTGGTCCTGGGCTTGCTTGGGCTCGAGAGTCTTTTCTTTCAACGCATGCCATTCTCAAGCTCTAACTTGATCGAGATCAGTTTGAAGAGATCTTGCGCCGTTAAGATTCCGACGAGCTGCTTGCCCTTAATGACAAGGAGAATCGGCATCTCGGTTTGGTTGATGAGATCAAGCGCTTCCAAAGCGCTCGTTTCGGGCGACACTGTTTTGAATTGAGTTGACGGGACCATCACTTCTTTAACTAAGATCTTTTTCCAATCTTTAGAAGCGATAGGCTTGATTTCCATTAAGCTGACATATCCCGTTAAAGTTCCTTTTTCCGTGACGGGATAGAGGTGATGGTAAGACTCGTAAACATATTCATCGACAAATTTTTGCACGGAGATATCAGGAGGAACGCTGATCGGGTTTTTGGTCATGAATTTTTGTACTTTTTCGCCGCGCAGTTCATGGCTGATCAAGTATTGAGAGCGGGACGTCGCTGCAGCGCGTTGCAAGAAGAGGCCTAAAATGACGAACCAAACTCCCGAGATGAAATTTCCTGTGACGAGGGCGAAGATGCCTAAAAAAATCAAGATCAGGCCAAACCCAGATCCCATCCGCGACGCGACTTTAGTCGCCCAGCCCGCATCTTTTTTAATCCACCATAAAATCGAACGGAAGATGCGTCCTCCGTCTAATGGAAATGCGGGTATCAAATTGAAAAGGGCCAGGACGATATTGATGAGGGCCAAATAACCTGTGACTGCGGTGACAGGAATCGGCCAATGCGAGCTTTGGCCCCAAAGGGTTAAAAAATACAAAACTACGCCCAGGACAACGCTGACGATCGGCCCTGCAATGGCCATCAAAAATTCGACTTTGGGCGTTTGCGGCTCTTTTTTAATTTCCGCAACGCCTCCGAAAATAAATAGAGTAATTTGCGTGATCGGCAATTGATAATGTTTGGCCACCAAGGCATGGCCGAGTTCATGCAAGACGACGCAGATGAACAGTCCAAGCATCCCGGCAATGCCCATCATCCAGTATGTGCTTGGCAAGAGATTAGGATGGTAATGAGGAAAATACCCTGCGGCAAGCGACCAAGCGAGCAGAATGGCGATCAAAAACCAGCTGAAATCAATGCCGATTTTAATGCCCGCGACGGAAAGAAAATTGAATCTTCTGCCAAACATGATCCAGCATGTAACAGAAAATCATTAACACTTCAATTGGTAAAGGGAGACGTTGAGACCGCCGTGGTGAAGCGGCCATTCGGACATGACCGGCCGGCCGGTGGCTTTGACCAAGTGGAATGAGGAAGTTAACAAATGCGCCCAAGGAGTTGCGGGGCATTGTGTTTGTAGAAATTTTCCAAAGTCTTGATAAATCTGAGTGGGCGCATGCATTCTTTTTCCAAACGGGGGGTCAGTAACAACGAGTGTTGGTGAACGTGGAAGCGTCAACTTGGAGACCGGGCTATGATGAAGAACGATTTCCTTTTCAAAGCCTGTCTTGTGAAGATGTTCACGGCAGAGAATAATCGCTTTGGCATCATTGTCTGCCCCAATAATATTGCGTGAAGCAGTGGGGCGTCTTTTTAAATCCCAGTGGTTCTTAAATTCTTCCCACTCACTCACATTGAATTGCGGCAAGTTAAAAAATCCCCATTTCTTACGGAAAAAGCCTGCGGGGGTTTGTGTTGCCATGCAGGCGGCTTCGATGAGAAAAGTGCCAGATCCGCAAAAGGGGTCGCAGAGAACTTCACGCTCTGAAAAGCCCGCGCGCATTAAGATCGCCGCTGCGAGGGTTTCGGGGAGGCCGGCTTCGACGTTAGCTTCTTTCCAACCTCTTTTATAGAGAGGAGCCCCAGAGGTGTCGAGACTTATTGTGGCTTGATTTTTATGAATGAAAACATTGAGCTGGACATCGGGATTTTTCACATCGACCGACGGCCTTGCCCCTTTTTTTTCACGGATGATATCGCAAATCGCATCTTTAACGAGCTGCGCACCATACAGAGAATGGCGGATGTGGGGATGGTTGATATTAGCATCGATGGCAAACGTTTTTGTCTCATCGAGGTAATCGAGCCATGGGATTTTTTTTGCTTCTGTGTATAACGTTTGTGCGTCAGGACAAGAGAATTGAATCAGGGGTAATAAAACGCGTGTCGCAAGCCGGCTAAGATAATTGATCTTGTAGATGTTCTCGATCGAATTTGGCGCCCACACGCCGCGAAATCCCAATTTCAAATCGACAAGACTTAAGCTTTTAAGCTCATCGATCAACAAGGGCTCGAGATGGTCGGCGCAGCTGATGAATAGGTTTCTATACATAATCAATTGTGCAGGAATTCGATAACGTCGCCGTCCTGCACGACGTAATCTTTGCCTTCAGCCCGCAGTTTTCCGGCGTCTCTCGCTCCTGCCTTGCCATGATAGGCCACGAGATCTGCGTAGGACACAACCTCTGCGCGAATAAATCCCGTTTGAAGATCGGTATGGATCTTTCCAGCGGCCTCGGGAGCTTTTGTGCCGCTGCGGATCGTCCACGCGCGAGTTTCGATTTCTCCGGTGGTAAGATAAGAGATGAGGCCGAGAATTTCGTAAGCTGCTTTGATCAGTCGGTTCAATCCTGTTTCTTCCAGCCCCAACGATTTTAAGAATTCCAACGCTTCTTCATCGCTGAGCTGGGCCACTTCTTCTTCGAGCTTGGCGCAGATCGGGATGACGCTATTGCCTTCTGCCTCGGCGTATTTTCTGACCCTTTCGACAAGTTCGTTTTCCATAGAAGGAAGCGAGCTTTCCGAGACGTTGCAGGCATAGAGAACTTTTTTATCGGTCAAGAACGGATAATCTTGAATGTATTCTTTCTCCTCATCGGTCAACGCGAGTGTCCTCAACGGTTTATTTTGATTGAGGTGCAGGGTCGCTTTTCGCATTGTTTCGACGACGGGGACAAGCTCTTTTTTTCCTTTCATCTGCTTTTCGAGACGGCCCACAATATTCTCGGCCATCTGAAGATCGGACAACACTAGCTCTAAATTGATCACTTCGATGTCGGCGATCGGATCGACCCTGCCAGCAACATGGATCACATCGTCATTTTCAAAGCAGCGCACGACATGGACGATCGCATCGGTCTCGCGGATGTTCGAGAGAAATTGGTTGCCGAGGCCTTCGCCCTCCGAGGCTCCTTTGACAAGGCCTGCGATATCGACAAACGTGATCGTCGCAGGGATGATTTTTTGGCTTTTTGAGATCTTGGAAAGAACGGGCAAGCGGGGGTCTGGCACATCAACGATACCGACATTGGGATCGATCGTGCAAAAGGGATAGTTGGCCGCTTGCGCTGCCTTTTTGGTCAACGCATTAAAAAGAGTAGATTTTCCGACATTGGGAAGGCCCACAATGCCGCACGATAGTCCCGCCATAGTATTTTATTTTTTGTACATGATTTTTAGTGTAACCAGGATAGGCGAGTAGGGCACAATTGGCAAGGCTTAAATCTCTGGGTGGTAGAGTTAAATTTTTTTTGAGCCTCTCTCGTCTAAACGCGAGAGAGGTTACTATAGGCTATTTGAGAAAGGATTTACACCTGTTGTAAAGTGACTGGAGGGCGCTTGAGAAAGAGTGTTTTTAATCCAACCTCAACGCCGTCAATGAAACTTCGAAGAAGGGGTATTTCTTCAGGAGTATCTTGTTCTATAAGTTGTGCCTTAATTGTTGAATTGAAATCGTTGATATATTCGCGAATCGATTTTCTTATTCTGGGATCCAAACCCAAAAAATCATTTCTAAATTCTTGTGGGACACTAATGGCAATTTCAAGCCAAAAAGCATCGGGCTTGGAATTGAGGTCGTGTTTAGAAAAAAGATCAAAAACTTCAGCCCTTTTTCTTAAATCTTCATGATTTGGGTACTTTAATTCATTCCTAAGCGCATCGAGACGAGGGATGATTTGGGCGCGTTCTGATAAAGAAGGGGAAGATTGAGAAATAGGCTGAGGCTGCTGCGTATGTGGTGTTGTGTGAATACCACTATCTGCTACGTCATTGATCCTCACAAGTGTCGGATCTGAATCTGTATCCATCATTTCGACGGTTTGACCACGCTGCATCTGCGCAGAATTTGAAGGATTTATGTGTTGAGGATTCGAAGTAATCCCTGTTGATGTTGATGTGGTTTGAGTGGATGTAGCATACGACATCATTGCCTCCTTAAGTTTGCAAATTAGTTATCTGGACTTTTTTTACATGAATTCACTGTGCCCTGAAGCCCTGAACAGTAGGCAAAGTTAAATTTTTCCCTTCGGGGTTGGCAAGCCTCTCATAAAAATAGGTAGCCATGGAAAAGATAAAACCCGAAGTTAGGAACGAGAACATCACAACCGGAATTGCGGGGGTTGCCGTAAAAAGGCAGACTAAACTGATAATCCCAAATGCAAGATAGGAAACATCCTTGGCTAATTGGATCAAATAATAAGTTGTTTTTTTAGGCTCGATCTTGTCCATGCTGTGGATATTTTCCAATTGTTCGACAATGCCGTGGGCAGCCAGAAATGTGAGCGTTGAATGCATGCCGATCGACAATCTCATCATCTCTTTGCTTAGAGGAATGAAAAGTCCGGCAAAGTCAATCCCCTCTGCAATCGAATTAATAAACAACACGCTATCTTTGAAGACTTTTCGAGCAGCTTTAACAACGTTTTCTCCTTTGAGTTTTAGCTGTGCTAAAGCGTCGACTGATTTTGCCAGCCGATAGAGTTTTTCAGGGATTAGTGTTAAGCTGATGAAATTCTTACAACCCCTCAGTGTGGAGTAAAGCTTTGTAAAAGTGGGCAAGTGACTTGGAAAGGCTTGCCCCATCCAAAAAGCGAGATAAGATGCTCCACTGGCGATTTCGTTAATTCTATTTTTAATATAATCGAGAACGATCTCCGTAATGGTCTGATCGCGGGAAAGAGAGGAATACGGTTCTGTTCTGTAAATCGTCGATGCTGACGAGCAAGGAATTGCAGAATTCACCATGGAAACCAAGTGTTTTAAAAGGACAAACATTGTACCTTTTTTATTTATTTGTTTGAATCAAAATAACAATGGTGCCGCATGCCTGTTAGTTTAAATTTTAATCCCCAATCTGAAACTCATAGTTTAAATTATACATCTCCTCTGCACTCTTGCGCCGGTCCTTGCGATCTGGTGACCCGGATTTGGGAAGCCGTGAGAGATTTCTTTAAGTCCTGTTTCCATTGTTCTGGAATTTTTTCTACGAAAGAACCGCTTGAAGTCAGAGATCTACGCCTCATCTCCAGCGACACTGAGATTCACAGACGACTGAAGTCGCAAATGCGCTACGCAGAGCAGCTTCGGTATAACGATTAAACGATATAACGATAAGAACGATGGAAGAAAAAAATACGAAACTGTCTTCCCATCGTTCTTATCGTTATATCGTTACCTTCTAATGTTTTTCTAAAAAAATCCTATCGAACTCGGCAACTGCTGCTGAAACATACTCTTTAAGCTCTTCATTTTCGCAGAATGCGCGCATGAACTCGCATGAATTTTTCGTCGTTTCAACGGAAAGATTGGAATAACCTTGATCCCATGAGACGAACTCAGCGAGGGCATCGCTTGGCCGCATGCTTAAATAGTGTCTATTCAATCTGTACCACTTATCCAAAATCTCAGGGGAGACATTCAAGGGAACTTTTGATCTCTCAATCTGTTCTAAATAATGGCTGAACAAAGCTTTTTGTCCGCCCATGAAGTATAAAACCTCGTCTTCTAAAAATTTCAGACAAAGAATTTTATCTCCGGTGATTTGATCGAGGATGTTTCGAAGGTCCTGTGTTTTGAAAAAATTTAACCTTATTTCGTCGACAAAAACATGGACCCGCATTCCTTTTAGGAAGGGATCTGGAATGGATCTAATTTGCTCGACAGTATACCCATATTCATGGGTGGCTTCTCTGGAAAGGCCGGCTATGTAGCGAATATCTGGAAAAAGGGTGCCTTGAAAGAAAGCGCTTTTTTCTTCTTCGTTATAATCTTCGAAAGCTGCCAGCCATTTATCTGCGATGACCACATGAAAAAGGGCAGAGGCAGCAAAGATGGCCCATGGATAAAAAAGCAGCAGCGTAAACCAGGGCCATCTCATCAATTTCAAGCTCTTGAATACTCGCGGTCAGGATGATGGAAGATAATCACGGCGACGACGGCAACGATGGTAAAAGCGGCGAGCAATAGAAAAGCGCCTTGGTAATTGCCGGTCAAATCGATTAGCCAGCCGGTGAGCAGTGGGGCGATAATTCCGGCTAAGGATAGGCAGCTGGATGTCACACCTTGCGAAGAGCCGGAGCGTTGTTTGGCCACATCGATATTAATGCTGAAAAATGCGGGTTGAGGCATGAACCCAAACCCGAGGCCCAAGGATAAGAAAAGCAGAGAAAAGCCAAGAGAATGAGTAAAGCCGAGGAGGACAAAGAAAATAGCCGCAAGAAGCTGGCTGCTCCAGATCAGATGGGAACGGGACAAACGGCCGCTTCCTGTTTTTTGATAAAGCCAATCGGAGATGATGCCGCCGGCTTTTAAAAAGAGCGCTGCGCAAAGCCATGGGATTGTCAAATACCATCCGACGCTTTTTAAATTGAGTCCGTGCTGCGATAAAAAATAGCCGGGAAGCCACAACGTCGCGAAAAACAGCATGTATCCAAAGGCAAAATAGGCGACATTATTGGCAATAAGGGCAGGATGGGTGAGAATGAAGCGCCAGTCGACGGGACTTTTTTCAGTTTTTACGTCGGAATAAGAGTTCGTTGCAATCAGTTTTCTTTCTTCTTCGCCGACAAAGGAGGATTCTTCGGGACGGTCTCGGAACAGCCAATACCAGACAAAGGCCCAGACAATGCCTAAAGCGCAGATCGAAAAGAACATGACCCTCCATCCAAAATCAGCGACAAGATAGGTCGAGATTGGCGCGCCGACAACAGCTGACAAGGGGATGGCGACGAGTCCGAGAGAGAGCGCTCTCGCACGCTCTACAGGTGGTAGCCAATAGCTTATCGTTCTGGACATGGCGGGAAAATGAGGACCTTCAGTAACTCCGAGGAGGAAGCGCAGTCCGATAAATCCCCAAAAACCTGCTGCAAATCCGAGGAGTCCGACGCACAAAGACCAGCCGATGGCGGCAAGAGGCCATATGAGTCTTGCTCCCCAAAGATCGACGAGCCATCCGCCAAAGGCGGTGAGTAGCACATATCCCAAACCAAAAGCCGAGAGGATCATGCCAAATTGTGTGTCGGTGAAATGAAACTCTTGTTTTAAAGGATCGATGACAAAGGAGATCGCAGATCGATCGATGAAATTGACCAAAGTAATAAAAAAGACGAGGCTGGCGATCACCCATCGAAAGTGCTTAATGCGTGTTTTTTGCATGTTGTCCCTATTCGTTTTGGGGGGAAATTGAAAGAGCTCTGAACCTTTTGCAACCAAGCGATTTTCTCCTCGTTTTCAGATTAATTCAAAGTCTACTGGACTTTATACCGAAATGAACTCAAAAGTTGGTTTTTGGCATCGTCGAACAGCCACTGCATTTGAGCCCGCGTCCATCGCACAACTTATTCAAGTGTGCCTGCTTCCCTTGCAAAAGAGCGAACCCCCGCTCTTTTGCAAGTGTCCGCAGCCGCGCCGGCTTCGCCTGACTCAAATTCAGTGGCGCCTTCCGTCCGGTTCGCTTTGCTCACCTGCTTTGCACTGCGAAGGTCCACTGGACCTTCTCGTGTCTTCGCAGCCTTGCCAAATTCCCAACTTTTGAATTCATTTCGGTATAGCCATTACTCGTTGCCACTTTCACGTCTATTTGGCCCGGGCCAAATACCTCGTGAAATCGACTAACTCCAATGGCCAAAGTCCAGTTTACATGACTGGAACATTTTTGGAATTCAAAAAATCACTTCCGCGTCTTTATCTTGAAGAGGCGCATCAGTCTTGAGAGGATCAAGACGGATGAGCTGTTCTTGCGGGGAGACTTGGGCTCTGCCTAAGTGAATGGATCCGTTGACTTTGATGCGAACAGCGTAGATACCTTCGGGGGGAAGACAGATTCCGGGCAATGAGAAATGCTCGAAAGTATTCTTACGTAAACGTCCCATGAGAGAGTAATGGCGGCCGAGGCATTCTTGGACGTCCTGGAAAGAGCCTTGAGCAATCGATGCACGAACGCGGCCGGACGAAACAAGAGTGCCGCCGACCATGGTTTTGGGAAGGTAATCGACTTCAAATCCTAATGCGGAGCCCAATTTGCGGACGTTCATTTCATCGCCTTCTTTGCGATGTCCAAAAGCGGCTCCTGTTCCGAGAGTAAGATGAGAAAATTTAAGCTTGTTTTTTAGGTGCTGTAAAAATTCACGGAACGACTGTTTGGCAAAATCCTCCGAGAAGGGAATTAAGAACACGATACCGGCGCCGTAATCGGCGAGGTGTTTTACCTTTTGCAATGGCGGGCAGATCAATGGAGTAGGTTTCTCAGGAGTGAAGAGTTGGGAAGGATGATTGGAGAATGTAAAAACGGCGATGTTGGCACCAGGGGAAAGCTTTAAACGCAGAGACTTCAGAATCGCCTGATGGCCAAGATGCACTCCGTCAAAACTGCCGATGGTCAAGCCGCAGGGTTGAGAAAGTTGGGGGATCTCATTGAGGTCTGTGATTAGAAGCATATTATTTTCTAAGATAATCGACCCAATGATAGCCGGATTCCAATAATCTTGCACCATCGCAGCAATCATCTAGTGTAAATCCGCCGCTTTGGGTGCGGGTCAATGAAGAAAGATGGGCTCCGCATCCGAGTTCGACGCCGATGTCGTAGGCTAATGATCGGATATATGTCCCTTTTGAACAAGCGACTTTGAGTTTAAGATGGGGATAAGAATAATCGAGCAGTTCGATCTGCAGTGTGACAGGGACCGCCTCACGCTCAATGACGATCCCTTTTCGGGCAAGTTCGTACAATTTTTTACCTTCGACCTTTTTTGCCGAGAACATCGGAGGGATTTGGAGAATAGTTCCTTGGAATTTGAGCAGGGTGTCTTCAACTTGCTGCAATGAGGGAATGAAGGGGCTTTGCGAAAGAATTTGACCTTCAATGTCATAGGTGTCGGTCGCTATGCCCAGATGCACTGTGGCGCGGTATTCTTTATTTTGATTGAGAAACTGATGGCTGAGCTTTGTGAAGGCCTTGCCGATCAATAAGATCATCACGCCTTCGGCAAAGGGGTCTAATGTTCCCGCATGGCCGATCTTTCTAATCTTTGTCAGTTTGCGCAAAACGCCGACAAGGCTGAACGAGGTTTTAAATTTCGGTTTGAAGACAGGCAGGATCCCTTCAGTCATTGCGGATTATCGGGAGTGGATTTGCGTGAATTTTGTTCTTCTTTGATCTGGCCTAAGAGCGAGTCGATGCGCATTTGCTGTTCCACCGTGTCATCGAGTTTGAAGGTCAAAACGGGAAAATACCGCATGGTCACTTTCTTTGAGGACTGAATGGCGATGAAGCCGGCAGCGGACTGCAGAGCAACAATCGTTTCCTCTTTTTCCTTGGGCGTGCCGATCACGCTGATGTACACTTTGGCATGCTGCAGGTCGCTGGTGATCTCCACGCTTGTGACGGAGACGAATTGATTGACATGCGGATTGCGCACATCGCGATGGATCACTTCTGAAATGACCTCTTTAAGCAGAGAATTAAGTCTTGCGACGCGATTTTTGACCATTATAACTCTTGTTCTAAGTAAGTAATTTCGAAAGCTTGCAAGAGATCGCCGACTTTGATGTCGTTGTTGTTTTGCAACACAATGCCGCATTCAAAGCCTTTTGCCACTTCACGCACATCCTCTTTGACTTTTTTTAAGGAGTGAATGGGGCCTTTCCAGATGACTTTTTTATCGCGGATTTGACGGATATGCGCAGAACGCTTGATGCTGCCGTCAATCACCATGCATCCAGCGATGATGCCGAGATGGGAGGATTTGAATGTCGCTTTGACCTCCGCTTGACCGATATCCGTTTCTTGAGGGATCTTATCGAGCATGCTGAGCATGATGGCGCGCACATCGTCCACAGCGTGATAAATAATATCATGGAGCCTGACAGTGACTTTCAGCTCTTTGATCAACGTCTCGGCATGGCTTTCTATTTGTGTGTGGAAACCGATGATCGTCGCTTTGGAAGCTTGGGCCAGCTGGACATCAGACTCTGAAATTTCTCCGACGCCTGCGGAAATAATATTGAGCTCAATTTTCTTGGACACAATTTTAAGCAGCGAAGTTTTCAAGGCTTCGACAGAGCCTTGTACGTCCGCGCGCAAGATGAGGTTGAGGACTTTCTTCTGCAGGCCGCTTGCTTTTTCGGCAAGAAAGCTCTCGGCGCCGCGTTTTGCTTGCTGTAAGAGAGCATGACGCTGGCCTTCTGTGCGTTTCTCTGCGATTTCCATCGCTTCTTTTTCGTTTTTGACGACGATAAATTCGCTTCCTGCTTCCGGCAGGTCGGAGAGTCCGGTAATTTTTACTGGAGTGGAAGGTCCTGCTGCAGTCAATTCTCTTCCATGTTCATCGTGCATCGTTTTCACACGGGCGAATTGTTGGGCGAACACGAGGGCATCGCCCAAGCGCAAGGTGCCGTTTTGGACGAGGATCGTAGCGACGGCGCCCAGGCCTTTGTGCATTTGCGATTCGATGACAGTGCCGCGAGCGCGGAGATTCGGATTTGCTTTGAGTTCGAGAATTTCGGCTTGCAGCGCGAGCATTTCGAGCAATTCTTTGATGCCTTGTCCTGTAATCGCAGAACAATTGATGGTGATCGTTTGCCCGCCCCAACTTTCGGGGAGTAGGTTACGCTCAGCGAGCTGCCGATAGACATTTTCAGCATTGAAATTCGGCTTATCGCATTTGTTCAATGCGACGACAATAGGAACATTGGCAGATTGCGCCTGTTCAATCGCTTCGACAGTTTGTGCGCGAATGCCTTCATCGCCTGCGATGACGAGTACAACAATATCAGTGACTTCCGCTCCGCGAGCGCGCATGGCGGAAAAAGCTTCATGGCCGGGAGTATCGAGAATCGTGAGATCGCCTGCATCCGTATGGCATTTGAAGGCGCCGATATGCTGAGTAATTTCTCCCGCTTCTCCCGCTGCCAGTTTGGATTTGCGGATCGCATCGATCAAACTGGTTTTGCCGTGGTCGACGTGGCCCATAAACGCAACGACAGGAGGTCTAAGCACTAAAGATTCGGGAGTGGATTCTTGAACTTCTTGCTTGATCGTTTTATCGGTGATGCGAAGACGATCTTCTTCTGTACGGTCAATGGAAATCTCGCAATCGAAGTCATGGCCTAAGAGTTGAATGGTCGTTTCATCGTCGAGAAAATCATTCAACGTGATGACAACGCCTTTCATGAAGAGTTTAGCGATTAATTGAGAGGCTTTCAATTTCATTTCCGCTGCGAGATCTTTGATTGTGATCGGAATGCGGACCTTCAATGTTTTAGGGCGGATGATCTCTTCTTGTTGGACAGGGCGCATTTTATGAGAGGGGCGCCGTTTGCGCCACATCTGTTCTTCTGTATCGCGAAGGCCTTGCCGATCGCGTGCGTCGAAAGTTTTCTCTTCCTGTTTTTTTGCAGGTTTATATTCTCGGAATTCTTTTTGCGGACCTGCTTTGCGAGCGGTGCCTTTGCCTTCTTCTGTGAAAACTTTGCCCCCTTTTTTTTCTCGGGCCTCGTCTATTCCAGGCAGGGGTTCTTTCGGAGGAAGAGGTGGCCGTGGACTTGGAGCAGGACGATATCCGCCGCGCTCTTGTCCTGGGCCGTAGGGACGGGGTTGATAAGGGCGTGGCTGATAAGGTTCCCGTCGAGGAGGATAAGGAGGCCGTCCTCCCGGATGGGGCGCGCCTGGTCTGCGATAAGGAGGGGCTCCAGATGGACGCTGTTGATAACCCTGGCGCTGCGGTGGATATCCACCAGTGCGCTGCTGCGGATATCCAGTGCGCTGCTGCGGATATCCAGTGCGCTGCTGCGGATAACCTGTATTTGGGTATTGTCTTGGTGCGGGCCTATGCTGTTCATACTGCGGAGCAGGTCTTGCAGGAGCTGGAGGTCTTTCAGGTGCGGGAGGTTTTGCTACAGGAGCAGCCTGTTTTTCTGGTGCCTTAGGAGCAGGAGGGGGCACAGTTTCCACTTTTTCTTCAGGGGGAAGAGAGGGCGCAGCTTGAGTTGGAGGAACAGGTTTTTCCTCAGCAGGGGCTTTTGCAATGCCTTCCGCCTCTATAGGCTTTTCCGGTTCTTCTGCCTTTTTCTTTTTGAGCGCAGGTTTTTTGACCTTGCCGAGGTTGAGAGCTTCGGCAAGCTGAGTATTTTTAACGTTAATTTTTAAATTTTTGGCCAACGCTTAAACCCTCTTTTTACGAATTTGTTCCAAAATCTTGTCAGCCATTTCCAAACTGATCTCAGGAATTTTAGCCAATTGTTCTGCTGTCGCATTCAAGACTTTGCGCGGTGTATCAAACCCTGCGCTGATCAAACTATCAATGATCATGCCGCTGATGCCTTCAATGGAAAGTTTTTCATCGAGAGTGGGATCTTCGATTAGAGCCAGCTGTGCGCGCTCGATATTCATCGCCGCTTGATATTGGCTCATCTTTTGCACTTGAAGTTCGACGCCGGCGAGTTCTCCGTTCAGCCGGGCATTCATGCCGCGTTTGCCAAGAGCGGCCGGATAATCTTCATCATTGACGACGATGGTGATGGTCGACTTATCATCGCTGATGAACATCTTCTTGATTTCGATCGGCTGCATCGCATTCTGCAAGAGGACAGCGGGATCTTCGGCGTAGGGGATGATGTCGATTTTTTCGTTGTTGAGCTCGCGGATGATATTTTTCACGCGGTTGCCGCGGACGCCGACGCAGGCGCCGACAGGATCGACTTTTGGATCTTGAGAACGTACGGCAAGTTTGGTGCGGTATCCAGCATCGCGGACAATTTTCTCAATCGTGATCGTTCCATCATTGATCTCAGGGACTTCTTGGATGAAGAGCTGCGCGACAAATTCAGGATGGCTGCGCGAAAAATGACTTCTGCTCCGCCGTTTTCTGTATCTCGCACTTCGAATAATAAGGCTTGAACGCGGTCTCCGACATTGTATTTTTCTGTTTTGGGATAAAAACGATCAGGCATGATCGCTTCCACTTTGCCAAGGTCGACAATGAGTGTGGCCCCGCGGATGATCCGTTTGACGGTTCCGGAAATGATCTCGTTGACGCGGTGGCGGTATTCTTCATAGATGACATCGCGTTCTGCGCTGCGCAGTTTTTGCGAGATGATTTGCCGTGCAGTTTGGGCAGCGATCCTGCCAAAATCTTGCGGGGTGACTGCGATGTCGATCCAATGCGCCGAGTTCGCAATAGGGATTAATCTTACGCGCTTCTTCTAAAGAAATCTCTTCTTCAGGAATGGTCACTTTGTCGACAACTTCTTTTTGCGCGATGACTTCAATGTTGCCTGTCTTAGAATTGATGTGGACGGAAACATTGATGTAGTCCTTTGACGCTTTTGCGAGCAGCGGCGCGCAAGCGATTCTTCAATGGCGGCGATAATGACATCCCGTTTGATCCCTTTTTCTCTTTCAAGATATTCAAAGATGGCAACTAGATCTTTATTCATCTCGTCCCTTAGTAATTAATTTCTTCAAAGAGCGTTTATTCTGCAAGAACCTTCATTCTTCAGATTCTTTTTCGGGTTCTTTATCCTTCTTTTTGTTTCTTCTTTGCCTTTTTTGCTGGGCTTCGAGATTTTGTCGTCCCGACGACGATATCATCGCGATTGACCTTGTTTTTATCGACCAGATACTCTTTGATCGAAGAGCAATTTTTTTATGCTCAGGATCGAGTTTGATCACTTTTGCAGTGACCTCTTCTCCTTTATTGACGACATCTTCCACTTTTCCAAAAGGCTGATCGGAAAGTTCGGTGACGTGGACGAGCGCTTCGATGCCATTGGCAAGTTCCACAAAGGCGCCGAAAGCAGTGATCTTGGAGACGATCCCTTTGACAAGAGAGCCGACGGGCATTGTCTTTTCAATGCTTTCCCAAGGATTATTGCTGAGCTGTTTCACGCCGAGAGTGATTTTTTTGCTTTCTTTGTCGACGGAGAGAACGACAGCTTCTACTTTATCTCCTTTTTTGAGGACTTCAGAAGGATGGGAAACTTTTTTAATCCAGCTCAAATCGGAAATGTGGATCAACCCATCGATGCCAGGTTCGAGTTCGACAAAGGCGCCATAGTTGGTCAGATTGCGGATTTCTGCTGTGACGCTGCTGCCGATCGGATATTTCTCTCGACATCGTCCCAAGGATTTTTTTCTGTTTGCTTCAAGCCGAGCGAGATTTTTCCTTCTTCTTTTTGCACAGAGAGAACGACGCTTCGACTTCATCGCCTTTATTGACGATTTCGCTTGGATCGGTGACGTTTTTTACCCAAGACATTTCGGAAACGTGGATCAGTCCTTCGATGCCTGGCTCGATTTCGATGAATGCTCCATAAGGGACGAGATTGACAATTTTGCCTCTGACGCGTGTGCCTGGAGGATAGCTCTGTTCGATCTCTTCCCAAGGATTGGACTCTTTTTGCTTCATGCCCAAGCGACGCGCCCTTTTTCTTTGTCGACGTGAAGGATCATGACTTCGAGCTCTTGGCCAAGAGTGACCATTTCAGAAGGATGTTTGATCCGTTTCCATGTCATATCGGTGATGTGGAGCAGTCCATCGATGCCGTCGAAATCGAGGAAGACGCCGAAATCGGTGATGTTTTTGACAACGCCGTTGCGGATTTCGCCTTCAACGATATTTTCGAGCAGTTCGGCTTTGCTGGAGATGCGCTCTTCTTCGAGAAGTTCGCGACGGGAAACGACGATATTTTTGCGTTCTGTATTGATTTTGAGAATTTTAAAGTCGTAGGTCTGGCCGATGAATTCATCGAGATTTTTAATCCGCTTGTTGTCGATCTGAGAGCCGGGGAGGAAGGCTTCCATCCCGATATCGACCATGAGGCCGCCTTTGACTTTGCGGATGACTTTTCCTTTGACGATCGAGCCTTCTTTGCAGTGGTTGACGATGTATTCCCATTGTCTTTGGCGGCGCGCTTTTTCGCGGGAGAGGACGATTTGCCCATCTTCGCCTTCGGTTTGATCGAGATAGACTTCGATCTCATTGCCGAGAACGAGTTCGTTGGGATCGGTAAATTCGTTGATAGGCACTAGGCCTTCAGATTTCAAACCGACATCGACAACGACGAAATCTTTTGTGATTTCAACAATACGCCCTTTGAGAATCTGTCCTGAACTCATCTGATGCGACAGAGCCTTCGCCTGCAGCTTCTTCTTTGCGGTCGAGTAAGTTTTTAAATTGTTTAGCATCTTCTTCTTGGAATGCGACATCGTCGATGATGTTGCTTTCGTTCCAGTCGGTTTGTTGTTGTTTGGACATGTTAAAGGTTTCTCCTGAGGTTTCTAGTGAAAGGAGAAAGATTATCAAAAGATTCATAATAAAATCAATGGCAAATCTTAAGAGGCCCGTTTTCGGATTGCGATTGTTTTAAAAATTTATTACATTTATAACTTCTAGATCCAACGTGTAAAAATTTGTTTGTAAACTCTATGACTCATCAAGAAACCATCGTCTTAAAGTTTGGTGGGGCCTCAGTGGCCAGCACCGAACAATTTGCCAAGATTGCAGAAATTATTTTAAAAAAGAGCTTGAGACAGCGCGTTGTCGTCGTGGTGAGCGCGATGGGAGACACCACAGACCAGCTTCTTTCGCTCGCCAAGCGCGTCCATCCCCAACCCCCTCCGCGGGAGCAAGACATGCTGGTCAGCGTCGGGGAGAGGATTAGCATTGCCCTGCTTGCAATGGCCTTGCAGCTAAAGGACAAGGAAGCGATCAGTTTTACAGGCAGCCAGTCGGGAATCATCACCTCTTCGAGGCATTCCGATGCGCAGATCATCGATGTCAAGCCGCACCGGATTCTCAAGGCCCTCGATGAAGGAAAAATTGTGATCGTCGCCGGATTCCAAGGGGTGAGCAAAGAGGGCGAAATCACGACTCTGGGGCGAGGGGGATCGGATACCACGGCGGTTGCTCTCGGCGTGGCCCTTGGAGCGACATGCGTGGAGTTTTACAAAGATGTCGAGGGAGTTTATTCCGAAGATCCCAAAAAAAATCCTCAAGCCGTTTTATATCCAAACTTATCTTTTGAAAAGGCTCTCGAGATCGTCGAACGAGGGGCGAAAATTCTACACCCCAGATGCATTCACCTGGCGGCAAAAAACAGCTTCCCATTAAAAGTCGTTTCCTTTTACGATCCAGAGATGTCGGGGACGTTGATCGGGGAACGGGTGCGGCAAGGTGGCACTATTTTTGAGGGATAAGAATGGATAATACGGCCAGTATAAAAGTGTGGTGTTCTTTTGACGATAACCTCGACAGCCCCCACAGCCTTTTGTACAGTGGCTCCATTCGTAATGCATTAGTCAAATTGCTTCCTCCCGATTTGTTTTTTTCGGAAGGCCCCAGTGAGGAAATGATTGAAGAATTTAATCGCTTATTGCCCGTTTTTAAGTGGACAGAATGGGGAAATCAAACTCCCTATGTGTCGATCTTTCTTCTTAGCAGGCATCGTGTCAACGGGGTGAAATTTTTTTACGAGATGATCAGCCGATGGCTGCTCCCCGGCAAAAGGCCGAATATCTGCTCTTTTTTCTCCACCGATTTTAAACTTCCCGATCTCATGAGGGAGACGTTTACGCTCTGCGAAGCAGTCTTTTCCCTGGAAGATCCGATCGACCGCGATCTCATCCGCCAGCAGCTTCCGATCCTCGAAAGCGAAGTGCGCATCGGTTTGCTTTCCGTCTACCATGCCAACCGCATCTTAGAAATCAAGGGGCTGTCCGCGGATGAGAAGACTTCGATCATTCAAGAAAGAATCGTCTCATTGCTCGAAAAGCGCCCGCGCGACTTTGATCACGACATCTTTATGCATATGCAGCATTTTTTAGTGATGTGCAGCGAAGAATTCAAAGCGATCCGCGAATATGCCCATATGAGCCGGATCATTTATATTTTTTATCTCTTCCGCAAAACAATAAAAAAGGAAATGGAAAACGCTCCTGCACAGCATTTTGCGCATGTGAAATTGAGCAAGACTTATTTGCATCTGCCCTTTGGCCTGAAAAAAGTCGTAGGTATTTTCATCGGGTTGAATTTGCAGGGGGACAATGAACTGTTTGAAGAACGGCACGTCATCAGCGTCTTGAAAAATCATTTTCCCCATTTGTCCATCGTCAATGATTCATTCTTTTCCCGTTCCTTCAAAGAAGAACGGATCCAATTGCTTTATCTGGAAGCGGAAAAGGAAGGTGGGTCTGAATTTTCGCTTTCTGAAATCAAGGAAATGAAACAAAGGCTTCCCGAGGAGATAAGAAACGGCATTGAAAAAGTCACGCACCCTCTGTTCATGCCGAGGAATGAAGAAGAAGTGATGCGCAATATCATCATCCTCTCCAGCCAATTAAAATTTTCCCGTGATTTACCGCAGGTCGTCATCGCTTTTGACGAACAGACGGAAAATGAATTGATTTTTACGGTGATATGGATGAGGATTTTGAAGGATTCTGATCTACCTCTGCAAACCTTGTTCGAACGGGGAGAATCTCTTATAAAATTCATCCCCGACCGCATCAAAAAAGTGGGGCTTCTGCGCAAAAAGTACCCCAAAGAAGTCACCGTTTTTAGAGTAGGTCTTGCCCCTGATTCTTTTTTACGGCCAGATCATTCAGTCGATCTCTTCAAAGCGCGCCAAGCAATTGTGCAAGAATTGCGCTCCTTTTTGGGGGAGTTCCGAGACTACAATGGCGGTATGATTGCCAAACAGCATGAGCAATTTTTGGCTTTAAGGAGTTTATTTTCTTCCCTGGACCGAAAAGAGGAGCTTCTGTTGGAAAATTTCTTTCATTCCATCTTTCCGATCGAATTGCGCAGCGTGTTCTACCCGCAATTCTTAAAAAATTTATTCATCATGCTGCTGGAAGGGATCCAAAGAAATAGGGAAAAACAAAATGTTTTTTTACAAAAAAACGATCCCCATTGTTGTTACCTTTTGCTCTCCGATTATGATCCAACCTGTTTAAAGACTTTACAAATTCCTTCCTCACAACTACTTACGCTTTCGATTCAGGTTTTGGAAACTTCTTATTTAGGTTATATTTACTTGGAAGAAAACAGGGAAAAACGGGATAATTTCCTCAAAAAGGCTTTAAACGATGCCGCTAAAATTACCGATTCAAGTTGAACCTTCGCTTCTTTCTGCCGATTTTGGAAAATTAGCGGAAGAGGCAAAGCGCGCAGAAGATGCCGGAGCAGATGCTTTGCATATCGACATCATGGACGGACATTTTGTCCCCAATTTGACATTGGGCCCGCGCGCTGTTGCTGCTGTCAACCGAGCTACTTCCCTTTTTCTGGATGTCCATCTGATGATCTACAACCCTTATGATTATGTCGAACGGTTTGTTGAAGCAGGCGCCGATCGGATTACTTTCCATTTGGAAGCCACCGAAGATGTTGAAGATACGTTGAATTACATCCGCCGCTGCGGGGTCGAAGCGGGGCTTGCTTTTTGCCCGGAAACGAGCGAATCGTTGATCCCAAAATATCTCGATAAATGCGATATGATTCTGCTCATGACTGTCAATCCCGGCTTTGGCGGGCAGAGATTTCATGCCCGAGGTGCTCGAAAAAATTAAATTCACGCGAGATCTTTGCACGCGGCTCGACATCCGAAAAGGAGGAAAGGTCCCCCAGCCCGGAAAAAAAACGAGGAGGACTCTCTTCCTGCCTTTTGATATCCAAGTCGATGGAGGAATCAATGCCGAGACGGCGAAACAATGCGTCGAAGCGGGCGCTAATGTGATTGTCTCCGGGACCTATCTTTATGGCGTGCCAAATATGCGCGGATGCGATCTTGCAAATAAAGCAATTTGGAAAGGGACTGATAAGCCATGAAAAAAATCGTCATCATCGGAGGGGGAACTGGAAATTTCGCTGTTCTCAGAGGACTTGAAAAATTATGATGTCGATTTAAGCGCGATCGTCTCGATGGCCGATGATGGAGGAAGCACAGGAATTTTGCGCGATGAACTCGGCGTTTTGCCTCCGGGCGATGTGCGTCAGTGTCTGGTCGCTCTATCCAATTCTTCCAACATGATGCGCACTTTGATGAATTACCGTTTTGAAAATGGCGGGCTTGGAAGGGCATAGTTTTGGCAATCTGCTCCTCTCAGCCTTGGAAAAGGTGACAGGCAGTTTTGAAAAAGCTGTCGAAGAGATGGGAAAAATCCTCTTCATCAAAGGAAAAGTCATCCCGGTGACGACGCACCAAGTGCGTCTTAAAATGATTCTCAACAACCGCACGATTCTGGAAGGGGAGAAAGAGATCTATCTCTCCCAGGAGATCGATCAGGGATATAAAAGCATTTATCTAGAGCCGTTTCCCAAAGCCAATCCCCATGCGATCGATGAAATCATGAATGCCGATATGATCGTCGTCGGGCCCGGCGGGCTGCATACTTCTTTGATCCCCAATCTTCTCGTCGAAGGCGTCAGCGAAGCCTTGCGCAAATCGCAAGCAAAAAAGACCTTTGTCGTCAATTTGATGAACAGAAAAGGGCAGACGACCGGATTTAAAGTCAGCGACTATTTGAAAGAGATCAAGCGATTTATCGGCGAAGATATTTTTGATTATATCTTGGTCAATAACCAAAAGCCTCCGCAAGAACTGATCGAGGTCTATGCCGAAGAAGGGGAGCTTGTCGAAAATGATCTGAAAGAAGACAGGGTCATTTATACGCCGCTTCTCGGCGAACCGAAAGAAGCTCCAAAAAAAGATCTGCATCAAACGCAGTTTGATCCGCCATGATTCCAAAAAATTAGCCCAAGAGTTGATGAAAATTGTTAATCATCTTTGATCTCGACGACACATTGATCGACACCTCAGGCTGCATCACTCATTTCAAACTCGAAGATGCGCTGAATGCGATGGTCGCGGCGGGGCTTGCCGTTGCCGATTTTTCCGAAGCCCTGGAAATGCTGCAGAGGCTCGATACGCACGGCGGACAGCGCGCGCACTGCGCTTGCCGAATTTGTCGAAATTTTGGATGCAGACAAGCAGTTTTTTGAGATCGGCGTAAAGGAAGTTTATGAAAATCTCCCTCCCGATCTTACCTGTTTTTCCTTTGGACGGGGCCATTGAAATGCTTGCAGATTTAGGGCTCGCAGCATCAGCTTGCCCTTGTGACCATCGGGCAAACAGGCATCTGCAAATGGAAAAAATGAAAAAAGCTGGTATAGATTCACAATTTTTAGTAAAATTGTCGTGTCTGAAGAAAGGAATAAAAAGCCTCATTATCAAAGATTGTGGACGAGCTTGGATACTGCTCCGTCAGAAGTGCTTGTGTGCGGAGACCGCATTCCTATCGATCTTGCTCCCTGCCAGAGAACTGGGATTCAAGACAGTCCAAATGCAATGGGGAAGAGGACTTGAACTCGTCCGGATATAAAGGCGATGTGGATTATTGCATCTCTGAGCTTAAAGAGCTCAAAAGATATTGTGCACTAGTTTAATGACTTTTTCATCATTTTAAATAAGGTATATATGACGACAAGCAATCAATTAGCTCCAGGAATGACCATTATCGATCGATGGAAAGATCTACCGCGTAGAATCTTGCGTCAAGGTCACTGTGGCAAAAGGCGTGCCTTTCATCAAGACCAAACTCAAAAATTTGCTCTCCGATGAGGTGATCGAAAGAAATTTCAAACTCAATCAGCCGATTCAAGATGTTTCGCTTGCAGAAAGAAAACTCGAATATCTATATCTCGAAGGAAAAGATTATCTATTTTTCGATGTCGGCAATCTAGAGCAAGTTTTGGTTCCCTCTCAGGTCATTGGCGATAAAGTCAATTATCTCAAAGAAGGGATCGAGCTCAAGGCGATGTTCTACGGCGATTCGATTTTTTCTGTGGAACTGCCGCAATTTTTAGAGCTCATGGTCGTCAAAACGGAAGAGAGCGAATCCGCTGTCCATGTGGCCAATGCGACAAAACTTGCTATTTTGGAAACCGGGGCAAAATCGAAGTCCCCATGTTCGTCGAATCAGGGGACATCATCAAAGTCGATACTCAGACAAACGAATATATTCAACGAGTCTAAAACGCATATAAGGAGGGATTGTGGACTTAAGCAAATCAAGGAATTAATGGCTGCCATGGAACGAGCAGGCATTAAGAAATTGACGATCAAGCAAAAAGGCGGCGACGAACTGCATCTCGAACGCCAAGAAGAACATCCTTCCCAGCCTCACACCCCTGTCGCAGCCTTCTATCCTCCCGTCTATTCCCATCCCCCTGCTCGCGAAGCAGAAACTGTCGCCGGCCGGCCCCGCTCCAAAAGCCTGTCCATGAAGAAGCGCTGCCGAGCAGAAGAAAGAAGAAAGTCGGGTAAATTTGTCACTGCTCCTCTTGTCGGCACATTTTATGCTGCCGCATCTCCTGAAGATCCCCACTTTGTAAAAGTTGGCGACCGCGTCGATGAAAATACCGTTGTCTGCATCATCGAAGCGATGAAAGTGATGAATGAAGTGAAAGCAGGAATCAGCGGAACGATTGCAGAAATTCTGGTCGAAAATGCCCATCCTGTTGAATTTGGAACAAAACTATTTCGAATTGTTTAATCTCATGCAAAAAGTTTTAATCGCTAATCGCGGCGAAATCGCCGTCCGAATCATCCGAGCCTGCCATGACCTGGGCTTGCAGACGGTTGCTGTCTATTCGCAAGCCGATGCGAAGCTCTGCATGTTCTTGCATGCCGATGAGGCGATTTGCATCGGAGAGGCTCCTTCGCAAAAATCGTATTTAAAAATTTCCAATATTCTTTCCGCTTGTGAAATCACAGGCGCTGATGCCTGCATCCCGGCTATGGATTTTTAAGTGAAAATGCCAATTTTGCCTCCATTTGCGCAAGCTGCGGCGTCAATTTCATCGGCCCTTCTGCCGAGACCATCGCACTTCTTCGGCGATAAAGCCAAAGCCAAAGCCACTGCCAAAAGCGTCAAATGCCCTGTCATTCCCGGATCCGACGGCGTTGTTGAAGATGTCAAAGAAGCGCTGAAAGAAGCCAAAAAGATCGGCTTTCCCATTTTCATCAAAGCCTCAGCCGGCGGCGGAGGAAAAGGGATCCGCATCGCCCATGATCCCGATGAGTTTGTCCGGCAATTTTCCGCAGCGCGCGCAGAAGCGGAAGTCAGCTTCAACAATCCCGATGTCTATCTCGAAAAAATGATCGTCAATCCGCGCCATATCGAGGTGCAGATCATCGGAGACAAACACGGCAATTATGTCTATCTTGGCGAAAGGGATTGCACGATCCAGCGCCGCCGTCAAAAATTGATCGAAGAAGCTCCCAGCCCCATTTTAACCTCTTCGCTGCGAAAAAAAATCGGCGAAGCCGCCGTCGAAATCGTCAAAGCCGCCAAATATTATTCTGTCGGCACCGTCGAATTTCTCCTCGATGAAGACCACAACTTTTACTTCATGGAAGTCAATACCCGCATCCAGGTGGAGCATACAGTGACAGAAGAGCTGACAGGAATCGATCTCGTCAAAGAGCAGATCAAAATCGCCATGGGAGAAAAACTCAAGTTCAAACAAAAAGACATCGAGTTTAAAGGCCATGTCATCCAATTCCGCATCAATGCAGAAAACCCTGCGAACAATTTTGCTCCATCTCCCGGGCATCTTGAATATTATATCCCTCCAGGCGGACCGCATGTCCGGATCGATAGCGCCTGCTATTCCGGCTATCGCATTCCTCCCAATTACGATTCGATGATCGCCAAGCTCATCGTGAAGGGAAAAGACCGCGAAGAAGCCATTGCCATCGCCAAACGCGCATTGAGAGAGTTTCACATCGGCGGCGTCCATTCAACGATTCCTTTCCATCAATACATGCTCGAAGATCCCAAGTTCTTAAGCAATGATTATGTCATCAACTACATCGATCAATTGATTCTCGAAGGGTGCACTTTCACCCCCGAACAAAAGCAACCAACCTAGGGGACGTTTTCAAAATAGGATCGACAAGCGGCTGGCTGCGGCTTTGACATATCAATTTTCGCGGAATCCTTCGTATTCAAGAATGTTCGTCCCTGTCATCCAGAACTTCGGTTCCGGATGACCTGCATCCATCCACTGGATGGATGCAGCCTCGCTCGAAACGCGAGCTACGCTCACTTTGATCTGTCTTTGCCTCGCAGAGCCGTTTGTCGACCCTATTTTGAAAACGTCCCCTAAGATTTCTTGTAGAAAAATTTACTTTTTCTGAGTACTCTAGCGTAAAACTGGGTGGAAAGATATGCTGGCTAGAGTCTCTTTTTTGTGTGCGCTCCTTTTTTTCGCAAACCCATGTACAGCCCTTGAAGAACAGATGGAAAACTTTGAACTTCTCATTTCGCCGGATGAAATTAAGAGTAAGATTACTGACGTTGCTCGTCGGATAGATGCGGATTATCAAGGGGAAGAGCTGGTCGTTGTAATGGTCATGAAAGGCGCCTTATGCATTGTAGCGGACCTGATTCGAGAACTCAAGACGCCGTGCTCCATTGAATATGTCAGCGCAAGCAGCTATGGACAGCGTGGCGACAAGCGCGGGGAATTAAAAATCTTTGGTCTCGAAGAGCTCGAGCTTGAGTCAAAACACGTGCTCCTTGTCGATGACATTTTCGATTCCGGGGAGACGGTCACCCAAATCATGGCAAAATTGAAAAAAAAGAATCCCAAATCCCTCAAGTCACTCGTTCTTCTGGTGAAAAATGTGAAGCGGGATGTGACTTATATTCCCGACTATGTTCTTTTCAAGATCGAAAACCTGTTTGTGATCGGTTACGGTCTTGATTATAAAGAGTATTATCGAGGTCTTCCAGGAGTTTATGTATACCGAAAATGACTCAAAAGTTGGTTTTTGGCTGCGTTGGCTATGCAGCACATTTTTTGTCTTCACTCGCGCCTTGTGCTTGCACAATGGTCGCTCGCTCCAGACAAAAAATTTGCGCAGCCGCCTTGCCAAATTCCCAACTTTTGAATCATTTTCGGTATATTTAAATAGAGACGATGATGAAAGGAATTATTCTTGCCGGCGGGCAGGGGACGCGGCTATATCCGGTGACGCTTTGCATCTGCAAACAGCTCCTACCCATTTACGACAAGCCGATGATCTATTATCCGCTATCGGTGCTAATGATGGCGGGGATTCAGGAAATTTTGATCATTTCTACTCCGGATGATCTCCCTCGTTTCAAGCAATTGTTGAATGATGGGAGCCACCTCGGATTAAAACTCTCCTATGCGGCGCAAGAAAAGCCTGAAGGAATCGCTCAGGCCTTTTTAATCGGGGAAGAGTTTATCGGAGAAGATAATGTTGCCCTGATTTTAGGAGACAATATTTTCTACGGCCACCATCTGGCCTCTTTAGTTTCCTCCTGCCGTTTACTGGAAAAAGGCGCGATCATTTTTGGCTATGAAGTCAAAGATCCTGAGCGCTATGGGATTGTCGAATTCGACGAGACTAGTAAAGTGACCGCCATCGTGGAAAAACCGCAATTCCCAAAATCCCATTTTGCGGTCACCGGCCTTTATTTTTACGACAATGACGTCGTTGAGATCGCGCGCCATTTAACGCCTTCGCAACGCGGGGAATACGAGATCACGGATGTCAATAACGTCTATCTTGAACGCGGGGATCTTGCATTTAAGGCTTCTCGATCGAGGGTTTGCTTGGCTGGACACAGGGACGCATTCTTCCCTGCAGCAGGCCTCTCTTTACGTCCAAACGCTTCAAGAAAGGCAAGGCATCAGCATCGCTTGCTTAGAGGAGATTGCTTACAAGATGGGTTTCATTTCCCGCGAACAATTGCAGCAATGCACCTCTAAGCTGATCAAAAGCGATTACGGCCAGTACTTAAAGCACGTGCTCGAGAGAGAAGTTGTCAAAACGTTTTTTTGAAGAATTTAGTGCGCTGCCGTTTTTTAAACGGCATCACTCCTTGTTTTCCATAGACAACTTCGTGCAGATCCTCGATCGCCATGAATGCCGTCGGATCGACCCGCAGGACGATCTCTTTCAATTCTGACAAATCCAGACGCTCAACGATCACAAAGAGAATTTCACGCGTATCCCCGGAAAATCCTCCTTTCCCATGCATGATGGTCAGTCCAAGCCCAAGTTCATTCATAATCGCATTGCCCAATTCTTTGGGCTTGGAGGAGATGATGATCGCGGATTTCAGTTCGTCCAGTCCTACGATGACCAGATCGATCATTTTAAAGGCGACGATGTAGGTCATCAAAGAGCGCAGCGCGATGTGCCAATCCTGGAAAATCCAGCCGTAGGCAGCAAAGATGAAGATGTTGATGAAGAGCACGACCTGGCCGACAGTAAACCCCGTGCGCCGATTGATCAAAATCGCTAAAATCTCTGTGCCGTCCAAACATCCGCCATGTCGAATGATCAGCCCGACGCCAATCCCTAAGATCGCGCCGCCGAAGACGATGATTTCCAATGGGTCGCCGATAAAAGCAGGGGCTCTTTGCAAAAACATCAGAAATCCGGCAAACAGCACGATGGCGAACAGCATGTGCAGTACGAACGAGCGCCGGATATAATTATAGGCCAAATAAATGAATGGAATATTGAGTAAAATCATCACGTAGGAAAGATAATTGTCGCCGTAAAGTCGGGAAATGATCAAGGCGATACCGACGACTCCGCCGTCGATCAATTGATTGGGAACAAGGAAGATGCGGATGGAAACAGCAGCTAAAAATGCGCCTAGGGCAAGCCAGAAGAATGTCGAGATGTAATGAAGATAGGTTTTAGTCTGAGATGCCGGCATGAAATATTACCTCTTAAATTAGAGGATAGCTACTTTTGAAAGGATTGTACAGGAATTATTTATGCGATGAAAAACGCGGGAGACGGGGCTTGAACCCGCAACTTCTGCCGTGACAGGGCAGCGCTCTAACCAATTGAACTACTCCCGCGCATGAAACTTGTGGGCGCAACAGGACTCGAACCTATGACCACCTGTGTGTAAGACAGGCGCTCTACCAACTGAGCTATACGCCCGATGCAAAATGAAGGCATAGATTAATACGCCATCACGATTTTTCTCAAGCGGTTTTCATAGAATTGTTTTTTTTGGGGGGTGTATACCGAAAATGATTCAAAAGTTGGGAATTTGGCAAGGCGGCTGCGCAAATTTTTTGTCTGGAGCGAGCGACCATTGTGCAAGCACAAGGCGCGAGTGAAGACAAAAAATGTGCTGCATAGCCCCAACGCAGCCAAAAACCAACTTTTGAGTCATTTTCGGTATAAAGAGTATATTTTAATTCTAAGCACCTCATTTATAAGTCATTGAATTTCAAGTTATTTGTTCAATTTTTTAATAAATATAATAAACAAAATTTACGCGCAATTATTGTTGATTGTATTCTAATTAATATATTACAATTATTCGTGTAAAATATTAAATTTTTAGAGGATACAAAACCTATGGCTTCAAACGTTAAATATAATTTTGAATCTGCGCGCCGTTATTACAATGACGTCGCAGTTCCTAATCGAAATCAGATTCCTGGTGAAATCAAACAACTAGAAGAGTACACCAGCGATGGAGCTGAACTCGATCCTGCAAATCGCACTTACCGTTTCTTATCCCAACATCGGAAAAACGAATTGGAACGGAGGATCGGCGAACTCGTTCAAAAAATCGAAGTGAAATTGCATCCCGTTCAAGAGAAGCAATCGGAAAGAATTCAAAAGCAGATCGATGCCGTTCGAGCACTCATGACCAGCAGCAACGACCTGAACAAAACAATCAAACAGCTGCATCCCGATCTTAAGCAAAAGATCTACTACGCAGCATGGCTTGGCTCCGGAGCCCCGCAAGATAATCGATTCGGCGCTGAACAAATAAAAAAGGATCCTACCCTATTACAAAGAAAATTCCCCGCCTTGTTTGCTCCTATGGAAGGGACCTTGCTGGAACAGATTGCTGCGGATTTAGCCATGGAATGCCAGATAGCTGTTCATACAGAAAAACAAGAACAGCCTCAGTTGAACCAATTGATACAGCAAAGAGACGATCAAAAGGTTGCAATCTTTAACGCGCGCCTGAATGAAATTCATTGGAACAACTATCAGATCTTAGCGCTTCAAGAGACGCTATCTGCTGCTGCAAAAAATCGAGTTCCACAGCCGCCTTATTATGGACGGGGCTTTAATCCCGAGCTTTATAATACCCTCGGGGCTCATTGGGATCGAACCAATGGAAAGACGACATTCCGCGTCTATGCGCCCAATGCACGCGAGATCACGCTGAATTTGACAGCATGGCAGCGCATCGAGCATTCCCTGCCCATGGTGAAAAGAGAAAACGGGATTTGGGAAGCGCAAACCGAACATGCTCAGCCCGGCCGAACCTATCATTTTATGATTGTCGGAAAAGATGGCGGAGCCCCATTCAAAAAAATCGACCCGTTTGCGTTTGGCAATGTGATCCATAATCGAAAAATTGGAGAAGATAACCATGAGTCTGCTGTCCGCGATATCGATAAAAATTTCGCATGGAACGATGCCGCTTGGATGGCAGGCCGCGGATACAATCCTCAAAAATCTGACATGGCCATTTACGAAGTTCACCCTTCTTGGCAGAGAAAGCCAGATGGTAGTTTATTGAATTGGAGAGAATTTGCGCATGAGCTCAGCACATATGTCAAAGAGATGGGTTATTCGCATGTGGAATTGATGGGGCTGATTGAACACCCTCAGCCGGAATCAATGGGCTATCAGGTCACTAGTTATTTCACAATAAATAACGATATGGGTTCTATCGAAGATTTTCAGTACTTTGTCAATCATATGCACGAACAAGGAATCGGGGTCATTGGAGATTGGGTTCCCCACCACTTCGCTGTCAATGATTTCTCTTTGCATTCCTTTGATGGAACGCCTCTTTTCGAGGACGATGATGACAAACAGAGATACAATCATGAATGGGGAGCGTACGAGTTCGATTTCAAAAAGCAATACACGAAAGATTTTTTGGGCTCTAATCTGAACTTTCTTTTAAAAAAATTCCACCTTGATGGGCTCAGGGTCGATGCTGTCAAACAGATGCTCAATCTCAATTCCGACCCTAAAAGACCTCCTCGTTACAATGCCCGCGGCGATGGAGAACATTTGGATGCAAAAGCCTTCTTGCGCAATTTGAATACATTTGTTCACAAACAATATCCTGGGACATTGATGATCGCAGAAGATGCAAGTGCTTTCCCTAACCTGACGCGGCCTGTGACAGAAAGAGGCCAACAAGTTAAAACCCGAGGCGTTGGCTTTGATATGACATGGCACATGGGATGGACCAACGTCGCTTTAAAATATTTTAAAAAATCTCCTCAGGAAAGAAAACAAGCGCACTTTGATTTTACTTTTACCCTCAAAGGTGTTGATGGATATGTAGATGACCACACTCGGGGAACAGACGTTATTCCTCTTTCGCACGATGAATGCGCGAATGGAAAGGAGTCGGTTGTCAAACAGATGGGAGGAAATTCAGAATACGATAAATTCGCCAACGGACGTCTTTTTCTTGCCTATCAAGCGCTTCGCGGAGGCGGACCTATTTTAGACTGCATGGGCAATGAGATCTTGCAGTCCCAAGAATGGCACGCACGTTTGAAAGAACACTTGTATAATCCATGGGATAAACATAAGGCTTCCGTTCAGCGGGAGGAGCTCAATCCAAATGTAGACCCCAGCAATCACAAATTCCACATAGGCGCTCAGGAGAGCCGTAAAACTATGCTCCATCTTCGCCACAATAATCCAGGGCTGCAAGACCAAACCGAGGCAGGTTGGTCTTGGATTCGAGGAGACGATTCTGAAAATGGCGTCATGAGCTTCCACCGAAGAGGACATGGTCAGCAATTTGCTTGCATCTTCAACTCTTCCGACAAAGATCTTTGGAATTATGAGATTCCTCTTGATTCCGCTCCTGAGCTGAACGGGCATGGACTTACCGGAGTCAGAGAGGTCTATAATACCGATGATAAAAATTTTGGCGGTCTGGGAAGAACAAACAGCCATGTTGAAATTAGACGCGATTGGAGCGGCCGTCCAACGCACTTCAAATTGCGTTTACCGCCTTACACTGCAATCGTACTCGAAGAGTACTTCTCATAGTTTTAAGGGAGGGGTCAACCCCTCCCTTTTTGACAATTTTCTGAAAAGCAATTAATCTTGCGTCATGAAGCGCTACCTTGTGGCCCTTTTTTTGCTCTGCGGCTGCTCCCCTAACTCTCCTGAAGAGTTTCAGCAGGAAGGGGAAGCGTGCTGCCGTCTATTAATTACGGATTTGCAGAAGATTGAAAACCGCGAGCAGCTCCTTCTCGCGGCGCCTGTTTTGAAAAAGCACTTTGAAGGATTGATCGATCTCATGATTGAAGCACGAGAGTTCCAACAAAAAAAAGGGGCGAGAGATGCTTTGGAGAGTGAAAATTCTACCGATCTTATCCTTGAGAACGAACTTCGCCGCATTTACACGATTGAAGGAGGGCGTGAAGTCATCGAACGCGCGCAGCAAGAAGCCTTGGTCAGATTAGATGCTTATGAACGCGGTCTTGCCAAGAAGAGAGATCGATTAAGAAAATAACTCATCAAAATGCGACCTGCGCTCATGATAAAGCTTTAAATCGGTCAATTCATTGACATGGATCGGCACAGCGGCTGCGTATCCCTGTTTTAGCAAATGCACATCGCTTTCTTCGTGCTCGTCATGTTCATCCCATTTGCCTCCATGCCAAAAATAGGAGTGTCCTTCAGGATGAACGCGATGCTCGGGGTCTTCGATCCAATAACCTTTTCCCTGCCTTGCCAATTTCACTCCGCGGATCTCCTGTTTATCAGGAAAATTCACGTTGAGCACTGTTCCTTGAGGAAGAGGATGTTCCAGTAAATGCTTCACTAATGGGTAAATCAGAGGCTGGACTTTTTTATAGTCCGGGGCTGCGAAATCCACACAAGAAAAAGCGATCCCGGGCACATTGCGCAAAGCACCCTCGATCACACCGCCGATCGTCCCGCTATAAAGGACATTGCGGCCGGAATTGGCTCCGCGATTAATTCCAGAGACAATGAGATCGGGCGGGGAGTCTAAAATGACGCTCATCGCCATGCGCACACAGTCCGCAGGTGTGCCATTGATTTTCCAGGCTTTAGTTCCTTTTTCCCAGCGAACTGTTTGGATGAGGATCGGATTTTGAAGGGTGATCGACAATCCGGCTCCCGACTTTTCACTCATGGGAGCGATGATATAAAGTTCTGCGGCATCAACGAGAGTTTCCCATAAATACTTCAGACCCTCAGCTTCAATGCCATCGTCATTAGTGATTAAAATTTTTGGTTTGTTCATGTGGATTCCCTTAAAAGGGAATATCCTACCATAAATCATCTTTTAGTCCATCGCGAACTTGTGCTGTGTCAATCTCGAGACAGCAAGGATTAGAACAAAGCTCATGATGAATCCAGGCAGCATGGAGGGGATATTGATCGAAAATAGGTGGTTAAAATAAGGCCAGCTGGCTGAAATGATCCCTCCAGACAAGATTCCTGCCCAGGCGCCATACTTATTGATTCCTTTCCAATAAAGGGAGAGGATCAAAAGAGGGCCGAAAGAAGAGCCCAGCCCTGACCAGGCATACAGGACAAGAGAATAGATCGAACTAAATTTACCGAAAGCAATGATAAATGCGATAAGAGAGACCAAAATGACGCCGACCCGGGCGACGATGAGCAGTTCTTTAGAAGAGGCCGTTTTGCGGAAAATCCGTTTGTAAAAATCTTCCGTGATCGTCGACGAAAGAACAAGGACCTGCGAACTCATCGCATTGATAGTGGCAGCCAAAACAGCGCACAAAATAAATCCCACGAAAAAGGGAATGAACGATTCTTTCACCATTTCAATGAAGACAAGCTCAGAGTCGATTTGCCTGCCCGAAAAGAATGCGATGCTGACAAGCCCGACAAGTGTCGCCGCAGTCAGAGATAAAACCATCCAGCTCATGCCAATGTATTTGGATTTGGCAATTTCATGGACATTGCGGATCCCCATGAATTTCGTCACAATGTGCGGCTGGCCAAAATATCCCAACCCCCAGCCCGCCGTCATCCCGATGATCTGAAAAATGGTCTTCGGAGAAAAATCGGGAAAAAAAGACAGCGTCAGCTTTTTAAGCTCTATTTCATGCGAAATTCCCGTCCAGCCGCCGACTTTATTAAATAAATAAGGGGGACAAAGATGATCACGCCCATGAGGAAAAATCCCTGGAATAGATCGATCCATGCCAAAGTCACATATCCACCCGTAAAAACATAGGGGACGACGATGAAAATTCCAATCAATACTCCCCAATAATAATTTAAATTGAAGAGTGTCTCCAGAAGCAGTCCGAGCCCCACTAATCCGGCTGAGATGTAAATGGTGTAAAACAGAAGCGACATGATCGCAGTAAAGACGCGGATTGTTCCAGAAGTATCTGCGAGCCTGCTTTCAAAAAAAGAAGAAAAAGTCAGACTGTTGTATTGTTCTGTCGCAATGCGGATTTTCGGAGCAATCAACTGCCAGTTCAAATACATGAAGATCAGAAGTCCGACTGCCGACCAGGCGTTGAACATTCCTCCTGTAAAGATAACAGCAGGATATCCCATAAATAACCAGCTGCTCATGTCGCTTGCATGAGCTGCGAGAGCCGTCAGCCAATAGTTCATGGAGCGGCCGCCGATGATGAAGTCAGAGGCAGAAATATGTTTGCGATAGGAAAAAAATCCGATGGCCAGCAAAATCGCAAAATAACAGATCACAGCAAGGAGTTCTTCAACAAACATAACCGTTTTTCTCTATTACTCTATACACAAATAAACTCAAAAGTTGGTTTTTGGCTGCGTCGGACAGCCACTGCATTTGAGCCCGCCTGCATCGCACAACTTATTCAAGTTGTGCTGCTTCGGCGCCAGCTTCGCTTGGCTCAAATTCAGGGCGCCTCCTTGCCAAATTCCCAACTTTTGAATTCATTTGTGTATATGATTTAGCATATAATATTTATTCTATTTAATCGCTGCTTTTTTCGATCCGTACATCATTGATGCATCGCTCAAGTTGTCCCGTGCATTGGGGAATTCTTTTTCTAAAGAGGCGATCAAATCTTTTGTTTTTTTACGCATCGAGTTTTGTCCCACGGGGCATTGGCAGACGATGCGGTTAAAACCATACATCTTAGCAAATTCCCTAATCTCTTCCTCAGAAACATAAATCAGCGGGCGCATAATCGTCACTCCGTAGTCATGCATGGGGACTTTCGGCAGCATCGCGGCAAATTCCGCTTTATGCAAAAGATTCATCAATAGAGTTTGCACGCTGTCATCGCGATGGTGTCCGAAAGCAACCGTCGTCGCCCCAACGCTTTTAGCTGCATCAAAAATCAGAGACCGCCTCTCTCTAGAGCAGCTGTAACATTCTAAAGTTTCTCTCTTTTGCCTAGAAGTCACAAGTCAGAAAAGCGACCCCTAGATCACTGCAAATTCCCTTCAAAAAATCTTCACTCACTCCTGCTCCGCAAGAAAAAGCTCCACCCACATGGATCGCAAAGATCTCAAAATCAGGGAAACCCTCTCCCAGAGATCGCCTTCAGCAAATAGAGCAGAGCTTAAACTATCCTTGCCCCCGCTCAGAGCGACCGCCAATCTTCTTCACTCCTTTGAGCAGTCTCAAACTCATAGATGGCCTTGCGGCACATGCTCTCCAGCTTGCTGCCAAGCTTGGTCCAAGGAGGGCGGGCAATAGGTAAATTTAATATTTGATTCATAACTTTCATGAACAATTGTACTTTTTCTCTATTAAGCTCTCACTATGTTTTTAGCTAGACTGAATCGATTTTCTACGCTATTCTTGTAGCTGTTTGAAGAGGTCTTAATGAAAAAGTGGGCAGAAACGACCCTTGTCCTTGTGGATCAGGCAAAAAATATAAAAAATGCTGCGAACTGAAACAGAAGCATAAAAAGCTGACCGCTGAAGTGCTCGTCTCTGCCAGCTGCCCCACAATCAGCAGACTCAAGAAACCTCAAAAGTTTCTTCCCTCTTTTTCAAACGCGTTTCCGCGCCTAAAGCCCCTCCTGAAGAACCTCCTAATCCCGTAATGTAAATTTATTGAGCTTAAAAGGTGTGTCATGTTAAATTTCCCACTCTCATGCTGGTGTAGCTCAATGGTAGAGCATCCGCCTTGTAAGCGGACGGTTGAGGGTTCAAGTCCTTTCGCCAGCATCCTTTTCTCTCCTTCAGGGGGTGTCGCATAGCGGCAATTGCAAGGGACTGTAAATCCCTCGTCTTCGGACTTCGCTGGTTCGAGTCCAGCCGCCCCCAAAACAACCCCGCATACGCGGGGTTTTATTTGTGGGCGGAGCAAGTGCCTTTTGGCACTTGCGCCTGGACTCGAAGTGAGGGAGCCTGCGACCGAACCGGAACGCTCTTGAAGACGAGCCAAATACCCAGAAGGGTATTTGCCTCGCGAAAGAGGAGCCAGCCGCCCCCAATCTCATAGATAAAATCAGGTTTCATTTCGAACGAAGTGAGTACCCGATTTTTCGTTTCCCGGCACATTTCTGGCACACTCGTTCGCAACACATCCTTTCAGAGAAAAACATTGAAACACAACCTGACAAGCAGTATCAAAATCGTCTTTTCTTTTCTGGGCTTTGTGCCAAAATCGTGCCAAATCAGCTCCTGTGTTTTTTTGATCAGAAGGTTAAATGCAAAGACGAGAGGAAGAAGAAAAGAAGTTTGAAGATCGGTAAAAAACACATCGGCGGTAGCCCGTCATTTCTTGCTATTAACTGGTCGAGCAGTCTCAGATTACATTCGCAAAGAAATGGGCGTGTCTGAAGCGGAAGGGGGTGAAGCAATAGCGAATGCTATTTTGAAGAAGATTAAAATATGCAAGGAATTGGGGTGCTAAGAGGTTTCTGAATAGTACGGATTTTATCAAATTCATGTTGCAAAACAAAATTGGGTGTGGAGAAAAATATGAGGTTTCTGGATGTGGGAAGAATCCTCGTTTCTTTCGAGTGTTTTCCAAACTAACTACCGTATTTTTCATCCATGTCTTCCCAATACTTTTTTCCTAAGTTCTGAAAGTTTTCCTGGTTTGCATCGAACGCCTTGCTATTCATTTTTTCAATTTCAGCCCTTGTATAGCCATCCTGTAGCATCTGCTCGTGAATATTGATTAAATCTTCTGCTGCGTAATCACGCATTGAATGAGTAATTATATGTCGGCAAGGATTAAAAAGGATGAAATCACTTTGCTTTATTTTTTCATAATAGTAGTTATCTAGGTCGGATTGCTTTTTTAAATGGTTGAATAGGAAATAACAGCCAGTAAAAATAGAAATCAAAATCGCGGCGTAGCCCGCCGGGTAAAGCTTAGTCCTCATCGTCCCCTCTTCTTGCTCTTTTTCCCGTCTTTTTCGCCATTTGTTTTTCATGTTTTTCGCTCCTTGTTATCAACAATTTCTGAGTTAATTGTTTTGCTAACATTTAAAATAGATTGTTGTTCGTTAAGTGAAGAATAATATCAGATAACTAGATTTAAAGTATTTAGATTTAACGTCTCTAGAATCTGAAGCTTTAGATGCATAGCCTTTCCTTGTTTGGGGAAAAGATATGGCAAAGCGCAAGGTCGTAAGGCCAAAAGAACGGAAAACTAGTCTTCAAGTCGCCTTTGGTAAGGCCGTAAGAGCAGCGAGATTGAAGAAAAATCTTTCACAGGAGGAATTGGCAGCTCTTGCTAATCTTCATTTTGTCCGCATATACAACGTCTCCGACCCACCTGAGGCGCGTTTTTTTAATTTTGATTAGAGCGAGACTTGCAAGATCTTTATACGTTGAAGTCTCCCAAATCTTAGGATTAGTACGCACTACCTCAAGACCGGTATGCGCTACCTCAATAGGATCAGTACGCAAAACCTTGTCCCAAGTAGCCTTATCATCACTATCAGTATGACAACCAGAGAGAAGTAACAATGCGCATGTCCCAGGTAACAAATGTGTTTTCATTTGCTGTATAGTCTATTAAATATCTCAGTAGCTTTCCCCGCCCCTTTGGGAAAACCAAGCCCAATTAAGAGCGCACCCGTTGCTGTCATGAAGACCTCGCTTTTAAGAATTTGTAAAGCTTTCTGACTATAGCAATCAATTAAATTCCCAAACAGTAAAATGAAAATTGTTTGATATTAGCAAAAATATTTAAATCAAAAGAAATTAACTAATTCAATTTAATAACAAGATCGATCATAATTATTGTTTATTAAAAAATGGGCTGATCGATTTGAGAGAGTCGTTGATGCTCTGCTTCCCTATGAGCACGAATATCAAGAAGGCATGTTTTGAGTGTTGACATTGACCACCACCTGCTTAGGTGAGCAAAAACATTTTATTATTTGTTTCATTTATCGCAAGACAATCTTTTGAACCTTCATATATGAGCGTTTTGCAAGGCGTGAAGACTCAAATCTGTCGAGGATGATTTGGAACGCTGATGGGACAGCACCTGCTTATTTCAGATATAATATTTCAATATTTAACTATTGTTTCCAGCCCCATTCTCTTTATTTATTTCTTTTTGTTTCTTACGGATTCTTCTACAGCGAATCCACTCCGTAGCCAATGGAAAGTTCTTGGAAATCCCCTTGTTGACACTGAAACTGCAAGCACAGAAATTATACCAGCTCCTATTGCCCATAAAAGACCAATAATAGAAACTTTCGAGTAAACTTGGAGATATGACTTTAAGTTTTCTTAAATGGAACCCTTTATTAAATCCTTCATCGAGCCTAGGAAAATGAGTATTATTCTTAATGTTAAACATTTCAATCTTGATGTTAAGCCATTCAATGATCTCGCGATCTGAAAGATCAAAATAATTTCTTACAACTTCAAGTGGATAATCTTGAACATTTGGGGTCATCATATAGTTCCATGTTATCCTTTCAGGACGGAAGGACCACAATCTATTATTGTCGGTGTATTCTTTTGATTTGTATATGCCGCAGACAATGGCGATAGGTATAGCTATTAAAATTGCTGTTCTGTCTAAGCCTTTTACCCAGTTCCTTTTCATTTTTTTGCCTCTTTATTTTTTGTTTTAGCTTTGCAAAAATAAATTATAGAAAGCCGGAATCGATTTAATCATTTGGCCAACTGGAGTGAATCCCAAAACGGAAACTAATAATTCAGTAAAGTTCATGTAACCTCAAATCTTTTGTTTTTTTGCAATTGTCTTTTTTTTGGAATTTTTTAATTTAAATAACTTCAGAAAGTTTACATGCCTCATCTTGTTATAGTCAACTTGAATTGTTTATTTTGAACTTATTGCAATCAAGATATTCGAAAACACTGATCTAACATATCCAACCAGAATGCGATTTTTTGTTTATCACCCCTTTCCTGATGAACCCTTTGAATTCTTTCGAGTTCATGTTTCTAAAATAAAAGGCGTCGCAGTTTGACTAATTCCATGTGCAGTGTCAAAGTCATCCTTGGGGGACACTGGTGGGACAGCAAGAGGCTGGAATAAGCTAATCGATTCAACAATTGTTAATAATTAATTTAATACAAGGTCCTTGTTTTTAGGTTGATAGGCGTTGAAACTGATTGTTCAGAGTTGAATCTCCACCGACTGTAAATCCCTCGCCTTCGGGCTTCGTGTGTTCGAGTCACACCGCCCCCAAATTAAAAACCCGCATCAGCGGGTTTTTTTATTGCGGCAGTTGGCCTCGAACGCTCTTGAAGACGAGGCAAATACCCAGAAGGGTATTTGCCTCGCGAAAGAGGAGCCAGCCGGGGGCCTTGCGTGGCTTCCGTGTGTGGCTCGAGTCTCGGGTGGTGTTGTGCACCACCCGAGCCCCCGTAGCCGCGGAAGCGGCGCGAGGGGGGCACACCGCCCCCATTTTTTTATAGAGATGGATGTTGAATTCTGATTATACCAAAATAACTTGTTAGACAGTGATATTAGGTTTTTAAAGTAAATCTTTGTAACATCTGATCTATAGATTGAGAAAGGGGTTTCGAGATGAGGACGATCAATGCTGCTACAAGAAAGCCTGTAAAAATATCCATGGTGTAGTGAAAGCGGAGAAAAATGATGGTCATGACAGTTAATACAAAGAAACAAAAGCCTATGAGTCCTAGCCATTTTTTTCCTGTTCGCAAAAGTTCGATCGTGGCTAGAAAGGCGATCCCTGTGTGAGCGGAAAAAAAGAGGTCGTGTTGTAAGGAGTAGTTAATCATCAAAGAGGGAAAACCAGGATCACTCCAAATGATTCCCTGTGGAATGGGCAGAGAAACTAAAAATTGTAAGCCTTGCCGGCATAGAGCAAAAAGTAATAGTTCTAGATATGGACGAATTGTGGGTCCAAAAAGAGACCTTAGGCAGAGGAAAAGAATCGAGGCATCGATCCAGAGTGTGGTGATGGTCAGAATTGTATTTTTTGCAATTGAGTGCTGATGAAAAAACCGATTGATTGGAGCTGTCCAAAGGTGAAGTTTATCGATGATTATTCCTTCGGGAGGTGGCGTCATTCCAATCATGGCTTCGGTTGTTTTGATAAAAACAAATCCTACCAAAAGCAACGCTGTTGTGACATACCAAGGAGTAATCGGTCGAGAAAACAGAGGGGCAGATTGTGGGGCTGATGTCATCATGACCTTAAAGCTTTTAAACGTTATATTTTTCGATATTTTCAATTACTTTAAGAATGTCTTTGATGCGGGAAGACCAATCCCTAGAAGATTTGCTTTGCTTCATTGAGAATTCCTCTTTTTAAGGCTGGGTGCAGCGCTCGTGTGCTTACAAGGTCAACATCTACTTCCAGGATCTCTTCCAAAAAAAATTTAGATCAGCAAAGACAAACAATCCTTTTTTTGCATCGAAACAACAAGAATATTCTCTGTCGAGAAGCCGTTTTTGCTTGTTATTTTCTATGATTTTCTCATAGGCGGACTTAAGTTTTTTCTTCATAGTATGTTTCCTCGTTAATCGCGATTAGTGAGGGAGCACACTCAGCCGATCTAAACCAGCGTCAATAAGATCGTCAATAGTTTTACTGATCGATTTGTGCATGGCTTTAGCTGCTTTAGCAACATGATAGTGCCGTTCGCTAGTTGTTCTGTAAGCGATTTGTCCTTTGAACTGCTCTTTTTTAATGGGCTCTGGAATCGGTTCTTTATTCTTGAGATACAGCCTTATGGCGCCTTCAATAGCGTCTTTGATCTCTCTCATGCCTTCCTCGATAGTTGCGGCATCGGTGCATACTCCAGGGAGTTCATTAACGCGAATGATGTAGTAGTGCTTACCTTTGTGTGTTTCTTGCTCAATGGTATAGGACCAATTGAGGCTCATGTAATATTTGATGTCTTTTTTAGTAGCCATGATCTCTTAGTACCTCCCTTAGATCAGCAATTTGATAAGGTAAAAGCTGTGGTCGCCGTTTAATTGAGATATTTCTTAAGTATCCCTTCTTTCTAAATATATGATGGGAACCCCGGATCTCCAATTGAAACCCCATTTTTAGCAGAAGTCCTTCGGCCTCATCATAGGAAATATCCCTGCCGTCTAGGATTTTCTGCACCAGCTTTTGCAATTTGCTCATGCCTTCATGATATCAAAGTTGATATCAACTGTCAAGGTGATGGGACAAAAATGGGACAGCAGTACTTCAAAATCATCAAAACTACTCAACAAATAACAATGCTTGCTTTTGCATAAGCTTTTGGATTTAAGATTGATAAGAATTTGGCTTTGTTGTCGAAGATTGAATTTAGACCGACTGTAAATCCCTCGTCTTCGGACTACGCTGGTTCGAGTCCAAATGCGAAAATTAGGAGAAAGGGCGTTGTCGCCACGCCTGGGGCAGGTAGGCGTCTATTTATCGGCTATAGGCTTATGAGCCTTGGCAGCTCTTAAAAAAGTCTACAACTGATTCAGCTTGTTGTTCAAAATCATCTAATGATTTGCTGAAGGCTAACTGGCATTTAATTTCTGACACATTTGGACTTCTAATTAAAGCATTTGAATAGAGTTCTGACTTAAACGCTTTTACTGTATGTTCTGCGCATGTTTTGATTTTTTTATTATGGCTTTTTAAAAATGGCTCAATAAGCTGGACTCCTCGATTAAGCTTTCTTTCAATACTATACGTAAGTTTATAGATCCCAATATTTTGCATCTGCACTTCTTTTTTTTCAATTAACTCAAGCTCTGAACTGCGTTCTTTGTTAACGGTATCATGAATGATAATTGCTTCTGTTATTGCAGATGCAAATTTAAATTTTTCGTCAGAAGTTGGGAGATTATTGGCAATTTTCATTCCATCTAACATTGTTTTCCTGATCTTTGGATCGTACCTATGAGCGCTTGCAGTGTTATTAAGTACAGTGAATATGGCAATTGCCTCACCCTGTTTTTCTTTTAGATTTGGCTTTTGCTCGTGCGAACTGCCATTTGAACATGCAGTTATAGCAACAAAAGCTGTTATTAGCGAAATTATTCCAATTATTATAGATTTAAACATTCGCAATTCTCAATTTAAAATTCTCAAGTGTTTATAGACGGAAACTACACTATCATTAAAATTAGTGATGCTTGTATTCATGGATAGTGATTCCAACTATTTCCCCCATCATAGGTGTGTGAGCTTGATCCATCGCTGTTATACCAAGAGTTCCCTCCATCATATGTATGTGAACTTCCCCCGTTATTGTAATACCAAGAGTTTCCGCCGTCGTAAGTGTTAGCGCTAGAGCCATCATTTCCGTAATACGACTTGCCGCCGTCATAGGTGTGCGAGCTTGAGCCATCGCTATTATACCAAGACTTGCCGCCATCATAGGTGTGAGAAGAAGACCCATCGCTATGGTAATAGCTTTTCCCTCCATCGTAGGTATGTGAACTACCTGCCGTATATGCGCTTGCAACGGCAAAAGTCGCTACCAACGCGGTGATTCCAATAGATCTAAACATTCAATTCTCCTTTAAAATGTTTCGAAGAGTATACATAACAATCTTCAGATTAAAATAATTGTTTCGATTTTCTGATTATTATAGATAATAGCGTGATTGAATAATACTCATAATCATTTTTTTTGGGTCCATACTCTGTTCAATAGATCCAAGGGACTTCTTAGCCTTAAATATATTTAGTGGAGATGCAAGAATGAGCAAGGACCCCCATAATGGGAAGAAAACGCCCGTGAGAAAGGCTTTTGGACTCAAAGAGCGCATGCGTCAGTATGAGATTGAAATGACACAGGAAGAGTTAGCAGAAATATCAGATCTACATCAGACTTATGTGGGGTTAGTGGAGAGGGGGAGAGGACCATCTCCATAGAGAACATAGCCAAACTGTCGAAGGCCTTGGGATGCCAGCCTAGAGATTTAATGCCATTAATCTAACTCACTATTCCAATGTAGCAAAATATCAAAAAAAGATTAAGAATTGCTGAAAATCTAGGCGATGCATCATCATGGATCTGTTTTTGATTCGTGGATGTTGATTTGTCCTCATTTCTTAAATACCTTCCCGGTTCTGGGAAACTGTCCCTTGAATGGGTTCTTTACTCTTGATTGAGGCGATTTAGAAGATTGATTTCTTCGTTTTAACATTTTTTAAAATCAAACGTATGAGAAATATACTATGTCTAGTGCACAAAAAACAAATCAATCTATAGAAAAAAACCAATCCGATCCGGCTCTTGAAGAGCTGGTATCCGAAGCACATAGCTTATTTAAAGCAGTAGATGCTGCTTCTGCAAAGATCCGTGATCTCGAGAAAAAATTAGGAGAGATTAAGGCTCATTTTCCTTTTAGCTATTCTGTTTGTAAAGAGGAGATTTTTAGTCCGCCGACTGCTGCCGATGAACTTAATCTCTATCTCGGCCAAAGTAATTGCTATATAGCATGGTACATTGCTTGGGAAGAAGATGATAAATCTAAAAATTTCCGTTTGTTTCTTATATCACGAAGACAAGAATTCGCTGTTGCTGACTTTGGGGGCGATTTAGCTGAATCTCGTTCGCCTATTGTTGATGAGCTTGAATTCAAGAGGCCACTGATTGAAACGGATTTGCCAACTAGGCTCAAATTTATTGAGCATCTTCATTTCTTTATTCAAAAATTTAAAGAACATCTTCAACGCTATCGAACATCGATAGAAGAAAAGCAGATAGGTTCTTTCGATGACACGATCCCCTTTTAAGGGATTTTTTGCCGCGTCTTTAGCCATGAGGATTGAGTAGATTATCGATTCTTGGAAGAAGACGCGCGCATTACCATGTCTAGATGTGCGCAAAGAAAAATAAAATAACTGTTTTAAAAGGAATATAACACATGGAAATCAAGAATATCATTACATTTGTTGGTGCGATTATTTGTTCTGTTACAGTAGTTGGCTCTATATTTTTTATGGCGTTTGTTTTGTTTCCCTTTCTCAGTGGGCTTGCTCCTGAAAAACGTCTGGAAAAATTCATCGATAAGAAGTGTTTAGAGGGTAATGAGATAGCTATTCGGATTCGAAGGCAAAACATGCGATATTTTAGTGATAGAGATTGCAGACTGGTGCGAGCTGCGATTGAAGGCAATGAACATGCTATCAAAGCTCTGAAACTTGAACCTAGCGAAAATAGAATGGAGAGATAACGATGTTTCGACATCAGTCGCTTGATGAGTTTAGAAAATGTGAAAAATGCAACATCGATCTTGATAAAAGGAAATCCCATCTCTGTAAGAAGTGCTACTACCAGGAATATCATAAGAAAAATTACCTTCCATTAGAGGGCACGTGTTCTCTCTGTGGAATAGTGTCCAATATGGGACATAAGAAGTACTGCTCCGATTGCAAAAATAAAATCCCCAATAAATGTATAGACTGTGGGGATGAATTCGTTGCGAAAGCAAAATATAAAAGATGCCCGAAATGTCAATACTATTGGTATAAACAAAACTGTCCTGAAGGTTTCGCGAAAGCCCATAGAAAAAGAAAGGCAACAGTCAATGCACAGCTCAGAATCAAAAAGGGATTATCAGTAGATCACATTTTCCATAAAGGCCCCAGAGGCGAAGGTTACCTAAACAAAAAGGGATACAGATTGATGGTGATCAGGCATCCATCGGGTAAAGGACATATCAGAAAGTATCAACATGTCTTAGTAATGGAGGCGCAAATAGGGCGGGCACTTACCAAAGATGAAAGAGTCCATCACAAAAATGGCATGCGGGATGATAATCGAATAGAAAACCTAGAGCTGTGGACAAAATCCCATCCATATGGCCAACGCGTTGAAGATAAGATACACTGGTGCATTGAATTTTTGGGGCTATATGGATATCAATGTTGCCCAGCCATACCAAAGCATGAAAGTGCAGAGCCCATATCAAGATCCCCTATTCAAACAGGCGGCTCATCTCTTACAGGATTGCTTGGAAAATAGAATTATTTTATAAATTTCGAAAATTAATTGGTTGTACATGTCCAAGAAAACTCTTAACGCTGAAGAATACGATCGACTTATTGATACTTTCGCTCAAAAACTATGGCTGATTCATGAACTCTGGATAGGAATTCAAGAACTCAGAGAACAGCTAAAAGAGGAGAGAACTGTGAATTCCGAATATCCCATCTTTTGGAGCTGGGTATACCGTTCTCTAGTACACGAGCTCTACAATAGTCTTTGCTTATTGATTATAGACAAAAGCGCTGAAGTAGAGAGTCTGGTAAAACTGCTTGGTAAAAGAGCTGCAGACAAGCCGAAAATAGCTAATGAGCAATGGGCAGAAAAGCTTGTGGTTCTAGAAAAGGATTTAGTAAGGGAGATTGATAATCATCCCGTCTTGGAGAAGATAAAAAAATACAGGGATAACGTGATGTGCCATCTGAATTCACGCCTGATCTTTGACGATGAGTTTTTAAAAGAATTTTACGAGAAAAATAACCCGAACCCCGATGAAATTGAATCTTTACTGAGCTCAGTAGGCAGAATTTTGAAAAAGGCTGCTATTCGAGCTAGTTTTTCTCCTTCAACTTTGCCGAATACCGCCATTAAATCTGAAATCAAGAAATTGTTTTCAATTCTTTCGCAAAAATCCGAGAATCTTTCTCAAGACGTGGAGATCGTGTCAAAGTCTCGTATCACAACTTTTGGGAATTGGATTAGAAGGATTTTCTGGCACATTTTTGGCACATTAGCTGGCAAAAACTAGTGGTGTTGCCAGTTGTTACTCAAATCGTACCCCGTTCAAAGTTTGATCTGAATATCACGATTTAAACGGGATGGAGGGGCATGTTCCATGGGACACAATTGGGACAGCAACACCTCAAAATCATCAGAATTATTCAACAATTAATTGGTGCTAATTAAACATAGTCTGTTGTATTTTAGCTTGATAAGCATTGGGGTTTGTTGTGAAGGATTGGATTCCAGCTGACTGTAAATCCCTCGTCTTCGGACTACGCTGGTTCGAGTCCAGCCGCCCCCATAAGAAAAAATACCCGCTAACGCGGGTATTTTCATTTATGGGGGCGGAGCAAGTGCCCTTTGGCACTTGCGTCTGGACTCGAAGTGAGGGAGCCTGCGACCGAACCGGAACGCTCTTGAAGACGAGCCAAATACCCAGAAGGGTATTTGCCTCGCGAAAGAGGAGCCAGCCGGGGGCTTTCGCCTGGACTCGATGTGAGCGACGTACTCGTCGCGAACCGGAACGCTCTTTCGCCGAAGAAACGGCGAAAGAGGAGCCAGCCGCCCCCATTCTCTCTATGGAAATTGTCTTAAAATCAGATCAAATTTGATCCCAAAATAAACCCCTAATGGGGTGCTCATGGGACAGCAATACTCAACAAATTCCCTTTCTGGGAAAAACTCTCAGTGGTCTAAAAGATCGAATGCTGTTAAAATCCTCCTTTACTTTAGGCCTCTGAATGAACAGTTATTCCACTCCATCTAACATACAGAATCGTATTATTCTTTATACAGCGGCTGATGGAAAAGTCACTGCTGATGTCATTTTTGCTGAGGAGACATTTTGGTTGACTCAACGTTCTATGGCTGAGTTATTTGGAGTGAATATACCGGCGATTTCAAAACATCTAAAAAATATTTATGAAAGTAAGGAGCTAAGCCCTGAGGCAACTATTTCCAAAATGGAAACAGTTCAAATGGAGGGGCAACGTCAAGTCGCACGGGAAGTTGAGGTTTATAACCTAGATGCGGCAATCGCAGTGGGGTACCGCGTCAACTCGATCAAAGCAACACATTTTAGGATATGGGCGACTAACACTCTTCGCGAGTTCATTGTCAAAGGGTTTGTTCTCAATGATCAAATGCTGAAAAACGGGCGTGTTTTTGGAAAAGATTACTTCGATGAACTACTTGAAAAGATTCGCGAGATTCGAGCTAGCGAGCGGAGGGCTTATCAGAAAATTACAGATGTGTTCCAGGAGTGCAGCAGCGACTATCAGAGCAAAGCCGAAGAAACTCAATTGTTTTTCCAAATCGTCCAAAATCAGCTTCACTTTGCCACTACCGGTAAAACGGCAGCTGAGATTATTTATGGGCGAGCTGATAGCAGTAAGCCGTTTATGGGACTTACTACTTGGAAAAATTCTCCTCAAAGGAAGATCTTAAAGAGCGATGTGACGATTGCGAAAAACTACCTTAGCCAAGAAGAGGTCTCTAAACTTGACCGATTAGTGAATATGTTCATCGATTTTGCAGAACTACGAGCGCTGAACCGCCAAGTCATGACAATGAAAGACTGGTTAAAGCAAATAGAAAAGTTCCTCAACTACACAGATCAACAAATTTTACGAGATGCAGGGAAAATTTCTCATAGCATGGCTATTGCTAAAGCTGAGGAAGAATATGAAAAATACCGAGTTCAAGGAGATCGAGAGTATCTATCTGACTTTGACCGAGAGTTAGCAAGGTATTTGAAGGGGAATGATGGCAGATGACTCTTTTTTCAGATGGAACTAAACTACTGAGCCGGGGCTTGTAACAGTATCTCTTGAACTTATTCAAACTTGATCATATATTATCAGAATGAATAAGTTTTTAAGCATCCAAGAAGCAGCAAAATGTTTGGGGGTTTCTCCTCAAACACTTCGTCGTTGGGAAAGAAAAAAGAAAATCGCCCCTTCTCATCGCACACAAGGTGGCCAACGCCGTTATGATATCACTCAGACTACAACCGTTCAGATTGTAGCAGATAAAACCCCTGATCGCCCAACAGTTGCTTATGCACGAGTTTCCAGCCATGATCAAAAAGAAGATTTACAAAGACAAGTCCATATGTTAGAAATTTACTGCTCTGCAAAAGGATGGACGTTTTCAATCATCAAAGATCTCGGTTCAGGGATGAACTATAATAAGCGCGGCTTAAAGCAATTGCTCGAACAGATCATGAATGGACAAATTGGCCGTTTGGTTCTCACTCATAAAGATCGACTTTTGCGATTTGGAGCAGAGCTTGTTTTCTCTCTTTGCGCAGTCAAAAATGTCGAAGTGGTGATCATCAATCAAGGAGATGAACCTTCTTTTGAAGAGGAACTTGCCAAAGACGTTTTGGAAATCATCACTGTTTTTTCTGCAAGACTCTATGGATCTCGAAGCCATAAAAACAAACAACTCATGGCCAACCTTCAAAATGCGGTTGCCAATGTCTAAAGAAAATCTAGTTCTTAAGCTGAGAATTGAAGTAGACGCCTCAAGCGATCTCAGCGAACTTGATGGGCAATCGAGAATTTGCAACTGGCTCTATAATCATCTCCTGGAAAAAGGCCAGCAATTAAAACAAGAATTTATCCAATCCGGCAACCCAGAAGCATCAAAAACCCTCTATACAGAAAGAGGACTCAGAAATCAACTTCCCAAGATCAAAGAAGAGCATCCCTTTCTAAAAGTCGTTCACTCCTCTCCATTGAAAAACACCGCTTTAAGACTCAGCGAAGCCATCCAAGTCCATCAAAAATCAAAAAAAGGAAAACGGAAAGGCAAACAAGATGGGATGGCCCAAATTTCGAGCCTGGAAACGAGACTGGTTTTCTCTTTTTTATGATGAGCCAGAAAAAGGATTTAAGATTCAAGGCAACACCTTGATTCTCTCCCTCGGCATGGGTCAAGATCGAAAACACCGCTCTCTCACACTCGGACTTCCCGAAGCCCATCTTCTCAAAGGCAAAACCCCACGCAATCTACGAATTATCTCCGAACTGGGAGATTACTACGCTATTTTTACCATCCAAAAAGAACTTCCCATCCAGAAAGCCCATTTCTAAAATTCTCGCATTAGATCCAAATCATAAAAATCTCGCCTATGGCGTTGATACAGAAGGAAAAGCCATAGAAATCGCAGCTCCTCAATGGCTTAAAATCTATGATAAACGCCTAGATGAACTAAAAAGCAAAAGAGACCGTTGTAATAAAAAATCTAAAAAAGTTCCTGTTTTGGATGAAAAAGGAAACCCCACAGGAAAAGAATTCTACCTTCCCTCCAAGCAATGGAAAAAATATGATCATGCCCTCAAAAGCGCTCTGCATAAACGCCGAGAACAGACCAAGACGTTTATGTTTACAAGCGCTCATCGCCTTTTCCGAGACTACGATTGCATAGGAATCGGAGACTATACTCCAAACGGCGAAGGGATCAATACACCCATGCGACGAGCGATGAACAACCGATCTTTGATCGGACGTTGGAAAAACACCCTTTCCTGGGTAGCTCGAAAATCGGGAAAAACCTTTTTCGAATTCGATGAAAAAGGGACAACCCGAACCTGTAATCATTGCCTACATGTAGAAGAACAGGGAATCCCTGTCTCATTAAGACAATGGCAATGTCCACAGTGTCAGACCGTTCATATTCGCGACGAAAATGCCGCAATCAACGGTCTGAGGAAAGTCTTGCGAGATCTTTCACCAAAAAATGAAGGAGAATATCCTTCGATAGTGTCTGGCTCAGACCTCGCTTTTGTTCAAAGAGCGATGGGCTTGGTGTGTTTTGCCTAGTGGTGTACGTGTGACACCGCGGGGGCAAGACAGCAAAGTGATTTGCAGCACCAGGAAATTAAACCGAGGGCATGATAGCCCTCGATCAAAAGTTGATCATTTGGTTATATATGATCAAGTTTGATTAGGTTTTGAAGAGCGGAGGGTCGTAGCAGGACTTTCCGCGGGAGATATTAGCGCATTATATGCTTACGCGGCAGATTGCACAACAGGGAAGGAACGGACAAGGCTCTACGGATATTTAGGAGCAGCCAATGGTATCGGCTTTATGATTGGACCTGCAATTGGGGGGATATTAGGTATTAAATATATTTCCCTTCCCTTCTATATTGCAGGGGTGATTTCGATTATTACTGCAGCTTTCATATATTTTTTCTTGCCGGAAACCCTTATAGAAGAGAAACGCAAAAAGAATTTGACAGTCAGTGCTTTTAATCCCGTTTCTCATTTTAAGGATGTCTTTAGCTTAATTATACTGCCGTCGGCCTTAAACTTGGATTTTCTGCTCCCGCCTTTTTCCGTCTGACTGCGCGTTCGATCTCGCCAGCTGGCAGGAAGATGGCTTCGAGCTCCACGCTTTGTCATACGAAAAAATTCGGGGCATAAAATCCAAGTTTAAGGCCGACGGCAGTATACAATATTCGCTCAATCTTTTTTTTGATTTATTTTTCGCCCGTCTTTATAAGCATGTTCAAAACGCTTTTAAACCGAGAGCCTTTGAATGACAAATACGGTGATTCAAGATTCGGAGATCATTTCTTCAAATTATTTTGAGCCGACTAACTCAATGCTCTCTCAAAGAAAAAATTCGTATCAGGAGACATCTTTGGTCCATAGATTTAATAAAGACCAAAGAAAAATCTCAGTGGGTCTTGTAGGCGCTGGCTCGATGGGGAGAGGCCTATTCAGACAATTATCTATCACTCCGGGGTTGCGCTGTGTTGCGTTGGTGGACATCCAAATTGAGCGTGCGATTGCTTGTGCCAAAGATTTCAAGTGCGAATACCAACGAGTAGATTCTGTCGAATCTTTGCGTAAAGCAATCCAGAGTGGAATTCTTGCTATTTGCGAAGATGGAGCATTACTATCCGAGTGCGAGGGGATCGAGGTATTAGTTGAGGCATCCAATTCGATCGCTTCAGCGGGCAAGATCTGTGAAATGGCGCTTAAATCAGGCAAGCACCTCGTGATGATGAATTCCGAGGCGGATCTGATTTTTGGTCCATACTTCATGGAACTTTCGCGCATGAATCAAGTGACCTACACCAGTTGCGATGGGGATCAACACGGAGTCTTGGCTCGATTGATTAACGAGAGCGCCTTCTGGGGATTTGACCTGATTCTCGCCGGAAATATAAAAGGATTCCTCGATCGATACTCGGACCCGACTGCAATTATTCCTGAAGCTGACAAGAGAAACCTCGATTATAAAATGGCGACTGCTTATACCGACGGCACCAAGCTTTGCATTGAAATGTCTCTCCTTGCCAATGCCTACAATCTCGCAACCGATGTCCCGGGAATGAGGGGGCCTTCTGCGCGGAATGTGCAAGAATCTCTTGGCTTATTCGACCTTGAGCGTATTTGGAATTCTGGACGGCCTATCGTGGATTACATTCTTGGAGCTCAGCCAGGTGGAGGGGTTTTTGTGGTTGGCCGGTCTGACGATTCCTACACCCAAACGATGATGAGCTATTATAAGATGGGAAACGGCCCTTTTTATCTTTTCTATCGCCCCTATCACCTCTGCCATATTGAATCGATGGCATGCATTCTAGAAGCTGTGCATGAGAGACGCAGCCTGCTGGAGCCTATTTATGGTTTTAAGACAAATGTCTATACATATGCAAAGCGGGATCTAAGACAAGGAGAACTCCTAGATGGTTTGGGGGGATATTCGAGTTACGGAATCATTGAAAATGAAAATGATAATCAAGGCCGTCCAGGTCTTCCTATTTGCCTCTCGCATGGCTTGAAGTTGCTGCGCGATTTGCGACGCGATGAAAAAATCTACTGGGATGATGTTCTTATAGATTCTAATCGAGATGATTTTCGTCTTTTTTCAAAAGCTGTGCATTCAGCTAAAACCCAAGAAGACAGAGTTAGATTGCATGAAGCTAGGAATTATTGTCGTTTATCTGTTTGATGAAAATACGGAATACTTACTCGATTTACATATAAGCTATATTCGGAAATTTACGGATGTTCCTTATACTATTTATGGAAGTATCAGTCGACTAAATCTCAAAGAACGTCAAAAACTCTCTAAATATCCGGAAGTTCAACAATACGATATTCCTCCAACAGATTTAAGAGGAAGCTTCGAGCATGCTTTTTATTTGGATCATCTGGTAGAAATCGCGATTCAAGAAGGGTCAACGCATATTGTGACGCTTCATTTAGACTCATTTCCCGTTTACCCGGGGTGGGCCAGAAAATTTGAGGCACTTACAGATCAAACTGGATCGTGTGTTGCATTGGATTACTACTACACAGCTTGTTTCTTTTTCACAAAAGATTTTTATCTTCGCTTTCGACCTAAGTTCAGCATAGCTGCTGAAGCATTAGAGCTAGCTCACTATGTAGAATTTATGAAGAAATATAAAATTATAAACCATTCAGGTTCTTCATATTTATACATTTGTTATACAAATCATCTCAGTTGGCATGTTTTAAAAAACTCCTCGGGAGAATCATCTCTGAAGTGTGGCGATATTTTTGGAGGCTTGATTTTTCATCTAAGATCAGCGGTAGCGCTTTCTCTAGATTCTCGGACAGTAAAAGAAAACAATCCCGACAAGATCAAATCCAGAAAGTTAGCAATTACTTGGATGACTTTTTTGGGAAGGCATCTTTCAACATACACAATACGGAAATGGATTCGAAAAAATTTACCTCATAGTCCATTTTGTTTATTAGAAAAATGGCTTATAGGCCAACGGGAATTAATCAATATCATGGAAATGGAATCTTGTCGGGCAGAGATAGAATCTGTAAAGACAAAATTCATTGAAGATCCGGAAGCTTATTTCTTCAAACTTCAGAATTCTCTCGAAGTAGCGAGCAATGCGATCCAACGCTATGATCGGTTCTAATTCTTTTCCAGTCAAAAGTTCTGAATGCGTCCAACCGCCCCCAAATATAAAAGGCCCACTGCTGTGGGCCTTTTGCATTTGCGGGCGGAGCAAGTGCCCTTTGGCACTTGCGCCTGGACTCGAAGTGAGGGAGCCTGCGACCGAACCGGAACGCTCTTGTAGACAGACAAAAATGCCTGCAAAGGCATTTTTGTCTGCGAAAGAGGAGCCAGCCGGGGGGCTTGCGTGGCTTCCGTGTGTGACTCGAGTCTCGGGTGGTGTTGTGCACCACCCGAGCCCCCGTAGTCGCGGAAGCGGCGCGAGGGGGCACACCCGCCCTCTAACATCAGCGGGTTTTTTTATTTGGGGGCGAGGAAGCCACCTGCGTGGCTTCCGTAAAATTTGAGATCAGGTCCTTTTTAAATACTGAAAGTTTCTGACCTCAAATTTTTTCAAGCAATGTTACAGACCTTTGATGTGGTTAGACAATCTTCGTAGATCTATAGAAACTTCTCTAAGTTTTTTTGCAAGAACGGCTTTTCTACGTCTAAAATATTTTGTGGTCATCATTTTTTTCATACATGTCTCCTGATTATTTTGGTTTTCTTATGCCCCTTAGAAAGGGTCATAAAACTTACATTGAATCCTCGTGCTTTTGTGATCTTTTTGTCCTTTCAGGGGGACTGGATTGATCCAGAGCCCCTCTTTTCAAAGCTTAATTTAGGAGCAGGGTATCTGAGGACAAGTACAATCATCAGCTATCTTTAATATACATAATTATTATTATAATTGATATAAATTAATTATGATTGATTTGATTAAATAATCAATCTAACTCATTGAAATAGTAATAATTGCATTCAATTTTGCCAAGTCGATATTACCCATTAAAAAAGCCCAATTATACCGAAAATGACTCAAAAGTTGGTTTTTGGCTGCGTTGGCTATGCAGCACATTTTTTGTCTTCACTCGCGCCTTGTGCTTGCACAATGGTCGCTCGCTCCAGACAAAAAATTTGCGCAGCCGCCTTGCCAAATTCCCAACTTTTGAATCATTTTCGGTATAACGATGGCGTTTGTTCACTAAATTGACGGTATTCTATCGGCAATTGCCTCTTTGATAGCTTCCACGTAAGTTATGCAAGTGTGAGGAAAGAGAAATTGGATTTCTTGATTCTCGACAATGGATTCCACTTTCAAACTCTCTACGAGCGAAGAGGCGAGAGAAAAGTTGACTTTTGTCACAAGATAGAGCCAATAGGAAGAGAGATGAGGGGTGAGTACAGGGACGGTAAGAATCCAGCGCCTAAAGCCCCTTAACCTAGCATAAATGAGTAGCATCTCCTTGAATGTCATGATATCGGGCCCTCCGATCTCAAACGTCTGATTAAACGCGCTAGGATGAGTGAGAAGCTTTACGAGATAATACATGACATCGGAGATGGCAATGGGCTGGCATCGAGTATTTAACCAGCGAGGCGCAATCATGACAGGAAGTTTTTCGACCAAGTCGCGAATGATTTTAAACGAAAGGCTTTCTGCACCGATAATGATGCTGGCTCTAATGATTGTGATATTCAATTTCGATTGTTTAAGCAGTTCTTCAACATGCAGACGAGAATAAAAATGCTTTGAAAGAGCAGTCCCTTGATGTAATCCACTTAAATAGATGATTTGCTTTACCCCAGTTTTCTCTATAAACGATAGGAAGTTATAGCAAGATCTCTCTTCGAGTTCGCTGAAATGCTTTGGGTCGTCTGCCATAGAATGGACTAAATAATAAGCGACATCCAGGTCATTCAATGCAGGAAGAGATGATCTATCTAGGAGATCTCCTCGTACAAAAGTCACCTCGCCCGCAAATTTTGAAGTTATTGGCGGGTCGCTGCTATGACGGCTCAAAGCATATACCTGATGGCCTGCTTTAAGAAGATAAGGAAGCAGATGACCTCCAATAAAGCCGGATGCGCCTGTGAGCAAGATTTTCATGTTGAAAAATTTTTTTTCAGATATATCACAACTTGGATTCTAAAGTAAGTTATGATTATTCGAAGAGGTATTCATGAAGAAAGTTGGAATCAAATTATCAAGGTTATCTTGCATTGGGGGAAGGTATTTATATCGCCGCACTCTGTTTTCAGTGAACAAACCTGTCAAGTCAACTGCCAAGGGCAAAAAAATGATGGTTTTAGCAAGTAAGATCATTGCAGGTGAACGGAGAGTAAAACTGGTTCACTTTGGTGCGCTAGGTTATGGACACAACTATAGTCAGAAGGCCAAACGCAGCTATTTGGCCCGTAGCGCGCAAATCCGAAATAAGGCTGGCAAATTGACAAAAAACGATCCATGGAGCGCAAACTATTGGGCCAGGAAGATTTTATGGCCCGCTAACCAACCTGCGCGTGGCCCCAGGTTTACATAGATGCTCCTTATGATTGACGCCCTTGGCTGCAATCGCACATGCAAGCGCTTCAAGTACTTTCATATACCGAAAATGACTCGAAAGTTGGTTTTTGGCTGCGTTGGCTATCCAGCACATTTTTTGTCTTCACTCGCGCCTTGTGCTTGCACAATGGTCGCTCGCTCCAGACAAAAAATTTGCGCAGCCGCCTTGCCAAATTCCCAACTTTTGAATCATTTTCGGTATAGTGACCTCTGATGTTTTCATAAAAAAAATTATAAGCCAGATGAATTATGAATGATTATAGAAATTCTTAGAGTTTGTCTTCGAATTGACAATAGGTCTGACAGCGGTATATATTGGTATATACCAAGGGGAAGTTGAAAAAATGTTTATCCACGACATCTGTTCAGTCCTAGAAAAAGCCGAAGTGCCCTATGCCATCGTCGGGGGATATGCAGTTGCATTGCACGGAGCAGTTAGAGGAACTGCTGATGTCGATGTCGTCGTTGAATGGTCTTTAAAAAATCTTCAGAATACAGAAAAAGCATTTAAACAGATCGGACTCGTCTCACTGATTCCGATCACTGCGGAGAACTTGTTTCATTTTAGAGAGGAATACATCCAAAACCGCAACTTAATCGCTTGGAATTTCTATGATCCTTCCAACCCACTTAATCAAGTGGACATTATTATCAATTACGACCTAAAGGGTGCGGATAAAACAAAGCCCATTAAAACCCCCTCAGGCACTATTCACGTTTTGTCGTTAAACGATCTGATAAAAATGAAAAAGGCATCAGGCCGACCTCAAGATTTAGAGGATGTAAAAGCATTAAGTACTTTATGAAAAAAACAATTCAATATTTCAGCAAAGAATATCTCAAACGCTGTAAGGGAATGACCCCGGATCAAATTTTGGAATTCCTTGAAAATTACAGAATGCTTTTCTCAACTATCCCGGAAAAAAGAAGTCAATTGATCAGCCTTAAAATTGAGCCATCTTTGCTTAAAGCTTTCAAACGCAAAGCAGAATTGGAAGGCATTTCCTACCAAACCCAAATCAAGAAACTAATGAAGGAATGGCTTAAATAACTCTAAGAGCCACCTGATATTCACCCTATCTTTGCCGTCCCGGCCGCGCTGTCGGATCATAAGGCTTTTTTCTACTGTTGGTTGTATGGATTGTATTTCAATTCCCTACATCTATCGCGCATAAGCTTTAAAATTTGCAGTTTTTCTGGATGGTATGCTTTTTCCCACTCGGTAGAATCTTCGAATTTTAATTGCATGGCGTGCACATATGGAAGCCCATCTTTATGTTCTCCTTTCATGGTCTGCAAAAATGGAGCATATTCCGGATAGCGTTCTAAACAAATTTGCCGCCACGCTTCGAAGTGTTCGCCAGCTTGTGGATTTTGGCGCATGCAGTCCATAGCGAGATCCATTAGATGTTCAAAATTGAAAGTAACATAACCCTCTTTTTGCGCGGTTCGGACCCACACATTTTGATAGTGTACATCGGGTTTACCCCAGTATTTTCCTTCATCAGTTTTAGCAAGAAAGCTATTTGTGGCGCCGATTTTAAGCCAGATACGCACAACGTTTTTTGAGGCACTGTCCATCAGTTGGCAATGGGTCGTTGTAATTAATTCACGCAACTGTGGTTGAGATGCCTCGCCTATTTTGCATTTTTGATCGTAAAAGCACATCAACAGAGTATTCGAAAGGACATTCTCAGGGTCAATTTCCAGAGCTTTTTTTACCCAGGTCTCCGCCTCTGCCAAATTTCCTTTGGGCGCAAGAAAGAACAGGAGGGCGCCTAAAGAGTTTAACGCGAGGGTATGCTTGGGATTTTCCTCAACTTGTTTTTTCAAATCTTTGAATACTTGCCCTTGCAGGAATTGCACTGTCTTCTTCCTCAATGGATTGCATAAGAATTCAGGAAAGTGCAACAAGCATTTGAACTTCTCCGCTGGTGAAATGCATTTTGTCTCAGCAGGGAAAGGGTTATTCCAAAACTTCTTAAAATATTCAGCTTTCTCGTCATCATCTGTCTTGTCGTATTCATTCAACCAAAGCGCGCAGCGTTCTTTCATGTCTAAAGGCTCTAAAACGACGACTTCCATTTTTTGTGTGTTCTCAAGTTCTGTCATTTTCGGCCTTAAAGCACTATCCACCTTGTAGAAAAACAGTTTCTTTAATGAGGCGGGATAATTAAGCGCTGATGGTTGATAGCATTGGGGAAAATAGACAGTTTCTATCTGCGGGTGCAGAAGAAAAAGGTCGTCCATTTCTGTTTGCAACGGCTCATGCATGATGGTGATGTCTTTGACATGCAATTTGATGTTGGCGAGTACTTTAAGATAGGGCAGCTGCTCTTTGAGTTTGTCTACGCGCAAGTCCATGGGATATTTTTGTTTGATGTCGGTGGTGTTGATAACGTCCCAGGTAAGAGGGTTGTTGCAAGCGTTGGAAAAATAAGCATTCCAGGATATTCTATCTTGATTTTTTAGATTTCTAAGATCAGTGACGACGTACAAGCTATGCCACAATTTGCACACTAAAGAAGACCTCTGTTTTGCGGGCAATAACGAAATAATGCTGCTTAGTAATTCAGGTGGTAAAGAATTAATTGCACTCATAATGTCTCCAAATTATAAAATCAGAAAGGTGATATTTGTTTTTGGATATATTTTCAACAGAAAAAATTATACCGAAAATGATTCAAAAGTTGGGAATTTGGCAAGGCGGCTGCGCAAATTTTTTGTCTGGAGCGAGCGACCATTGTGCAAGCACAAGGCGCGAGTGAAGACAAAAAATGTGCTGCATAGCCAACGCAGCCAAAAACCAACTTTTGAGTCATTTTCGGTATACACTCTTTCATGTCTTAAGAGGAGCAGAATAAAACCACTTGCCATTTATTTTTACGAAAAGACTGTTTTCAGTAAATGAAACGTCTTTATACCCTTGAGCCAAATGCGCAGTAAAGGTCACTGTTGCCGTATGACCTTTTTCCTCAAATTGAAGGATGTCAAGTTTTTTAAATTCGGTTTTTAAACAAGACTCGGCGATTTCTTTAGTCCATTGCTTGAGATCAGGTTTAAATTGAGGGCCGCCGGGATCGGTCGTCTGAATAATATACTCGGGCAGGCAGAGTGCATAAGCGGAATATCTCGAGCGCATGAGCTGGAGGGCTGTTTCCGGCAATTGCCCTTGATGAAACGGCTTGCAGCAGTTTCGGTATTTGTTGCCACTGGTGCAAGGACAGGGCATCTCTTCATTTACACTTTTCATCCGTCCTCCGGCGGAAACCCGGCCCTTAAGGGCCGGGTATTTCACGGGCAGTGTCTAGGGACGCCTATTTGGCCGTTTGAATTTGTTGGGTCGCCATTTTTTCTTGGGATGAGGCTGTTTTGATTTTTCATTTCGGGGAGTAGCCGCATGGTTATTAGGATTGAGCAACCGTTCGATGGCTTTCCAACGAAACTTGTCTTCAGGCGAAATCAAAGAGAGAGCAAAGCCCTCCGCGCCAGCACGTCCAGTTCTTCCAATCCGGTGAACGTAATCTTCCGGACACTCGGGAAGATCATAATTAATTACGTGCATCACATGAGGAATATCAAGACCTCGCGAGGCGACATCGGTGGCAACCAGAATGCGGCTTTTAGAGCTTCGGAAAGCACGAATGACCTGCTCGCGGCGGTTTTGCCGTAGATCACCGTGCATCGCATCAGTCTTGTGTCCCGCTTGCCTCAATTCTTTGGATATGCTTTCTGCACGCCGTCTTGTTTTTACGAAAATAATGATAGAGCCTTCACGCTGATTGAGTTGTTTTAACAATCCTGCTTTTTTCTCGGAATTCGGGAGGTGGATAGCTTCTTGTTGGATTTTCGGATCCAGTTGTGTGTTTGTATTGACAGCCACCCGTTTTGGGTCTTTTAAAAATCTCTCGGAAAGACGCACGATATTGGGAAGCAAAGTCGCGGAAAAAAGGAGAGTTTGGCGCTCTTGGGGAAGATGTTTAGCGATCCGGTCCAACTGCGGTCCAAAGCCCATGTCCAGCATACGGTCTGCTTCATCGATGACCAAAAAACGTGTTGCATTCAAATTCAAGCTGCGCCGCTCGAGATGGTCATTGATTCTCCCAGGTGTTCCCACAATAACATGAGGCCGTTTTTTCAGTTCTGCGAGCTGACGGAACATCGAAGCGCCGCCAATCAGAAGAGAGGTCTTGAAGTTGGGATCCGCCATTTGTTTGAGGGTTTGGTGGATCTGCATGGCTAATTCCCGCGTTGGAGCCAAAATCAAGGCAGGCGTCTGAGGGTTTTTAGTTAATCGTTGAATTAACGGGATAAGATAGGCGACCGTTTTGCCTGTTCCGGTCTGGGCGGATGCCAAGATATCAAAGCCTTGGAGAGCAAGCGGAATCGCCTCTTGCTGGACCGGGGTAGGGTTGGTAATTCCCATGCGCACGAGCGATGCAATCAGTGCAGCGGGCAGGTCCCATTGAGTAAAATTTGTCATTTTTTTTGCGTTTTTATATCAGGAGACATCAGTTTATAGACAAGCGGCTTACAATGCACGAAAATAAGTCTGATGTTGCTCCTTGACTGCAGACGACGTCAGTGAAATTGATCTAAGCATCTAATTATCGAGCATTAAAATAATCATTATAAATATTAATATTATATTAAAAAATTAATTAAATTTTTAATTATAATATATTAAAATAATAACAAGTGGGTTAATTATGAGTATTTATATTTATCCGTCCTCCGGCGGAAACCCGGCCCTTAAGGGCCGGGTATTTCAAAAACGACATTTGGGAGGGGTTCGAAGCCCCTCCCAAATCGCCATAATAATCCCAGGCCTTAAGGCCTGGGTTCACCCCAATCCCAATTTCAGACGCACCGCTACTGCTGCCGACGAGCGATAATCAGGTGCATTTTTTTCCCCATCGGAATAAAATGACCCTTCCAGGAGTTCTTCGCTATGCAATATGAATTGGTCTTGGCCACTGACTTAGATGGGACCTTTTTAGAGGGGGATCTTCAGACGAAGCAATTTTTCTATAGCAAACTCTCGAGTTTGCGCGATCAAATTCTGTTGATTTATACGACAGGAAGGCCAGTTGATACCGTCAAAAGCTTTTGTCGTCGAGGCTATTTGCCCAATCCTCATTTTGTCTTAGGAGATCATGGAACGCATCTCGTCGATGGGATCGATTTTTCCCCTGTGACGCCTCTGCAAGAAGCCATTACGTTAGCCTGGAATAACGGCAATCAAATGTTGAAAGATTTGTTGCGCAATGAACCTGGTATTCAACTGCAGCCAATTGACCCTCCTTATCGCGTTGCTTATTATTACGATCCGCACCGTTTAGAGAATCGGACTTTAGAGAAAATCACTCAGGCGGGGTTTGATTTCATTCTGTCCTGCGATATGTATTTGGACATTTTGCCAAAAGGCATTAACAAAGGATCTAGCTTATTGAACTTGCTTGACTATTTAGAGATCAATCGTGAGCTTGTGATCACAAGCGGAGATTCCTTGAACGATCTGTCCCTCTTCCAAACCGGCTTGAAAAGCATTGCAGTTGGAAATTCAGAACCTAAACTCATTGAAATCGTGAAGCAGCTGAACAATGTTTACCATAGCCGGTTTCCGGGATTGCTGGGGATTATCGATGGGCTGCAGTACTACGGTATTTCGAAATTAGCGATGCAGCAATCTTCCAAAGAATAGTTCTTTTTCCCATGTTCTCTCTCGAGTGCCCCATTGGAGGATCGTTTTTTTATCTTGCATCCGAATCGTGAGAGGAGCTCTTCCAATTCCCCCTTTAATGCGGGTGTCTTCCCAACAGTGCCGAAAACGCGTGCAATCCATGATTGTGAGTGCGATTTGATTGGGTTCGAGCAAGATGACCTTTTCAACGATCATGATGTGCATTCCTGTTCTGCTTTTCGGAAGTTCTGTAATCTCCTTAGGGGTATAATTTTCCGGAAGATAGACGATGAAATCTCCTGCTTGAAGACTTTGGATATCTTTTACTGCAGTCCAATACTGATTTTTATGTTCGGTCAACGAGGCAAAGAAGGCAGCATAGTGAAATGGGCAGGGGATTTGATCAAATGAAACGGGAGTCCGATCGCGATTTGAGAACATAAATTCAACGATTGTGTTGTAAGCTTTTGGGTGATGTTGTGACAGAAAATGCGCAACAAATCCATAGCAGTTAAATCGCCATTCTTGTTGAGAGACTTTGTTGTCATGAGAATAAATCGAAAGGGCTTTGCCATTTTGGCAATCGTTTACGATCGATGTCAGATGATCGAGCGTTGTCGGTAAAAGCCTATAGTGACACTCAATTCCTCTTTGGACAGGGGGTGCATAAGCGAAAGTGATACCTCATTTCTAATCCGCAAGAAGCTGGCTTGCCAACTCTTTAGCCGTCTTTCCATCGACTTCATTGCTGAGCTGCATGATTCTCTTCATCACCAATCCTAGATCTTTTTTTGTCTTGGCCCCAGAGTCAGCGATGGCTTGAATCACGATTTTTTTTGTTTCTTCCGCCGAAAGAGTTTTAGGTAGAAACTCCTGCAAGATCAAAATCTCGCCTTTGAGTCTCTCCACCATCTCGGGCCGATTGGCAGTCTGGGCCTGCTCTAAAGCTTCTTGGAGGTGGCCATTGTAAGTTTTGAACAGTTTTAAGACCTCTGCATCGGGGAGATTGCAGCGGGCATCCACCGCCAATATTTTCGATTTAAGCATGCGCAAAGTATCGAGCCTAAGCTGGTCTCGACCTCGCATCGCTTCTTTGATTCCAGTATTAATACGTTCGATGATTGTCATATGTGCCTAGTTTACAGCAGTAATCATTTTTTTCCAATCAAGAGTTTTGTGAGACGTATACCGAAAATGACTTAAAAGTTGGTTTTTGGCTGCGTTGGCTATGCAGCACATTTTTTGTCTTCACTCGCGCCTTGTGCTTGCACAATGGTCGCTCGCTCCAGACAAAAAATTTGCGCAGCCGCCTTGCCAAATTCCCAACTTTTGAATCATTTTCGGTATACACCACTAAACTGGTACAAAGATCAAATAGAAAAATTATGCTGATTTAACGACAACTTGAAAAAAGGAGAGGTGGAAGAGTCGGACAAATTGAAGATACTGATTCTATGCTTCTTGTATCTTTAAGTTGTGTGCTGCAAACCTGCGCACCGCAAAATAATTCTCGTTCGCGACAATCGCCCGTTTTGATTTGATAAAATCGGCGGCTTCTTTGGGGGTCATCCCTTGATGTTTGATCAGATAACAGATCGCAATGGTCGCGCTTCTACTTATACCTTGCATGCAATGCACGAGGACCTTCCGCCCTTGAGAAATATGCTTATGAATAAACTCGACTCCTTTTTCCACATTTTCATCGAGGACGGCAGTGCGATCCGGAGTGGGAAGGTTCAAAAAGTGGATATTCGCCGCCTGCCAGTCATGAGGCTTTGCTGGGACGCCGAATAGATGGGGATCTGTTTCAGAAGGCTCGATCATCGATAGAACAGCAGAATAGCCTTCAGCTTTTAATTGCTCTACGTCCTTCGACAAAGGGCAAGCACCCACCGCCAGAAAGTCTGTGATTGGAGAAAACCAAGGACGCTGCGTGATAGAGGGAAATAGAGAGAGCAATTGATTGAGCATCATGGAGCATTCACAAAAAAGAAAATTATGAGTTTGTTGGTTCTGATTCAGAGAACGATATCCTATAGACAAAAGAGAGACGACTAGAGCCGAGGCCCCCAGAGCTCCTAAAGGGTTGAGGACGATCGCAGAGGAAATCATCGCAATTGCTCCCCCAGCGGCGAAACATAAGCCCCAGAAAAAGGGGTTTTTGAAGACTCTTTTCGCAATCTCTTCCAAAGGAAAAATTGCAGGCGGATCAATCGGATTTAACCGTGTCAAGCTGCTACAATCTAATGAAACTGTGGACATTAACTTTCTCCAATAAAATGGAAAAACGATTTTCCCTGCAAATTTCATAAAAAACAATAAAAAGAAATCGTTTGTTTTCACAAGTGACTAATAATGAATAAGATATGTTAATTCTTGCTGAAAATCTAACAATGTTAGATAATGTGGATATATGAAAAATACACTACGCCGTCAGCAGCACAAGACATCGCTCAAAAGGGCAATTTTAGATGCGACATTACAGATTGTCGAGAAAGAGGGGTATCAAGCAGTCACCATCCGCAGGATAGCCAGTGCGATCGACTATAGCGTCCCTACGATTTACGAATTTTTTGAAAACAAAGAGATGTTGTTCAGAGAGTTGAAAAAACAGTGGCTTCAGAAAATGCTGGAGCTCATTCAAAAAATCCAAAGAGAGGAAAGCGATCCATTCGAAACTCTCCATAAAATTGCTCTAGGCTATGCACAATATGCTCTTGAGAACGGATCGCATTATCGAGCTGTCATGCAAGAGGGATCAGATGATTTTCCGGAAATTCAGGCAATGAGGGCAATCCTCAAAGAATTATTGCCAAAAGCAACAGAAAATAGCATCGATCTGTTTAGAAGCTATTTGCATGGCATTGTTTCTTTGGCTTTGGCGAACAAAATTTCAGGAGGAGAAGCACGTTGTTATCAGCTGATCAATGAGGGCATCAGCGCTTTTTTAAAATAGGAGAGAAAAAATGTTTAAAGAATGGATGTACATAGATACAACTTCAAGACAAAAGAATGAAGATTGGAAGTGGACAGAGGATAAAGATGCAATGCAGGCAGCGCCCGACTATCACCGCGTCTTATTTGAAAATGAAGAGGTGAGAGTTTTAGAAGTCATCATCAAGCCAGGAGAAAAAGAGGATTTTCATACGCATCAATGGAAATCTGTTTTTATTGTCGATTCTCTTGCAGATATGCGGTATTTTGGCGCGGAAGGAGAAGTCCGATATGAGAGTAAAGCGCCTCCACGCGATGTTTTCCGCACATCATTGACTTGGAAGGAACCTGAAGGATTGCATGCCATTGAAAATTTGAGTCAAGATCAAGTTATTCACGGGATAAGAATCGAGCTTAAAAAATAATGATATACCGAAAATGACTCAAAAGTTGGTTTTTGGCTGCGTTGGCTATGCAGCACATTTTTTGTCTTCACTCGTGCCTTGTGCTTGCACAATGGTCGCTCGCTCCAGACAAAAAATTTGCGCAGCCGCCTTGCCAAATTCCCAACTTTTGAATCATTTTCAGTATACAGCATGTCCATACTATCATTTTTCAGCTTTTAGAACTAAATTTGCGTATCGCTAAAGAATTCTCATTAACAGCAATCGCTCGTTTTGATCTGACAAAAGCGGCTGCTTCTCTTGCGGTCATCCCTCCATGTCTGATCAGATAACAAATCACAATCGTTGCACTTCTGCCTACTCCCGAAAGACAATGCACTAGGACTTTTCGTCCTTGAGAAATATGTTGATGAAGAAAGTCGATTCCCTTTTCCACATTTTCATCGAGGACAGCAGTGCAATCAGGAGTGGGAAGGTTCAAAAAGTGGATGTTCGCTGCCTGCCAGTCGTGAGGCTTTGCTGGGACGCCGAACAGATGCGGCTCCGTTTCAGCCGTCTCCACCATTGATAGAACTGCAGAATAGCCTTCGGCTTTTAACTGCCCTACATGCTCTGACAAAGGGCAAGCACTCAGCGTCATGTAATCTGTGACTGGAGAAAACCAAGGGCGCCGGGTGAGAGAGGGAAATCGAGAGAGCAGCTGGTTGAGCATCATGGAATTTTCACAAAAAAGCCATTTTTTAGTTTGTTTGTTCTGAGAGAGAAACCTTATAGACAAAAGAGAGACGACTAGAGCCGACACTGCGAGAGCTCCTGGAGGATTGAGCACGATCGCAGCGGAAATAATCGCAATTGCTCCTCCTGCAGTTAAGCTTAAGGCCCAGAAAAAGGGGTTTTTGAAGACTCTGTTAGCAATCTCATCGAAAGATGAAATCGCAGGCGGATGAATCAGATTCGAACGTGGCAAGCTGTTACAATCCATTGAAACTGGCGACATGAAATTTTCTCCGGAAAAATAGAAAAAAGATTATTTATGTAAATTTCAAAAAAAACAACAGAAAAAATTCTACTCTATTTTGGTCTTTTTTCTGGCTTGCTCATCCGAGAGGATTTCAGGGAAAGCTCTCCATTGAATATCGGCTAAAAAAGGATCATAATTTTTAACATATTCATCTGCTGCACTAAATCGAATGCCAATGTAGTCGATATTTCGCTTTGCGCAGGCCTGTTCCAGATCTTTTACATGTTTCCATTTGTCATCTATAAAAATGATGCATTCAGGATAATAATTTTCTTTTTCCAAAAAAGTAAATAAAACTTCTGATTTTTTATTATTTGAACAAAATAGAATCCCCTTGTCATACGCAACATTGTAATATGGTTCTAGGATCCTATATTCATTTGCAAATGGCTGTAGCCCATCCAAAAGATTGATCTCTACAGATAAAAGTTGATCGAATGTGTATTCTACACCGGGGAGAGTTCGCGCTGTGAGGGCAAGAACAGCAATCTCTTTTACTTGAATCTTTTGTAAGGTCTGTGAGGTCTTTGAATCAACGCATTCCACCTTTATTCGCGGCTGCACTGTATGCCACAATATCGTCTCAATTTGTTCAGCATGGTGTTTGAGAACTCCTTTAGACTCTAATTCTGCAATCAAGTGTTCTGACCATGTTTCTGAACCCAAATGTTGAGCGCCCTTTAGCAAGGTATTATCAATATCGCAGACGACCAAAGTTTTATTAGCCAGATTTTGCTCTGCATGGATTAGAACATCTTCAAATTGCGAAGACTCATATGTGATTCCTGATAAATAATAGGGGATCATTAGAAAGAAACGAAAAACAAAAGTGACTTTTTTCATAAATATAGACTTCGGGTTGCGTTGTGTTCAGAGCAGTAACCGAAATTATATTCTAAATTTGGTGACTTTTCCAGCTAAAAGTTGTGAAAAATGGTACAAAATAATGTATCATCACGTTTCATTTGTAAAACATAACTTTAGGGAGTTTATGGAGGACAAAGAAGATTGTTTTCACCTAGGCGTTAAAGCCCTAATTCAAAATGGGGAAGGCAAACTTCTATTATTGCGACTTGATCCCAAGAAGATCAAAGATCCGAGAGGGGAGTGGGATATTCCCGGAGGGCGTATTCATAGAGATGAATCCATGGAAGACGCTCTTAGACGCGAAGTCTACGAGGAAACAGGTTTGGATTCCATTCTTCAAATCATTCCATTCAAAATGTCTTTGTCTCCCCTCCGTCTGCCTACTCGATCTGGACATGTGGGGCTCGTCTTAGCAACATATCTATGCAGCTGCATAGATACGAATCGCATCCAATTAAGCGACGAGCATATTGATTTTGACTGGGTTGACCCCAAGAGGGCGGCCGAGTTATTGAAGACCAATTTTCCTGTGGAATTGATCGAGGCCCTCTTAAACTTTTGAAATTTTCTCGAGAACAAAAGGCGCGACTTTTGCGCCTTTAATAATCAGACCTTTCTCAGTCAGTTCAAGCACATCTCCGATGGGGCCGCAGAAAACAATTTTATGATTTTGTTGGGTTGGAAAAAATCTCACGAGTTCTTTCTGGGGATTGATCAAAGACAGCACCAACATCTGATCTTTAATTGAGACTTGATAGTGCAATCCTAAGGCCTTGTTCTCGTAAGTCCCCACATAAGGCTTAAGGACATCAGCCTCCACGGGGATCGGCGTCAGGGGCGGCGGCGGTGCGGAAACCTTCAAATGCAGATCTTTCCCTGCGAGTACGTTGGCAATTTCCGCTGCGGTGGTTTCGTTTCTCAGAATATCGTCGACGTTGGAAGCGAGGAAAAAAGCGAACGTTTTATTCGGATCGGGATGTTCAAAACGGATGAATTGGGTCACATAACCATTGATCGTGCCGGAATGGCGGATCACGGTATATGCTCCTTCTTTATCCACATTGAGTCCGCGGCTGTAGACATGCGGGCTGTCTGAGCGGCGTCCCGGTTCCAAGAGGTCTTCTTGTTTTTTGCCGTCGATGGCGGCATTCCACTTCGCCATTTCGCTGGGCTTTCCGATGACGCCGCTAGCTCCCCATCCCAGATATTGCAAAGGCATCACGTGATAGTTAGGATTGTAGCCTTGAATCGCTTGGGGCACATTGGGATCTGTGCAGCAACGGCACTGCATTTGGTTCTCTTGAAAGATTTCATCGCGGACATAGTCTGGAAATTGACGATGCTTGGGATCAGCTTTTGTGACGATTTCAGCGAGTAGGTAATAATTGGTGTTGCAATACTGTTCGGTAGTTCCAGGCACTGCTTCGAGGAATGGGTATTTGCCCAGGATCTTTAACTTCTCATCTAAAGTGGTAGAAAGATCATCCGTGCCTGACAGGGCTGTCAGTGTTGTCATTTCAGGAAGGCCGCTCTGCATTCTAAGAAGGTGGTCGACGGTGATTTTTTGTTCCTGACCTTCATAGATAAATGGGGGTAGATTGAGACCGAATTTGGGATCGCGGATGTCATCCCCTAAAGAGAGCCGCCCTTCCTTGACCAGTTTAAGAATGCTGGCGGCAGTAAATTGTTTGGAGACTGATCCCCAATGCTGAGGAGCGTCTAAGCCAATGTTTCCAGCTTTAAGAAGGATAGGCGAATCGAGAGGAGTTTTTCCGATTTGCAGAATCGCCAAATTACAACCTGCAGGCGTTCCATAAGGAACAGAACCGTAATGGGCATTCAAGCTGTTTTGGAGGGCTCCAGCCTGATTGCTTTGCAACGGTTGGGGAGCCTCAGGTTTGCTGGTAGGGGGAATGGGAGTGGTCATGGTTTTGTTCCCTCGTTTAGTCTTTTCATTGATCAGAGGAGTTTTTTTTCGCAAGCATAAATTAATTGAATCTTTAAAGCTTTGTGATCTATAGTTCGCTTTGTATATCTGTTCAGGATGTTGATTGTAATGAAGCCTAAAATCATACAACTTGTTCCACCCAAGATAGCGACTGAAACAATTTCAGAAACACTCGTCGGTACACGTCCAGTACGCAATGGGAAATTTAACATTTCTATGCAGCACAATCATGGAAAAACAATTGTCAATTGCTATGGACATGGCGGTTCGGGCTGGACAACCTTATTCGGCTCTATAGATAAGGCGATCAAACTTTTTAAAGCAACAAATCCTAAAACAAGCACGCCAATTCGAGTGATCGGCTCTGGGTGCATGGGTTTGACAGCGGCGATAGAACTTGCTCGCCAAGGCTATCGTGTTGCGGGGATCTCGACAAAAAGCCTCTACGACATGCCCTCATGGAAAGCAGCGGGTTATTTTGCCTTGGTTTCTTTGAATACTTCCCCTGGAGAACATGCAAATCTCAATGAAATTGGTTTAAAAACCTTTCTTACCTATCAGCAAATTGATCATGGTGCCCATCCTTACATTTCCAAAGATGCCGTGAAATTTATCCCCGTGTTTTGCAGCGCAGATACAGACTCAGGGATCGAAAATTTTGCAGCGAGCGGAATACTTCCGGCGCGGGAAAATGTGACTTTGGATTTTGGCAACGGCGTGATCCATCACGACTACGTCAAGTACATGACTTATTTTATGAATACTACGATCGCGATGCGCCAGCTTATCAAAGAAACTACCAGGCTGAAGATAGCGATAGAAGAAAAAACCATTGATGCCTTTGATCAGATCACGGAAGAGGTGATTTTCAATTGTTCCGGATTAGGCGGAAGGGAATTAAACGCTGACTCCCATATGGTCCCCGTCCGCGGTCACCTGATCACCTTGAATGAGAATGCAGGGACAGGGCATATGGATTACATGATTTATACCAAAGTCATGCAGAATGGTAAAGAAGAGCGCATTTACATGTTCCCAAAAAGCATTTCTGTCACGCCCGAATGTACAGAGGGCGTGGAGTGTTTTGGAGTTTTAGGAGGAACGTTTATTCCAAATGTAGATATGCTCAGCGCAGCTGAACAGGAAAAACTGGATCGTAAAGAGTTCAAACGCCTATTGGACCGAAATTCAGAGTTCTTCCATGGGCATCCCTACAGTGAATAAATTCTGCAGAATTCTTCTTCTGCTCTTCTTTTTTGCTCATTGTTCAATTCAAGGCGAACCTGGGCTGATTATCGAAGAATTTCTCTCGCCGGACCTTAAAGATTTCGATTGCCATAGTTCCAGTATTGTGGAAACCCATGATCGCCATCTTTGTGTTGTGTGGAAGGGCGGGCCGGGGATGGGCAAAAGCAATATCGACCTCAAAGAAAACATCGGGATCTGGTCCTGCCTATTTGATGGAAGCCAGTGGTCGGAGCCGATGGAAATTGTGGCCGCTCCTCACTCTGTCTGTTGGAACCCCGTCTTGTTTCAATACCCATCCGGGGAGCTGCTTCTCTTTTACCGCGTGGGGCCCGATCCTCGCCGAACTGTCAGCTTTTTGAAGAGATCTCAGGATGGAGGAATGCATTGGTCGGAAGAAGAGATTTTGCCGGCAGGCATTGTTGGCCCTACGAAAAACAAACCTATTCTTACCGAAAATGGAATGCTGTTATGCCCTTCCTCGGTTTCTGCAGGGGAGCCGCAAGATCGTTTTAAAGCAACGGCTTGTTGGATTGAAATGACCGAAGATCAAGGAAAGCACTGGAAAAAAATCGGGCCCCTGGAACTGTCCGACCGCAAATTCGGGGTCATCGAGCCTGCTCTTTTTTACGATAAAGAAGGCCATCTCAAAATGTATTGCCGGGACAGGGCAAATAAGATTGGAGAAAAAGGATTCATTTGGGAGGCCATTTCAAACGATGGGGGATTTCATTGGTCGGCCTTGACACAAACAGATTTTCCCAATCCCGATTCCGGGTTTGATGTTGTCGACTTGGGCAAGGGGAAGTTAATGCTCGTTTACAATCACTCTCATACGGCCCGTTTTCCGCTGCATGTTGCCATTTCGTTAGATGGAGGAGGTCATTGGTCTGAACCTTTTGTGTTAGAGGAGTGGGGAGAATTTCCTGCAGGGATTTTGACGTCCGATGGGGCGATTCATATTACTTACTCAATTCCTTCTCCGCACTCTGAACAAAGAAGAATCAAACACGTTGTGATTGATTGGATAAATTTGGAGCTTGAAGACAATTAAAGTTTTTCATAAGCTTCCCGGCTATGGAAAATACTCTTTACGAGAAAGTCATAGATGCTGCGGTGGAAGTCCATCGTAACTTGGGCGGCCCCGGTTTAATGGAAAGCATCTATGAAGCAGCGCTCTGCCATGAGCTGTCTTTGCGCAGCGTCGCATGCCAAAGACAAATGCCGGTTCAAGTTCTGTATAAAGGAGCGATCGTCCGCGAGCCTCTGTATTTAGATATCATCGTCAATAATGAGTTGGTCGTTGAAGTCAAAGCGACCGAGAGAGATTATCCTTTTTATCAAGCGCAGCTTTTTACTTATTTGCGTTTAATGAATATCAAATATGGCCTGATTGTCAACTTCGGCAAAAAGGATGTGCGTGGAGGACTGAGCCGAATCATTAATGATTAATGCCCATTGCAGGCATTGAGCCTTTCTAAACAGCCGACGATCACATCAACTTGGGCGGGATCGAGTCCCACTGTCAGTCGAACGGTTGAGCATTCCTTGCCGAAGAGCACGGCGAGATTAGGATGGAAAAATCCAATCCCGGGGCGAAATAAAAGGGGATAGCCCGCCTGCATGCACTTGATGGTTAAGTGGACCCCGACCAGGAATTCTCCTCTGAAAGCATGCCAAGGACCAAAGATTTTGATGTCAATGAACGTGGGGTTGATATCGGCATCGATGGGGATGACTCGAAAACAGGCGTTTTCTTGATTAAAGAGCGATTTAGGAATCTTATTCAGAACAGCGCGCGTATTGTCGAAAATCTGTTTTCTGTAGCCTTCCAAATAGGGTGCAGCATATTTGTAGACGAGGCAAAACCAATTGAGGCTTAAACGATCGGTCTGCAATGCGGGGTCGGAGAGCAGTGAGTCGAAAACCGCCCATTTCTGATCACGGTTATTGACGCTGAAAAAGGGCGCGCCGCAGTAGTTGTCCATGCCAAAGAGATCAAATTTAATGCCGCTGCGATAACAAAGAATGTTGAGCGTGCCTTTTTCAATCTCTTCTTGAAACTGAGTAAGCAAGTTGCCCACTCTTTCTGAATCGCTGTAATCGAGCGTGGCATCTAAAGCGACGGTCAATGGCTTGCCTTCCCTTGACTTCAGGCCTAAGCGGAGGATCTCTTCGATCCTTTCCACGTGGTATTCTGTGGCTTGATACTCGGTGACTTTAGAATTGATCCTCTTCACTGTGGGGCTGAACTGGACTAAAATGAGGTCCGCTTCTTTCCAATCTTGTTCTGTAGCGTTTTTAATCGGCGTTGTCTTAGAAACGCGTTCGGCTAAATTGATGATTTCAAAGTAGGTGTTTTCTCCATAAAGAATGCGGGGACGTCCATCGACAGATTTTTCGACAGCTTGAAAGATGGCGCCTAAACTTGTCATTCCGGAAGAATGGATGGCATAGTGAGTGAGAGGCTGCAGCGCTTTTGGAATGGTGGTGAGATGCTCTTTATAGATTTCTGGAAAATCTGCGGGTACAAAAGGCATAAAGATCTCGAGCAAGGAAGTGAAATCGGCATGGATTTGTTCTATTCGAGTTGTTGTTTCGTGAAAGGATAGCTTTTCCTCTTCGATAAACAGATGGCCGAGTTGGTCTTGTATTTTTTTAAACGCGAGTTGGACGAGGGCAGAGCGCGTGGGGGATTGCATGGCCTCTTCCCACTTCTCCTGAGGCAGGGCAGTCCCCAGGGCTTTAAGAACTTGCATAGTTGCTTTGAAGAGAAAACTCTTTTGCGGATGGCTCGACTTCCAGTCTTGTTCTTTGGAATTTAAAAACTCGATCCACTCTTCTTTTGATGCAAAAGTCGTCAATATAGGAGAGGCAAAATTCTGGGATCTCTCGGAAGTAAAAAGCGGGCGGTCTAACTCCACTCGATTCGCGGTCAGTCCAAATCGGGAGATCCATTCCAAAAGAAAATCATATTGTTTCTTAAGCGTTTCTTCCGAAGTGGAAAGAAGCGGAAGGACACGGATCCCCCCGACACTTCTTTGCTGCACTCTTTGAATGAAGAGGACCTGATCGAGGTCCAATCTGTTCTCGCGACACAACTGAGAGAGATGAGGTTCAAAAGATTGCCACATCGCAAGCCATCCCTTACGATCGAAGGCATCGCTTGGGAGAACAGCCGTTAAATCCACCACAACTGGTAAATTCGTCGTGCACATCTTATTTGAAAGCCTTTCCATGGCGCTTTCCAGGCTTTCCCCATGTGGTATCTCAAAGCAAAGAGGGAGGCGGTCTCGGATATTGAAGGGGCGGGTCAAAATTAATGGAAACTCTTTGGGATGCGGGAGGCATTGTTTCCAAGCCTCGACTCTGTTGATATAGGTATCGGAGTATTTATTCGCGGGATCTCTAGCGTAGGAATTCGTCGACTCGGGATGTACCTGAAAGGAGATGCCAAAGGTCGGGCATAACCAATCGACAAGAAAAGGATAGCAGCCGGTGACCTTCGCCAACCAATGCTTTTCGAGAAAATTGAGAAGCTCTTTGTCCTCAGAGGAGGAAACAGGGATCTGGGACAACAATTTTTGATTCTGGTCCCAAGCAGAATGGGTAGAGGGAATCTCTTTAAAAAAAGGAGCAAACAACGCAGAAGTTCTCAAGACTTGAGCAAAAGAGTGCATTGAGGAAATCCCGAAGATTTGGCTCGAAATCAGGCATTGGTTTCCGGTCGTTGAGGCCCAGGGAGTAAGTTGGCAGGCTCCCCAGCCCGCAGCGCTCAAGAGTGAAACGGACCCAAAAAAGATCCCTGCTCCCAAATAGAGGGTGGGATCGAAGAGCGAATGGAAAATAGGTTCGAGATTTTCTTGAAAGGTCGAAGTGGATGCAGAAGAAAGAGGTGGCGCTGAGAGGGCAGGATCCAAGGCTGCAGTCGTGGCGGTAGTGAGAACTAATAAGGAGGATAAAATCATAATTTTTTCTATAAATGATATAATTTTTTTTGGCTAGGCATCATTTGACTTCTTGCGAAAAAAGAGGGAAATAGCAAATGTAGGCTCGAGAGGCTATATGAAAATATTAGATAAGCTCGCCATCATTTTGCTTGTGATTGCCGGTTTGAATTGGGGGACGGTAGGGGTCGCCGATTTTAACGGGTTCATGTGGATTTTTATCGATATGCGGCTTATCCAGCACGCCATCTATATTCTTTTCGGCTTGGCGGCAATTTGGGTGATCGGGCGCTGGGTAAAGCGCCGAAAACTACTTTAGAATAGGGATACCAACCAGATAAGCCCCGACGATTCTTCCTTGCCGGTCGCGGAAGACATCGTAATCTGCCATATATTCATTGTCCGACAAAGTGATCTTATCAGTGTAGCGCAATTCTCCCAATAGGCGCCGATAGGCAGGATGGGAATGAGAAAGCGCGGTTCCCGGCTTTTCACCGGGTTCTGTCGTGGAAAGACGAATGAATTCATCGCCCGCTTTCACAAAAATGGCAGCGATGGCTTGGGTCTCCTCCGTAAAACTCTCCACTAAAGAGACAGGATGGGTCGTCAGAAGCCAATTGCCATTGCGGATCGCAGGAATATTTCCCTCCCCATTCTCATAATCCAGAGAAAATCTCCCTGGCAAATTGCTCATGAGCTGCTTGCCCAGAGCCTTTGCATCCGAGGGTTTGGGTTCCGCTGCGAAAAGAGAAATTATTCCCAGGAACTGAACTAACACAATAGTAGAAATCTTCATACTTACCCTTTGTTAATTTGCATATAAATCGTTTCTCTTTTATCCATGGACGCGAGAAAACTCGGTCCTTCAGGGCCGAGATGAATCGCGCCTTTTAAGTCTGCGGACATTTGACGTATTCATAGGCCAAAGCTTAATATAATGGAATGTTAGTTCGGAAGTCATTAGAAGCTGGTAGGAAGCTGGGATTGGTGAACCCTGCCTATACGACACAAGATTGCTATCAATGCGGACACCGAGAAGAAAAAAGACTTTCAGAGAGGACGCATTGCTGTTCTCAGTGTGGATATAGGACAACAAGGGATCTCAACGCAGCGCAGAATATTTTGGCCCTCGGATTGGATGGCCTGGGAGCAATCCCTAGAAGCCCTCGCCTTTAGGCGAGGGAGCAGTCACTGATAAGAAAGAATCTATGCAAAAATCCTACAGGATCTCCTTCCTTATTCTTTTTTTTGGGGCTTTTCTCAATTGGATGAGCTATGGGCTCGTGTATCCCATTTTTGCGGCGTCGATTTTTCATCCCCACTCCATTTTTCTCGGCGTCTCTTCCAATGTTATACGCGGTTTTTGGTTAGGGGTATTGCTGTCAGCCTGCCCCATTGCGCAATTTTGCAGTTCTCCATGGATTGGAGAACTTTCCGATCGAAAAGGGCGAAAACCTGTCATGCAGATCACCACGATGATCATTGCGCTTGGCGCTCTTTTTAGCGCTTTTGGGGTTTGGCTAGGTTCTCTTTTTCTTTTGATTCTTGGGCGCATTGTCACAGGGATAGGAGCAGGCAATATGGCGGTGATCAATTCTTCCGTAGCCGACATGAGCCTGGCCCATGCAAAAACGAAAAACTTCGCTTTGATCACGATGGCAAACGGACTAGGTTTTGCCGTGGGGCCTTTTTTAGGCGGCAAACTGTCTGCCTATGGTTTTGAAATGCCCTTTCTTTTTGCACTCTTTGCCACAGTCTTGTGTTTCATTCTGATCTGTTTTTTTTATTCGGAGACTTTGGTCAAAAAAGTTAAGCGGTCCAATTTTTTCCCCCGCTTTAAGCATCTTTGGAAAACGCTGTTGGATCAAAAGTTTCGCATCATTTTTCCCGCTTTTTTTCTCTTTTGTTTCGGCTGGTCGTTTTATTGGGAATTCATTCCTGTCACATGGATCAAAAACTATGGGCTTGACATTTCACAAATAGGCAATTTCTATGCTTTTGGTTCTATTATTTATGTCTTAAGCAGCGGAGTTCTCATTCGCCCGATTGTGAATCGATTTAAAAGTTTTCCTGTCTTATTTATCGCTTTAGCGGCCTTAGGGATTTTTTTGCTTCTACTCTATCATGCGAGTATTGGAATGTACTGGTTTAATATCGGCATCCAACAATTCCTGATCGCCTTGATTTTTCCCGTCGGTACGGCAATTGTTTCTAATTTAACATCAAAAAATCAACAAGGGGAGACTCTTGGAATTTTCATGTCGCTGCAATCTTTTGCCTTTGCGGCAACACCTTTTATGGGAGGGTCTCTCTTGAGTTTGAGCTATGATTCGCCCTATATCATAGGGGGTATTTCGATGTTTTTATCTTGTCTTGTCCTCTTCATTGGTTTTATAAAAAGTAAAACAAAAGTTGTATAATCGTTGACAAATCAAAATCAATAATATAATTAAAAGATAAAAACGGAGGGGAATAATGGCAAAACGTACTTTTGCAATCATGGGGGCCACTGGGCACATTGGTCAAATTTTGACCGAAGAGTTGTTGAAAAAGGGACACAAAGTGCGCGCTCTCGGGCGCGATCCGAATAAGCTTCAGGAACTTAAAAATAAAGGGGCAGAAATTCTTTCGGGGGATTTTACCGATGTCAATCTGCTCACCAAAGGGTTCAAAGGCTGCGATGCGGTTTTTAGTTTTATTCCTCCCGGGCTCAAAGCAGAGGACATGGAAGTGTTCCGAGACAAGACCGCCGAAGCCATTGTGCAAGCGATTGCTAAGGCAAAAATTTCCCATGCGATCAATCTCAGTTCGATCGGGGCAGATCTTTCCTCCGGCACTGGCCCCATCAAGGAACTGCATCGCCAGGAAGAGAGGTTAAATTTGGTCCCGAATTTGAATGTCCTGCATTTTCGCGCGGGTTTTTTCATGGAGAACTTTTTAATGGCGATTCCCAGCATAAAAAGTTCAGGGACGATTGCGATGAGCCTCAAAAGCGATCATCCTCTTGCTATGGTCGCGACTCGAGATATCGCGCTTAAAATCGCGGAGCTTTTCGATGGCTTAAAATTCAAAGGATCCACAGTTTTTGAATTCGCCGGACCCAAAGAGGTCACGATGGCGGAAGCGGCTAAGATCATTGGAAAAGCAATTGATAAACGTGATTTAAAATATGTTCAGCTTTCCTATAGCCAAGAAGAAAAAGGGATGATCGAGATGGGCATGAAGCATCAAATTGCCAAGATGATGGTGGAAATGCACCGGGCGATGAATGAGCATAAAATCAAGCCTACGCAAGCGCTAAGTGGGGAGCATCGAGGGAAGACAACCCTGGAAGAATACGCAAAAGAGTTTTTGCGCATTTACCGCTCTGCGAAGAAGGCAGCCTAGTGCTTTTTTTTCTTCTTTTCCGGTAAATATTTCTTGAGAAGCTTGCTCCGTTTCTTATCTTCGGGCCTTGCTAAATAAGTCCTAATCTTTGTTGTTCTGCGTAACACGGAAGCCTTTTTAGCCGCTCTTTGAGCGGCTTTTTTTGCTTTCTCTGCAGCTCTGGCCCTTCGAGCGGCGGCGGCTTGCTGCGCCATGTGGGCTCTTTGGGCAAGAAATGCTTTTTTCTGGGCCTCGACAGCAGCTTGTTTTGTTTGAAAGGCTCGTCTTTGCGCTGCAACGGCAGACTTTTCGGCTTGCAATAGTGCTTTTTCTGTCGCGATTTTCGAAAAAGCTTTGATGGAAATATTGACTTTTTCTGCAAAAGATATTTTTGATTTTTTCAGGGCTTTTTTCACCCGAACATCAACTTCTTTTACCCGTTTCTTTTTTGCCGGGGGCTTAAAAAATTGAGTGCTCTGACCTTTTATGGGACCGACCATGATTCAGAAATAAGGGATTTTCCTGAATTTTGCAAAAGGTTATGATGGATCGCTTAATATGGAGGCCCCATGAAAAAAGCCTGGATCTATCTATTAGCCCTCTCTTTTTCATTCGGGTACGCCAATCCAACTTCAGACCCTTGGAAAGGCGAGGAATACGCGAAGAATTCTGAATCCCAAAAAGCCTCCGCAGAAAATTTTTTAAAAGAGGTTCAGTTTAAGGGCGCCGAATCCATCCTAGATGTAGGATGCGGCGATGGGAAAATTACGGCAGCCATGGCCAAGGCGGTCCCTTCGGGCTCTGTCATTGGAGTGGACATCTCCTCTTCGATGATTCAAGCGGCGAGGAATGCTTTCCCCAATCAGAAGAATCTCAGTTTCTATGTCGCAGACGCGGCCAAAATCGATGATCATGAAAAATTCGATCTCATCACGTCCTTTACCGTCATGCAATGGGTCCTGGAGCAAAAAACCGCTCTGCAAGGTTTTGAAAAGGCATTAAAACCCGGCGGCAAATTATGGATCCAGATGCCCACTGGACTGCCAAAACCGATGCAGCAAGCTCTGGAGAAAACGATCTCAAGCAAGCGTTGGAAGAGCTATTTTACTCAATTTTCTCCTCCTTGGAGGTTCTATCAACCCGAGGAATACCGCACTCTTCTCATCCAGGCGCATTTGGCTCCAATCCGGTTAGATGTGGTCGCAAAACATGAGTATTTCCCATCGAGGGCCGTCTTCCACGGATTTTTAAAGCAGTGGTTTCCCTATCTTAGGCCACTGCCTGCCGATCAAAAAGACGCCTTTCTTAACGAGCTTCTCGATCAGTATCTGGCGCTGCTTCCTCCCGATGGGCAAGGAAGAGTCAGCTTTGTCGTGGATCGTTTGGAAGTGGAAGCGATCAAACACAAGGAGAAATGAAAATGTTGAGCAAGAGCGCACAATCTGTTCAGGATGCATTGTCTAGTCAGGGGATTGAGACGGAAGTGATCGAACTTCCTGCAAGCACCCGAACCGCGGATGAAGCCGCGAAGGCAATTGGGTGTCAAGTGGCCCAAATCGTCAAGTCTTTGATTTTTCGAACAAAACAGAGCAATAGGCCTATCCTTGTTCTTGCAAGCGGTGTGAATCGCGTCAATGAAAAAACAGTGGCTAAAGAAGTAGGGGAAGAGATTGTGAAGGCAGACGCTGATTTTACTCGAGAGGCGACAGGGTTTGCCATCGGCGGTATCCCGCCTGTTGGCCATAAGCAGAAGATTGCAACTTACATTGATGAAGATCTTTTGCAATTCAGTGTACTGTGGGCCGCTGCCGGCACGCCTCATGCTGTCTTTAAACTTGAATCGGCAATCCTTCAAAACCTAACAAATGGAAAAGTGATTTCGGTGAAATAATATGAGTGTGGAAGCATTAGACCTCAATTCCGATTTTGCCATAGAGCAACCTGTATGGGGCGAAACCGCATTAGACGACTTGCGCAATAAAGCCATCTCCGCCCTGTTCGTAACAGCGTCTTATTTGACCGATCCTGTTTGCAAAGGGCATGAATTTTCCCGAAGAATTTCAATTGTCGATGTCTTAAATCCCGCAGATCATCTTTTGTGCAATTTGGCCAGAAAAATTGCGCTTTTTATGGGCATGATTGGATGGTACTCCCTAGCTATTGTGACCACTTTGCCCGGAATTGCGTTGCGTGAAGTAGGAGCCCGTCTGCAGAAAAATCCTTTTACTTATTTTCATGCCGAAGGGCCCGATAAGGTCCTTCCTGAGGATCGCACTTTTTCACTGCTATCATGGAATATTTGCGGTACCACCTCAGGACATGTCATTACTGACGGGGGCGTTTTGCCTTTGACGTACAGGATCAATGAGATCATTAATAAGATCGTCGAGAAAGATGCGGATGTGAACTGCCTCAATGAGGTGTATGATATCCAAACAGCCAATTATATGATCGAGCGGCTGAAACAAACAGGGTATCATCACTTTTATTTCAACATGGGGCCAGGGGGTATCCGTGTTCCTTCGGGAATTTTCATCGCAAGCAAATACAAGATTAATCATCCTGAATTTACCCAATATCCCCAGGACTCATTGGTCGGAAGAACTAAGCATAATTCGAAAGGCGTGTTTGCTTTTGATTTAGAGAGCCGGAGAGAGAATTTCGCTAGGATCTATTCCTCCCACCTGCAGCATTCAGAGGAATCCCAATTTCCCACCGAAGAAGAGGTGGAATCGCGAAAAAAACAGATGCAAATCATCATTGATAAAATGGACAAGATTAGGGACAGATGTCTTGTTTTGACTGGGGATTTGAACTTAGGCGACGATGAATACAATGCCTCGTCTTGGCGCAGCCGTTTTCAAAAAGCCGATCAATTTGGACCCAACGATAAAACCTGGGGCGGCGATGCATTTTGCGCTCAATTGACGGGAATTAGACCTTCTTGCCCGATGAATTTAGATCATACCATGGTCGCTTCAGGCACCGGTCGTTTGATCAGCACAACCCTGCTCAAAACAGGCTTTGATGGGAAAGTGATGAAAAAAGAAGCGCTGTCCGATCACGCAGGGCTTTATAGTCGAATAGCTGTTTAAGATCTGCCCACGATATGGTTTTTAAGTCTTGAAAAAATAATTTCACTTCCTTCCTTGGTAAACCTTATGGTCGCGATCGAGCCATACGACATAGAATGTATTGCCAATGAAAAAACCGTGAACTCGACCATGCTCGCCTTTTGAGAGTTGGAATTGCCATGCAGGAGAGGCTCTGAGCTGCTCATTTAAATGTTGAAGCCCCCGAGGTCTTGCAGTTTTCTCCCAATCGTGAGTATGCGCTCGGATGCTTTTGCTGTGCGAATTCATGAATTCCTTAACACTCCATGAAGAAAGAGCTTTGAGTCTTTCCATTAACGTTTGGGTATAGTTTGGTTGGAAAGTGGGAGGGCATACTTCTTCATCGGAGGAATCAAAATGCTGAAAGGAAAAGCAAATATAACCATCAATCGCGGTTTTATGAATGGTACTGTGTAAGGAAACTTTGGTTTTTTTCATTGACGACACGACCTAAAGCGATCGATAGAATTCTTTCATTAACTCTTTGGGAATAATCGCTGTAGATTGTTGGTCAGGAGCAAGGCCTTGTCTTGCCTCTTTCCACGGACGCTCATGATGAGTCATCAGCTCTAGTGTTGTTGCTGTTTCACAACCGAAAACGTCTACGATTTCTTTCAAGTAGCATTTTAGATCAATGGATAGTTGGGGAGAAACAATCTCCTCCAGAATGGGACGCCACTCGTAAACTTTAAATCGCTGGTATTGAGAAGGTAAAACAGGGCCATGAATCCACGCTTGAAAGTCTTCCGCAAATAGGCATTTATCTTTATGCACCAAATGCCAAGCTTGAGCATAATAAAGAAGTTTCTGGAGCTTTAAATTTGTTAATACATCCCCTCTTTCTCTACTTTCACAGAGAAGAAAGTCTGAAGTTTGGTTTGGCGAAATCAAATCCGTAGCTTTTTTCATATGAAAGCTCCTTATCCCCATTTTATTGGGATTCAGTATAAAAGGAAGAAAGATTTTTTACAGACTTCTTCTGTTTTTTCTCATAAGTTATTCATAATCAAAAGAATAATAATTTTTTTTAAATGGGACTTGTTCAGGCTGATTTCACGTTCACGGGCTTTCAGGCTTGATTCATTTTTAAGATGGTGGCATTCTCAGGCCCTCCATCTTAAAAATGAATCAAGCCTGAAAGCCCATATATCTCATGAAATTAGTTCCCTCCAATAACCAAAGTCCAGTCGGAGAAAAGAATGGCCAATGAACATACGTACAAGATCACTTTGAAATGGACGGGCAATAGCGGATCGGGGACCAAAGACTATCGTTTGTATGAAAGGTCTCATCTGGTCTTAAGCGAAGGAAAACCCGATCTCTCGTGTTCTTCCGATCCCGCATTTAAGGGGGATCCAACAAAATGGAATCCCGAAGAGCTTTTACTCTCTTCTTTGTCCTCTTGCCATATGCTGTGGTATTTGCATCTTTGCTCTGTCAATAAAATTGTCGTGACAGAATACGTCGATCGGCCTGTTGGCGTGATGACTGTGGATGCTTCTGGCGATGGGCGATACAAAGAAGCGATCCTTAATCCATCCATCGTCATCACCGATGCCGCAAGGATTCCTGATGCTGTGAAACTGCATCACGAAGCCCATAAAAAATGCTTCATTGCCAATTCGATCAATTTCCCTGTTCAAATCGTTCCAACAATCACTGCATAATGATGAAACAGTTTTTGATGATTCTTTTCACCGGAGCCATAATGCATACATTCGCTAACCCAGTCATTGTTGATGAAAAAGGGGGATGCAAGATCGAGCAATGGGAGTGTCCTGCCATTGGATTTGGAACTTATCCTTTGAGGAATCGCATTTGTACAAAAGCAGTCGAAGCAGCAATTCACGATGGATATCGCATCATCGATACTGCTACCTACTATCGGAATTTTGATGCGATAGCTAAAGCGCTAAAAAAGTTCGACCGCCATCAAATTTATCTCATCTCAAAGGTTTGGTACGATGAGCAATCTCCCGAAAACTTACGCAAAGACCTCAAATTGACATTAGAGGAGCTGCAAACCGATTATCTCGATGCTTATTTTTTGCATTGGCCAAATCATCAGATCCCCATCGACAAAACCCTCTTAGCTATGGAAGAGTTCCGCCGTCAGAAAAAAATTCGGCATATTGGACTCAGCAATGTCTCCCTCAATCATGTGAAAAAGGCTTTAGAATTTGGCGTCCCGATCACCTGGGTCCAAATCGAAATGAATCCCTTTTTTTACGATCCTGAATTGATTAGGTTTTGTCAGGAAAAGGGGATTGCTGTTCAAGCATGGGCCCCTCTTGGGCGTGGCCGTGTGCATCAAGATGAGATGCTTGCAAAAATCGGCAAAAAGTATCAAAAGACGCCATGCCAAGTCGCTCTTCGATGGATCCTACAGCATAAATGCGTCCCGCTTCCCGGCAGCCATGATGAAAAACACATTCGTGAAAACCTAGAGATTCTCAATTTTGTTCTATCCCCAAAAGATATGGAGGAAATGGACCATCGAGCACAGCATGGAAACCGTGAACGGTTCACAAAAGATGGCATCGGCTTCGATGACGAATTCGACTTTTCTTATGAAGAGTGCTGGCCTAATTAAACAACCTCTTTCGCAGGGGCAGCTTTGCGCCTCTCAAATGAAATTAGCAGGGGCAAGATGATCGCAATTGTTCCAAAAATGACACCGGCAAGGGGATAGATCGTTCCGTTATAAAGCGCGCTTGCTAGTCCCACGACGAGGGAGGCGATGAGCAAACGTGCACTCGTAAGCAGGCTTGCAGCGATCCCTTTGATGTGGGGAAGGATTTCCATGCCTTCAGGAAAATAGAGTCCGATGATCCAATTAGCCCCAAAAGCATAAAGCAGCATGCCGCTGGTGAGAGCATAGGGGTCCTTAGGCATTACCAGGGCGGCAGCAACATGGAGCAAGCCTCCAATCACACATAAAATGATTCCCGTCTTCTTTACTTTGGGAATGCCCCACTTTGCAATGAACCGATTGAGAAGAAGGCTTCCTGCTACCCAAGCCCCGAGGATTGCCGCTTGAATGACGGGAAAAATATCCTTGTTCATGCCGAATTCAACGACATAAAGCACTGATGTCCCCGAAAGAAATGAGATGTATCCCCCAAAAAGAAAGCTGATGACCATGGTCACTTGCCAGAAGGCCAAATTGCTAAATGCCTCTTTAAAATCTTTAAAGAGCACTTGGATTTTAAGAGAGGTCCTTTTTTCTTTGGGAAGCGTCTCTTCAAAAAAGAAGAGGCAGATGGCCAAACTTAAAAGGACAAATAATGCGATGGCAAGAAAATTGGAGCGGAATCCAAAAAAGTGATTCAAATAGCCGCCTAGCATCGGTGCTGCAGCCATGATCAGAGGGATGATCGTGTTGAGATGATTGGTCGCAGCAATCGCCCTTTCTTTTTGAAACGCATCAAAAATAATGGCAGTCCCTAATGTAAAACAGCCTCCGCTTCCTAAACCTTGAAGAATGCGCCCCCAAAGCATTTGATCTAGATTTTGGGCAAAGAGCGTGATGATGCTTCCCGCTAAAAACATTCCCAAGGCAATCATTAAGGGCTTTTTTCTTCCAAATGCATCTGAAATCGGTCCGTAAAAAGGGCCCGAGACGCAGATGCCGATAAAGTTCCAAGTTAAAAGGCCTTGGATCGCTCCTTCCGAAGCGGAAAACCAGGCCATCATATCCGGAAATGCTGGAAGATAAATATCGGTCTCAATGCAAGCTGCAATCAAAACGACGATGATTAAAAATAAGTATTTTAGTTCTTTTTTTCTGTTCATAAAGGGGAGGTTCTTGGGTTATTATCCGCGGAATAGTTCATCATCTTAGCCGATTTTGATTAAAAATCAAATAAGCAAATTTTTTTTTGCTTATCAATAAGTAAGAAAAATTCTAAACTTTTTTCTTTTGTGGAGGAAAAACGATGGTGCTCGAAGAGAAAATCGCAGCGTATAAAGACTTGGGAAAAAGAATCGATGAATTGGAACAGCAGAAAAAGGTCCTGGTTGCGGAAATTTTGCAATTTATTCCCAAAGAATCAAAAACCATTCACGTCGGTGGTTATTGCGTAAAAAGAGTTCGGCGCCTTTCCATTAGGACTTCGCTGGAGACTGCAAAATTGTTCAACGCAGTGAAATTGGAAGAAGTGATCGACAAAAATCAACTTAAAAAACTCTATGAACAAGGCCAGCAGGTTCCCGATGTCACAGAATATGAGTTTATCCAAGTCTCTTCTTTGGTTAGAGAAGCATTGGTCTAGCGAACAAAATGAAAAAAAAACGAGAAAAAATAAAGAATCAGCTTGATGGAATTCATAAAAACTTTTACATCAAGATTAGAAGATTTGGAAAAGGAGCATTTAATCTCCCCAAAGCTGTTTAAAAGAAAGAGGGAACACTATTTATGGCCAAAAAAAAGAGAACAAAAACAAAAGCCAAAAAGAAAGGATCGACAGGCGGTAAGAGAAAATCTGGATTAAGTCAAACTGCTTATTCGCTGTCGCCTGAACTTCAAGCCGTTTGCGGTTCAAGAAGTTTAACACGCCCGCAGATCGTCAAAAAACTATGGGCTTATATCAAGTCACACAAATGCCAAGACACGAAAAATCGACGTCTCATCGTTCCGGATAAGAAATTGTCTGAGGTGATTGGCAAAAAACCTGTCGACATGATGAAACTCGCAGGATTGCTTAGCAAACACATCAAGTAAATGCCTTCCTTAAGTCGTTGAGGATAAGAAGCCTAGCGCTCTAAAAGTTCGCTAGGCTTCTTTTTTTTATGCTCTTTCTATCTGATTATTAATAACTTACAATGATAAATAAAAATTTAAATTTAAATTGACTTTATTCTCTAATTGTTATATTATTAATTTCACAAAACGAATTTTTTAATTATTAGGAGATAAAAATGGCAATAAATATTCCAAGTTCTTCAAGCTCTCTTAGTTCCGCACCTATCAGGCCTCAACCCGATGCTCCAATTGTGCAGATGCCCGATGATATTTTATTCACCCAAATTTTTCCGCGTTTGCTTGGGCAAGAAATCGGACCTCTCACCTTGGTTTGCAGACAGTGGTGCCGGCTCTTTGAGCAAGATAATACTTTGCGTTTAATATTTCGTTTCCAATTTCCAAGCGTAGATGAACAGGGTATTGAGAATTTCAAGAAGTTCTACCACTTATATTCAAATGTTGCAAACGGAGTGTCTTCTTTGATCGCTTTTCAAAAGTATGAAGGTTTGGAAGACGAACAATACCTGTATGATTACGAAATTTGCTCCATTGCCTTAGCCGGACAGAGGCTCTTTTCGTGCTCGAATGAAAAGGCAATCAAGGTCTGGGACATCAAGGCAGAAAAATGCATCGCTACTTTTCAAGGGCATACAGATTCTGTTAACTCTCTTGCCGTAGCGGGGCAAAAGCTCATTTCGGGGTCGGATGATGGCACAATCAGGGTCTGGGACATCGAGAAAGGCAAATGCATTGCTATTTTTCGAGGTGATGAAGACTACGATGTCTTCTGCCTTGCCGTAGCCGGGCAAACGCTCTTTGCGGGGACGGCTGATTGGACAATCATGGCCTTTGACATTGAGACAGGTAGCTGCATGGCTACTTTTGCAGGGCATGAAGACAAAGTTTACTCCCTTGCTCTAGACGGGCAAACGCTTTTTTCGGGCTCGCGCGACAACATAATTAAGGCCTGGGATATTAAAACAGGAAAATGCATCGCTACTTTTAAAGGGCATAAAGAATCGGTAATCTCCCTTGCCGTAGCCGGGCAAACGCTCTTTTCGGGCTCGAGTAACAATGAAATCAGGGCTTGGAATATCAAGACAGGCGAGTGCATCGCTATTTTTGAAGGGCATAAATTTCAGGTTGAATCCCTTGCCTTAGTTGGGCCAATCCTCTTTTCGGCTTCGAGCGACAACACGATCATGGTCTGGAACATTGAGACAGGCAAGAGCATCAATTCTTTTCAAGGGTATGAACACCCAGACGTAGCTTGCTCCCTTGCCGTAGCCGGGCAAACACTCTTTTTGGGCTCGACTATGGATACTGAGACCACAATCTATTCCTGGAATTTTACAGCAGATCACAGCACCATTTTTCAACAGATAGCTCAATTATTAGAAACAGGGTCACCTGAAGTAATCCAAAAGACCCTTGAGCGGTTATCGAAAATGCCAATCCGGGCGAAAAAGAAAATCGGCGCAATACTTGATGGTATCCTTGGTGAAGTTAGAGAGCCGACCATCAATGCGATGAGTGCGCGTGCTAAAGAGCCGGAAGTTATTTTTGACGACAAAAGCAAGTTTCGCGTGGCTACACCCGGTCAAATAGCCCAAGCAATTCACAAATATTTACCCAACCCTTCTTTTCGTCATGCAAGCTCATCTGGGTTATCAGCTAACGGAAAAAGAACACATGACACCGCATTTGAAACAGATAGAAGTACAAAACAATGAAGTCCAGTTTATAATATTTAATTATAAAAAATTATTAATGTAGGGTTTTATGGCTTTTAGACTTTCATCTAGTGATCTCCCAATATCTTTTACGAGGGGTTTTTTATTAAATAATTTTTATGCCATGTCGGTAGTAGAGGGCACCTCACCTGCAAGCGTCTATACGTATTTTGATCCAAGGAAAAAGGGTGCTCTAGGCAAGCCATGCATTCGTGAATGCAATTGCGCGAATATGTCTCGATATTCAAGAAGTGTGGAGGTTGAAGACCCTCTGCTAGAGAAAGTAAAGCAGACTTATCAGAAGACCAAGCCTCTCATTCTTTATAGTAAAGGCTCTGGAGAATGCTACCAGGAATTATCCGTGTGTGTCGAATTTGCAAAAGAAGGATATGAGGTGAAACAAATTGTCCTTACAGATCACAAGTATACGACCAATCAACTCGATCAACCTGATTTTACTCTTTTGACGTTTTCCACTTTTGTCAAATTGTTATTTCCCGATGTGCAAATTTCAGTATTTAAATATCAAAAGGAATACTTTGATGAGATAAAAAACTCAAAACAGCCTAAGCCCGACATTGTCCTTTGCGTGGACGTGCCTTATATGAATTTGCAAAATAATAAAGACGAATATTCTGCAATGTTGGGGTCTCCCTTGAATGAATGCATTCTCGCCTATCACAATCATATTGATCCACAGAGTGACACTGAGACTTTCGTCGACAAAATCCAAGGCAACAAAGTTTAATATTATAAAACATTAAAAATAGGAATTTTTTATGGCACAGCCAATATCAACTAATAACGTCCCTGAATTCATTAACCGAGAATATTTGACCAAAAACTTTCATCGTATGAAAGGGGAAAGGGAAGAAGGAAACGGTCGCAAATATACCCACTTCGTTCCGAAACAGGCGACTGGTATCACGACTAACGTCGCAGATGAAAATGAATATCCTATTTACGAATGCAATTGCAGAAGGGAGATGAGTAGGTTTACGAGAGAATTCTGTGTTGAAAAACCATTGTTAGAAAAAGTGGAACAAACTTTCGATAAGAAAAAGCCGCTTGTCATCTACAGTCTTGGCTCCGGGGGCTGTTATACTGAGTTTTCTACCTGCGTGGGTCTGGCCAAAAAAGGATATGAAGTGCAGCAAATTGTTCTTGCAGACAAAGTCTATGATTTGCAAAACGATCCGAGTGTGGTACAGTTTACAGCATATGCAAAAGTGTTATTTCCCAATGTGCAAATTTCTGTGTTCAATTATGAAACTGAATATTTAGATGCAATTAAAGCTCAAAAGCAGCCAAAACCAGACATTATTCTCTGCATCGACCTAGAAGAAGCTTTCTTCAAGACTTCACAATACAAAGTAATGTTAGAATCGAGTTCAAACCAATCTGTTCTCGCTTATCATAATTCTGTTGATGCATACGATGCGAGTAAGGGAGTAAAAACGAGCATAGAAACAATTCAGGGTAAATCTCATTAAGTGAGTGTTTGCCAGGTTTGCAGTTGTTCTAACATGCGGTCAGTATGGCTTCCCAGCCAGTAGGCTTTTTGACACTGCTGACAATACCAAATGTTTGATGCAAGAATATCTTCGGGCACTTGTTGAAGGATTGACGGGCCGCCAGACTTCACAAGCGGAGAATTACAAAGCAGGCATCGAGAAAACGGAGCGTATAGCCAGTTAGGCTTTAACTCCCGATTCAATTCACGGACGCATTCTTCTAAAGAATTGCCTGTTAAAAAGAGGACTTTTTTCTCAGGGGATTGCATTTCTAAAAAATGGCGGTCCCGCGTTAGAAGAATGCGGTTTTCTTTTAAAGCGAGCTCCAAGATCTTTCGATCTTCTAAATTATTCTCAATGATGAGCGTATCATATCCAGCTGTGCGCAGCCATCTGCCAAGCCCGGAGAGCATTTGATCGCAAAGAAATTTCATGAGGAATGGATGTATTTAAATGATTGTTTTCATATAGTGTTTCAAACGATTTTTCTCAAGCGAGATGGCTATGACAACGGTTTTTCCCTCAGTGCGTCTAAGGCGGCTAAGACAGCATCCCGTCTTAAGAGATTTAATTCGCGAGACCGAGATCAATCTAAAAGATCTCATTTTTCCTCTTTTCATCAAGGGCCGCGAGGGAAAGAAACAGCCCATTCTGCCTATGCCTGGACATTTCCAAATTCCGTTTGCCAGCTTAAAGCAAGAGATCCAAGAAGTGAGTGATTTGGGCTTGACCTCTGTGATGTTATTTGGAATTCCTCCTCATAAAGATCCGTTGGGTACAGACTCTTATCATGACCATGGCATCGTTCAAGAGGCGATTCGGACGATACGGAAGGAAGCCCCGCATCTTTTGATTTTTTCCGATTTATGTTTTTGCGAATATACAGACCACGGCCATTGCGGGGTGATGACCGAACGGGAAGGCAGGATCGATTTGGACAACGATAAGACGCTAGAATTGCTTGCAAAACAAGCGGTGAGCCATGCTCAAGCCGGAGCTGATGTCGTCGCTCCGAGCGGCATGATCGATGGCATGGTCGGGGCGATCCGGGGCGCATTAGACACAGCGGGGTTTGAACATATCCCCATTCTGAGCTATTCGGTCAAATATCAATCCTGTCTTTACGGGCCATTTCGCGCGGCTGCTGAGGGAGCGCCGCAATTTGGCGATCGAAGTTCCTATCAGATGGACACGGCCAATGCACGCGAAGCCTTGCGCGAAGCGCGCCTCGATGTCGAAGAAGGAGCAGATATGCTGATGGTCAAGCCCGCACATGCATACCTAGATGTCATTTATCGCGTGAAACAGGCCTATCCCAACATTCCTCTTGGAGCCTACCACACAAGCGGCGAATTTGCAATGCTGAAAGCAGCTGCGGAAAAAGGGTGGCTGGATGAAAAAAAAGGAGTCGAGGAAATCCTTCGAGGAATCCGCCGTGCTGGCGCCGATTTTATCATTACTTATTACGCCAAAGAATTTGCTGAATGGCATAACAAACCGTATCTCTAATGAGGAAGCTACTCATGAAACCCGTCACTCTGAAGACTAAACGTTTGCTCTTGCGTCCGTGGAAAGCAGAAGATTTTGATGCCTTTGCAAAATTAAACGCCGATCCGCGTGTGATGGAGTTTTTTCCCTCGACGCTAACGCGCGAAGAAAGCGATAAGATCGCCGAACGAATGTCGAAGCAGTTGGAAGAGCAGGGCTGGGGATTGTGGGCAGTAGAGGTCCCCGGAATCGCCGCATTCATCGGCTTCATCGGACTTGTTCCCGTCCCTTTTGAGACCCACTTCACACCGGCTGTGGAGATTGGATGGAGGCTTGCCTATGAATTTTGGGGGAAAGGCTATGCCTTGGAAGGCGCCCAAACGTGTCTTCAATTTGGGTTTGAGACTCTGCGATTAGAGGAGATTGTCTCAATGACAGTCCCAGGGAATAAACGCTCAATCCGAGTGATGGAAAAACTTGGCATGCACAGAAACCCCGCGGAGGATTTCGATCATCCGAAAGTCCCCGAAGGCAGCCCTTTTAGACGCCATGTTTTATATCGGATCACACGGAAAGAGCACCTTGATTAATGGTGCCCGCCATGGCCTCCATGGCCCCCGTGTCCGCCGTCATGATGTCCGTCATGTTCATGATGATCATGGTGATCGCCATCATGATGGTGATCGTGATGATGGTGGTCCCAATCATCATCATCCCAACCATTATGATAATGGCCGCCGCCGCAGGCGCTAAGAACAAAAAGTCCAAGAATGGTGTATTTTTTCATTGGTTGCTCCTTTTCAGCCCTAGATACCGAAAATCAAATTGTTTGTGTATCTCTTTTTTAAAACGTTCTGCCGAAGTTGAAAGCGATCAAGTATTCATCGCGTTTCTGATGTCCGAATAGATTCTGCTGCACTGCGTAGCCTGCGCCTAGCTGCAGAATCCAATCTTTAGAAGAAGCCCAAAGCGATGGGGTGAGATAAATGACGTTCCCTCCAGAATTAGGATCTTTAGAACCATCGAACTTATTGCGCTCAGAAAAAGTTCCGTCCACTTCGACCATCCAGGCAATGATCCAACCTTTACTATCTGCGATGTTTCTTCCCAAACCAAATTGATAAAGGTAACTATTTCCAAATTTTGTCCGATGATGCGCCGTAGGAAATGTTGCGCCATAAGAAGTGAACAAGAACCATTTCGTCCAGGTGCGGTTATAGGTGGCCCCGATAAAATATCCCATCGCTCCGAAGCCGGTGGGAGGGTCTTTGTGGCTTGATCCAGTCGGAAATGACGCGTTGGCGACAATCGTCACTGTTTCGCTGAAACAGGAAGAGTTTCTCAAGTAAATAGCATATTCGAATTGCAAAAATAGATCTTCGAATCCGGAAGAGCGGTGACCATTTTCTTTATCGCTTGCAGCTATGGGAACATTGAAAAAAACAGAGAGGTCATCAGTAATCCCGTATAGAATTCCCGGGACTAAATCAATAAAATGTTTTTCCTTCCCAATAAAGTCGTCTCCGAACAAAAACAACTGCACTTGATTGCGATCAATGATATTTTCTCCGAAGCTGATGAGTGGCCCGGGCTGCTGTGAAAACGGCACACTAAAATTTCCCACATTGCATTGCTCATCTTTCGCATAAATTGAGAAGGAAACCATCATCAACGAAAAGAACAACTTCTTCATCACCCTTTTTTGTTCTTTAAAAAATTTATTGTCTAGGAAAATTGAGCCAGAAGTACACATAATTCTTCACATAAGCGCGTTTAAGAATTTTAAGCGCGCTTTTCTTTAAATCTAACAGAAAATCCCCTATACTTTGTCCATGATCCAAGTTGATGATGTCAGCCTCTCTTATAGCGGCACCCCCATTCTTGAGGATGTTGCGTTTACGGTAAATCCGAAGGAGCGCTGCGGTCTTGTCGGCCGCAATGGCTCCGGGAAAACGACATTGCTGCGCATGCTCATCGGCCAAGAGACGCCGGACCTTGGGACCATTTCTTTTTCAAGAGGGTATCGATTGGGATATCTCGACCAGCATATCCGCTTTACCTGTGCGACGGTATTAGAGGAGGCCTGTTTGGGCCTTAAGCCGGAAGAGCGGGAAGAGACGTATAAAGCGGAAGCGATCCTATTCGGTTTAGGACTCAAGGAAGAAGAAATGCAGGCGCAGCCCAAGCAATTGTCAGGAGGATATCACCTTAGGCTTCATTTGGCCAAAGTGCTGCTCGCCGAACCAGACTGTTTGCTTTTAGACGAACCTACGAATTATTTGGATATTTTGTCGATCCGATTTCTCACGCGTTTTCTTCAGCAATGGAGAGGAGAATTGGTCTTGATCTCCCATGATCGCGAGTTCATGGACAATGTGACAACGCATACTTTGGGCATTCATCGCAAAAAAGTGCGGAAGGTCAAAGGGGGGACAACTGCTTTTTTTGAAAGAATTGTCCAAGAAGAGGAGGTTCATGAGCGAACCCGGCTCAACCTGGAAAAGAAGCGGTCGCATTTACAGTCTTACATCGATCGTTTTGGCGCTAAGGCTTCAAAGGCCGCACAGGCGCAATCGCGCCAAAAAATGTTAAACAGAATTCCGGCTCTAGAGGAGCTCAAAAATTTATACAACTTGAATTTCAACTTCCATGAGCGGCCCTTCATGGGCAAGAAAATGCTCGAGGCGAAAGAGGTGGCATTCTCCTATCAGATGGAAAAACCGATCATCCACGACTTTTCCTTTATCTTAGAGAAGGGGGAAAGGATAGCGATCATTGGAAAAAATGGTTACGGCAAGTCAACCCTTTTGCGGTTGATCGCGGGTGAGATTGCCCCTCTCGAAGGGGAAGTTCGCATTTCCGATCAAGCAGAGATCGGTTACTTTGGCCAGACAAATATCCAACGGCTTAAAGAGTCCGCCACCATTGAAGAAGAGATTGCCGCTGCAAATCCGGCATTGAATTGGACCGAGATCAGGGGGATTTGCGGGCAGATGATGTTCGGAGGGGATACTTCTAAGAAAAGAATCTCTGTCCTCTCGGGCGGAGAAAAAAGCCGCGTCCTTCTTGGAAAGATCCTCGCTAAGCCCTGCAATCTGCTCCTGCTCGATGAACCAACGCACCACCTGGATGTCGAATCGATCGAAGCGTTAATCGATGCTTTGGAAGAATTTGAGGGCGCCGTCGTTATCGTCACACATAGCGAACTGATTTTGAAGCGGCTGGAACTGCATAAGATCATCGCCTGCCATAACGGAAGGCAAGAGCTCTTTCTGGGTCATTATGAGGATTTCTTAGAAAAAAAGGGCTGGGAAGAAGAAGAGGTCCTGCCAAAGAAAAAATCCGTTGACGATAGAAAAAAGAAACATGAAGAGCTCATGGAAAAGCGGGCAAAAATCCGCCCGCTCGAAAATGAGATCCGCAAAATCGAAAAAAGCATCCTTGCATTGGAAGCTGAGCAAAGCCGCGATAACCAAATGCTCGCCGAGGCCTCTCAAAGGTCGGATATTGAGGAGATCCAAAAACTTTCCATCGCTTGCGCAGCGCGGGAAAAAGAGCTCCAGAAGCTCTATGAGAATTTCATGGAACTGGAAAAAGAATTGAATTCTATAAAATCAATTTTTTAACAGCCAAGTTTTTCAAAAGAAGTTATTCTTCCATCTTCAACTTGGAGTCACTTCATGCGCTTTGTCCTATCACTTCTTCTTTTTTTCCAGGGATGGTTATTCGCCATCCAGACCGACTACGATGTCGCAGTCGTAGGAACGAGCCCGATCTCTATGTTGGAAGCGATCTATCATATTTCCAAAGATGAGCGGGTTTTAATTTTAGAAGCTGATGAAAAATGCGGCGGGGCATGGAAGAGCATCGATATCCTTGGAGTCGCCAATGCAGATCTCGGTTGCCATCTGATTGGTTCTGATGCTCGACTGAAAGATTTTTTTCAGAGATATTTTGGATGTAAATTTGTTTGTTTAACCCATCCCGATCAAGAAGCGGTGGAAGAGCATACGCGATGTGCTTATGGATATTATTTTTCACAAGGCTGCAATGAACTGATCGCTCGTTTGCTGTCCGTCATTCGGTCACACAATAATGCCCTCCTCATTAACCGAAAATTAGAGAGCATTTTTATCGATGCCGACAGAGGCTCGATTGAATTGTCTCTTGGGGATGCGCGTTATACGACCGCTAAACTCATCCTGACTCCTTCCAGCCACTTTCGGGTGGAAAATCCCAATTTTAGCAATCAGGAACCCCGCGGCCATATTTATCCGCATCTTTATCTTTTAGTGGAAGATGAAATGCCTTCCAGCTTTACCTACCTCAATGGCATTGCCAGCGGCATGTCGCGGGCGATGAACCTCACGCCCTTTGTCAAGGTTCCCAAGGATAAACAATTGATTGTGATTCAAACTCATGGAAAAAACGAATTGAGCAATAGCGAAAGATTTTTTAAAGCTTTGATCGAGCAAGGCTACCTCTCTAAGAACGCAAGAATTGTCAATTCGGATGTCTATTTCTATCAACAATCCAATATGAATACTTCTGCAGTCTCACATCTAGGGGGGGCACTCGTAGAAATCCTCGATACTTCAAGCTTTTCAGGCATGATCAAATATCTGGAGAAATGGAAGTCTGCAATGAAACCCCTTTAATTCGAAGATCAACGATAGGAACGATATATACTGCCGTCGGCCTTAAACTTGGATTTTCTGCTCCCGCCTTTTTCCGTCTGACTGCGCGTTCGCTCTCGCCAGCTGGCAGGAAGATGGCTTCGAGCTCCACGCTTTGTCATACGAAAAAATTCGGGGCATAAAATCCAAGTTTAAGGCCGACGGCAGTATATTTTAATTTTCCTCTATCGTTCTTATCGTTACATCATTCCCATTGTTGATCTTTGGTGGTTGATGCAACACCGCTCTCAAGGGAGCGGAGTCGGGAAGGAAGGTTTGCAGAAAGTTTCCTTAATCCGATGCAGCGAGAGCAGAGAAACCAGCAAATAGATCGGCAGGGTTAAAAAGGCCGCTTTGTAGGCGGAAACTGAAAAAACCCTTGCCCCGTCGACGAGCTTTCCATCCCATCCCAGGTCGAGAAATTTTCCCGTCAAAGGATCGGAAAAGGCCCCGAAAAGGGCATCGAAAGCATTCATGAACCCGATCGCTGTTGCGGCCAAAATAGGCAAGCTGATCTCTCGGATCATAGTAAAGCAAAGGAGAAAGCTGCTGATGAAAAAGCCGAAAAGAAACAACAAAAGCATGATCGAAGAGCGCGCCAGCCCTGGAGTATAGATCACACTCGAGATCGCGATTAAAGAGAGCAGGGTTCCCCAGAACATGACAACTTTTCGCCTTCCCAGCCAATCAGAAAACCACCCGAAAAATGGGGCACCAGCAGCAAACCCGATGAAAATTAACGAAACGGCCTGTGCAGAAATATTATGGGAAACTTCAAAGGCTTCGGAAAGGAAAGAAACTCCCCATAGCCCTCCAAAGATCATGACCGGGGCAAAGGCGAAACCGCTGTACACAGAAAGCCACCAGGCTTGCGGGTTCCTTAACACTCTTTTCAAACTATCCAAGAAAGAAATACTTTGAGAAACGATATGGCGCTCTTTTTTATGCTCCGGAGAGAGGTCGCGGACGACAAGCCAAAAAATTCCTGCAAGGACGAGCCCGGCGATTCCGATCACTTCCATCGCGTGCCTCCAATTCATCGCATCGATAAATGCAGCCAGAGGCGCCTGCCCCCCGACCGCACCAAGCATGGCCACAGTCATCATCAAGCCTGCCATAAATGCGAACTGTTTCATGGGAAACCAGTTTGCGATCAGCTTTAAGCAGTTGACCGCAGCAAACGCCGCCCCGGTTCCCGTAATGAAGCGGCCAATGCCTGCGACCCACAAAGACTCGGCTTGAGCAAAAATGAGGCTTCCAGCGGCGCATAATGCAATGGCCAGGGTAGTTACCTTTCTGGGACCGATCTTGTCTAAAAGCAGCCCGGCTGGAATTTGCAGGAGAAGATAAGCATAGAAATAGCAGGCGGCTAGGTTCCCGAGAGCAACCCCGGAAATATTAAAGGTGCTCATCAAGGTCGATGTCATGACGCTAGGAGAGACTTCCAAAGCGTATTTATAGAACATGAACAAGGCGCTCAACAGCCAGATTGCCCATGCATGCAACGAACCAAAATGCTTTTTTTCTTTAGACATGATAGATCCTTTCAATGGTAACAAAGGTCTCGGAATTCTAGACCAATTTTTCTATTTGCGTCAATCAAAGATTTCTTTCACTTGCAAATCGATAGAATTCGTGTAACATGTACCCCGCAAAAAAAAATCTCCTTAAGGAGGAAAAAAATGATGTTGTCTTCATCGCGCGCCATTTTAATTTCGAGTTTCATTCTGGCCCTTTCACAGATTTCAGCAATAGAAATCAATCCTGCGGAATGGGGATTGGAATTATTGGAAAAAATCCAGCTCCAACGCCATGACGAGAGGGCGCTTGCTGAGATGCTCCCCATCGTCCATTGTTCTTTTACGCCCACGACATATGAAGAAATTCTGATCGCCCAATTGCGCAATACCCAATGCTCGACAAAACAATTCCGGCTAGTTTCAGAAAAGCTCGGTGATTTGCTCGTATGCAAAGTGATTGAGTGCCTCCCGACGAAAAGTATCGAAGTAGAGACCCCTCTCACGAGATGTCCTGGAAAAGCGCTCGCAGGCAAAGTGGAACTCGTTTCGATAATGCGCTCCGGGGATGCTCTGCTCGATACGTTTATGCGCCATTTTTCCGAGGCCAATGTGAGCAAGTTCCTCATCCAGCGAGATGAAAAAACAGCCATGCCGCTTTTCAAATTCATGAAAGTTTCGCCCGACATCGCTTCTGGAAATTACGTTGTCGTCACAGAACCGATGATCGCGACGGGCGGAACGCTGGAAATGGTCTTGACATTGCTTAAAGAAAAAGGGGTGGACGAAGAAAATATCATTGTGGCTTCGATCTGTGTCGCTCCCGAAGGGCTCATACGGCTTTATGAGAAGTTTCCTAAAATCAAAGTCGTCATGACGGTCATGGATGAAAAACTCAATGATCGAAAATACATTGTTCCAGGCCTTGGAGATTTTGGAGACCGCTTTTTTGGGACGTCGGAGAAGCATTTGGGAACTTAAGTTCGATGGACTGAAAGCGGCCCTGATGCTTGGCAGACAGGCATCACTTCCACGGTGTTGATATTGACATGAGAAGGGACCGAGTGGCAAAAATAGATCACCTCGGCGATATCCTCGGGAAGCAATGGCTGTGTCTGTTCATAAACTTTGGCGGCTCGACTTTCATCTCCGTGGAAGCGGACAACAGAAAATTCGGTGCCGCCGACGAGTCCGGGTTCAATGCAGCTGACGCGCACTTTTGTCCCGAGCAAGTCGGCTTTTAAATTAAAAGAAAACTGCCGGACAAAGGCTTTGGTTCCGCCATACACATTGCCCCCAGGATAGGGATAACGCCCCGCCACAGATCCCAAATTGATCACATGGCCTTGATTGAGCTTGACCATGCCAGGCAAGGCTGCTCTGGTGCAGTACAGAAGACCTTTGATATTGGTATCGATGCATTGGTCCCATTCTTCGATTTTGCATTGGTAGGCAGGCTCTAGTCCAAAACCGAGCCCCGCATTGTTGATGAGAATTTCAATAGGTCCTTCCTCCTTTTCGATGCGCTGAAAAACTACAGACACTTCTTCTGAGATGCGGACATCGAGCTCATGGCAAGAAACCTCGCCTTTCAGCTCTTTTCGCAATTGCTCCAATCGATCGATCCGTCTTGCCGTTAATGCGAGGCGAAAACCTTCTCGAGCAAATCTGCGCGCTGCAGCCGCTCCGATCCCCGCAGAGGCTCCTGTGATGATAACGAGAGGAGAGGCTTTGACCATTTAATCCTCGTAGAGTTTGCACTGAAGGTCAGGATGAGATAATACTTTTGTGGTGAATTCTCGATCTTGAGGGGTAAGATTGAGTCTTGCGGCAAGGGCATTTTCTTTGGCCTGCTCGGGGTGGCGTGCGCCGACAAGGGCAGCAGTAATCCCAGGGCGATGGATCGTTGTTTCTATGATCACTTGTGAAACAGTAACATGGTATTTTTCTGCGATGGGTTTGATTTCATCCAAGGCTTCTTGCAAAACGCGTAAGAAATCGGGCTTAAATGTCTTTTTTTCTGCGCGGTGGTTTCCTGGAGGGAATGCTCTGTCGGGCTTATACTTTCCGGTCAGCACCCCTCTTTCCAAAGAAGAATAAACGATCACGGAGATTTGGTTTTGCTCTGCAAACGGGATAATGTCTTTTTCGATCGCGCGGCGGATCAAGCTATAGGGAGGTTGAACGCTGTCAACGGGATGGATGGCGTGAGTGGCTTTGAGTAAGTCGAGATCGAAGTTGCTGACGCCGATCGCTCGGACCTTCCCTTGCTTTTTTAACTCTGCCATCGCATTCCAGGTCTCTTCGATCGGCTTGCCGGGATCGGGCCAATGGATCTGATAAAGATCGATCGCATCGATCTTCATTCTTTTGAGGCTTTGTTCGCATTCATAGAAAATGCTTTTGGGAGAAAGATCTTTGCGGATCTCGACGGGATTTAATTTAAAGTCTCGATCTGGCAAATGGATGGTGGGATCATTCTCATCCCAGCGCAAGCCACACTTAGTGGCTATCACGACTTTATCCCGTTTGCCTTTGATCGCTTTTCCAACGATTTCTTCGGCAAGTCCCATGCCATACGCAGGAGCGGTGTCGATAGTAGTGATCCCATTTTCGATACTGGCCTGTATCGCGTTGATCGATTCTATTTCATCAGTGCCGCCCCACATCCAGCCCCCGATGCCCCAAGTGCCGAGAATAATGGGAGTGACTTTAATATTCGATTTTCCAAGCTGCCGCAATTCCATAATGATAAAGAGTGAAATTTTTCTTTATCATTGAACGGTGTTCATTTATTTACAACTTGAAATTAGGTGCCGTTGCCTACTTTATATCTAAGGCCGTAGTGTGCTGCATTCTCAGCGAGATGATCGAGGAACCCGCCTATAGTCATATTTGGATACTTGCGCTCGATTTGGTCGAGCAGCTGTTTTGCCGCCTCGAATTCATTTTGGAAACCTAAAGGATACATGCGCAATTCATCGGTTCGGGCAAATCTCGCAGCCGCGAGTTGCATAAGATAGCTTGTTTTGTGATCGTTGCCGTAAGCCCCTGTTCCCCAATTTCCGCTATGCATGACCACTTTTTGGCCGCAAATGGCTTTAATACTGTAGGCTGCATTGTAAAAAGCAAAAAATAGTCTTGCGAAATCTTTTCTCTGAACCGGCTGATTTTTCAAAGCAGGTGAGACATGAGGAGCTTCGATGGCAAAAATATTGCTGGAGACGGGATGATCGAATCGGGTGAGTCGGGATAAGATCTCACCTTGGCTGGCGGCGGCAAAGTAGTTTCCATAAAGGGTGTGTCCATTCGGAAGAGGCGTCCCCGTATCTAATGCGCCCAATCGCGGGACATTTTGAAGAAGCACTGCGTCGGTGGGTTCGAGGGTGCGCATGTTGCTAGGCAGACCATTTTTAACGTGAGCCAAAGCGGGGTGTTCCAAAACCTGAAGCTCATCTTGGGCAAGCAGAGGTCCTCCACAGTACCCGAATAAATTCTTGTCTGCAAAGTTTGCTGTCCAATGCACTGTATCTGCTGTGGAGGCTTCGTAGGTAAAGCACCCATTTACTGAGGTAATCTGCGGTTTTGTCGGAGTGAAAAGGATCTCCTTTTCTAGGGAATGAGGATTGATGCCCCTTTTTCTCACCGTAATTTGATCGCCGACAGATCGGCCTTGAACGAGTTGATTATAGACAAATTGCTTATTGGGATTTGTAATTTTGTGGGAATACTGGGAAGGCTGGATAACACTGGGGCCAGTGCTTGAATAAGGCTGCGTGTTTCCAAAACAAGACTTAAAGAACTCAACAATCGAATTCCAAGCTTTTTCAAAGCAATGACCAGAACCTGGAACATGAAGGGCTACAGAAGTTAAAGTGTCTTTAGTAGAATTTATTTGAGACGCCTGAAATCGCCCATCGTCTGGGAGGGCCATTCTAAAATCCGGATAATGTTTTGGGGGGGGTGATTTAAAATATAATTTACTTGTCATTATTTTACCTTATTTTATTAAGTAATTTATTATACACTAATTATCTATTTAAAACAGCGTAAATTTTTTATTTAAAAAGTGTTCCTTTGACCTTTTCTCCTTTTTTATTTACATGATAAGAAAAAGGAAGAGAAGCATGTCCGAAGAAAAAGCCCGGAAAAAGCAAAAGCTGCTGCAAGGCTCCGTATTGACCTTGATCAGCGGACTAGTTTACGCCTCTTACACCTTATTAGCGAAGTGGATCCAGCAGAGAGGGATCGATTCTTATCAGGTCTCCTTCTTCACCTTTTTTATCAGTTGGATTGGCCTAGTCCCTTATATTCTGACTCGGAAAATGTGCGCTTTGAAAACAGACCATTTCTTTTGGCATTTGCTTCGAGGCATTAGCGGGGTATGTGTTGTCTATTTATTTGTCCTTTCCATGCAGAGGATCCCTGCTGTCGATGCGGTCATGCTGCTCAATTCTGCCCCTCTTTTCCTCCCGATCGTTGCTTATTTCATCTTGAAAATCCCGATTAATCACCGCATTTGGTTCGCGATCGCCCTTGGGGTGGTTGGCATTGGATTGATTTTAAGGCCGGATCAACAGATGTGGAATATCGGAGGCATTTGGGGATTGCTCTGCGGTATTGGCAGTTCATTAGCGTGGGTCCTTGTCCGCAAATTGAGCTATACAGAACCTGCTCCCAGAATCCTCTTCTATTATTTGACGATGGGGGCCATCGTTACGGCAATTCCACTCATTTGGAAATGGCAGCCGATGCCCCTTTCAGATTGGTTATGGATGCTTTTGATGGGGGTGTGCTTCCTTATCTCATTGTACAGTTTTACACTCGCAGCAAAACGGATTACGATTACTCTTGTGGGCATTCTCTTTTATTCCGCGGTCGTATTCACAGTGTTTTTAAATTGGCTCTTTTTCCATCAGCTTCCAGGCCTTTTGACGATTTTAGGGATTGTTCTAGTGACGGGAGGCGGCATCGTTTCACTTAGGTTGGAAGGGAAGAAATTAAAATGAAGCTGCTTAGAAAAGAGGAAAGGAAAGAGGAGTTTGAAAAAGGGGCATTTTTCATGCTTCTTTCTTCAGCGACGCTCTCTCTCTTCACGCTCTTTGCCAAATTTGGAACAGAAAACACTTCTTATTTTTTACTCATTTTTCTGCGGTTTGCCATCCCTTTACTGATGATCCTGCCATATATTTTTTGGACGATCTCTGTAAAAGAGCTCTTCTTGAAAAGCAATTTAAAGTTGCAGCTTCTTCGCTCGGGCTGCATTTTGATCTATCAATACGCGATCTTTTATTACCTGATGAAAACAAGTTTGCTCGACGCCACTGTGATGCAAAATACCGCTCCACTCTTCATGCCAATATTAGAGCGCATTTTCTTTAAGCATCCATTTGAAAAAAAGGTCATCTTGACTATTGGCATCTCTTTTCTGGGCGTCCTTTGTATATTGCAGCCCAATTCATCGATCTTTGGACAATTAAGTATTGCTGGATTTTTAGCTGCGCTTGGTCAAGCAGGGTCCCAGGTTTTATTCAGACATCAGGCAAAGCACGAAAATCAAAAATCCACTCTTTTTTATCTGTACTTTTTAAGTTCGGTCGTGTCGGGGGTTGTTTTCATTTTCGCCAGGGAGCTTTTTGGCGAGAAGGGCACTTTAGAAAACTACACTCCTCTGCTTTGGATCAATCTTCTTGGTTTAGGGCTTGCCACTACTTTAAATCAAATGCTTCAGAGGAGAAGCGTATAAACATGGCAAAGCCTCTGCTCTTGCTCCTTTTCTCTATTTCTCGATCATTGTTTCCGGCATTTTAGATTGGGCGATTTTTCATCGGCTTCCCAATTGGCTCTCTTTGGCGGGCGCCCTTCTCGTCATTGCAGGCGGATGGATACAGGTCTACAAAAGAAAAGCTTAGCTACTTTCTCAGAAACCAAAAAATCAAGTTGATGATGAGGGTCAAAAGAACACTGACGATGATGGAAGTCACGATCGGGAAGTAGAAGGAAAACTTCTCTTTTTGGACATGGATGTCCCCGGGAAGTTTTCCGAACGAAATGCCCATCTTGCTCCCCAGATAAATCAATAAGCCGATAGCCAAGAGACCAAGGCCTGCATAGATGAACCACTTGGCAAAATTCGAACTTTCCATCTATTTTTTAGAGGGGATTTGTGCAATGACTTGGGTAAAGACTTTTTCTTTCGGAGTTTGGCTGCTGTCCACAGTGTGCAGCAGTTTTTGTTTCGAGTAATAGGCGATCAAGGGCGCCGTTTGCTCGTGGTAAACTTTTAGGCGCTTTGTGATCACGGCTTCTGTATCATCGGAACGCTGGATCAATTTCCCACCGCATTTATCGCATTTGCCTTCAGTTTTTGGAGGAGAATAGAGGAGATGGAAAGGGGTGCCGCATTTTTCGCAAGTGACCCGATTGGTGAGGCGTTCGAGGATTTTCGCATCGGACAAATCGAGATTGATCACGACGGGATCAGGCTTTCCTTTGAGTCTTGTATGCAATGCCTCTGCTTGGGGCAGCGTTCTTGGAAATCCATCCAAAATGTATCCGTTCGCGCAGTCTTTCTGAGCGACCCTTTCAAATAACATGTCGAGGATCAGCGCATCGGGGACAAGCTGCCCCTTGTCCATATATGTTTTCGCTTGTTTTCCCAGTTCCGTATTCTTTCGGACGTGGTCGCGAAGCAAATCGCCTGTGGAAATGTGCGGCAGATGAAATTTATCTTGAAGCATCGCAGCCTGAGTCCCTTTGCCGGAGCCCGGAGGGCCTAGCAAAATAAGAACGAGAGGATTGGGTGTGTTTTTCGCTTCTTCACCTGAAGAAAGGGGAGCGGAGAAAAACGATCCTGTCATAAGAATACCAGCAAGTAATTTCTTTATAATAGATTTAATCATAGCGCCTCTATAGTTAAGTCGCGCGATGGAATATAACATGATCTTCAAACAATCTAAAGAATTTTAAAGGTTGAAACCAATATTTGCTAGTAAATTCCATTTTTAGGCCTTTGGGAGGGAATCCTTGATGTTAATCAGAGACTGGCTTAAAATTTTAACAATTAAAACTATAAATTTATATTGTTTTGAACGAATTAGATCTCACGATTGAGCGTCTCGGGATTCATGGAGAGGGAGTTGCCCGCCATGAAGGCTTCACCATTTTTGTCGATGGCGCCTTGCAAAATGAACGAGTCAACGCAGAAGTCTATGAACGGCACAAAAGTTTTGCAAGGGCCAAAGTAGTGAAACGGCATAGGACCTCTACGGACCGTGTCGATCCAATCTGCCCGTATTTCGGCCGTTGCGGTGGATGCCAGTTGATGCATTTGAGCTACGAAAAACAGTTGGAGGCAAAAAGGAATCGGGTGGCCGATGCCCTCGAGCGGATCGCAAAGATCAAGGTTGAAGTGAAGCCCTGCATCCCTTCTCCACGAAAGTTAGGATACCGCAATAAGATTCAATTGCCTGTCAGCCAAGATCAAACTTTGGGGCTTTATGCCTACAATTCTCATCAGTTGATCGAGATCGAAAAGTGCCCTATTCATTGCGAGTTGGGAGAGAAAGCATTCAATCAGATCCAAAAGATCTTAAAACTTTATCCCGCAGACCTACGGCATGTTTTAATCAAAACTTCGGTGAACACCTCGCAAGTACTCGTTATTCTCGTCACAAAATCAGAGACAGACCTTACCCAATTAGCCCGAAAAATCTCTCAGTCCATACCCGAAGTCAAAGGGGTTGTCCAAAACATCAATGGTTCTCTGGGAAATGTGATTCTTGGAAAAACGTTTAAGGTTCTTGTCGGACAAGGATGGATTGAAGAAGTTCTCAACGGTTTGACCTTTAAAGTTTCACCTGCCTCATTCTTTCAAGTGAACCCAGGCCAGGCCGAGGCATTATACCAGATGGTAGTAGAATGGGCCGGTTTGACCGGTAAGGAAACGGTTCTGGATGCTTATTGCGGCGTTGGTACACTTGCGCTTATCCTTGCACAGCATGCCAAAGAGGTGATTGGCATTGAAGTGGTGGCTGAGGCAATTGCCGATGCTCGGGAAAATGCCAAACGCAATCAGATCGGCAATACGAAATTTATCTGCGGGCTTGCCGAAAAAGAGATCGGCAGTGTATCGGCTTTCGAGATGGCCGTCATCAATCCTCCGAGAAAAGGGTGTGAACCGGTATTTCTCAATGCATTAACAGAAAGATCTCCAAAACGCATTTTGTATATCTCTTGCGATCCTGCAACACTCTCCCGAGATGCGGCTATTCTCAATCAAAAGGGTTACAGCTTGGAGCAAGTGCAGCCATTTGATATGTTTCCGCAAACGATGCACGTGGAATGTCTCTCATTATTTTCAAGGGCCCGCGCAGAAGAAAAACTGATTCCTTGAAAAAAATTCCAAAATTTCTGAATGCCCTCGACGAAAGGCCAAGGCACAGCAGTGGTCTATGATATCATTTTCGAGAAACCAATGGCTTTCAGTGGCAGCCAACTTGAATAAAAAATGAAGGACATCAAGCTGTCCTGTAGCAGATGCAGTGACGAGGCAATCGCTGAACATCTCTTGATCGATCGTGAATGAAATTTTGGGCTGCATTTTTTTGAATAAGAATTTCAGAACGTCCACTTGTCCATTGGCAGAGGCAAAGATACTGCAGGTATTCAACAAGGGCTGTTCTATAAAAAACAGATTTTCGGGAAATACTTTCAAAAATAGGAATTTAAGGATCTGTCGATGGCCATTGGCAGAAGCGCAAATGGAGCAGCATCTCAACAAGCTTTGATCGATAAAAATCGAACTTTCAGGAAATGCTGTTTTGAACAAGAATTCAAGTACTTCCAGTTGCCCATGGCAGGAAGCGCTGATGCAGCATTTTCGCAAAGATTCTGAATCGATAAAATGAGACCTCTCGGGGATGACTTTTTTAAAAAGGAACTTGAGCACGTCAAGCTGCCCATTGGCAGATGCGCATATGCAAGCCTGTTCAATGACCTCTTGATCGAAATGGCAAACACTCTTGTTCACTTGTTTGAAGAGGGTCTTCACCAATTCAAGATCTCCTTGCGATGCCGCGAGAACAAAGGGCGAGACGCTGATTCCGTCAATGAAACCGCCGCATAAACAGCTTTCGATCAGAAGGGGGTTGGTTGTGGTTAAGACTTGCTGGATATCGGGAGTGATCCCCGGGACTCTGCATGGACAATTGTTGATACGTTCATCTACAAAAGTCGAGTTTTGAGAGGAAGCAAAGAAATCAACATTCTCATTGATTTCCCCAAAGCAACAAAAGCAAACAGTAATTTTGGAAATGGGGTTTGAGAAAAGTTTGTTTCTAAAGAGAGGCATAAATAAACACTTTATTTGTTAATTATTCAATTAACATTAATTAGTGTTTATTTCAATAAAAATCGTTTATTTGCTTCTTACATGCTGCAATGAATAAGTTTTGCAACTGTTTTTATTGTGGGGTTTTTGCTTTTCAAACTATGATATATTGTCGAGCGAGGCATTTCAGATTTTTTTGCAAAATGAACCTTGTTAATGGCATTTAAATGGGCGGTGATAACTTCCATGGCCCCTTCGGGATCATTTTCTTTCAAACATTCCCAAAACGCTTGTGCAATGAGCTTTTCATCTAACAAAACTTTAAAGGGATCGTGTTTAGAAAGTTTCATGCCCTTTTTAAGGCTTAACTTCGACATATTTTCTGAGAATTTTTTTCGCCTGATTAATGTCTTTGCTTTGGCCATTTTTATTTCCTCCTAAGAGTAGTAACAGATTATGTTGGCTGAGGTGGGCATAGTATATACGTCTTCCATTGGCCCACTTTAATTCCCATACATGATCGTTTAAGTTTTTGCAAATTCCGAAGTGTCCATTCGTGACGATATGCAAAAGACGGGCTTCAATTTGCAGCCTAGATTTCAGAGGCTGTTCGCTTAGCCATTGTTCAAATTCAGGTGTCTTGTGAAGTTCGAACATTGAAATTTCGTCACATTTTTATAACCAAACTGTACAACACATTGGACATTTTTTAAAGAACAAATTTAGTGACAAGTGGTCAAAAAATACAACCCATTGTATTTTAAAGGGTTGATTCAAGGTAAATGAATGGTCTTGATTTTCAAGAGCAGGGGAAGTTAGTGTATTCTGAACTAACAAACACAATTTTATGACTGTCCTAGGGAATTTTGAAGCGATTGACTTAACCCATGATATAGAGAGTTCGATCCCGACGTGGAATGGGAGCTGCGGATTTCACTTCGAAGTGAAAATGGACTACGATCAAGGGGTGAGGGTACTGCTTTACAAATGCCATGCGGGAGTGGGGACTCACATGGATGCGCCATCGCATTTTTTTCGCGATGGGGCAGTCATTTCGGACCTCGATGTGAACAATCTCATTGTCCCCGCTCGTGTGATCGACGTTTCTGCAAAAGTGCATCCTGATTTGTTCATCGGGCCAGAGGATATGCTTGATCACGAAAAGAGATGGGGGAAGATTGAAGAAAATAGCCTCGTATTCGCTTATACAGGCTGGGAGAAATTTTGGAAGGATGTGAACTGCTATCGCAATCCAGATGACTTTGGGAAAATGCATTTTCCAGGGTTTGACGAGAAGGCGGCTGAATTGCTCTTGGAGAGGAAAATTGCAGGGATCGGGATCGATACCCTTTCTCCCGACGGATCTAACAATGGCCCTGGAGCGAAGTACCCTGTGCACGAATGTGTGTTGCGTGCGGGGAAATATATCATCGAAAACGCCGCTAATCTTTCCAAAATGCCTCCAAAGGGAGCTTTCGCCATTGCGTTGCCCTTAAAAATCACTGTGGGAGCGGAAGCAGCGATGCGCCTTGTGGGACTTGTGAAGAAAACTTAATAGACAAACGGAATCAAGCGGAAAGGAACCCGCTCGCAATACTTGTCCCAATCTTTGCCATATTTCGTCTTGCACCGTCTTTCTTGCCGATAGGACCGGTCCATCAGCAATAGAAATAAGAATGTGAGATAAAAATAGGGGATATAGTGCGTGAATAGGGCAGGGAGGCTCCAAAAAAATGCTCCCAACAATTCGGGAAGATAGTGGAAATGCCGCGAGATGCCCCACCAGCCTGAGGCAAGGAGCAGTGTCTGTTTTTCTTCGCCCCATTCAGTTTTATAGTTGGCGAAAATGAGGTCCGGTTTCTTTTTCCAAATGGTGCAATCGCCATTTTTGCTGCGCACATAATGGCGCTGTTTGTCGGCGAGATAATTGATATAGATGCAAGTGGTGCCTGCTATGAAGATCGCAAGAGCTGCATAAGTTCCGAGATGATTGGGGTGGTTCACTAAGAAAAGAGTGGAGGAAGTGTAAATGGAAGGGATCCAGACCATAGAGCCCCAGCAGATGCAGAATCCCGTTCTATCGTACATGATGCCCATGGAGCGCCAATAATTCGTTTCCCACCAGAAAAATTTCGCAATATAAAGAAGCTGCAGCCCGACAGCCACTAGCATCGAGTCGGAAAGTCCTGTAAGCTGGGTCTGCTTTGCCGCAAAAGAGATGATGATCAACCCCCATCCCATCATTCCAAACCGGCAATTGGTGAACATTTTAATGTCCCAGCCAAAAATGCGCGGATTTAATTCCATGCCCCAGAAATAATCGGCGATCGCATCGCCCGTTGTTTCGGAATCTGTGGTCGACGGCTTATAACGCCCCTTGAAATACAGGAAAAAACAAAAGAGCAAGCTAAAGAAATTCAATGCCCCGAGCAGCCCGCCGAAATTGTCATAGATGATTGCAGGGGAAAACAACTTGAATTGCGCACACCCTAAGTAAAAGAGCAAAATTGTGCAAAGAAAAGAAGAAACGCCGTTAGCTTTGAAAACAGGAACGTTCCCTTTCGGGGTCGCCAGCCCTTCCACTTTTCTCCCTGGCAGGATTTTCATCAATAGGAGTTCGACGCCAAGAAAGGCAAGCAAGATTTTCCAAGCTTTAAATGTCCCGAAGAAATAGGGCTTCCATATTTCATAAATTGTGGGGAAAAAACCATCTTTTGCAAAGATTGCAAAAAGCTGTTCCAGAGAGCCATTCAAAAAGACATTTGTATACCATACCAGCATCACAAGCTGGGGAAATAGGGTGATCAAAAGCAAAGGGCCTAAAATCCGCCGTGTTCTTAGCCCCCAATCCTGTTCTTGCATTTTCTCTCCTTGCCTCAAGGACATATAGATATATACCGAAAATGATTCAAAAGTTGGGAATTTGGCAAGGCGGCTGCGCAAATTTTTTGTCTGGAGCGAGCGACCATTGTGCAAGCACAAGGCGCGAGTGAAGACAAAAAATGTGTTGCATAGCCAACGCAGCCAAAAACCAACTTTTGAGTCATTTTCGGTATAGGCATCTGTAACCAAATAGATAATTAAGAGGGCATTGTCAAATTATACTGCCGTCGGCCTTAAACTTGGATTTTCTGCTCTCGCCTTTTTCCGTCTGACTGCGCGTTCGCTCTCGCCAGCTGGCAGGAAGATGGCTTCGAGCTCCACGCTTTGTCATACGAAAAAATTCGGGGCATAAAATCCAAGTTTAAGGCCGACGGCAGTATACAATAATTTGCTTTTTGCGCCTTTTTCCACAGGTTTAAACGCCGCTTCTTAGCCTACGTGTTCAAGTATGTCCTGCGAAGCGGCGTTTAAACCTGTGGAAAAATCCATCAAAAATCAATCTACTGTAATTTGTCAATACCCTCTAACTCTTTTTTGCCAGTTTTTTCATTAAATTTTTTTGTGTAAAAATTAGTTTAAAAAACTTCCCTTGGCAAAAACAGGCTCTTTTTATATGATGAAGGATTTGAGAACGTATGCAATTAATATATAGCGCGAGTTTCTTGAATTCGCGTTTTTTTTATGTCCGGATATGACAACTGAGAAAAAAGAACAATTTGGTGTTTTGCGAACGATCTTTTGGCCCGTGCATCGGTCGGAAGTGAAAAAAGTTCTTTCTATGCTCCTTTTGCTCTTTTTATTGTGCGTTAGCTATGGAGTGCTCCGGAATCTGAAGGATACAATTATTTTAACGGCAAAAAATTCCGGCGCTGAAGTGATCCCTTTTATCAAAGTCTGGGGGATGCTTCCAGGAGTCTTTTTGGCGACGTGGTTCTATACGCGGCTTAGGCGTTATTTCAGTAAAGAAAAAGTTTTCTACATCATTATTTCCAGTTTCTTGGCCTATTTCTTGCTCTTCGCATTCTATCTTTTTCCCAATAGTCAGGAGCTGCACTTGGAAAAAGCGGGCGATTGGCTGAGTTCTGTATTGCCTAAAGGATTTCAAGGATGCATTGCTCTTGTCCGCAATTGGACCTTTACCTCTTTTTATGTGATTTCCGAGCTTTGGGCGGTGATGGTCCTTGCCGTCCTTTACTGGGGTTTTGCCAATGACACAACCCAGGTGAACGAAGCGAAGCGCACCTATGGAATTCTTAATATCGGTTCCAATATCGCACCGATTATGGGAGGCACCCTCGCCCTGACTTTCAGCAATTCGGTCTCTCTGCCCTTTCTCAATTCGATTACGGACCACTGGAACCATACGATTTGTCAACTCATTATTCTGATTACTCTTTTGGGCATCGGGGCCATGGCCGTCTACTATTGGATCAATCGCCGCGTCGTTCCTGAACAGAAAACTCTCGTAGTTCAAAATGAAGAGCCCACGGCACCCAAAAAACCTCGTCTTTCAATGCGGGAAAGCATCAAATATATTCTTCGATCCCCCTATCTCGTCCCCCTTGCGATCATTGTCTTGGGATACAATATCTCCATCAATTTTACAGATGTCCTCTGGAAAGAACAGCTCAAACGATTTTTTACCGATCCCAATGAAATGCTCGAGCATATGAATAAAATCACCGTCGGCATTGGAATTTTAGCGACAATGGGCGGCGTCTTATTCTCCCTCATGGTCACTCGCCTGGGGTGGACCTTTACGGCTATGATCACTCCGTTTGTCATGACTATGATGGCGATCGGATTTTTTACATTTATGTTTTGCGGGGATGCCCTGATGGCCCTTTCTTCGACCCTTTTTGGCCTTACGCCGTTTGCGATGACGGTCTATTGCGGATCGCTGCAGAATTGCCTCAGCAAAGCGAGCAAATATTCGGTCTTTGATGCGACCAAAGAGCTTGCTTTCTTGCCCCTGAGTGAAGAATCGAAACTGAAAGGGAAAGCGGCCATAGATGGCTTGGGCTCAGGAATTGGAAAATCGGGCTCTTCATTGACTTATCAAGGGTTTATCATTCTCCTCGGCAGCGTCGCCCTTTCGACGCCTTACATCGCCGTCATTCTATTTGCGATTCTTCTGGCTTGGATTTTCTGTGTGGTTTCTTTAGGCAAGCAGTTCAAACGGATGACTACCGTGGAGCAGCGCGGCGCCTCCAGCGAGGCTGCAGAACCCTCGCAAATTAACGCCCTTTAATACTGTCGAGCATCGATTCTACGATCAACAGCGCCTCTAATAAATCTTGATGTGTTGCCGGTTCAGAGGGGTTCTTTTTCAACGCGGCAATGTATCTTTGGAATTCCGTCACGACTTTTCCCATTGCCTTTTCTGCCCCATCCTTGTGGTAGACACCCGAGGTGTGGTGAGGCCATGAGACTTTGCGGGCGGCATTCAAAAAGTGTTCCATCTCGCCATTTAGATCGTCAATATTTTTTGAACTTTGAACCGTCTTTTTAAATTGCAACAAGATATTGCGGAAGTGGCGAGACATTTCTTCTTCGGGAAACCCCGTGAAGCCTTGTGCTTTGGAGGAGAATGGCATGGGAATCTCTTTTTTTCTCAAAGTATATGAATTTACAAATAACTTCAAGATGCTGAAGAGCGAAAAAAAATTCCGCGCAAAAGCGTGCGGGTGACGGTGGTTAAGTCGCTGATATTAAGTGCTTTGTACATTAATTAACCTTTAATCACTAGGTGGGGCTTAAGGCGGGCGACCATATTCGCGAGTTTGGCTTCTTGGACAGCGGCGACGACGGCATCGACGTCTTTATAGGCATCTGGCATCTCCTCGGCGACTGTCCTGTGCGAGGAGGCTAGGACCGTCACCCCCTGCTGGGCCATGTATTCCATGGTATTGCGGCCTCGCCAGGCTGCCATTGATTTGACCCTGCTACGCGCCCTTCCAGCCCCATGGCATGAGCTACACCAGGTCAATGGATTGCCGAGGCCGACCATGAGATGGCTGGCGCGGCCCATATCGCCCGGGACGAGGACTGGCTGGCCGGTTTTTCGAAAGAGGGGAGAGAGTTCTTCCGCCCCTGGCCCAAAAGCCCGTGTTGCGCCTTTGCGATGGACGCATAGGCGGCGGGGTTTGCCGTCCACCAGATGGGTCTCAAATTTTGCGATATTGTGGCAGACATCGTAGACGAGATGGATTTTTTCCGGAGGAATGCCGAGAACTTGATGAAAAGCTGTCCGCACTTCATGAAGAATTTGCTGCCGGTTATTGAATGCGAAATTGGCAGCGGCGGCCATCGCTCGAAAATAATTTTGGCCCTCTTCGCTCTTAATGGGCGCTGCGACGAGCTGTCTGTCGGGGAGGTCTTTATCATATCCTTGGCGAACGAAAGTATTTAAAGCGTCTTGGCAGACTTGGTGGCCAAAACCGCGCGATCCCGAATGGATCAAGATGTAAGTAAGGCCTTGCTCGACACCCCAGCTGCTTGCGATTTCGGGAAGGTAGATTTTTTCTACGACTCCGATCTCGACGAAGTGATTGCCCGAACCGATGCTGCCGAGTTGATCTTTGCCTCGTGATTTGGCTGCAGCAGAAACAACAGAAGGATCAGCATCCTCGATTTTCCCATTGCTTTCCATGTGTTCAAGATCGACGGGGAATCCAAATCCCTTTTCCACAGACCACCGTGCGCCGTGTTTCAAAAGTTCGGAGTAATCCCTTTCACTAACCCCGCGCGAATGGCGCTGTCCTCTGCCAACCCCGGATGGCACAAATTCAAATACGCGTTGGATCAGTTCCTTTTTGATACTCTCTTGAATTTTGGCAAAGGGTTCCGGGACCATCGCAAGCCGTACGCCGCAATTGATATCATAGCCTACTCCGCCCGGGCTGATGACACCGGTTTCCGCATCCATGGCTGCAACCCCGCCGATGGGAAACCCGTAGCCCCAATGGATATCCGGCATTGCGATACTATAACCGACAATCCCTGGAAGAAATGCGACATTGCGCACTTGCTCGATCGGCTTATCGATGTCGATCTCTTTAAGCAATTCTTCCGTGGCGATGATCAATCCCGGCACTTTCATCCCCCCTTCTTGAGGAAGAAGATAAGTTGCAGGCCCGAATTTTTTTAAATTAGACATCGACAATCATCTCCCAGGATAACATATTATTCTTCTCCGACTTGATCGATCCGTGAAAACTGACTGCTTTAAACGGGCAGCCAAATTCTGTATCCGCTTTAGCGACCAGCTCATTTAAGGCGATGATGATCTCATCGAGGGAATTTTGTAAATGGGAAGAATAAAATTTGATCAGCGGAGGATATTTAAAAGCTAAGGCTAATTGCGCATGCTGGTGCAGCTGCTGCATGCAGTCGCCCCGAATCAAAAAGGCGATATCTGCCGTATGTTCAAATTCTTCAAACGGAGGGAGGAAGGGGATTTCCCAGAGGGATTGATATTCCAGATTGCCCAAACTTTGATAAAGGTGAATCGCTTTAATAAAAAAAGGGAGAGGAGCGAACTGTTCCTCCCATTGTTCTTTGTCAAAAGGGGCCCTTGCAATTGTCAAATGGGGAAAAAAAGGTCTTTTATCTAAAGGGTATCCGTGATTTTGAAGCCACTCGCTTAATTCTTGTTGGTAAGTATTCAATCGCGTTTCTGGGTCCAGCCAATCGACCGACAAGGCAACGACACGGCCTCTCTGTTTAGGTAAAAAGATCAGCTCTTTAGCAATTCCTGCAGGTCCGATCTCGAACGAAGGGCGAGGGATAGAGGGAAGGATTGCTTTCAATTTGGAATAAGAAACTTCTCCCAAAAAGGCAAGCGTCAGATGACGCGTGTCTTCGGGAATCATTCTGGCAGGAGGATATTCTTTAGGCCAAGGCGCTTCCGCTTGGGCCCCAAAAAAAAGACGTTCAGTTTCATCCGTCCTCCGGCGGAAACCCGGCCCTTAAGGGCCGGGTATTTCAAAAAACGACATTTGGGAGGGGTTCGAAGCCCCTCCCAAATCGCCATAATAATCCCCGGCCTTAAGGCCGGGGTTCACCGACTGAAAAAAAGAGCTCCCTCATTTCCATGGGGCGCAAAGAGATCCACTTCTCCTTTAAAATCGAGATTTTTTTTGCCATAAACTTCGACAGTTCCGCCATTGCCCCAATTGTCTCCGCCGCAAGCGCTGATATCTCCGTATAAGCAGGTTGTTTCCTCAGATCCAATGACAATTTTTCCCCCGTTGCCTTCTTCTAGAGCATCAGCGAGGATCGCTGTCAATTCATCCACAAAAGTCATTTTTGCGACCACGCCAGAATTCGGTTCGACGCTCGTCCCGATAAAAACTTCGCCTCCTCCTCGACCTCCTGATGCATCGATATTGGAATTTTCAAACAGAAAGATGTTTTCTCCTAAGATTTGAATTTCTCCTCCAGTCTCGTCGTGGTTCTCTGCTGTGATCGCCCCGTAAATGACTGTGTTTCCCTTGTCAGCAACCAAATAGGCTTTGCCGCTTTGTTCTTGTGTTCCGACAATATCGATATAGCCAGAATGCTGAATGGCAATCGCATAGGAATGTCCATCTGCTTTCAATTCCGCTGCGGCTGCAATGATCATGCCAGAATTATCGATGCCGGTATCTTCATTTTCATATTTGATAGGAGAAGCTGGAGTCGTGACTTTCTGCCCGTTAGAATGATTTAAGATCAGATCGCGTCCTGCTGCAATGGCTACAGTGCCTTGAGAGGCATCGACGGCGCCTTTATTGTCAATGGTATAACCGATGAGATAAATATCGTTTTCCCAAGCTTTGATCCTACCCTCATTAATGATTGCCGCCTTCGAAGTGCCCTGAATGAAAACATCTTTTTCCCCTTCTCTTAAAGGGCAAGGACAAGCTGGAAGCGTGGACCCCACAAACCCATAAGTGTCTATGGAGGCGCTTTTGCCAATGTACACGCCATTGGGATTGATCAAAAAGATGCCGCCGTTTGACTTGAGAGTGCCCAAAAAAGTACTGGGTTTATCTGTCGTCACTTCGATCACGACGAGCGAATCGGAAGACGGCAGCCGGAACTCCGCCACCTCATCTTCGGCCACCGAGAAATCATCCCAATAGATCGACGCCTCCTCGCTGACTGTGTAGACAGCTGTTTTGGCGGTGACATTTTTTACATCCAATGTTCCCTGAATCACAGAAGGGTTCGTAGGATTTGCATAAATTGCAGATCCTAGTAACTGAAAGGACAAGAACCAGGAAAAAGGGGATTTATTCATATTTAGTTATTGTTATTTTTCTTCTTTTGAGCTTCGGGAGTATATTCTTTTTCTGTTTGATCATCTGAGGAATCGTCGCCATAAGAATCGTCGCTTTGGGTTCCATCCTGTTCATCTGCCTCGATTGCGCCTTCTTCTTCCGGCGGAAAGATGTCTTTGCCAGCGATTAAGCTGCCTTGCTCTGCATTCATCATCGTTGCAGAAGCGATCATTCCCAATAGTCCGATCAAGATTTTTTTCATAAATATTCCTCGTTAAGTGACGGGATTCAAAAGCCCCAATTTTTTTGTCTTTTCTAAGATCTTGCAAAATTTGGCAAATGATATAAAGTAAAATTCACAAGGAAGGAGTTTTTAATGGCGGGTGGGAAAGAGGTGATCTTAATCACAGGCGCAAGCGGCCGAATTGGTTTTAAGTCCGCTGCATTTTTTTCCAATCAATTTCAGATCGTCGGATTCGATATCTTTCTGGCAGGACAACTGCCCGATGTTGAATTTGTCGTTGTCGATTTGGCCACGGACGAAAGCACCAAAGAAGGGCTCGATCATGTGAAAAACAAATATGGGAATAAGATTGCTTCGGTCGTCCATCTTGCTGCTTACTACAGTTTTTCCTCACAGCACAGTCCGCTTTACGACAAAATTACTGTGAAAGGCACCGAGCGTCTTTTAAAAGGGCTGCAGCAATTTGAAGTCGACCAATTCATTTTTTCGTCCACGATGCTCGTTCATAAACCGACTCGCCCCGGAGTGAAAATCACAGAAGACAGCCCCGTCGAAGCCCGCTGGGATTATCCTGAGTCCAAAGTGAAGACCGAAGCTGTCATCCACAAAGAACGAGGGAAGATTTCTACAGTGAATTTGCGGATCGCCGGCGTTTACGATGATCGGTGCCATTCCATTCCGCTTTCTAACCAGATGCAGCGCATTTTTGAAAATCAGTTCGAAGCCCATGTTTTTGCAGGCGATATCACGCATGGCGCTTCCTTTGTGCATATGGATGATTTAGTCGATGCGATTGCTCTTTGTGTGCAAAAGCGCAAAACGCTACCTCCTGAACTCACTTTATTGATCGGAGAAGATGTGACCTTCAGTTACGATCAGCTCCAACGGATGATGCAGCGGCTTATTCATGGCAAAGAATGGAAAACATGGAGCATTCCAAAACCGATTGCCAAAATCGGGGCTTGGATTCAAGATCATTTGCCCTTCATGAAAAAAGGATTCATTAAACCCTGGATGATCGAGATTGCCGATGATCATTATGAACTCGATATCTCGCGGGCAAAAAAAATGCTCGGATGGCAGCCGAAATATCGCGTCGATCAAGTGATTCCAAAATGGGTCAAAGAACTCAAGAGCGATCCCGTGGAATGGTACGATGAAAATAAACTCAAGGCTCCGCACGGTCTTGCCCAAATGGTCAAACAGTGAAGAACCGCATTGGCACGTGCGAAAAGTTGGTGAAACCCGGCCCTTAAGGGCCGGGTTTCTGTCGGAAGACGGATAAAATAAAATTTAACGACTCCATTTCTTCTAGAGAAAATCAAATTTTTCCCAATTCTGTTTGCAGAAAATTCGACACTTTATGTATGTTCTTTCTTTCCTTTTGAGAAAATCGGAATGATTATGCAAAAGGAATAGGATCAACGAGATTGGTCAAGTTCTTTCTTAACATCAGAAGTGAAGTGACGTGCAAGCAAAGTAAAGCTTGTGCGGATAAGTGAGTGAATAAAGAACTCAGCTTATTTGCCTGTAAATTTTTTTATATTTTTCTAAGGCAAATTGTCAAAGAATAAATTATTCTTTGAGAATTTGATCTTGGTTCAGATTGAATGCTGGCAGCGTGGATGAGGCATGCAAGTCGAACGAAGCTCTAGGGCAACTTGGAGCTTAGTGGCGGAAGGGTTAGTAATACATGAATAACTTGCCTTTTACCTGGGGATAACGGCTGGAAACGGCCGCTAATACCGAATGAGGTGGCTGAGGGAAACCTTGGTTTATCAAAGTAGGGGACCTTGAAAGAGGCCTTGCGGTAGAAGAGAGGTTCATGGGATATCAGCTAGTTGGTGTGGTAAAGGCGCACCAAGGCTAAGACGTCTAGGCGGATTGAGAGATTGACCGCCAACATTGGGACTGAGATACTGCCCAGACTCCTACGGGAGGCTGCAGTCGAGGATCTTTCGCAATGGGCGAAAGCCTGACGAAGCGACGCTGCGTGAGCGATGAAGGCCTTCGGGTCGTAAAGCTCTTTCGCGCAAGAACAAGGAAGGGGTGTGAATAACATCTCAACTTGAGGGTACTGCGTAAAGAAGCACCGGCTAACTCCGTGCCAGCAGCTGCGGTAATACGGAGGGTGCAAGCATTAATCGGAATTATTGGGCGTAAAGGGCGCGTAGGCGGGAATGTAAGTCAGATGTGAAATTCCGAAGCTCAACTTCGGAGCTGCATTTGAAACTGCAATTCTAGAGGATTGACGGAGAAAACGGAATTCCACGTGTAGCGGTGAAATGCGTAGATATGTGGAAGAACACCTGTGGCGAAAGCGGTTTTCTAGTTTATACCTGACGCTGAGGCGCGAGAGCAAGGGGAGCAAACAGGATTAGATACCCTGGTAGTCCTTGCCGTAAACGATGTATACTTGATGTAGTTGGGCTCAACCCTGACTGTGTCGTAGCTAACGCGATAAGTATACCGCCTGGGGAGTACGCTCGCAAGGGTGAAACTCAAAAGAATTGACGGGGGCCCGCACAAGCAGTGGAGCATGTGGTTTAATTCGATGCAACGCGAAGAACCTTACCCAGGCTCGAAATGTAGATGGACGATATCAGAGATGATATTTTCCGCAAGGACTATTATATAGGTGCTGCATGGCTGTCGTCAGCTCGTGCCGTGAGGTGTTGGGTTAAGTCCCGCAACGAGCGCAACCCTTATCATTAGTTGCCAACACGCAAGGTGGGGACTCTAATGAGACTGCCTGGGTTAACCAGGAGGAAGGTGAGGATGACGTCAAGTCCGCATGGCCTTTATGTCTGGGGCTACACACGTGCTACAATGGTCGGTACAGAAGGCAGCAAGACCGCAAGGTGGAGCAAATCCGTAAAGCCGATCACAGTTCAGATTGTAGTCTGCAACTCGACTACATGAAGTTGGAATTGCTAGTAATGACGTGTCAGCAACAACGTCGTGAATACGTTCCCGGGCCTTGTACACACCGCCCGTCACATCATGGGAGTTGGTTTTACCCGAAGTCGCTGACTTAACCGCAAGGGGAGAGGCGCCTAAGGTAAGGCCGATGACTGGGATGAAGTCGTAACAAGGTAGCCCTACCGGAAGGTGGGGCTGGATCACCTCCTTTAAAGGACAAACTACTCACAAAGTGTCCTTAAGGTTGAGACAAGCTTTATTTTGCCCACGTCACTTCGCTTCTGCTGTTAAGAATTGGACAAATCAGGGGGTTTAGCTCAGTTGGTAGAGCATCTGATTTGCATTCAGAGGGTCAGGAGTTCGAATCTCCTAACCTCCATTGATTCAAGCGGTTATAGCTCAGTTGGTTAGAGCGCGACACTGATAATGTCGAGGTCCCAAGTTCAAGTCTAGGTAACCGCATACCTTTCTTATTTGAAAGAAGGCCAGCTATCTTGAAAATCGAATAGAGTCATAAAGAAAATAATCTCAAATTAAATTAAAGCGACCAATAACAAAGATAAAGTGTGTAACAGCACGGAAGTCTTAAATGTGGTAAAAAACAAATTCACTGATGAAAATTGGCGCTTGAGAACAAAAAAATGTTTTAAGAACATTGGCGAAAAATTGATAAGCAATATTAGCAGCAAGCGGACTTCGATAAGGAGTGGGCGAAATACAAAAAGATCGCGAAGAAATTTGAATCGACTCGAACGAGGCATAGTGAAAACTATGGCGAAGAGAGAGCGAAAGCGTTCGATTCGAAGATTCAAGCAATTTGTATTTCGCACCCCTTACTTAGTCGAAATTGCGCAAAAAATCTATGTGATCAAGCTGTTAAGGGCTGTTGGTGGATGCCTTGGTATCGATAGGCGAAGAAGGACGTGAAACCTGCGAAAAGCTTCGGAGAGCCGGAAAAGGCGTTGACCCGGAGATGTCCGAATGGGGAAACCCGGTGGGAGTAATATTCCATCATCTGTAGCTGAATACATAGGCTACAGGAAGCGAGACCTGCCGAAGTGACACATCTCAGTAGGCAGAGGAAAAGAAATCTATAAGAGATTCCCATAGTAGCGGCGAGCGAAGTGGGAAGAGCCTAAACCAGAAATTCTATTTCTGGGGTTGTAGGGCCAGTCATAAAGTTAACGTAGACCTAGCAGAACGGCATGGGAAGGCCGGCGAAACAGGGTGAGAGCCCCGTAAGCGAAAGGAAAGCGTTAGCGAGATTGGTACCTGAGTAAGACCGGACACGGGAAATCCGGTCTGAATCTGGGGGGACCACCCTCCAAGGCTAAATACTCATCGATAACCGATAGTGAACCAGTACCGCGAGGGAAAGGTGAAAAGAACCCCTGTTAGGGGAGTGAAATAGAACCTGAAACCAGCAGCTTACAAACGGTCGGAGGCCTATGCTCCTTTTAGGAGAATGGCTGACGGCGTGCCTTTTGCATGATGAGCCAGCGAGTTAAGCTATATGGCAAGGTTAAGGGACATGACGTTCCGGAGCCAAAGCGAAAGCGAGTGTGAATAGCGCGAATAAGTCATATGGCTTAGACACGAAACCAAGTGATCTATCCATGACCAGGATGAAGCACGGGTAACACCGTGTGGAGGTCCGAACTAGTGTCTGTTGAAAAAGCCTTGGATGAGTTGTGGATAGGGGTGAAAGGCCAATCAAACTTGGAGATATCTTGTTCTCTCCGAAATAACTTTAGGGTTAACCTCAGCGAAACCGACTCGGGGGTAGAGCACTGGATCCACAAGGGAGGCTACCGCCTTACCGAAGGGAACCAAACTCCGAATACCGGGAAGGTCGCTGGGAGATAGACTGTGGGGGATAAGCTTCATAGTCAAAAGGGGAACAGCCCAGATCGTCGATTAAGGCCCCAAATTCTATGCTAAGTGAGTAAGGAAGTAAAGTTTCAAAGACAGTTGGGATGTTGGCTTAGAGGCAGCCATCATTTAAAGAGTGCGTAACAGCTCACCAATCGAGAGACTTTGCGCCGATAATAGACGGGACTAAAGCATAGAGCCGAAATCACGGGTGTACAGCAATGTACGCGGTAGGAGAGCGTAGTATGTGCGGAGAAGATGTACCGTAAGGAGCGTTGGAGCGCATACTAGTGAGGATGCATGGCATGAGTAAACGATTAAGGAAGTGAAAATCTTCCTCGCCGAATACCTAAGGTTTCCAGGGTAAAGCTCGTCTTCCCTGGGTTAGCCGGACCCTAAGTCAAGGCTGAAAAGCGTAGATGATGGGAAGCAGGTTAAACATTCCTGCGCCACCGTAGACTATGACAACGGGATGACGAAGTAAGTTAAGCGTGCGGACGATTGGAAATGTCCGTGTTGCTATGAGGCCGGCCTGTAGGAAAATCCGCAGGCGCAAAGTCAGGTAGCAGACAAGGGGAACCCTCGGGGGAACCGATGACGTAGCGCGAGGCTTCCAAGAAATAATCTCTAGTCGTCGAAGGTGACCGTACCAAAACCGACACAGGTGGGTGTGATGAATATTCTCAGGCGCGCGAGATAACTCTCGTTAAGGAACTCTGCAAATTACCCTCGTAACTTCGGGAGAAGAGGGGCCGGAACTCGTGATTGCCTTCGCGGCAAAAGCGGAATCCGGCCGAAGAGAAATGGCCCAGGCGACTGTTTAACAAAAACACAGCACTATGCAAAGTCGTCTAAGACGACGTATATGGTGTGAAGCCTGCCCAATGCCAAAAGGTCAAAAGGAGATGTTAGCCCGCAAGGGCGAAGCATTGAATTTAAGCCCTGGTGAATGGCGGCCGTAACTATAACGGTCCTAAGGTAGCGAAATTCCTTGTCGGGTAAGTTCCGACCTGCACGAATGGCCTAACGATCTGGGCACTGTCTCAACGGGAGACTCGGTGAAATTGTAGTAGCGGTGAAGATGCCGTTTACCCGCAACAAGACGGAAAGACCCCGTGAACCTTTACTGTACTCTGATATTGGCTTCTGACTTTCCATGTGTAGGATAACCGGGAGACATTGAAACGGGCTCGTTAGGGTCTGTGGAGTCAACGTTGAAATACCGGTCTTGGAGAGTCGGAAATCTAACGATAACTCATGAATCTGGGAATCGGACAATGTCAGACGGGCAGTTTGACTGGGGCGGTATCCTCCCAAAAAGTAACGGAGGAGTCCAAAGCTAGCCTCATCGTGGTTGGCAATCACGAAACGAGCGTAAAGGTATAAGGCTGGTTAACTGCGAGACCAACAAGTCAAGCAGGTACGAAAGTAGGGCTTAGTGATCCGGCGGTAGAAAGTGGAATCGCCGTCGCTTAACGGATAAAAGGTACTCCGGGGATAACAGGCTTATCGCCACCAAGAGTTCATATCGACGTGGCGGTTTGGCACCTCGATGTCGACTCATCGCATCCTGGGGCTGGAGAAGGTCCCAAGGGTTTGGCTGTTCGCCAATTAAAGCGGTACGCGAGTTGGGTTCAAAACGTCGTGAGACAGTTTGGTCCCTATCTGTTGTGGGCGCAGGATATTTGAGAAGAGCTGCTTCTAGTACGAGAGGACCGAAGTGGACGAACCAATGGTGTGCTGGTTGTACTGCCAAGTGCATAGCCAGGTAGCTATGTTCGGAAAGGATAAGCGTTGAAAGCATCTAAACGCCAAGCCTCCTTCAAGATAAGATATCCCAATGAGACCCCCTGAAGATGACAGGGTTGATAGGTTGGATGTGTAAGCACAGTAATGTGTTGAGCTAACCAATACTAATAAGTCCATTGGCTTGATCACTTTTATTTTTCATCAATGGCATGGAATCCCAAAACCTTGGGACCCAAGCCACTGATGGCGCTGCTTTAGCGCCAATGAAACTTAAAACAAGAGGAAAACTTAACTCAAGCGTCAATTTTCATTAGAGAGAAAACTCTTTAGACTCAATTCGATATTTCGTCTTGGTGGCAATAGAGAAGGGGAAATACCTGATCCCATCCCGAACTCAGAAGTCAAGCCCTTCATCGCCGATGGTACTGTACGCAAGAGTATGGAAGAGTAGGTCGCCGCCAAGCTTTTTTTCGCCTCAGCAATCGCAAGGTTGCTGAGGCTTTTTTTTGAAGTGTTTATGGGTACTAGAGTTAGTTCTACTATTTCGTGCCAGTCTGTTTCTCCCGCTGTTTTTCAGCCAGAGGGCCCTTTACCAAGTGTGCCGCCTGAAATCATCACCAATATTTTAATGGAGTTAAATCTGCGGGCACTCCAGTCTTTCAGATTAACTTGCAGGCAGCTCAATCAGATTTCTGAAGAAGATTTTATTTGGAAGAGTCTATATAAGTGCGATTTTCCATCTCCATCTGATTCCAAAGAAATCAATAATTTTCAAGAAGCCTATAAAAGTGAATACGTATTTCTGTCTAATTTTACAAAAGGGGTGTATCTTGCCATTGATGATTATTACGCTGCCAATATTACGGCACTTATTGCTGCAAATGGGATGATTATTTCAGGCCATTCCGATGGAAAGATCTGCATCAGGGCGCTGCAAAAAAATTTAACAAGATTTTCTTATCGAGGATCTAACTATCGTACAACTTTAGAAGGGCATTCCGGCGCTGTCACATCGCTTGCCATTGACCAGCGGGGAAATCTCTTGTCAAGTTCTCTCGATGGAACGATCAAACTTTGGGAATTGCAAAAGGGAAAGTTCGTAAAAAACAAAGCGGAGTACAACCAATTCGAAGCCCAGGTCAAGTCCCTGATTGTAAACAATGATCAAGTGATATCCGCTGTTTATACAGCAGACGAAGATATTGTCAAGATTGAGGGTTCTAAAACCACCCTAATTATTTCTGGAAGTTTTGAAACTAAATGCCTTGCTCAAAGTCATGGAAAACTCATCATTGGGGAAACCGATGGTGATATTCAGGTCTTGGACGTGAATGAAGAAGTGGTTGCAAAAATGCAATCCCCCGATTCCATCCATCCTATATTTCTTAAAAAGCATACAAAAGCAATTACATCTCTTGTTGTCGCTAATGGAATACTCATCTCAGGATCTAGGGATGCGACAGTGAATTTTTGGAATCTAAAGACTGGGGCTTGCATAGACACTATTTTTAGGAATAAGATTTTCTCTTCGCAGCTTGTCGGCGGAAATTTAGTTTTAGTCTCGCGCGATGGTCAGATAAGTATCTTCGATTCGCCCAGCCGCAAAATAACAGCCAGCATCGAGGATTTGACTTTGGGCAGCACTTTAGGAGGACTAAGCAACCAAGAAGAAAACTATCTTGTTGCTTTCAGCGATGGCAAATTGATTATCGCTTGTAAAAACCGTATTAAAATCCTGGATTTCAAGGCAGAGGATCATGAGATTTTTGACCAGATTGGACTGGAATTAAGGTGGGTGGGCTCTGACTGCGCGGCGAAGAGAAGGTTCCTGCTTGAGCGGTTTTCCAGGATGCCAAAAACAGCTCGAAACAAAATGTATCAAATCATTGAAAGACATTCTTTTCATGATAGAAACAACAAAAAAAAATATTCCACTACAGAGGCAAAAGCAGATGCAATCAGCGACAGTCTATTGATAGAGTCTGTGAAGGAAATGCATGCTTTATTGACTGATCTTGGCATCGTAAGCGCGCTAGATTATTCTATGCATTTGTCTTGCAGGCCAGCATATTTAAAAAAAATAGGAATTTCTTCCGCAGAGGATTTGCATTTCATTTGTAAATACTCTTCAGATCTTCAGCCATTGCAGATGGAAAATTACCCTTTATGTGAACACAAAAAGATCTTATCCGACCTCTTCATGCTCGCATCTACAGTTTTGAATGATAGAATTATTGCTGAAGCAAGAGATCTCAATCTAGCAGATTCCTATTTTTCTTCAGCCATTTGTGATTATTACTCCTCTCATCGTTGCAAATATTTCAAAGAAAAATTGGCAGCATTCCAGATGAAGTTGGATTCGGTTACAGAAAGCCCCTTGCTAACTTTCAGCTTGGAACTAGCGCGTGAATTGAATAAGATTTTGAAAGATCTGCAAGCCTTTGATCGCGATTATCAGATCACTAAGCTTACAAAATATATACAGCAGCCGCATATTTCGCTTGTCTGGGCTAATCTACAGGCTCGAGGAATCGCAAGCATCAAAGACCTGCCTGACCATGAGAGAACTCTCCCAATGCTTCTGCAAATGGGGAATTAGGGGTTTTTAGAGTTAATGATGTTCGCTGGGTCGCGTCCTTCTATGCGAGGTTTATACCGAAAATGACTCAAAAGTTGGTTTTTGGCTGCGTTGGCTATGCAGCACATTTTTTGTCTTCACTCGCGCCTTGTGCTTGCACAATGGTCGCTCGCTCCAGACAAAAAATTTGCGCAGCCGCCTTGCCAAATTCCCAACTTTTGAATCATTTTCGGTATAGGTCCAGTAAGCTTTTTTTTAGTCAAAGCGCAATGGTGCTTGGCTTCCTTTGTGGAGTTATTTTAATGACTCCTTATGCTCCTCGATTGGGACATTAATATTGACTTGGTTTGTATCTTCCCAATCTGACACATAAGGTTCAGGATCTGCTGTTGGGACTTTGGGTGGTGTGACTCTCCCAACAAGAGATGCAATCCCATTGGCCGCCCAGTTAATTACACGAAAAACAATATTTTTTATGTCTTGTAAAGTTTCAATTAGATGCGCTCCATCACAAACTATGGGGCTTACCCCATGAGCATTAAAATTGGTAGAGAGTGAACTTTTTTCAACTGGCATATTAATCCACGATTAAAGTTGTAGTATTTATATGTTAATGGCTTTGCGTTTTATTCTCAAAATTTCGCCTCAGCAATTACAAGGTTGCCGAGGCTTGAGGTTTATTTATTGATTTGCCAGAGAAGAAGTTTTTAAATGTTCTAATTTTTTGCGCAATTGATCAATAGTAGTAATTTCCCTGAGCCGGTCTTGTTCCTTTCGCTTGCGATCATCATCAAGGTCAAGTTTTTTAGAGGAGTCACCGTTTATCCTCCATTCTTGATCGATTAATCCGTTCATGGAATCCCCACACAAATCCTTTAGTCTTTGGTTAATGGCTTCTAACTTTTTCTCATGTTCACTAATTTCAAGTTCTTTAATTTCAATCTGTGTAGATAGACTAATGCTATTATTTGTGATTGTTTCAGGAACACTAGAGTTATTCTCAGTATTTGTAGCAATGGGGGTTTTAGAAACGCTAGAGCTTGTGGTAGCAGCAGTACGTAGAAAAACTTCGTACTTAAGTTCCGTTAGTTTTTTAAGTTCGGATTTTAGATCTTTATGTTCGGATTCAAGGTTGTCAAATTCAGTAAAGTCTCCGCTCTTTGCGGCCCCTTCCAGGGCTCTCTCGATTAATCCGTTGTTTAATTCTGATATCCTTTCTTCTATTTTTTTCGTTTTATCTTGAATTGTTTGAATTGTTTCAGGAGCACTAGAGTTCGTGCTTGAGCTTGCTGGGTTTGGAGCTGCTGTATCAACCACACCTGAGTCTGCCTCGATCCCGTTGTCATCATCATCGGATACATCTGAGTCGCTATCGGATACTGATACTGGATTTGTATCCACTGTGCTTGTAGCCGCTGGGGTTGAAGTTGCTGGGGTTGAAGTTGCTGGGGTTGAAGTTGCTGGGGTTGAAGTTGCTGGGGTTGAAGTTGCTGGGGTTGAAGTTGCTGGGGTTGAAGTTGCTGGGGTTGAAGTTGCTGGGGTTGAAGTTGCTGGGGTTGAAGTTGCTGGGGTTGAAGTTGCTGGGGTTGAAGTTGCTGGGGTTGAAGTTGCTGGGGTTGAAGTTGCTGGGGTTGAAGTTGCTGGGGTTGAAGTTGCTGGGGTTGAAGTTGCTGGGGTTGAAGTTGCTGGGGTTGAAGTTGCTGGGGTTGAAGTTGCTGGGGTTGAAGTTGCTGGGGTTGAAGTTGCTGGGGTTGTGGCTGTTGGGGCAATGGCTGTGGTTGGGGGTGCTGGAGTTTCTGTAGATGATTTAAAGATGCCCATTGTAACTCTTCCAACAAGAGATCGAATTCCATTGGCTGCTCCCGCGGTGATCATGTCTATTGCAGCAAAAACAATATTTTTTATCTCTTGTAAAGTTTCATTATTATAAACTATTACAAATGGTCCAAGTTCGCGGTATTTATCTGTAGAGCTGAAACCCGCAGGTAATTTGAAATTTAAATTAGCAGAAGTTGCATCTATTACATTCGTCATATTTTCCTCTATTTTAATATTATGTTTGCATTCTAATAGTAATTATATAATAAAACAGATTTTATTTGAAATTAATTCTTATATATCCGACGTTATTAAACTATCTGTTTGACTGTTAAGGGTTTAAGTAAAAGTTTGGATAAGTTAGGCCAGCCTTATTGATTTGAAGATAAAATATCATTGTTATCATGATTTGTTATAGGTTTGATTCGCAATTGTCAGAAGTTGCTTTTGTAAATCCTGGAGTTGGGTTAAGCCTTCAGGGTATTCACCTATTTTCAGTTTGTTTTGAAGGAGTTCAATTTGAAATCTCAATTGGCTTTCAGGATCAAAGCCAAAGTCAAAATTGTCCACCTGATAATATTCTATCATATTCGCAGGAGATGTAGTTACGGGAGTAGAGCCTGTGCTTGAGCTTGTGGTGGTCGTGGTTACAGAAGTGGCAGAATCGTTGATCGCGGCTGAACTAGTCTGGATTGGGGTTTTATCATCGTCTGATGCATAATCAGGTGAAAGATCATCATTTGAGAAATAACGGGCGTATGCAACTTGGGAATCGAACTTACGCTCAGGGCTTTTGACATCCGATGGGAAGATAAGCTCTGCACCCGATGGGAAGATAACCTCTGTAACTCTTCCAAAAAGGGATTCCATCGACTTGGCAAGCCCACCGGTCAGGCAGTCTATTGCACAAAAAGCAATTGATTTTATTTTTTTTAAAGTTGTAAGGAAATGGTTGTTTTCTGGGCCTTTAATAGAGACTCCCGCTAATGAAAAATATGGCACAATTTTTACATTAACTTGATTTGCTGCTTGACTCATACTTCCTCCGTGTAATTAATATTAATATAGTTTTATAATATTGATTATATAATAAAAACGCGTTTTATTTAAAGTTAATTCTTAAGCATGACATTATACAGCTATCTAACTGGTTGTTAAGGATTTGAGAAGGCGTTTTGAGGGGTTAGTAGGCCTTAGAACCTAATTATTCACCCATTTGGAAGAGCTGACGCAAGCTTTTCTTCTCGCTAGGGAGATTGACTAACCTAAAGATCCCATGTTGTTTGCCGAGATTTGTCCAGGCTGGTAAAATGCCCCACTGAGTGACATAAGCTTTCAATTTGGCGATGTGGTGCTCTTTGTCTAACTGAAGAAGCTCTTCTGCAAGAGCGTTCAATTCGGCCGCCAAGGCATTGTATTTTGATGATGTAAAGGTTTTTGCGATTAATCGGGGAGAGCCATCGCAGTCCTCGAGCAGTTTGGTGAATTGGCTATTGAAGACATTGAATTTTTTTTGAAAGCCGATCCAAGGGGAGTCTCCGTCATAGAGCAAAACGCCACAGTTGTTTGTTTCATTGATATTGAAAGAGACCGACTTAGAGATTTGATAGGCAAAGTCGGACAGGACGATTCTTCTTTTATCAGCTTTAACTTTTACCGCGCGCTCTCTAAAGTTTGTCTCATCGATGGCTTCTTGCTCGGTAGCTAAAAGTTTCACACCGTGAGAAGGAGAACAGATCACGTTAAGGTCATCGAGCGAAAGAATGCCATAATCTTGTAGAACATTCGGAGGGCATTTTAAGATGTTAGAATATTGCTCATCTGAAACAATGCCCAAAAATTCTAAAAGAGGCTTTTTGGGTGGCACGCGAACATGAGATAAGTCTTTCTTTGCTTCCAAGTAATTTCGAATGGCCTGGATTTTTTCTGGTCGGGTAGAAGATTGTCCATATTGGTCATGGAATGCATGCTCGGCAATCCCCTCGTAGTCCTCTTTTAAACGCCCTTTGATCAACTTGTAAAGTTCTGCGTAGATAGATTGTTTTGCGTATTCGGGCATTCGTGAAAAGCGTGCTAATATAGAGATCTCTGATATAGAAGTCAGGTAATTAGGGTCGAATTTTTCCAACTCATTGGCGATTTCACTAAAGATCACTTCATCGTCTGCTGTGAGGTCAAACATCTCAACCTGATTTGTCCCATGGTCAGAAGTTATGTACCTTCCATCTTCGGTAATGTAGATGGATTCAATGATACTACTATATCCATGACTATACAAAGTTGTTATCGGTTTTTGAGAAGCGATGTCCCAGATTTCAATATTCGCTTCTCTCCCTGAACCAACAAGATTTCCGTCGTCAATTGTTAGCAGCTTGAACAGATCAGTTTTCAAAGTGGACTCACATTGATGAGTCGTGGTATTCCAAATTTTGAGTGTCCCATCATCAGTAAGAGAAAAAAGTTTGTTGTTGGAAATGAGGAATGACCTAACCGATTGGAGAGGGCCCTCCTCTGCCCCTACCTGCAGTGTGGCTATCTCTTTTAACTTGGAATTGGTGCTGTCCCAAACTTTAATTGCTTTACCATTTCTAAAGCATGTAAAAAGTTTGCCAGTATTCGGATCAAAGTCGAGAATTTGTACAATATTATTTTGGCCCATTGGCGTGGACTTTAGGCATTCATAAGAATCTAAGTCCCATATTTTAATATATCCAGTATTACCAACATGCGCGGAAAGGTATAATTTCCCGTTTTTTGCGACAGGAGAAATAATAACGCCATTTTGATTTGGAGCTTGGTCTAGTTCTGCTAAGCGAGTGAAAGAGTCGATATCCCACACAATGCATTTTGGAGAAGAATCGGTTGTTATGATTTTTTTATCAGTAACGATAAAATCGTGTAATGTTTGGCCCTTTAAAGTTCCTATGACTTGAAATGATTGAGAATCCCTGATCGAGATTGAATCGCTGGGAACGCAGCAAGTATAGATCTTATTTCCCGAGCTTTTGATGTAACTGGCCTGATTCTCTTCGCCTTCCAAGGTTTTACTTGCATAAACCCCCTTGGGGCGATTTGACTCCAGACAGTATTGCTTTTTACAAGCGGGTTGGAACCCTTGGAAAGGGTTGAATTTGGAACGGGGAAAGAGAGAATCGAATATTCTTTGCCAATTGTTGTCATTGTCATGGTTTAATAGAATATTCCAGGTTCTACAAACAGACCGGCAAATTCCGATACTGACGAGAGGGAGATGTTTGAAAAATTCGATCGTGATTTCCTCAGGTACTTCACAAATCGGAGTCCTTTGTGGAAGTGGAATAATGGTGCCTTTAGTAGAGGACGCGACCAGATTAGTTGGTTTAGTTGTGCCTGTTGTCATATAATTCCAATTATTTAATTAATAAAGTTATAATTATAATTAACTTTCGTAAATAATGCAATTGCATAATTTAAGTCCTGTCGGATCAAAGGCTTAGATATCTATGAGACTATCTCACTATTCAAACGTTTGATTTTTGTTAGATTTTTTGTCAGATTTTGAAACCGCTTCGCAGGACATATTTGAATACATAGCCCAAGAAGCGGTTTCGAAATATGGCGAAAAAGACACAAAAAGCAAATATTTTGAATAGTGAGATAGTCTCATGCAGGTTGGTTCTTCATATTGGAATAGAACCTAATTATTCACCCATTTGGAAGAGCTGACGCAAGCTTTTCTTCTCGCTAGGGAGATTGACTAACCTAAAGATCCCATGCTGTTTGCCGAGATTTGTCCAGGCTGGTAAAATACCCCACTGATTGACATAAGCATTCAACTTGGCGATCTGGTGCTCTTTGTCCAGCTGAAGAAACTCTTCTGCAAGAGCGTTCAATTCAGCTGCCAGTGCATTGTATTTTGATGATGTAAAAGCTTCTGCGATTAATTGGGGAGAGCCATCGCAGGCTTCGACCAGTTTGGTGAACTGGCTATGGAAGGCATTGAATTTATTTTGAAAGCCGATCCAAGGGGAGTCTCCGTCATAGAGCAAAACGCCACATGTATTTGTTTCATTGATATTGAAAGAGACCGACTTAGAGATTTGATCGGCAAAGTCGGACAGGACGATTCTTCTTTTATCAGCTTTAACTTTTACCGCGCTATCTCTAAAGTTTGTCTCATCGATGGCTTCTTGCTCGGTAGCTAAAAGCTTCACATTGTGGGAAGGAGAACAGATCACCTTAAGGTCATCGGGCGTAAGAATACCATAATCTTGCAGTACTTTCGGGCGGCATTTTAAGATGTTAGAATATTGCTCATCTGAAACAATGCCCAAAAATTCTAAAAGAGGCTTTTTGGGTGGCACGCGAACATGAGATAAGGTTTTCTTTGCTTCCAAGTAATTTCGAATGGCCTGGACTTTTTCTGGTCGGGTAGAAGATTGTCCATATTGGTCATGGAATGCATGCTCGGCAATCCCCTCGTAGTCCTCTTTTAAACGCCCTTTGATCAACTTGTAAAGTTCTGCGTAGATAGATTGTTTTGCATATTCGGGCATTCGTGAAAAGCGTTCTAATATAGAGGTTTCTGATATGGAGGTCAGGTCATTGGCGTCGAATTTTTCCAACTCATTGGCAAGTTCACTAAAAATCACTTCATCGTCTGCTGTGAGGTCAAATATCTCAACCCGTTGTGTCCAATTATCAGTGGTAATATACCTTCCATCTTTGGTAATGTAGATGGATTCAATGAGATCTCCATGACCATACAAAGTTGTTATCGGTTTTAGAGTACTGATATCCCAGATTCCAATATTCTTTCCTCTCCCTGAATGGCCAAAAAGATTTCCGTCGTCAATTGTTAGTAGCTCGGCCAGATTAGTTTCCATAGTGGATTCACATTGATGAGTCGTGGTATTCCAAATTTTGAGTGTCTTATCCCTAGTAAGAGAAAACAGTTTATCGTTGGAAATGAGAAATGAATTAACCCATTGGTTACCATCGCCATCCTCTGCCCCTACCTGCAGTGTGGCTATCTCTTTCAACTTGGATTTGGTAGTGTCCCAGACTTTAATTGCTGTGCCATTTCTAAAGCATGTAAAGAGTTTGCGGGTATTCGGATCAAAGTCGAGAATTTGTACAATATTATTTTGGCCCAATGACGTAGATCCTAGGCATTCATAAGATTCTAAGTCCCATATTTTAATATATCCAGTATCACCAACATCCGCAGAAAGGTATAATTTCCCGTTTTTTGCGACAGGAGAAATAATAACGCCATTTTGATTTGGAGCTTGATCTAGTTCTACTAAGCGTGTAAAAGAGTCGATATCCCACACATTACATTTTGCAGAAGAATCGTCGATTGTTATAATTTTTTTATCAGTAATGATAAAATCATATTTTCTTTGGGCATTTAAAGTCCCAACGACTTGAAATGATTGATAATCCCTCACCGAGATTGGACCCCATTGTTTGCTGGTATAGATCTTATTTCCGTAGCTTTTGATGTGAAGGGTCTTATTCTCTTCCTCTTCCAAGGTTTTACTTGCATAAACCCCCTTGGGGCGATTTGAGTCCAGACAGTATTGCTTTTTACAAGTGGGTTGGAATTGTTGAAAGGGTTTAAATTTGGAATGGGGAAAGAGAGACTCGAATATTCTTTGCCAATTGTTATCATCGTTTAATAGAATATTCCAGGTTCTACAAACAGACCGGCAAATTCCGATACTGACGAGAGGGAGATGTTTGAAAAATTCGATCGTGATTTCATGAGGTACTTCACAAATCGGAGTCCTTTGTGGAGGTGGAATAATGGTGCTTTCAGAAGGAGCTGTTGTAAGTTTAAAAGACATATAATCTCAATTATTTAATTAATAAAGTCATAATTATAATGACTTTATATTAATAACGCAAGATTGTCTTCTAATTTCTTTAGAGGCAATAGTTTAAATAACTATGCAGGTTGGTTCTTCTCGAGCGGGCTTTGATTATTTTTGAGGATATACCCCTGCTTAAGCTCAGCATGGTACACGATCCAGAGGCCCAAGGAGACAATGCCCGTAGAACCGAGGATTGTCCAGGAAATGGGCTCATGCAGGAAGATCAGGCCGTTGAGGGAGGCAAAAATGGGGCTCAGGAGTCCCATGAACGACAGGAACGTTGCCGTGAACCGCTTCAGCAACAGGCCATAAAGGTTATAGCAAATAATGTTGGAGATGAGGGTCATCAAAAGGGTGCCCTTGACAACAGGGCTTAGGTTTTCCGGTTGGAATGGAAGGGGGTGCCAGCCTTCGGCGAGGAAGGAATGCGCGAAGGCCAAGAGGCCGCCGAAGAGCATGCTGGCGCCATTGGCCATGATCGGAGAGATGGCGTGGTCTTTGACGACGAGGCGCAAGACGACCCACCCGTAGACGGAACAGAGGGCGGCGCCCATGATGGCAAGAGAGGGCAATGAAAAGATGCTGAACCCGGCGAGCAGTTCTTCTGAGCCGGTCTGCGTCAAAAGGACGGGGATAAAGCCTAAGAATCCAATGCAGAGGCCGAGCCATTTGCGCCCATTCATTTTTTCACCAAAATGCAGATAGGAAAACAGGGCGGCGAAGAAGGGCGAAAGGCTATAGATGAAACAGGTTTTGGCGGCGGACAAATATTGCAGTCCCCAGAATTCCAGTGCGTTCGTCAAGTAGATGCTGAAGAAGGAGAGCAGTATAATGGAAAAAAATTGAACGCGGTTCAATTTGAAAGAGGAGCGTTTGAAGATCGCGAGAAAGCCAAGGAGCAAAAGCCCGGCGAGCACCATTCTCGCCCCGGTCAAGAAAAGGGGAGGACAGTATTGCAGGGTCATTTTGCCGAGCGAAAAGACGCTGGACCAGACGGCATACATGAAAACGACAATGGGGATCGACATAGCTATAAAAAATTAAAATTTTCCAGCTATGTTACCATTGATCAATGTCTTTTAGCAATAATTTTTCGTTCGTTGACCTGGGGAGACTCTTCATTGAGAATTTTTTCAGGAATGACCGATTCAAAATTAAAAATAAGATTAAGTGGCAGCATGGGCAAAGGGAAATCCCAGTTCCTCAGGGCCGTGATCGCCATTAAGGGGAGATAAAACAATAAAGTGATGGGGATAAGTGCTACAGCATATAAAGCATAAATTTTGTTCTTTTCCTTGGCAGGAAATGGTTTGAGATACCGCTTGGGAAGAAGATTGACGATGGGGGGATTTTGAAAGATGCCTTCCTGGACGGTGAATCCGAGGGTTTTGGTCTTCAATCTTTCTCCGGCGACCGTTCCCTTGCGGTTGCAGGCGTAACGGGTTATCTGATGGCCTGCCATCCAATTGCAGGTGAACAGTTCTTTAAAGCGAAAGTCTTTGAGGATGTTGTAGATGTTTTCGGGTTCGGGCAAGCCTAACTCCATCCATTGCTTCAGTGCGCTGGAGAGCGCAATGGGAATGCTTGTGCGGTCGAGACTGCTCTTACAGTGATAGACATTGGGCAGGTTGAGAAGCTTACAGAGGTAGTCGCGCGCGAGTAGTTCTTCCTCTGGAAGAAGGTTGTACTCTTTCTGATGGCGCTCGAGAATTTTAACCGTTGCCTCGATCTTGTTGGTTTGTTTTTGGAGGGCAATTACCTTGAGTGAATCAAAGCCCTCTTCAGAAATTTCTCGGGAGCGCGATTGGCCGGTGAGAAAGGGGGGCAGCCATTTTTCTATTCGGAGCAAGGCATCGAAAGAGCGGGTAAAGAAGGTCGGGTTGAATTTGATGTGATAGATAGCTCCGGGACAATTAGGATCTTCGAGGGCTATCTCTCCTTTGTTTTTCAGATCATTTAAAGCTTTGCGCTCCTCTTCAATGAATTTTCGCTCAGGAAAAGAGGTCAGGATCGATTCGAAGTAACACAGCCAGGGCGCATCGAGTAGAGAATTGACAACGTAATCGAGTTGATATGTGATGTGGCCTTGATCATCTTTTGTTTCTGTGATTCCTCTTTTATGCGTTTTGAGTTCATTGAAAAAAATAAAGGAAGCTTGTTCAAGTGCTCTTCGGTCTGAATCGGGCCGTCCCGCATAACAGATGCTTTCTTGTGATTTGGTTTGGACGACGCGAAGATTTCCGGTATTTTCCACGGTGCGGTCGCTCGTGCTGGCAAGCCCTTGAGAAAGATAGATGGTTTTTCCATCGCGGTCGAAGGCTTTTCCATTCATCGGGCTATTCTTTGCAAAAAGGTGCTGCGTTTCTAAAGTCGCATCGTCTTCCAATCTTAGCATGGTGCGCAATTCGGGGTCCTCGATGGTCGGAGTACAGATCAGGTCATCGCGGTCGCAAGCGCTAAAGGAGATCTGTTTTTTGATTGCATCGATGTCTTGTTTTGTCAAGTCTCGATAGAAATCTACGTCTCCTAGGATCCACTTGGATAAAATGGGGAAAAGGTTTTTGAGGAAGGCTTTGAATCCTTCAATGATCTGAAAATTAGGGAAGCGGCGACGCAATTCGTTTGCGCAAATGGCATCGAGAGTTTTGGTCGATTCTTCCGAAGATTGCGCTTGCAGTTTGGACATGGCAACGCAAGGAGAAGAATCTTTCTGGTAAGTGACCCGGCTTTTCCACAATCCTTCTTCCACGTATTCGGCAAAGGGTTGGAGATCTGTTTTTTCAGGATGCAATTTATCCAAACTCTTCGAGGGAACTTGATTAATTTTTTCAAACAGATTTATTTCTGGAGGGGCAGAAATTCTGTAGTTCGGTGTGTGGGGTCTGATATTAATCATTGTCTTTCTTCCCGCCATTTTTCCCGCCGGCAATCAAAAGGCGGCCGCCGACTTGCGGCGAATCTTCATTGAGCACCTTTTTGGGGAAAATTTTGGGGAAATCACAGACTAGTGTCGATGCCAATCGAGGCAGCGTAAATTTATTGGGTGCGACCTGGTAGCATCTATTCCCCGTTGCGAGGTGTGCAAGTTGTCTTATCGCTGTGAAGCAGATCAGAGGGAGATAAAAAAGAATGGCGATGGGGATGATCAAGGGAATGTAAGCGGCTAAATACTTGAACCTGGCATTCGCAGGAAAATCTTTGAGATAGCGCTGCGGGACAAGATGCCCGACCACGGGATTTTGCCCAATTCCACGCGAAAGGTGCAGTCCTAAATTTTTATCATTTAATTTTTCTCCAGCGACGGTTCCTTTCCCGCCGCGGGCATAGCGCGTTACCTGGTGTCCTACCATCCAGTTGGTTGCGAAGAGTTCTTTAAAGCGCGCATCTTTGAGAAGATCGAGGCAATATTCCGGGATGGGGAGTTTGAGGTCGATCCACTGTCTCAAAGCCGAAGACATGGCCACTGTCGCGCTTGTACGGTCTGTGCTGCTCTTGCAATGATAGATGAAAGGAATCTCGATAAGTTTGCAGAGATAATCGCGGACAAACCACTCTTGTTCCGGTTGAAGATGGCGTTCATCGAGGTTCTGTTCCAAGATTTGCATACAGCATTGGATTCTAGAAATTTTTTCTTTGTCCACTTCCGAAGCGAGTTTTTTTGCAACGAGGGCTTTAAACTCTGCAAATCCCTCTTCAGAAATTGTTTCCGCTTTCGCTTGTCCTGTCACAAAGGGGGGAAGCCATTTTTCCAATCTTGTGAAGAAGTTAGAGGAGTGGGAGAAGAGGATCGGATTGAATTTGACCTGATAAGTGGTTCCCGGGTTGTTGGGATCTTCGATAGTGACCGCGCCTTTTGCCTTAAAGGCGAGAAAGGCTTTGCGTTCATTGTCCAAATATTCGCGTTCAGGGAATGGGGCAATGGCTGATTTCCCTTTCCATATCCATGGAAGAGAGAGCATAGAATTCGCCACGTAGTCGAGTTGATAGACGGCATCGCCATTTGCATCGACGGTCTTGGTAATTCCTTTTCCTTTCGTTTTCAATTCATTCAAAAAGATAAAAGAAGCTTGCTCTAAAGCTTTGCGATCGGAATCGGCGCGTCCTGTATAGCAGATGCTGTCCTTTTCTTTAGTTTGGATCAGGCGCAAATTTCCGGTATTTTTTACTTTGCGGTCGTTGGGACAAGCAATGGCTTGGCTGAGATGGATTGTCTTTTTATCAAGAATGTAACTTTGGCCATTCACGGTACTGTTTTTGGCAAAAAGATGTTCTGTCTGCAATACACTATCGTCTTCTAAATTCAGCTGCTGGCGTAAAGCAGGATCTTCGATCTTAGGGTGGGCGATCATGTCGTCGCGATTGATGGCGCTGTAAGCGATCTGTTTTTTGAGCTTGTCGAATTCTTTTCGGGTCAGCTGTTTATAAAATTGATCTGCTCCTATTGCAAGACGCGTGAGAGTAGGAAAGGTGTTTTTTAACGCGGCTTTGAATCCTGTGATAATCTGATAGTTAGGGAAACGGCGCCCAAGCTCAGCTTCACATAGCGCGTCGAGGTTTTCATAAGGCTGATGTGCTTCTGCCCGTCTCTTGGAAGAGGCAACGGAGTAGGAGTTATCTTTTTGAAAGTCGATCCGATTCTTCCACAAACCTTCATCGACGTATTCGACAAAAGGGGCATTTTCTTCAGGATGAAGTTGATCTAAACAAAAAGCTGGGACGCGGCGCATTTTATCCTGCAAGGCCAAAGCGGGCGAAGGGGGCAAATCGGGAGGAGTGCCCATTCTAAAATTAGGCCGGTGCGGATGGGAGCTTGTAGAAAAAAATAATTGACTGCTCATAATTTAAGTGTATTTAATTGTTTTCTTCCAGTTAATTGTAAATTGTTGATTATTATAATAAAATGGAATTAAATTTTTATTAATGTCAATTAATGAATTTTTCTAGTGTTTCTTGCGAAATATTAGCCCTGATCATTATATTCAAAATTATAATTACAGGTGGAAAGGTCCTTTTATGAAGCGAATCGCCGTGACTGGGGCAGGGGGTCAGATCGCCTATAGCCTGATCTTCCGCATTGCCTCCGGTGAAATGTTGGGCCCCGATCAGCCCGTTGCCCTTCATCTGTTAGAACTCCCCCAGGCCCTCGAGTCATTGAAAGGGATAGTGATGGAGCTTGAAGATTGCGCCTTTCCTCTCTTGAAAGAAGTACGGTTAGAGTCCGACCCTGTGAAAGCGTTTGAAGGGGTCAATTTTGCGCTGCTAGTGGGCGCGAAACCGCGCGGCCCTGGCATGGAGCGCAAAGATCTACTGGGCAGCAACGGAGCCATCTTTATCGAGCAGGGCAAAGCGTTGAACCGTTCTGCCGCCTCTGATGTCTTGATCTTCGTGGTAGGGAACCCTTGCAATACCAATTGCTTGATCGCAATGCACAATGCCCCAAAAATTCCCAAAGAGCGCTTTTTTGCCATGATGCGGTTGGACCAAAATCGGGCGATGTCGATGCTTGCTTCGAAAGCCAAAGTTGGGGTCCACGAGGTGAGTAATATGGCCGTCTGGGGAAATCATTCCGCGACCCAAGTTCCTGACTTTGTCAATGCCAAGATCAAAGGCAAGCCGGCCCTTGAAGTGATCAAAGACAGAAAATGGTGCGAGGAGGAGTTTGTGCCGATGGTGCAAAAAAGAGGTGCGACGGTGATTGCCGCACGGGGAAAATCTTCGGCGGCATCGGCAGCCAATGCCATTATCGATTCGATTCAGTCTTTGGTGAGGCCAACGCCATCGGGAGATTGGTTTTCCACGGGTCTCATCTCTAACGGGAATTCTTACGGAATCAAAGAAGACTTGATTTTTTCTTTCCCCTGCCGCTCCCAAGGCGAGGGAAAAGTGCAGATTGTGAAGGATGTACTTTGGGATGCTTTTCTAGAGGCCAAAATCTCTTTAAGCGAGAAAGAACTGCTAGAAGAAAGGGAGCTGGTCTCCCATTTACTTAAATAAGTATGAACCCAGGCCTTAAGGCCGGGGATTATTATGGCGATTTGGGAGGGGGTGCGAAGCCCCTCCCAAATGTCGTTTTTTGAAATACCCGGCCCTTAAGGGCCGGGTTTCCGCCGGAGGACGGATGACAGACGAAGAAGTGCTATTTCAAATCACAAAAGACAAACTGGAAACGGGCCTGCGCGGCTTTCCGATCGGGTACTGCACAACTTCTTATGTTGATCCGCAAAAAGGGCTTTTTTATGTCGACAAGCCCATTGCTTCATTGGCCTATTGGAATCCGATTCAGGCGATCTATCTTCTCTATTACGGAAAAGAGGGTACATCTCAAGAAGTGCAGCAGTTTCATAGGGACCTGCAACAAAGAGCCCATTGCCGCAAAGAAGCCATCGACGCTATCGAGCGGCTGCCTCGGCAGGGACACCCGATGAAACTTTTTTGTGCAGCCCTTTTGATTTTAGGCATGTATGAATCGACAGGAAATTATCGGGAAGATTGCCTGAATCTGATTGCCAAAATTCCGCATATGACCGCTGCCGTGATCAACCATCATGCAGGGTGGGGGAAAACCTCGGTTCTTGACCCCCAGCTCGGTTATTATGAAAGTTTTGCACAGATGCTCAACGTCCCGGGAGCTGATCTGGGTGCATTGACACGGGTTTTCAATTTATTTGGCATCCTCCATTTCGACCATGGGGGTGGGAACCTTTCGACCTTTGTCGGGAAAGCAGTCGCCTCAGGGCTAGAGGACATGTACGGATCGATTTGCTCCGCCATGTGCGCCTTAGCCGGGCCAAGGCATGGACGGGCCAACCAAGACTGCTTGGAATTCGTCAGAAATGTCTTAGATGAGGTTGGGGAGAATGCGACGCCAGCTCAAGTCGAAGCGCTGATCCGCCATCGTCTAGAGACCAATCAGTTAGTGTTCGGGTTCGGCCATGCAGTGCTCCGCGTCGAAGATCCCCGGGCAGCTGTTCAGTACGATTTCATTAAAAAGCACTATCCTGATCATCCTCTGGTCAAAATTGCCCTTTTACTCCGCACGGAAGGGACGAAAGTGTTAGGCGAGAACCCCAAGATCGCCGATCCCCATCCCAATGTCGACGCCGTCTCAGGCACGATGCTGACGGCCGCAGGGTTTGGATATCCTGAGTACTATACCGTCTTGTTTGGCTTAAGCCGTGTAGTGGGCATCAGCATCCAAATTGTCTATGAGCGAATCGAGGCTCGCGGGGGCAAAGGGACCCCTATCGTGCGGCCCAAATACCTCTTCAAAAAACGGGATGTAGTTTAAGAAGGTCAACGATTTGAACGATATAACGATAACAACGATAGGTTTTTTTATCGTTAATATCGTTATATCGTTGATCCGAGAGTGGGGTTTGACAAAGAATTAATTTACAATTTAAAATGAGATTATGTGTCCAGTAAAACTCAGTCTCATTTCCTTATTTTTTATCATTGCGGGCAATGCAGCTAAACCCCGCTTTGATCCCCCTCTGGTAGCCACAGCCGATGAGGCCTTTCGGCTCGATTTGAAGGATTTATTTTCAAAAAACCGCTTCCACTTTGGCGTTAAGTACGGCAACGGCAATGAAGCTCCATTCTTCTTCGAACAAAATCAACTCTTTAACTTTTTGGTCCCCAAAAACCCCGTTGATATCAGCCATGATGGCGATAACGGGACCTTCGAGGGAGTAACATTTGGTTTTCGCTTCGATTTCTGATATCATTCATGCTCTATGAAAGTTGCGATTATCGGGGCCGGCCTATCCGGATTGAGTGTCGCCTGGCACTTGTTGCAAGAAATCGATTGCGAGGTCACTCTGTTCGACCGTAAAGGGATTGGAGCAGGAGCCTCGGGGATTGCCACGGGCCTTATGCACCCTTACGCAGGAGAGCAGGGGCGCAGGAGTTTATTTGCGACAGAGGCTATGGATGCTGCTCGAGAGCTCATTCAGGCTGTGGAAGGGCAAGTTGTGCTTCCCCGGGGCATCATCCGCTATATCCAAAATGAGAACCAAGCCCAAATGTTCCGTTCCCACGCTCATCGATATGGGGATGTGTGGCAACATTCCGAAAATAGCTTCTATATCGAATCTGGGATGACCATCGATTGTCCACGGTATCTCAAGGGTCTCTGGCAGGCTGTGTTTAAGAAGGGTGCCCGGCTGATTTTAAAGGAAGTGGCGGATCTAAATAGTTTACACGGCTTCGACCAGATTGTTGTGGCTGCCGGGGCAGGTTCGGTGCGGTTTCCAGAACTCCAGCCACTCAATCTCTCCCTCCTAAAAGGTCAAGTCTTAAAATGCCTTACCCCTGACGAGGTCCAACTTCCAGAATCAAGCTCACTTTGCAAGGGGTCATTGGTTCTGACTCAAGACCCCAAGACCTGCTTCATTGGTTCAACCTATGAACGTGGGGAATTAAGTGAAGTTTCAGATCTTGAATTTGCAAAAAAAGAACTCTTTCCTAAAGTCGGTTTCTTTTTTCCTTCCGTTGATGCTCTCGAGGTCGTAGAATGCCGTGCGGCCTTTCGAGTGACCCGGCCTGGACATTATTTGCCCATAGCCGCACAAGTGGAAAGAAATGTGTGGGTCCTGACAGCATTGGGTTCTAGAGGATTACTTTACCATGCATACTTTGGAAAAAACCTTGTCCATGAAATGTTAAGAAGTATTAGATAGTCATTATGCACCCAGGCCTTAAGGCCTGGGATTGTTATGGCGATTTGGGAGGGGTTTCGAACCCCTCCCAAATGTCGTTTTTTGAAATACCCGGCCCTTAAGGGCCGGGTTTCCGCCGGAGGACGGATGAAGCAAGGAAGTTTTCTATTTTTAGGGACAGGGGGATCGGCGGGAGTGCCCATGATCGGCTGTGGGTGCGAAGTCTGCTCTTCGACTTCCCCCTACAATCAAAGATTGCGTTCCGCCGGGTTAATTCAAATCCAGGGTAAAAACTTCTTGATCGATGTCGGCCCCGATTTTCGCACCCAAGCCCTCAAATACAAGATCAGGCATTTGACAGGGGTGCTATTGACGCATGCTCATGCGGATCACATCGGAGGCATTGATGATCTAAGACCTTATTATTTTGTCGAGAAAAAGAAGCTTCCCTGCGTTCTTTCTCAAGAAACATTTGATGAGGTCAAGCTGCGCTTTCATTACTTACTGCAGCCTCCGGTTGCGGGCAAAAGCTTTTCGGCACAAATCGATTTTCAGATTTTACCGGACGATTTCGGCGCATTTGCATTGGAAGGGGTGCAGTTCCATTATTTTTCTTATTTTCAGCAAAATATGAAAGTCACAGGATTTCGCATTGGCAATTTTGCTTACGTCTCTGATATCCGCGAATACACAGATCAAATCTTCCAATCACTCAAAGGGATCGATATTCTTGTCTTGAGCGCATTGAGACAATCCCCGAGCCAGATGCATTTTACCATTGAGGAAGCGATCGCTTTTTCACGGCGCACTTCCGCGAAAATGACCTATCTCACACACATTTCGCATGATTTAGAATATGAAACGACAAATGCCCTCTTACCTCCCGATGTGCGGATGAGCTATGATGGTTTGGAAATTGAAATAGGAAGTTATGACTGAAGAAAAGACCACCGTCCAATCTTTTGAATTAAAAGCACTGAAGCACGCGCTCCTCGTCGGCGCATACCGATCCGGCACGGATAAAAAGCAATGCGAAGATTATTTAGATGAGTTGGAGCGGCTGTGTGAGACATATGGGCTAAAAGCTGTAGGTAAATTCCCATGCTCTATCAAAAAACTAGATGCGGGCACCTATCTTGGCGTCGGCAAGTTGGAAGAATTGAAAGCATCCGCAAAAGAGCTGGAAGCCGATGTGGTGATTTTCGATGAAGAGATTTCCCCAAATCAACAGCGCAATCTCGAAAAGATTTTTCAGTGCCCTGTGATTGACCGGACCGAACTGATCATCGAAGTCTTTGCCCAGCGCGCCCAAACGCGGGAAGCGCGGCTGCAAATCGAACTGGCCAAGGTCCGCTATCAATATCCTCGCCTGAAAAGATTGTGGACGCACCTTTCGCGGCAAACGGCGACTGCGGGCGGAGGAGCCTATCTTAAAGGTGAAGGGGAAAAGCAGATTGAGATCGATCGCCGCATCTTGCGCCGCCAAATCGACCGCTTGCAAGAGGAGATCGAGCACGTTGCAGAACAGCGTCAAACCCAACGGGGCTTGCGCGAGCGCACCGGCATCCCGACATTTGCCATTGTCGGCTATACTAATGCGGGCAAATCTACGCTGCTCAGAGCCCTGACCCAAGCTGAAGTTTTGGTCGAGGACAAATTATTTGCAACCCTCGATACGACCACACGTAAGTTTTCATTGCCCAACCGCCAAGAAATCTTGCTCATCGATACCGTCGGGTTCATCCGCAAAATTCCCCATACTCTCGTCGCCGCCTTTAAAAGCACTTTGGAAGAAGCGGTGCACACCGACATCCTCCTTCATCTCATCGATGTCAGCCATCCTATGGCAGAAGCTCAAGCAGAAGAATCGATGCTCGTCTTGAAAGAGCTGGGAGCCGAAGACCACCCGATGATCACTGTGCTCAATAAGATCGACGAGTGCCCCAACCCCGCCATCGCAGCAAAGTTCCGTATCAAATATCCCAAAACAGTTGCGATCTCTGCCTTGCAAGGCACCGGCATCGATGAACTTCTCGATCTCATGATCAAAGAAGTCTCCCTCTTGCGAAAAGTGGTCAAAGCGCGCATCCCGCAAAGCCACTACGCGCTCGTCAGCGAATTGATGCGGGAAGGCCGCGTCATCGAATGCGACTACGAGGAGAATGATATCTTGATCAAGGTCGAAATCCCCGCTCGATTGGAATACAAGGTGGCTCCTTTTCTGATTAGTGGGTGATCCGTCCTCCGGCGGAAACCCGGCCCTTAAGGGCCGGGTATTTCAAAGAACGACATTTGGGAGGGGTTCGAAGCCCCTCCCAAATCGCCATAATAATCCCAGGCCTTAAGGCCTGGGTTCACTATTTCAAAGCTTGGATCACATCTTTTGCATCGATGATTTTAACATCGGGCGGAAGGATGAGTTTTTTTGGTTTTTCGGGAACAAACAATGCATACATGCATCTTGTATTTGCTTGGCGTTGAATCGGAGGAATCCCTTTCTTTTTAAGATCATCGATCTGTTGATGAATCCAACTTGCAGTGGGTGTCTTTGCCGTCCATTTTGCTTCGCCAATTAACAATGCAGAATCCTCTTCAGATTTTGCCAAGATGTCCCATTCATTGGAAATTCCTTGCCAGAAGCGGCCCGCACTGCCAAATTTAACACCAGATAGCTTTGGAACAGCCGCACGGCATAAATCTTCCCACATGATGGAATAAAGATAGGGAAGCGATTTTTTCAACCATTGCTGACGCGTAGAAGAAGTCACTTGAGAAAATGAACTTCGTTTTGGAGCAACAGCATTGAACCAAAAACGCATAAAAGGGTCTTTGATTTTATAAAGAGTGCGCTTGGAATTGTGAATGTCTTCTCCAAAAGGAGTTTCTTTTTCAATAAGATCTAATTCTATGAGACGTTGAATGGATCTCATGAGAGAGGTCACTGGCTGTCCTATTCTGCTGGCAACTTCAGATAATCGATGAGCGCCGAGTCCAATAGCATCTAAAATAGGGCGAAGACTGATGGCTGAAGGAGATTCTTCAAGTAATAACCGATTTGGTTCTTCATTTAAAAGCCCCATCGGGTCTAGAACCAAACGATCAATATATTCAAAGAAAGACCATTTATTTTTTTCTAAAAGTTCCCAATACCGAGGTATCCCTCCCCAAATCGCATAAAATTCTACAATCTTCCGCGGCGTTTTAAGATTTAGGCCTTCTTTCATGTAAAAGGCTGAAATAGGCCTTAATTTGATTATTTCATCAGCTCTTCCATAAAGCGGCGCCGAAGAATCTAGGACAGCCCCCTGCATCATTCTTTGAGAAGATCCGCAAAGCGCGATGATCAATTTAGCTTTTTTGGCATCATGGTCGATGAATTTCTGCAAAATGCTTGGGAGCTCCGGGGAGCAAGAGATCAAATATGGAAGCTCATCGATGACAATGGGACCCCTCCACTTTGCATGCAGAGCATCATTGGCCAATCTGGAAAAAAAAGAGGTCCAATCGGGATATTCCACTTTTGAGAAATTGGGAAGGGCCTGTTCAAGGGCGATGGAGAAATATTTTCGTTGGATCGGCGCTGCAGACTCATCTGCAGTATAATAGATCCCTCGGTGCTTATGCACCCACTCAAGCAGCAAGCGTGTTTTGCCAATGCGCCGGCGTCCCCAGATCACCGCTATAGACCCTTTAGATTGCCGGACTAAGCCGTTCAATCGGGCCATTTCCTGCTTTCGATCGATAAACTTCATTTACGCCTCTTGATTAACATTATGCACAAAAACATAATGTTTTAAAGCATAATGTTTAGACCTTAGATCTCGATGAGGAAATTTTTTTGCAAAATTTCCGATTCGCCGATCCAATAACAAAAAATGGAGGCTGGAATGCGCATGATCGATGGGATTGCCTGGCCTAGAGGGCCGATATCTTGAGGGGATTTTGTTAAAACATAACCCTGTTCAATCGTCTCTTTTTGACGGCAAAGTTCGCTTAAACCTTGGACATCCCGCGCTTGGGTCGTTTGAGACTGGTATTTAATTTCGAAAGGGATCATCTGTCCACCGAGTTCCATGATGAGATCGACTTCTTTGTCTTTCGCGTTTCGCCAATAACTAAAGCGAGCATGATTGGAAACGCTGTGGGCAGATAAATGAGTAAACACAGCAGTTTCTACAGCTGTTCCCAAGGCAACAGAGTTTTCAAGAATTGTTTTCCCCTTCATGAGAATTGCTGGAGCTATGGCTGGATCAGCAAGGTATAATTTATAGCGAGCCCGCAAAACCTCTTTTCCATAGCCAAAAGGGGGAAGTCTGTAAAGCAAGTGGGCTGATTCTAAAAGATGGATAAAATTTTGAACGGTGGATTTTGTCACGCCTAGATTGTTTGAAAGGGTGGTAAGATCTTGAAGGCCTCCATCGTGCATGCAAAGAAAAATGAATGTTTGTTCGAGTTCGATAATTCTCCGAACGCCGAAAAGAGCCGTCATATCGCGTTTCAAAACTTTATCGATGATGTCTTCTCGCAATAGGCGTTGAGACTGCTGCACGCTTTCCACAAGAGCGGTTTGTGGAAATCCGCCTCGGACTAGATATTCATGAAAATGTCCAATCAGTGCTTGGGAAGCTTCTGTAATGCGAAGATACTCAGCATTTGTAAATTTAAATAAATCGGAAAGCAAGGAGACCGTGGGAATAGGAGGCAACGATATATTTTTGATCTTAAGATACTCATAAAAAGAGAGGGTGGAAATGCGAAGCGTATGCCAGCGTCCGACTCCAGATTCTTGGTCTGTGCTCGATAAAGGCATCGCAGAGCCCGTGAATACAATTCTGCGGTTTTTAAAGAAATCCACCTGGTGTTTGACCCAAGTGCCAAAATTTCGAATAAATTGCGCCTCGTCTAAGAATAGATATTCGGGACCCTCCATTTTTGGTTCGAGTTCTCTCCAAGCCTCGAGAACGGCTTCGAGACCTGCGAGTTTAAACACCGGGTGGTCGAAAGTCACGTAGATGATATTAGCTGCCCGAACCCCATTTTCGATCAAATTGTCGATCACTTGCAGTAGCAGCGTTGTTTTTCCCACTTGCCGCGGGCCGGAAAGCATGACAGCGCGCAGGGCAGGGGGATTGGTCACCCAGGTCAACAATTCATTAAAAACGGACCGTTTCCAGCTGGGAAGGTCTGGAATAGACTCCTTGCGCCACCAAGGATTGAACTGGGAAAGAATGGCAATAAGCTCGTCTTTGGGTATCTTCATAACCTAAATATACTTATTTTCCCAATTTAAGTACAGTATACTAGGCTTATTTTTCGATTTTAAGGTGTTTTTTTGGGATTTCCTGCAGATTACCAGGATCTTAGGAATAATTTTGACAAACCCTTGAACAAATATAAACATATTGTTTATAATAATTAATTATTTATTATTAACTAAGGGAGATAGTAACATGTCAATTAATCAAGTCAGTGTTTGTTCTTTGGCCCCAGAAATACATTGTCAAATTCTTGGGGGTTTAGAAAACTTACAAGACTTTGAGGCTTCAAGTTCAGTCTGTAAGCTCTGGCACGATATCATTCGATCTCCTCGTTTTCAGGTGATCATTCAGCAGCTCAAAATAAACGAGATCCCTGTTAAATATTCTGCAAAAATGCAAGAACTTGTTAATTATATTAGTATTCTTCCTTCGAATGTAGCAGATATTGTAGACATCGGTGATCTCGATTCATGGAGTAATTATGCTACAGATACCAATGATTATACATTATTGATGGAATACGGATTGAAATTAAACGAATTCTATCAAGTCTTCAAGAAAAGAGCTGTTATTATTCTGCACAATAATATTGATAGCCATGAATTCATGATTTCTGCAAGAGCTGTTCTACCTGAGCTTGAGGGAGAAAAAAGGCTTTCGTCAGGTCTTTTGATTAAAATTGAAAACGGCTATCGCAATTTCTATAGAATAGCCTTTAAAGATGTCATCCAAGCTTGTGCATCCAAATTCAAAATGGGGGTCACACAAAATCTTTTTAACCAAAAAATCAAATTTCTCAAAATGTATTGCGAACCGTTCTTGCATTTTGATGATAAAATCTCAAGTGCCCTTAAAGCATTTATTTCGAAAAATAGAAATGAGTACCGTGTGCAATTAAAGTCTACTATTGAGGAACTGGAAAAGGAGCAAGATTTCATTAAAGTGAGAGTAAAAGAGGTAGAAGGAGAAATTAAAGCGGCCCTTAAGGGGGGTGATTCCAATAAATACAAGGAACTAGTTTCCGAGCTTCAGGGTCTCTTAATTGATAAAAATAAGACTGCCAATAGATTGTTCATGCTTTCACAACGAATCAACGAACTGAAATCTGAATATGATGCAATTGCCAATGATGAATTTCTGAGTTATTAACTCATGCGATAATAAATTGTTTATAATTTTAATGGAGATAAAAATATGTCAGTTTCAGGAGCAAGCATCCTCTCTTTGCCTATGGAAACGCATTTTCAAGTTCTTGGGCATTTGGATTCCCAAAGCATTGAGGTTGTGAAAACAGTCTGTGTGTGGTGGCGTGATATTATTCAAGACCCTTCTTTTCGGTCTACCAAAGAAAATAAACTCAATGCTGAATATTCTACAAAAATGCAAGAACTAGTTAATTGTATTTGCCTTTTGCCTCGGCGCCTAGCACGAATCCCAGATATCACTAATCATGGAATATGGCGGCTCTATAGTATAGATACCAAAGATGAAGGTGCTTTGGTTGAATACAATTCGAAATTAGAAGAATTTTATCAGGCATTCAAGGAAAGAGCTATTTTTCAGCACCATTATGTCGATAGTCAAGAATTCATGAGCTCTGCAAAAGCGGTTAACCAAGAACTCTATTTTGTTGCTGTTTCGTGTATTGATAAAATTAAGCTTCCGCTAGATGTTTTTTTAGACCAAACTCAATTCTGTAATCGAAGTTTTTATGCAAAAACCTTTGAAGATCTCATTCGAACTTGTGCATCGCATTTCAAAATTGTTCGCTCACAAAATATTTTTAACCAAGTAATCGCATTTCTCAAAATTTATTGTCCATCAAATTATAAAGAAAAGTTCAAATCTCTCCCAGACATTATAATCGGAGCTGACTCATTGAATGATAACGCCGATCCAACTGATGTAATAGAATATAAAATCAAAGGAACTGTCTTGCTGGAAAGGCATGCATATCAACAGCGACTAAAGTCTACTATCGACGGACTTGAAAAAGAGTATGTACTACTTGAAACAAGGCTGATAGATTTGCGCGGAACTAATGGATTTAATGGAGCGATCGATCTGGCCTTTAAAAACGGCGATACCAATAAATATAACGAGCTAAATTCTGAGCTTCACGCTCTCGCTCAGTTTGATAACAATGGAAACATCATTGGCGGTAGTTTTTTCGACCTTTCACAACGAATTAACAAATTGAAATCTGAATATGATGCAATTGCTAATGCTGAATTTCTGGGATATTAACGCATACAACACTTCGTCGGCTTTGTTGTCAGCTTATGGAAAAGCCTTAACACCATTCACATTCGATAGACGAATATCATTCGTTAATGATACACCTTCTACCATGAATTTTTGGAAGAGGAGATTTTATATGGTTGCTCCAACCAATCTTAATCTGCCTACAACAAGTTGGTAGGAATCCGTAGTGGGCTAAATATTCATTCGGGTTAGATTTTTAAGTTTTTTGCGAATTCATAACTGATAAGAGCCATAGCTTCGCTATTTTTATATGCATCTTCCTGATGAGACAGACGTAATAATCGTTGTCCTCCATCTGGTTTAGCTTTATTTGCTATGATTATAAGCACTTCTTTTTCAGAATCGCTAAAAATACTTAAATCTGTAGAGTGATTTGTCTTTAAAGTGTGGCCATCTGCTCGGATTAAATCGCCTTCATGAATCATGAAATAAATAAGATTTTCATATTGTTGTGGACATGGACCATATTCCAAATGCGCGTACCTCGCGCCAGTAATGCCCATATCATATAATTTATAATGTAAAAAATCTGCATAGAATAAAGCTTTATTCAAAAAAAGAGGGCTTTTTGCAAATTCTATCAGATATTGCACAGCTTGTTTAAAGAGCTGCCAACTGAAACGCCGGTTTCCACTATAGATATCGGGAGGATGACTTTTCCAATGAACATTAAGGGCGCTAAATTCTGCATAAGCTTCATCACATTTTAATCTGATATGCTCATCTTGGCTTACATCTTGTACAAAATAAGTTTCCCACCGTTTTATGCTTGCTTCGCCTACCTTTAAATAATTTGCAAACGCAGCTTGCGACATGCCAAATGAAGTGCGGAATTGTGCAATTTCTTCGGAAGTCAGTAATCCGGATTTTTTGCGATAAGCGTCTGCGGCCGCTTTTCTTAACTGGCTCATTTGTTCATCATTCATAAGCGGCTGATGACATTTGGTGCAAACCATTGCAGAAACGATGACTTCGACTTCTTCACCTTTTATTACAGGTGTAAATCGGCAGTTTTTCTCTTCAAATTTGTCTCCATCACAATTGATGCATTTCACAACTGCTCCTTGCTTTCGTGTAAAGACACGTAATAGTATCTGCCTTCTTTAAGAACGAATTTAAGATACATTTTTCGGCCTAGTTTTTTGCTGTCCCAACAAAAAGCAAATAATTCTTGGTTTTTTATCGTTTGTTCGTAAGATCTTTGAGGAGGTTTTCCTCCTGCATAATCTTTTGGACTTACCTCGCCTAGAAGTTCAACAATCAGTTTCCAAACCTGGTTTGGAGTTTCGATTTCTAAATCATAAAGTTCACCCACAACTTTGTTGAAATTGGCAAAGAGTCCATTTTGAGCCTTTAAAGCAGCTTTTGCGGCTTTGATTTTCTTCTCGAGCTCGCCGTCAGAGGGTCGGTAGAACTGCATTTGCCTGTCTAGTTCAATTAGTAGCATCATATGATACTAAAATCAATCATAAAATTCAATCCTTTGCAGCAAATGTCTGATATTCAATGGTCTGTAAATTTAAGTCCTGACCTAGATTTTTAACGGAGGTGGAAAAAAATATTTCCAAAGTGTACAATTTTTTGCCTATGAACGGCATCAAATCACTCCCCGAATGCGAACGGCCCAGAGAAAGATTGGAACACAATGGGGTTGATGCACTCTCCCATGCGGAACTCATTGCTATTGTGCTGGGCAGCGGAACAACAGGTAAATCGGTCTTGGACCTTGCTCAAGAACTCCTAGAATGCTTTGGAAGCCTTGAGAGACTACTAGACGCCTCGATTGTTGAGATGATGCAGATTAAGGGGATTGGAAAGGCCAAAGCCATTTTGCTTAAATCTGTCTTTGGACTGGCATTAAAATGCAGAAAGCCTCTCAATTCTGATAAATTTCGTATTTCCTCAGCAAAAGACGCCTATGAACTCGCCCAAGCAGAGATCGCCCATATTCCGCAAGAGGTGCTGCTTGTGATCTTACGCGATATCCGTGGAAATCTCATCCATTTCGAAAAGGTATCGGTGGGCACGCTTTCTCAAGTGCTCGTGCATCCGCGAGAGGTCTTTTTTCCGGCAGTGCGCTATAAGGCCTATAGTTTGATCATTGCCCACAATCATCCGAGCGGGAACCCTAAACCCTCGCAAGCTGATTTAGAGCTGACGCGGTCGCTGATCCAAGCAAGCCAGGTGATGAGTATCCGGCTGGACGATCATTTAATTATCTGCCGAGATGGGTATGTCTCTTTGCGTGAATTGGGTTGCTTACCCGTTGCGAGGAATCGTTATTGAGTGGGCCGCCTCTTGACGAGGGATATAGAGCGCGTCTTGAAGTACTTGGGTGACGCCTGTGCAGATCATCTGGACTGCGATAAGGGAGATCAGCATCCCGCCAAGCTTTTGACAAGCAAGCAGCCCTTTTTTTCCTAAAAAGTATTTGATGTTCGAAGAGAGCAGCAGGATGATGAATGTCGGGATCCAGGCGAGCAGAATGATCGATGTCATGACCCAGACATTTTGGAGCTGTTCAGAATAGACCATGACCGTGGTAATCGCGCCGGGGCCGGCGACGATTGGGGTCGCCAGGGGCACGATGAGCGGTTCGGAGCGCTTTAACTCGGGATTATCGACAGGGCGCGGAAAGATCATGCCGAGAGCGATGATGAACAATAAGGTTCCTCCGGCGACGCCTAAGACGGGGTGGGAGATTCCAAGCAATTGGAGAAGGTTATCCCCAAAAAAATTAAAAAGCAGCAGGATGAACAGCGCGATCAATAGTTCGCGGCAAATGATCTGCCGCTGGCGCTTCACCTCGAATTTCGTGAGAAGGCCTACAAAGAGCGGGACGCTCCCTAAAGAGTTAAGGACGAAGAAGAGAGAGAAGGCCATCGCAAAGACGGGCATCGGAGCACCTTAAGGTATTAAAATCATATGTAACCTTTTCAAATAATTTTTACAATCCCGTCTTATCACTCTTTTGTTCTATAATGCACGCCTATGGAAGCGCGAAAAAAAAAATTTAAGGTCGTGACCCTTGGATGCCGGACTAATCAGTACGAATCGCAAGCCTACTCTGATCAATTGAATCAAATGGGGTATTTGCCCGCAGGAGATGGGGAAGAGGCGGAACTGTGCATTGTCAATACATGCACGGTGACCGAATCTGCAGACAGCTCTAGCCGGCATCAGATCCGTCAGCTCGCCCGCCAAAATCCCGGAGCTAGAATTGTCGTGACTGGTTGTTTAGCAGAGCGAAAACCCGAGGAGTTGAAAGCGCTCCCCGGGGTAGATCTGCTTGTTACTAACAAGGACAAAGAGAATCTCTTATCGCTCGTCTTTCCGGAAGACGAAATACCTGAATTCGCTATCCATCAATTTGAGGCGCATACGCGGGCGTTTGTGAAGGTGCAAGATGGGTGCAACTCCTTTTGCACCTATTGTATCATTCCCTATGTACGCGGCCGATCCAGGTCTCGGCGTTTGGAGGAGATCCTCGAAGAAATTAGAGGCCTGATCCGCAACGGATACAAAGAAGTGGTATTGACGGGGATCAATATTGGCGATTTCGACGGAGCGCCGCAAAGTGGTGAAAATCCGCTGCGATTGGCCGATTTAGTGCGTGCTGTGGATAAAGTGGAAGGGTTGGAAAGATTGCGTGTCTCTTCGATTGATCCTGATGAGGTGGATGACGATCTTGCCGATGCGATCTTAAATGGAAAGAGGACCTGCCCTTCAATGCATATCGTGCTCCAATCAGGCTCCAATGTGATCTTAAAGCGGATGAACCGCAAATATACGCGTGAAGTTTTTGTGGAGACGATAGAGCGGTTGAAGGCGGCGCGCCCCGATTTTACCTTCACCACAGATGTGATCGTCGGTTTCCCCGGAGAGAGCGAAAGGGATTTTGAGGACACCCTTGAAATGATGGACAAAGTGCGCTTTGCGAAAGTGCACATGTTTCCTTTCAGCGCAAGAGAGCGCACGCGCGCTGCGCTTTACCCGAACAAAGTGCCTCAGGAATTGATCCAAGAAAGAAAGCAAAGATTGTTGCGAAGGGCAGAACAACATGCCTATGCATTGAGACAGGGCTATGTGGGAAGTCGGAGAAGAGTTCTTTTTGAAAAAGAAGAAAGCGGTCATACGGATAACTTTCTGCCCGTCTTTGTCAAAGAGACAAGAATCAAAGCCAATGATTTGCTCGACGTGGAATTTATCGATAATCATCCCGACGGGCTGCTAGGGAGGATTTTATACCGCGCTCCGTCAGGTTTTGTGAATTTGGACTCTGCGAGACAAAGCCAAATCGAAGCGGAGCGCTCCGAACGAGCGAGACCATTGCTGAATAGCAAGGCGAGCGAGGAGGATCGATTTGGCAAAGTCGCAGCTAGTCCAAATTCACAAAACCTGACGGAGTGCGGTATACTATGAGAATCACCATTGCTGAGCGGTTGCATCCTTTTTCGCATAAAAATGGAACGAAGTTTCTGCTGCCCGGCACCTCTTTTTCCGTCCAAGTTTTTCCAACGCGCCTGGATTTTGTCGATCTGGAAGGGCGAGTGGTGCCTTTTAACGTGTGTTTTGATGTTGCGGGGCCTGTTCGTGATTTCACTGCGGAGCTCGATTTAGAGCACGGGATTTTGCGTGTTTTCGGGGTGACCAGAAAGGGATATATGCGTTACCGGGTCTCTGCAAAAAAAGAGGGGGTCTGGCTGATCCTGGAAAAGGGTGTTCGTTCTGGGAAAGAAGGTCTATTGATTCCTTGCAAAACAAATGAAAGGAAAAGAGAGGAAAGACTGTCTTTGGGCATGCACAAGGCTCAAGAATGGGAATCGATTTGCCGAAGACTTGATTTCAAAGAGATATTTCCGATTTGGATCCGTTTGGGGGATTGGACGGATTCTCAAGAGGAAGGAAGAGAGGGGAATTTTGTATTATTGGAGAAGTGCCGACAAATAATTACAAATGGCGAAAAGCAACAGGTTCTTGAATCTTTCAGGAACCTTTTTCTCTCAGCCTTTGACGGGGTCTTGGTTCCCCGTCTTTACGATACGGAATATCAAGGGATCTTACCCGATGCGCCACAGTTTTCCTCTATTTCTCCACTGCCTCTGTTGACAAAAGGTGCAGAACTGGTCCGCTCTCTATTTCTGAAGGAAGAGCAGGGCAAAATCGGGATTTTGCCTTGTCTTCCTCCCGAATTTCATAGTGGGCGGATGATTGGAGTGAAGACATTGGGCGGCGTGAATGTAGACTTTGAGTGGACGAAAAAGAGTTTGAGACGAATGCAGATCTCTTCAGTCCACTCCCAAGAGTTGGTTTTGCAGTTGCCCAAATCTATCCGCTCTTGCCGTGTGAAAAAAAGACGGGTGATTGTTGACAAAGGCAACTTGACGTTGTCTTTGTCTGTAAATGAGAAAGTAGACCTCGACCGTTTTGAATCTTAGAGTGTGTTAATGGATTTTGTTATTTTGATTTTTGATGATTTTTTCTTTATACTGAAAATGATTCAAAAGTTGGGAATTTGGCAAGGCGGCTGCGCAAATTTTTTGTCTGGAGCGAGCGACCATTGTGCAAGCACAAGGCGCGAGTGAAGACAAAAAATGTGCTGCATAGCCAACGCAGCCAAAAACCAACTTTTGAGTCATTTTCGGTATAGAATCTGGTTCGGCGCCGCAGTACATAGTTAAATAACTAGGACAAGGCGCCGAACCAGATTCTAAAGAAAAAGGCGCAAAAAGCAATTAACAAAAATCCATTAACACACTCTTAAAGCGTTTCAATAAATTCCCTTTCTGGTTAAAAAAGCGTACAACACCAGTAAGGAATTTTTATGCAGATGCCCCGTTCCAAAGAATCTGAAGTTTTTCATCTTACTTCTGACCCTCACCGCATTCTTGGCTTGCATCCCCACAACGGCAAAAAAGTGATTCGGATTTGGAGGCCGGGAGCGCCCTATTTGCATCTGGAAGTGTTTGGGAAAGACATCGAAGCTAAGAAAGTTAATGGGGACGGACTTTTTGAATGTGAAGTTCCTGCCAATACAACTTTTGCCGATTATCGCGTTTACCATCAAAATGGGATCCTTGCCTATGACCCTTATGCCTTCTTGCCGACATTTGGAGACATGGATGCGCACCTTTTCAACCGGGGGGTCCACTATCGGCTTTATGAAGCGATGGGGGGGCGGCTCTGCGTACATCAAGGGATCGAGGGCGCAAAATTTACTGTTTGGGCGCCTGAAGCAAAAGGGGTCTCGCTGGTGGGCGATTTTAACTACTGGGATGGCAAAGTCAATCCGATGCGGATGATGGGGATGTCGGGGGTTTGGGAACTTTTTGTCCCGGGCCTTAAGCAAACCGAGAAATACAAATTTGAAATTCGGACAGAGCAAAACCATGTTCGGATCAAATCGGATCCTTATGCACTCTATTCAGAGCTTCGGCCAGCAACGGCTTCTATTCTTTTTGATGTCGATAAATATGCATGGGGGGATCAGCAATGGATGCAGGAGCGCGCGCGCCGGCCCAAAGACTCTTACCCGATGACCGTCTATGAAGTCCATCTCGGTTCTTGGAAAAACAAGACAGGGTTATCGCGAGCTTGCGGTCGAACTGGCAAAATATTGCAAAGAAATGGGTTTTACGCACATCGAATTGCTGCCGATTTCGGAACATCCTCTGGATGAATCCTGGGGCTATCAGGTCACCGGTTTTTTTTCAGCGACAAGCCGTTATGGAACTCCGCAAGATTTTCAATTTTTTGTCGATCATCTGCACCAAGAAGGAATCGGGGTGATCCTCGATTGGGTGCCTGCGCATTTCCCCACAGACGATTTTTCTTTAGCGCAGTTCGATGGAACCTATCTCTATGAGCATGCAGATCCCCGCCAAGGATTCCATCCCCATTGGAATACCTATATTTTCAACTACGGGCGTTTATGAGGTCGCCAATTTTCTCATCGCAAGCGCTCTTTTCTGGCTGGATAAGATGCATATCGATGGGCTGCGGGTCGATGCTGTCGCTTCCATGCTGTATTTGGATTATGGGAGAAAGACGGGAGAATGGATTCCCAACAAATATGGCGGCAATGAAAACTTGGAGGCGATCGAATTTATCAAACATTTGAATTCCGTCGTTCATCAGCGCTTTCCCCATATTTTGATGTTTGCAGAAGAATCGACGTCATTTACAGGAGTGACCCATCCTCTGGAATGGGATGGGCTTGGCTTTGATTTGAAATGGAATATGGGATGGATGAATGACACGTTGCGCTATTTTCATAAAGATCCTCTCTATCGCTCTTACCATCAAAACGATCTGACCTTTGGGCTTCTCTATGCTTTTTCCGAGAGGTTCATATTACCGCTTTCCCACGATGAAGTTGTCCATGGAAAAGCCAGTCTAATTTCCAAAATGCCCGGCGATGATTGGCAGAAATTTGCCAACATGAGGCTGCTTTACAGCTATCAGATTTGCCAGCCCGGAAAAAAACTGCTTTTCATGGGCGGGGAGATCGGGCAGTGGAATGAATGGAATTGCAAAGAAGAGCTCCCGTGGGACTTCTTGCTTATGAGCGGCATGCGATGCTGCAACAGTTTTTTAAAGAGATCAACCATTTTTATCTGGCCAATCCGGCGCTTTGGGAATTCGATTTCGATCATCGCGGTTTTGAATGGGTCGATTTTTCCGATCGGCAAAATTGCGTGATCAGCTATTTGCGCAAAGGGACAAATCGGCTATCTCTTCTGCGTCCATAATTTTACTCCCAATTTTGTCCCTCAATATTTTATTCCGGCTGCCTAATGTCGCATCGATCCAAGAAGTATTCAATACCGATAGAGAAGAATATTGGGGATCTGGCAAAATTAACCAGAGTGTGGAGGTCATTTTCGATCCTAATGAAAAGCGGACGGGAATACAAATCCATCTTGCCCCGCTTTCCACGATCATTTTTGAGGTGCAATTTGTATTCTAAGGCGACTAAGAGACTGTTCTCAAACTGGACTCATTGCTTTTTGCGCCTTTTTCTTCGGGCTTTGATTCTATTCCTTGGTCCAGTTAATTTAACTATGTCCTGCGGAATAGAATCAAAGCGCGAAGAAAAATCCATCAAAAATCAATGGAGTCGAGTTTGAGAACAGTCTCTAAGAATGAATATCGCGATCTAATCGAAGAAGTCCGAAAACACGATATTTATTACTTTGTCCATGCAAAACCAGTCATCACCGATTATGAATACGATCAGCTCGTCAAAAAACTCGAAGAGATTGAACTGCAGCATCCCGACTGGGTGAGCCCTTCTTCCCCAACGCAAAGGATTGCCGCAGCGCTCACAAAAGGTTTCAAACAGGCGGCGCACACTGTTCCCATGCTCTCGCTTGCCAACACTTATTCGAAAGAAGAGCTTGAAGATTTCATCAAGCGGGTCCAAAAGCTTCTTGGTCATTCCCGAGTGCATTTCTGTGCGGAATTGAAAATGGATGGCGTGGCCGTCACAGTACGTTATGAAAAGGGAGTTTTTGTCCAAGCGCTCACGCGCGGCGATGGCCGAAAAGGGGATGAGATCACGGCAAATATGAGGACGATCCGTTCTGTTCCCATGGAGCTTATCGGTTCCCATCTTCCCGATGTGTTAGAGGTGCGCGGCGAGGTCTTCATGCCGCACAAAGTCTTCCAAGCGCTCAATGCGGAAAAAGAAGAGGCGGGGGAAGAGCTCTATGCCAATCCGCGCAATGCCGCGGCCGGCTCTTTGAAATTGCTCGATCCGAAAGAGGTTGCTTCGCGAAAATTAAGCGCCGTTTTTTACGGGTTTGCCGATGAAGTCGATCCTCCCGTAGACACCCAGCATGAATGCCATCACTATTTAAAAAAAATCGGCCTTCCTGTTTTTGATGAGTCCTTTCGCAAACGGTGCAGCCATAGCGACGAAATTTTGAAATTTGCCGATAAGATCGAAGAGAAGCGGCATAAACTCCCGTTTGATATCGATGGGATCGTCGTCAAGGTCGATGAGCTGAAATATCACGATCAGCTGGGCGTCACAGGGAAAAGCCCCCGCTGGGCTGTCGCTTATAAATTCGCTCCCGAACAGGCGCTCACCCGGATTAAAGAGATCACAGTCCAGGTGGGTCGGACCGGCGTTCTCACCCCGGTTGCCGAGCTCGAACCTGTTTTTCTTGCCGGCAGCACGATCGCGCGGGCGACGCTGCATAATCAAGAAGAAGTAGAGCGCAAAGATATCCGCGAGGGCGATTGGGCCATCATCGAAAAAGGGGGGGATGTGATCCCGAAAGTCGTCGAAGTCGATAAGCGGCGCCGTCCGCATGATTCCCATCCCTGGAAAATGCCGAAAACCTGTCCCAGCTGCGGCACTCATGTTGTCCACAGCGAAGAGGAAGTCGCAGTGCGATGCCCTAACACCAAGCATTGTCCTGAACAGCAGATGCGCCGCATCGCCTATTTTGCTTCCAAAGACGCCATGGACATTGAACATCTGGGCGAAAAAGTCGTCGAACAGCTCTTTCACAAAAAACTCGTCCGCACTGTTTCCGATATTTATGCCCTGACAAAAGAAGATCTTCATAAACTCGATGGATTTAAGGAAAAATCGATCCAAAATTTATATGAGAGCATTGACCGTTCCCGCAAAGTCTCTTTAGCAAGATTTATCTTGGCCTTAGGGATTAAATATGTCGGCGAAGGGACAGCCGAACTTTTGGCGGAATCTACAGGCGATATCGAAAAAATCGCCGGCATGAGCGTTGAAGAATTGAAAAAGATTCAGGGAATCGGGGATAAGATCGCCCATTCCATCGTCGAATATTTCAGAGATCCCGCTCACCTCAAAGAGATCCAGATGCTTTTAATGCATGGCGTCCATCCCGAAGCGATCAAATTGAAGCGCCTTAAAGACCATGCATTTTCCGATAAAACCTTTGTTCTCACCGGGGCACTGCAAAAATACACGCGGGACGAGGCCGCCAAACTCATCAAAGAGCGCGGGGGGAAAGTCACAGGATCCGTCACCAAGAATACCGATTTTGTCGTGGTAGGAGACGAACCCGGTTCCAAGCTCGACAAAGCCAAAGAATTACACGTCAAAACACTTTCCGAAGACGAGTTTGAGAAGCAGTTATAAATGAGTTGGTCTGACGTCTTTGCGAAACTTAAACATCTAACTATATGACACTTAGAGATTAAATTCGCTTTTCTAGTCATGTAATATAAGTCCCCGATTGATGTTTTTGGGTACCTGTGTTACACAAGACTTATGACAATCTCAAAATATGATCATGTAATCAAAGAATTTGCTGGAAAAGCGATTTTTACAACCAAGGATGCTCGGGCTGCAGGAATCTCTTCTCGAATGCTTGCATATTTTTGTAAAAAGGGGCTAATCGAACGAATCAGTAGAGGAATATATAAAGATAGAATCCATCAACGTGTGGCTAAAAGCAAACACGAGTCTTTGCGTTTTAGCGGGTGTAACTTAGGCGGCAAAACAACTGACGTTAAGCCGGAAAACTTCTTTTCGCGTCTCGGCCTGTTCCTCGCACTTTTTGAAGGCGACAGCAACGTGGAAGAAGTGTCCTCGGATACGCGGCGGCAGAAGGCGGCGCTCGCGGAAGTTTTCGATGTCTCTGGCTTTCGATTTCAAAGAAATAAACCGTTTCGATTTGCGGCCACCGTTTTGGCTTCAAAGAAACAAGCTGAACGATGTCAAAAGAGAAGGCTTTTTCCAATTCATCAATCTCGCCCCATCCTTTAATCTTGTCCCATTCGTGGGGCAAAATGACCGGGATATGCGCTGGCGATGGTTCTAGAGAGGATAAAGGCACCGCCTCGCAATGTTGACCGCGGATCAATGGAAAAATATCAGTAACAAAACGATCAGGAAGCTCTAAATAGACGAATCCTTCGTGGTCTTGCCGCAATACCCCTTTTTTTGGCAGCGCTTTTCTTGCGTAATCGCAAATAGGGAATGAATTAAAGACAGCCTTAGGCCTGTCCTCTTTTGCCTCGGACATCAAACAGCTTGGGGCATACTCATCTTTAGGGGAAATATAGGCCGGGTGCCAGAAAAACCGCGGAGGTTTAGAAGTCTGAAAAGGGGGATGGGGGAGTTTGGGGACCCATAGCTGCCTTGGGGGATAGACCTCGTCCAAGATTGTGGAGCGCTCTTTCTCTCTGAACAGAACTTTTAAGATCTCAAAAACCCTGAAAATAACTAACTGTCCTTTTCTTAGGATCAGCGGCACATTCGACCGGTCAAGTTCAAAGCGGGCCTTTGGACTATTTTGGAAAAGGGAGATCATCCGCTCGTCGCCGGAATAGGGTGCTACCGGTTTTCCTAATGGCGTGGCAGATAGCGTATCCTCCTTGGAGACAAGGGGATAGACGAGGACGGCAACGCGGATGTCGAGAGGTGAAATTTTATTCATATTTAAATTTTAATTCACAATAATTGCATAGTTGAACTAAATTATAACATTTAGATTTGATTATTGAAATGGAATCAAATTTTTAGTCTGGGTTCTGATGATCCAAAAAAAATATTTGATCGCAAATGAAAAAAAGATTATATCGAATTTTTGTAACCTAACTTACTTAGAGGGTCCTATGTCCAAAAACCATTTAAAGTGCGCTCTGATCGGCGGCTTGATCGTTTTCATCTGGAGTTTATTCTCATGGATGATCTTTCCGTGGCATCAGACATGTTTGAAAAAATTTAACAATGAATCTGATGTCGCTGACGTCATAAGAGCCAATGCTCCTGAAGCAGGGATGTATGTCCTGCCCAACACATTTGCTTACCATGATGGATCAACATCGCAAAAGGATATGACTGCGGGCATGCAAATGCTCGAGAAAGGTCCTTTTATGTTTGCCTCTGTCAAGCCTCAAGGCATTGGCAAGATGACAATTGGGCCGTTTATCATTTCTTTGATCATTCAAATTATCGGAGCCTTTATTGCGACCTGGATGTTGCTGCAGGCGAAAAATCTACCCTTTAAGAAACAAGTAGGGTTTGTCACGGTGTTCGGCTTAGCCGTGGGTATTTTAGGCTATCTCCCCGATTGGAATTGGTGGGGTTTTTCATCCGGATATGTTTTTGCCCATATTGTTGATTTAGTGGTCGGCTGGTTCTTAGCTGGCTTCGCGATCGCCAAAGTTCTCAAAAAATAGTGGTTCTCATTCTTCCTGGCCCAACAACTGGGCCGGGAAGGTTTTTCATTCTTTAAAAAGTTGAACGATATTAAGAAATGCTTGCGAAATTCGGAGCGTATTCTCTGGGTCTTCTAACGAATATTTGTTTTGATGCATCGGTGATCACTTCAGGAAGGAGACATGCTTTCAAATGGTCATGTATGATTTTAGCTTTGTCGGATGCAACTTGGATCAGCTCATTACATTCACGAGTGAGAGGCGGTATTAAAATTGTAATTTCCTTCTCCGGGAAACGTTCTATAACTTTTCGAATCGAAGGAACCTGGTCAGAATCATTAGTTATCAATAAAGCTCTGTCATAAGCATCTTGATAAGCTAGATCTATAAGCGTTAAAGCGATATTAACATCAGTCTCTTTTTCTTCATGACCTAGGTATTGAAACATGCATTCCGGACATTTTCTGTCCTTCTCTTTAAATTGCCCCAAAACCGTTTTAACACCAGTAAGTTTCAAAGCTTGCAAATAAGTTTTCTGCCTTATGCGAGCATCTTTATCAAGATGAGTAACGATTGTGGAAAAGTATATTACTTGAGTTAACTCTTCACGAGTAGGATGTAGGAATTCTTGCGAGAGCTTTCTAAGATCAAGCCATTTCAATGACTGATCATTAAATTTAAGAATCGCATGGTATAGATTGAAACCATCGATAAGGGAGATAACTCGGTCGCGTTTCATTCGGTTGCGTAAAAAAAAGACCACAGGTATCAGCCTGTGGTGTTCGTATGGAGAAAATCCATACGGGATTATAACTTAATCCTAAATCATTAACTGCATTTTTGGCAATGATTTAAATTCAACTCATTTAAAATCAAAAGGCAAGGGAGAGAAACTTAACCATCCGAATCACTCATCTGTACACTCTAGGCTTCACTTTTAGACCCGGCGCAGGATACAAGCTCCCCAATTAAAGTCTGGTGGCTGAAACCGGTCACTTTGACGGTCTGCAAAGTGCCGATGAGACTATCATTTCCAGTGAAGATCACATTCTTCCAGCAGCGGGTGCGCCCTTTGAGGTGCTTTTCATCCCGGTTGCGCCGTTCGACAAGCACTTCGACTTGCGCCCCGAGCATCGTTTGCCGCTCCTCGTGCGCAGATTTCGTTGTGTAAGTTGAGCAGGCGCTGGAGCCGGTCTTGTTTGACCTCTTCGGAAATATCGTCTTTCCAGCGGAAAGCGGGGGTGCCTTTGCGCGCGCTGTAGGCGAAGATAAAGGCGACCGAATAGCGGATCTGTTTAAAAATATCGTAGGTCAGCTGGAATTCTTCTTCTGTCTCGGTGGGAAAGCCGACGATGATGTCTGTTCCCAAAGAGACGTCGGGAACGATCGAGCGCAGCAGCTCGACTTTTTCCAGGTATTTTTCGACGGTGTAGATGCGATGCATTTTTTTCAGGATGCGGTTGGATCCGGCCTGGATGGGGAAGTGGACGAATTCGCAAACGGAGGGAAGATCGCGGATGGCCTGCATCAGCTCGAGGGTGATATCGACAGGATGGGAGGTCATGAAGCGGACCCGCTCCAGCCCCGGGATTTTATCCAAGCGATACAGAAGGTCGTGAAAGAGGCAGTTCCATTCCGGCTTGTCCTTGCCATAGCTGTTGACGTTTTGCCCGAGGAGGGTGATCTCTTTATAGCCTTTTTGGACAAGGCGCTGCGCACTCTTCGATAGATGCTTTCGGGGGGGCGGGAAACTTCTTGGCCGCGCGTATAAGGGACGACGCAGTAGGTGCAGAATTTATCGCAGCCGCGGATGATCGAGACAAAGGCTTTGACGGGGTCGTCGCGTTTGGCGATGAGATAGTCGAGATTTTCTTCGAATTGGTCGTCGGTGCGGATCGTCTGTTTGCCGGTGAGCAGGACTTCGTCGAGACTTCGTTGAGGTCGCTGATATTGTTTGTGCCGATGACGAAGTCGACATGGGGCAGTTTGCGGAAAAGGGTCTCTTTTTTGGCCATGGCCATGCAGCCGGTGACCCCGATGACGGCGCGTTTGGTCGGGCTGCGGCCGAGCTGGCCGATTTTTCCCATGACTTTGCGCTCGGCCAGATCGCGGATGGAGCAGGTATTGAAAATGAGCAGGTCGGCGTCGTTTTCATCGTCGATGCGCGTCAGCCGCGCTTTTCGAGCTGGCCGACCATGATCTCCGAGTCGAGCTCGTTCATCTGGCAGCCATAGGTCCGGATAAAAAAAGTTTTTAAATGAGCGCATGAGTAATTCAAAATAATGTTTAAATCTATTGCTAATGGGGGAAAGTCTACCCTAATAAAGATCTTTTGGCAAGAAATGCTGAAGTAGTAAATCGCAAATGTGTTCTGGAAAAAAAATGAAGGGAAAAGTAGACTGGCATTCTTACTTTACAAAAACATCATTGAACCTTTTTTTAAGGCCTTAAACCCATGACGAAGAAGAAAAATTCGACCGTTCTTCTGACAAAAGAAGAAGTGATCCCAATGCGCAAGTGGTTCTTGCTGGATGCTTCTGGCAAAACCCTAGGGCGCTTTGCCGCTGAAGTTGCCAAAATTCTACGAGGAAAGCATAAGCCAAGCTTCACCCTCATGTCGATACCGGCGATGGCGTTGTGATCATCAATGCGGAAAAAATCGTCGTGACAGGCGCAAAAGAAGCTCAAAAAATTTACCGCTACCATACGGGCGCGATGAGCGGGATGCGCGAAGTTCCTTATCGCACCATGCTCGACCGCAAGCCTGATTACATCATCTGGCATGCCGTCAAAGGGATGATGCCAAAGACCCGTTTGACCGAAGCGCAAATGAAAAAATTGCGCATCTATGCAGGCGAAAAGCATGATATGCAAGCGCAAGCTCCGATCCCAGTCAACATCTAAACTTTAAGCGAATTTTTGAAGGAATTATGAAAAGTCAAGAAAACATTGGAACAGGTAGAAGAAAGACATCAGTTGCTTCCGTCCGTCTTCGCCCCGGCAAAGGAACCGTCCTCGTCAATGGCAAAAAATTTGAAGAGCTATTTTCCACTTCAGCTCCAGCGCAGGCCATTTTAGCCCCTCTCAAAAAAGTCTCTGCTCCAGAGCGCTACGATATTCTCATCCGCGTCAAAGGCGGCGGTATTCAAGGACAAATGATTGCAGCCCGCCTTGGCATTGCCCGCGCTCTTGTGCAGGAAGACAAAGAGCGCCGCCATGACCTGAAAGTGGTAGGATACCTGACACGCGATCCTCGTAAAAGAGAGCGTAAAAAATACGGTCTGGCTGGAGCCCGCAAACGCTTCCAATTCTCCAAACGTTAATCACCCAATCAACTACTATTTTCCTCCCTGTTGAGGGCCTTAAAGAGAAATCTTTAAGGCCTTTTTCTTGTCAATTTTATGCCAATTAGGATCCTTATCGTGCTTGAAAAAATCACTTTATTGTCCTATGCTTTCCTTACCTTGATAAGGGAAAAATAGCCTGCCAAAATACCGGACAGCCCGAAGGTAACCATTTTGGTGACTTCACCAAAATGGTAAAATCACAAAAAAATGAGGGAAGTTATGGCTTACATATCGTATTCAGAAAATGGCGATAATCCGTTAACGAGGCTTTTGGGTCATAATCCAATATTGCTTAAGAATTGGATGGCCCTACTCGCAAGCTTTTATGAAAGCTGCGATCTTGATCGTGATCTCCAAAGAAGAGGTCCGTCGAGCCGTCGCTTATCAAATTGGTTGCGCTTATTGTATGTCGCATGGGTGTCCTACCCAGTTCATTGAGGACATAAAAACAAAGGTAGCGGTTGATTTTGCAAAAAAAGTCGTCCAAACCCAACAACAAATCAAAGAGGAAGATCTTGCACCATTGAGGGCACATTTTAGTGAAAAAGAGATCGCTGAATTATGCGCTTTTGTTTGTTATGGTATTGGGCTGGCTCGATTTGGCGCAGTTCTCAATGTTGATACTTCCATCTAAACGGGCGCTTTGTATTCCCGCTCTTTGTCGTTCCAAGCCTTGTCTAAGAAAAACTCACTTTCATTTTTTACCCGCAGAAAAGTTTCTCTTGACTTCTGATATGTATAAAGATATGGCATTTAATATGGTTATTTGCTAGAATGCCATTCCTATGGCTGAAACGGTATTCGAGTGGGATTCAAGAAAAAATGAAGCGAATAAGAAAAAGCACGGAATTTCATTTTACGAAGCTCAGCAAGCTTTTTCGGATCCGAATCGTATTATTGCGAAAGATGTTGAGCATTCAGCCAATGAAGTTCGCTATTATTGTTTTGGTAAAGTTGGCGATGCAGTCATGACTGTTCGTTTTACATATAGAAATAACAACATTCGCATTTTCGGTGCTGGTTATTGGAGAGAAGGGAGGAATATTTATGAAAAAACGCAAAAAAGTTAAGTATACAGAAGAACGGATAGGAAAGATACAAATAGTTGATGATTTTTTACCCAAGCCTAAAGACTTAGTCTTTAAGCAAAAGACAAAAAAAATCACACTATCACTGACAAAATCAAGCATCGACTTCTTTAAAAGCGAAGCTGAAAAGTATCATACTAACTATCAAACAATGATCCGAGCATTATTGGATCAATACGCCTCGCATCATATTTAAGAGCTGGCTATAGAGCTATACCGAAAATGATTCAAAAGTTGGGAATTTGGCAAGGCGGCTGCGCAAATTTTTTGTCTGGAGCGAGCGACCATTGTGCAAGCACAAGGCGCGAGTGAAGACAAAAAATGTGCTGCATAGCCAACGCAGCCAAAAACCAACTTTTGAATCATTTTCGGTATAATAGTCAAACCACCGTCAGATGATACAGCGCGCTGTATTTCTTTTTTAAATAGTTCACATAGGCTTCTTCGCTTAAAGGGTTGCCTGTGACTTTTTGGCAGATCTCCTGCGGGGAGTATTGCCTTCCGAACTTATGGATATTTTCTTTCAGCCAATCGCGGATAAAGTCTAAAGAGCCTTTGGAAACTTGCTCTTTCCAATTGGGATGCGCTCTTTCAAAAGCGTTGAAGAACTGGACGGAATAGAGGTTCCCAAGAGTGTATGTCGGAAAATAGCCTATGGCGCCAAATGACCAATGAATGTCTTGCAGACAGCCTTGCCCATCAAATTCAGGTGTAATGCCAAGGTATTCGCGCATTTTTGCATTCCAAGCCTCGGGGATTTCTTTCACCTTTAAAGTGCCCTCGATCAATGCTTTTTCCAATTCGAAGCGGACGATGATATGGAGATTATATGTCACTTCATCGGCTTCGATGCGGATGAACCCTGGTTTGACGGCATTGATGGCGCGATAGAAGTCTTCCAAGAGAACTCCGCCGAATTGTTCAGGGAACTCTTCTTGAAGACGAGGGAAAAAATAATGCCAGAAAGGCTCGCTTTGTCCAATTAACGTTTCCCACCAGCGCGATTGGCTTTCATCGATGCCCAAAGAGATTTGCTGGCAAAGCGGGGAGCCGTATTGCTCCATATTTAAATTCATGTTGTAGAGGCCGTGGCCTCCTTCGTGAAGGACAGCTCCGATGCAAAACATGATATTTTCGGGATGGACTTTTGTGGTCATCCGGATGTCTTTGGGATTGAGGCCGTTGCAAAAGGGATGCGCTGAGAGGTCAAGCCTTGACGATGAGGGGTGGAATCCCATCTTGTGCAAGATTTTGTGGGAGAACTCCAGCTGTTTATGTGTGGGGCAATGCCGAAAGAGAAAATCTTCGGTGAACGGAGGTTTGACTTTGATGTCTTTGATGAGTTGCGTGAGGGGAAGTTTTAACTTGCTGAACAACGGAGTTAAGATCGATGTCTTCATGTCGGGCTCGAAGAGGTCGAGCAGAGCGTCGTAGGGATGTTCTGTAAATCCTAAAATGTCGGCTTTTTTTCGGCATAAACTCACCACCTTTTCCAAGTGGGGAGCAAAGGCTTTAAAATCGTTATGCTCTTTGGCTGTTTTCCAGACATGGCACGCGGTCGATGTGGTCTTGGCGAATTGCTTGACGAAGGCATTGGGCAGTTTGGAATCTTTTTGGAAGTCCCGCCGCCACTGCCGCAATGCAGCGACTTGGGGTGTGGACAAGCGATCATCTTTGATCTCGCCCGTTTCAATATCGATCAATGCTGAGAGGGCCTTGGTAAAAGCTTTGCTTGTCTTTTGGCGATGAATGAGGCTGGCAAGCAGTTCGAGTTGCAAAGAGCGCGCCTCGATCGCATCTTTGGGCATATAGGTTTCTTTGTCCCAATCGAGCATCGCTTCAACGGAACTCATCAGTGTGATCGTTTTAGAGAGAGAATGTAATTTTTCGTAGGCTTTGGACATGGGATACCTCGGTAAGAGTCAACAATACATCTTTTATAGTGAAAATTGTTCTACTGTGTCTCTTAGATTGATTAAAAAACCAGGAGGTCGATGAATGAACACACTTACGCAAGAAGCGCCTTGTTGCGAAAAGACGGGATATTGGGGATATCATTTGATCCTCGATTGCCAAGGATGCGATCGCAATGCAATCACTAACCGCGAGAATTTGGCAGCATTTGTTAAGACTCTTGTCAAAGAGATCGATATGGTTGCGTATGGCGAGCCTGTATTAGAACATTTTGCCACGCATGATCCGGAGAAAGCGGGCTATTCTTTGGTCCAATTGATTGAGACAAGTTCGATCACTGGCCATTTCGTCGATAAGAACGGGGATGCTTATTTTGATGTTTTCTCCTGCAAGCCTTTCGAAATAGAGACCGTAAAGAAAGTGGTGACCGACTTTTTCCACCCTCAAAGAATCAAGACCCATTTTCTCACGCGGCAGGCTTGACAATACGAGAGAACCAAGTGAATAAACGTTCGCAGCCGTTTGTAAATCGCGTGAACAGGGGAGTGCAAAAGGCCCAGCTTAAACACACGATCGCGATGGTGCCGCTGCCGACAACGACGTCGGAGAGCCAATGAGCCCCAGTAATTAATCGGGGCATGCATAAAAATGCGCCGTACAGGCTTGCGAGCACTCCCAAACGCCATCCAGCGAGATAGGAAAAACTTGCAGCGAACAGCAAGGCCGTGGTGGCATGATCTCCAGGAAAGCTCTTGGAGGCCTCGTCTTTAATTTTCATCCAAGGGATCTCATCCGAGAGGCGTACGCTGTCTTCGACCACAAGCGTTGGGCTCAAACGAGGGATGTCGAGATTCTCTCTAAAAAGCACGCGGTTGATGAAATACAAGATCGCGGCAATATAAAAGACTATAAAAACGAGCTCCGCTGCTTTGCGTTTGCGCAAGGTTCTGATGGGCTTGCCGGACATAGGCGATAAAGAAGCACAGCACGCAAAGATCTTCCACCCAATCCGCAAGTTTATGGTTGGCAAACGCCCAAAAGAGCTGCCAATAAGGGTGGTCTCTTAAGGTCGAGTTGATGCATTTGAAGAAGGCAATATCGATTGTGTTCCAGAAGGCTTCCGTGATGGGCCAAAACAAGCTAGCAAACAGCAAGGCTCCAATGAGATGGCACAACAGGAGGATTTTGACATTCCAGGATGAGTTCATGTTCCGCCTTTAATGGATTTACGGTATTTGATGCCGAATGCAGCCCAGCATAAGAAAATTGGGCCTAAGATGGCAAGATAGGGGGAGACGACGAGGTTCTCCCCAAGAATGACAGCGGCGTCCATCATAGCGAAAAAAGCGATAAAGCCGAAGAGAGCGATCGCGTAGGTGAAAAATAGAGGAAGATTGCGCGAGTGCTTCAGACAAAACGGAGCTCCAGCTACAACGACGAGCAAGGATAAAAACGGTATGGCCGTTTTAAAGAGAAAATGGGTCAGCACTTGAGGGTATTCGTAAGCGGTTGTTTTTGTTTTTTGCACGAGCATGTGCAAAAGGGCGCTTAAACTCCGATTTTCCAAGGGAATGTAACCTTTGCCTGTAGGATCGGGCTGCCATCGAAATTTGTCGAAACGGTACTGATCGAAAGATTCCACCTTCTCAAAATTTCCTTCGCTGCCTCGTTTGAGATGGTCGACATAGAAGCCGACTGGGTTTTCCACATCCGTAGAAAGCGCTTTCATGCGCCAAATCTCATCGAAGGAACGCACCCAGAAGACGTCTTGGAAAAACTTTTTCTCGCTGTCAAGCGTTTGATAAATGATTTTCGAGCGGTCTTTGAGCCGGATGGCATGGACCGGTTCTTTCCGATGGCCGCGATCGTAATGTTTGAAATGGTCTTGCCGAAATCGGTCGAGGAAGTTAAGGCTGGATGGGAGAAGGAACTCTGAACTTGCCAAATTGAATAAAACGGAAAGCAGCCCGATGAAGAAAAAGGGCCGCAGGATTTTTTTTCTCGAAAGGCCGGAGGCTTGCAATGCGATGAGTTCGCCCCGTTGATTTAACGCGAAGAGGACTTTTAACGTAGAGATCAAAAGCGAAAGGGGGATGAGCAGATCAGCGCGTTTGATGAAATGGAAAAAATAATAGACGAGAAGATGAGGGATCTGAATCCGCTTGTCAGCGATGAAGTCCTGCATGTGCATGGAATAATCGATCAGAGCATAGAGGAAAAAGAAACAGCCCAAAAAGAGAAAAAAGACTTTCAAAATCTCACGGAGAAGATAGCGCTCCCAGATTGTACTTACAATCATTCGACCCCCTCGCGGATCGCTTTAAGACCGCGCAATGAAAGCAGAATGATGATCGGGTGCGGCGCCAAATAGAACAAGGTCGACATCAGAGGGGCATGCCGTAACGATTTTGCCGCGATGAAGCAGACGAGAAAAAAGGCCGCCAGTCCGATGGCCCAAAAGATTCCCTTTTTTGAACGGTCGCGGCTAATCTGCATGCCAAAGGAGAGGCCGATCAATGTAAACGTGAAGGCAGCAAGAGAAATAGAAACGCGGCGCGCGATTTCCACGCGTGCGCTTCTGCCGATCGCAAAACGTTTTTTTACGACGAGGTCATGGGCCATCATCATCCGTAAGGGGAGATACTCAAAGCTAGTTGCCCAGTCTGCTGTCTGAAGGAATTGGCTCAAATGGGCGGCTTTCGTGTTCATTTCCGCTTGGTTTTCGATGACAAGATGATCAAATCCGCTTTGGTTTTTTGCGTCGACGCTGGAGATGAAGGTGACTTGCTCTCCTTTCAATAGGTCTCCTTTTAAGGAAAGCTCCTTTGCTGACATCAGCGTCAATCGGCCACTCGAGCTATTTTTGACCACGAGCAGAACGTCCTCCGCATAGCGGTTCGCTTTGAGCACGCCGATATCGTAATAGGCGTTTTTTAATTTGATCAAGCTCTCTTTTTGCAACATGAAGAGAGGATTAGACATCGCCATTTCGTAGATCAATTTTTTCGACAAGGAGCGGCAGCGCGTCGAGATTTCACTGGCTATGGTAAAATTGACGAGCGTCAGAAAGAAACCCGCCAATAACAAAGGCGCGGCTACCGCATTGAGGCTAAGGCCGCAGGTCCGAAACGCTGTCAACTCATGGGTCAAGCTTAACCGCTGGAAGAGGAGAATCGCTGCAATGAGACAGGAAACAGGGATCGCGATGGGGAGAATGTAGGGGACTTGAAGAAGCGCAAACAGGGCTACTTGGAGCTTTGGCGCTCCCGATGTGGCAAAGCGCGCAATTTCTTGAAAGCGTATCACGATGAGGACGCTGATGAATGACGCCACGCAGAGCAGGAAGACTTGAAAAAAATTGCGTAAAAGATATCGCCAAAGTAGGGGCATAAGTGATGAGAATTTTAAACAATTCCAAATATTATAAAAAGGAGTAAAATGGAGGCCGTGAATTTTGAAATACCCGGCCCTTAAGGGCCGGGTTTCCGCCGGAGGACGGATGAAAGACCCCCTTTTATTAAGCTTAAAAGAGTTTCTAACTAGACGCCTAATTCCCAACGCCCCTCTTCTCATCGGCTATTCGGGAGGGCCCGACTCGAAGGCAATGCTTCATTTACTTCTTGAATCTCGACGGTTTTTTGCTTTTGAGCTGCATGCAGCCCATGTGGACCATGGATGGCGGGAAGAAAGCGCTGCGGAAGCGCAAAAGATCCAAGAAGAGATGCAGCGGCTAGGGGTCGAATTTCATCTTAAATCGATTTCCAGAAATGAGTTTGCTCCGGGGAACATGGAGGAGCAGGGAAGGGAGTTTCGGTTGGATTTTTTTTCGAACGTCTACCGTCAAATCGGTGCGCAGGCGCTTCTGCTCGGCCATCAAGCGGATGACCAGGCGGAGACCGTTTTAAAGCGGGTTTTCGAGGGAGCTTCCTTGTTTTCTCTGGGCGGACTAGCCCTCGACTCCTCCCTCCTGGGGATGAGGGTTTGGCGTCCGCTGCTCTTTGTCGAGAAAAAGGAAATTCTTCAGTGGCTGGGCGGCCGAAATTTAACATATTTTTTGGATGCTACGAATAGCGATACCCGATTTTTACGGGGGAAAATGCGCGAAGAGATGGTTCCTTTTTTAACCGCCTCGTTTGGGAAGCGGGTCTCCGCCAACTTATGCCGGCTGGGAGAGGAGTCGAAGGAAATCAAGGAATATTTTCATCGGGTCAATCAACCGATTCTCGCCGGGATGGAAGGCGGGAAGCGATTAGATCTCAACCCCTATCTGCCTATGCCCTCAATCCAGTTAAAATACCTGATTAAAGGGTGGTTGGAGCAAGAAAGGTTAACAATTTCGCGCCAGATCCTCGAACGGATGGTTAGCGCATTGAATGATCGCGCAGCGAATAAAAAGTTTCATACTAAGGGCGGGGATTTTTTAATTCATAATGGTTGTTTTTGTTTAATCAAATAATTAAATCAATAATTTTTTAAATAAATAAAAGACAAATTATTCTCCATTTTGTTATGATGAGGGAACCGGGGGTAAGTCCTCTGGAAAGCGACGTTTATGCACTTTACTTTAATCAGCTGCAGATGGTTTAATTTACCATCTGGGGGTCCGAAAATTTGTTCTGAGGATTCACAGGAAATATATAAAATTTATGAGCAATGACAATATGAAACCTGAATCTAAACGAGGTTTTCCTGGCGGTTTCTTTATCTTCCTGTTAGCAGCGATCCTGATCATTCTCACCGTTCAGAATCTCAACGGGGAAAAAACGGCCAAAGTCGCTTTCAGCCATCAGATTGAACACCTTGTCAACCTCGATTTGATCCAAAAAGAAGACAGCCGCAAAATTGCTCTCAATGACAATCTCGTCACTTTCAGCGGAAATTCAAAGACAAGCAATCTGAAGATGCTAAGGCGCGATTCCGCTATTTCGAACTGCTCAACCGCAATCAAGAATTGACAGGCCAAAAAAAGCACCTCGAACAAGAAATGACTGCTTCGAATCAAAGCTGTGAAAGAAGCTTCCGACCTCTTCCTGCATTTAAGCGGCCAGCCTATCCCCAAAGGCGGGTATCTCGTCGTCGATCCTATCTATAATACTCCCGACAAAGACAATGCGATTGTCGATCAAAGAGCTTTCGGACAAAGAGATCACAAGCCTTGCCGATTTGGAAAAATTATTTCCCGCAATTTCTCAAGATCCTGACCCAGCTGCGGTCGATGCCTATGGCAAAGATCTGCTTACGCTGATCGAAAGGTTCCGCTCTCCTGCTTTAGGGATTGGCAATGAAGCGATGAAGCAGCAGCTCAAGAATTTAGAACAAGAAGTGGCTCAAGTTTCCAACGTGGAGTCCGAACAGAGTATTCAAGAACAGCTCTCTGTCTACCGCAATGCGCTGACCGTCTCTCGATGAGATTGTCGCCGACCTCAATAAAGAGCAGCAAAATGTGCGCCTCGTCCAGCTCAGGAGCGTCCGCAATTATAAAGCCCAGCTCGAGCAATCGGCTTACGTCAATGATGAACTGGAAAAAAATGATGCCCAGCTCGATAAAGCCCGCCAAGCTGTTGCCAATGTCACTTGGTATTTCAATAACCAGGAACTTTCTACACGCGCTTTAGAAAAACAAGACCCTGAAGTGTATGGCCATTGGTTTGCACAAGCCAAGCAAGAATGGGAGAATTTCCCTCCAATAAAGGCGCCGCCTTTAAAGCTCCCGACCAGCCGCGCAACGCTGTCTTGGAAAAAACATTTAAGAGCGAAGAGCCTTCTCCTAATTACTTCAGCTACCTCTTGACGATCCTGCCGGTCGTCCTCGTCGTCCTTCTGCTCTATTTCGTCTTCTCCCGCCAGATGAAAGGCGTCGGCAGCGAGCGCGATGAATTTTGGCAAATCTCCTGCAAAAATGCTGACCAAAGAGCGCAATAAAGTGACATTCAAAGATGTTGCCGGCTGCGATGAAGCCAAAGAAGAGCTCCAGGAGATCGTCGATTTCTTAAAAGACCCTGCGAAATTCACTGCTCTTGGCGCACGCATTCCCAAAGGGGTGCTGATGGTCGGCGCTCCAGGAACAGGTAAAACACTTGATCGCCAAAGCGATTGCCGGCGAAGCTGACCGTCCCTTCTTCTTCATCTCCGGTTCTGACTTCGTCGAAATGTTTGTCGGCGTCGGCGCTAGCCGTATCCGCGATATGTTCGACCAAGCGAAAAAACATGCTCCTTGCATCATCTTCATCGATGAGATCGACGCTGTCGGACGCCATCGCGGGTCTGGCATCGGCGGGGGCCATGATGAAAGAGAGCAGACACTGAACCAGCTTCTCGTCGAAATGGATGGATTCGATACGAATGAAGGGGTCATCTTGATCGCTGCGACCAACCGTCCTGATGTTCTTGATAAAGCCCTCCTGCGTCCAGGCCGTTTCGACCGCCGCATCATCATCGATCTTCCCGATATCAAAGGCCGTTTTGAGATCCTTAAAGTCCATGCCCGCAAAATCAAGCTCGATCCTTCTGTCGACTTGATGGACATTGCCCGCAATACTCCCGGAGCTTCCGGCGCTGATCTTGATGAATATTCTCAACGAAGCCGCCCTTCTTGCTGCCCGCAAAGGCCGATCTGCTGTGACAGCTTCCGATGCTGCAGAAGCTTGCGATAAAGTGCGCTACGGCAAAGAGCGACGCAGCCTCGAGATCGACCAAAATGAAAAACGCACAACAGCTTATCACGAATCTGGCCATGCGGTCGTCGCCCTGATTGTTAAACACGCCGATCCTGTTGATAAAGTGACGATCATCCCACGAGGGATATCGCTCGGCGCGACCCATTTCATGCCAAAGAAGAACCGTTTAAGCTACTGGAAACGAGAGCTCCTCGACCAATTGGCAGTCCTCATGGGCGGACGTGTTGCCGAAGAGATCTTTGTCGGAGATATGTCCAGCGGCGCCCAAATGGACATCACCCAAGCGACACGCCTTGTCCGCAGCATGGTCTGCGAATGGGGGATGACCGATAAGCTTGGGACTGTTGCCTATGATGAACGCAGCGAAAGCGGCCAATATCTCGGCATGCCGGGCTATCATGAAAAATACTATTCTGAAGCAACAGCAGAAGCGATCGATAAAGAAGTGCGCTCGATCCTCGATGAAGCCCACAAACGCGCTAGAGAAATTATTGAAGCGCAACCGCGATCAAGTTCAGCTGATGACCGAAATGCTCATGGAATTTGAGACATTAGATCGCGATGATGTTCTTGAAATCATGAATGGCAAATTTGATGTCGAGAAGAAAAAGCAGCGTCTGAAGAGCTACCCAAGACCTTCAGCGCAAGACCCCTCCGCCCCCTCCTCAGCAGGCGACGGATAAGATCCCCAACATTCCTGAGGGTCCAGCACCCCAGCAAGTATAATTTTAAGTTGGTTATGTTATTGCTTTAGGTCTATTTATTTAATTCTATATTCAATATAATGCCTGTAATTTATTACAGACATTATTTATGGCAGTTAAAGCTGTTAATTTAACAAACAACCCTCAATCCACAAATAATCCTTCCCCATCCGCACCTAATTGGAATGGGAAAGCGGTCCAAAGCGATTTTTCGGGACCGTCATTTGCTGAAATCTCCCGTCTTGTCTTGCGACTTCTAGGAATGGCTATGGCAGGTGGAGGCATTGCAGTCCTTGCTGCAGTCGGTTTAGGAGTGGCTTCATGGCCCATCGCTTTGATTGCTATTCCTTGCGCTTTAGGGGCAGCTGCAACCTCATGGTACAGCCTGCAGTTTGACAATTATGAGAACCCAGAGGAATTGGCTAAATTCCGCGACGATGCCTCTCCCATGAGTTTAGAGAAAATAATGCAAACTCATGGATGGGATAAAGTATTGCGTTGGGGGATTATTTCAGCTGAACAGTTCTCAGACAAATTTCGGCTGCAAATGCGAGAAAAGAACTTAATCGAGATCATCGATGCTTATGAAAAAGCGATGCACCGCATTTCACAATGTTCTTATCGCAAGTTTGATTATCATATTCCTGCCCCTTCCGAATGGCGTGGGCAATGGCATGCAGAAACGGCTGCAAAAACCTTTGAGGAGATCATTCAGACTTATCCTCTGGACAAATTAGAAAAATACAACCTCTTAGAAAGTGGCGAGCTGCGACGCCTCAAAGAACTCAAGAACGATTACGATAAAATCAAAGGAAACTATGATGCCGAGGATGCCAAAGCGGAGAGTGGGTTTCAACGGAGTACAACAGAGCATCAAGAGCGTTATCAATCCGACTGCGAGTATGCCGAATATTGCTATAACAATGACGAGTCTGTAAAGCACCTTAAAGCCTTCGAAATCGAGAATCTCCGTGAAAGGCAAACCGTTCAAGAGAGGGCAAGCCGACGCAAAAGCGAAGCTAAAACCCGCTTTGAACATGCAGTAGCTGAGATGACAAACCATGGGCAAATCGCTTATGACAGACTCCCAGCTAGGGATAAAGCGACCTACGATCAGCACAACAATACCATGCAGCTGAGCGTCGTCCAGGCAGACAATGAAGCCCGAGCCCAAATCGCAAACATCGATGCGCGCTCTATCGCAGAAAGAAACCGCCTGCATCAGGAAGAATCGCGTGTCAAGTCGATCCGAGACGCTGCCCTCAAAACAGCCAAAGAGCGTTACGATGGAGCGACTTCATCTCACCTTCAGCACAAAAAAGAGGAGATGGCGCCTTCCCATATCCGCTTCCGCGGCGCCGTCGATGATATTAACGGCCGTTATCGTGCCTATTTGCGCACCATCGGCATTTTACAATAAGGAGTTAAACTATGAGCAGTATTCACACTTTAGATATCCATCCAGCTTTGGGCTTCGAAACCGCAGACAGATGGAAGGTCGCCGTCCATCAAAGGGATGAAAAATTGAGACAAAACGGAAAAGACCCTGAACAATACCATCATCGTTATTGGGGTAAGGAGCGCATGGTTATCAACAATCTTGCCAAGGTCCTCATCCTATTCCCTGGATTAAATGTGGTTACAGGAATCGTACGCATCATTTTGAACATCAATGATTACGTACGCACAAGCGATCTAGATAAAAAGGCGATCAGCCTTTCCCACATCTACCGCGGCGTGGGAGATATCTTCTTCGGCCCATTCATGATCGTGGCCGACATTGTTAAGACTCTCTTCGACCGTCAAGTGGTCAATGCCTATCTACGCACACATCCAGAATTAGTTAAAGCATGACCGACTCACATGCAATGATTGAGCAGCACCGCCTGCAAATAAAAAACCTCTCTTGGATTCCAAGAGAGGTTTTTTTTGCGAAGTTATTGTCTTTGTGGGGCGGGCAGAAGGGCTTTATGGCTCAGTTTGATTTGTCCGCGGTCGTTGATGTCGAGGACCTTGACTTCGAGCATTTGCCCTTCTTTGACGACATCGGAGACGTTTTGAACGCGCGAGTGGGACAATTCTGAGATATGGCATAGGCCTTCCTTCCCGATAAATTTCGACAAAACATCCAAAGGGCACAATGGAGACAACGCGCCCTTTATAGACTTTGCCGATCTCGACTTCAGCGGTGAGGTTGTGGATGATCTCTTTTGCGCGTTCCATCGCCTGCGCTGCTCGGTGGAGGCAATGCTGATGCGGCCGCTGTCGTCGATGTCGATCTGAACGCCGGTTTCTTCGATGATTGCGCGGATCTGTTTGCCGCCTGGGCCGATGACGGTGCCGATCTTGCTTGGCTTGATCTGGACGGTTTCGATGCGAGGAGCATAGGTGGAGAGGTGTTCTTTGGCTTTCGGACAGACCTCGAGCATTTTGCTCAAGATATGCAGACGTCCTTGTTTTGCTTGGGCAAGAGCTGCTTGCATGATCTGCTTGTTGATCCCTTCGACTTTGATGTCGAGCTGGAAGGCGGTGATCCCGTGAGCGTCGCCGGCGATTTTAAAGTCCATATCGCCAAGGGCATCTTCCACGCCGAGGATATCGGAGAGGATCGCATATTTGTCTTCTTCGAGGATCAGTCCCATCGCGATGCCCGCAATGGGGCGTTTGATAGGAACGCCGGCATCCATCATAGCAAGGCAGCCGCCGCAGACAGAGGCCATGGAGGAAGAGCCATTGGACTCGGTGATGTTGGACTCGAAGCGGATGACATAAGGGAAATGCTCCATCAAGGGAATGATCATCGCCAAGGAGCGTTCAGCGAGTTTGCCGTGGCCGATTTCGCGGCGTCCAGGAGATCCCATGCGGCCCACTTCTCCGACAGAAAAGGGAGGGAAGGAGTATTGCAGATAGAAACGGCTGTTGAGTTCGCCTCGAGGTTTTCACCGCGCTGGGCCATGGTCTCGCCGCCGAGTGTGCAGACGGCAAGCGATTGGGTTTCTCCGCGTGTGAAAAGAGCGCTTCCGTGCGTGCGTGGAAGGAGGGACATTTCGATATCGATGGCGCGGATTTGATCGCAAGTGCGTCCGTCGCTGCGCTTGTTTTCATCGAGGATCATTTTGCGCATGAGATCGGATTGCACTTTTTTGAAGGCGCCTTGACATCGTTGTTTTTGTATTTTGGCGCAGTTTCGCCTTCAGGGAAGTATTTGGCCATCAGTTCTTCAGAGATCGTTTTGATCGTCTCTTCGCGGACTTGTTTTTCTTTGATGCGAAGGGCTTTTTCAATGCGATCTGCGGCACAATGCATGGATCTCTTCCGCTAAGTTCCTGAGGAATCAGGCGAAGGTGTTCTGTGATTCTTAGGTTTGCCGATCTCTTTTTGCCAATCGCCAAGAGCTTGGCAGATTTTGCGGATCGCCTGATGTCCTTCTTCGACAGCTTCGAGAATTTGCTCTTCGGTAAGAAAGTCGGCATATCCTTCGATCATCAAAATGGCATCTTCTGTTCCTGCCAGAATCAAGTCAAGGCGGGACGTTTTTGCTCTTCGATGGTGGGGTTGACGATGAAATTGCCATCGATCAGTCCGACGCGGACGCCGCCGATAGGTTTAATAAGGGGAATATCGGAGATGACAAGAGCTGCGGAAGCGGCGCAGATCGCAAGGGGATCGGGAGAGTGGATGCCGTCATAAGAATAGACGTAGGCGAGCAGCTGCACTTCATTGTAATAGCCATCTTCAAACATCGGACGGATAGGACGGTCGATCAGGCGGCAAGTGAGGATTTCTTTTTCTGTGGGCCTGCCTTCGCGTTTGATGAATCCGCCCAGGGTTTTTCCTGCGGAGGAGAATTTTTCCTGATAATCGACTCTTAAAGGGAGAAAATCGGTGTTCTCAGAAGGGGGAGGCGCAGAGCACGCCGTGGCCAGAAGGATCGTTTCTCCGGAGCGGACGATGACCGAGCCTCCTGCTTGCCGGGCGATTTTGCCTGTTTCAAAAGTGATATCGCGTCCGCCGATGGAGACTGTGATGCTTTTTCGATTAAATTCCATTGTGTAAACTCCAAAATATAGTTTATAGCAGCAGGAAGATGAATTGACCATTGGCGCGGAAAAATCAATTTTCCCGCAGAAATGGACATTTCATTCTTCCTGTTTATTCTTGAAAAAGAATAAAGGAGCACTATAGCAATATCAACGAATGTTTTGCGAGATAAAAAAACCGCCAAATGAAAAATCATTCCCTTGGCGGTTTAGTCTGATGCCTCAATGTAAGTATTTACTTACGGAGATTGAGGCGTGTAATTAAATTTTGATAGCGCTTGGTATCAGTTGAGTTGAGATAGTCGAGTAGCTTGCGCCGTTGCCCGACAAGCTTGAGAAGGGCCAATCTTGAGCTATGATCCTTTGGGGCGAGCTTTAAATGTTCTGTGAGCTCTGCAATTCTTTCTGTGAGGATTGCAATTTGAACATCAGCCGACCCGGTATCTTTCTCATGAAGTTGGAACTTCTTGGTAATTTCTTCCTTAGTACCTTTATCTAAAGACATTTAAAATATCTCCCGGATATTGAGAGTTAAAAAGAGATAGACAAACTTTAAGTTGTAAAACATTGACTTTATTGTACCTTAAACGCCGCAATAGGTTCAATCAGAAAAATGCCGCCATCGATTAAAAGAAAAAATTGTCGGCTTTTTCAAAATTGACTTTAAGAAGTAACGAGTGTAAATTGCTTCTGCAAAATTTATGGAAAACGATCAATATTTCATGCGCGAAGCGTTAATCGAAGCGCAAAAAGCGTACGCGAAAAAAGAAGTGCCGATCGGTGCAGTTCTTGTGGTCCACAGCGAAGTGATAGCGCGCGCGCACAATCTTGTCGAAACTCTTTCTGATGCGACAGCGCATGCGGAAATGCTTTGTTTGAAAAAAGGGGCGGAGATTTTATCCAATTGGCGCCTTCTCGACGCGTCTCTTTATTGCACGCTGGAACCCTGTCCGATGTGCGCGGGAGCCATGATCCATTCCAGGCTCAAACGTTTGGTGTGGGGAGCGCCTGATTTGCGCTGCGGGGCGCATGGAAGCTGGGTGAATCTTTTAGATATCGATCATCCTATTCATCGATTGGAAACGACAACAGGAATTTTGAAGGAAGAATGCACGGAATTGATGAGGAGCTTTTTTAGGCTCAGGAGAGTAGAAAATGGAGATAGTGTTCCAGCAGCTCGTTGAAGAGCAGCGAAAAAAGCTTTTAAAATTCGCACGGGAGTTGAATCCTTGCATTACTCCGGACGACCTTTTGCAGCCAAATGATTTCCCTGAACTCGAGCAGCACCCTTTATTCCGCTATGAAGAAGGGGTTTTGGAAGGGCTTCTCACTGCGCAGATGGCCTTTCGCGCCTGGAAGAAGGAAAGTGAAGTGTAATATTTTATTTTCACAAACATTCCTTGTTTTTTAAAAAGGTTTAGTGTTAACTGGATAGTTTGAATCGATTATAAGGAGCAGATTATGAAAAAAGAAGGACATCCTCCCTATCAAGAAGTTTTATTCGTTGATTCTTCAACGGGATTTAGATTCGTTTGCGGCAGCACATTGCAGCCGAAAGAAAAAGAAATGTACGAAGGAAAAGAGTATCCTGTTTACAGCGTGCCTGTTTCATCTGCTTCCCACCCTTTCTTTACCGGCAGCAACAGTTTATCGATTCTGAAGGCCGCGTCGACAAGTTCGTCAAACGCTATGCGAAAAAAGCGGAAAAGAAAGAAGAGAAAGAAGAAGGCGCTAAAGAAGCTGCTAAAAAGACTGTCGAGAAAAAAGCAAAGAAGAAAACCACTTAAGGTCTAGTTTTCATGGACGAGCAGATTCGCAAACTTCTCAAGCGATTTGAGAAGGTCGAAGAGCTTTTGGGGCATGCGGATGTGCTCGCCGATCAAAAGCAGTACCGCGAACTCGCCCAAGAGCATTCCTATCTTTCCGAGATCAAAGAACAATGGCAGACGATGTGAGCGTTTAGAGAAGCAATTAGAAGAAAATCGAGCAGCTTCTTAAAGACAGAAAAAGATCCTGAATTCCTCGAGATCGTCCGCCAGGAAATTCCTGCCCTGGAAGCCGAAATTGCACATGCTCGGCACCAGCTTGAATCTCTTGCTCATCCCTCCTGATCCTCGCGACAGCCGCAATATCATCCTGGAGATTCGCGCCGGCACCGGCGGCGACGAGGCTGCCATTTTTGTCGGCGATTGCGTGCGCATGTACAAGCAGTATGCGGACAAAAAAGGATGGAAATACGAACTTCTCTCCTGCGCGGAATCAGAAATGGGCGGCTTTAAAGAATATGTCATGGTCCTTTCAGGACATAACGTCTATCGCCTGATGCAATACGAAGCAGGCACCCATCGCGTTCAGCGCGTCCCGAAGACAGAAGCGCAAGGCAGGGTGCATACTTCTGCCGATCACCGTGGCCGTCCTTCTGGAACCCGATGAACAGGAAAAAATCGTCTTAGATGAAAGAGATCTCAAAATCGACACCTACCGCGCTTCCGGCGCCGGCGGGCAGCACGTCAACGTCACCGATTCTGCCGTCCGCATCACGCATATTCCGACAGGCACTGTCGTCTCCTGCCAAGAAGAGCGCAGCCAGCATAAAAACAAAGAGAAAGCGATGCGCTTGCTCAGCGCCAAAATCGCCGAAGAAAAGCGGCTAAAGGCGGAAAGAGAGATGGCGACCTTGCGTTCCACTCAAGTGGGAACAGGCGATCGCTCCGAGCGCATCCGCACTTATAACTTTCCTCAAAACCGCGTCACTGACCACCGGATCGATTTGACGCTTTACAAGCTCAATCTTGTCATGGACGGCGATCTCGATGAAATCACAGAAGCCCTCGTCGCCCATTTTTATCAAGCCAAACTGAATCTCTTGGCGAGAAAACGTTTAAATGAAGACATTGGGCGAAATTTTACCATCTCCGCCGATTTTCTAAAAGAAAAATTGTCCACGCTCCGCCGCGATGCAGAAGAACTGATCGGCCATGCACTGAAATTTAAAGCGGCTTGACCTCTACATGCAGTTTGATCGCCCGGTGCAAGAAGCGGAACTGGAACACTTACGCGTAATGCTTAAGCGGGCAGCAAAGGGGAGCCTGTCGAGTACATTATCGGGGAAGTCCCGTTTTATCATTGCATGATCTTAGTCTCCCAAGATGTGCTGATTCCGCGGCCGGAGACGGAAATTTTAGTCGATCAGGCCTGCCGCATCATTCGCAACGAAGATTCTTCTCAAAAAACCGCTTGGGACCTTTGCACGGGATCGGGCTGTATCGGCATTGCTGTAAAAAAAGCCTGCCCTGATCTGCATCTTTGTTTGTCCGATATTTCAGAAGAAGCACTGCAAATCGCCGCAGAGAATGCCCAAAAGAACAATGTCCAGGTAGAGTTATTCATGGCGATTTGTTCGCTCCATTTGCCGGGCGCAAGGCCGATTTGATTTTTTGCAACCCTCCTTATGTTTCTTCTAAAGAATTTTTAACCTTGGATCCTTCCGTCAAAGATTTTGAGCCCAAAGAAGCTTTAGTGGGCGGCGAGGATGGTTTGCTTTTTTACCGGCGATTAAGAAGGAGCTTCCACCCCACTTAAATCCTAAAGCGAAAGTATTTTTAGAAATCGGCGCAGGGCAGGGAGAAACCGTATTAAACCTGTTTTCTGGCCAAACACTGGAAAAATGAACGCGTGGAAAAAGATTGGGCAGGACATGATCGCTTCTTTTTCCTTGAATTTGAATAAGTTTCTCTCTATTATCTAAGTCACAAATTTTTAGAGAGAATCGCGTTTTTTATAGGTGCGTTTTCTCGACAAGTAAAATATTGGTTTTATGTTTGGTTCGCTCACAGAAAAATTTCAGCAGATGTTTTCCGGTTTGATTGGGAAAAAGACCCTGACTGAAGACAACATTTCCGATGCCGTCCGCAGGTGCGTCTTGCTTTGCTCGATGCCGACGTGAACTATTCTGTGGCCAGCAATTTTGTCAAGCGCGTCAAAGAAAAAGCGCTCGGCGATGCCGTCATCAAATCGGTCTCTCCCGGGCAGCAGTTCATCAAATTCGTCCACGAAGAACTCGTCGCTTTAATGGGATCGGAAGAATCTCCCCTCGAGTTCAAAGGAAAGCCTCATGTCATTCTCCTCTGCGGCCTGCAAGGCTCCGGAAAAACGACTCATTGCGCCAAACTCGCTGCTTATCTCCAGAAAAAACATCCTCAAAAGCGTACACTTCTCGCCGCCTGCGATTTGCAGCGGCCGCTGCTATCGAACAGCTCAAAAAACTCGCTTCTCAAATCGATGTTCCTGTCTTTTCGATCGAAGGGGAAAAGAATCCTGTCCGCGTGGCCAAAGACGCTTTGCACAAGGCAAAGACAGAAGGTTCGACACGTCTGATTGTCGATACGGCCGGCGGCTTGCACATCGATGAAGAGCTCATGCAGCAGCTCGATGAGATTAAAGCCGCTGTCCAACCTCATGAAATTCTTTTTGTTGCCAGCGCCGCGACAGGACAAGACGCAGTGAAAACAGCTGTCGAATTCGACAAACACGTTCAGATTTCCGGGACGATTTTGACGATGCTCGATGGAAGTGCAAGAGCAGGAGCTGCGATTTCGATCCGCGAAGTGACGAATAAACCTCTAAAATTTGAAGGGATCGGCGAAAAGATCGGCGATCTGCAGCCTTTTAATCCCCATTCGATGGCCGATCGGATTTTAGGCATGGGCGATGTGATCAATCTCGTCCGCAAAGCGCAAGAGAACATCGATGAAGAAGAGAGCAAAGCGCTCGAGAAAAAGATCCTCAAAGCGGCATTTACTTACGATGACTATTTAAAGCAGATGGCCATGGTCAAGAGGATGGGATCGTTCAAAGAGCCTTTTAAAAATGCTGCCGGGCATGTCCAATCTTGGCGAGATGGATTTCGACGAGAAAGAATTCAGCAAGATCGAAGCGATGATCCACTCGATGACTCCTGCACGAAAGAATGGAAAAAGTGGAACTTGTCCCCAGCCGCCGCCGCCGCATTGCGCAAGGCAGCGGAACGTCGATCGACGACGTCAATCGAATGGTGAAAGGATTTAAAAAACTGAAACAGTTTTGTAAAGAGATGCCCAGCTTTAAAAATCAAATGAAAAAGGGCAAAGATCCCTTTGGCGGCAACATGCCGTGGAATTTCTAAATAGGAGAAAATTCAAATATGTTAAAAATTCGCTTGCGACAACAAGGGCGCAAAAACCGACAAACATACCGTCTTGTCGTTACCGACATTCGCAATCCCCGCGATGGCAAATATCTCGAAATGATCGGCTGGTACAATCCGTTTAGCAATACGAACGATTCTCAGCTGAATATCGAGCGCATCAACTATTGGGTCGGGCTCAGGAGCGGAGATCACTTCAAATGCACAAACTCTGATTGCCCGCATTGCTCCTGATGTGATGAAGGAGATCCGCGCAAAAGAACACGCGCGCAGGTTGAAAAGAACGATGCAACGCAACAAAGCGAAAAAAGCGGGTAAATCACCCTCTTAAATGGAAATCGATATTCTCTCTTTATTCCCTGAATATTTTGAAGGCCCCTTCAACGTCAGCATGATCAAAAGGGCAATCGAGAAGGGATTGATCGATATCCGCTTAAAGAACATCCGCGATTTTGGAGAAGGCAAACATCGAAAAGTGGACGATCGGCCTTATGGCGGCGGGCCAGGAATGGTCCTGATGCCAGGCCCTACGAGCCAGGCGATCCGCAGCTGTGAAAAGAGCCGATTCCCATGTTGTTTATCTCTCTCCGCAAGGAAAGTTATTCGATGCCAAAGCGGCATCCAGATTAGCAAAGCAGCCTCATCTGATCCTTGTCTGCGGCCACTATGAAGGCCTCGATGAGCGAGTGATTGAGCAAGAGATCGATGAAGAGATCAGCATTGGCGATTATGTATTGACCAATGGATGCTTGGCGGCGATTGTTTTAGTCGATGCAACAGTGCGGTTTATTCCTGGAGTATTAGGGCATGAAGAAGCCGCCCAAAATGAATCGTTTCAGCAAGGAATATTAGAAGGGCCTTCCTATACCCGTCCTGAGAATTCGAAGGAAGGGAGGTCCCTGAAGTTTTAAAAAGCGGCCATCACGCTGAAATTGAAAAATGGCGCAAGAAAAAAGGGCTCGAAAAAACACAGCGTGTGCGCCCTGAATTGATCAAAATTAAGAAATGAGGATAGAACTATGAAACAGTGTCAAGTGATTCAAGAAATTGAAGCCAGCAGCTCAAGAATAATATTCCTGAGTTCCGCGTCGGCGACACCATTGCTATTCACCAGCGAATCATGGAAGGCGACAAAGAGCGCATCCAAATCTTTACCGGCACCGTTATCGCCCGTCGCGGCAGCGGCCTTTCCGAAACTATCTCTCTTTATCGTTTTTCTTATGGCGCCGGCATTGAGAGAGTCTTTTTGCTCCATAGCCCAAAAATTGCAAAAATCGAAGTGACCAGAACGGGCAAAGTCCGCAAAAGCAAACTCTATTACCTCCGCGGAACCTCCGGAAAAGCCTCCAAAGTTCAAGAGCACATTGGATATGGCAAAGAAGAACAAAACGGTGGGCCTGCAGAAAATCAGCCTGCTACTTAAATGATGAGCCGAGAACGCAAGCGTTTGGAATCGATGATGGTGTGGGAGCGCACCATTAAACAATGGGGCTACAAACGGATTGCGGGGGTAGATGAAGCGGGAAGAGGCCCCCTTGCCGGCCCCGTTGTGGCTGCGGCATGCGTCCTTCCTGAGGGGACTTTCATCGAAGGGGTCGACGATAGTAAAAAATTACTTCCCGCCGAACGGTTTCAAATTTTTCAAAAACTCCTCGCCCTATCCGAGATCGACTATGGGATCGGCATCATCGATGCTTTGATGATCGACCAGATCAATATTCTCCAAGCGACTTTTCAGGCGATGCTGATCGCCATCTCGCACCTCAAGCAGCAGCCTGACTTTCTACTCGTCGACGGCAATAAAATGCCACCTACGCGCATTCCAGGACGCGCCATCATCGAAGGAGATTCCCTTTCCCAGTCCATTGCCGCGGCATCGATCATCGCTAAAGAGACCCGGGATCAGATCATGCGCACTTTCGATGAAGAGTGGCCCCAATACAACTTTTCTTCCCACAAAGGGTATGCCACCCGAGAGCACCTTCTTGCGATCCAGAAATACGGCCCATGCCCCATCCACCGGATGAGCTTCGATCCGATAAAGTCTCTTTATAGAAAAGAGCATCAGTTGGGTTTGTTTAAGAATAGCCCAGATATAGTATCTTAAGTCATTAAAGATCAATAAATTAGGATTTCCCGCTCTTGTTCTCCAGCTTGTCAATAACGTAGACAGAAGCAACATTGTGAACGAGGAGAGAGGCTGTGCTGAGAGGCCATCCGCGGTACCATTTGTAGATGCCCGTCCTCGAGAAAAGCTGGGCAGGGCTGAGATTCTGTGTTTGTTTCAGTGTGTTAGCGATATCAAATGGCGCACCGACCACACTAACCACCATTGCAGTCTTTGTTCCGATTTTCACTAATTGAGAAAGCGGGGGATTTTCATCGGGTTCTTGGTTGCGAAAATATTTCTGCGCAGCGAGAAAAGTAGACCAGTTAATGCCGAGCTTCGTCCAGTGTGTGGAGAACCCGCGCCAACCTTCTTTATATAAGAAATTCGACAAAGCAAATGTGTTCTTGCCCTGAAAAGCGGAAAGAATTTTGGCTCTTTCCAAAGGAGTTGTCACGCAGGCATCTATGGTGGCAATGAAAAGGCCTGTAAGCACTTGCTGTGGGATTTCTGCGAAATGGAAGCGTTGCAAAAAGAGAGGGGTCTGGGTAAGGACGGGCCAGACCCAAAGGCTATTAAGGCTGGTTCTGAGAAGTTGAGGATGAAGCCCCTTATAGAATGCTTTTGTCCCTTCTTGCTTGAATATCCGGTTTGCGATGCGCAGCCAAATTTCAGATTCGTCCTGGCTCTGTTGGTGAATTTTGATCACTCCCAGAGGATAAATGATCGTGTGGACACAAACACCTCTTAAAACTCCATACAAACTGCTATTGAGGGTTTGATTGAAATCGAGGCTCATGAGTTTTTCTCCAGTTGAGGTTCAGAAATAGAGTAGTCGCAGCGAGAAGGATCCAATACCAGGCAATGCTCGAGACAAGCCCTGTCTTTTGAAAAACCCAAAGCGAGATCGCAGCGGTTGGGCTTCCCAAAATTTGATAGCCCAGAGCATAGGCCAAGGAAATCACTGTGTAGCGATGTTCTTTAGGAATAAGCTGTTTAGCCCAAGCGTGAAAGGGAGCAAAAAAAGCAACGCCAAAGATGACGAAACAAGTTCTGGCAAGGATGACTTGGAACAGCGTAGCTCCTTCAAGCATCATCAATAACGGAATAGAGAAAAGGATGACCGCAAGGGAGGTGATCAACATCAGCCTTTCACGCGTTATCTTCGAAGCTACCCAGCCGAAGAGGGGAAGCAAGCAGAAGTCAAAAACGAGAAGACAAGTATTCATCTTCATCATTTCAGTCTTTGTCCATGAAGTGACTAAGGGGACAAAGCCGTTCATCAAAACCAGGGCAATGTGATAAATCGCGCTGGCAAATCCTGCATTGATTGCGATTAATAAAAAAGGTTTTCGATACGACAAAATCACGGCTTTAAGATTTGTGCGGGGGCGAATAGAAAACTCTGTTGGTGCGCCTCGTCGAATGAAACACCCAAATATCGCTGTAATGCATCCAAACACATAGAGAAGCCGCCATGCTGGATTGATCTTTTCAAAATGGCTCAGCAAAAAAACTCCAACTGAAGCTAACAGATGCCCGCCCATTGTCGAAGAGCTGTAAAGGGCGCTCATCAAATCTTGCTTTTTTTCAGGAGTATTTTCTAAGACAAAGATCGCTCCGCCCATCGTTTCTCCCGCAGAGAAAAAATTCTGCATGGCTCTGCAAAGCAAGAAGCTTAGAGGGGCGATGATACCGACTTGTGAATAGGTGGGCAGTAGGGCAAAGCATCCTGAGAGCAGAGCCATTCCTGCCAAAGACCAAAAGAGGGCCTGCCTTCGGCCATAAACATCCCCGATACGGCCAAAAAATAATGCGCCTATTGGACGCGCAAGCATTCCTAATGGAATGATGGCGTAGGTCATAAGAAGAGCGGTGAGGGGATCTTTGTGTGGGAAAATAAGTGGCGCGAGAAACGGAGACAATAATCCAAAAAGCGCCGTATCGTAATGCTCGAAGAGATTGCCGAGACAAGCAATGAAAAAGGGAGATCGTTTTGTTGTCATAATTCACCATAGACTTTTTTACGGACGGTTTGGATTTTTTGGGCTGTCGCACAAGGATCTTCTTCATCCATTAATCCGCCTGCCATGGCGATCCCATCGTCTGGCCGAAGCAATCGATACACAGGTTCTACGTTATCTAGAGTGAGGCCTCCAATCGCGACGATGCGATGGGAAGAAATTGCGCGTACAATTTTTAATCCTTGCGGTTCCCATAACTGATCATTTTTTGGATATGTTCGCTTTGAAGCGGATACTTTCACACTGATATGATCGATTTCATCCGTCTGGTGTACAACAAAGACGTCTTGCATTGTTTTGACAGGAATGCCAATGATCGATTTTTCTCCCAATAACCACCTTGCTGCGCCAAAAGGAAATGGTTTTTCAAGATAAACGCCTTCAGCATTGACCCTTTGAGCCAATTCGATCGTTTGAAGTGTATTTACAAAAAGGGGGACCTTTCCTCGGAGCAGTTTTTTTAACCGCGAAGCTGTTCTTAATGTTTCTGTGAACTCACTCTCATGATCCCGCAACTGTACACAGGTCGCGCCCCCTTTTACCGATTCCATGATCTTGGAAAGGAATAGCTCCTCATTGAGAAAAGAGGGGCGATTGGCGACAAGATAGAGAGAAAGATCTACGCGATGACGCCCCTTTGGGGCGTGCGCCATGGAACGGCAAATGGCTGTCATTTTCGGACTCCTTGGTTAAAAAATCGAAGAACCACCAGGAGTTTACGAAAAAAAAGAATTTTAAACATCCACACTTCCTACGCTGGCATGATCCAGATCAGGTGTAAGGGTATACATCTCAGCCAAGCAACTTTTGCTCAGCACCCCTGGTGTAACGAGAAAAAGTTTATTACTTGCTGCCGGTTTCTGTCAACGTATAAACTTGACATGAGGGTTCAATTTGTCTATACATTTTACAATTCTTTAGAGGGAGTTGCATGATTAAAAGCATGACTGCTTACAGCCGCGCCAGCGTGAGCTCACCGCTGGGCCGATTTGTCATTGAGATCCATTCTGTCAATCGCAGAATGCTCGACATGTCTCTTTATCTGCCTAAGGACTTGCTCCGGTTTGACATTGAGATCCGCAAATGGCTTAGCCAGTCTCTCGAGCGAGGACAAATTACTTTGCGCCTCACTCTACAGAGCGAAGGAGTGGGCAATAAACTCTTCTCCAGTTATGCCATTCAGCTTAAAGCTCTCAAAGAAGGATGGGACAAAATCGCAATGGACCTCGGGTATGATCCTGGGAAAATGGTCGACCTGCCCTTTTTAGTCTCCCAACTGCAAACGATTCCCTCGAGTGAGTCCAAAGATGAGGAAGAAACCCTCAAAAGTAGTTTAAAGGAGGCCATCGATATCGCGCTGCAAGAACTCATGCAGATGAAGGAAGCGGAAGGGAAAGTCCTTGCAATTGATATCCAAAAAAGGCTTAAGATCATCGAAGAAAACATCTCTGCGGTTGAACTGAAAAAAGAGTTTCCTCTTACCCACTATCGCAAAAAATTAACGGACAGGCTGAAAGAGATCGGGCATTTGCACGCAGAAGCGGAGGAGAGGGTCGTTCGAGAAGTTGCTCTACTTGCGGAAAAACTGGATGTGACCGAAGAACTCGTGCGGCTGCGTACGCATATAGATCAGTTCCGCAAGCATCTGGCTTCCCATGAAAAAGCGATTGGCAGGACATTGGACTTTTTAACACAAGAAATGCACCGTGAGATTAATACTTTAGGCTCAAAATCAGCGGACAGCGAGATCTCCACATTTGTTGTGAAGATTAAGGGCGAATTGGATAAAATTCGCGAACAGGTCCAAAATATCGAGTAAGATGACGCAAAAACTGCTAGGAAATATTTCAAAAGGCTTCGTCTTCGTCCTCAGCGCTCCAGCCGGCACCGGCAAGACGACCCTTGTACGGATGCTGGCCCAAGAATTTCCTTGTATTTATGAAAGCGTGTCCTGTACGACTCGGCCGCCGCGTTCTGGCGAGGTAGAAGGCAAAGACTATTATTTTCTTTCAAAAAAAGAGTTTGAGGAAAAGGTCCAGAAAGGAGATTTTCTTGAATATGCCGAAGTCTTCGGTTATTATTATGGGACTTCGCGATCGCACGTCTTTGAGCAGCAGGAAAAAGGCAACCATGTCTTCTTGATCATCGATACACAAGGGGCCATGCAGTTGAAGGAAAAAAATTTTCCTGCGGTGTACATTTTCCTAAGCCCTCCTTCTCTTGAAGAGCTCAAAGAACGGCTCCTCAAACGCAAGACGGAAGAGATGCAAGTGATCGAAAAGAGGCTTTCTTGGGCACAAGCCGAGATCGAAATGATGGCCAATTACGACTATCACATTGTCAATGACAATTTAAAACAGGCGTACGTCATTTTGCGCAGCATCGTGATCGCAGAAGAACACCGAGTACAAAGAGGTTAATCTATGAAAGAGTATACGCTCGCCAGAGAGCAGCTGACAAATCAAAGCCTAAGAGGCTTGTTTAAAAATAATTTCGAACTGGCCAACCAGGCCATCCGTTTAGCGCGTTTTTATATCAAATCAGGCCATGAAGTCACCATGAGCAAATTGCTGAGCGAAATCAAACGCAACCCAAGCGAACAATATCTCAAAGATCTCCAGAAGATGGAAGAAGAGGAAGACGAAACGCCAGGAAAAGAATAGACTCTCACTATGCATCCTAAAGTCCTCATCACCTGTGCTCTGCCGTATGCAAACGGCCCGCTTCATTTCGGCCATATTGCTGGCGCTTATCTTCCTGGCGACTGCTATGCCCGTTATGAGCGTTTAAAAGGCAATGATGTGCTCTATATTTGCGGCTCAGATGAATATGGGATTGCGATCACTTTGAGCGCTGAACTCGCAGGCAGGACCCCGAAAGAGCACGTCGATCTCTATCACGAACTTCTGAAAAACTTCTTTTCGCAGCTCAACTTCTCTTTTGATCATTATTCGCGTACGACGTGGCCAGGACACACGAAGACGACGCAGCAGTTTTTCATGGACTTGCTCGAGAATGGCTATATTGAAGAGAAGGTTACGGAGCAGCTCTATTCCGAAAAGGACCAAAAATTTCTCGCAGATCGCTATGTGACCGGGACCTGTCCCAAATGCGGATTTACGGAAGCCCGCGGCGATGAATGCCAAAAATGCGGGGCCAGCTATGAGGCGACAGATCTCATCAACCCGCGCTCCAAATTGACAGGATCCCCCCTCGTTCGCAAGCCTACGAAGCACTGGTTTATGCGTTACGATCTCTTCAAAGACAAACTCAACGCATGGATCTCCAAAAAAGATTGGAAGCCTAACGTCATCAATTTTGCAAAAACATACATCAACGAGCTCAAGCCTCGCGCCATCACTCGAGATATGCAATGGGGAATCCCTGTCCCACTTCCCGGCGCTGAGGGCAAAGTCCTCTATGTGTGGTTCGATGCTCCCATTGGGTATATTTCCGCGACTCAAGAATGGGCTGAAAGAAATCATAAGCCCGATGCATGGAAAGATTATTGGCTGGATCCAAAGACAAAACTCGTCCAGTTCATCGGTAAAGACAACATTCCGTTTCATGCCGTCTTTTTCCCCGCGCAGATCATGGGGCAAAATACTCCCTACAAACTCGTCGACGAGCTTCCTGCCAACGAATTTTATAACCTCGAAGGACGCCAGTTTAGTAAGTCGGAAGGGTGGTATATCGACCTCGAGCGCTTTTTCAAACAATTCACGGCAGATCAAATCCGTTACGCAATCGCCTCGAATGCCCCCGAAAGCCAAGACTCGGAATTCACTTGGAAAGATTTTCAAGCGCGCTGCAACAATGAATTGCTCGCCAAATACGGCAATCTCATCAATCGCACGCTCGTTTTTGCATGCAACAACTGCGAAAGAAAAATCCCTGAAGTGAAAAATTTGCACGATCAAGATCGGGAATTCTTAAACAAAGTGCATACCCTGGCCAAAGAAGCGGATGATGCGTATGCCCATTTCCGCCTGCGCCGCGCCTCTCAAGTCATCATGGAGCTCGCACAGCTAGGCAACGTCTATTTCGACGCTAAAAAACCTTGGGTCTCAGCGCGTAGTGCAGTGACCCACCAAGATATGGCCAACAGCATTGCATGCTGCCTAGAGTGTTTAAAAGTTCTTGCCCTTATCTCTTCTCCCATTATTCCAGAAACCGCGGAAAAAGTCTGGAAAATGCTTGGATTTAAGACATCTCTTGCGAAACAAAAATGGGAAGAAGCGGTCGATTCAAAACTGATCGCAGGGCAAACTTTGCCTGAACCTAAAACCCTGTTCACCAAGATTGAAGACGACATCATTCAAGAAGAGATCGAAAAACTCAAAGAGATTTCCAAAGCGAAAAAAACAGGTTCCGCGACTTCCAAAGAAGAGATCTCTATCGACGATGTCCGCAAACTCGATCTGCGCGTCGCCAAAATCCTGCATGTCGAGCGCGTCCCAAAAAGCAAAAAACTTCTCAAGCTTACCGTAGATTTAGGGACTGAGAAACGCACCATCGTATCCGGGATTGGGGAAAAGATGGACGATATTTCCTTACTCGTTGGAAAACAGATTGCCGTTGTCGCTAACCTGCAGCCAGCGCAATTGATGGGCATCGAAAGTCAAGGCATGCTCCTCAGCGCCGATCTCCCTGAAGGCTTTGAGCTCCCCCATTTTTATCAAGCCAAGCCCGGCTCTGAAATTCGCTAAGAGTCTGTCTGCGAAAATTCTTAGTTTGATTTTTGATCCGTCCTCCGGCGGAAACCCGGCCCTTAAGGGCCGGGTATTTCAAAAATTGACATTTGGGAGGGGTGCGAAGCCCCTCCCAAATCGCCATAATAATCCCAGGCCTTCAGGGCTGGGTTCACAAAATGCGGAAAAAGGCGCATAAAGCAAACCAAGGATTTTCGCAGACAGACTCTAAGGGAGAAATTGACAGACCGTTTCTTTCAGGCCGGTGTGCCGCTTGAGGACTTCCTCATTGCGGATCGCAATGGCGATTGCTTTTTTGGTCCCCACAAAAACCACTCTTTTTTTTCCTCGCGTCAGCCCAGTATACAGCAAATTGCGGAAGAGCAATTTGAAATGGGACGTGTGCACGGGGATGATAACGCAAGGGCATTCGCTGCCTTGGTATTTATGGATCGAGACGGCATACGCTAAGATCAACTCATCGATTTCGATAAAATCGTAAGGCACAACTTTGCCCTCAAAACCCACTTTCAAAGTCTGATCATTCAGATCGATCTCAATGATTTTGCCGACATCGCCATTGTAGACTTCTTTCTCATAGTTATTGCGGATCTGCATGATTTTGTCGCCCACATGAAAACAGCGTCCGAAGCGAAAGAGGGGAGTCGGCGAAGGATTGAGCTGCTGCTGCAAGACCGTGTTGAGGTTTTCGCTGCCGATCAACCCCCGTTTCATCGGGGATAAGTACCTGGATGTCGTCGAAGCGATGAAAACGATGCGATTTCGGCAAACGATTTACGACAAGATCGCAGACGATCTTGACGACATCCTCAGGGTTTTCCGCTTCGATGAATTGAAAGTCTCCCCGGGGATTGAAAGAAATGTCTGGAAATTCCCCTTGATTGATGCGATGGGCATTCGTGATAATCATCGAATTGGCCGCTTGCCGAAAGATCTTTTTGAGCTGTGTTACAGCGATCCTTTCCGATTGGATAAGATCTTTCAGCACATTGCCAGGCCCCACGCTAGGGAGCTGATCGATATCCCCGATGAAAATCACTCTTGCTTCATCCGGGATCGCTTTCAGCAGGTGATTCATCAGCTGCGTATCGATCATGCTCGCTTCATCGACAATGAAGAGGTCGCAAACGAAGCGGGTTATTTTTATTGCGTTTGAATTTTCCCGTAGAAAAATCGATTTCTAGCAAACTATGGATCGTCAACGCTTTTTTTCCCGTGATTTCGGTCATGCGTTTCGCAGCTCTTCCCGTCGGGGCCGCAAGTAGAATTCTCGAAGTAATTTTTTCAGAAATTGCCAAGATCGCTTTCGTGATCGTGCTTTTTCCGGTCCCCGGCCCGCCGGTGACAATCAGGATCTTATCTTTGACCCCGTTAGCCACAGCCACCTTCTGCTCAGGCGCGAGGTCGATCTTCAGTTTTTCTTGCACCCAAACTACTGCTTTTTCCACATCCACAGAACGGATGCGGCAGACGGACTGTCTTAATCGCGCCAGCTCCCTTGCAATCCCCACCTCTGTTAGGTAAAGAGGTTTGACCCAGATTATCTCATTTTCTTTGACGAGGTCTTCCTTTTCCACCAGCGCTGCGATCCTATTTTCAATGAGCTTCTTTGGGAACCTGCAAAATCTCCTCTACCTCAGGAATCAAACTTTGCAGCGGATAGCACACATGGCCGTCATTGGACAGCTCCCAAAGGGTATGTTCGATGCCCGCATCAATCCTTGCCGGCGAATCAGTGGGAATGCCAAGCCCTTGCGCAATCGAGTCCGCCGTCTTAAAGCCGATCCCATGGATCTCTTTAGCAAGCTGGAAAGGATTCGTGCGCACCTTTTCGATGCTCTTGTCGCCATAATTTTTGAAGATCTTTTGCGCATAAGAAGGGCTGACCCCATGACCCCGCAAAAAAATCATCACTTCGCGGATCGATTGCTGGTCTTGCCAGCAAGCCTTGATCTTTTCGACACGCTTGCCCCCAATGCCCGGCACCTCCAGCAGCCGATCCGGCGACTTGTCAATCACCTCCAGCGTCTCCAACCCAAAGCACTTGACGATCCTTTCCGCATAGACCGGCCCGATCCCTTTGATCATCCCCGATTCGAGGTACTTTTGAATCCCCAGCAGGTCAGTAGGTGCTTTAATTGTGAAAGACTTTACTTCAAACTGCTGCCCATATTCCGGGTGGATTTTCCACCCGCCCTTGCAATGGATTGTTTCCCCGGGCTGGACGGAGGGCATCACCCCGACGATGCAAGTCAATTCTTTCTTTTTCGGCTCCTTCAGGCGAGCCACCGTGAACCCTTTTTCACTCTCGGTAAAGACGATGCTCTCAATATAGCCGTAGATTTCTTCCATATTAGAGAGCATACCTTTCTCTCTGGAAATTTCAAAAGTTAAAATTTATCTTCACAATTTCTATACACAAAGCAATTGCTCGAAAAATCACTTTGCCTGTGGAATAATTGTCCATAAGTTATAGAGCGGTCCACTATAGTTCCAAAAAAACACTTTTCTAGTTATAAAAATTTGGACATAGTTAAGGGTTATCGGTTACGTTATTGATCTGCTTCGGAGAAGTCGTTCAGATGCTAACAGACCAATCGATGGCCATTCTTGAGCATGGATTAAAAGGAGTCGTTCCAAGCTTGGCAGAACCAGCAACTTGTTAGCCTTTGGCTAGGGATCTAGGAAGAGCAGGCTAAAGCTGCTCTCCCTTCAAGGGGGTAACGAGCAACGCGTGACAGCTCTCAAGGTTCCCCATTTAGGGATTACACGAGCAATGTCGTGATAACTGACGCCTCGACTAATAACTTGAATCAATTAAGGACATTAATGAAAATATTCCCCATCTTTAAGTCTCTAATATTTATCTTGTGCATAACCTTCTCTACTCATATGCCTGCATCGATATTTACTGATTGGACGGAGTACCCCAGCGATCCTCTTAATTTTCCTTTGGATGCTGCTAATCTTATTGAAGATTATTTCCCATGCACAATTTATGATGCATAATCATTCAGCGGTCATGGCGATAGCGTATTATACAAAATGTGGTGTCAAGGCAAAGATGCCAGCAATGTCGCCAATATAGCACTTTGCTATTCTTCTGACGGCATCAATTGGACTTTGGAATCTGAGGCGGTACTTACCGGGGTTGCGGCAGGTGTAAGACCTTCGCATCCCGTTGTAATATACGATCCAAATGGATTCGGCGGAGGGGCTTTTTTCTATAAAATGTGGTACTGGGATCTTGGCAGGGCAAGCGTTCTTACAAATACTTTAACTGTTCAGTCAGCGCAATCGGTTGACGGCATCACCTGGACAACTCCTGTAAGCAACACACAGGATGCAACGCAATTTCTAGCTAACACAAATAGCACATCGAACACCCCTTTTTATCAGTTTGACGGTTTTGGTACAGTAATTTATAACCCTAATGCAACATCTACGCCAGGACAACCCTTTTCTTTTCCCTATGCTGTATTTTTTGATGTAGCAGCTTACCACGCCGTTTCTAACTATTTTGAGGCTGTTGGATTGGCTTATAGTAGCGATGGACTTAATTGGATAAGATATGGCAGCAGTCCGGTTTTGATTCCCTCAACGAACACTGCTGATTGGGATGGAGCGTATGAATATCGTGCATCCGTACTTAAATTAGCGGGAGATGGTATGTATCATATGTATTATTCCGGTTCGAATGGAGTGAATAGTCCCAATACACTTAATTATGCCCATGGG